>NZ_CP107904.1:1200000-2400000 GCF_036013975.1 Kitasatospora sp. NBC_00458
CGGACCGTGGAGGTGATCTCCAGGCCGTGGGTCCGCCAGGTGAAGGAGGCTCCGGGTCCGTCCAGCGGGCCGTCCCGGCGGACCGACTCGACGTCCGGGTTCCACTGCGGCCAGGCCTCGACGTCGGTGTGGACGGCCCAGAGGGTGGCCGCCGGGGCGTCGACGGTGGTGGCGAGGCGGACGATGACGGGGGCGGTGGTGTCGATGTTCTGGGTGGACACGGGAGTTCCTCTCCTTGACGGGGCTTCGGTGCGGTGCGGTCGGTGCGGTGCGACGGGCGTGCGGTGCGACGGGTGTGCGGTGCGGTGCGGTGCGAGGGGTGCGGTCAGCGCGGGCCGGGCTGCGCCGTGACCGGCTCCGCCGACGCGGACTCCGCCCCGGCGGACTCCGGCGGAACGGCTTCCGCCGGGGCGGGCCTTCGGAGCAGCAGGAGTGCGAGGGCCGCCGCCGCGGCGAGGACGACCGCGCCGCCCAGGAAGGCGGCCCGGTAGCCGGCGGTGAGGGCCTCCAGAGGGGGCAGCCGGTCCTCCCGGCCCGCGGTGACAGCGGCCGCGAGGGTCCCGAGGACCGCCAGGCCGACCGCGCCGCCGACCTGCCTGGTGGTGTTCACCAGGCCGCCGGCCAGCCCGGAGTCGGCCGCCGGGACCCCGGCGACGGCGACGCCGGTCAGGAGGGAGAACGCGGCGCCGAGACCGAGGCCGACGGCGACGGCGGGGCCGAGCACGTCGGTCGGGTAGCTGCCGTCGGCGGCGATCCCGGAGAGCCAGAGCAGCCCGGCCGCCTCGGTGAGCAGTGCGGCGGCCAGCACCGGGGCGGTGCCGAACCGGCGGGCCGCCCGGGGGCCCAGGGCCGAGCCGAGCATGTTGGCTGCGGCGAGCGGGAGCTGGCCGAGCCCGGCGGCCAGCGGGCCGTCCCCGAGGACCTGCTGTTGGTACAGCGGCAGGAGGTAGAACAGCGCGATCCAGACCGAACCGAGCAGGGCCATCAGCAGGTTCCCGGCGGCGACCCGGCCGGTCCGGAGGAGGCGTGGCGGCAGCAGCGGGCTCGGGTGGCGGCGCTCGACCAGGAGGAAGAGCCCGAGCAGCGCGGCGGCCGCGGTCAGGGCGCCGAGCACCGGGGGGTCGGTCCAGCCGGCCCGGCGGGCGGCCGTCAGTGCCCAGACCAGGGCGGTCAGGCCGAGGGCGGCGGTGCCCGCGCCGAGGACGTCGAGGCCGCCCCTCCCCCGTTCCCGCGCTTCGGCGTCCGGCGCCGGTGCGCCCGGGACCAGGACGGCGGTCGCGGCGAGGACGAGCAGGGCGCCGACCGCCGTGGCGTGGAAGGTCCACGGCCAGCCGAGCGCCTGGGTCAGCACGCCGCCGAGCAGGACTCCGGCGGCGCCGCCGGCGCCGGAGACCGCACCCCACACCCCGAGGGCCCGGCCGCGCCCGGGGCCGGGCGGGAAGAGGTCCATCACCAGGGCGAGCGCGGCGGGGGCGACGGCCGCGGCGGCCAGGCCCTGCACGGTCCGGGCGGTGATCAGCACCGCCCCGGTCGGCGCCAGCCCGGCCGCTGCCGAGGCGGCGGCGAACAGGGCCAGCCCCGCGAGCAGGACGCGCCGCCGTCCCCGGAGGTCGGCGAGGCGTCCGCCGGCCAGCAGGAGTGCCCCGAAGGCGAGGCCGTAGGCGTTCACGACCCAGGACGCGCCGTCGTCGTCGAGGCCGACGCCGTCCCGGATGCGCGGGAGGGCGACGTTGACGATCGAGGTGCTGAGGATCACGACGAACTGCGCCCCGGCGAGCGCCGCCAGGCCGGCGCCCGGTCGGCCCGGGGCCTGCCGGACGCCCGGGGTTCCCTGCGGCATCACGCCGCCTCCTTTCTCATTTGTGAGTGATAGACCACTCACACTTGCGGCCGAAGAAACGGCGGCGCCGTCCGGGCCGCGGATCGCGGACCTCGGGCCCCGCCGGGTGCCCCGCCGCGGGAGCGGTCGGGCACGGGGGTGGGTCGATGGGTGAGCGGGTGGGTCGGTGGGCGGGTCAGTAGTGGGTGATGCCGGCCGCGAGGGTCCGCGTCCACGGCGCGTCCACGGCGTCCGCACCGATCGAGACCAGCAGGTGGCAGAGCATCCCCGTGGCGAAGAAGCCCTGGACCTGCTGGTCGTCCCCGCCGGAGGCGCCGCGCACGTACTCCACCGTCCGGGCGTACCCCTGCCGGACCGCCTCCCGGACGGCCGGCTCGGAGACCGCCGCCGCCTGGGCGTGCAGCTGGACCAGCATCAGGTCGTTGTCGGTGATCAGCTTGGCGTAGGCGTCCCCCATGGCGGCGAGCACCACCTCGGGCGCACTCCCCCCGGCCTCCGCCGCACCCCGCTCCAGACTGCCCCGCACGCGGACGAAGCAGTGCTCCACCACCGCCACGAACAGGGCCTCCTTGCTGGGGAAGAGCCGGTACACGTAGGCCTGCGAGATGCCCGCGGCCTTCGCCACCTCCGTGGTGGTGGTGCCGAAGTACCCCCGCGCGGCGAAGGCCCCGATGGCGGTGCGCAGCACCGTCTCGCGACGCTCCTCGGCGGTGGACAACTGGCGGGGCCGTTCCGTCTTCATGTGAGTACTCAACCACTCACACCCGCCGACCGTCAACACCCCGTCAGACCGTCACCACCGGGGCCCCCGCCCTCCGGCAGCGCCGCGGAGGCGGTCCTAGTGCCATTTGGTGCAGTAGTTCTTTCCACCGGTCCAGGTACAGGCCCGGGCCTGCCAGGGCGCGCCGTCGTAGACGGGGGCGTTGAAGGAGGCCGAGTCCTGGACACCGGAGTCACCGGGCAGGATCTGGGTCTTGTTCACGTACGGGTCCCATCCGACGTTCGGGTTGGTGGACCGGTCGAACCAGACCTCCTGCCAGGTGTCGCCGACGATCTTCCAGTGGGCGTACTCGTGGTGGTCGGAGTGGAGTTCGGTGTAGATCAGCACCCATCCGTTGGGCGTGTACGTGACGTCGCAGAAGTAGCTCCCGGGCTTGAGGCTCCCGCACCCCTGGGCGACGGCGCTGGTTTCGGTGGCGGCCACGAGCCCGGCGGCGACACCGAGTGCGAGGGCGCAGCGCAGGGCGATGGATCCAGGACGGCGCACGGCAATACTCCGTTTCTCGGGGGAGTCGGGAATGCTCCACGGACAGGAGTGACCGTGTACCGACAATCCGAGTCTGCGGTCGGGACGTCGAACCGTCAATGGCGCGTACCCGTACGGTCCGCCGGCTCCGCGAGGAACCGGACGGGCGGGGCGCGTCCGGGGTGCGCTCCGCCGGAACCGCCCTACAGGCGGACGGCGAAGCGGGGGGCGGGGCGGGCGGCGGCGGCCGGGGCGGGGAGGACGGTGGCGGCCGGGGCTGCGGGGAGGATGCGGCGGAGCGGGGTCGGGGCGCCGCGCGGGGCCCATTCGCGCGGATAGCCGAGGGAGACCTCGTGGAACGGGACGCCGTCGGTGCGGGTGGTGCGGGGGATGTGGAGGTGCCCGTAGACGACGGCCGCCGCGTTGAAGCGGCGGTGCCAGTCGGCGGTGTGCTCGGTGCCGCACCAGAGGGCGAACTCGGGGTGGCGGAGCACGTAGGTGGGGTCGCGGCGGAGCGGGAAGTGGTTGACGAGGACCGTCCGCACGGCGGGGTCGAGGGCGGCGAGGCGGGCCTCGGTGACGGCGAGCCGGGCGCGGCACCAGCTGTCGCGGTCGGGGTAGGGGTCGGGGTGGAGCAGGTACTCGTCGGTGCACACCACGCCGGCGGCGTGGGCGGCGGCGAGGGCGGCGGCCTTGGTGGTGGTGCCGCGCGGGCGGAAGGTGTAGTCGTACAGGAGGAAGAGCGGGGCGACGGCGACCGGGCCGCCGGGGCCGGTCCAGACGGGGTACGGGTCCTCGGGGGTCGAGACGCCGAGGCCGCGGCAGAGGTCGACGAGGGCCCGGTAGCGGGCGTCGCCGCGGAGTTGGACCGGGTCGTCGGGCGGGGTCCAGAGTTCGTGGTTGCCGGGCGCCCAGACGACCTTGGCGAAGCGTTCGCTCAGCACCCGCAGGACGCGGGCGATGTCCTCGAAGCGTTCGGAGACGTCGCCCGCGACGATCAGCCAGTCGTCGTCGGAGCCCGGGCGCAGGCGGTCGACGACGGCCTGGTTCTCGGCGTAGCCGACGTGCAGGTCGCTGGTGGCGAGCAGGGCCCCGGTCATCGGCGTGCCTCCACGAGGTTGGTGGCGTCCAGGAGTCGGCGGGTGTAGGGGTCGGCGGGGCGGTCGAAGAGCCGCTCGACGGGCGCGGTCTCGACGAGCCGGCCGTCCTTCATGACGGCGACCCGGTCGGCGAGGTGCTGGACGACGCCGAGGTCGTGCGAGATGAAGAGCAGCGCGAGGCCGAGGTCCCGGCGCAGGTCGGCCAGCAGGTCGAGGATCTGCGCCTGGACGGAGAGGTCCAGTGCGGAGACCGGCTCGTCGCAGACCAGCAGGGTGGGTGCCGGGGCCAGTGCCCGGGCGATGGCGACGCGCTGGCGCTGGCCGCCGGAGAGCTCGGTCGGGCGGCGGTCGAGGAGGGCGGCGGGGAGGCCGACCTGGTCGAGCAGTTCGGTGACCCGCTGCCGCCGCCGGGCGCCGCGCGGCACACCGGCGCGGGCGGCGGCCTCCGCGATGACGCGCTCCACGGTGAAGCGCGGGTCGAAGGAGCCGAGCGGGTCCTGCTGGACGGCCTGGATCCGGAGGCGGTCGGCGCGGCGGCGGCGTTCGGGCAGCTCGCTCCACGGCCGGCCGGCGAGGCGGACGGTGCCGGTGTCGGGGCGTTCCAGGCCGAGGACGATCCGGGCGGCGGTGGTCTTGCCGGAGCCGGACTCGCCGACCAGGCCGAGCGTCTCCCCGGGGTGGAGGTGGAACGAGACCTCCTGGACCACGGGGCGGCCGGCGAAGGACTTGCCGATCCGGTCGACCTCAAGGAGCAGCCCCGCGTCGGAGGAGGACGGGCCCCCGGTGAGGGCGACCGGTTCGCGGACGGTGAGCGCCGCCGACCCGGGGTGCCAGCAGCGGGCTCCGAGCGAGTCCACCGGGGGGAGGACGCTCCGGCAGGTCGCGTCGGCGGCGGCGCAGCGGGCCGCGTACGGGCAGCCGTCGGGGTCGGGGGCGACCTGCCGCAGGGGGGCGGGCGCGAGCCGGGTGCCGCGGGTGCGGGCGCCGGGGACGGCGTCGAGGAGGGCCCGGGTGTAGGGGTGGCGGGGGTCGGCGAGCAGCCGTTCGGTGGGGCCGGTCTCGACGATCCGGCCGCCGAACATGACGGCCACCCGGTCGGCGAGCCGGGCGACCACCGACAGGTCGTGGCTGATCAGCAGCAGGGCGGTGCCCTGTTCCCGGAGGCCGTCGAGCAGGTCGAGCACCTGGGCCTGGACGGTGACGTCGAGGGCGGTGGTGGGCTCGTCGGCGATCAGCAGGTCGGGTTCGCCGGCGAGCGCGGAGGCGATCAGGGCGCGCTGGCGCAGGCCGCCGGAGAGCTGGTGGGCGTACTGGGCGGCGCGGCGTCCGGGCTCGGGGATCCCGGCGCGTTCGAGGAGTGCGCGGACCCGGGCCGGGATCTCCTCGCGGCCGGCCAGGCGGTGCACCCGCAGCGGCTCGGCGACCTCGGCGCCGACGGTGCGCAGCGGGTCGAGCGACACCAGGGCGTCCTGGAGGACGAGGCCGATCCGGCGGCCGCGCACCCCGCGCCACTCGGCCTCGGTGAGGGTGGCGAGGTCGCGGCCGTCGAAGGCGAGCCGACGGGCGGTGACGGCGGCGGGCACGCGGCCGCCGGGGCCGGATGCGGTGAGGCCGACCAGGGTGCGGGCGGTGACGCTCTTGCCGGAGCCGGACTCGCCGACGACGGCCAGGCACTCGCCGCGGTCGAGGGTGAACGAGACGTCCCGCACGGCGTGCACCGGGCCGAACCGGACGTCGAGCCCGTCGACGGTCAGCAGGGGCGCCTGCGCCGGGGGCTGCTTCACGATCGGGGCCGGGGTCGGGGCCGGGGTTGGAGCCGGGGCCGGCGTCCGGGTCGGAGTCCGGGTCGGAGTCGGCTTCGGGGCCTGCGCGGGCGTCATGCCTCGGTCCTCCGGGTGAAGCGGGCCTGGGCGCGGCGGCCGAGGACGTTGACGACGAGCGCGGCCGTGGTGATGGCGGCGCCCGGGAACACGCCGATCCACCAGGCGGTCGCCAGGAAGCGGCGCCCCTGGGAGAGCATCGCGCCCCACTCGGGGCTGGGCGGCTGCGGGCCGAGGCCGAGGAAGCTGAGCCCGGAGGCGGCGATCAGCGCGGTGCCGAAGCCGACGGCGGCGAGGACCAGCATCGGGCCGACGGCGTTGGGCAGGACGTGCCGGGCGATCAGCAGCGGGCGCGGCAGGCCGAGTCCGACCGCCGCCTCCACGTACCCGGAGCGGCGGACGACCAGTGTCTCGGCGCGGACGATGCGCGCGTACCCGGGGACGAAGGCGATCGCGATGGCGAGCATGACGTTGAGCGAGCCGGTGCCGAGGATGGTCACGGCGAGCAGGGCGAGCAGGATCGGCGGGAGCGCGAGCAGGATGTCCGCGAGCCGCATCAGGGCCTGGTCGGCCCAGCGTCCGCCGAGCGCGGCGGCGAGGCCGAGGGCGGTGCCGCCGGCCACCGCGAAGACGGTGGCGCCGAGGCCCAGCAGCAGGGACGGCCGGGCCCCGTGGAGGACGCGGGTGAACAGGTCGCGGCCGAGCTGGTCGGTGCCGAACCAGTGCTCGGCGCCCGGCGGGGTGAGCGCCTCCGCCGGGTGGGTCTCCACCGGCGAGGCGGAGCTGAGCAGGCCGGGAACGAGGGCCGCGAGCACCAGTAGGGCGAGCGTGGTGACGGCGAGCGCGAAGCCGAGCCGGCGGGCGAGCGGCGCGACGGCGGCCCGCCGGGAGGTGCGGGCGGCCGCGGGGTGCGCCGGGGCGGCCGCGGTGGCCGCTCCGGCCGGGACGGCCTCGGTGGCCGGGCCCCCGGGGACCGGCCGCTCCCCCGCGCGGGGTGCGTCCCCCCGTCCGGGCGGATCGGCCGGGTCGGCTGCGTCGGCAGTGGCAACGGTGTTGTGGGACATGGGAGTTCAGCCGTTCCTCAGCCGCGGGTCGATGACGAGGTAGAGCAGGTCGACGAGGGTCGAGATGACCACGAAGACCAGCGCCGAGAGCAGGACCAGCCCGATCACCAGCGGCAGGTCCTTGTTGGTGGTGGCCTGGAGGGTGAGCGCCCCGATCCCCGGCCGGCCGAAGACCGACTCGACCAGCACCGCGCCGCCCAGCAGCGAACCGGTCAGCCACCCGGTCAGGGTGACCACCGGCACGGCCGCGTGCCGCAGCCCGTGCCGGAGCACCACGGCCGCCGAACCGAGCCCGCGCGAACGGGCGGTGAGCGTGAACGGCCGCCCGAGCGCCGCCTCCAGGCCCTCGCGCAGCACCTGGGCGAGCATCCCCGCCACCGGCAGCGCGAGCGTGACGGCGGGCAGCACCAGGGCGGCGAAGCCGTCGTCCCCGGCGACCGGGAAGATCCGCAGCTGGAACGAGAACGCGGTGAGCAGCAGGATCCCGATCCAGTAGGACGGGCTGGAGACGGCCAGCAGCTCGGCGAACGAGCTGAGCGCGCGCAGGGCGGGCCGCCGCCCCGCGGTGCCGACGGCGGCGACCAGCGCCAGCACCACGGCCAGCGCCAGGGCGGTCAGGCCGAGTTGGACGGTCGGCCCGAGCTGCTCGCCGATCAGCTCCGAGACCGGCCGCTGGAGCTGGTACGACTCGCCGAGGTCCCCGGTCAGCAGGTGGCCGAGGTAGGTGGCGTACTGGACCGGCACGGGCCGGTCCAGCCCGTACTGCTCCTGGATCGCCGCCTTGACCTCGGGGCTGGCGGCGGTGCCCGGCCCGAGCATGACGGTCACCGGGTCGCCCGGGATCAGCTGGAGCGCGGCGAAGGCCACGGTCGCCGCTCCGAGCAGCACGGCGAGCGCGCCGAGCAGCCGGCGCAGCACGGCGCGCAGGACGCGGACGGCGGCGGGCGGGCGGACGGCCGCCGGGGTGGCGGCCGTCGGGTGGGTGGTGGTCATGCCTCAGTCCCAGGAGGTCGGGTGGCGGGTCCGGGGACCCGTGCGGCGGGATCGGCCGCACGGGTCGCCGGGGTACTCGATCGGTCCGTCCGGATGCCCACCGGGCCCGGACGGAGGGTCACTTGGCGAGCCAGGCGTCGTGGAACGCCAGCCAGGTGTTGGGGTCGGCCGTCAGACCGCGGACCTTGGCGGAGGTGCCGACCACGGCGGTGCGCACGTACAGCGGGACGATCAGGCCGAGGTCGATGGCGCGCTGCTGGGTCTTGCCGTAGACGTCCTGGCGGACGGCCTTGTCGAACGTCCCCTTGCCGGTCGTGGTCCACTCGTCGAGCTGGGCGTCCTGGTAGAACGTGGCGTTCTGGCCGCCGGTGGACGGCTTGCTGGAGCTGTGGAAGTAGAGCCGCAGCACGTCCGGGTCGAACCGGGCCCAGCTGTAGTCGGCGATGTGCTCCTTGCCGCCGTAGGTGTTGGCGATGAAGGTGCCGATGTCCAGGCGGGGACGGGTGATCTCGACGCCGATCTTCTTGAGGTCGGCCTGGATCGCCTGGCCGAGCGTCTCGCGCTGCTCGCGGACGAACTCGGCGGGCGGCAGCGGCCACTCCAGGGTCAGTCGCTTGCCGTCCTTGGTGCGGTAGCCCTCACCGTCGCGGGCCGTCCAACCCGCGTCGTCCAGCGCCTTGTTGGCCGCCGCCTGGTCGTACGGCCAGGACTTCTCCAGCGCCTTGTTGTAGTACGGGGTGCTCGGTCCGACCGGGCTCCAGGCGCGCTTGTAGACGCCGAAGTAGACGGACTGGACGTCGGTGTCGAGGTCGATGCCGCGCTGGACCGCCTTGCGGACCAGCGGGTCGTCCAGCGGGGCCTTGCTGGTGTTGAGGACCAGCCCGTAGTTGGCGCCGGGCGCGTCGGTGGCGATGGTGCGCAGCTTCGGGTCGCCCTGCACGGTCTTGACGTCGGCCGGCGGGATCGGCTCGGCCACCTGGACCTGGCCGCTGTTGAGCGCGCCGACCCGGACCGAGTCCTCGGTGAGGAAGCGGATGGTGAGCTTCTCCAGGTAGGCCGGGCCCTGGTGGTTGGCGCTCGGCGGCGCCCAGTTGTAGTCGGGGTTGCGGGTGAAGACGGCGCTCTGGCCCTTGGTGTAGCTGCTGAACACGAACGGGCCGGTGCCGACGTCGGCGGGGCCGCCGGCGCCCAGCTTGGAACCGTTCTCCTTGATCGTCTTCGGCGAGTAGAAGCCCAGGTAGGCGGTGCTCGCGGCCTGGAGGAACGGGGCGAACGGCTCGCTGAAGGAGACCTTGACCGTCCGCGTGTCGACCACCTCGGTGCCGGTGTACGGGCCGAGCAGGCTCGCCGCGTACTGCGACTTGGTCTCCTTGGCGACGATCCGGTCGAAGTTGGCCTTCACCGCCTCCGCGTCGAACGGCGTGCCGTCGGTGAACTTGACGCCGTCGCGCAGGTGGAAGGTGTAGCTCTTGAGGTCCGGCGTGATCTCCCAGGAGGCCGCCAGCCAGGGCTTGAACTCGCCCGTCGCGTCCTGGTGGACGAGCGAGTCGAAGACGTTGCGCTGGACGGCTCCGGTGATGTCCTGCTGGCTGACGTGGATGTCGAAGGAGATCGGCTCGACGTCGGTGGCGTAGGTCAGTGCCCCGCCCTGGACCGGCTTGTCGTCGGCGCCGTCCTGGGCCGCTCCCGGACCTCCGGATCCGGAGCCTGAGCTGCAGCCGGCCAGAAGCAGCACCCCGGCAGTGAGGGCGGCGAGCAGCGGAAGGGGCCGGGGCCCGGTGATGGGCATGCTGATGACTCCGTGTTGGTGGGAGGAACGGGCTGGGGAATGCCGAGAAGCTATCGGCGGCCCGACCCCCGCGGACCCCTACCGGACCCCTAACCCGACCCTTACGGCGGGGGCAAGGGGTGGTGGTCACGGGCGGTCGGCGGCCTCGCGCGGGGCTAGTCCGACCGGGGGTGTTCGTATGCGGCGCATCAGGGCGAGGGGGCTGCACGGGGCGGTTCCCGGGCGGCTCCGGGGGCCGTTTCGAGGGCGGCTCCGGGGCGGCTCCGGGGGCCGTTTCGAGGCGGGCGTTTCCCGGGTGGGGCGGCGTTCGGGCGCGCGGGTTCGGGCGCGCCCGGGCCCCGGTGCGCCGGGCCCGGGCGCGGTGCGTCCGCTCCGGCGGCGGCGCCGGAGCGGACGGCGGTCAGGCGTCGTGGTGGTGGCGGCGCGGGTAGCGGGGGACGGAGCGGCGGTGGGCGATCCGCCAGCCGTCCGGGGTGCGGGTGTACACGTCGAAGTAGTCGCCGTTGTGGACCGAGCCGTCGGGCAGGATCGCCAGGTAGCGGCTGCGGCCCCGGACGGTGCCGTCCTCGTCGACGCCGAACACCGAGTCCAGGGTCTGGTGGTCCGGGTGGTCCTGCCCCAGGTCCCGGGCGAACACCCGGATCTTCTCCAGGCCGGTGAACACCGCTCCGGTGCGGGCGAGTTCGATCACGCCGTCCTCGGCGAACACCCCGGCCAGCGCCTCGGCGTCCGCGTTGTCGAAGGCGTGCGAGAAGCGGGCGAGCAGCTGGCGCAGCTGTTCGGCGTCGGCCGTGGAGAGTTCGGGGGCGGTCATGGTGGTCCTCCTGAGGGTGGGTTCTGCCGAAACGGGGGGGAGGGCCCGGCCGACGGCGGTGCCGGCCGGGCCCCGGGGGGCGGGAAGGGGACGCGACCCGCGCGCGGCGGGTCAGACGGTGGCGGGAGCCAGCTGCTGCACGATGCCCAGGCGGTCGGGCAGCACGTTGTAGCGGACCACCTTGCCGTCCCGGACGGTCAGCCAGCTGATGCTGTGGCCGACGAACGAGCGCCCGGTGGCCGGGACACCGAAGACCGGGCCCACGTGCACGCCCTCGATCCGCCAGAAGGCGATCACCCGGTCGCCCTCGGCCACCAGGTCCTCGACGACGGCCTTGACGTCGCGGACGTTCTCCCAGAGCCAGCGCAGGTGCTCACGGAAGTCCTCGCGGGTGCCGCTGCCGCCCGGTCCGACCCGGGTCTCGTCGGCGGCGTCCTCGGCGACCAGCTCCTCCAGCAGCTCGACCCGCTGCTCGCTGACCAGCTCGTGGTAGTAGCGCTCGACCACGGCCTTGTTCGCCTCGATGCTCATCGGTGTTGCTCTCCTCGTCAGTTGGGAAAAACCATGGGGTACTGCGGTGGTGCGGCACTGCGGTGTTGCGGTACTTCGGTACTTCGGTACTTCGGTGTTGCGGTACTTCGGTCCTGCGGTCCTGTCGCGCGGCCCCGGGCCGGAGGAGGTCAGCGGCCCCGGGCCGGCGGGGGCAGCAGGATGCCGCCGTTGGCGCTCAGGCCCCCGTCGACCGGGACGGTCACCCCGGTGACGTAGGAGGCCGCCGGGGAGGTCAGGAACCAGACCACCTCGGCCTGTTCGCGCGCCTCGGCCCACCGCTGGGCGGGGATGCGGCGGGTGATGAACGCCGAGAACTCCGGGTCGGCGACCTGCCCCGCGGTCAGCCCGGTGACGGTGCCGCCGGGCGCGATCGCGTTGATCCGGATGCCCTCGGCGGCGTAGTCGATGGCCGTGCCCCGGACCAGGTTGATCACGGCCGCCTTGGTCGCGTTGTACGCCCAGGTACCCGGGTCGCCGCGCAGGCCGGAGACCGAGGAGGTGGCCACGATCGCCCCTCCCCCGGCCTCCCGCAGCGCCGGCACCGCCGCCCGGATGCCCAGCACCACGCTGCGCACGTTGACGGCGAAGAGCCGGTCGAACCGCTCGACCGCGCCCGGCGCCTCCAGCGGACCGCCGCCGCCGGTACCGGCGTTCAGCACCGCCGCGTCCAGCCGTCCCCACCGCTCCTGGGCGAGGGCGACCGCCGCGACGTTGGTCTCCTCCGCGGACACGTCACCCGCCAGCGTCGCCACGCCGTCCAGCTCGGCCAGCGCCTCCAGTCCCGCCTTGTCGACGTCCACCGCGACCACGCGGTGCCCGCGCTCCACGAACAACCGGACCGTCGCCTCGCCGATCCCCGACGCTGCCCCGGTGACCAGCACTACCGGCTCCGTCATGCCTGCTCCTTCCCTTCCTGATGGATGTCGCGCCGCCCGCCCCGGGCGTCGTGCCCGGTGCGCTCGGTGCGTTCGGTTCCCTGTTCCGTGCGCCGGGGCCGGGCGCCGCACGCCCGGCCCCGGCCGGAGGCGCTCAGCCCTGCTCGATGCGGTCGATCCACCCGCGGACGGCGTCCGCCGTCGTCGGGGTGTGCTGCTCCAGCACGGTGAAGTGGTCGCCCGGGATGTCCAGCACCTCGTGCGGCACCGGCCAGTAGGCCCGCCAGTCCTCGCGCTCGGTCGCGTCGACGACCATGCCGCGCAACGGGGTGTCGGCGCGCAGCGCGAGGATCGGCGCGGTGACCGGGCTGGGCTCCCAGCCGGCGAAGACGTTGTTGTACCCGCCCATCGAGGTGAGGCTGGAGTCGCTCCAGATCATGTCGTACAGCTCGATCCGGTCGATCATGCCGCCGAGCATCGAGTGCAGCCACCACTCGCCCATGCCCTCGCGGGCCGCGCTGTCCATCGGGTACGAGTCCACCAGGACCAGTCCGGCGACCGCCCGTCCGCGCGCCTCCAGCCGCTCGGTGACGGCCTGCGCGACGCAGCCGCCCATCGAACGGCCGATGATGACGAACGGGCGATCCTCGCCGACCAGTTCGAGCACGGTCTCGGTGTGCATGGCGAGGTAGGTGTCGATGTCGTCGGGCAGGCGGTCGGACGGGTCCCAGCCCGGGGACGGCACCACGAAGACGTCGCGCTCGCCCTGGAAGGCGTGGCCCAGCCGGGCGTACTCGTGCGGCCCGGAGATCGCACTCAGCGCCGGGAACGCCACGACGGCCACCTCGCCGTCCCCGCCGGCGAGCCGGATCGGCTTGAGGGCGTGCTCGGCCCGCTCCTCCGTGCCGAACCGGGACCGCAGGTGGGAGGCGACGCCGATCAGCGCGGACGCCTCGGGGAAGCTCCCCTGCGCGGCCAGCCGCCGGTAGAGCGTCGAGAGCGGGTGGCGCGGGTCGTCCACCGGGCCGTCCGAACCGTTCCCCGCGACCGCCGTCCCGGCCGGGCCGCCCGCCGCCGTCCCGGTCCCCGCGGTGCCGGCGGCCCCGGCGGTGCCGGTCTCCGGTCCGCCGGATACCGGCTGCTCCGCGATCAACCCGGTCAGGTACTCGGCGAGGGCGGTCGGGTCGGGGTGGTCGAAGGTGATGGTCGGGGCGAGCCGTAGCCCGGTGGCGGCGGTGATCCGGTTGCGCAGCTCCACGGCGCTCAGGGAGTCCAGGCCCAGCTCGTTGAAGGCCCTGGTGGCCGTGACGGCCGCGGGGTCGCTCCCGAGCACGCCCGCCACCTCGGTGCGCACCAGCGCCAGCACGGCGGCCGGCCGGTCCGCCTCGGCCAGCGCGGCCAGCCGGGACAGCAGCGCGGGCGCGCCGCCGCCGGTCGCCGCCCTGGCGACCCGCCGCGGCGGCGGGGCGAGGGTGCGCAGCACCGCCGGGGCGGGCTGCTGCGCCCGGACGGCGGCCAGGTCCAGCGGCACGGCCACCAGGTAGCCGGTGTCCACCCGGGCCGCCGCCTCGAACAGGCGGGTGCCGCGCTCGGTCGAGATCGTCCGCAGTCCGGCCCGGGCGGCCCGGCGGAGGTCCGCTTCGGTGAGGTGGCCGGTGATGCCGCTGGCCTCCTCCCACTGGCCCCAGGCGATCGACTGGGCGGGCAGGCCGATCGAGCGGCGGTGGGCGGCGAGCGCGTCGAGGTAGGTGTTGGCCGCGGCGTAGCTGCCCTGGCCGGGACCGCCGAGGACGGCGGCGACGGAGGAGTAGAGGACGAACGCGGCGAGGTCGTGGCCGCGGGTGAGCTCGTGCAGGTGCCGGGCGCCGTCGGCCTTGGGGGCCCAGACCGCCGCGAGGCGCTCGGGGGTCAGGGCGGTCAGGACGCCGTCGTCGACGATGCCCGCGGTGTGGACCACGGCCGTGAGCGGGTGCTCGGCGGGGACCGCGCCGATCGCGGCGGCCAGCGCCTCGCGGTCGGCGGTGTCGGCGGCCGCGATCGTCACCGAGGCGCCCAGCGCGGCGAGTTCGTCCCGCAGGGCGGCGGCGCCGGGCGCGTCCGCACCGCGGCGGGAGAGCAGCAGCAGGTGCCGCACCCCGCGCTCGGCCACCAGGTGCCGGGCCAGGATCGCCCCGAGCGTGCCGGTGCCGCCCGTGACGAGCACCGTGCCCTCCGTGTTCCACGGCCGGTCCGCACCGACCTCGGGGACGGCCGCCCGGACCAGCCGGGGCGTGTGCAGCCGGCCTGCCCGCAGCGCGAGTTGGGGCTCGCCGGTGGCGACCGCGGCGGCCAGCACCGCCTCGGAGGCGGGCGTGCCGTCGGTGTCGACCAGGACGATCCGGTCCGGGAACTCGTTCTGCGCGGAGCGCAGCAGGCCCCAGACCGGGGCGGTCCCGAGGTCCGGCGTCTCGGTGTCGTCGACGGCGACGGCCTTCTGGGTGAGGACGACCAGGCGGGCGTCCGCGTGGGACTCGTCGGCGAGCCAGGACTGCACCGCCGCCAGCGTCGACGGCAGGCCGGTCCCGGGGTCGACGCGCAGCGGCTCCCAGGCGGGGGCCGCGGGTGCGCCGGACGCCGGGGTTCCGGGCGCGGGTGCTCCGGCCGACGCGGTCACCCCGGTCGGCAGCTCGGGCCAGTCCAGCCGGAACAGCGCGTCGCGGTCCGCGCCGTCGGCCGGGGCGAGCTGCTCGGCCGAGACCAGGCGGGCCCGGAGCGCCTCCACCGAGGCCACGGGTGCACCGGTCCCGTCCGCGACGTCGATCGCGAGCACCTCCGGCTCGGTGTACCGGAGCCGGACCCGCAGCGCGCTCGCACCGGCCGCGTGCAGCCGGACGCCGCTGTACGCGAAGGGCAGCCGGCTCACTCCGGGCGGGCTGTCGACCAGCCGGTGGTGGACGGTGATGTGGACGGCGGCGTCCAGCAGGGCGGGGTGCAGGCCGTACCGGGCGGCCTCGCCGGCGAGGGTGTCGGGCAGGGCGACCTCGGCGAAGAAGGTGTCGCCGTCCCGCCAGGCGGCGCGCAGGCCCTGGAACCCGGGCCCGTACGCGAGGCCCGCCGCGGCCAGGTCCTCGTAGAGCCGCTCGGTGTCGAGCAGCGTCGCGCCCGGCGGAGGCCAGGCGTGCAGGCCCTCGGGCGGTGCGGCCGGGCCGCTCAGCAGGGTGCCGCTCGCGTGCCGGGTCCACTCGCCGAAATATGTCGACCGGTCTACAGAGGAAGATGAGGAATCGGCAGACCGGTCTACAGAAACGGAATCTGCCGATCGGTCTACATATTCTCCCCGGCCCGCCTGCGGGGCGGGGCGCGAGTGGATGGTGACGGGCCGCAGACCGTCCTCGTCGGGGTCCCCGACGGTCACCTGCACGTGGACGGCGCCGCGCTCGGCGAGGACCAGCGGGGCCTCGACGACCAGCTCGTCGAGCGTGCCCGCCCCGACCTCGTCGCCCGCGCGGATCGCGAGCTCCAGCAGCGCCGTCCCGGGAAGGATCACGGTGCCCTGGACGGAGTGGTCCGCGATCCAGGGGTGGGTGGACAGCGAGAGGCTGCCGGTCAGGACCGCGCCCTCACCGTCGGGCAGACCGACGGCCGCCCCGAGCAGCGGGTGGCCCAGCGGGGCCAGGCCCAGGCCGGCGGCGTTCCCCGTCCGGGTGGCGGCCTCCAGCCAGTAGCGGCGACGCTGGAACGGGTAGGTCGGCAGGGCGACGCCCGAGGACGCACCGGTGCCCAGCAGTGCGGTCCAGTCGACGCGGTGGCCCTGGACGTGTATCCGCGCCAACGCCCCCACCACCGTCCGCGCCTCCGCACGATCCCGCCGCAACGCAGCCACCGTCACCGGACCGTCGAGAATCCCCTCCACCAACCCCGCAAGCGTCCCGTCCGGACCCAACTCCACGAACGTCGAAACACCCTCCGACGCCAACTCCCCCACCACATCCGCAAAACGCACCGCCTCACGCACCTGACGCACCCAATACCCCGGATCCGCCAACTCCCCCGCCGACGCCACCCGACCCGTCACATTCGACACCACCGGAATCGACGGCGCCCGAAACTCCAACCCCTCCGCCACCACCCGGAACTCCGCCAACATCCCATCCAAATGCCCCGAATGAAACGCATGACTCACCCGCAACCGCCGCGAACGACGACCCGCAAAACGCCCCCGAACCTCCTCGACCCCCACCTCATCACCCGACACCACCACCGACAACGGACCATTCACCGCCGCGACATCCACCCCCGCCACCAGAACAGCCCGCACCTCCTCCTCCGACGCCTCCAACGCCACCATCGCCCCACCACCCGGCAACGCCTGCATCAAACGAGCCCGCGCCCCCACCAGAACCGCCGCATCCTCCAGCGACAACACCCCTGCCACATGCGCAGCCGCCAACTCACCGATCGAATGCCCCGCCACGAAATCAGGCCGAACACCCCACGACTCGAACAAACGGAACAACGCCACCTCCACCGCGAACAACGCCGGCTGCGTCCACCCCGTCTCATCCAGACCCACACCCGAAACGATCACCTCACCCACCGGCAACCCCAACGCCCCCACCACCGCATCGAACGCAGCAGCGAACACCGGCTCCGACCCATACAACTCACGCCCCATACCCACCCGCTGACTCCCCTGCCCCGAGAACAGGAACGCCAGACCACCGGCCTGGGCGGTACCGCGCACCACACCCGGAGCATCGAGGTCACGCAGCGCCGCCGGGTCGTCCAGCACCACCGCCCGCTCCTCGAAACTCGCCCGGGTGGTGACCAGGGCGCGCGCCAGGTCCAGCCGGCCGGCCGCGTCCGCCGGGTCGACGGACCCGGTCGCGGACCCGGCGGCAGTCTCGACGGCGGACTCGACGGCGGTCTCGGCGAACTCGGCTATCCGCAGGGCCTGTTCGCGCAGCGCCTCGGGAGAGCGCGCCGAGACCACGAACGGCACCACGGACGGCACCACGGACGGCGCAACCGACGCCACCACGGCGGGCGCACCGGCAGACGCACCGTCAGGCGCCACGGCGGACTCCGCCGCAGGAGCCGCAGCGGACTCCGGCCCCGGCTCCGCCCCGGCCGGCGCCTCGGGCGCCTGCTCGATGATCACGTGCGCGTTGGTGCCGCTCGCACCGAAAGCCGACACCCCGACCCGGCGCGGTCCGGCCACCGACGGCCACTCGCGCGGCTCGGTGAGCAGTTCCACCGCGCCCGCCGACCAGTTGACGAACGGCGTCGGCTCCTCCGCGTGCAGGGTACGCGGCAGCACGCCGTGCCGGATCGCCAGCACCGACTTGATCACCCCGGCCACCCCGGCCGCCGCCTGGGTGTGCCCGATGTTGGACTTCAACGACCCGAGCAGCAGGGGCTGTTCGGCCGGGCGCTCCTGCCCGTAGGTGGCGAGGATGGCCTGCGCCTCGATCGGGTCGCCGAGCCGGGTGCCCGTCCCGTGCGCCTCCACCGCCTGGACGTCGGCCGTGGCGAGGCGGGCGTCCGCCAGGGCGGCGCGGATCACCCGCTGCTGGGCGGGGCCGTTGGGCGCCGTCAGACCGTTGGAGGCGCCGTCCTGGTTGACCGCCGAACCGCGCAGCACCGCCAGCACCTCGTGGCCCGACCGCCGTGCGTCGGAGAGCCGTTCGACCACCAGCAGGCCGACGCCCTCCGCCCAGCCGGTGCCGTCCGCGTCCGCCGCGAAGGCCTTGCAGCGGCCGTCGGTGGAGAGCCCGCGCTGGCGGGAGAACTCGACGAAGCCCTGCGCCGTCGACATCACACTGACCCCGCCGACCAGCGCCAGGTCGGACTCCCCCGACCGCAGCGACTGCGCGGCCAGGTGCAGGGCGACCAGCGAGGAGGAGCAGGCCGTGTTCACCGTGACCGCCGGACCCTCGAAGCCGAAGGTGTAGGAGATCCGGCCGGAGGCCACGCTGTCCAGTCCGCCGATGCCCAGGTAGCCCTCCAGGTCGCCGGGGGCGTCGTGGAGCCGGGGCGTGTAGTCGGTGCCGGCGAGGCCCGCGAAGACGGCCGTCCGGCTGCCCTTGAGCGTGGTCGGGTCGATCCCGGCCCGCTCGAACGCCTCCCAGGCGGTCTCCAGCAGCAGCCGGTGCTGCGGGTCGGTGGCGACCGCCTCACGCGGCGAGATGCCGAAGAACTCGGCGTCGAACTCGGCCGTGGTGTCGAGGAACCCGCCGTGCCGGGTGTACGAGGTGCCGGGGTGGTCCGGGTCCGGGTCGTACAGCCCGTCGAGGTCCCAGCCCCGGTCGGCGGGGAACTCGGTGATGGCGTCGACACCGTCGGAGACCAGCCG
Organism: Kitasatospora sp. NBC_00458; assembly: GCF_036013975.1. Taxonomy (NCBI): domain Bacteria; kingdom Bacillati; phylum Actinomycetota; class Actinomycetes; order Kitasatosporales; family Streptomycetaceae; genus Kitasatospora; species Kitasatospora sp. NBC_00458. The sequence goes on from NZ_CP107904.1 coordinate 1,218,428, forward strand.
CCAGAGGTCCTCGGGCGAGCCGACGCCGCCGGGCAGCCGGCAGGCCATGCCGACGATGGCGATCGGCTCGCGCTTCGCCCGTTCCACCTCCTCCAGCCGCCGGTTGGCCTGGCGGGCGTCGGCCAAGGCGCGCTTCAGGTAGTCGCGGAGCTTCTGGTCGTTCGACATCGGTGCCTCTCGCATCACGGTCGTTCGGGTGGTGGCAGGGGGCCGGACGGCCGTCAGTGGGTGTCGGACGGGGACGCGTCGCGGTCCATCAGCGCGAACAGCTCCTCGTCGGTGGCGTTCTCCAGGTCCAGGTCGTCGAACCCGTCGTCGCCCGGCCCGTCCGCGGGACCGGCGTCCCAGCGGTCGACCAGTGCCTTCAACCGGGCCAGGACCGAGGCGCGCTCCGCGCCCGGGCCGGCCAGGGCCCGCTCAAGCGCGGCCAGCGACTCCAGCGCGCCGATCTCCGACCCGGGCTCCCCGCTGGGCAGTTCGGCGAGCAGGTACTCCGCGACGGCCGCCGGGGTCGGGTGGTCGAAGACCAGCGTGGCGGGCAGGTCCAGGCCGGTGCCGGCGCTGATCCGGTTGCGCAGTTCGACGGCGGTCAGCGAGCTGAGGCCCAGCTCCCGGAACGCCTTGTCCGCGGCCACGCTGCTGGTGTCGGCGTGGCCGAGCACGGCCGCGGCCTCCCGGCGGACCAGGTCGAGGAGCGTCGCCTCGCGTGCCTCCGGCTCGTCGAGCGCGGCCAGCCGGGCCACCCACGGCGCGGGGCCGTCGGTCGCGGACCCCGCCTGGACGACGGAGGCGGTGACCGTCGTGTTGGTGACGGTCGCGTCGAGCCAGTACCGCTCCCGCTGGAAGGGGTAGTTGGGCAGCGCGACCGGACGCGGCCGGGCGGCGGCGAACAGGCCGGGCCAGTCGACCCGCACGCCGCGCACCCACAACTCGGCGGCGGAGAGCAGGAACCGGTCCAGCCCGCCGTGGTCGCGCCGGAGCGTTCCCGCCACCACCGAGCGGCGGGCGGCGTCCGCCGCCTGGAGGGTCTCCTGGATCGGCACCGTCAGCACGGCGTGCGGGCTGACCTCGACGAAGACCGTGTGCCCGGACTCGGCGAGCCGCCGGGTGGCCTCCTCGAAGCGGACCGTCTCGCGCAGGTTGGTCACCCAGTACTCGGCGTCCAGACCTGCCGTGTCGACCCAGTCGCCGGTGACCGTGGAGAGCAGCGGGACGTCCCCGGTGCGCGGGCGGACCGGTGCCAGCAGGTCGAGCAGCTCCTCTCGCAGGCCGTCCACCTGGGCGGAGTGCGAGGCGTAGTCGACCGGGATCAGCCGGGCCCGGACGTCCTCCGCCCGGTAGCCGGCCACCAGTTCGGCCAGCGCCTCGGGCTCGCCGGAGACGACGGTCGCCGACGGGCCGTTGACCACCGCGACGGAGAGCCGATCGTCCCAGGCGGTGATCCGCTCGCCGACCTCGGCGGCGGGCAGCGCGACCGAGGCCATGCCGCCGGCCCCGGAGAGGGCGAGGATGGCCCGGCTGCGCAGGGCCACCACGCGGGCGCCGTCGGCCAGCGAGAGGCCTCCGGCGACCACGGCCGCCGCGATCTCGCCCTGGCTGTGGCCGACCACGGCGTCCGGCCGGACGCCGTGCGCCTGCCAGAGCTCGGCGAGCGAGACCATCACCGCCCAGAGCACCGGCTGCACCACGTCCACCCGGTCCAGGCCGGGGGCGCCGGGGGCACCGCGCAGCACGTCGGGCAGCGACCAGTCGGTGTGCGGGGCCAGGGCGGCCGCGCACTCCTCGATCCTGGCGGCGAACACCGGTGCGGTGTCGAGGAGTTCGACCGCCATGGCGGCCCACTGGGAGCCCTGGCCGGGGAAGACGAACACCGTCCGGCCGGTCACGTCGGCGCTGCCGGTGACCAGTGCGGCGGCCGGGTCCCCGGCGGCGAGCGCACGCAGCGCGGCCGGGTCGCCGACGGCTACGGCCCGCTCCTCCAGCCCGCCCCGGGTGGTGGCCAGGGCGTGGGCGACGTCCACCCGGAGGCCGGCGGCGGACGCCGGTCCGGCGGGCACCGCGTCCGGCGTACCGGCGGCGGACGGCGCCGCTTCCGGTGCTCCCGCGTCCGGCCCTGCGGGCACCGCCAGCAGGTCGGCCACCCGGGCCGCCTGGGCGCGCAGCGCCTCGGCCGTCCGGGCGGAGACCGGGTAGGGCAGCACGGCGGGAGCGGTGCCGCGCTCGGCGGTGGCCGCCTCCGGAGCCTGCTCGATGATCACGTGCGCGTTGGTGCCGGAGACGCCGAAGGAGGAGACCGCCGCCCGGCGCGGCCGCCCGCCGGCGGGCCACTCGCGGGCCTCGGTGAGCAGTTCCACCGCACCCACCGACCAGTCCACGTACGGCGAGGGCTCGTCGACGTGCAGGGTCTGCGGGAGGACGCCGTGCCGGATCGCCTGGACCATCTTGATCACGCCCGCCGCGCCGGCCGCCGCCTGGGTGTGGCCAATGTTGGACTTCAGCGAGCCGAGCCAGAGCGGACTGCCCTCCGGACGCCCCTGCCCGTAGGTGGCCAGCAGGGCCTGCGCCTCGATCGGGTCGCCGAGCGTGGTGCCGGTGCCGTGGCCCTCGACCGCGTCCACGTCGGCGGTGCCCAGGCCCGCGTTGGCCAGCGCCTGGCGGATCACCCGCTGCTGGGACGGGCCGCTCGGAGCGGTGAGGCCGTTCGACGCGCCGTCCTGGTTGACCGCGCTGCCCCGGACCACGGCGAGCACCGGGTGGCCGTTGCGCCGCGCGTCCGACAGCCGCTCGACCAGCAGCAGCCCGACGCCCTCGCCCCAGCCGGTGCCGTCCGCCGCACCGGCGTAGGCCTTGCAGCGGCCGTCCGCGGAGAGGGCGCGCTGGCGGGAGAACTCGACGAAGGTGGTGGGGGTGGACATCACGGCCACCCCGCCCGCCAGCGCCAGGTCGCACTCGCCGGACCGCAGCGACTGCGCGGCCAGGTGCAGGGCGACCAGCGAGGAGGAGCAGGCCGTGTCGACCGTGACCGCCGGGCCCTCGAACCCGAAGGAGTACGAGATCCGGCCGGACGCCACGCTGCCCGCCGTGCCGTTGCCCAGCCAGCCCTCCAGCTCCGCCGGGACCTCGCGGACGCGCGGCGCGTAGTCGTGGTACATCACCCCCGCGAAGACACCGGTCCGGCTGCCGCGCAGGGTCGCCGGGTCGATGCCGGCGCTCTCCAGGGCCTCCCAGCTGGTCTCCAGCAGCAGCCGCTGCTGCGGGTCGGTGGCGAGCGCCTCGCGCGGCGAGATGCCGAAGAAGGCGGCGTCGAAGTCGGCCGGGCGCTCCAGGAACCCGCCGTGCCGGGTGTACGAGGTGCCCGGGCGGTCCGGGTCCGGGTCGTACAGCGCGTCGAGGTCCCAGCCGCGGTCGTCCGGGAACTCGCTGACGGCGTCCCGGCCCTCGGCGACCAGCCGCCACAGCTCCTCCGGCGTGGCGACTCCGCCGGGCAGGCGGCAGGCCATGCCGACGATGGCGATCGGCTCGTCGATCCGCGCCGCCGGGGCCTGGGCCCGGAACGCCGCGGCGTCGTCCGGGAGTCCGGCGGGCGCGAGGGTGCCGAGGAGCTCGCCGCGCAGGTGGTCGGCGAGGGCGGTCGGGCTGGGGTGGTCGAAGACCAGGGTCGCGGAGAGCCGCAGCCCGGTGGCGGCGGTGATCCGGTTGCGCAGCTCCACGGCGGTCAGCGAGTCCAGGCCGAGGCTGGTGAACGACCGCTGGACGCCGACCGATTCGGCGTCGGTGCCGAGCACGGCGGACACCTCCTCGCGGACCAGCCGGAGCAGCGCCGCCTGGCGCTCGGCGTCGTCCGGCAGTGCGGTGAGCCGCTGGGCGAGCGTCGCCCCGCCGGCCGCCGTGGCCGGTCCGCCGGTTCCGGCCGTGCGCCGGGCCGGGCGGACCAGGCCGCGCAGCAGCGCGGGGACGGGGCGACCGCGCAGCGCGGCGAGGTCCAGCGGGGACGGCACCAGGGCGGCGTGCTCGGACAGCCGCTGGGCGGCGTCGAACAGCCGGACACCCTCGGCCGAACCGATCGGCCGGATGCCGAACCGCGCCAGCCTCGCGTGGTCGGCGGCGGTGAGGTGGCCGGTGATGCCGCTGGCCTCCTCCCACTGGCCCCAGGCCAGGGACTGGGCGGGCAGGCCGATGGAGCGGCGGTGCGCGGCGAGCGCGTCGAGGTAGGTGTTGGCCGCGGCGTAACTGGCCTGCCCCGGGCTGCCGAGGACGGCGGCGACGGAGGAGTAGAGGACGAACGCGGCGAGGTCGTGGCCGCGGGTGAGCTCGTGCAGGTGCCGGGCGCCGTCGGCCTTGGGGGCCCAGACCGCCGCGAGGCGCTCGGGGGTCAGGGCGGTCAGGACACCGTCGTCGACGATGCCCGCGGTGTGGACCACGGCCGTGAGCGGGTGCTCGGCGGGGACCGCGCCGATCGCGGCGGCCAGCGCCTCGCGGTCGGCGGTGTCGGCGGCCGCGATCGTCACCGAGGCGCCCAGTGCGGCGAGTTCGTCCCGCAGCGCGGCGGCGCCGGGCGCGTCCGCACCGCGGCGGGAGAGCAGCAGCAGGTGCCGCACCCCGCGCTCGGCCACTAGGTGCCGGGCCAGGATCGCCCCGAGCGTGCCGGTGCCGCCCGTGACGAGCACCGTGCCCTCCGTGTTCCACGGCCGGTCCGCACCGACCTCGGGCACGGCCGCCCGGACCAGCCGGGGAACGCGGACCGTGCCCTCGCGCAGGGCGAGTTGCGGCTCGCCGCCGGCCACCGCGGCGGCCAGCGCCGCCTCGGAGGCGGGCGTGCCGTCGGTGTCGACCAGGACGATCCGGTCCGGGAACTCGGACTGGGCCGAGCGCAGCAGGCCCCAGACCGGGGCGGTCCCGAGGTCCGGCGTCTCGGTGTCGTCGACGGCGACCGCGTGGCGGGTCAGGACCACCAGGCGGACGCCCTCGCGGGAGTCGTCCGCCAGCCAGGACTGCACCGCCGCCAGCGTGGCGGACAGGTCGCCCTCGGCGTGCAGCGGCTCCCAGGCGGACTCGTCGGAGGCCTCGGCCGTCGACTCGGGCCACTCGACGGCGAAGAGGGTGTCCCGGCCGACGGCCGGTGCGGTGCCCAGCTGCTCCTCCTGGACCGGCCGGGTGACCAGCGAGGCGACCGAGATCACCGGCCGGCCCGCCGGGTCGGTGGCCTCCAGGGTGTAGGTGTCCCGGCCGGTGACGGTCACGCGGATCCGCAGCTCGGTCGCGGCCGAGGCGTGCAGGGTGACGCCCCGGTAGGCGAAGGGCAGCCGGCGGACGACGGCACCGCTTGTGCCGTCGGCCGTGTCGCCGGCCGTGTCGCCCGTACCGCCGTCGAGGGCGGGCAGCTGGGCGGCGGCGTCCAGCAGGGCGGGGTGCAGGCCGAACCGGGCCGCGTCGGCGGTCAGCTGCTCCGGCAGGACGGCCGTCGCGTGGAGCGTGGAACCGTCCCGCCAGACCTCCCGCAGGCCCCGGAACGCGGGCCCGTAGTCCAACCCGACGGCGGCCAGCAGCGCGTACGCCTCCTCCGGGGAGAGCCGCTCGGCGGTGTCGGCGGGCGGCCAGGCGAAGGTTTCGGCGGCGACGGACGCGGTGGAGAGCAGTCCGCTCGCGTGCCGGGTCCACTCGCCGGAATATGTCGACCGGTCTACAGAGGAAGGCGAGGAATCGGCAGACCGGTCTACAGAAACGGAATCTGCCGATCGGTCTACATATTCGCCCCGGCCCGCCTGCGGGGCAGGACGCGAGTGGACGGTCACGGAGCGCAGGCCGGTCCCGTCCGCCTCGCCGACGGCCACCTGGAGCTGCAGCGCACCGCGCTCCGGGAGGACGAGCGGGGCCTCGACGACCAGTTCGTCGAGCGTGCTCGCCCCCACCTCGTCGCCCGCCCGGATCGCCAGCTCGACCAGTGCCGCGCCGGGCGCCAGCACCGTGCCCAGCGCGACGTGGTCGGCCAGCCAGGGGTGGGTGGACAGCGAGACGCTGCCGGTGAGCAGGAGGCCCGCCGAGCCGGCCGGTGCCACGGCCGCGCCGAGCACGGGGTGCTCGACGGCCGCCAGACCGAGGCCGGCCGCGTTCCCCGTCCGGGTGGCGTTCTCCAGCCAGTAGCGGCGGCGCTGGAACGGGTAGGTCGGCAGGTCGACACGCGGACGGCGCTCGCCGCCGAACAGTGCGGTCCAGTCGACGCGGTGGCCCTGGACGTGGATCCGCGCCAACGCCCCCACCACCGTCCGCGCCTCCGCACGATCCCGCCGCAACGCAGCCACCGTCACCGGACCGTCGAGAATCCCCTCCACCAACCCCGCAAGCGTCCCGTCCGGACCCAACTCCACGAACGTCGAAACACCCTCCGACGCCAACTCCCCCACCACATCCGCAAAACGCACCGCCTCACGCACCTGACGCACCCAATACCCCGGATCCGCCAACTCCCCCGCCGACGCCACCCGACCCGTCACATTCGACACCACCGGAATCGACGGCGCCCGAAACTCCAACCCCTCCGCCACCACCCGGAACTCCGCCAACATCCCATCCAAATGCCCCGAATGAAACGCATGACTCACCCGCAACCGCCGCGAACGACGACCCGCAAAACGCCCCCGAACCTCCTCGACCCCCACCTCATCACCCGACACCACCACCGACAACGGACCATTCACCGCCGCGACATCCACCCCCGCCACCAGAACAGCCCGCACCTCCTCCTCCGACGCCTCCAACGCCACCATCGCCCCACCACCCGGCAACGCCTGCATCAAACGAGCCCGCGCCCCCACCAGAACCGCCGCATCCTCCAACGACAACACCCCCGCCACATGCGCAGCCGCCAACTCACCGATCGAATGCCCCGCCACGAAATCAGGCCGAACACCCCACGACTCGAACAAACGGAACAACGCCACCTCCACCGCGAACAACGCCGGCTGCGTCCACCCCGTCTCATCCAAACCCACACCCGAAACGATCACCTCACCCACCGGCAACCCCAACGCCCCCACCACCGCATCGAACGCAGCAGCGAACACCGGCTCCGACCCATACAACTCACGACCCATACCCACCCGCTGACTCCCCTGCCCCGAGAACAGGAACGCCAGACCACCGGAGCCGGCGGTGCCACGGACGACGTCCGGACCGTCGAGGTCGCGCAGCGCGCCCGCGTCCCCGAGGACGACGGCCCGCTCCTCCAGGGCGGCACGCCCCGTCACCAGCGACTGCGCGACGTCCACCGGCGAACCGGAGCCGGAGCCGGAGCCGACGGCGGACTCGGCGAACTCGGCTATCCGCAGGGCCTGTTCGCGCAGCGCCTCGGGAGAGCGCGCCGAGACCACGAACGGCACCACGGACGGCGCAACCGACGCCACCACGGCGGTCGCACCGACAGACGCACCGTCAGGCGCCACGGCGGACTCCGCCGTAGGAGCCGCAGCGGACTCCGGCCGGGCGGCCGGAACCACGACGGCCGCGGGCTCCGGCGCCTGCTCGACGATGACGTGCGCGTTGGTCCCCGAGACGCCGAACGCCGAGACGCCCACCCGGCGCGGACGGCCCGCGTCCGGCCACTCCTGGGCCTCCGTCAGCAGCCGGACGGTGCCGTCCGACCAGTCGACGTGCGGGGACGGCTCGTCCACGTGCAGGGTGCGCGGCAGCACGCCGTGCCGGATCGCCAGCACCGACTTGATCACCCCGGCCACCCCGGCCGCCGCCTGGGTGTGCCCGATGTTGGACTTCACCGACCCCAGCCAGAGCGGACGGTCCGCCGGACGGCCCTGCCCGTAGGTGGCCAGCAGCGCGTGCGCCTCGATCGGGTCGCCGAGCGTGGTGCCGGTGCCGTGCGCCTCGACCGCGTCCACGTCGGCGGTGCCCAGGCCCGCGCCGGCCAGCGCCGCCCGGATCACCCGCTGCTGCGAGGGACCGCTCGGGGCCGTCAGGCCGTTGGAGGCGCCGTCCTGGTTGACCGCCGAGCCGCGCAGCACCGCCAGCACCTCGTGGCCCAGCCGGCGTGCGTCGGAGAGCCGCTCGACCAGGAGCAGCCCGACGCCCTCCGCCCAGCCGGTGCCGTCGGCGGCCGCCGCGAAGGCCTTGCAGCGGCCGTCGGGAGACATCGCGCGCTGGCGGGAGAACTCGACGAACGTGGTCGGCGTGGTCATCAGCAGCACGCCGCCCGCCACCGCGAGGTCGGACTCGCCGGACCGCAGCGACTGCGCGGCCAGGTGCAGGGCGACCAGCGAGGAGGAGCAGGCCGTGTCGACCGTGACCGCCGGGCCCTCGAAGCCGAAGGTGTAGGAGATCCGGCCGGAGGCGACGCTGCCCGCGTTGCCGATGCCGAGGTAGGCCTCCAGCTCCGCCGGGACGTGCTGGGCGGCGCCGGCGTAGTCGCGGCCCGAGATGCCGGCGAAGACGCCGGTGCGGCTGCCGCGCAGCGCCGTCGGGTCGATGCCGGCGCGCTCGAAGACCTCCCAGGTGGTCTCCAGCAGCAGGCGCTGCTGCGGGTCGATCGCGGGCGCCTCACGCGGCGGGATGCCGAAGAACTCGGCGTCGAACTCGCCGATGCCGTCGAGGAATCCGCCGTGCCGGGCGTAGGAGGTGCCGGGCCGGTCGGGGTCGGGCGAGTAGAGGGTGTCGAGGTTCCAGCCGCGGTCGGCGGGGAACTCGGTGAGCGCGTCGACGCCGTCCGAGACCAGTCGCCAGAGGTCCTCGGGCGAGGCGACGCCGCCAGGGTAGCGGCAGGCCATGCCGACGATGACGATCGGGTCGACGTCGGCCGCCGGGCCGGTGCCCGCACCGGACGCCGCGGCGGTGCCGCCGGCGGGCAGGGTGTCCGACGGCTCGTCGGCGCCCCACAGTTCGCCGGCCAGCCAGTCGGCGAGCGCGATGGGCGTCGGGTGGTCGAAGACGACGGTGGCGGGCAGCCGGCGGCCGGTGAGCGCCCCGAGCCGGTTGCGGAACTCGACGGCGGTCAGCGAGTCGAAGCCCTGCTGGCCGAAGGCCTTGGCCGGGTCGACGGCGTCGGCCGAGCGGTGCCGCTGGACGGCGGCCGCCTCCGCGCGGACGAGGCCGAGCAGGCTGCGGCGCCGCTCGGCGGCGGGCAGCGGGGCGAGGCGGGCCAGTGCGTCGCCCTCCGCGGCGGCCGCCGGGGAGGCGGCGGTGGCGGCGGTGCCGCGCGGGACGAGTTCGGCGACCAGCGGGTGGGGCCGGTCGCGGAACAGGGCCGGCCAGTCGACGTCCGCGACGACCAGGTGGCTCTCGTCGTGGTCCAGTGCCTGGCCGAGCAGTTCGACGGCCTGGACGGGCGGCAGGGAGGCCAGGCCGTGCCGGAGCAGCTGCTGCTCGGCGCCGTCGGCGGCGATGCCCGCGCCCGCCCAGTGTCCCCAGGCGATCGAGGTGGCGGGCAGGCCGGCGGCGCGGCGTTCGGCGGCGAGTGCGTCGAGGTAGGCGTTGCCGGGCGCGTAGTTGGCCTGCCCGGGGATGCCGGCGACGCCCGCCAGCGAGGAGAACAGGACGAACGCGGACAGCTCGTGCCCGGCCGTCAGCTCGTGCAGCAGCCGGGCGGCGCCGGCCTTGGCGCGCAGCGCGGCGGCGAGCTGCCCGGGGGTGAGGGTGGGGATGAGGCCGTCGTGCAGGGCGGCGGCGGTGTGGACGACGGCGGTGAGCGGCAGCTCGGCGGGGACGGCGTCGAGCACGGCCGTGAGCGCCGCCCGGTCGGCGACGTCGGCGGCGGCGAAGGTCACCCGGGTGCCGAGGGCGAGGAGTTCGGCCTCCAGGGCGGACGCCTCGGGGGCGTCGGCGCCGCGCCGGCTGACCAGCAGCAGGTGCTCGGCGCCGCGGCCGGCCAGCCAGCGGGCCACGTGCCCGCCGAGGGCGCCGGTGCCGCCGGTGATCAGGGTGGTGCCGCGCGGCTCCCACGGCCGGCCCGCCGTCCGGTCACCGGTGGTGCCGTCGCCGGTGCCGCCGGTGGTGGTGGTGTCGGTGGTGGTGGTGTCGGTGGTGGTGGTGTCGGTGGTGTCGTCGGCACCCTCCGCCGTACCGTCCGCCCCGGGCGCCCCGGGCGCCCCGGGCGCCGCAGCGGGGACGGCGGCGACCGGCGCGGCCGGCACCAGGCGGCGGGCGAAGGCTCCGGCCGGGCGCAGTGCCAGCTCGACCTCCCGCTCCCCGGAGGCGTCCGCGAGCAGCGCGGCCGCCTGCTGCCAGGTGCGCCGGTCGGGCGCCGCCGGCAGGTCGAGGAGCCCGCCGAAGAGGGCCGGCTGCTCGGCCGCGAGGATCGCGCCGAAGCCCCAGACGAGGGCCTGCTCGGGGTCGGTGACGGGGTCGGTGGAGCCGGTGGCGACGGCGCCCCGGGTGAGGTACCAGACGGGCGCGGCCAGGCCGGTGTCGTCCAGTGCCTGGGCCAGCGCGACCTGGGCGGCGTGCGCCCACGGCAGGTCGTCGTGCTCGGGGTGCCGGCCGGGGTGCAGGCCGAGCAGCGAGACGACGCCGGTGACCGGCGCCGCCTCGGCGGCCGCTCCGCCGCCCTCGCCCGCGCGGTCCGCCGAGCCCGCGCGGTCCGCCGCCCCGGTGAGGGCCGCCGAGCCGGTGAACGCCCCGGTGAGGGCCGCGGCGAGCGCGGCCCGGTCGACGCCGCCGACGAGCACCTCGACGGTGCCGCCGAGCGCGGCGAGCGCCTCGCGGAGCCCCTCGGCCCAGTCGGATCCGGCCGCCCCGGGCAGCCCGGCCGCGGTTCCGCCGGCCGTCCCGGCCGTGCCCTCGCCGACGGCCGGCGCCACGTCCTCCGGGACGACGAGCAGCCAGCGTCCGGCCGCACGCGCCGCCGGGACGGTGACCGCCCGCCAGGTGAGGCGGTGGCGCCAGCCGTCGGCCGCGGTGGCGGCGCGGCGGCGGTCCCACCAGGAGGCGAGCGCGGGCAGGACGGGGACCAGCCGGTCGCCGTCCACGCCGATCGCCTCGCCGAGCCGCCCGGCGTCCTGCCCGGCGACGAGGTCCCAGAACACGCTGTCCCCGGCGGGCCCGGCACCGGCACCCGCGCCGGCCGCCGACAGGTTCTCGGGCGAGCGGCTGGCGTCCAGCCAGTACCGCTGCCGCTGGAACGGGTAGCCGGGCAGGTCGGCGTGGGCGGGGCGGGCGCCGGGGAAGGCGGCCGACCAGTCGACGGCCACGCCCCGCACGTACAGCTCGGCGACGGAGGTGAGCCAGCGGTCGCGGTCGCCCCGGCCGCGCCGCAGCGAGCCGGTGACGACGGCGTCGGCGACCCCGGCGGCGTCCAGGGTGTCCTCGATCGCGCCGGTGAGCACGGGGTGCGGGGAGACCTCGACGAACACCGTGTGGCCGGACTCGGCGAGCCGGCGGGTGGCCTGCTCGAACCGGACGGTGTGGCGCAGGTTCCGGTACCAGTAGCCGGCGTCCAGTGCGGCGGTGTCCTGCCACTCACCGGTCACGGTGGACAGCAGCGGGACGGTCCCGGCGCGCGGGCTGACCTCGGCCAGCAGGGCGAGCAGTTCCTCGCGCAGGGCCTCGGTCTGCACCGAGTGCGAGGCGTAGTCGATGTTGACGGGGCGCACGGTGGCGCCGTCGGCGGTGTAGGCCTCGGTGAGTTCGGCGAGGGCGTCGAGGTCGCCGGAGACCACGGTGGCCTGGGGGCCGTTGACGACGCCGATGGAGAGCCGGCCGGGCCAGGCGGTGATCCGCTGCTCGACCTCGGCGAGCGGGCGGGAGACCGAGACCATGCCGCCCTTGTGGGAGATCCGGGCGAGCAGCTTGGCGCGCAGAGCGACGATCCGGGCGGCGTCGTCCAGGCCGAGCCCGCCGGCCACGTAGGCGGCGGCGACCTCGCCCTGGCTGTGGCCGACGACGGCGTCGGGGCGGACGCCGTAGGCCTGCCAGAGTTCGGCGAGCGAGATCATCACGGCCCACAGGACGGGCTGCACGACGTCGACCCGGTCGGGGTCGGGGCCGTCGGCCGCGCCCCGGACCACGTCGAGCAGCGACCAGTCGGTGTGCGGGGCGAGGGCCTCGGCGCAGCGGGTCAGGGCCTCGGCGAAGACGGGTTCGGTGTCGAGCAGGCGGGCTGCCATGCCCGTCCACTGGGAGCCCTGGCCGGGGAAGACGAAGACGGTGCGGCCCGGGGTGCCGGCGCGGCCGCGGACCACGCCGGGGCCGTCGAGGCCGCGCAGCGCCGCGAGGCCGTCCACCCCGAGACCGCCCGCCCCGAGACCGCCGAACGCGAGACCGCCGGCCGCGCCCACCGGGGCGACCAGGACGGCGCGCTCCTCCAGGGCGGCGCGGCCGGTGGCGAGGGTGTGGGCGGCGGCCACCGGGTCGGGGCCCGGGAGCCCGTCGCCGTGCCCGCCCGCGAGCCGGTCGGCGACCCGGACGGCGTGGGCCGCGAGCGCCTCGGGGGTGCGGGCGGAGAGGACGTAGGGCAGCACCTCGGGCGCGGCCGCGGCGGCGCCCGTGGCCGTGTCGGGGGCCTGCTCGACGATGACGTGCGCGTTGGTCCCGGAGACGCCGAACGCCGACACGGCGGCGCGGCGCGGCCGGTCCAGCGCGGGCCACTCCTGCCGCTCGGTGAGCAGCCGGACGGTGCCGTCCGACCAGTCGACGTGCGGGGACGGCTCGTCCACGTGCAGGGTGCGCGGCAGCACGCCGTGCCGGATCGCCAGCACCGACTTGATCACCCCGGCCACCCCGGCCGCCGCCTGGGTGTGCCCGATGTTGGACTTCACCGAACCGAGCCAGAGCGGCTGTTCGCCGCTGTGCGCCCGCCCGTAGGTGGCGATCAGCGCCTGGGCCTCGATCGGGTCGCCGAGCCGGGTGCCGGTGCCGTGCGCCTCGACCACGTCGACGTCGGCGGCGGTGAGCCCGCCGGAGGCGAGCGCCTCCCGGATGACGCGCTGCTGGGAGGTGCCGCTGGGAGCGGTGAGCTGGCTGGAGCGGCCGTCCTGGTTGACGGCGGAGCCGCGCAGCACGGCGAGCACGCGGTGGCCGTTGCGGCGTGCGTCGGAGAGCCGCTCCAGGACGAGCAGGCCGGCGCCCTCGCCCCAGCCGGTGCCGTCGGCGGCGGCGGCGAACGGCTTGCAGCGGCCGTCGGGGGCGAGCCCGCGCTGGCGGCTGAACTCGATGAACATGCCCGGCGCGGAGAGCACGGTGGCGCCGCCGGCCAGGGCGATCGAGCACTCGCCGGAGCGCAGCGAGCGGGCGGCCAGGTGGAGCGCGACGAGCGAGGAGGAGCAGGCGGTGTCGACGGTGACGGCCGGGCCCTCCAGGCCGAGGCTGTAGGCGATCCGGCCGGAGGCGACGGAGGTGGTGGTGCCGGTGAGCACGTAGCCGTCGGTCTGCTCGGCCGGCAGGTGGTGCATGCTCGGCCCGTACTCCTGGGCGATGACGCCGGCGAAGACGCCGGTGCGGCTGCCGCGCAGGGTGGCGGGGTCGATCGCGGCGTCCTCCAGGGCCTCCCAGGCGGTCTCCAGGAGGAGGCGCTGCTGGGGTTCGGCGGCGAGCGCCTCGCGCGGCGAGATGCCGAAGAAGTCGGCGTCGAACTCGCCTGCCTCGTAGAGGAATCCGCCTTCGCGGGCGTAGCTGCGGCCGGGCTTGGCGGGGTCGGGGTCGTAGAGGTGGTCGAGGTCCCAGCCGCGGTCGGCGGGGAACGGGCCGACGACGTCGCGCTCGTCGCTGACGAGCCGCCACAGGGCCTCGGGGGTGTCGGCGCCGCCGGGGAAGCGGCAGGCCATGCCGACGATGGCGATCGGCTCCTCGGTGCCGCCGCCGGCCGCCTTGGCCTCGGCGTCGCGCAGTCGCTGACGGGTCTGGTGGAGCTCGGCGGCGACCTTGTTGAGGTAGTCGCGGAGCTTCTGCTCGTTGGTGCTCATCTCTGCGTTGGCCTCTCTCAGGAAATGCCGAGCTCGTTGTCGATGAAGTCGAAGATGTCGTCGTCGCTGACGTCGGTGATGCGGGCGGCGAGGCCGTCGTCGGCCTCGGGGGCCGCCGGGTCGGCCGGTCCGGCCGCGGTGACCGGTACGCCCAGGGCGGCGAGCAGCGCGGTGAGCCGGGCCGCGGCGCCGGCCCGGGCGTCGGGGTCGTCGCCGAGGGCGGCCAGGGCCTGCTCCAGCCGGTCGAAGTCGGCTGACGGGTCGGCCTGTCGCGGCTCCGGGGCGGGGGCGAGCCGGTCGCGCAGGTGGGCGGCGAGGGCGGCCGGGGTGGGGTGGTCGAACAGGGCGGTGGTGGGCAGTCGCAGACCGGTCGCGGTGTTGATCCGGTTGCGCAGTTCGATCACCCCGAGGGAGTCGAACTCGCTGTCCATGAAGCCGATGTCGCTCTGGATCGCGGTGGCGTCCGGGTGGCCGAGGACGGCGGCGGCGGTGGAGCGGACCAGGGCGAGCAGCTGCCGCTCCTGTTCGGCGGGCGGTTGTCCGGTGAGCCGGGCGGTCAGGGCGGCGGGTCCGTCGGCGCCGGCCGCGGCCGGGCGGGGGCGCTGCCGGGCGAGTCCGCGCAGGACGGGGGCGAGCCGGTCGGCGGGGACGGGCCCCGGGTCGAGGCGGGCGGCCGCCAGGGCGGGGTAGGGGGTGGTGAGCGCGGCGTCGAAGAGGGCGAGGGCCTGCTCGTTGGTCATCGGGGCGAGGCCGGTGGCGGCGAGGCGTTCGGTCTCGGCTGCGGTGAGTCCGGCCGCCATGCCGCCGGCCTCGGCCCAGTGGCCCCAGGCGAGCGAGACGGCGGGCAGGCCGCGGACCGCCCGGTGCTGGGCGAGTGCGTCCAACTGGGCGTTGGCGGCACCGTAGTTGGCCTGGCCGGGGTTGCCGAGGAGGCCGACCGCGGAGGAGAAGAGGACGAATGCGGCGAGGTCGAGGTGGGCGGTGGCGCGGTGCAGGTGCCAGGCGCCGTCGGCCTTGGCCCGCCGGACGGTGCGCAGCCGCTCGGGGGTGAGCGAGCCGAGCACGGCGTCGTCCAGCACACCGGCGGTGTGCACGACGGCGGTCAGCGGGTGGTCGGCGGGGACGGCGGCGAGGAGCGCGGCGACGGCGTCCGGCTCGGCCAGGTCGGCGGCCGCGAGGGTCACGGTGGCCCCCAGCGCGGTCAGTTCGTCGCGGAGTCCGGCGGCGCCGGGTGCGTCGGCGCCCTTGCGGCCGGCCAGCAGCAGGTGGCGGACGCCGTGCCGGGTGACGAGGCGGTGGGCGACCAGCCGGCCGAGGGCGCCGGTGCCGCCGGTGACCAGGACGGTCCCGCCGTCGGCGAGCCCGGTCGGCAGGGTGAGGGCGAGCTTTCCGGTGTGCCGGGCCTGGCTGAGCCTGCGCAGTGCCTGCGGAGCCTGCCGGACGGACTGGGCGTGGACGGGCAGCGGCTGCAGTTCGCCGCGCTCGAAGAGTCCGGACAGTTCGGCGAGGATGGCGGCGATCCGGTCCGGGTCGACGTCGAACAGGTCGAAGGCCAGGTAGGCGGCGCCGTCGTGGTCGGCGGCGACGGTGGCCGGGTCGCGCTGGTCGGTCTTGCCCATCTCGACGAACCGGCCGCCGGGCGAGAGCAGGCGCAGCGAGGCGTCGGTGAACTCGCGGGCCAGTGCGTTGAGGACGACGTCGACGCCGCGGCCGCCGGTGGCGGTCCGGAAGGACTCCTCGAAGTCGAGGGTGCGGCTGGAGGCGACCCGGTCGCCGGCCAGGCCGAGGCCGCGGAGCACGCCCCACTTGCCGGGGCCGGCGGTGGCGAGCACCACCGAGCCGCCGTGGCGGGCGAGTTGGACGGCGGCCTGGCCGACGCCGCCGGTGGCGGCGTGGATCAGGACGGTCTCGCCCGGCTTGAGGCCGGCGAGGTCGTAGAGGCCGTGGTAGGCGGTGAGGAAGGCGACGGGGGCGGTGGCGGCCTGGGCGTGGCTCCAGCCGTCGGGGATGCGGGCGAGCAGCCGGTGGTCGGTGACGGCGATCGGTCCGAGGGTGCCCTGGACGAGGCCCATGACCCGGTCTCCGGGCTGGAGTCCGGTGACGCCGGGGCCGGTCTCCAGGACGGTGCCGGCGCCCTCGGCGCCGATGCTGGCGCCGCCCGGGTACATGCCGAGGGTGATCAGGACGTCGCGGAAGTTGAGTCCGGCGGCGCGCAGGGCGATCCTCACCTCCCCGGCGGCGAGGGGGCGTTCGGCCTCGGGGGCGGGCAGCAGGGCGAGCGAGTCGAGGCTGCCGGGGGTGGTGGTGTCGAGCCGCCAGGCGGGGGCGGTGCCGGGGTCGAGGAGGTCGGCGGGCCGGGTGCGGACCAGCCGCGGGACGCTGATCTCCCCCGCACGCAGGGCCAGTTGGGGTTCGCCCGAGCCGATGGCGGTCGACAGTGCGGTCGAGAGCGCGGCGGACGGGTCGGTGGTTCCGGCGGCCTCCGGTGCGGCGTCGACGTCCACCAGGGTGAACCGGTCCGGGTGTTCGGCCTGGGCGCTGCGCACCAGGCCCCAGACGGCGCCGGCGGCCGGGTCGGGCACGTCCTCGCCGGGGTGGGTGGCGACGGCGTGTTCGGTGACCAGGACGAGGGTGCCGGTCCGTTCGCCGTCCAGCCAGGTGTGCAGCAGGGCGAGGGCCTGCTCGGCGGTGCGGACGGGGGCGAGCACGGTCTGCCCGGCGGTGGCCGCGGCGAGGTCGGTGAGCACCGGGTGCTCCCCCGCCGGGGCGAGCGGGCGGGCGTCCCGGCCCCGGTCGGCGAGGACGGCCCAGCCGGTCGCCGGGGTGCCGTCGAAGGCCAGGGGCTGCCAGTCCAGCCGGTACAGCGAGTCCGGGCCGGCGGCGGCCGGGGCGCGCAGGGTGAGCGCGCCGACGGTGGCGACCGGGAGACCGGCCGGGTCGGTGAGCTCCAGGGCGACGGTGTCCTGGCCGGCCGGGGTGATCCGGGCCCGCAGGGCGGCGGCGCCGGAGCGGTGGACGGTGACGTCCCGCCAGGAGAACGGGAGGACCGTCCGCTCGGCGTCCAGGACCACGGCGTGCAGGGCGGCGTCCAGCAGGGCAGGGTGCAGCGCGTAGGCGTCGGCGTCGGCGGCCGTCGGGGCGATCTCGGCGTAGCGGTCCTCGCCGAGGGCGGCGGCGGAGGCGAGGCCGCGGAAGGCGGGGCCGTACTGGTAGCCGCGCTCGGCGAGCCGGTCGTAGGCGTCGTCGAGGGCGAGGGGGGCGGCCGCGGCCGGGGGCCAGGCGGCGGTGTCCGCACCGGGGGCGGCGGGTGCCCGGTCGGCCACCGTGCCGGTGGCGTGGGTGGTCCACTCGGCGCCGTCGGCGCCCTGGGTGTCCGGCTGGGAGCGGATCCGCAGCGGCCTGCGGCCCTCGCCGTCGGCGGCGCCGAGCAGCGCCTGGAGCCGGATGCCCGCGGTGGCGGGCAGCGCGAGCGGGGCGGCCAGGTCCAGCGACTCGACGTGGGCGGCGCCGGCCCGCAGCGCGGCCTGGACGGCGAGTTCGAGGAAGGCGGTGCCGGGCAGCAGGACGGTGCCGGCGACGGTGTGGTCGGCCAGCCACGGGTGGGTGCGCAGCGAGATCCGTCCGGCGAGCAGCCAGCCCTCGCCGTCGGGGAGTTCGGTGGCGGCGGAGAGCAGCGGGTGGCCGGTGGCGGCGAGTCCGGCGGCGTCGGCGGCCCGGCCGGCGGGCTGGTCGAGCCAGTGCCGGCGGCGTTCGAAGGGGTAGGTCGGCAGGTCGGTGCGGGTGGGGCCGGCGGGCAGGGCGGTGTCCCAGTCGACGGGGACGCCGTGGACGTGCAGGCGGGCGAGCGCCTCGGCGACGGTCGCCGGCTCGGGCCGGTCGGCGCGCAGCAGGGCGGCGAGCGCCCGCGGCGTGTCGGGGCCGGCGGGGCCCGCCTCATCGCGGCCCGCCTCCGCGGCGCTCTCCTCGGCGAGGCTCTCCTCGGCGAGGGCGGTGAGCACCGGGCCCGGCCCGAGCTCCAGGTAGGCGGTGGTGCCGAGCCCGGCCAGGGTGCGGACGCCGTCGTGGAAGCGGACCGCCTCGCGGATGTGCCGGACCCAGTACCCGGGGTCGGTCAGCTCGGCCGCCGTGGCGAGGGCCCCGGTCAGGTTGGAGACGACCGGGATGCGCGGCTGGTGGTAGGTCAGCTCCTCCGCCACCGCGCGGAACTCGTCCAGCACGGCGTCCATGTGCGGCGAGTGGAAGGCCCGCCCGACGGTGAGCAGCTTGACCCGCCGCCCGCGCGCCCGCCAGGACTCGGCGAGCCGGCGGACCTCGTCGCCGTCGCCGGAGAGGACGACCGAACCGGGCCCGTTGACGGCGGCGACCGACACCCGCCCGTCCAGCTCCGGCGCCACCTCGGCCTCGGTGGCCCGGACGGCGGCCATCGCGCCGCCCTGCGGCAGCGCCTCCATCAGCCGGCCGCGGGCGGCGACCAGCGCGACGGCGTCCGGCAGCGTGAGCACGCCGGCCAGGTGGGCGGCGCTCAGCTCGCCGATCGAGTGCCCGATCAGGTGGGCGGGGCGCAGCCCGTAGGCGTCCGTCGCCAGCCGGTGCAGCGCGACGTGCAGGGTGAACAGCGCGGGCTGGGTGTAGGCGGTGGTGTCCAGCAGTTCGGCCCGGTCGGTGCCGGGGGCGGCGAACAGGACGTCCTTCAGCGGTACGGCGAGGTGCGGTTCGAACAGTCCGGCGATCTCGTCCACCGCGGCCGTGAACACCGGTTCGGTGTCGTACAGTTCGCGTCCGGCCCCGGCGCGCTGGCTGCCCTGGCCGGAGTAGAGGAAGGCCAGCCGGGGCGTCCGGGCCGCCGTGGCGCTGAGCACTCCGGGGGCGTCCTCGCGGCCGTCGGCCAGCGCCCGCAGGGCGTCGGCGCGCTCGGCGGCTCCGGCGCCGAGCACGGCGGCCCGGTGCGGGAAGTGCGTGCGGGTGGTGGCCAGGGCGCGGGCGAGGCCGGGGGCGGCGGCCCCGGGCGCGCCGTGGCCGGCGAGGTCGAGCAGGCGGGCGGCCTGGGCGCGGAGGGCCGGTCCGGTGCGGGCGGAGAGCAGCAGCGGGGCGTGCCCGTCCGGTGCCCCGGCGGCGGCCGGGTCGGGGGTGCGCGCGACGGTCCCGGCCGGCGGGGCCTCCAGGATCAGGTGGGCGTTGGTGCCGCTGATCCCGAACGAGGAGACGGCGGCCCGGCGCGGACGGCCCGTCTCGGGCCAGGGCGTGGTGCGGTCCGGGAGGCGGACGTCACCGGCCGTCCAGTCGACGTGCGGCGAGGGCGCGTCCAGGTGCAGGGTGCCCGGCAGTTCGCCGTGGTGCAGGGCCTGCACCAGCTTGATCACCCCGGTCACGCCGGCGGCGGCCTGGGTGTGGCCGATGTTGGACTTCGCCGAGCCGAGCAGCAGCGGGTGCTCGCGGTCCTGGCCGTAGGTGGCGAGCAGTGCGCGGGCCTCGATCGGGTCGCCCAGCGCGGTGCCGGTGCCGTGCGCCTCGACCGCGTCGACCTGGCCGGCCGTCAGTCCCGCGTTGGCGAGGGCCTGGCGGATCACCCGCTCCTGGGCGGGGCCGTTGGGGGCGGTGAGCCCGTTGGAGGCGCCGTCCTGGTTGACCGCGCTGCCGCGGACCAGGGCCAGCACCCGGTGCCCGCGCCGGCGGGCGTCGGAGAGCCGCTCCAGCAGGACCAGCCCGGCGCCCTCGGCCCAGGCGGTGCCGTCGGCGTCGGCGGCGAACGGCTTGCAGCGGCCGTCGGGGGCGAGTCCGCGCTGGCGGCTGAACTCGGTGAACATGCCCGGCGAGGACATCACCGTCGCCCCGCCCGCGATGGCCAGGTCGCACTCCCCCGAGCGGAGCGCCTGCGCGGCCAGGTGGATCGCCACCAGCGACGAGGAGCAGGCGGTGTCGACGGTGATCGCCGGGCCCTCCAGGCCCAGCGCGTAGGCCAGCCGGCCGGAGGCGACGCTGGTGAGCGTGCCGGTCAGGGCGTGCCCCTCGTAGCCGGGGGGCGTCTCGTGCAGGCGCGGCCCGTAGTCCTGCGGCATGACGCCGACGAACACGCCGGTGCGGCTGCCGCGCAGGGAGGCCGGGACGATCCCGGCGCGCTCGGTCAGCTCCCACGCGGACTCCAGCAGCAGGCGCTGCTGCGGGTCGGTCGCGGCCGACTCGCGCGGGGCGAGGCCGAAGAACGCGCCGTCGAACTCGTCGGCGCCGTAGAGGAACCCGCCCTGCCGGGTGTAGGAGCTGCCGGGGCGCTCGCCGTCCGGGTCGTAGAGGGCGTCGAGGTCCCAGCCCCGGTTCTCCGGGAACGGGCCGATGGCGTCGCGGCCGGCGCGCAGCAGCTCCCAGAGCTGTTCGGGGGTGTCGGCGCCGCCGGGCCAGCGGCCGCTCAGGGCGACGATCGCGACCGGGTCCTCGTCGGGGGTCCCGGCGGCGCGCGCCGCGGAGGCGGTGACGGCGGCGGCGGCCGTGGGCGTGCCCGTCCGCTCGGTCAGGAAGGCGGCGACGGCGCGCGGGGTGGGCCGGTCGTAGACCAGGCTGGTCGGCAGGGCGCGGCCGGTCGTGCCGGCCAGCCGGTCACGGAACTCGACGGACGCGACGGAGTCGAAGCCGAGGTCCTTGAAGGTGCGGTCCGGGTCGACCGCGTCCGGGCCGCCCGGCTCCCCGAGCACGATCGCGGCGCCCGCGCGGACCGCCGCCAGGGCGGCCTCCTCGCTCAGCGCGTCCGCGCCCGGGGCCTGCGCCCCCGGGCCGTCCTCGATCAGGGCGCCGGCCAGGGCCGCGTCGCCGTACTCCGGCGCCTCGTGGGCGGGCACCGGCCCGGTCGGCAGGCCCGCGGCGCCACCGGCCAGCCAGAGCCGGCGGCGCTGGAACGCGTAGGTGGGGAGTCCGGTCAGCCGCTCGCCCGGGCCGTAGAGGGCCGACCAGTCCACCACGCCGCCGCGGGCGAAGAGTTCGCCCACCGCGCCGTGGAACTGGGCCAGCCCGCCGTGGTCCCGGCGGAGCGTGCCGCCGACCGCCGCCACGCCGTCGGTCAGCTGCCCGAGCCCGACCGTCAGCACCGGGTGCGGGCTGCTCTCCACGAAGGCCCGGTGCCCGGCGGCCAGCGCCGCGCGCACCGCGGTCTCCAGCCGGACGGTGCCGCGCAGGTTGCGGAACCAGTAGCCGGCGTCGAGCCCGGCGGTGTCGAACCGCTCGCCCGTGAGGGTCGAGTAGAAGGCGACGGACGAGGTCCGCGGGCGGATCCCGGCGAGCAGGACGGGCAGGCTCTCCCGCAGCGGCTCCATCTGCGCCGAGTGCGAGGCGTAGTCGACGGGCACCGGCTTCGCCCGCACGCCCTCCGCCCGGTACTGCTCCACCAGGTCGGCGACGGCCTCGCGGTCGCCCGAGACCACGGTCGCGGACGGGCCGTTGACCGCGGCGATCCCGAGCTCCTCCGACCGCCCGGCGATCCGCCCGGCGACCTCCTCGGCGGGCAACGGGACGGCCGCCATGCCGCCCCGGCCGGTCAGGCCCAGTCCGGCGATGGCCTGGGAGCGCAGCGCGACCACCGCGGCCGCGTCCTCCAGCGAGAGCGCGCCCGCCACGTGGGCGGCGGCGATCTCCCCCTGCGAGTGCCCGATCACGGCGTCGGGCCGGACGCCCGCCGACTCCCAGAGCGCGGCCAGCGACACCATCACGGCGAACAGCGCGGGCTGCACCACGTCGACCCGCTCCAGGTCCGGCGTGCCGGGCTCGCCGCGGAGCACCGCCCCGAGCGACCAGTCGACGTGCGGCGCGAGGGCCTCCTCGCAGGCGGCGATCTTGGCGGCGAACACCGGTGCGGTGGCGAGGAGTTCACGGGCCATCGCGTCCCACTGGGTGCCCTGGCCGGGGAAGACGAGCACGGTGCCGGTGCCACCGGGAGCCGGGCCGTCGGCGACGGCGCGCCCCTGGGACAGGCCGGCGGCCTGGCCGCCCTCGGCGAGCGCGCCGAGGGCGGCGAGCAGACCGCCCCGGTCGGTGCCGGTGACGGCGGCGCGGTACTCGAAGGCGGTCCTGGTGGTGGCCAGCGCCCGACCCAGCGCCACCGGGTCGGGCTCGGTCCGGTCGGCGAACTCCCGCAGCCGGACGGCCTGTTCGCGCAGGGCGGCCGGGGTGCGGGCGGAGAGCGGCCAGAGCAGCGGGCCGGCGGCGGCCGGAGCGGCGCCGGGCAGGTCCGCCGCGTCCTCGTCGGGCGCGTCCTCGCGGGGCAGCTCCTCGTGCGCCCCGTCCGCCGGCGTCGCGTCCGCCTGCGCCGCATCGGCGTCCGGTGCGTCACCGGACCCCGTCGGCGGGGCGGTCTCCGGGACGTCCGCCACCAGCACGTGCGCGTTGGTGCCGCCCACGCCGAAGGAGCTGACGCCGGCGATCAGCCGGCCGTCGGCGTCCGGCCACGGCCCCGACCCGGTCCGGACCGCGATACCGAGCCGCTCGAACGGGATGTCCGGGTTCGGCGTGTCGAAGTTGAGGCTCGCGGGGAGCCGGCGGTGGCGCACCGCCAGCACCGTCTTCAGCAGGCCGACGATCCCCGAAGCACCCTCCAGGTGACCGACGTTGGTCTTCGCCGAGCCGACCAGCAGCGGCCGCTCGACCGGACGCCCGGCGCCCAGCGCCGCGCCCAGGCCGGCCGCCTCGACCGGGTCGCCGACCCGGGTGCCCGTCCCGTGCAGCTCGACGTACTGGACCAGCCCGGGGGCCACCCCGGCCCGGCGCGCGGCCTCGCGGACCACCGCCGCCTGGGCGTCCGCGCTGGGCACGGTCAGGCCCTCGGTCGCGCCGTCGCTGTTGACCGCGCTGCCGAGCAGCACCGCGTGGACGCGGTCGCCGTCCGCCACCGCGCGGGTCAGCGGCTTCAGCACCAGCAGCACGCCGCCCTCGCCCCGCACGTAGCCGTTGGCCCGGGCGTCGAAGGTGTGGCAGCGGTCGTCGGGCGAGAGTGCGCCGAACCGGTCGACGGTGAGCGTCGAGTCGGGCGACAGGTTGAGGTTGACGCCCGCCACCAGGGCGGTGTCCGACTCCCCGCCGCGCAGGCTCTCCAGGGCCAGGTGGACGGCGACCAGGGAGGAGGACTGCGCCGAGTCCACCGTGAGGCTGGGGCCGCGCAGGTCGAGGGCGTAGGAGACGCGGTTGGCGATGATGCCCCGGTTGAGGCCGGTGAGGCTGTGCCGGGTGATCGCGCCGGCCCCGGTGGTCAGGGTGGTGTAGTCGGCGGCGATGGCGCCGACGAAGACGCCGGTGCGGCCGCCGGCCAGGGTCCCGGGCAGGAGGCCCGCGTCCTCCAGCGCCTCCCAGGCGAGTTCGAGGACCAGCCGCTGCTGCGGGTCGGCCGCGGCCGCCTCGGCCGGGGAGAGGCCGAAGAACTCGGGGTCGAAGCGGTCGACGTGGTCAAGCCACCCGGCCGCCCGGGGCGGCTCGCCACCGGCGAAGCGCTCCGGCGGGACGGCGCCGACCGCGCTCGCACCGGTGTCGAGCAGCCGCCAGAACGCCTCCGGGTCCGCCGCTCCCGGCAGCCGGCAGGCGACGCCGACGACGGCCACCGCCTCGGGCGGGCCGGGCTGCGGTGCGGACGGGTCGAGGGGGTCCAGGCGCGCCATGGTGGGTTCCACTCCTGAGGGCCGGTTGCTCGGTGATGGCCCCAGAGTTCCGTCCGGGTCGCTCCGCGGGGCCCCTATGGAACCCCTGTCGAACCCCTAAACGAGCTGATCGGACGGCCCGTCGGCGGCCCCGCGGCCCTGCGGCCGACCACCGCTCCGGCCCCGGCCCCGGGCACCCGGCCACCGGTTCCCGGACCGCTCGCACCCGGACCACCCCTGCCCCGTCGGGCCCCGGTCCGCACCGGTTCGTACCGGTCCGTACTGATCTGTGCCGGTCGGCACCGGTCCGCGCCGGCCGGAGCTCGGGGCCGGGCCTCGAAGGCGTCCGCCCGCGCAGCCCCCGCCCTCACCGCCCT
This sequence comes from Kitasatospora sp. NBC_00458, assembly GCF_036013975.1. Lineage (NCBI taxonomy): Bacteria > Bacillati > Actinomycetota > Actinomycetes > Kitasatosporales > Streptomycetaceae > Kitasatospora > Kitasatospora sp. NBC_00458. The sequence continues at coordinate 1,242,308 of NZ_CP107904.1, forward strand.
CGCCTCTGGCGGGTCCGGCCGCCGCCGGCCACCGGGCGCCCCGTCCGGCCGCGGACCGGACCGGTAGGGGCGGGCGCGGGGAGCCTCCCCGACGGGCCTCAGCCCGCGACGAGGGAGGCCGGCCGCCCCCTGCCCGCGAGCACCGCGACGTGCCCCTCCTCGGACGCGGCGGCCCCCGTGCCCGGGCCGACCAGCTTGGCGAGGTCGACCCGGCGCCGAACGCCCAACTTGCGGTAGACCCGCGTGAGGTGCTGCTCGACGGTGGAGACGGTGATGTACAGCTTGCGGGCGATGTCCCGGTTGGACAGGCCCCGGGCGGCCAGTTCGGCGACCCGCCGCTCGGCCTCGGAGAGCCCGCCGGCGGGCGGCTCCGCGGCCGAGCCCTCGGCGGGCACGACCGCCAGCGCCGGGCTGCGCCGGAGCCTGCGGTCGGTCTGCCGGGCGCGGCCGGGGTCGCCGTCGCTCTGGTGGGCCTCGCTGAGCTCGGAGAGCGTGGCCGAGAGCTCGGCCTCTGCGCCGGCCTCCTCCAGCAGGGCGACGGCCCGTTCCAGCAGCTCCGTCCGCTCGGACCGCTCGCCCGCCGCCGCCCTGATCCGCAGCGCCAGGCCGCGGATCCGGGGGTGCCCGGACGGACCGAGCCGGGCGAGCTGCTGGTCGGCCAGGGCGGCCGCGGTGGGACGGCGGCCGAGGGCGAGGTGGGCGCGGGCCGCACCGAGCCGCCAGGGCGCGATCGCGGGCAGGTGGTCCAGGCCCCAGCGGGCCATCGCGTCACCGCAGGCGCGGTAGTCGGCGAGCGCCTCCTCGGCCCGGCCGAGGGCGAGCCGGTGGCCGGCCAGCGCGTACCGGTGGTGCAGCCCCGCGGGTGTGCGGGCCATCCCCTCCGGGGTGGGCAGCTCCAGGAAGTGGGCGGCGTCCTGGTGCAGGCCCGCCGCCGTCCGGGCGGCGGCCATGGTGGCCAGCGGCAGACCGGCCGCGACCCCCCAGGCCTCCGGCCGGACGTGGGCGAACGCCGCGCGGCCCGCCTCGTCGGCGCCGCGCAGGTCGCCCTGGCGCAGCGCGGTCTCGGCGCGCAGCGCGGCCAGCAGCGCGTGCCAGTTGGCGCCGCAGCGGACTCCGGCCCGCGCGGCGAGCGGACCGCACCAGTGGGCGGCGCGGTCGGCCCGGTCGGCGTAGAGCAGGACGGTCAGCGCGGCGGTCAGCGACTCGGTGCGGACTCCGCCGAGCCGGCCGGCGCGGAGGACGAGTTCGGCCTGGACGACGGCCGCCTCCGGGGTGACCGTTCCGGCCAGCAGCCCGGCGAGCAGCCGCATGCCGTCGCCCCGGTGGTCGGCCGCGGCCCCGGACCGGGCCGGCTGCGGGCGGGCCGGGTTGGGCAGCAGTCCCGGGTACCAGTAGGCGAGCCAGTACCGCAGGGCCTCGGCGGAGGCGGCGTTGCCGGGTGCGGCCTCGAACCGGGTGAGCGCGGCGACGCCCTGCTCGGTCCGGCCGTGCCAGAAGTGGTGGCGGACGGTCTTGAGTTCGTGCCGCAGCGCGGCGTCCGCGTCGGTGACCGTGCCGGGCAGGGTGGGGACGCACTCGACGGCGGCCGTACCGAAGGAGCCGAGCACGCCGACGGCGGGGCCGTGGCCCGCTTCGGGCCCGAACCCTCCGGTGCTGGCGGGTCCGCCGGGCCAGCCCGCCGGGCCGCCGGGACCGCCGGTCGGAGCCTCGGACGGCTCGCTCAGGGAGCCGCCCGTCAGCCAGCCCGCGAGCCCGTCCGAGAACCCGTCCCTGAGTCCGGCCGCCGTTCCCGCGACGGGTCCGGGCTCCGGCACCGCCCAGGCGCCGCCGAAGCCGGCGGCGCTCCCGAGGGCGCTCCCGGCCATGCTGCCGACGGCGCTCACGGCGGCCCCGAAGCCCCCGGTGCTCCCGGCGCCGCCGAGGGCACCGTCCACGCGGGAACCGCCGGAGCCGCCGGAGCCGCCGGGACCGCCGGAAGCGTGCGAACCGCCGGAACCGTCGAGGCCCGGCGGCCAGCCGTACGTACCCGCCCCGGCTCCGGCCGCCGGGTCCGCACCGGGGCCCGAGCCCGGGCCCGCGCCCTGGCGGGGCACCACGCTCTCCCCGGCCGACAGGGAGCTGCGCAGGTGCCCCTCCGCCACCCGGGCGTGCCCGTGCACCGTCGCGTCCGCCGCCCCGGCCGCCCGCAGCAGGCGGCCGGCCCGCTGGTGCAGGGCGGCCAGTTCGACCGGCCGCATCGCGGCGAGCAGGTCACCGGCCGCGGTCGGGTGGCGGAACCCGCCGTCCCGGAAGAGACCGGCCGCGTGCAGCAGGTAGAGCGCCCTGGGCAGCGAGTCCGGTGCGAGCAGGAGGAGTTCGGCGAGGAGCTCCGGGGTGGCGGACGGGCCGAGCACGGCGACACCGCGCGCGTAGTGCAGGGCCAGCGGGTCGATCCGGTGCAGGCAGTGCATCAGCCCGCGCCGGTAGCCCTCGCCGACGACCAGCTCGTCCGGCACGCCGGCGCTCTCCTGGTCGCCGATCAGGCTGTGCACGAGCAGCGGGTTGCCGCCGGTGAGGGCGTGCGCCTCGGCGGCCAGCCGGACGGACGCCGCGCCGAGCCGGGTCCGGAGGAGTTCGGCGACCAGCTCGGTGGAGAGCAGGTCGAGCCGGATGTGCTGGTGGTGCGGCTGGCGGGCCAGTTCGACCTCGAAGAAGGGGTTGGACGGGGTCATGGTCTCGCGTGAGCTGAGCACCGTGAGCACGCCGGCGCTGCGGGTGCGGCGGACCAGGTAGAGCAGGAACTCCAGCGACTGCGGGTCGGCGTCCTGCCGGTCGTCGACGGCGATCAGCACGGGGGCGCGCTCGGCCAGCCGCCGGACCAGCCGGAACAGGCCCTCCAGGGTGCGCTGGGTGAGCCGCCCCTGCGGGCCGTCCGACGGGGTCGGGCGGGAGCCCTCCGCGGCGCCGTCGGCGAGCAGCGTCTCCGCCGCCGCGGCCTCCTCCGGTTCGAGGTCGGCGCCCTGGAGCAGCTGCCGGGCCAGGCCGAGCGGGAACTCCCGCTCCAGCGGTGAGCCGGTGCCGACCAGGACGTGCGCTCCGCGCTCGGCGGCGGTGTCGGTGAAGGCGTAGAGCAGGTCGCTGCGGCCGCTGCCGACCGATCCGTGCAGCACGATCACGCTTCCGGCGCCGGCCGCGCACCGGTCGAACGCCTCGCGCAGCCTCCGGTACTCGGGCTCCCGGCCCACCGGGAGGGTTCTCGACAGGTCTCGGGGGGCGGGCGCGGGGAAGGTGGACATCCGTTCTCCTGGAGCAGTGCGCACGGGAGGACGGGCCGCTGGGCGCTCCTCCTCGCACGGGGCGTGGGCGAGGGAATCGGACGGACCGACCGGAACGGGCAGTGCTGCCCGGCCGGCCGACCGGCGTCAGCGACAGAGGGAGCTGGCGCGCCGCAGCAGGTCGACGTCGAGCCTGGCCACCAGCCTGAGGCTCGCGGCGTTGCGTCCGCCCGCCCGCTGTTCCACGACGTTCTCCATCCCCCGCGCCCTACCGGGCCATGACCGCGCTTGTGACGACGCGTCACCGGAACGCCACGTCACCCGGCTTATCCCCGGGGCACCCCACCGCGGTGTGGGGGTTGCCAGTCAGCCGGCCGGGGCCTGTGGCTGACATTCTTCGCCGGTCCGAGTTTAGGAAGGCGCCGCCGATCCCGTCAATTGCGGGAACCCTCGGCGGAACGCACGAATCCGCCGGTCCGGACCTCGTGCGCGGTCTCCCGAAACGGGGCGCAATGCGGACGCAACACCGTTGCCACACTGGGGCGGTGAGCGGACGCCGGGGTCCGGACCGGCGGTTCCGGTCTGACGGGTCGTCGGGCGTAGGGGGTCGGCAGGGGTCGGCCGGCGGGCCGTGCGCGAAGGGCCCGGGCGACCGCGCTCAGCAGGCGCAGGTGATGCCGGAGCGGGGTGCGGTCAGGTCGTCCACGGGGCGCTGTCCGGTGCCCCGGTCGGTGTCGTAGGCGAAGCCCTCGCGGGCCCAGTACTCGAAACCGCCGAGCATTTCCTTCACCCGGTAGCCGAGCCGGGCGAAGGCGAGCGCGGCGCGGGTGGCGCCGTTGCAGCCGGGGCCCCAGCAGTAGGTGACGACGGTCGCCGCGGGGTCGACGAGCGCGGGCGCCAGTTCGGGGATCCGCGCGGTCGGGATGTGCAGCGCGCCGGGGATCCGGCCCTGCGCCCAGGCCGCCTCGGCCCGGGAGTCGACGACCACCAGCCCGGGGACCCCGGCGGCCAGGTCGGCGCGGACGTCGGAGACGTCGGCCTCGAAGGCGAGCCGGGCCAGGTAGTGGGCGGCGGCGGCCTCGGGCGCGGCGGCGGGGACGGTGAGAACGGCACTGCCGGTCATGGCGGGGGCTCCTTGCCTCGGTTGGGGCGGTGATCCGATCCTCGCCCGGGCGGGGCCGGGTGCGCGATCGGCGTGATCGCCTGCTCCCGCCAAGATCCCGCCACTCCCCGCCGGCAGCCACCGGCACCCGTCGGCACCACCGATCCCCGCCGGCTGCCCACCGGGCCTCACCGGGCTGCCCACCGGGCCGCATCGGGCCGCCCGCCGCGCCGCGGGGCGGCGGCACCGCGCCCGCGCGGGGCGGACGGCGCCCCCGCTACCCCGTCAGCCCGTGCTCCGTCAGCCGCGCCCGCAGTCCGGCCAGTTCGTGCCGCACCAGGGCCGGCAGCCCCGCGACGCCACCGCCCGCCGTGAGCACCGGACCGAGCAGCTCCGCCGCCGCCCCGGGATCGCGCGCCACCAGCAGGCAGTCCGCCACCCGGACGGTGAACAGCAGCCGGGCGGAGGGCAGTTGATCCGGGGCGAGGAGCGCCAGCGCCGTCTCCGCGGCGGCCACGGCGCGGCGGGCCAGCCGGAGGTCGTCGGCGGCGGCCGCCGCGTCGCGCAGCGCGGCGGCGGCGCCCGCCTCGACCCGCAGCCGCATCGAGGCGATGGAGAGCCAGGCCGCGTCCGCCTCGTCGTGGGCACTGATGTGGTCGAGGTGGAGCCGGGCGCGGGCGATGTGCCGGACGGTGGCGCGGACGTCGCCCGCGAGGCCGTAGGCCCGGGCCTGGCCGATCTGGCTCATCGCGCCCGCCCAGTGCCGGTCGGGGGCCGCCCGGGCCATCTCGCGGGCGTAGCCGAGGGCGGCGGCGGGGTCGCCGTCGAGGCGGGCGAGGGCGCTCATGTCGCTGAGCGCGGCGACCTGGGTGGCGGGGTCGCCGGCCAGCTCGGACCAGCTGAGCGCGCGGTCGAAGCAGGCCATCGCGGTGGCGTTGCGGCCGTCCTGCATGCGCAGGGCGCCCGCGGCGTGGGCGTACTCGGCGGCGAGCCGGGCGAGCGGGCGGCGGGCCGGGCCGGTGGGCCGGGCGGTGAGGCGGCGCAGGATGACGCGGAGGGTCTCCTCGACCGCGGCGTTGCCCGGGCCGGTGGGGGCTTCCCCGGCGCGCAGGTGGGCGGCGAGCAGGCCGGTGAGGGCGTGCGCGGTGTCGGGGTCGAGGGGCGGGGCGGTCCCGGGGTCGGCGGCGCGGAAGGCCGCGTGCAGGGCGGTGAGGTCGGCGGGTTCGGGGACGGCGCAGCCGGCTGCGTCGTGCAGCGGGCAGAGCATCCCGTAGTCGGGCAGGCGCGCGGGCACCCAGACGGAGAGCCCGGGCGGGAGGGCCGGGCCGACGAGGGAGACGGGCGGGTCGGGCAGCGGCGGCCGGGCCCAGTCGGCCGGGAGGGCGGCGGCGGCGTCCTCCGGTGCGCCGTCCTCGGCCCGGCGGCAGGCGGTGCGCAGTTCGCCCCCGGCGGCGAGGAGGTCGTCGAGGCGGTCGGCGAGGCGGGGGCTGGTGCGGCGGGTGCCGTGTTCGAGCTTGCTGACGGCGGTGTGGTCGTAGCCGATCTCGGCGCCGAGCTGGGCCTGGGTGAGGCCGGCCCGCCGGCGCCACTGCCGCAGGCGGATGCCGAAGGCACGCCAGCGCTCGTCCTCGGCGAAGGTCGCCGCGCCGCGGTTCCGGTGCAACGGGGCTGCCCTCCCGAGTGCGCTCCCGGGCCTTCCGGTGGGGAGGTCCGCTGAGGAGGACGGTACTGGACGGAGCGCCTCTCCGTACATGACGTGGTCTCAACCACTTTTCCCCTCTGGTCTCAACCTCTCCACTATGTGGTCTCAACCTCTGCACATGCCCTGGCCTCCCGTGCTGCCCTTTCGGACACCAACCCCGCTATCGGGACGGCGCCTTGACAGAACTTGCCAACCACTCGCCGTGCCCGCCGAACCCGTTGACCGTGGCATGACGGCGTGTGAGGGTTCCGGCACCCGAGCGCGGACGCCCGCAACGGCCGTCCCCCATGCGGCCCGCGGTGAGCGCCTTTCCGGCACGTCGTCCGCGGTCGAGCACCCCCACGTTCGAGGAGCCTCGGAATGAAACGCAGATTACTGACGGCGGGCACCACCCTGGCCGTCCTGGCCGGCATGCTCACCGCCACCGCGGTCGGGCAGGCCGCCGCCGACCCGGGCCCGACGGCCGTCGCGCCGCCGAGCGCGCTGACCGCCGCCGTCAACGCCGCCGACCAGGCGGCCGCGGCAGGCCTGGACGCCCTGGCCAAGGGGCCGGGCGAGTCGTACGAGCGGCAGTCCGTCACCCCCTGGCTCGCCGGCCTCTACTCGGTGGCCTACGAGCGCACCTACAAGGGCCTGCCGGTGGTCGGCGGAGACGCCGTCGTCATAGCCGACGGCCAGGGCAAGGTCCGCGGATCGCAGTCCGCGTCCTCCGCGCCGATCGGCGTGCCCACCACCCCCCTGGTCAGCGCCGCGAACGCGGAGAAGACCGCCCGCACCAAGCTGGCCACCGTCGACGGCGTGCAGTCGCGCCGGCTGGTCGTCCGGGTCAAGGACGGCGTCAGCCGCCTCGCCTGGGAGACCGTGCTCACCGGCCGCACCGCCACCGCGCCCAGCACCCTGCACGTCTTCGTCGACGCCCGCAGCGGCGAGGTCGTCGACAGCTACGACGACGTCCGGGCCGGCACGCTGAACAGCAAGTGGAACGGCCCGTCACCGGTCACCATCACCACCAGCGGCTCCGGCAGCTCCTACTCGCTGCGCGACGCCAGCCGGCCGGGCCTGACCTGTGCCGACTACTCCACCGGCCAGGTGTTCACCAAGTCCAGCGACTCCTGGGGCAACGGCACCTCCACCAGCAAGGAGACCTCCTGCGGCGACGTGATGTTCGCGGCGCAGAAGGAATGGGACATGCTCCGGGACTGGCTCGGGCGCAACGGCCACAACGGCAACGGCGGCAGCTGGCCGGTCAAGGTCGGCCTGAACGACGTCAACGCCTACTGGGACGGCTCCTCCGTCTCGATCGGCCACAACAACGCCAACGAGTGGATCGCCTCGATCGACGTCGTCGGCCACGAGTTCGGCCACGGCATCGACCAGTTCACCCCCGGCGGCGCCAACAACGAGAACGGCCTGGGCGAGGGCACCGGCGACATCTTCGGCGCGCTGACCGAGGCCTACGCCAACGAGCCGTCCCCGTACGACAGCCCGGACTACACCGTCGGCGAGATGGTCAACCTGGTCGGGCGCGGCCCGATCCGCAACATGGCCAACCCCTCGCTGGTCAACGGCGACCCGAACTGCTACTCCTCCTCGATCCCGAGCACCGAGGTCCACGCGGCCGCCGGCCCGCTGAACCACTGGTTCTACCTGCTCGCCGAGGGCTCCAACCCGGGCGGCGGCAAGCCCACCAGCCCGACCTGCAACAGCTCCACGATCACCGGCGTCGGCATCAAGGACGCGGGCCGGATCTTCTACGGCGGCATGCTGCTCAAGACCAGCGGCATGACCTACAAGAAGTACCGGACCACCACCCTGACCGCCGCCAAGAACCTCGACCCGACCTGCAACCTGTTCAACCGCACCAAGGCGGCCTGGGACGCGGTCAGCCTGCCCGCCCAGAGCGGCGAGCCGACCTGCAACGTGACGGGCCCCGAGTTCAACATCACGCTCACCCCGAGCTCCGGCTCCGTCCAGCCCGGTTCGTCGACCAGCGCGACGATCAACACCTCGGTCGTCTCGGGCGGCGCGCAGACGCTCAACCTGACCGCCTCGGGCGCCCCGAGCGGTGCCACCGCGACGGTCACCCCGTCCTCGGTGCAGAGCGGCTCCTCCGCCACGCTGAACATCACGACGTCCTCGTCGACGGCGCCCGGCAGCTACGTCATCACCGTGACCGCCGCCGGTGCCACCACCCACACCACGCAGTACACGCTGACCGTGGGCAGCACCAACCCCAACCCGAACGCCCCTGACATCAGCGTCGCCAACGTCCAGGCGCACCTGAGCCAGTTCAACACCATCGCCTCGCAGAACGGCGGCAACCGCCGCACCGGCACCGCCGGGTACAGCCAGTCGCTGGCCTACGTGAAGGCCAAGCTCCAGGCGGCCGGCTACACCGTCACCGAGCAGACCTGCTCCACCTGCACCTACACCGCCAACAACCTGATCGCCGACTGGCCGGGCGGCCCGGCCGACCAGGTGACCATGTTCGGCGCGCACCTGGACGGCGTCTCGGCCGGCCCGGGCATCAACGACAACGGCTCCGGCTCCGCCGTGCTGCTGGAGACCGCGCTCGTCCTGGCGCAGCAGAACCCGACCATGAGCCGGCACGTCCGGTTCGCCTGGTGGACGGGCGAGGAGCAGGGCCTGCAGGGTTCGAAGCACTACGTGAACCAGCTGAGCTCCACCCAGCGCAGCGCCATCAAGGGCTACTACAACTTCGACATGGTCGGCTCGCCCAACGCCGGCTACTTCATCAACAACGTCAACTCCGCCACCTCGGCGCCGATGAAGGCGTACTGGGACTCGCTGAACCTCCAGCCGGAGGAGAACGTCGAGGGCCAGGGCCGCTCGGACGACGCCTCGTTCCAGTCGGCCGGCATCCCGACCTCGGGCTACGCGGCCGGCGCCAGCGCCACCAAGACCTCGGCGCAGGCCACCAAGTGGGGCGGCACCGCCAACCGGGCGTACGACTCCTGCTACCACTCGGCGTGCGACACCACCAGCAACATCAACGCCACCGTGCTGGACCGCAGCGCCGACGGCGTCGCCTACACCCTGTGGAAGACCTCGGTCGGCAGCGGGCCCATCCCGACCAACGACTTCTCGGTCGCGGTGAACCCGGGCAGCGGCACGGTCAAGCCCGGTGAGTCGACCAACGCGTCGGTCTCCACCCAGACCACCTCCGGCTCGGCCCAGACGGTGAACCTCACCGTCACCGGCGCCCCGTCCGGTGTGACGGCCTCGGTCAGCCCCTCCTCGGTGCAGTCCGGCGGCTCGGCCACGCTGAGCGTCTCGGTCGCCTCCTCGGTGGCGCCCGGCACCTACAACCTGACCGTGACGGGCGCCGGCTCGGTCAGCCACTCCACCTCCTACTCGCTGGTGGTCGCCAACGACCCGGGGCCGGGCAACGGCACCTGGGCGGCGGGCACCACCTACAAGGCCGGTGACACCGTGACCTTCAACGGCGTCAGCTACCGGTGCCTCCAGGGCCACACGGCCCAGGTCGGTTGGGAGCCCCCGATCGTCCCGGCCCTCTGGCAGCAGATCTGAGCGGACCGGATCTGTTCCGGGAACGGGACACAGGCGGTGCCGCGGTTCGTCGAGGGGGACGAACCGCGGCACCGCCGCCGTCGTTCCGGGCTCCGGTCCGGACGGCGAAGGGCGGCCGGCGGGATCCCCGAGAGACCAACCCGGCCCCACCGGTCCGGCGTCCACCGCTCGGAGCGTCCACCGCTCCGGCGGCCACCGGTCGGAGCGCCCACCGGTCGGAGCGCCCACCACCCCCTCCCGGCTGACGTAGAGTCAGCGCGGACCGGACGGCGGTCCCCGACCGAGGAGGCACCCGTGACCACCACCGCGCACCCCGGCCCCGGCCCCGACCGCGCCCCCTCCACCCCCTCCGCCGAGCCCTCGCCCGAGGCCCGGCCCGTACCCTCGCCCGTGCCGGAACTCCCCGCCGAGGCGGTCGAGGAGTGGCGCACCGAGGAGGCCGAGCTGGTCGACCTGCTGGCCCGCGCCCACCGCCGCCTCGGCGGCGTCGCCGCGTTCCGGATCGGCCCCCGCCCCACCGTCCTCGTCACCGACCCGGAGGCCGTCCAGCACGTGCTCGGCCGCCACCCCGAGCGGTACGTCAAGCGCTCCCACCGGGCCCGGATGCTCACCGGCGAGGGCGTCCTGTCCGCCACCGGCGAGGCCTGGAAGCGCCAGCGCCGCATGCTGCAGGCCCAGTTCACCGGCACCGGGATGCGCCGCCACGAACAGCGGATCACCGCCGCCGCCCACCGCGCCGCCGACCGCTGGGCCGGGTACGCGCGCACCGGCGAGACCTTCGACGTCGCCGACGAGATGCGGCACTTCGCCCTCGACACCATCTGGCGCGCCCTCACCGGCCACCCGCTCGACGAGGCCACCGAACACGAGCTCGACCGTATCGCCACCGTGGTCGCCGCCCTCCCCCAGCTGCCCTCGGACGGCGACCGGGCGCAGGAGGCCGTCGCCGCCGACCTCGCCAGGATCGACGCCGTCGCGCACGCCGCCATCGACACCGCCCGCCGCCGGGAGGACGGCCCCGACGGGCCCGGTGTGCTCCGCGTGCTGATCGACGCCGCCGAGCAGCACCCCGAGTACACCGACCGGCTGATCCGCGACGAGCTCGTCACGCTGCTGGTCGCCGGCCACGAGACCACCGCCACCACCCTGACCTGGCTCTTCCTGCTCCTCGACCGCCACCCCGGCGCCCGCGAGTGGGCCCTCGCCGCCGGCCCCGCGGGCTCGCCCGAACGGCACGAGGCCGTCCAGGCGCTGGTCGCCGAGACGCTCCGGCTCTACCCGTCGGCCTGGATCCTGCCCCGGCACGCCCTCACCGACGACACGCTGGCCGGGCACCGCATCGAGGCCGGCACCGACCTGCTGGTCTGCCCCTACCTCACCCACCGCGACCCGTCCCTCTGGCCCGATCCCGGGCACTTCGACCCGACCCGGTTCACCGCGGGCGGCACCCGCCCGGCGCACCTGGCCGCCTACCTCCCGTTCGGCCTGGGCGCCCGTGCCTGCCTGGGCACCCGGTTCGCCCTCCGCGAGTCCGTCGCCGTGCTCGAACTCCTCCTCCCGGCCCACCGGGTGGACTTCCTCAGCACTCCCGCCGGCGCCGCCTACAGCATCACCGTCCGCCCCGACGGCCCCACCCCGGCGGTCCTCACGACGCCGTGAGCACCGTCCGGGGCGGGCCGGTGCCGGGGACCGCCGGGACCGCCGGAGTGCCCCCGCCTCCCTGCCCGGCTCCCTGCCCGGCTCCCTGCCCGCCTCCCTGCCTGCCGCCCTACCCGCCTCCGGTGCCGTCGGTGACCTGCGCCGTTGTGGCGACGAAGGTATACGCCGCGTTCACGGAAACCCGATTGCCAGCCCGCATTCGCGCGCACTAACGTTCGACCGCGCACCGGTCGCCGGGGTGATGGAGACTCAGCTGGCGACCAGTCGGAATGCGCGCATCCCATCGGACGAATCCCCTCCCCCGCCGGCCGGACGTGACACGCCAGGCCCTCGGCCGCGGATCGCGGGGACACTGCTGCGAAGGCGAACTGACACATCATGCGAGAATCCCGTGCCCCCCGATGGCTGAGGGGCCCGCTGACGAGAGGCCTTGCGCTCCTGTGCGCGGGCGGTTTCGTGCTGGCCGCACCCGGAGCCGCGTTCGCGGACGCCTCCGTGGCGGCGAAGCAGGCCGGATCGGCCCTGACGACCGCCGCGCGGGTGCCCGGTGACGTCGACCTCGACGGCGTCCCCGACTTCCTGGCCCCGGCCGCCGACGGCTCGCTGACCCTGTTCCGGGGCGGCAGCGCCGGCGGGGCCGGCCCCGAGACGGCCTCCACGGCGAGCAGGAGCCCCCGTGGGGACGACTGGAACAACTACCTGCTGGCCCACCGGGGCGCCGTCATGGGCGGCGGCGACTCCCTGTTCGCCTACCACAAGGGCTACAAGCAGCTCTACCTCTACGCCAACGACGCGGACGCGTACCCGGACCCCGTCCCCGGGCACTTCACCCGCACCTACAGCCTGGTGGGCAGCAGCGGCACACTCTGCGACCGGGGCGTCGACGGCACCTGGGACCACATCGCCCAGCTGACGGCCGTCCAGCGGGGCACCGGGGGGACCAACCTCGTCACCGTCGAGAACGGCCACCTGCGGTACTACCCCTTCAGCTACCTCGCCGGCTGCTACTTCGGCGCCGGTGTCGAGCTCGGCGCCGAGGGCGCCGACTGGAGCGGCTTCACCCTGCTGTCCCCCGGCGAGGTCGACGGCGTGCCGACGCTCTGGGTGCGGGACACCGCGACCGGCGCCGTCACCGCCCTGCCGCTGCCGCTGGACGCCGTGGGCAAGCCCGTGAGCGGCTTCACGCGCCTGACCCTGCCCGCCGGCCGGCCCCTGGTGTCCGCGATCAAGGACACCGACGGCAAGGACCTGTGCGCCGACATCGACCACGCGTGGACGAGCAACGGCACCGCCTCCCTGCTGTGGAACTGCGCCGACCAGGGCGCGGCTCCCAACCAGCGGTTCACCCTCGGCACCGACGGCTCGCTGCACGTCCTCGGCAAGTGCCTCGACGTCACCGGCGGTGCGACCGCCGCCGGCTCACCCGTCAACCTGTGGGACTGCAACAACAGCCCGGCCCAGCAGTGGGTCACCGGCCCCTACCCGGGCACGCTGAAGAACCCGAACTCGGGCAAGTGCCTCGACGCACCGGGTGCCGCCACCGCGGGCACCCGCCTGGCGATCGGGGAGTGCGACAGCGGGGCGGGCCGGCAGTGGACCGTCCCCGCCGCCCACGCCGTGCTCCCGATCGGCCTCGCCGCCGGTGCCTTCCCCGCCGTGGACTCGCCCGGTGACACCGACGCGGACGGCCGCCCCGACCTGGTCGTCACCGCGGCGGACGGCCGGGTCCTCCTGTACCCGAGCACCGCCCCGGCCGGGGGCCAGCCGCGCTTCGGCCAGCCGCGGCTGATCTCGGGGCCGCCCGTCGGGCAGAGCATCCGTTCCGTCCACAACCCGTCCCGCTGCCTCGACAACTACGGCGCCCCCGACAACGGCCCCCTGCGCCTCTACGGCTGCTGGGGCTCCGCGAGCCAGCGGTTCGCCTTCGCCCTCGACGGCACCCTGCGGACCGGGGAGCGCTGCGTCGCCGTCCAGGGCGACCGGACCGAGCCGGGTACGCCGGCCGTCATCGTGGACTGCCAGGGCACCGGCGGCCAGATCTGGAAGTACCGCGCCGACGGTTCGCTCTACAACCCCGCCTCCGACAGCTGCCTGGACCTGCCCGGTTGGAACGACGCCAACGGCACGGCCCTGACCATCTGGTCGTGCAACGGCGGCACCAACCAGCGCTGGACCCTCACTCCCAACCCCGCCTGACCGGCCCCCGGACGAGCGGGGCCCGCGACGCGCACCGCGACGCGGGCCCCGCTCGTTCCCGCCCTTCGCGGCGGGCCCTACGCCAGCGGGCCGTAGTAGCCGCCGAGGAGCTGGAAGTAGGCCGGGTCCAGGGCGTTGAGGAACGGGGGCGCGGACCGGATCTCGGTCTTCGTGCGGCCGAGGTGGACGGTCCGCTCCGCCGGGTCGATCCTGATCACGGTGCCGGCGGGCAGCAGCACCTGGTGGCCGAAGAGCCAGCCGGTGTCGACCACCAGGTAGGCGGCGCTGACCTCGGCGGTGTGCCGGTCCACCTTGCCCACGTAGCCGTCGAGGGCGTGCACCGCGAAGCCGGTGAGGTCGAGGGCCGGCCGGTGGCCGGCCTCGTCGGTGTAGCGCCACAGGGTGTCGTCGTCGTTCATCGCAACTCCTTCTCCTTCCGGCGGGGTTCGGGCGTGCACGCTGCGCGCGGCTCAGCGGCGGCGGCCCACGCCGGCCGCGGTGGTGAAGGAGATGAGCGCGGCGGCGACGCCGACCTGGAGGAGGTGGCGGATCCAGTCGACGCCGCCGGTGTCCCGCACGCCGAGCGCGCCGGCGAGGGCGTTGCCGACCAGGGCGCCGACCAGTCCCAGCAGGATCGTCAGCCAGAGCGGCACGGGCTGGCGGCCCGGTAGGACGAGCTTGGCGAGCAGGCCGACGAGCAGCCCGACGACGAGTGCCCAGATCAGGGTCATGAGTACGTCTCCTGTCGGCTCCGTGTGCCCCGGCCGGTCGGCCGGGGGCGTCCACCGTCTGCCCCGGACCGGCGGGTCCATTCCCCCCGTCGCGGGACCGGCCGGCGCGGACCGCCCCGAGCCGGGCCTGACGGGCCGGTGACCCGGCCGGGTGGGGCCGGGTCACCGGGTCAGGCGGTCAGGCGGTCACGGGTAGGACACCACCGTCGACGGCGTGGTGGAGGTGCCGGAGGTGGCGGCACCGGTGCCGTTGATCACGTGCTCGAACTGCCCGTTGCCGCCGAGCGACACCACCGACAGGCCGTGGAACCGCACGCCCGGCCGGACCGGGGCCTCGAATCCGTGGTCCATCCGGATGGTCGGGTCGACGTTGAAGTAGCAGTAGCTGCCGAGGCCCCACCCTTCGTGGACGGCGACGCCGTCTCCCACCTTGTACGCGGCGAAGCCCTTGGTGGCGCCGTTCTGCACGGCGGCCTGGTTCGGGGCGTCGTAGGCGATCTCGTTCTGGAAGAAGATCGTCCGGCCGCGTTCGCCGGTCCACTCGACGTCGTACTTCTTGAAGTGCTCGACGAAGAGGCCGGTGGCGAGCACGTCGTCCCCGCGGACCAGCAGGCCGTAGTCGGAGGGGTTGACGGTCCAGCCCACCCCGGCGCCGTGGTCCGCGCGCCAGATCCAGGTGTGGTCGATGACGACGTCGTCGCTGTTGACGACGATGCCGGCGGTCGCCGAACCGGGGCCCGCCCCGCCGACCCGGACGAAGACGTCCTGCAGCGTGGTCGGGTCGGCCGCGTGGTCGGCGGCGGCGCCGTCCGGGCCGACCTGCACCAGCGACGGCGAGGCGACCGGGCCCGCGTCGACCAGCAGCCCGGCCAGCCGGACGCCGTCCACGTCGGCGACCCGGATCGCGGTCACCCCGTTGTCGGGGACCACGGTCGCCAGGCCGAGGCCGAGCACCACCGTGCCGGGCCGGGTCACCTCGATCGGCCGGTCGACGTGGTAGACGCCGGGGGTGAAGAGCAGGTCCAGGCCCTGGGCGAGCGCGGTGTTGACGGTGGCGGCGGTGGCACCGGGCTTGACCAGGTAGAACTGGGTGAGCGGCCGCGAGGTGCCCTGCGGGGCGCCGTCCCAGGAGACCCCGCGGGCGTCGGTCCGCTTGGCCGGGACGAAGACCCGGTACTCGTTGCCGTCCAGGTAGAGGAACGGCTTCTCGCGGGAGACCGGGGTGGTGTCGAGCGTGGTGTAGGGCGGGTTCGGGAAGCCCTGCGCGGGCGCGCCCTGGACGCCGGAGAACACCTGGTTCCAGACGCCGTTGGAGAAGCCGCCGATGGCGCTGTCCCGGGTGTACCACTGCTGCTGCGAGTAGTTGCCGACGCCGCCGTCGATCCGGCTGTCGGCGATGTAGCCGCCGCTGGCCCAGCCGTAGCCGTTCGGGGCGAGGTCGAGTCCGCCGCGGACGTGCATCCGGCGGAACGGCGCGGCCTGGGCGACGGCCCAGCGGTCGGTGCCGCTGACGGGGTTGAGCGCGAGGTTCTCGGCGGAGCGCCAGAAGTTCTGCGTCGCGTTGCCGTTGAACCAGCCGGCGTCCACGGTGACGTCGCCGTCGATCGTGGTGTCGTCGGGCTTCAGGCCGAGGCCCGCGACCGAGGTGTAGAAGCCGAGTTGGACGTTGAGGTTCCGGTAGCCGCCCGGCTTGAAGAGCAGTGCGTACCGCTCGGGGCCGAACTGGTTGGCCTCCTGCTTGCGGAAGACCTCGTCGGCCTTGGCCTGGATGCCGGGCGTGGCGGGGTCGAAGACCAGGACGTTGGGTCCCAGGTCGCCGCCGCCCTGCACCGGGGGCACGCCCGGACCGTCCGTGGCCGCGACCCGGAACTCCCAGAGCGAGTAGCCGTATCCGGTGCCCCGGGCGAGGCCGGCGATCCGGACGTGGCGCCCGCTGCCGGACACCGTGAGGGTCTCGGTGCCGCCGGTGGCGTTCGCGGTGGAGTACAGCGTCCGCCAGGTGGTGCCGTCGTCCGAGGACTCGATCCGGTACGAGCGCCCGTACGCCGCCTCCCAGACGAGTTCGACGCGGCACAGCCGGCGGACGGAGCCGAGGTCGACCTGCAGCCACTGCGGATCGGCGAACGCCGAGGACCAGCGGGTCCCGGGGTCGCCGTCCACGGCGTTGGCGGCGGACAGACCGGCGTTCTCGACGGAGGAGGCGGTGGCGGGCCGCCCCCTGGCCGCGTCGGCGGCGCCGCACGCGGCCGCGGCGCCCTGCGGGGACGCCGCCCCTGCGGACACGGACACCGCACCGGCGGGGGCGGCCGGTCCGGCGAACGCGGCCGGCCCGGGCAGGGCGAGGGCGGCGGCCGCGAGCAGGGCCAGGCCGATCCGGGCGATCGGCGCCGGACGTGGACGTGGACGTGCTGAGGTGAGCCTCATATGGGCTTCTCCTCCGGGTGGGGGTGGGTGGGTGTGGGGGCGCACGCCCGTGCCCGGCCCGGTGCGGGCACCGGGCGGTGGGGTGACGACGGGGCGGCTCGGCGGCTCGGCGGGTCCGCGTGCCGCCGGGCCCGGGTGGGGCGGACCGGCAGCGCGGACCGCCGCGACGGGCGGTCACCGGGGACGTGCCGAACGACGTGCCGAAGGACGTGCCGGGGTGCCGTCGGCCCGCCGTCCGGGCCCGGGGAGCACCCCCTGACCGGGAGTCTCGGGGCTGCCGATCGGGGGTGTCAACCCTTCGCACCGGCTTTCCTCACACCGTGAACTAGCTTGTACCGCAACGATTTACGGCGTCCTCCGAGGTCAGGCCCGGACCTCCGGGACCACCCGGGCCGGGTGCGCGGACCGGACCGGGAGCTCTCCCCCGGACTCCAGGAAGTCGGAGAGCGGCAGCGTCGCGGCGCCGAGTGTGACCGCCTCGGGCCCGAGGGTCCCGAGCACGATCGAGGTCTGCTCGCGGGGGAAGCGCAGCGCGTACCGGGTGGCCGCCGCGCGGATCGCCGGCAGCAGCCGGGGGCCGAGCAGCAGGCCCGCCCAGCCGCCGATCACGATCCGCTCCGGGTTGAACAGGTTGACCAGGTCGGCGATGGCCGCGCCGAGGTACTCCGCGGCCTCCGCGAGCAGCGCACCGGCGGCCGGTTCGTCCGCCTCGGCGGCCGCGAGCAGGGCGGCCAGCCCCGCCTTCTCGCCGTCGCCGGGCGGCGCCGCACCCCACCGCTCCACCAGCGCCTCGGCGCCGACGTAGGCCTCCAGGCAGCCGTGCGCGCCGCAGCGGCAGCGGCGTCCGCCGACGTGGACCTTGGTGTGGCCCCATTCGCCCGCGCTGCTGGTGGCCCCCCGGAAGCGGGCGCCGTCGGCGATCACACAGGCCCCGACGCCGGAGCCGAACAGGGCGATCACCGCGTGCCGCAGGCCGCGCCCGGCGCCGAACCACATCTCGGCCTGGCCGAGCGTCTTGGCGCCGTTGTCGACGAAGAGCGGCAGGTCGGTGCCGGCCCGCAGGAGCCGGCCGAGCGGGACGGCGTCCCAGCCGACGGTCTGGCCGTGCACCACGATCCCGAGGCCGTCCGAGGCGGGGTCGCCCTGTTCGACGATGCCCGGCACGCCGATGCCGACGCCGAGCACGGTGGCCGGGTCGGTGCCGGTGCGCTCCAGCACCTCGGCCAGTCCGGCGAGGATCAGGTCGACCACGTGGTCGACGTCGTGGCCGCGGCCGGACAACGGGTGGTCGCTGGCGGCCAGTTCGGTCCGGGCCAGGTCGAACAGGGCGACCCTGACCTGGGTCTCCCCGACGTCCACACCCACCAGGTGGGCCCGGCCGGCGGCCACCCGGAGCAGGATCCGGGGGCGGCCGCCGTCCGACTCGACCGAGCCGCACTCCTCGATCAGCCCGTCGGCGAGCAGTTCGCCGGTGACGTTGCTGATCGAGCCGGCGCTGAGCCCGGTGACCGCTCCCAGCTCCTGGCGGCTCAGCGGCCCGTCGAAGTACAGCCGCCGCAGCAGCGTCGACCGGCTGCCTCTGCGCAGGTCACGCACCGTCTTCTTGCCTCGCGGGGTCATGGGTCTCCCTCCTGATCCGAATCTATCGCTGTCCGAACCCTTGACGGAAGCTTTTCTCACACGTTAAATCACGGCCTGAAGTAAGCAGTGAAGCACGGTACTTCACCTCCACGGCAAACCCGCGCCGTGCCCCGCCGGGCAGCTCGCCACCCCGAGCCCCGCCCGCACCCCCGCCCGCACCCACCCTCCCGTCCCCCTGCCGGGACGCCCGCACCCACCACCCACACCCGAGAGGGGCAAATCCGCCATGCCCATCAGCCGTGCCGCCGCGGCAGCCGTCCTGGCCGCCACCCTGGTCCTCACCGCCACCGCCTGCGGCGGGGGTTCCCCGTCCGGCGGAGGGGGCGACGGCACCCCCGGCACGCTCACCTACTGGGCCTCCAACCAGGGCACCAGCCTGGAGAACGACCGCCAGGTGCTGGAACCGGAGCTGAAGAGGTTCGAGCAGCAGACCGGCATCAAAGTGAAGCTGGAGGTCATCCCCTGGTCCGACCTGCTCAACCGGATCCTCGCCGCCGCCACCTCCGGCCAGGGCCCCGACGTGCTCAACATCGGCAACACCTGGTCCGCCTCCCTCCAGGCCACCGGCGCCCTGCGCCCCTTCGACCAGGCCGCCTTCGAACGGATCGGCGGCAAGGAGCGCTTCCTGCCCGCCGCCCTGGGCTCGGCCGGCGCCGCGGGCAAGGACCCGGCCGCCGTCCCGCTCTACTCGATGGCCTACGGCCTCTACTACAACAGGAAGCTCTTCGCCGAGGCCGGCATCGAACGCCCCCCGGCCACCTGGGACGAACTGGTCGCCGACGGCCGCAAGCTCACCGCGGGCGGCCGTTACGGCCTCGCCCTGGAGGGCGGCAACGTCTCCGAGAACGTCCACCACGCCTTCACCCTCGCCAAGCAGCACGGCACCGACTTCTTCGCCGCCGGCAAGCCCGCCTTCGACAGCCCGGGCGCCGTCGCCGCCGTCAAGCAGTACGTCGACCTGCTCGGCACCGAGAAGATCGTCGCCCCCGGGAACGCCGAGTACGCCAACAACCAGTCCGTGACCGACTTCGCCACCGGCAAGGCCGCCATGCTGATGTGGCAGGCCGCCGGCGCCAACCTCGCCTCGCACGGCATGAAGCCCGAGGACTACGGCGTCGCGCCCGTCCCCGCACCGGCCGGCGCCACCGGCGACCGCGCCACCACCTCCATGGTCGCCGGCATCAACCTCGCCGTCTTCCGGAACACCCGGAACACCGACGGGGCGCTCTCGTTCGTGAAGTTCATGACCGGCACCGAGGAGCAGATCCGCCTCAACAAGGCCTACGGCACGATCCCCCCGGCCAAGGACGCCCAGGCCGACCCGGCCTTCGCCACCCCCGAACTCGCCTCCCTCACCGCCGTCCTGTCCGGCAGCGCCCTGCCGCTCCCGCAGGTCGCCGACGAGAGCCAGTTCGAGACCCTGGTCGGCACCGCCGTCAAGAACCTGCTCGCCGCGGCCGCCGCCGGCAAACCCGCCACCGACGACTCCGTGAAGGCCGAACTCACCAAGGCCCAGCAGCAGATGCCGGCCAACTGAAGTGATCCGCACCCGACTCGCCCGCCTCCGCCCGCCCCGCACCGCGCTCCCCTACCTGCTGCTGCTCCCCGCCCTGCTCCTCGAACTCGCCGTCCACCTGCTCCCGATGGTCGTCGGAGCGGTGATGAGCCTCAAGCGGCTCACCCAGTTCTTCATCCGCGACTGGTCCGCCGCCCCCTGGGCCGGGCTCGCCAACTACCGCACGGCGGTGGACTTCCACGCCCCGGTCGGCCGCGCCCTGCTGCACTCGTTCTGGGTCACCTGCGCGTTCACCGTCCTCGCCGTCGGCCTCTCCTGGCTGATCGGCACGGCCGCCGCCGTGCTGACCCAGGACTCCTTCCGCGGCCGCGGCCTGCTGCGCGCCCTGTTCCTGCTGCCCTACGCGCTGCCGGTCTACGCGGCCGTCATCACCTGGTCGTTCATGTTCCAGCGCGACACCGGCCTGATCAACCACGTCCTGCACGACCAGCTCCACCTGGTCGACGACAAGCCGTTCTGGCTGATCGGCGACAACAGCTTCACCGCACTGGTCACCGTCTCGGTCTGGCGCAGCTGGCCGTTCGCCTTCCTCACCCTCACCGCCGGACTGCAGAACATCCCGCGCGAACTCTACGAGGCCGCGGCCCTGGACGGCGCCGGGACCTGGCAGCAGATCCGCCGGATCACCCTGCCCTCGCTGCGCCCGGTCAACCTGGTGCTGGTGCTGGTGCTCTTCCTCTGGACCTTCAACGACTTCAACACGCCGTACGTCCTGTTCGGCCGCTCGGCCCCGGAGGCCGCCGACCTCGTCTCCGTGCACATCTACCAGTCCTCCTTCGTCACCTGGAACTTCGGCGCGGGCTCGGCGATGTCCGTCCTGCTGCTGCTCTTCCTGCTCCTGGTGACCTCCGGCTACCTCCTGCTCACCTCGCGCCGGAAGGACGCAGCATGATCAACCCTCCCGCGTCCTTCCGCTGGACCCGCCGCATCGTCCTCGGCGCACTCGCCGTCTTCGCCCTCGTCCCCGTCCTGGTGATGCTGAGCAGCTCGCTCAAGCCGCTCCGGGACGTCCAGGGGCCGTTCCGCTGGATCCCCAGCACCGTGACCCTCCGGCCGTACCTGGACATCTGGCGGACCGTCCCGCTCGGCCGGTACCTGGTCAACTCCCTGATCGTGGCCGGCGGGGCGACGGTCTGCTCGGTGCTGGTCGCGATCCTCGCGGCGTACGCGGTCAGCCGCTACCGCTTCCGGGGGCGGCGGTTCTTCACCGTCACCGTGCTCTCCACCCAGATGTTCCCCGGCATCCTGTTCCTGCTGCCGCTCTTCCTGATCTTCGTCAACGTCGGCAACGCGACCGGCGTCGCGCTGTACGGCAGCCGCGGCGGCCTGATCCTCACCTACCTGACCTTCTCGCTGCCGTTCTCGATCTGGATGCTGGTCGGCTACTTCGACTCCATCCCCCGCGACCTCGACGAGGCCGCGCTGGTCGACGGCTGCGGACCGCTCCAGGCCCTGGTCCGGATCATCGTCCCGGCCGCGGTGCCCGGCATCGTCGCCGTCGCCGTGTACGCCTTCATGACGGCGTGGGGCGAGGTGCTGTTCGCCTCGGTCCTCACCGACGACGAGACCCGCACGCTGGCCGTCGGACTCCAGGGCTACGCCACCCTCAACGACGTCTACTGGAACCAGGTGATGGCCGCCTCGCTCGTGGTGAGCGTGCCGGTGGTGGCCGGGTTCCTGCTCCTCCAGCGGTACCTGGTCGCCGGCCTCACCGCCGGAGCGGTCAAGTGAGCGCCGCCGCCGCTCCGCGAGCCCCCCGGTTCCCGGCCGCCCCGCCCCCGGCCGCCCCGCCCCCGGACTCCCCGCTCCCGGCCGCCCGCTCCGCCGGCTCCACCCGCGTCCGATCCGCCCGCGTCCGTGCCGACGGCGCCCCCGACCCGCAGACCCCCGAAAGGCACCCCGTGACCGACCTCAGCGTGCTGAGCTCCCTGCCCGACGACTTCCTCTGGGGCGCGGCCACCGCCGCCTACCAGATCGAGGGAGCCGTGGACGCCGACGGCCGCGCCCCCTCCATCTGGGACACCTTCGCGCACACCCCCGGCCGGGTCGCGGGCGGCGACACCGGCGACACCGCCTGCGACCACTACCGCCGCTGGCCCGAGGACATCGCCCTGATGCGACGGCTCGGCCTGGACGCCTACCGGTTCTCGATCGCCTGGCCGCGCGTCGTGCCCCGAGCCGACGACCGGGTCAACCAGGCCGGCCTCGACTTCTACGACCGCCTGGTGGACGCCCTGCTCGCCGCCGGCATCCGGCCCTTCCCCACCCTCTACCACTGGGACCTCCCGCAGGCCCAGCAGGACCGCGGCGGGTGGCCCGTCCGGGAGACCGCCGAACGCTTCGCCGAGTACACGGCCGTGGTCGCGGCCCGCCTCGGCGACCGGGTCACCGACTGGGCGACCCTCAACGAGCCGCTCTGCTCCGCCTGGATCGGCCACCTCGACGGCGCCATGGCCCCGGGCCTGACCGACCTCACCGCCGCCGTCCGCGCCTCCTACCACCTGCACCTCGGCCACGGCCTGGCCGTGCAGGTGCTGCGCGAGACCGTCCGCGACGCGCGGATCGGCATCGTCAACAACCTCAGCCCGATCGAGCCCGCCACCGCCTCCGAGGCCGACCGCGCCGCCGCCGACCGCGCCGACGGCCACGTCAACCGGTGGTGGCTGGACCCGGTCCTCGGCCACGGCTACCCCGAGGACATGCGCGAGGTCTACGGCGTCGACCTCCCCGAGCGCGACGGCGACCCGGAACTGATCGGCGCCCCGCTCGACTGGCTCGGCCTCAACTACTACTTCCGCCAGATCGTCGCCGACGACCCCACCGGGCCCGCCCCGTACGCCCGCCAGCTGCCCGGCCCCAACCCCGACCGGACCGCCATGCCCTGGGAGGTGCACGCCCCCGGCCTGGAGCAGCTGCTGCTCCGGCTCACCCACGAGTACGGCGTCGAGCGGATCCACGTGACCGAGAACGGCGCCGCCTACCGCGACAGCGTCTCCGCCGACGGCACCGTCCACGACCCCGAGCGCACCGCCTACCTCGAACAGCACCTCGCCGCCTGCGCCCGCGCCGTCGCCCAGGGCGCCCCGCTGGCCGGCTACTTCGCCTGGTCGCTGCTGGACAACTTCGAGTGGGCGTACGGGTACGACAAGCGCTTCGGGCTCGTCCACGTCGACTACCCGACCCAGCGGCGCACCGTCAAGACCAGCGGCCTCCGGTACTCGGACCTGATCGCCGCCCACCGGCAGCGCTGAGACCGCACGGGCGGGCGGGCGGCGGGGCAGGCGGGCGGGTCCGTCCGGGGCACCGCCCGCCTGCCCCGCCCCCTCGTCCCCTTGTCTCGCTCGCCCCCTCGTCGCCCCGCTCCGCGTCCGGCGGCGGCCGACGAAAACCGGTGGTCCGGGCAGGCGGGCGGTACTACGCTCCGGACACCCGGCACGCGCCGGAGCCCTCCTCCCCCCCCTGCCCCGGAACCGGACCGCCCCCGATGACCGACGCCCTCCTCTCCGGACTCCTCGCCGGTTACGGCATCGCCATGCCGGTCGGCGCGATCTCCGTCCTGATCGTCACCCTCGCCTCACGCGACTCCCTCGGCCGCGGCATGGCCGCCGCCCTGGGCGTGGCCACCGCCGACGGCCTCTACGCGCTGGCCGCGGTGCTCGGCGGAGCGACGCTCGCCCGGCTGATCACCCCGGCCGCGGGCTACCTGGAGCTCCTGGCCGCCGGGGTGCTCGCCGTCCTCGCCGTCCGCGGACTGCGCGGCGTCCTCCGCGCGTACCGGCGGGAGGGGGACGCCGCGGGACCGGGCGGCGGCGGGCCCTCCGCCCCCGCCGACGGCTCGCCGTGGCGGACCTACACGGCCCTGGTCGGCCTGACCCTGCTCAACCCGCTCACCGTGGTCTACTTCGGCGCCCTGGTGGTGGGCGGGCGGACCGGCCCCGACTCCTTCGGGCACGGCCTGGCGTTCGTCCTCGCCGCCTTCGCCGCCTCGGCCAGCTGGCAGGCCCTGCTCGCCTCCGGCGGCGCCCTCCTCCGCCGTGCCCTCACGGGCCCGCGCGGCCGCCTGGCCACCGGCCTGGTCGGCCACGCCGTCGTGCTCGGCCTCGCCGCCCGCCTCGTCTGGCCCGTCTGAGCCGTGCGGCCCGCGTGAGCCGTCCGGTCCGCGTGAGCCGTCCGGTCCGCCCGCTCCGGTACCCGACCGGCCGGCCACCCGCCCCGCCTGAAGCTGCCGGTGAAGCTGCCTCTCCTCCCCGTTCCGGCTGCCATAGCCTGACGCGCGGCGCTCAAGCAGCGCCCCGGCACACACCCGACGCCGCGTCAGAAGCGCGCCACCGCGCGCCTGCTACGTCCGGAAGGATCCGAAGCCCACCCATGACCAGCATCCGCACCCGAGCGGCCGCCCTGGCCGCCATCGCCGCGATCGCGTTCGGCACCCTCACCGCAGGGTCCGCCCACGCCGCACCGCCGGCCCCGGCCGGCCCGTCGACCACCGGGACCGCCGCCGCCCCGGCCGCCGCCCCGGCCCCGCCCACCCGCATCCCGGCGAACAGCGTGCTCAACCGCAACCAGGCCTGGTACTCGCCGAACGGCAAGGTCATGCTGGCCATGCAGGGCGACGGCAACGTCGTGCTGTACCGCGACGGCAAGGCGATCTGGGTGGCCAAGGGCGCCATGCCCAACGGCAACGTCCTGGTCATGCAGGGCGACGGCAACCTCGTCGTCTACGCCGCCGACAACACGCCGCTGTGGTCGAGCGGGACGGGCGGCCGCCCGGGTGCCGAGCTGACCGTCTACAGCGAGGGCGCGATCGCGGTCGAGCTGAACGGCAAGGTCCTGTGGACCTCCGCGCCGCCCGCGCCGCTCCCGTCCTGCCCGCCGTGGGGTCCGCCCTACCCCGGCCAGGTCATCCCGCCGTGGTGCCCGACCTGGCCCTTCCCGGTCTAGGGACTCCCCACCGGCGCACGCGGGCCGCACCGGCACCGTCCGGTGCGGCCCGCCCGGCATGACCGGCACCGGAACCGATACCGGCACCGGCACCGGCACCGGCGACGTATCGACCCCGGCGACGGGCCGCGCGGTGGCCCCCCGGTGGCCG
This sequence comes from Kitasatospora sp. NBC_00458, assembly GCF_036013975.1. Taxonomy (NCBI): domain Bacteria; kingdom Bacillati; phylum Actinomycetota; class Actinomycetes; order Kitasatosporales; family Streptomycetaceae; genus Kitasatospora; species Kitasatospora sp. NBC_00458. Next base: position 1,267,237 of record NZ_CP107904.1, read on the forward strand.
CACGGTGGCGGCGGACCGACGGACCGGCGAGGCCGTACGACGGGCCCACCCGCTGTCGCACCGTTGGGATATGGTGCCGTTCGCATGCGTCGAAACGCGGCGCGCAAAGGGGCCGGGGGGTCTGATGGAACGTCGTACTGTCCTGCGCGGACTGGTGGGTGTGCCGATCGGGGCGCTGGGGGTGGCCGCCGCCACCGGGACCGCCCGGGCGGACGACTCCACCACGGTCGATCCGTCCGCCCAGTGGGGCACGTGGGAGGGCTGGGGCACCTCGCTGGCCTGGTGGGCCAACCAGCTCGGCCCCCAGGCGGACCTGGCCGACGTACTGTTCGGCCGGAACACCGTCTCGTTCCGCGGGCAGACACTGCCCGGCCTGGGGATGAACGTGGTCCGGTACAACGCCGGCGGCTCGTCGACGAACAGCATCGGCGGCAGGACCATGCGGCCCGCGGGGCTGGACGGGTTCAAGCTCGTCGAGGGCTACCAGCTCGACTGGTTCTCGGCGGACCCGCAGTCGGCGAGCTGGAACTGGAACGCCGACGCCAACCAGCGCGACATGATGTGGCTGGCCCGGGACAGGGGCGCCGACCGGTTCGAGCTCTTCAGCAACTCGCCCATGTGGTGGATGCTGAAGAACGACGATCCGCGCGGCGCGACCGGCGACGGCTACCTCTGCAACCTGCGGGACGACAACTTCGGTCGCCACGCGGCCTACCTCGCGACGGTGGCGCGGTACGCCCACGACCACTGGGGCATCGACTTCACCTCGGTCTCCCCGGCCAACGAGCCCGGAGCCCACTGGAGCACGCCCGGGAGCCCCACGGACGGACAGGAGGGGTGCTACTACGACCGCCCCCGCCTGGCCGAGATCACCCGGCAGACCCGCGCCCAGCTGGACGCCCGGGGCCTGCACTGGATGATGGTGGCGGGCCTCGACGACTGGGGCGTCGGCACCGGCGTCTACCACTGGTCGGACAACGCCGACTTCGACGCCGCCACCCGCGCGGCCGTGGGGCGGATCAACGTCCACGGCTACGACACCGACGGCGACCGCTACGCCCTCCACCGGGCGGCGGCCGCGGACGGCAAGAACGTCTGGATGTCCGAGTACGGCGACGGCGACACCACCGGCATGCTGCTCGCCAAGAACCTCAACTACGACCTGCGCTGGCTGCACCCCACGGCCTGGGTGATCTGGCAGGTCCTCGACTGGGAGAACTTCGGGGCGATCACCCTCACCAGCGGGGTGATCGGCGCGGTCAACGCGAAGTTCTTCGTCCTCGCCCAGTACATGCGGCACATCCGCCCCGGCATGACGATCATCGACGCGGGCCACCCCGACGCCGTGGCGGCCTACGACCCCGTCGGCCACAAGCTGGTCATCGTCGCCGTGAACTACGTGGGAGAGCAGACGATCAACTTCGACCTGTCCAGGTTCGGCGTACCGGGACAGGACGGCGCCCTGGTCCACCGCTGGGCCACCGGGACGAACCCCGGCGGTGAGCGCTACCGGTACTACGCGGACACCTACGTGCACGGCAACCGGTTCTGGTCCACCTTCAACTCCCGTACCGTGCAGACCTTCGAGGTCTCCGACGTGTACCTGTAGCCCGCCCCGGCCGACGCGCCTCCCCCGCCCCGCCCGGGGCGGGGGAGGCGGCCCCGGCACGGTCAGGCCTCCTGGGCCCCCTCGGCCGGGGCCGACTCGTAGGCCGCCAGGGCCTCGGCGCGCAGGTCCTCCTCCGAGGCCCCGCGGCGCCAGTAGCCGGAGAACTCGATCCGGCGCCGGTCGACGCCGCGCTCGCCGACCAGGTGGCGGCGCAGCGCACGGACGGTCCCGGCCTCGCCCGCGAGCCAGGCGTACACCCGGTCCTCGCCGTCGACGGGGAACTCAGCGGCGCGGACCGCCCCGACCAGCAGGTCGGTGCCGACCAGCCAGCGCGTCCCGTCCGCGGCCCGGGCGGGCAGCTCCTGGACGTCCTCGGCGTGCGGGACCTGCAGGAACGCGTGCACGGTGACGTCCTCCGGGAGCCACTCCAGGATCGCGGCGGCCGCGGGCAGGGCGGTCTCGTCGGCGGCGACCAGCACGGTGCGGGTGCCGGCCGGCGGGCGGAAGCCCACGCTGCGGTTGTCCGCGACGGCCGGACCGAGCAGCAGGACGCGGTCGCCGGGCTCGGCCCGCGCGGCCCAGCGGGACGCCGGTCCGGTGTCGCCGTGCAGGGCGAAGTCGACGTCCAGTTCCGTGCCGCCGCCGGGGAGTTCGCGCTGGGAGCGCACGGTGTAGGAGCGCATGACGGCCCGTACGGACTCGTCGAGGGCGCGCCACTCGGCGAACCAGCCGGCCCCCGCCTCGACGGGGAGGACCGGGGCGTCCTGGCCGGGGTGGGGCAGGAAGAGCGAGAAGCTCTGGTCCCGCCCGCCGCTCGCGAAGCCGTCCAGTCCCGGGCCGCCGAGGGTGATCCGGGTCATGGTCGGGCCGAGCCGGCGGCTGCGGACGACCTCGGCGGCGAAGAAGCCGAACTGCTCGACGGCCGCGGCCGCGTCCGCGTCGAGGTCGGCGGTGGCGGTCGCGTCCGTCGCGGAGGCCCCGGCGGGCGCGTCCGTGGCGTCCGTCGCGGTCATCCGAGCTTCCGTGCGCTCTGGACGGCCTTGGCCAGGTTCTCCATCAGCGGGGCCGCACCCAGCCAGGAGAACCGCGGCACGGCGTCCCACGGCGTGACCTGGCCGGCCTTGACGGCGGGCAGCGCGGACCAGGAGGGCTTGGCCGCGAGGTCGGCGGGCTGGAGGGCGGTGGACCGGTTGTCGAGCAGGATCAGGTCGGCCTGGTACTTGGCGGCGTTCTCCCAGCTCAGGCCCTCGAAGTAGCCGGCCGGGTCGAGCGTGTCGGGGACCACGAACTCGACGCCCAGCTCGCGGAAGTACATCAGGTCGCTGCCGACCGCCGGGTTGGAGACGTAGAAGAGGTCGGCGCTGCCGGAGGCGGCCATCACCTTGAGGCCGCCGGCGGCCTTCGCGGCCCGGCGCAGCGTCTCGGCGGCGGCCTCGAAGCGGGCCTTGGCGTCGGTGACCTGCTTGGCGTTCAGGTCCGCGCCCAGCGAGGCGGCCAGTTCGGCGTACCGCTTGACGGGCTCGGGCAGCGGGACCCGGGCGGTGGTGATCGCGACGCTGGGGGCGAGGGCGAGGATCTTGTCCTTGCTCTCGTCCGGCACGTACCAGAGGGCGTCCGGGTCGTACATGTGGGTGACCAGGAGGTCCGGGCGCAGGGCCGCGTACTTCTCGATGCCGAACTCGCCCCAGGCGTTGCCGACGATCGTGACCCGGTCGACGTCGAGGCTGCCGGCGGCCGGGTCGGCCTTGCCGTCCGCGCCCTTGGTCTCACCGAAGACGCCGACCAGCTGGGAGTCGAGCCCGAAGTCGTGGAGGGCGGCGGCGGTGCCGGTGAAGGCGACGACCCGCTTCGGGGTGCTCTTGGCGGTGACGGCCTTCTTCCGGTCGTCGGTGAAGGACCAGGCCTTGCCGTCGGCGGCGTCCTGACCGCCCGTCCCCTTCGATCCGCCGCCGCTGCCGCAGGCGGCGAGGGCGGCGCCGAGGCCGGCGACGCCGGCGGCGGTGAGCAGGGTGCGGCGGGTGGGGCGTGGGGGACGGGCAGTGGGCATGGGAGCGCCTTCGTTCGTGGTGGTGCAGGTGAGGGGGGTCGGGGCCGCGGCGACCCGGGATCGATCTTAGGTTAGCCTAACCATTGTTTTTCGCCGCCGATCCCCCGGCGGCCCCCGTCCGCCGGCTCCCGGAGCACCACCATGCACGACGTCATCCCCCGTTCGGGGCCGCCCGAGCGGGCCGAGCCGGCCGAAGGAGCCTGGCCGCCCGCCCCGACCGGCTCCGACCTCGCCGCCACCACCGCCACCGCCACCACCACCGCGGACGCGGACGCGACGGCCCGGTGGGGCGGCCGGAACCGCGTCCGCGCCCTCGGCCTGGTCGCCGCGCTGCTCGTGCTGGCCGCCGTCCTGGTGCTCAGCATCGCGGTGGGCGCCAAGGCGCTCTCCCCCGCCGAGGTCTGGCAGGGCCTCACCGACCCCGCCTCCCCCGCCTACACGGTCGTGAACCGGATGCGGCTGCCGCGCACCCTGCTCGGGCTGCTCGCCGGCACCGCCCTCGGACTGGCCGGCGCCGTCATGCAGGCCGTCACCCGCAACCCGCTCGCCGACCCCGGGCTCCTCGGCATCAACGCGGGCGCCTCCGCGGCGATCGCCTCCGCGATCGCCTTCCTCGGCGTCGGCGGCTTCACCGGCTACGTGTGGTTCGGCCTGCTCGGCGCCGCCGTCGTCTCCGTGCTGGTGTACGCGGTCGGCGGCGGCCGGCAGGCCACCCCCGCCCGGCTCGCCCTGTCCGGCGCCGCGCTGAACGCCGCGCTCTACTCGTACGTCAGCGCCGTGATGCTGCTGGACTCCGCCTCGCTGGACCGGATGCGCTTCTGGACGGTCGGCTCGCTCGCCTCCGCCGTGCCCTCGACCGTCGCCGCCGTCACGCCGTTCGTCCTGGTCGGCCTGGTGCTCGCGCTCGCCCTGGCCCGCCCGCTCAACGCGCTGGCCATGGGCGAGGACGCCGCGCAGTCGCTGGGCGCCCGGCCCGCCCGGGTCCGCGGCACGGCCATCGTCGCGGTCACCCTGCTGTGCGGGGCGGCCACCGCCGCCTGCGGGCCGATCGTCTTCGTCGGCCTGACCGTGCCCCACCTGGTCCGCGCGCTCACCGGGCCGGACCTGCGCTGGATGCTGCCGTACTGCGCCGTCCTCGCGCCGGTGCTGCTGCTCGGCTCCGACGTGCTGGGCCGGGTGCTCGGCCGGCCCGGCGAGCTCCAGGTCGGCATCGTCACCGCCGTGCTCGGCGGCGTCTTCTTCCTGTTCTTCGTCCGTCGCGGAAAGGCGGCCCGGTCATGACCGCGACCACACCCACCGCCGGCCGCACCGGGTCCGGGTCCGGCGCGACCGGGTCCGCCGCCCCCGGACCGGCCGCCCGGGCCACCGGCGGCACCCGCTCCGTCCGCACCGCCGGCGGTATCTCGCTGCGCTACAGCCCCCGCGCGGTGGTCGCCGTCACCGCCTGCCTGCTCGTCGCCCTCGTGCTCGCCGTGGTCACGCTCGGCCGCGGCGACTACCCGCTCGGACCCGTCGAGGTGGTCCGCGCCCTCACCGGCGGCGGAGACCCGGCGGCCGACTTCGTCGTCAACGAGCTGCGGCTGCCGCGCGTGGCGACCGCGCTGCTCACCGGCGCCGCGCTCGCGCTCTCCGGTGCCGTGCTCCAGGCCCTGGTGCGGAACCCGCTGGGCAGCCCCGACATCCTCGGCCTCACCCAGGGCGCCGCCACGGGCGCGCTGCTCGTCGTGGCGGCCGGCGGCGGCAGCCTCGCCCTGGCCGGCGGCGCGGTCGCGGGCGGGGTCGGGGCGGGGCTGCTGATCTGGGCCCTCGCCTGGCGCCAGGGCGTGACCGGCCACCGCCTGGTGCTGGTCGGCATCGGCGCCGCCGCCGTACTCACCGGCGTCAACGGCTACCTGCTCACCCGGGTGAAGCTGATGGAGGCCGCCCGCGCCCTCCTCTGGCTCACCGGCAGCCTCGACGGCCGCGGCTGGGCGGACGCACTGCCGCTGCTGGCCGTCCTCGCCGTCCTGCTCCCCGTCGTGCTGCTCGGCTGCGGACCGGGCCTGCGGATGCTGGAGATGGGCGAGGACGCCGCCGTCGCGCTCGGCGTGCCGGTCGCGCGGATCCGCGTCGTCCTGCTGGCCTCCGCCGTCCTGCTCGCCTCGGTCGCGGCGGCGGCCGCCGGACCGGTCTCGTTCGTGGCGCTCACCGCCCCGCAGCTGGCCCGCCGGCTCACCCGGGCCCCCGGTCCCCACCTCCTCGCCTCGGCCGCCATGGGCTCCGCCCTGCTGGTCGCCGCCGACCTCGCCGCCCAGCACGCCTTCGGGGACCGGCAACTGCCCGTCGGCGTGGTGACCGGCGTCCTCGGCGGCGGCTACCTGGTCTGGCTCCTCGCCGCCCAGCACCGCGCCGGACGCCTCTGACCGGTCCGGTCGGCCGCGGCCGGCGGGCGCGGGAGCGCGGTAGACCGGGGGCGGCCGGCCGCGGCCCGCCGGGCCCGTCAGGCCCGTCAGGCCCTGGCGAGGTTCCTCTCGAACGCGGCCAGGTAGTTGGGCAGGTGGTGGTCCTTGACCGCGTCGGTCTCGGGGGCGAACAGGTCGGCGCCCACGCCCTTGGCCCGGTCCTTCAGCCCTGCGACGAACGGCATGCGCTCGTGGAGCCCCCCGTCCGCGTCGAAGTAGCGCACCGCCTCGACGTGCGTGAAGACCGGCTCGGGCGGGAGCTGGGGGACGATGTCGTTGTTGTTGACGAAGCGGTAGCAGCGGTCCCTGAAGGCCGCGTTGTGGGCGCCGGCGAGCAGCCGCTCACAGGTGCGGGGCTGGCCGAAGGTGTAGACGCCGGCGGGCAGCAGCCGCGGCTCCTCGAAGTACCAGCGGGCGCCGGCCAGCATGGCGAGCGCGCCGCCCAGGCTGTGGCCGGTGAACCAGACGGTCTGGCCGCCGGTGCCCAACTCCCGGATGGTGTCGCGGACCTGCGGGTAGACGGACTGCAGGGCCTGGTGGAACCCGTAGTGGACGAAGCCCTTGTTCGCCGGCCCCGGGACGGGCGGGGTGCTGACGTCGGTGAGCCAGTCGCGGATCTTCAGCACCTCGGTGCCCCGGAACCCGGCCACGATCATGCGGTCGCCGGCCATCACGTAGGCCTGGGTGTCCTCGATCGGGAACGGCATCCGGTGCGTCGACTCGAAGTGCCGCACCTCGTCGAAGCCCCAGGAGCGGGCCTCCTCCTCGATGGCGGCGCGGTCGAGCGTGGCCAGCCCGGCGGCCCGCGCCATCCAGTAGGCGTGCGGGAGGGAGTAGCCGGTCGTCGAGTGGTCCAGGGCGGGGATGGCCATCGGTGTCCTCCGGGGAGCGGGGCCGTAGCGGTTCACCGGGCAACGTAGTGCCGCACACGAACGACCGCGAACCGGCCGGGCCCGGAACCACTCGTTCGGCCCCGAAGGCGCCGCCGGAGCCTCCGGGCCGCGGACGGGCCGCTCCGGAGCTGCGGTTGCCTCCCGCCCGCGGGGCGTCGTGGCCGTGGTGCCGTCACCCGTGCGGGGTCGCCCCGCCGGGCCAGGCGCCCCGGGCCGCCAGGCCGAGGACCAGGGCGGCGATGTTCCAGGCGTCGTCCTCGCCGCTGTGGTGGCGCCCCTCCAGCGGCAGGCCGGCGATCTGCAGGGCCTGGGCCATCCCGGGGCGCTTGCGCAGCCCGTGCGCCTCGGTGAAGACCGCCTTGGCGTTGGTGTGCCGGTGGCCGAACGGGTAGGCGGTGCCGGTGGCCCGGCACTGGCGGGTGAACTGGTTCCGGTCGTAGTCGCCCCAGCTGGCCCACGGGCGGGCCCCGGCCCGGTGCTCGGCGGCCAGCAGCCGGCAGGCCGCGGCGAAGTCGAGGCCGGTGTCGACCTCGGCCTGGGTCAGCCCGGTCAGCTCCGTGCAGAAGTCGCCGACGGTGGACCGCGCGGGCCGGACCAGGATGCGGTGCCGTCCCACCCGCTCACCCGAGCTCAGGTCGACGACGGTCAGCCCGATCTCGATGATCTCGCTGACCGCCCCGGGCGGTGGTCGGCCGTCCCAGCACGTGGCCTCGACGTCCACGACGTTGAGCAGTCCCCCGGCGTCGTCCATGCCGCCGAGCGTAGGGCGGCGGCCCCCTCCGGTCACCCCGTTTTCCCGCCGGACCGGCCCGGCCCGGCGGAGGCCCCGGCCGGTGACGGGGCGGCGGCCGTCGACCGGGCCGCGGCCGGTGACGGGGCCGTGGCCGTGGCCGTGGCCTCCGCCGGTGACGGGGCTGCGGGCGGGACCGCCGGTCACCTCGCCTGGGCGAGACGGACGGCGTCGGGGCCGGCCGGGAAGCGCAGTTGGCCGGTCGTGTCGTGCACGGCCCGCCAGACCGTCTCGGCGACGTCGCTCTCCCTGGTGAACAGGTCCTGGCCCGCGAAGGCCTCCATGGCCTTCCGCGCCCAGGGCGCGTAGGGCTCGGGGACCAGGTCGTCCGGCGAGCCGCCGTGCGTCGCCCGGCCCGCGAAGTTCGTGGTCAGGCAGGCGCCCGGCTCGACCGTCACCGCCCGCACGCCGAAGGGCTCCAGTTCGAGCGCGAGGGAGGCGGTGAACCCCTCGACGGCCATCTTGCTCGCCTTGTAGACGGCCGAGAGCGGCATGTGCCCCAGCACCACGCTGGAGGTCACGTTGACCACCACGCCCGATCCGCGCTCGCGGAACAGGGGCAGGACCGCCTGTGTCACGGCCATCACGCCGAAGGTGTTGGTCTCGAAGACCTCCCGCACCCTGGCCATCGGGGTGCCCTCGAACACGCCGATCGACGGGACGCCCGCGTTGTTGACGAGGACGTCGACGGGCCCGGCGGCGGTGAGCGCGGCGTCGATGCTCCCGGGCCTGGTCACGTCGAGTCCGACGACGCGGAGCCGGTCCGAGTCGGGCAGGTCGCCCCGGTGCGGCGTCCGCATGGTGGCGATGACGTTCCACCCCCGCGCATGGAAGTGGCGGGCGGTCTCCCGCCCGTAGCCGGACGAGGTGCCGGTGATCAGTACCGTCTGCATGCTGTGCCCCCTGCGAGGTGGTGGGATCGGCGGACGGACAGACACTTTCCTGCCCTGCGGGAGAACCCGTGATCCCATTGAATCGCTCCGACCTGCACGAACAGTAGAACGATCCTCGCTCTCGCTTGCACGATCGTGTCCGGCGCCGTCGCTCAGGACAGGGCACCCGCCGGGCCCCGTGCGGCGGTCCGCAGCCGGGCCGCGTCCCTGCTCGGCGGTTCGCCGAACTGGCGGCGGTACTCGCGGCTGAACTGCGAGGGGTTGTCGTAGCCGACGCGGTGGCCCACCCCGGTGACGTCGCCCGGGTGCGTGGCGAGCAGCAGCCGTGCCTCCTGGAGCCGGATCTGCTTCTGGAACTGGATGGGGCTCATCGCGGTCACCGCCTGGAAGTTGCGGTAGAACGCGGAGACGCTCATTCCGGACAGGCGGGCCACGTCCTCGACCCGGAAGGGTTCGGCGTAGTGCTCGCGGATCCAGCGGACGGCGCGGGAGACGTGGCTGAGGCCGCTGTCGGCGAGGCCGAGCTGACGCACCGTCGCGCCCTGGCTGCCGGTGATCAGCCGCCAGAGGATCTCGTGCTTGACCAGCGGCGCCAGAACGGCGCGGTCACGCGGTTCGTCGAGCAGTCGCAGCAGCCGGAGCACCGCTTCGAGCAGGGCGGGCGGGGCGTCGCTGACGGCGATCCCCGACGGCGTCCCGGCGCCGGCCCGCGGGGCGTCCCCGGCCCCGGCCCGCAGCAGCAGTTCGGCCACGGCGGACGGCTCCAGGACGAGGCCGAAGCCGAGCGCCGGCTCCTCGGGAGCGGCCCTCGTGAACTGGCCGGTGACGGGCATGTCGACGGAGGCCACCAGGTACTGCCCGGGCCCGTACTCGTAGACCCGGTCGCCGAGGGCGAGCCGCTTGGCGCCCTGGGCGATGACGGCGAGCACCGTGCCGGACATCGCGGGTTCCGGCGGGTCCGCCCGGTCCACCCGGGAGATGAGGACGCCGTCGACGGCGGTGGTCCAGTCGGGCCGGGCGTGCCGGGCGAGCAGGGTGCGGATCTCTTCGAGAGGCATGCCCCCATTGCAGCAGCAGTCGGCGGGGAGCTCTCGGAATCGCGAGGATCGTGCAAGCGGGAGCGAGAATCGTTCTACGTCTCCGCAGGTCAGACCGGTTGAATGGAGGAACTCCGGCACACCGGCCCAGCACTGCGGAAGAGGATCACATGATCGCCGACTACGGCTTCGCCGCCACCCTGACCGCCCGGCCCGGCCTGGGCGACCGACTGGTCGACCTGCTGCTGACCGGCCTGGACGAGGACGGCCCGGGCTCCAGCGAGCACTGCGTCGTCTACCTCGTCTCGCGCTCCGCCTCCGACCCCGACGTCGTCCACGTCATCGAGGGCTGGACCAGCGAGGAGGAGCACCACCGGATCTTCGCCGACGCCGCGGCCCAGGCCATCGTGGCCCGGGTGGGCGAGCTGCTGACCGGCGAACCCCGGTACACCGACTGCGTCCCGGTCCGCGGCAGGACCGCCTTCTGACGTACCGAACCGAACCGGACCGGCGGCCCGCGCCGGTCGGCCCGCACAGCCCGACACCGTCCCGAGGAGAAATGACCATGACCACCACCGGCCCCGCCCTCGACCCCGAACTGCGCGCTCTCCTGGCCGACCTGCCGCTGACCTCCGGGCTCGACCCCGACACGCTCGCCCTGCTGCGGCGGCTCCCCCCGACACCGGTCGACTCGCTGCCCACCCGCCGGCGGGTCGAGCGGCGCGACATCACCGTGCCCGCCGGGGACGGCACCCCGATCCCGCTGTCGGTCCTCAGCCCCGCGGACCCCGGCCCCGCCGCCGCGCCCTGCGTCTACTGGATGCACGGCGGCGGGATGATCATGGGCGACCGCTTCTCGCAGATCGACATCCCGCTGGAGTGGCTCGACGAGTTCGGCGCGGTCGTGGTCTCCGTCGACTACCGGCTGGCGCCCGAGGCCACCGGCGGCACCCTCGTCGACGACTGCTACCGGGGGCTGCTCCGGATCGCCGGACACGCCGCGGAGCTGGGCATCGACCCCGACCGGATCGTCGTCGCCGGTGCGAGCGCCGGCGGCGGCCTCGCGGCCGGCACCGCCCTGCTGGCCCGCGACCTCGGCGGTCCGGCGATCGCCGCGCAGGTGCTGATCGGCCCCATGCTCGACCACCGCAACGCCAGCACCTCCAGCCTCCAGCACTCCGGGGCGCCCGGCGTCTGGACCCACGAGAAGAACGAGTTCGGCTGGCGCGCCGTCCTCGGGGAGCCGCCCCACGACGCGGTCTCCGCGTACGTCTCGCCCGCGCTGGCCGACGACCTGTCCGGCCTGCCGACCTGCTACGTCGACACCGGCTCCGCCGAGGTCTTCCGCGACGAGGCGACCGAGTACGCCACCCGCATCTGGGCGGCCGGCGGCCAGGCCGAACTCCACGTCTGGGCGGGCGGCTTCCACGGGTTCGACGCGCTGTACCCGCAGGCGCGCGTCTCGGCCTCCGCCCGTCGCACCCGGACCGACTGGCTCACCAGGGTCCTGGGCGCGGACCGGTCGTCATGCCCGCCCTCGACGGCGCTCCCGCTCCCGGCCACGCCGTGATCCGGAGCGCGACGCCGAACCGGAACCCGCCCGGCTTCGGGCCGGCGAGCAGCCGCGAGGCCCTGCCCGCCGGCCCGGGACCGGGGGTGCCGGGTGGTCAGTGGCGGTGGTGGTTGTCGGGCTGGGCGGGGTCGCCGGGGTGTTCGAGGCCGGGGACGAGGGTGAGGCGGGTGGCGCGGGCCCGGTCGAGCCAGCGGACGAAGGCGGCGCGGCGGGCGGCGTCCCGGACCGTCGCGGCGGGGTCGGGACGCGCGGGCGCGGCGGGGTCGGGACGCGCGGGCGCGGCGCCCGGGAGCCCCCGGCGGGCGGTCCGGCCGTCGGCGGTGACCCACTCGTCCGGGGCGGCCGCGCGGAGGGCCGCCGCCAGGGCGAGCGGGAGGGTGGCCGGGTCGGCCTCGCAGGTGCCGCCGTCGGGGAAGGCGAGGTGCCAGACGGCGGGAGCGGCGGCGGGCCCGGTCATGGTGCGGTAGTGGGCGACCTCCTCGGCCGTGGGGGTGACGGCGGCGGTGACGGCCTCGTAGACGGCCCGGACCGCCGCACTGCCCTCGTACGCGGCGGCGGTGACGGAGCCGAGTTCGACGGCCGCCTGCTGGTCGAGGCCGGCGGGGGCGGCCTCGCGGGGGACGGCCAGGCCGCGTTCGGCGGCGACCGTCTCGCAGAGCGCCTCCGTCAGCAGCACCTGGGCCACCCAGCGGGCCAGTTGGCGGTCCTCGCCGCTGCCGGGCAGCGGCAGGGCGGAGGCGCGCGGCCCGGCGCGGAGGGCGGCGAGGCGGCGGTCGAGGCCGGTGCGCGGGAGGGGGCGGCCGTCGAGCAGCCCGAGCACCGCGGCGTCGGCGGGCCCGGGCACAGGCCCGAGCACCGCGGCGTCGGCGGGCCCGGTCACGGCTCGACCACCACGGCGACGGTGGGGGCGTACTGGCAGCGGCCGAACCACATCACCTTGGCGAGCGCCCAGTAGGCGCCGGGGTCGGCGTCCTCGGGGGCGGCGAGGGCGAACTCCTCGACCGACTCGGCACCGGCCGCCAGGGTGAAGCCGCGGACGGGCGCGCCGACCGTCTCCCAGGTGCCCCACGGCGAGACGAGCTGCAGCTCGCCGCGGACCTCGCCGCGGGTGCGGTTGGCCAGGCGGACGCCGAGGACGGCGCGGCCGCCGGGGGCGACCCGGACGGTCCCGGCGGTGGAGTCGACGGTCAGGCCGGTGTCGCGGCCCCCGCCGGAGCCGGTGCCCTGGGCCGCGGTCCAGTCCTCGGGGGCGTCGCCGGGGACGGGCAGCAGGTCCGGCAGGTCCCCGACGGCGACCGTGACCACGTCCTCCACCTCCTGGCCGTCGTACGCGATCCGGGCGGCGGCGAAGTACAGGCCGGGCGCGGCGCCGTCCGGCGGGGTGAGGGTGACCGGGAACCGGAGGTGTCCGCCGGCCTCCAGGCGGTAGGGGCGGGCCCCGAGGCTCGCCGTCCACCCGTCCGGCGGGAGGATCCGGGCGGTTCCCTCGACGGCGGCGTCCCGCAGCTGGGAGGAGAGCACGACCGACAGTGTGACCGGCTCGCCGGCCGTTCGCAGCAGGCCGGGCGAGGCGCCGATCGAGACCGGGAGGTAGCCGAGCGGCGCCGGTCCCCGGTTGTGCAGCCAGTAGCGCGCGTGCACGGGCTGGGCCGCCTCGGCGACCGGGCCGAGGACCGGGCCGGCGGCGGGCTCCGCCACGGCGGGCCGGGCCAGCACGGTGGCGGTCCGGAAGCCCGCGAGGTCCGGCTCCGCCGGGCCGGTCGGCCGTTCCAGCAGGTCGGCGGCGTGCAGGTCGGTCAGCCCGAGGGCGCCTCCGAGCGTGACGGCCGCGCCGAGGCCGGTGGACTCGACCAGGCGGACGGCGAGCCGGTCGCCGACCGGTGCGGCGGAGCCGTGGGCGATCGGGTTGCCGGCGGGCTTGAGGGCGCCGAGCAGGACCTTGCGGGCGGGTTCGACCCGCAGCCAGGACAGGGCGGCGGGCAGCGGTCCGTCCTGGGCGGGGGCGGTCCGGGCGTACAGCGGGTGGATGAACTCCTGTCCCTGGGCGGGGAGTTCCTGGGACCGCCAGTCCCCCGGCCCGCCGGTCAGCGCGTAGTGGAACTCGTGGGTCCAGTGCTGGAGCTGGAAGGAGGCGCCGTCGGGCAGGGTCCGCCGGGGCGGGTCGATCCAGACGCCCGAGGGCCAGCCGGTGCAGGAGCGCATCAGTGAGAGGTGCAGCGCGCCGGTGGCGTCGACGGCGAAGCCGGGCAGGCCGTTGCTGAGCAACGCCACGGTGTGGTCGGCGAGTTGTTCACCGGCGTGGACGGGCCCGGGGCAGCCGGCGGTGATCCGGGCGTCGGCGAGGTCGGCGGCGAGCGCGGCGGGGTCGGTCACGACCAGGGCGGGCAGGGCCCGCAGGTCCCGCAGGTCGGCGCCGGGCCGCCAGACCTCGGCGAGCGGGGTGAGCGCGGGCACCCAGACGGCGCCGTGCTCCTTCAGTGCGGCCCCGTACGGCGCACCGGCCCGCTCGATCAGCTCCTTGGTGGCGTCGTTGTCCTCCGGTCCGCCGAGGAGGATCCGGAGGTCCGGGAGGTTGGAGTCGACGTCGAGCCAGCCGTACCGGGCCCAGTCGGCGCCGGAGGTGGTGGCGGTGACCCCGATCCGGGCCAGTGCCACGACCAGTTCCCGTGCGCCGGGGGCGGATTCGAGGTCCGGGACGACCACCTCGGCGACGCCGAACGCGCGTTCGCCGAGCACCGCGCCGGACGCCGGGTCGGTGAGCGTCGCGCGGGCCGTGGAGCCGAGGCCGAACCAGGTGTTGGCGGGGTTGTCCAGGGTCCACGGCGCCTCGGCGGAGTCGACGTCGGGCAGGGCGAAGCCGCGGCCGACGACGGCCCCGGCGACCTCGCTGACCGGCAGTCCGCCGGGCACGTCGACGGGGAAGCGGAGCCGCAGCAGCCGGTCGGCGCCCGTGTAGTCGACGACCCGGGTGCGGCAGTCCACCCGGTCCAGTCCGCGCCACAGCGTGACGGTCTGCTCGTAGCGGAGGCCGCTCCCGCCCTCGCCGGCGCCCCCGTCGACGGTGCCGCCGATGACCAGGCGCTCGCCGAGCGGGCCGGTCTCCCGGCGGACCTCGGCCGGCCGCTCGCCGGAGCCGGTCACCGGTCCCTTCGGGACGAGGTGCCAGGGGCCCTCGCCGAAGTCGGGGTGCTGCGGGTACTCCTCGTAGACGCGCAGCTCGTTGCCGATCCGGCCGCCCTGGATCAACTCCCGCCCGTGCAAAAGGTCCTGGACGGAGGACAGGCCGCCGCCGCGGGCCGGGTCGGCGGTCACCCGGTACCGGTCGTTGGCGATGGTGCACCCCCCGGCCGCGGACCAGGCGGTGCCCTCGGACGCGACGGCGGCGGGCACCAGCCGCCACGTGCGCCAGCCGAGCGCGGGCACGCCCTCGGCCAGGAACCGCAGCGTGCCGCGGTCGACGGCGCTGGGCACCTCGGTGCCGCCGTCGTCCAGCACCCGCACCGGGGCACGGTTCCCCCGGGGCAGCCGGACGGCGACCAGGTCGCTCCGGTCGAAGGAGAGGGTGTTGGTGACGACGACGGCCTCGCCCTCGCCGGTCGTGTCGATCCGCGCCGCCAGGGCCTCCAGCGCCCGGTCGCGGACATCCGCCGCCAGGTCGTACGCCTCCCGCCAGCCGCCGAGCAGGTCCAGGTAGACCTGGTCGGACTCGGAGCCGGTGATCGCGTCGTGGTGCGCGCCGTAGGCGAGTTGGCGCCAGACCTTGTCCAGCGCGGCGGACGGGTACCGCCCGAGCCCCTGCACCACGGCGAGGGTGGCGAGCTTCTCGGCGTCGACGGCGGCGACCTCGGCCGCCCGCTGGGCCTGCTTGGTGTCGATGTAGGAGACGTCCTTGCCGGTGTAGACCGGGTTCATGTCCCGGGTCTGCGGGCTGGGCCGGCGGCCGCTCCCGGCCAGTTCGGCGCGGACGGCGTCGAGGAAGTCGCGCGGGGTCGCGCAGACGAACCGCGGCCACAGGTAGCGGCCCGCCCAGGAGCGGTGGATCTCGGTGACCCACTTGTTGGGCGGGGTGTAGTCGGTGCCGACCGGCAGCAGCAGGTTCTTCGTCGCGCCGACCGGCTTGAGCTTGCGGTACAGCTCGTAGACGGCCTGTTCGGCGGTGGCGAGGTCGGCGGAGGAGTCCATCCACCAGCCGGCCGAGTAGTGGTGCGGCATGTAGTGGGTGAGCACGCCGTCGCCGGAGGGTGCGATCCACTCGAACTCGCTGGGGAACTGCATGACCCGTGCGTCGTCCTTGGCCTCGCGGAAGTTCCTCTGGATCGGGCCCCACTGGTGGAACGGGCCGCGCGCCCAGGCGCTGCCGGTGAGCCCGGCGGCGGCGAGGTGGCCGGGGAACTGCGGGTCGTGCCCGAACACGTCGAGCTGCCAGGCGGTCTGCGGATCGCCGCCGAGGACGTCGCGCTGGTAGCCGATGCCGTACACGATGTTGCGGATCGTCGTCTCGGCGCCGGTGAGGTTGGTGTTGGGCTCGTTGTAGGTGCCGCCGACGAGTTCGACCTGGCCGCGTTCCAGCAGCCGCCGCAGGGTCTCGCGGCGCTCCGGGTGCTGGTCGAAGTAGGGCTTCAGGTAGTCGACTTCGGCGAGTACGAACGTGTAGACCGGGTCCCGCAGGGCGAGCTCCAGGTGGGCGTCGACGAGGGCGAAGCCGTTGCGCTCCCAGAGCGGCCGGGTGGTGGCGTCGGCGGAGAGCAGCTCCCAGGGCGAGGTGTAGGCGGCCTGGGTGTTCCACCAGACCGGGTCGTAGTGGAAGTGCGAGACCAGGAACACGGTCCAGCCGGGTTCGGCGACCTCGACGGTGCCCTCGGCGCGCGCGCCGGAGGCCCCTGGTCCGTGGGCGGTGACGGTGACCGGCAGGCGGGCGCCGACCGCGGCTCCGGTGATCTCCAGGGGGACTTCGACCAGCCCCGTGCCGGACGTCCCGCCGTGCACGCCGGGACCGGTGACGGTGATCCGGGCGGGCGGGCCGTCGAGGGTGACCCGCAGCAGCTGGCGCGGGGCGTCCTCGGGTCCGGTGAACAGGTCCGTGCTCTCGACGGCGGTGATGGTGACCGGCACGGGGCGGGTCCTTTCCTCGTGGAGCGGAGGAGCTACGCGCCCCAGGCCTCGAACTCGTAGATGCGGGCGGCGGGGTCGGTGTTCTGGGTCGGCTTGGTGACCACCAGCCGGGCGTACCGGGCGGTCGCCGTCACCGGGTGGGTGGTGGTGCCCGCGGTGTTGCCGGTGACGGTGGCGACGGTGGTCCACGGGTCGGTGTCGGACGCGCGCACCTGGACGGTGAAGTCGCGGGTGTTGTAGCTCGCGCTCTCGCCGCCGGCCTGGGCGTGCTTGACCACGAACTTCGACAGCGCCTTGGCCGAACCCAGGTCCACCTCCAGCCACTTGCCGCCGGTGGTGGTGCACCACTTGTCGCCGTTGCCGCCGTTGACGGTGCCGTTGACGGCCTTCGCCGGGCCCTCATCGGTGTTGCACTGGCCGGAGGCGGTGGCCGGGCGGTTGAGCGCCAGGTTCCCGCCGGCCGGCGGGGTGCCGGTCCAGGGGACGGTGGTGGTGGCGGCGGTGGAGCGGCCGTACTCGGTGGAGACGGCCTCCACCTCGATCACGGTGTTCGCCTCGGTGCCGGCCCGGTCCAGCCGGTTGACGAAGTAGGCGTCGGACGGGGTGGCGCCCAGGTAGCCGCGGGTGCCGTCGGCGTTGCGCCGGTACAGCTCGTAGTGGTGCACGGCGCCGCTCGCCGAGGGCGTCCAGGAGAGCCGCAGCGACTGGCTCGCGCCGGCCACCACGTCGCTCGCGCCGAGCACGGTCAGCCCGCCCGGTGCCGCGGGTGCGTCCACCGTGCCGTCGTACACGGCGAGTTGGCCGATCCTGAGGTCGTAAGCGGGGTTGGATCCGGCGGCCTGGAAGCCGATCTGGGCGATGGTGCGGCCCGCATAGGCGGAGAGGTCGAGGGTCTTGCGCTCCCAGCCCGTCCCGGAGGTGGCGCCGAGGTCGAGGGTGGTGAACGCGGTCGGCGCGTCGGTGAAGGAGACCGCCGCCTTCAGGCCGGTGGCCCCGGCGGTCGGGGACTTGACCACGACGGACAGCTTGCTGTCGGCGGCGACCGGCAGCCTGGTCTGGTACAGCCGCAGGGTGTTGACGGCGTTCAGGTTGCCGCTGAGGCGCAGCGAGGAGCCGCCCTCGTAGGCGTCGGTGAAGTCGACCGACGGGGTGAGCTCGGCGCCGGTCGAGGAGAGCAGCCAGTGGTAGGTGGGCGGGACGTCCTGGAGCGAGAGGTTGTTCCAGCCGCCGGTGGCGACCCGGGCGCCGGCCGCGTTGTAGAAGTCCCCCTCGCCGGAGGAGAAGTTGGTGACGAAGGGCTTGGCGGTGACCGGTGTCGACTCGGCGACGTAGCTCGCGAGGCCCTTCCAGCTCGACGAGGTCGAGGTGTCGGAGGGGTCGTTGTTGGCGCCCACCCAGTACCGGGCGTCCTTGGCCAGGTAGTCGGCGCGGCCGGTGGCGGACTTCCAGGTCCACTCGGGCCGGTAGAGGCCGAGCGAGGTGGTGTGCGGGGCGTTGGCGGGGAAGAGGCTGTTCCAGTCGACGCCCGTGTTGTAGCCGTTGGCCTCGGTGTCGATGCCGGAGTAGAGCTCGTACTCGCTGCGGCCGAGGCCGCGGGCCAGGGTCCGGGAGGAGTTCAGGCCGCCGGAGGACCAGTTGAAGTTGAGGAACATCGAGTCGGAGGTGCGCTTGGCGCCCTCCTGGAGGAACGCGTCGTTGGCGGAGGTCAGCGCGTTCTGCCAACTGACCGGTCCGGACTCGGTCATGGCGTCGTACCACATGAAGTCGGTGCCGCTCTGCGCCTTGGTGTACTGCATGAGGCTGCGGACCTCGCCGGCGAGCGCCGAATCGCCGCCGCCGGTCTCCTGGTTGATGAACCAGCCGTCGAAGCCGTAGTACTGGGCCGCCTGCACCAGCTTGTCGGCGACGGGGTAGCGGGAGCCGGACTTCTGGACGAAGTCGCGGACCCACTGGAGCTGTCCGCCGTACGCGGCGGGCGGGAAGAAGACGGTGCCGTAGACCTTGACGCCGTTGCGGTGGGCGGCGTCGATGACGGTCGGGTTGGGGGCGAGGATCAGGCCCTCGCCGGCCGAGCCGCCCCAGAAGACCAGCTTGTCGACGTACTGCCAGTAGCCGAAGGCGTAGTAGTTGGGGTCGGCGGAGCCCTGGGAGGGGTTGTCGGAGGTCGGGCCGAAGGAGACCAGGGAGGCGATCTTCCCTTCGCCCGCACGGGCGTTGGGGTTGGCCTTCAGTGCCGGGTCGCTGGTGCGCGGCTGGAGCGGGACGCGCGAGCGGTTGAACCGGGCGTCGGGGTCGGTGGCCGGGTCCCAGTTCAGGATGCTGTTCGGGTACCAGTAGGAGGCGTAGGGCTGGGTGCCGGCGGCGGCGCTCGCCGCGGCGGGGGCCGCCGGGGAGGGTGCGGCGGGGGTCGGGGCGGCCTGGGCGGCGGTGGGTGCGGTGCCCAGGAGGGCGGCTCCGAGGGCGGCGCTCAGCAGCAGGGGTATCCGTCGAGACATGCGGTGGCTCCGATCGAGCGGAGGAGGGTGGGGGCGGACCGCCCGGAGTGCGACGGGTCCGGGGTGCATGTGTGCGTGGTGGTACCGGTGGTGCCGGTGGTTCCTGGGGCCGGACGGTGCGGCGCGCTGGGGGCGGCGTGGAACGGGCGCGCGGTTCCAGGTGCGTACGGACCGGCGGGGTGACCGCGGGCGGCTCGGGGAGGCCCGCCCACGGTGGCGCGCCGAGCGGGGGTCGCTCGGCGCAGCGAGGCTAAACCGGTTCAGGGGCGCTGTCAACGGTGCCCGCGGAGACCGCTCCGGGGGGTGAGACGGCCCCCGGCGCCGGACCGTCCCCCGCCGGCACGGCGGCCGTCCCGGCGGCTCCGGCCCCCGCCGGACCGTCCGCCGCGGGCGGCGAGGTGGACTCGCGGACGGTCAGCCGCGGGGTCGGCATCTGGAGGTCCCGGCCGGGCCCGGCGTCGTCGATCACCGCGAGCAGGCTGCGCGCGACCTGCTCGCCGAGCGCGAAGGTGTCCCGGCTGAGCGCGGTGAGCGGCGGGTGCACGATCCGGGCGAGCACCGAGTCGTCGAAGGAGACGATGGACAGCTCGCCGGGCACCGCGACGCCCATCTCCCCGGCCACTCCGAGGCCGGCCACCGCCATCACGTCGCTGTCGTAGACGATCGCGGTGGGGCGTCTGGGCCGGGAGAGCAGGGTGCGGGTGGCGGCGGCGCCCTCGGCGTCGCTGAAGTCGGTCGGGACGGACACCGCCTCCTCCAGGCCGAGCCGCCGGGAGGCGTCCCGCAGGGCGCGGATCCGCCGCTGGGTGTGCTGGAAGTGGGGCAGCCCGGCCAGGTGGGCGATCCGCCGGTGCCCGATGGCGGCCAGGTAGTCGACGATGGAGAGCATCGCCTCGCGGTCGTCGGCCCAGATCCGCAGCGGGCCGGCGCCCTTGCCGGGGCCGCCCAGGACGACGGCGGGCAGGCCGAGTTCCTCCAGCACCGCCAGCCGCGGGTCGCGCAGCTGGAGGTCGACCACGATGAAGCCGTCGACGCGGTGCTCGGAGGTCCAGCGCCGGTAGACCTCGATCTCGGCCGCGGTGTCCTCGACGACCATCAGGTGGAGGGCGACGGAGCGGGCGGAGAGCACGGCCTGGAGGCCGGAGAGCAGCTGGCTGAAGAACGGCTCGACGCCGATGGTCCGGGCCGGGCGGGCGATCACCAGCCCCACCGCGTCGGCCCTGGCACCGCCGAGGGCGCGGGCGGCGCTGTGCGGCCGCCAGTTCATCTCCTCGGCGACCCGGAGGATCCGGGCCCTGGTCGCCTCGCTCACCCCGGGGCGCCCGTTGAGCGCGAAGGACACCGCGCCCTTGGAGACACCGGCCTGTCGGGCGATGTCGGCGATCGTCGGTCTGCCCACGGGTTCCGACTCCTCTCTTGACATCCAAGTTTAGGCGGGAGCATAGTCCCTGCAACAGCTAGACCGGTTTAGTAAGACAGGTTCTGAAACTCGGCGCAATCCCCGAAGCACCCCCGGCGCACCACCCGAAACACCTCCGGCACCCCCGGGCGAGCACCCCCGAAAGCACCCCGAACAAGCACCCCGAACAGCACCCCCGACGATGCATCCCCCACCCATTCCCCAGGACCGGGAGACCCTCATGCGAAGAATCCGGGCGGCAGTGACGACGGCGGCGCTGGCCGCCACCGTGCTCACCGGCTGCGGACTCGGCTCCGACGGCAGGAGCGACGACGGCGCGGCGGGCGCCGCGGCGACCGGCGAGGTCAAGGGCAAGGTCTCGCTCCAGACCTGGTCGCTGAAGCCGAAGTTCACCGACTACGTGCAGGGCGTGATCGACGGCTTCGAGAAGCAGCACCCGGGCGTCGAGGTCGAGTGGCTGGACCAGCCGGGCGACGGCTACTCCGCCAAGGTGCTCAGCCAGGCCGCCGCCGGCACCCTGCCCGACGTGGTCAACCTCCCGCCGGACTTCGCCCTCCCGCTCGCCCGGCAGAACCTGCTGCTCGACGCCGCCAAGGCCGACCCGAAACTCGCCGACGAGTACGTGGCCGGCGGCGTCGACGCCTACCGGTTCGCCGGTCTGGACGGCACCTACGGCTACCCGTGGTACCTCAACACCGATGTGAACTACTGGAACTCGGAGCTGCTGGCCAAGTACGGGCTGGACCCGAAGAACCTCCCCGGCAGCCTCGACGAACTGATCGCCCAGGCCCGGATCATGAAGGAGAGGTCCGGCGGCTCGACCTACCTGATGAGCCGCAAGCCGGGCCTCGGCGACCTCGTCAACGCCGGCGTCAAGGTGATGTCGGACGACGGCAGGTCGTTCACCTTCAACACCCCCGAGGCCGCCGCGCTGCTGGACAAGTACCGCGCCGCGTTCAAGGACGGCCTGCTGCCGAACGACATCCTCACCAACACCTACGCCGGCAACTCCAAGCTCTTCAACGCGGGCACGGTGGCCTGGACCACCGGCGGCGGCAACCTCATCACCAGCCTCGCCGTCGACAACCCGACCCTGGCCCCGAAGATCGTCTCCTCCCCGGCGACGGGCACCCCGCCGCTCTACGTGCAGGGCCTGTCCATCCCGAAGAGCACCAAGAACCCGGCCGCCGCCGTGGCCCTGGCCCGCTGGGTCACCAGTGCCGAGAACCAGGCCGAGTTCGCACACCTGACCAGCATCTTCCCGTCCACCAGGGCCTCGTCCGGCGACCCGTTCTTCAGCAGGGGCGACGGCACCAACGCGGGCGACGCCAAGGTCGTCGCGTTCACCTCGCTCGCCAAGGCGAAGATCATCCAGCCCGTCCAGGTGGACGACGCGATGAGCACGATCATCAACCAGCAGTTCGCCCTGGCGATCAGCGGGGACACGAGTTCGAAGCAGGCCCTGGACACCGCCGTCGAGCGGTGCAACCGGCTGCTCAAGGGCTGATCCCGCCCCCGGACCCACCGGTACCGACGGAGCGGCGGCACCCCCGCGCCGCCGCCCGCCGGGAACGACCCGCACCGCACGCCCCAGGAAGGCATCGGCATGACCCACCGGCGTTGGTTCACCCCCTGGCTGCTCGCCGGGCCCGCGATAGTCTGGCTGGCCGTCTTCAACCTCTGGCCGGCGATCAACACGGTGATCCTCTCGTTCACCAATGCCAAGCCCCTGGGCGGCGGGCACTTCACCGGCCTCGACAACTACGAACGGGCCTTCAGCGACGAGCAGTTGGCCGACGCCCTGCTCAACAGCACGGTCTACCTGCTGATCTGCCTGCCGCTGCTGACCCTGCTGCCGCTGCTGCTCGCCCTGCTGGTCCAGCGCAGGATCCCCGGCATCACCGTCTTCCGCACCGCCTTCTACTCCCCCGTCGTCGCCTCCGCCGTCGTGGTGGCCCTGATCTGGGGCTGGGTGCTGGACGACCGCGGCCTCGTCAACGGCCTGCTCCGGCAGACCGGACTGGCCGACTCCCCGGTCCCCTTCCTCACCGACCGCTGGCTGCTGCTGTTCAGCGCGATCGCCCTGACCACCTGGAAGGGCCTCGGCTACTACATGGTGATCTACCTGTCCGCGCTCGCCAACGTCGGACGCGAGCTGCACGAGGCCGCCGCCGTCGACGGCGCGAGCCCGCTGCGCCGGTTCTGGCACGTCACCCTGCCCGGCGTGCGGCCGACCATGGTGCTGGTCTCGGTGCTCGTCTCGGTCTCCGCGCTGCGGGTCTTCTCCGAGCTGTACGTGCTCTCCAACGGCACCGGCGGCCCCGGCGGGCGCGACATGTCGGTGGTCATGCTGATCCAGATGTACAGCCGGGGCTTCACCGGGCACCTGGGCTACGCGTCGGCGCTCAGCCTGCTGCTCTTCTTCATCACCCTCGGCCCGATGCTGCTGCTGACGCGCCTGAACCGGAAGGCGGCCTGAACCCGTGACCCGCACCGCCGCCGCCGTCCCGCCGGCCGCGCCCTCCCCCGCCGGCACCGCCCCCCGCAGCGCCGGTCGCGGCGCCGGGACCGGCCGCACCCGACGGCCCCGCACCTTCGACAACCCCGGCCCGCTCCGGACGACGGGGCGCTACCTGCTCCTCGTCGCCGTCCTGCTGCTGGTCATCGGCCCGTTCCTCTGGCAGCTCTCGACCTCGCTCAAGGGCCCGGGCGAGGACGTCTACACCGCGACCCCCGGTTTCTTCCCGAAGGACCTCACCTTCTCCAACTACGGCAAGGTCGCGGACACCATCCCGGTCTGGACCTACGCCGCCAACTCGCTGGTCGTCGCCGCGATCGCGATCCTCGGCAACGTGGTCGGCTGCACCCTGGCCGGCTACGCGCTCGCCAAGCTGCGGTTCCGCGGCGCCAGGCTGCTCCTCGGCCTCCTCCTCGCCACCCTGATCCTGCCCGGCGAGGCCACCATCGTCTCCCAGTACGTCACCGTGCGGGGCCTCGGCCTGGCCGACACGCTCACCGGCGTCGCCCTGCCCGGCGCGATCGCGATGCTGAACGTGCTGCTGATGCGCACCGCCTTCGCCGCCGTGCCGCCCGAGCTGGACCAGGCCGCGCTGGTCGACGGCGCCAACGTCTGGCAGCGCCTGTGGCACGTCGGCCTGCCGAACGTGCGCGGCATGCTCAGCGTGATCGTGATCTTCACCTTCATCGGCGCCTGGGACGACTTCCTCTGGCCGCTGATCGTGCTCAACGACCCGCAGAAGTACACGCTGACCGTCGGACTGCAGTACCTGAACGGCACGTTCACCACCAACCCGCGGCTGATCGCCGCCGGCACCATGATCGCGTTCGTGCCGATCGTCGTGGTCTTCGCCGTCTGCCAGCGGTTCTTCTTCAAGGGCGTGGAGGAGGGAGCCGTCAAGGGATAGCCCCGCCCGCCCGACCCGTCGCCGACCCGTCGCAGCCCGACCCCCGTCGCCGCCCCGACCGCCCCGCGACGGCCGCACCCACGAGGAAGCCCACCGAGCATGACCGCCTCCCGGCCCGCCTCCCCGGCCACCGCCCCCCTCCCCCGGCCCGCCGCCGCCCCGCGGTTCGGCGTCAACTACACGCCCACCGAGGGCTGGTTCCACCACTGGCTCGACTTCGACCTCGACGCCGTCCGCGCCGACCTCGACTCGATCGCCGCGCTCGGCCTGGACCACGTCCGGGTCTTCCCGATCTGGCCGGTCTTCCAGCCCAACCGCACGCTGATCCGCCCGCGCGCCGTCGAGCAGCTCACCGCCCTGGTGGACGCGGCCGCCGAGCGGGGCCTGGACGTCGCGGTGGACGGCCTCCAGGGCCACCTCTCCAGCTTCGACTTCCAGCCCTCGTGGACCCAGACCTGGCACCGGCGGAACGTCTTCACCGACCCGGACGTGCTCGACGGCCAGGCCGCGTACCTGCGCACCCTGGCCGCCGCCCTCGCCGACCGGCCCAACTTCCTGGGCATGACGGTCGGCAACGAGGTCAACCAGTTCTCCGGCGAGCCGCACCCCGACCCGGACCGGGCCACCCCCGCGCAGGTCGAGGCCTGGCTGCACCGGATGGTCGGCGCCTGCGAGGAGGGCGCGCCCGGCCGCCTCCACCTGCACGCCTCCTACGACGCCGCCTGGTACCTGGACGAGCACCCGTTCACCCCGTGGCACTCGGCCCGGATCGGCGCCGCCACCGCCGTGCACTCCTGGGTGTTCAACGGCACCGCCCAGCGCTACGGCGCCCGCTCCACCGCCTCCGACCAGCACGCCGCCTACCTCGTCGAACTGTCGAAGGCCTGGGCGCGGGACCCGCACCGCCCGGTCTGGCTCCAGGAAGTCGGCGCGCCGGCCCCGCACATCACCGCCGGGGACGCCGCCCGGTTCACCGGCGCCACGGTCGCGGCCGTCCTGGACTGCCCCGACCTGTGGGGCGTCACCTGGTGGTGCTCGCACGACGTGGACCGCGCGCTGGCCGACTTCCCCGAGCTGGAGTACAGCCTGGGCCTGCTCACCACCGACCGGCGGGTCAAGCCGGCCGGCGCCAGGCTGGCCGCCGCCGTCGCCGCGCTGCGCGAGGACTGGCGGGCGCCGGCCCCGCGGACCACGGCGGTGGTGGTCGCCACCGGCGACGAGGTCACCGCGCCCAAGCGCTCGGTCTGCGGCCCGGGCGGCCCCGTCTTCGAGGCGTTCATGCGCCTCGCCGGGGCGGGCGCCCGCCCGACCGCGGTCCTCGCCGAGCACGCCGAGGACCCCGCCCACCTGACCGCCCGGGGCATCACCGAGGTCGTCCACCCGGACGACGTACGCTGACGCCACCTCCCACGTCCGTTCCCCTCAGTCGCACAACGGAGTCCGCTGACATGCACGATGACCGCAGCCTGGTCGAAGCCCGCCTCAAGCGCGTCCTGGAGGAGCGCATCCGTCCGGCGGTCCACCCCGAGTCCGTCCCGCTCTCGGTCTCGATCTGGACGGCTCCCGGCGAGCCCGTCCCGGTCGCCGAGGGGCTGGCCGCGCCCCGCACGCCGATCGCCGTCGGCGAGGCCTGGGGCGCGCCGTGGGGCACCAGCTGGATCACCGTGGCCGGCACCGTGCCGGAGGCCTGGGCCGGGCGGACGGTCGAGGCGCTGATCGACCTCGGCTTCGACGCCAACATGCCGGGCTTCCAGTGCGAGGGCCTGGTCTACCGGCCGGACGGCACCCCGGTGAAGGGCCTCAACCCGCAGAACCAGTGGGTGCGGATCGCCGCCCCGGCGGCCGGCGGCGAGCAGGTGCTGCTGCACGTCGAGGCCGCCTCCAACCCGGTCATCCTGGACTACCACCCCTTCCTTCCCACCGAGTTGGGCGACCGGGAGACCGCCGGGGCGGAGCCGCAGTACAAGCTGGAGCGGATGGACCTCGCCGTCTTCGACGAGACCGTCTGGCAGCTGGTGATGGACCTGGAGGTGCTCGGCGAGCTGATGGCCGAGCTGCCGGACGACGGCGCCCGCCGCTGGGAGATCCTGCGCGCCGTCGAGCGGGCGCTCGACGCGGTCGACCTCCAGGACGTCAACGGCACTGCGGCGGCGGCCCGTTCGCTGCTCACCGAGGTGCTGGCCGCGCCCGCCGCACCGTCCGCGCACCGGATCAGCGCGATCGGCCACGCCCACATCGACTCCGCCTGGCTCTGGCCGCTGCGCGAGACGGTCCGCAAGGTGGCCCGCACCACCGCCAACATGACCGCGCTGCTGGAGGACGAGCCGGACTTCCTCTACACCATGTCCCAGGCGCAGCAGTTCGCCTGGATCAAGGAGCACCGCCCCGAGGTGTACGCCCGGGTGAAGAAGGCGGTCGCGGACGGCCGCTTCGTACCGGCCGGCGGCATGTGGGTGGAGTCGGACACCAACATGCCGTCCTCCGAGGCGATGGCCCGTCAGTTCGTGCACGGCAAGCGGTTCTTCCTGGAGGAGTTCGGGGTCGAGAACCAGGAGGCGTGGCTCCCGGACACCTTCGGCTTCACCGGCGGCCTGCCGCAGATCATCCGCAACGCGGGCTCCAAGTGGCTGCTCACGCAGAAGATCTCCTGGAGCCAGGTCAACAGGTTCCCGCACCACACCTTCCTCTGGGAGGGCATCGACGGGACCAGGGTCTTCACCCACTTCCCGCCCGTGGACACGTACAACTGCTCGATGAAGGGCAGCGAGATCGCCCACGCGGCGAGGAACTTCAAGGACAAGGGCGTCGCCCGGCACTCGCTCGCGCCGACCGGCTGGGGCGACGGCGGCGGCGGCACCACCCGTGAGATGGTCGCCAAGGCGGCCCGGCTGCGCGACCTGGAGGGCTCGGCCACGGTGCGCTGGGAGCGGCCGGCCGAGTTCTTCGAGAAGGCCGAGGCCGAGTACCCGAAGCCGCCGGTCTGGGTGGGCGAGCTGTACCTGGAGCTGCACCGGGCCACCCTCACCAGCCAGGCGAGGACCAAGCAGGGCAACCGGCGCAGCGAGAACCTGCTGCGCGAGGCCGAACTCTGGTGCGCCACTGCGGCGTTGCGCAACGGCCACCCGTACCCGTACGAGCAGCTGGACCGGATCTGGAAGACCGTGCTGCTGCACCAGTTCCACGACATCCTGCCCGGCTCGTCGATCGCCTGGGTGCACCGCGAGGCCGAGGCCACCTACGCGGGTCTGGCCGCGGAGCTGGAGGCGCTGATCGGTGGGGCCCAGCAGGCGCTGGCCGGGGACCCGGCGGGCGGGCGCGAGCTGGCCTTCAACGGCGCGCCACACGGCCGTTCGGCGGTCCCGGCCGGCGGGGCCGCCCCGGTGGCGGCGGTCGGCGTGGACAGCGCGGTCGGCACCGACGGCGCGGACGGCGGCTGCACGGTGACGGCCCGCGACGGTGGCGGCTTCGTCCTGGACAACGGCCTGCTGTCGGTGGCCGTGGACGGCGACGGCCTGGTGGTCTCGGTGGTCGACGCGGCGAGCGGCCGGGAGACGGTCGCCCCCGGCGGCCGGGCCAACCTGCTCCAGCTGCACCCCGACTTCCCGAACATGTGGGACGCCTGGGACGTCGACCAGTTCTACCGCAACACCGTGACCGACCTGGTCGGGGCGGACGAGGTCGCGGTGGCCGCCGCCTCCCCCGGCGAGGCGGCGGTCCGGGTCGCCCGGTCCTTCGGTTCGTCCACGGTCGTCCAGACGCTGACCCTGCGGGCCGGTTCGCGGCGCCTGGACATCGACACCGAGGTCGACTGGCACGAGACCGAGAAGTTCCTCAAGGCGGCCTTCCCGCTGGACGTGCACACCGAGCGGTACGCGGCCGAGACCCAGTTCGGCCACCAGTTCCGCCCGACCCACACCAACACGAGCTGGGAGGCGGCCAAGTTCGAGGCCTGCAACCACCGCTTCGTCCACCTGGAGGAGCCGGGCTGGGGCGTCGCGCTGGTCACCCCTTCGACGTACGGCCACGACGTCACCCGGACGGTGCGCGAGGAGGACGGCGGGACCACCACCACGGTCCGGTTCTCGCTGCTGCGCGCACCGCGCTTCCCCGACCCGCGCACCGACCAGGGCGTGCACCGGTTCCGGCACGCGCTGGTGCCGGGCGCGGCGATCGCCGACGCGGTCCGCGAGGGGTACGCCGTCGGCCTCCCGGAGCGCCGGGTGACCGGCTCCGCGGAGGTGGTCCGGCCGCTGGTGGAGCTGGACGACGACGCGATCGTGGTCAGCGCCGTCAAGCTCGCCGACGACGGCAGCGGCGACCTGGTGGTGCGGGTCTACGAGGCGGTCGGCGGGCGTGCCCGGGGTCGGCTGGCCACCTCGTTCCCGCTGGCCGCCGCGGTGCCCTGCGACCTGCTGGAGCGCCCGTGGGACGGGACGCGCGGCGAGGTCGCGGTGGACGGCGACGGCGTCGCGCTCGGCCTGCGGCCGTTCGAACTGGTGACCCTGAGGCTGACGCCCTCGGCCTGATCCTGTTTCCTGTCCCTGGCGTCCCTTCGCCGTCCTGATCGATCGCCCCCGCCCGCGACCCGGGCGGGGGCCCGCGCCCCGCCCGGAGCCACCCGCCATGACCGCCGCCACGCCGTCCGCCGCCACGCCGCCCCCCGCCACCGACGCGGCCACCGCGCCCGCACCGGACGCCGGACCGATCCCGGGCGACGCCGCCCCGGCCGCGGGACCGCTGTTCGCCGCGCTCGACATCGGCGGGACGAAGATCGCCGGTGCGCTCGTCGACCCGACCGGCGCGCTCACCCACCGGATCCAGCTCCCCACTCCCGCACGGGAGTCCGGCGCCGCCGTGCTGGCCGTCGTGCACCGGGTGCTGGACCACCTGGCCGCCACGCCCGGGTGGGCCGCCGCCGTCGCCGTCGGGATCGGCAGCGCGGGCCCGGTGGACCTCGTGCGGGGCACCGTCAGCCCGGTCAACATCCCCGGCTGGCGCGACTTCCCGCTCACCGCGGAGGTCGCCGCGCACCCCGCCGTCGGACCGCGCTCCGTCGCCCTGGCCGGGGACGGCGTGGCGATGGCCGCCGCCGAGCACTGGCGCGGCGCGGCACGCGGCGCCGGCAACGCGCTCTGCCTGGTCGTCTCCACGGGCGTCGGCGCCGGGCTGGTGCTGGACGGCGCCGTCCGCCCCGGCCCCAGCGGCAACGCCGGCCACCTCGGCCACATCACCGTCGACCTCGACGGCGAGCCCTGCCCCTGCGGCTCGCGCGGCTGCCTGGAGGGCATCGCCAGCGGTACCGCGATCGCCCGCCACGCCCTCGCCGCGGGCTGGCGGCCCGCCGGGGAGGACCGCTCCGCCCGCGCCGTCGCCGCCGACGCGCTGGCCGGCCACCCGGTCGCGGCGGCCGCGTTCGACCGGGCCGCGCAGGCACTGGCCGCCGGGATCGCCGCCACCGCCACCCTGGTGGACCTGCACCGGGTGGTGATCGGCGGCGGGGTCGCCGCCGCCGGCCCCGCCCTCTTCGAACCGCTCGCCCGCCACCTGGACCGGTACGCCGTGCTGCCCTACGTTCGTGGTCTCGACGTCCGCCGCGCCGAACTCGGCACCGACGCGGGCCTGATCGGCGCCGCCGCGCTCTGCCGCTGACCCGCCCCTGGGAGCATCCGCATGCCCGTCCAGCCGTCACCCGGCCGCCCCTCCTCCGTGCCCGCCCCGGCCGCGCCGCGGCCGTCCGCCCTCGCACCGCCCGCCGTTCCCCCGTTCGTCCCGCTCGCCAACCCCGTGCGGGACTACGCGTGGGGCTCCACCACCGCCATCCCCGCGCTCACCGGCACCCCGCCGACCGGCGCACCGCAGGCGGAGCTCTGGATGGGCGCCCACCCCTCGGCGCCCTCCCTGCTCGACACCGGCCGGGGCCCGCGCCCGCTGGACCGCCTGATCGCCGACGCCCCGGCCGAGTTGCTCGGGCCCGACACCGTCCGGCGGTTCGGCCCCCGGCTCCCCTTCCTGTTCAAGGTGCTGGCCGCCGACCGGGCGCTCTCCCTCCAGGTCCACCCCACCCGCGCGCAGGCCGAGGCCGGCTGGGACGCCGAGGAGTCCCGCGGGGTGCCGGCCGACGCCCCCGAGCGGGTCTTCAAGGACCGTGACCACAAGCCCGAACTGATCTGCGCACTGGGCGACTTCGAGGCACTCTGCGGGTTCCGCCCGGCCGGTGCCACGGCCGCGCTGTTCGACCGGCTGGCCGTGCCGCCGCTCGCCCCGTGGGCCGCCGCGCTCCGGGACCGGCCCGCGGCCGAGGTGCTGCCCGCACTGCTGCGGCACGTCCTGGCGGACGCCCGCCCCGGCCCGGCCGACCTCGCCGCCGTCACCGCCGCACTGCACCGGACCGCCGCGGAGGGCGGGCCGTTCGCCGAAGCCTGCGCCGGGTACGCGCGGGCCGCCGGCGACTACCCGGGGGACCCGGGGCTGATCGCCGCGCTGCTGCTGAACCACGTCCGGCTCCGGGCCGGCGAGGCGCTCGCTCTGGACGCCGGGGTGCCGCACGCCTACCTGCGCGGCGTGGGCGTGGAGCTGATGGCCAACTCGGACAACGTGCTGCGGTGCGGCCTCACCGCCAAGCACATCGACGTGGACGGCCTGCTGGCGGTGACCGCGTTCCGCACCGGCGAACCGCCCGTCCTGACCGCGCACGCCCCGGAGGGCAACGGTGCCGCGACCGGGGACCGCACCGCGACCGGGATCGGGATCGGGATCGGGATCGAGGAGCAATTCCCCTCACCCGCCGCCGAGTTCCGTCTGTCGATGCTGCGGCCCACCGCCGCACCCGCCCGGATCGACCTGGCGGACGCCCCGCAGATCCTCCTCTGCACCGCCGGCCGCGCCCGTCTCCGCACCCCCGCCGGCCACGCCCTCGACCTCCCCCGGGGCCGAAGCGCCTACCTCCGCCCCGGCACCGACCCCGTCCATCTCACGGGCCCTGGCGCGGAGCTCTTCCGCGCCACCGTCGGCGACTGAGGGGCGGTACGCGCCGCACCCGCCGGCCCGGGCCCCAGGCCCCGGACCGCCCACCGCCCACGCCCGCTGCAGCCGCTGCGGACCACCCCTTGCACAGGAAGAAGCCCCAGTCGACTTCCTGTGCCCGGCGTCGGCCCGCGCGGTGGCGCGGCACGTGCGGTGGCCCGGCCGCCCTACGACAGCCCGGACCGTGGAACGGCCCGGCCCGTGCGGCGGCTGGACGTGCGGCGGCTCAGCGCCCGCGGTGCCGGTACGACCCGACCGGGACGCTCCGGGTCAGCGCACCGAGGCCCGGCAGGCGCCGGCGGGGGCGGTGGTGGGTCGGCACGGGCGCGGCCACCGGACCGCGCGGCGACTTCACCGCGACCCTGGACGGCGGCGTCGGGCCCTCGCCCTTCGACCCGTCGGCGATCGGACCCTCCGCCGTCGGCGTCCCCGGCTGGAACGCCGAGAGGAAGCGCCGCTCGGACGGGCTGAGCGTGCGGGACCGGCCGGACGCCTCGTCCCGCGCGACCACCACCGTCCGCGCCCGCATATACGTCCGCGGGTCGCGGCACACATTCACCACGACGTGCGCGGAACTGCGCCCCAGTCGTTCGACGGTCAACCGGACCAGCAATGGCTCCGGCTGGTGGTACAGCTGTTCCAGGTAATCGATCTCGTGCCGGGCGATCAGGAATCCGGACGGAAATAGCGATTCCCGGACGGCGACCGCGTGGTGGCAGAAGAGGTCGTAAATTCCCTCCTGTACGTAGGAGACCAGCCGGGCGTTGTTGATGTGCCCGTTCTCGTCCACGTCGCTCCACCGGGTGGGGCAGGCCAGGACGTGCGCGTTGGCGTGCGCCGCGTGCGTGTGCGGCGCGCTCACCGCTGCTTCGGCCCGGCGTCGCCCCGACCGGTGGCGACAGCACCGGCGGGCAGCAGCGCCCGCTGCAACCTCGCGTAGTAGACGGCGTGTTCGGACGCCATCCGGGCGGCGGTCCACCCTTCCTCGGCGGCCTCGGCGGCCGCCTGGACGACCAGGCTGTCGAGCACCCCGTCGACGGCGCGGCAGAGCTCCGCCACCGCCGCGAGACGCTCGGGGACGTCGGCCCCGCAGGCCGCGTCACGGGCCGGGAACGCGGCGAGCGAGTCCACGGCGAGCCGCAGTTCGTCGACGGTGTCCGACCGGTTTTCCGAAAGGCAATTGCGCACGGTTTTCTCCCGAAACGGATACGGCATTGTCTGATGTTCGAACCCAGTGAGTGGTTCGAGTCCCCCCGGCGCCATGGACGCTATCCCAGCCCGGGCACCTCGCGGATGGTTTCCGGAACCACAGCGGAAACTGACCACCATTGGAGTAGTTTGCCGCTGCATAAAATCAGCCGCATCCACCGAATGCCAGCGCGGTCCCATAGTCCCACCGGTCACCGCTCCGGTCCCGCCGGTCATCCGCCGCTCCCCCAACTGGTCCACCAGCGCGCCTTGTAGAGCCAGGCGCCGGGCAACCTCCGGACGGCGTCCGGGTGGTGCAGCGAGAGCACCGAAGTGCACCAGGAACAAGGGCCCTCGTGGTCCGGGGCGGCTATGAGCAGCCGCCCCGAGCCGGGCTCGTCGCCGATGCTCTTGACGTCCCGTTCGGCCTGCCCGCCGCCCAGCCGGACCGGCGCGAACCGGTCCGTCGCCGGATCGAACCGCCACAGGTGCCCGGCCGTGCTCACCCAGAACCTCCCGGGCGTGGCGAGCACCGGAGCCAGGTCGTGCCCGCCCCGCTCCGGCAGCGGCAGCGCCCGCACGGCGGTCAGCGTCGGCGCCGCCGCCGTACCGCCCACCCGCAGCGCGGTGAGCGTGTCGTCCCCGAGCGCCCAGAGCAGCCCGGTCCGCCGGTCCCAGTGCACACCGTGCGCCCCCGGCAGCCTGAACTCGGCGTGCACCGCGCTCCGCGGCCCCTGCGAGGCGGTGTAGAGCCGGACCCACCCGCCGGTGGAGGCGGCCACCGCGACGTTCCCGTCCGGCAGCAGCTCCGCACTGTGCGGATTGGCCTGCGGACCGGTGTCGACCGCCCACGCGGCGGCGCCGGTCACGGTGTCGACCACCGCCGCCAGACCGCCCGAGGCGGTCGTGACCAGGTACCGCCGGCCGTGCCGCACACGACTCTTCGCCTCGTCCGGCTCGGACCAACTCCGTTCCGGCCGAAGGTCGTCGAGGTCCGGCGCGGTGTCCGCCGACCACGACCAGACCACCGGCAGCCGCTCCGGCCCCCGGTACGCCATCAGGTCCTCGGCGCTCTGCAGCACCAGCACCCGCCGCGACGCCTGGTCGACCACGGCGACCGCCCACCCGGGCCCCGCCGACGCCGGCGCGGTCGGCACCGCCGCCGCGGCCGCCGCCAGGACCGCCACACCCACCGCCACCCGCCTCGTCCGCATCCGCCTCACCTCCACCGTCCGCCAGGGCCGTTCCGTGTGGACCGGCGGCCGTGCGCCCGTGCGGCGGCCCGGGCTTCCAACGCCCGGGCCGCTCCACGGACAAACGGCCCAGGACGCGTCGGCGAGGTCCCGCCCGGTCCGGCGGGACCTCGCCAACACGTCCTAGCGACCACCGTCCGGTCTCCTTCCCCGGGCCGCCAGCGGGCAGGCGCCGACCGGCCTATCCGCTCCCCCCGGGCCACCTCCGCGCCAGGGGCCCGCTACCGCCCTCCGGCGTACCCGGCCGGGCCGTCCGCCCCCGCGATCGGCCATACTGTGACGGTGCTGCTCACCTTCATCGCAGAAGTCGCGGACGAACCACTGCTGCTGGACCCGGCCGACCGCCACGCGGAGACCGAGACCAACACCTGGTGGCTCTCCACCGACGTCGAGGACCGCGCGGCGCTCTCGATTGAGGAGGTCGTCGCCGCCTTCGGCCGGACCGCCGACGCCCTGCGGGCCCGGGTCGCCGCCTCCGGCCACCGCGGCCCGGCGACGTTCTACGTCTGGCACGACGACGTGGCGGGCCAGCTGCGCTGCTCCACCGGCTCGGTGCCCCGCACCGGGCTGCCGTTCGGCGGCGCCCACGTGCCGACCGACGCGCTCGGGCCGATCGTCGCGGACTTCCTCGCGGACCGCGATCCGGGCGTGGTCCACTGCACGGACGACGCGCCCGGCACCGACGACACCCCGCCCCCACCCTTCCCGGTCTGGGTCGCCGACCTCGGCACCCCCGAAGCCTGACCCCCGGCCCGCTGCGCCCTAGCGGCCGGCGACCAGGTCGCCGAGGCGGGCCAGCGGGGAGGTGGTGGGGCGGCCGGCGGACTCCTGCCGGTCGGCGGCGTGGTAGACGGCGTAGAGGGCGTGCACGCCGAGCCAGCGGAGCGGCTCGGGCTCCCAGCGGCGGACGGTGTGGCCGACCCACGGCAGCCGGGTCAGCTCGGTGTCGTGGCCGAGGACGAGGTCGCGCAGGGTCCGCCCGGCCAGGTTGGCGGTGGTCACCCCGCTGCCGACGTACCCGCCGGCCCAGCCCAGACCGGTGCGCCGGTCCAGGTCGACGGTGGCGCACCAGTCCCGGGGCACGCCGAGCACGCCTGCCCAGGCGTGGTCGATCCGGGCGGCGCGCGCGGCGGGGAAGAAGGCGTGCAGGATCTCCCGGAGCTGCCGGACGGTCGCCTCCTGGGTGGTGCCGTCGGTGTCGGTCCGGGAGCCGAAGCGGTAGGGCACGCCCCGCCCGCCGAGCGCGATCCGGTCGTCGGCCGTGCGCTGCGCGTACATGTACGCGTGGGCGAAGTCCCCGAGCAGCTCGCGCCCCTCCCAGCCGGTCCCGGCCCAGAAGGACGGCGGCAGCGGCTCGGTGGCGATCATCGCGGAGTTCATCGGCAGCCAGGTGCGCCGTTCCCCGGCGAGTCCGGCGGTGAAGCCCTCGGTGGCGCGCAGCACGTACTGGGCGGTGACGGTGCCGTGCGGGGTGGCCGCGCTCGGCCGGCCACCGGCCCGGCCACCGGCGCCGGTCCCGGCCCGGATCGCGGTGACCGGGGTCCCCTCGTACACCGCGACGCCCAGGCCCTCCACCGCCCGGGCCAGCCCGGCCGCCAGTGCGGCGGGCTGCACGCGCGCGCCGTACGGGCTCCACACCCCGCCGAGCACGCCCTCGACCCGCAGCCGCGCCCGGGTCTGCGCCGCGTCCAACTCCTCGACCCGGCCGGGCCCGTAGGTGCGCTCGGCCGCCGCGAACTCCTTCAGCCGGGCCAGCTGGGCCGGAGTCCGGGCCACCTCCAGCACGCCGCCCCGGACGAGGTCCGCGTCGATCCCCTCGGCGGCCAGCGTGTCGGCGACCTCGCCGACGGCGGCGTCCATCACCCGCTGCATCGCGGCGGCCCGCTCCCGGCCGTACCGCCGGGCGAAGGCCCCGCGTCCGGCGAACCCGTTGTACAGCCACCCGCCGTTGCGGCCGGACGCGCCGTACCCGCAGAACCGCGCCTCCAGCACGGCGATCCGCAGCCCGGGGTCGGCCTTCTTCAGGTGGTACGCCGTCCAGAGCCCGGTGTAGCCGCCGCCCACCACGCACACGTCGACGTCGAGGTCCCCGGGCAGGGCCGGCCGCGCCTCGGGCAGTCCCCGCCGCCCCCACCAGAACGACACCCCGCCGTTCGCACCCGCAACGCCAGACGACACGTCCCCGACCTCCACTCACGCCGATCCCGGATGCCCGGACGCTACGCCCGCCCGCGGCCCCGGACCACCGTCACCGTGCGAGGAAACCGACCGCCCGCCCCTGCACTCTGTCAGGGGCGGGCGGCCCGGGCGGGGGCCGGCGGGGCCGGTCAGCCGAGGGTGGAGGCGGTGACCGGCTCGGAGAGGGGGACGCTCCCGCCCGCGAGTCCGGCCTTGACGAACTGCCAGGTGAGGCCGTTGACGACGCCCTGGCCGAGCGGGGCGAGCTTGGCGAAGGCGGGCTGGCTGAGGTCGATGTGGGTGGCGTCGCAGGACGGACACTGGTCCTTGACGGGGACGGTCACGGTCTTGCCCTTGTAGGTGACCTTGACCGAGATGCCCTTGCAGACCGGGTCGTTGTTGGGGTTGGCGGTGGTCCACCAGGTGTGCGAGACGGCGACCAGCATCTGGGTGGCGGCGTCGATCCGGGTGCCGCACGCACCGTAGCCCGCGTCGTTGTAGTAGGTGGCCTTGCCGGTCATCGGCTTGTTGACGGGTATCGCGGCGCTCGCGGCGCCGGCGCTCAGAGCGACGACCGCGGCGGCGGCCAGCGGGACGCCGGCCAGGATCCGGAGGTTCGGGACAACGCGCATGTGCACCCTCCCAGTTCGGTTCGGTGGGAGGACGGTAGGCAGGGGCGGGCGCAGTGGTACAGACATGTGACGTGTTGTCATGAACACAAGTGAAGGAGCTTTACCTCAACGGCCGAAGGAGGGACGATACGTGACCGCACGACCTCCCCGCGCGTTCACCGGACACCCGTCCCCGCGCCCCTGGAGGCCTCCGTGCGCTCTGTTCCCCCCACCGCCCTCCCCACCGCCCTCGCCGCGCTGCTCGGCGCCGCCGCCCTGCTCGGGACGGCGACCGGCCACGCCGCAGCGGCAGCCGCCGCACCGGCTCCCCGGGAGGTCAACCAGGGCTACAGCATCCCGGTCGGTGCCGTGACCGACCTCGGTGCGCTGCCCGTCCTCGGCAGCCTCGGGCTGGACTTCGCCCGCCTGCTCGGGGCGTGAGGCACCCCGGGGAGAACCCGGTGTACAGCGCACGGAGGTCTTGACAGGATCACTGCCATGCACACCTTCCCCGCTCCCGACGGCACCCTCCTCGCCTACCGCGTCGAGGGCGACGCCGACGGCGACCCCGTCGTCTGCCTGCCCGGCGGCCCCATGCAGGACTCCCGCTACCTCGGCGACCTCGGCGGGCTCGCCGCCCGCGCCGGCCGCCGCCTGGTCCTCCTCGACCTGCGCGGCACCGGCGCCTCCGCCGTGCCCGCCGACACCGGCACCTACCGCTGCGACCGCCTGGTCGACGACGTCGAGGCGCTCCGCGTCCACCTCGGCCTCGACCGGCTCGACCTGCTCGGCCACTCCGCCGGCGCCGGCCTCGCCGTCCGGTACACCGAGCGGCACCCGGAGCGGGTGGGCCGGCTGGCGCTGGTCACGCCCTCCGTGACGGCCCTCGGTGTGACGATCGACGGGGAGACCCGGCGCGAGACCGCCCGGCTGCACCGGGGCGAGCCGTGGTTCGCCGAGGCGTACGCGGCGCTGGAGACGATCACCTCCGGGCACGGCGGACCGGCCGACTGGTCGGCCATCGCCCCGTTCATGTACGGGCGTTGGGATGATCAGGCCCGCCTCCACCAGGCGGCCGAGGACACCCAGCGCAACGACGCGGCGGCGGCGGTCTTCGCCTCCGAGGGCGCCTTCGACCCGCCGGCCACCCGGTCCGCACTCGCCGCCCGCGCGGTGCCCGCGCTCGTCCTCGCCGGCGAGGTGGACCTCAGCACTCCCCCGAAGGCGGCCGCCGAGATGGCCGGACTGCTCCCCGGCGCCGTGTTCGCCGTGCAGCCGGGCGCCGGCCACTTCCCCTGGCTCGACGACGCCGAACTGTTCACGGCCGCCGTCGGGGGCTTCCTGGCGTAACGCGCGCGGTCGAGGCCCGTCCGGAGCGGCTCCGGGCGGGCCTTTCGCATGCGTGCGGGGTTTCTTCCGCTGCGAGAGTTAGTAATCCCGACACTCCCCCGACAGGCGGGAACATGCCGCCGCCGCACGCCCGCCATCGTCCGGACACCGGCCGCAACACGGCGCCACAGTACGGCAACACCCCTGTCCAGCAGGCAGGACGGATGATTGACAGGGAGGCAGGGCCTTCAGCACCATGAGCGCCGAGCCCACTCGCAGCACCCCGGAAGGAGGGCCGATGAACATGGTTGACCGTGTCGAGCACGGCCCCGCGCACCGGGCCTCGTGTTGCCGCTGTTGTCGTCGCGGAGCACTCGCCCGCTGACACCTGCCGGTCCCGTCCCCGGACCGGCCGCTCCCGCGACCGATCTCGCACCCGAGCCCTCCACCGAGCCCGCACCCGGCAGGGGCGTACGCCGCCCTCCGCCCGGTCCGCTCACCCCGCACGCCCTCCGCTCCGCCCTGCCGCGCCCCGTCGCGCCGCCGGAGCGGCCTCCCGCATCCCTTCACCCGCCTCCCCACGAGTCCCCGAGAGTCGAGGAACCCGCCATGAGCGTTGCCCAGGACCAGGTCACCGAGCTCAGCCTCACCCCCGCCGCCGGCCGGATCGGCGCGATCGTGCACGACGTCCGCCTCGGCGGCGACCTGCCGGCCGGGACCGTCGCCGCCATCGAGGCGGCGCTCTACGAGCACAAGGTGCTGTTCTTCCGCGGCCAGCAGCACCTGGACGACGCCGAGCACGAGGCGTTCGCCCGCCTGCTCGGCCACCCGGTCGGCCACCCGACCGTGCCCAGCGCGGACGGCCGGTACATCTTCGAGCTGGACGCCACCAAGGGCGTGCGCGCCAACAACTGGCACACCGACGTCACCTTCGTCCCGTCCTACCCGAAGGCGTCGATCCTGCGTTCGCTGGAGCTCCCGCCGGCCGGCGGCTCCACCGTGTGGGCCAACACCGTGGCCGCGTACCAGGACCTGCCCGAGCCGCTGAAGGTGCTGGCCGAGTCGCTGCGCGCCGTCCACACCAACGACTACGACTACGCGGCCAGCCTGGCCCTGCGCCCGGAGCTGGCGGACAACGCGGAGATCGCCAGCCTGTTCCGCCAGGTGTTCGTGTCGACCGCGTTCAAGACCGAGCACCCGCTGGTCCGGGTGCACCCGGTGACCGGCGAGAAGACCCTGCTGCTGGGCGCGTTCGCCCAGCGGATCCAGGGCGTCTCGGGCGCCGACAGCCGGGCCCTGATCAACCTGTTCCAGCGGTACGTGGAGCGCCTGGAGAACACCGTCCGCTGGGACTGGCAGGTCGGCGACGTGGTGATCTGGGACAACCGGGCCACCCAGCACTACGCGGTCAACGACTACGGCGACGAGCCGCGCCTGGTCCGCCGGATCACCCTGGACGGCGACCTGCCGGTCGGCGTGGACGGCGTGCCGAGCCGCCTGCTGGAGCCGGCCGACCCGCCGAAGGTGGCCGGGCTGGTGCCGGCGGAGGAGCTGGAGGCCGCGGCCCGCGGCTGACCCCGCCGACCGGCCCCACCGGTTGACCCCGCCGGTGGCGCCGCCGCCGCACCCCCGGTCCCGGGGCCCGTCACCCCGGGCCGCCCCGCGGACCGGCCCACCCCGACGCCCCGAAGGACCGCCGATGTTCAGCCCGCCCCCGCCCCCGGCCGAGAAGCCCCGTTCCGGGGACGAGCGGCGGGACGTCAACGCCGCCGCCGTGCTGCGGGCGGTGCTGGACCACGGTCCGGTCGCCCGCAGCCGGGTCGCCGCACTCACCGGGCTCTCCCCGGCCGCGGTGTCCCGGCAGGTGGTCGACCTCTCCCGGCTCGGACTGCTCCGCGAGCGGCCCGAGTTGGCGGGCGGCGGGGCGGGCACGGTGGGCCGGCCGCAGCTCCCGGTGGACGTCGACGCCGGCCGGCTCGCCGTGGCCGGACTCCACATCGGCGTCCCGTACACCACCTTCGCCTTCCTCGACCTGCGCGGAAACGTGCTGTACCGCCAGGAGTTGAACAACCGGGGCCGCACCGGCCACGCGGTGCTGCGACCGCTGCTGGAGCGGCTGCCCCGACTGCTGGCGGCCGTGCCGGACGGCCGCACCCTGGTCGGCCTGGGCGCCGTCACCGGCGGCGCGGTGGACCGCGAGCGCGGCCTGATGGTCCGTCATGAACCTTTGGGCTGGCGGGACCTGCCGCTCCGCGAGCTGCTGGCACAGGCCTCCGGACTGCCCGTCCAGGTGGACAACCACGCCCGGGCGCTGGCCCAGGCGGAGATCCTGTTCGGGCATCCGGCGGCGCGCCGGTCCATGGTCCACCTGTTCGTCGGCCACGTGGTGGACGCGGCGCTCGCGGTGGCCGGCACCGTGCACGTCGGACCGCCGTCCCCCACCGGGGACGTCGCCCACCTCCCGGTGCCGGACAGCGACGCGCTCTGCCACTGCGGCCGCACGGGCTGTCTGGCGGTCGCCGCCTCGGACACCACGCTCTTCGAGGCGGCGGCCGCCGAAGGCATCACCGAACGGCCGGACCGCACCGGTTTCACCGCCGCCGTCCTGGCGGGCGACCCGCGCGCCGACAAGCTGGTCCGGCGCCGGGCCGAGACCGTCGGACGCGCGCTGGCCCTGCTCGCCGACGTGGTCAACCCGGACCTGCTGGTGCTGACCGAGACCTTCGCCCTGCTGGACAAGGACTACCTGGACGTGGTGCGCACCGAGTTCGCGCTCCGCTCGCACCTGCGCCGGGACGCCGACCTGCTGATCGCCCAGCAACGCGGGGCCGACGTACTGGCCGTGGCCGCCGGGGCGGCGGCACTCGCCGCTCTCTACGCCCGGCCGCTGCACGCCATGGCCGCGGCCGCCGAGGCAGCGCCGGCCGTCCCCGTCCGGCTCCGCTGACCGCCCGGCTCCTCCCGCCCCGCCCCACCCTGCAGCACGACCCCGCAGCCCACAGCACGACCCCGCAGCCCACAGCCCCGCCCCGTGCTTTTCACAAAGGACCTCCGCCCATGACCGCGTTCCCCGCTCCGTCCGCCCCCGGCCTCTCCCGCCGGGCCCTGCTCCGCGGCGGCCTGGCCGGCGCCGGCCTGCTGACGCTCGCCGCCTGCCGCTCGGCGGCCGACACCGCCTCCGCCCCCGCGGGCGACGCGGCGAGCCCGCGCCGGGGCGGCGTCCTCACGGTCGGCGCCGGCGTCGACTTCACCCCGGCCCTGCTCTTCGCCCAGAGCGCCAACACGCTCGTCCAGCGCCTCGTCTTCAACACCCTGACCAGGTACGACGACAAGCTCCAGCCGCAGCCCGAACTGGCCACCTCCTGGCAGGTCGCCCCGGACGGCGCCTCCGTCACGCTCAAGCTGCGCGACGACGTGCTCTTCCACAGCGGCCGCAAGTTCACCGCGGACGACGTGGTCTTCGCGGTCAAGAACCTGCAGAACCCGGTCCGTTCGGCCCAGCTGCGCTCCACCGCCGCCGCCGTCACCGACTTCCGCAAGAACGGCGACTTCGAGCTCACCCTCGTCCTCGCCCACCCGGTGAGCAACATCTTCGACCTCTTCGAGTTCATGATCATCCCGGACTCGGCCAGCGTCGAGGAGGCCTTCACCGGGACGAAGCTGATCG
Source organism: Kitasatospora sp. NBC_00458 (assembly GCF_036013975.1). Classification (NCBI taxonomy): domain Bacteria; kingdom Bacillati; phylum Actinomycetota; class Actinomycetes; order Kitasatosporales; family Streptomycetaceae; genus Kitasatospora; species Kitasatospora sp. NBC_00458. Next base: position 1,308,221 of record NZ_CP107904.1, read on the forward strand.
GCACCGGCCCCTACACCTTCACCGACCGCAAGCCCGGCAGCTCGATCACCTTCGCCCGCAACGAGAAGTACTGGAACCCGGGCCGCCCCTACCTCGACGGCGTCGAGGTCCGGATCGTCCCGCAGGCCGACTCGCTGCTCGCCTCGCTCAAGACCGGCCAGACCCACCTCTCCTACAGCATCCGCGGCAAGGACGTCGCGACCCTCAAGAGCGACCCGCAGTTCCGGATCACCTCCTACGACACCGGCGCCGGCGCCTACTACATCGGCGCCAACCTGACCGGCGAGCACGTCTCCGACAAGCGGGTCCGGCAGGCCATCGCCTGGGCCGTCGACCGCGACCGGCTGGTCCAGCAGGCGCTCGGCGGGTACGGCACCGTCTCCTCCACCCCCTGGCCCAAGTCCTCCCCCGCGTTCAGCGAGGCCTCCGCCACCCGCTACCACCACGACCCCGAGAAGGCACGGCAGTTGCTGAAGGAGGCCGGACTGACGGGCATCACCCTGCCCTTCGCCCACTCCAACGACCCCGGCAACACCGCCATCGCCCAGATCCTGCAGTACGACCTCAAGCAGGTCGGCATCGAGACGGTGCTCCAGCCCACCGACTCGCCGACCATGCAGAAGCAGCTCATCTCCCAGACCATGCCCGCCCTCTGGACGCTCAGCCACGGCTTCGCCCAGCTCCACCCCGCCACCCTGGCGGTGAGCGCCTACCCGTTCAACGAGGCCAAGAACAGCTCGCGCTTCTCCTCCCCCGCCTACACCGAGATCGTCCAGAAGGCGTGGAAGCGGCCGGACAGCGACAGCCCCGAGGCGAAGGCGCTCTACCAGCAGATCACCGACGTGCTGCTGGACGAGCAGTTCGTGATCGACCTCGCCATCGCCGGCCTCACCGAGGTGGCCGGGAGCAAGGTCCGCGGCGCCACCCTCAACAAGTTCGGCTACCTCAACCTCGACGACGCCTACCTCACGGCCTGACCGGGCGGGACCGATGCGAACCTTCCTCCTCAAGCGGCTGCCCTCCGGGCTGCTCGTCCTCCTCCTCGCCTCCTTCCTGGTCTTCCTGATCCTCCGCCTCATCCCCGGCGACCCGGCCACCACACTGGCCGGACCCGACGCCGGACCGCAGGCCGTCGCCGCCATCCGCGCCCAACTCGGCCTGGACGAACCGCTCGTCGGCCAGTACCTGACCTGGATCGGCAACCTGCTGAGCGGCGACCTCGGGCCCAGCTACGCGATCGGCGGCCAGGTCTCCGACCTGATCGGCAACGGCATCTCCGCCACCGTCCAACTCACCCTCGGCGCCCTGCTCCTGGTCGTCCTGCTGGCACTGCCGCTGGGCGTCCTGGGCGCCACCGCCCGCCGCCGGCCGGTCGCCGCCGCCGTCCACGCCTTCACCACCGCCGTCCTGGCCGTCCCGCCCTTCGTCACCGGCGTGCTGCTGGTGCTGCTGTTCGCGGTCACCCTCGGGCTGCTGCCCGCCGGCGGCCACGAGTCCTTCCTCGACGCACCCGACCTCGCCCTGCAGTACCTGCTGATGCCCGCCGTCTGCCTCGCCCTGCCGAGCGCGGCCGTCCTCGCCCGCTACCTCAAGGACGGCATCGAACGGGCCCTCGCCGAGGACTACGTGCGCACCGCCACCGCCGTCGGCGTCTCGCGCCGCCGGATCGTCTGGCTGCACGCCCTGCCCAACGCGCTGCCCTCCGCCGTCACCGTGCTCGGCCTCCAGGTCGGCCACCTCGTCGCCGGCGCGGTGCTGGTGGAGCGGATCTTCGCCTGGCCCGGCCTCGGCCAGCTGATCGAGCAGGGTGTCATCCGCCGCGACTACCCCGTCGTGCAGGACCTCCTGCTGCTGATCGTCGCCGTCTACGTCGCCGTCCAGCTGCTCACCGACCTGGCGTACGCCTGGCTGGACCCCCGGATCCGGTGGGAGTAACCGATGACCGCCCTGACCGCCCCCGCACCCGCCCCGTCGCCCCCCGCCGCCCCGGCCCCGCCCGCGCGGCGCCGCAACCGCTACCTCGCCGGGCTGCTCACCGGACGCGGCCTGACCGGCCTCGCCCTGGTCGGCGTCGTCGCCCTGGCCGGGCTGTTCGCCCCGCTGTTCACCGACTTCGACCCGAACGCCCAGAGCGCCCTCGCCCTCGCCGGGCCGAGCGCCGAGCACCCGTTCGGCACCGACGACCTCGGGCGCGACCTCTTCAGCCGGGTCCTGCACGGCGTCACCACCGACCTCGCGCTGATCCTCGGCGCCGTCCCGGTCGGCGCCCTGCTGGGCTGCTCGCTCGCCCTGCTCGCCGCCTCCCACCGCTGGGCGGACGTCGCCGTCCAGCGCTCCTTCGACCTGGTGCTCGCCTTCCCCGGCATCATCCTGGCCCTCGCCGTGACCGCGGTGCTCGGGCCCGGCCGCTGGCCGGTGTTCATCGTGATCGCCCTCGCCGAGATCCCCGGCTTCGGGCGGCAGCTGCGCTCCGGCATCCTCGTCCAGCGGGAGCGCGAGTACGCGCTGGCCGCCCGGGTCGGCGGCGCGTCCAGGCTGCGGGTGCTGCTGCGGCACGTCGTGCCCAACGCGGTCGACCCGCTGATCGTGCAGACCGCGGTCGCACTCTCCATCGGCGTCTTCATCGAGGGCGCGATGAGCTTCCTGGGGCTGGGCGTCCGCCCGCCGGAGCCGACCCTCGGCTCCATCCTCAGCCAGTCCGTCGGCTACCTCTCCGACCACCCGACCTTCGCGGCCGCCCCGCTGGCCGCGACCACCGCGCTGGTGCTCGGCTTCACGCTGATCGCCGAGGCCCTGAACCGGGGGATCCGCCGATGAGCAGCCCTGTCCGGGACACCCGCGTCGCCGCCGACGCCACCGATGCCGAGCCTGTCTCCGCTCCCGCCGGAGCCGGAGCCGGAGCCGGTCCCCGCACGGTACTCCGGGTCCGCGACCTGACGGTCGCCTTCGGCACCGACACCGGCACCGACGCCGCCGCCACCGCCGTGACCGCCGTCGACGGGGTCGGCTTCGAACTCGCCGCCGGGGACACCCTCGGCCTGGTCGGCGAGTCCGGCTCCGGCAAGTCGACCACCGCACTGGCACTGCTGCGGATGCTGCCCGCGGGCGGCCGGATCACCGGCGGCTCGGTCGAGCTGGCCGGGCAGGACCTCGCCGCCCTCCCCGAACCGGCCCTGCGCGCCCTGCGCGGCCGGCGGATCGCGATGATCTTCCAGGACCCGATGTCCTCGCTCAACCCGGTGCTCACCGTCGGCCGGCAGCTGGACGAGGCACTGCGCGCCCACGGCACCGCGAACCGGTCCGAACGGGCCGCCCGGGCCACCGAGTTGCTCGGCCTGGTCGGCATCCCCGACGCCGCCGAGCGGCTCCGCGACCACCCGCACCAGTTCTCCGGCGGCCAGCGCCAGCGCATCATGATCGCGCTCGCACTCGCCAACGACGCCGAGGTCCTGGTCGCCGACGAACCCACCACCGCCCTCGACCCGACCGTCCAGCAGCAGATCCTCCGCCTGCTCGCCCGGATCAACCGGGAGACCGGCACCGCGCTGGTGGTGATCAGCCACGACCTCGGGGTCATCGCCCAGACCTGCCGCCGGCTGCTGGTGATGCGGCACGGCCGGGTGGTCGAGTCCGGCACCACCGCCGACGTCCTCGGCGCCCCGCAACACCCCTACACCAAGCAGCTGCTGGCCGCCGTGCCGCGGCTCGACGCGCCCTCCGAGGCCGCCGCCAACAGCACCCCCGGCGCCGAGCCGCTGCTCGCCGTCAGCGGTCTGCGCAAGACCTACGGGTCGCGCCGGCGCGCCGTCACCGCACTGGACGGCGTCGACCTGGTGCTGCACCCCGGCGAGACCCTCGGCCTGGTCGGCGAGTCCGGCTCCGGCAAGTCCACACTGGCCCGCGCCCTGGTCCAGGTGCACGCGCCGAGCGGCGGCGAGATCCGGTTCCGGGGCGAGGAGTTCGGGCGCGGCGGCGAGCGTGCCGCCCGGCGCGAGCTCCAGATGGTCTTCCAGGACCCGTACGCCTCCCTCAACCCGCGGATGACGGCCGGCCAGATCATCGCCGAACCCCTCATCGCCCACGGCTACGGCGACCGGTCGGCGCGCGCGAAGCGGGTCACCGAGCTGCTGGAACAGGTCGGCCTCGACCCGGCCACCGCCGACCGCCACCCCCGCGCCTTCTCCGGCGGACAGCGCCAACGCATCGGCATCGCAAGGGCGCTGGCGCCCGAACCGAGCGTGCTGATCTGCGACGAGCCGGTCTCCGCACTGGACGTCTCGGTCCAGGCCCAGGTGATCGAGCTGCTCGCCCGGCTCCAGCGCGAACTCGGCCTCGCCATCCTCTTCATCGCCCACGACCTCGCCGTGGTCCGGCAGGTGAGCCACCGGATCGCCGTGATGCACCGCGGCCGGATCGTCGAGACCGGACCGGCCGACCGCGTCGTCACCGCGCCCGAACACCCGTACACCGCCGAACTCCTGGCCGCCGTGCCGCAGCTGGAGACGACGGCCCCCCTCACCGCCCGGAGCACCGCATGACCAGCACGCCCGACCCCCGCCCCGGCTCCGCCGCGACCGACGCCGACCCCACCGGCGGCCCCGCGCCCGCCGCCGACCCGCACCGCCGCGACCCCTACGCGGGCTTCCCCGGCACCGTCGGCCGGACGTTCCGCGAGTCCACCGCCGCCTGGCCCCAGCGGGTCCGCCCGCGCGAGGGCGCGCCCAACGTCGTCGTCGTGCTCGTCGACGACATGGGCTACAGCGACATCGGCCCGTTCGGCGCCGAGATCCCGACCCCCACCCTGGACGGGCTCGCCGAGCGCGGCGTCAAGCTGGCCAACTACCACACCATGCCGCTCTGCTCGCCCGCCCGGGCGGCCCTGCTCACCGGCCTCAACCCGCACCGGGTCGGCTACTCCTTCGTCGCCAACGCCGACCCCGGCTTCCCCGGCTACGGCATGGAGGTGGCCGGCGACATCCCCACCCTCGCCGAGCTGCTGCACGACGCCGGGTACGCCACCTACGCCGTCGGCAAGTGGCACCTCACCCGGGACTCCGCCTCCAACGCCGCCGACAACCGCGCCAACTGGCCGCTGCAGAAGGGCTTCGACCAGTACTACGGCGTCCTGGAGGGCCTCACCAGTCTGTTCCACCCGCACCAACTCGTCCGGGACAACAGCCCGTTGGACATCGACGAGCTGCCGGACGGCTACTACTACACCGACGACATCACCGACCAGGCCATCTCCATGGTCACCTCGCTGCGCGCCCACGACGCCGACAAGCCGTTCCTCCTCTACCTCGCCCACAACGCCGTGCACGGACCGCTCCAGGCCAAGCCCGAGGACCTCGCCCGGCACCGGGGCCGCTACGACGGCGGCTGGGACGAACTGCGCGCCGCCCGGTTCGCCCGCCAGCTCGCCGCCGGCCACTTCCCGCCCGGCACCGAGCTCCCCGAGCGCAACTCCGAGGCCGGGTACGACGTCGGACCGTGGAGCGAACTCACCGAGGTGCAGCAGAAGCTGTACGCCCGCTACATGGAGGTGTACGCGGCGATGGTCGACAACGTCGACCAGAACCTCGGACGGCTCCTCGGCACCCTCGCCGAACTCGGCGAACTCGACAACACCATCGTGGTGTTCACCTCCGACAACGGCGGCACCGGCGAGGGCGGCGCCGAGGGCACCCGCAGCTACTTCAGCCGCTTCGTCCACCACCCGGACCTGCCGGCGGACTGGAACCCCGACGTCCAGCGGGAGATCGACCTGATCGGCGGCCCCCAGTCGCTGGTCCACTACCCGCGCGGCTGGGGCATGGCCTCCAACACGCCCTTCCGCCTCTACAAGGGCCAGACCCACGCGGGCGGCGTGCGCGTCCCGTTCGTCCTCTCCTGGCCGGCCGGCCTGCCCCGCGCCGAGGGCGACGACGGCGTCCGCCCGCAGTACCAGTACGTCACCGACATCCTCCCCACCCTGCTCGAACTCGCCGGCGTGGAGCGCCCGTCGGACCGCACCGGCCGGCCCGTCCAGTCCCTCGACGGCATCAGCTTCGCCCCCGTCCTGCGGGAGGCCGCCGCCGAGTCCACCCACCACGAGCAGTACTGCGAGATGACCGGCAACCGCAGCTACTACCGCGACGGCTGGAAGCTCGTCACCCTGCACCGCCCCGGCGCCCCGTACGACGACGGCGAGTGGGCCCTGCACGACCTGCGCACCGACCCGACCGAGATCCACGACGTCGCCGACCGGCACCCGGAGGTGGTCAAGGAACTGGCCGCCGCCTGGGAGGCCGCCGCCTGGCGCAACGGCGTCTTCCCGCTCGCCGACGGCAGCGGCGCGCTCGCCCTGCGCCACCCCGACGACGCCCGGCTGCGCCGCCCCGTCCGGCTGCTCGCCGGCACCCCCGAACTGGAGCGCTACCGCTCCTCCCGGCTGATCTCCTTCCGGTCCTTCGCCATCGAGGTCGAGCTCGACCGCCACGGCGCCGACGACCAGGGCGTCCTCGTCTCCCACGGCGACCAGGGCGGCGGCTACAGCCTCTACGTCGAGGACGGCCGGCTCCGCCTCGCCTACAACCAGTACGGCGAACTGTCGGAGGCCGACGCGGGCCCGCTCGCACCGGGCGCCCGGCTGGTCACCGTCGAGGCCGCGGCCGTCGCCGACCTCAGGTGGGAGTTCCGCGTCCTCGTCGACGGGGAGGAGACCGGCCGGCTCGGCCCGGTCCACCAGCTCATCGGCATGGCCCCGTTCCAGGGCATCAGCGTCGGCGTCGACCGCAAGTCCCCGGTCTCCTGGCCGCTGTACGAACGCCACCGCTCGTTCCGCTACAGCGGCGGGCTGCGCGCCGTCACCTACCTCCCCGGCGCACCCGCCCCCTACGACCCGGAGACGGTCGTCCAGGCACTGCGGGAGGCGGCCGCCGCCTTCGAGTAGGCCCGCGTTACCCTCGTCCGGCCAGCAACTCTTGAGGGGGAACAGTGATCGGCGAACTCCTGCCCGCGTCCGTCGTCGTCGAGACGGCCTACGAAGATCCGGCCGAGGCCCGGCTCGAACCGGCCGAGGAGGAGGTCATCGCCCGCGCCGTCGAAACCCGGCGCCGGGAGTTCACCACCGTCCGCCACTGCGCCCGCCTCGCCCTCGGCCGGCTCGGCGTCCCGTACCGCCCGCTGGTCCCCGGCCTGCGCGGCGCGCCGAGCTGGCCCGACGGCGTCATCGGCTCCCTCACCCACTGCGCCGGCTTCCGCGCCGCCGCCGTGGCCCGGGCCGGCGAGGTCGTCTCCGTCGGCATCGACGCCGAACCGGCCCTCCCGCTGCCCGAGGGCGTCCTCGACGCCATCGCCCTCCCCGCCGAGCAGCGCCGCCACACGGCCCTCGCCGCCGCCGACCCCGGCACGCCCTGGGACCGCATCCTCTTCAGCGCCAAGGAGTCGGTCTACAAGACCTGGTTCCCCCTCACCCACACCTTCCTCGACTTCTCCGAGGCCGACCTCACCCTCCGCCCCGACGGCACCTTCGACGCCACCCTCCTCGTCCCCTCCCCGTTGCCCACCCTCGCCGGACGCTGGCGCGTCCACGGCGGCTTCCTCGCCACCGCCATCACCGTCCTCCCCTGACCCGCCCGAAGCCTCCGTACCGGACACTCGAACACCACAGTCCCCCCGTTAGGCTGCTGCCATGACGATCAGGGCTGTGGTGTTCGACGTCGGCGAGTGCCTGGTGGACGAGACCCGCGAGTACGGCACCTGGGCCGACTGGCTGGGCGTGCCGCGCCACACCTTCGTCTCCACCCTCGGCGCGACGATCGCCCGGGGGCTCGACTACCGGGAGACGTTCCAGATCTTCGCCCCGGGCTTCGACCTCTACGAGGAGCGGGATAAGCGTGCGGCCGCCGGGCGACCGGAGACCTTCGGCGAGGAGGACCTGTACCCCGACGTCCGCCCGGCACTGGCACGACTCCGTGCGGACGGCCTCTGGCTGGCCATCGCCGGAAACCAGACCCTACGGGCAGGCGCCATCCTGCGGGAGCTGTTCGCCGACGACGTCGATCTGATCGGCACCTCCGACGACTGGGGAACCAGCAAGCCCGACCCGCTGTTCTTCGAACGCGTGGCAGCGGCGACACCGGTCGCTCCCGCCGAGATCCTCTACGTCGGCGACCGCCTCGACAACGACGTGCTCCCCGCCGCCCGGGCATCAATGCGGACGGCGCTCATCCGGCGCGGCCCATGGGGATGGATCCAGCAGCACGACCCGGACGCCGCCCGCGCCACCTTCCGGATCGACTCGCTGACCGACCTGCCCAAGCTGATCGCGAAGGCTAACGCTGAAGCGAACTGAGCGTGGCCGTCCAGGAGTACAGGCGGTCGTCCACGTGCTGGACGGCTGCCGTCCCGCCCCAGGGGGCGAGCGCACGCCGGGCGGCCCGGACGCGTTCCATCCCCGTGGCGTACCAGGTCAGCGAGAGCTGGTCGAGCGCTTCCTCCAGCAGCTCGCACGCGTCCTCAGGCCTGCGCTCGGCCACCGCGACGGCCGCCAGATCACCGAGCACCACGACCCGTTGCTTCCCGTCAGTCCCGGGAAGACCCGCGAGGACCGCCTCCAGGGTGCAGCGCGCCTGCGGAAGCAGCCCCGCCGCCGACTCGGTGTTCCCCTTGAACGCCGCGAGTCGAGTCGCGGAGAACCACGTGAACCAGTCCGGGCTGAGGTGCTCCCCGGCCGCGCCGAGGACCTCCTCGGCATGCCGCAGCAGCGCCAGCGCCGCACGATGCTCACCGCAGCGGGTCAGGCATTCCGCCTCGACCGCGTCGAGCCATGCGAGCATTTCTGCCGACGCCGGGCCCCGGCGCGCGGGGTGACGCCTGCATCCACTGCGGCGGCACCGGAAGACCCCTGATACCGGCCGGGCACGCCTTCACCTCCACCGGCGCCACCACCGCACCGCTCGGATGGGCGGTCGTCGGCCATCCCGACTGCACCTCGACCGCCCACAAGGAAGTAGACACAGTGACCGATCGGACCGAGCCCTCGCCGGAGCCCGACAGGACCAGCGGCTACTGCCTCGTCTGCCGCGACTACGGCTACGGGACCTACGCCGGCATCCGCACCGCCCTCACCGACTGGATCGTCGACCATGTCGGCTGCGCCGCACCGGTTCCACCTGGTGCGCTGCGCATCCCGGACGACCGCTGCGAGGACCGCTGGGCGTGACCGGCACGCCCACCCCGGCTCCCCGGTGCACGGCGGTGCCACGATCGTGACCGGTCGTTTCGGGGAGTCCGGCCCCGCCCCGGGCCGGGGTTCCGTACGCTGTGGCCCGTTCCGTCATCTGTGCTCACCAGCACAGGAGTTGAGGGGGATCATGGAACTCGACGCATTCATGCAGCTGGCCGGGCCGCCGATCGGGGCGGCGGTGGCCGCGTACGGGGGCGCGGTCCTGACGCGCGCGGAGGACGCGGCGGCCGATGCGACGGCGAACCTGGGACGGCGGCTCATCCAACGGGTGTGGCAGCGCGGCGACGCCGGACAGCAGGCCGTGCTGGAGGCGAGCATCGACACGGCGGCGGAGGAGGCCCTGAACCCGGACGCCCTCGCGGCGCTGCGGCAGGCCGTCCGGGTCGCCGTCCGGGGAGACGCCGAGCTGCTGTCCCAGCTGGCCGCACTGCTGCCCGCGCCCACCCCGGCGCCGGCCCCGCAGCAGATCAGCGTGCACATCGAGGGAGAGCGTGCGGTGGTCAACAACGGCACCATCGAGGGGACCGTGAACACGGGATCCATCACCCGAGCGGATCCCGCACGGTGACGTCCGGCCACGGCTCGCTGCACGTCACCGGGGACGGGGCCGTCGTCAACTTCGGCACCATCACCGGCTCGGTCCACACCGGCAGGACCGTGGTGCTGCCGCCCGAGGCGGTGCGCTCGGCCGCCGAGACCTTCGCCGCCGGGGAGGTCAGTCTCATCGGGTCGACCGAACAGTTCACGGGCCGGGGCGAGGAGCTGGCCGCGCTGCGCGAGGCGCTCTCCGAGGACCGCGGCCCGGGCAACGTGGCCGCGGCGGTGGTCCACGGACTGGGCGGGGTCGGCAAGAGCGCACTGGCCGCGCGGTACGCGCAGCTGAACCGGGAGGCGTACGACCTGGTGTGGTGGATCGACGCCGCCGTGCCCGGGTCGATCGAGGCGGCACTGGCGGACATCGCCCGACGCCTGAGCCCGGTGTGGGCCGGGACGGCGGAGCCTCCCGAGCTCACGGCGTGGGCGATGGCCTGGCTGCAGCGGCACGGCAGGTGGCTGCTCGTGTACGACAACGTCGAGGATCCGCGGCCCCTCCGCCTCCATCTGAGCAGTCTCGGCCGCGGGCACCACCTGATCACCAGCCGCAAGTCCGACGGCTGGCGGGAGGTGCGGACCCGCATGCCCCTGGACGTCCTCCCCCGGGAGGCCGCGGTGGACCTCCTGCTCTCCTACGTCCCCGACCGGACCGCGTCGCCCGAACTGCGCTGGGAGGCGACGGAGCTGGCCGTGGAACTGGGCTGCCTGCCGCTCGCCCTGCACCAGGCCGGCGCCTACATCGCCGAGACCGAGACCGGCTTCACCACGTACCGGCGACGGCTCGGCCACCAGCTGGACAAGCCCGCCGAGGAGGGCGACCGGGAGCGGACCATCGCCCGGATCTGGTCCCTCACCCTGGCGGCCGTCACGGAGCGCGACCCGCCGGCGGCGGAGCTCCTCTACTCCCTCGCCTGGCTCGATCCCGACGACTGTCCCCGCACGCTGCTCACCCGGCTCGCCCCCGGCGAGGTGGAGGCGGACGACGCCCTGCGCGTCCTGCGCGCCTTCAGCATGATCACCCTGACCGAGCGGAGCGTGCGCGTCCACCGCCTGGTCCAGAGCGTCCTGCGCGCCGACGCCGCCGCGACCGCGGCGGCGGCCGCCCCGCCGGCGCCGTCGCCCCGGGGCCGGTCCGAGGCCGAACAGGCGCTGGTCGGGGCGGTGTTCCCCGAGGGGCCGAGCACGGCCGCCGACCCGGCGCAGCTGGCGCGGCTCGCCCGGCACGCGTGCGCGCTGGCCGCCACCAACCCGCCGGGGGCCTACCGCCCCGAGGTCTCCCGGCTGTACGCCCGGGCGTGCGTGTACCTGAACGACGAGGGCCTGATCGTCCAGGCGCTGCCCCTGTACGAGGCGTACGACGCCCAGATCGCGCACGGGTTCGCCACAGACCACCCGTTCAGGCTGGTGAGCCGCCTCGCCCTCGCCGGCGCCTACGAGGCGGTCGGGAATCCGGCGCGGGCCGTCGGCCTCCTGGAACCGCTCGTGGCGGCGGCCCTGCGCGTCCACGGGCCCGGACACGTCACCACCCTGAACGTCCGTGGCGGCCTCGCCTCCGCCTACCAGGCCCTCGGGAACGTCGGGCGGGCGATCGACGAGTACGAGAGGGCCGTGGAGGCGAGCCGGGAGGGCCTCGGCGAGGGGCACCTCCGGACGCTGACCCTGCGGAACAACCTGGCGGGCGCCTACGAGTCGGTCGGCCTCTTCGACCGGGCGATCGAGGTCTACGAGGACCTGCTGTCGCAGGAGGACGCCCTCGCCCGGTGGGAGCACCCCACCCACTCGCTGCGGCTGAACGGCCTCCGGGTGCGGAACAACCTCGCCGGCGCCTACGAGAGCGTCGGCCGTTACGAGGAGGCCGTCTCGCTCTACCGGACCACCCTCGCCGACCTGGAGAGGACGTCCGGCCCGGAACACCCCGACACCCTGAGCTGCCTCGGCAACCTGGGGTACACGCTGGAGTCGGGCGGCCGGATCGCCGAGGCACGGGTGATCTACCACGACGTCCTCGAACGGCGGGAGAAGGCTCTCGGGGAGGCCCACCCGGACACCCTGCTGAGCCGGAGCAACCTCGCCTACCACTACGTGACGACGGGCGACTTCGGCCGCGGGCTCGACCTCTGCCGGCTGACGCTGGCCCAGCGCGAACAGGTCCTCGGGCCGGAGCACCCGGACACCCTGGTGAGCCGGAACATGCTCGCCTCCGCCTTCGAGGCGGCCGGGGAACCGGAACGGGCGGTCCCGCTGTTCAGGGCCACCCTCGCCCAGCGCGAACGGGTCCTCGGGCCGGAGCATCCCGCCACCCTCCGCGTGCTCGGCAGCCTCGCCGGGTGCCTCCTCAGGCTGGGGAACGCCGCCGAGGCCGTTCCGCTGCTCGACGCCGCGCTCACCGCGCAGGAGCGGCTGTTCGGGCCGGAGAGCCACGACGCCGTGCTCAGCCGCAACAACCTCGCGGCCGCCTGCCGCGAGGCGGGCGACCTGGAGCGGGCGTTCGCCCTGATCACGACGGCGGTCGAACAGCGGACCAGGCTGCTCGGGGAGAACCATCCCGACACCCTGGCCAGCCGCAGCAACCTCGCCCGGCTGTACGAGGCGATGGGCGATCTCGGCGAGGCCCTCCCCCGGTACGAGTCCGCGTTCGGGCAGCTCACGGCAGTACTGGGCGCCGACCACCCGATGACCGTGACGGTCGGCGGCCACCTCTCGCGGGCCAGGCGGAAGAGCGGGGGCGGCAACGCGGCCCCCTGAGGCGGCGGGAGCAGTCCCGCCGGCGCGCGGAACCGGGGCCCGGGTGGGGCGGTGGGCTCATGCTCCCGGGACACGGGCGGAGCGAAAGTGGAGGCAGACGCCCGCACTCCTCCGAGCGGGCCCACCCGACATCGGGGCGTTACCATGAGTACACAACCGACCACCGATGCGCCCGCGGTCCTCGTCACCGTGCACCCGTCCCTTCGCGGCAGGGTGCCGGGCGAACCGCTGGCCCACGGGATCCTGACCAGTTCGACGACCGTGCTGGTGCCGGATCCCCCCGAGACACTGGCCAGTCCCTGGAAGAGATTCCTCGTGCGAATATCCCGGTCACCCGGAGACGCGGACGACGCCGAGGTCGTCCCGGTGGGCGGGCTGGGCCTCGCGGCGGTCGACGCGGACGGGATCACGACAGCGGCAGCCGTGCTGGCCATGGTCTGGCCGTCACGCTTCCCCGTCGCGGTCCCGAGCGTCACGGCCGACCGGCTCACGGCGAGCCTGACCCGCCACCACGGCGACCAGTGGGCGGCCTACGCGGAGCTCGGGTTCCGCCTGGTGCGGCCGGAGCAGCGGGAGAAGTCGGACACCTGGTGGCTCGGCACCGCCGGCCTGACCGCCGGCGACGTCTCGGACAGCGCCAGGGACTACTCGCTGGACACCTGCTGCAGTGGCCGCCTCTGCTGCCGGGGCCCCGCCCCGGCACCCTCCCGGGCCCGCGCGGACGCGGCCTGACCCGGACCGTGGCCACCATGACGACGCCGACCGAGGGCCGTACACGGAGCGCGGTGAACCTGCAGTCCGTCTGGCTGCAGGACACCGCGCTGGCCCTCGCGGCCGTCATCCCGGAGCTGTTCTACTTCGGTACGATCATCGCTCCCTGGGCGGGATGGCAGCAGCGCCTGTGGATGGCGCTGCTCGCCCTGGCCGAAGTCCTGGCGCTGGTCGTGCGGCGCCGCCGCCCGGTGGCCACCTTCGCGGCCGTGTGGCTGATCGCCGTCGGCTCCGACCTGCTCTCGTTCGCCGACGCCATCGACTACACCCCCTGCTTCGGGCTCCTGATCGCCCTCTACACCGTCGCCGCCCAGTGCCGCCGGTCCGTCGCCCTGACGGCCCTGGTGCTCGGCCTCGTCCCCATGGCACTGGCGATCTGCGAAACCGTCGGCTCCTACCACGGCCCGCTGTTCACCCCGGTGCTCGTCTCGAACATCGCCTTCTACGTGCCGGTGGCACTGGTGGTCTGGGGCTTCGCCCGGTGGAGCCGGGCGGCCCGGGCCGCCGCCGAACGCCGCCGGCAGGAGGTGGAACAGGCCCGGCAGCGGATCACCCAGGAACGGGTGCGGATTGCGCGCGAGCTCCACGACATCGTCGCCAACTCCGTCGCCGTCATGGTCATGCGGGCCGAGACGGCCAGGGTCACGGCCTTCGAGGACCCGGCCCGCGCCGAGGCGTTCCGGCATATCGAGGACATCGGCAGGTCCACGACGGCCGAGCTGCGGCACATGCTGCGGCTGCTCCGCACCTCCGAGACCCCGGCCGAGGAGGGGTACACCCACGGCCTGGGCGACCTGGAGCAGCTCCTCGCGGACGTCCGCAGGGCCGGTGTCGGGATCTCCCTGGAGACGCGCGGGCGCCCGCTGCGGATCGACGACAGCGTCGGCCAGACCGCCTACCGACTCGTCCAGGAGGCCGCCACCAACATCACCAAGCACGCCGGTCCGGGCACCCACGCGGTGGTGCGGATCACCTGGGACGAGGCCCTCCTCATCGAGGTCGTCGACGACGGCGCCGGGCGCCCCCCGGACGGGCAGCGCGAGCTGTCGACCGGGCACGGACTGCTCGGCCTGCGCGAGCGGGTCGCCCTGTTCGGCGGCCTCCTGAGCGCGGCCCCGTACGGCCCCGGCTTCCGCGTCGCCGCCGCCCTCCCCGTCTCCACCCCCCACCCCGCGGAAGCCCCGCCCCTCGAAGACACCACCCCGGCCTGACCCCGGCCCCGCCCGTCCGCCCGAACCACCGAGCGCTGCTTTGTCAGAGCAGCGCTCAGCGGGAGGTGTCGGAGAGGCGGGTGAAGGTGTGGCCGGCGGTGAGGAGGGTGGGGAGGGCGGTGGCGAGGCCGCGGGCGGTGCCGGCGGCGGGGTGGTTCATGTGGGCGATGACGATGGCGCCGGGCGGGGCGCCGACGAGTTCGCGGTGGACCTGGCCGGACGTGGCGGTGGCGCCGGCGTCGGCGTTGGTGGTGAAGCCGGCGATGTGCTGGCCGAGGTCCGCGGCGATCCGGGTGGCGACGTCGTCGTAGTGGGCCGTGCCCGAGCGGAAGTAGCGGGGTGGCCGTCCGAGGAGCGCGGTGAGCTTTTCGAGGTTGCCGGTGATCTCGTCGTAGACCTCGCCCGCGTCTCCGGTCCCGGCGATGCCGTAGGCGGAGCGGCCGGTGACGGAGAGGGGGCGGTGGGCGGTGCCGTGGTTGGCGATCTCGAAGAGGGGGTCGGCGGCCAGGTCGTCGAAGACCGCCGGGTTGGCGTCGATCCAGCGGGCGTTGAGGAAGAGGGTGGCGGGGACGCCGTGGGCGCGGAGGGTCTCGATGAGCGCGGCGTCGTAGCCGGAGCCGCCGGGGCCTCCGCAGGCGTCGAGGGTGAGGGCGATGGCGCGTTCGCCGTCGGGGAGGGTGGTGAGGACCCCGGGGATGTCGAGGCCCCAGTCGGTGGGGGCGGTGTCGGTGTAGCGGGTGGTGATGGCGGCGCGGGCTGGGAGGGGGGCGGGGATCGCGGTCGCCGTGGGGGTGGGCGTGGGGGTGGGCGTGGGGGAAGCGGTGGGGGTGGGGCTCGGCGTGGGGGTGGGGGACGCGTCGGGGGTGGGGGTGGAGGGGGGCACGGGTGGGGCGGAGGGGGTCGGCGGGTGGGGGGTGGGGGGTTGGCAGGCGGCCAGGGCGCTGCCGGCCGCGGCTGCCAGGAGGGTCCGCCGACTGAGTGACATGGGGAGGCTCCGAGGCTGTCTGATGTTCAGATGATTCACGTCCCATCAAGGGACCGATCGTCAGTTCGCGCAACCCGGGCGGCCTTCACGGGGCCGCCGCGTGGTGGTGGGGTCCGGCTCACCGGGGGTTCACCGGGCCGGGTGACGGGCGCGGGTAGGAGCCGGAAAACGTCCCTGGGGAGTCGGAGGATCTGATGGCGCAGGATGTGCACGGCGAGAAGGAGCCGCTGGGCCGGCGCGGACTGCTCGCGGCCGGGGCCGCCGGCGCGGCGGGGGCCCTCGGTCTGGCGGCGGCGGGCCCCGCCCGGGCCGCGGACGGGACGGCCGAGCGGGCGGCGGACGGGACGCCGGACCGGACGGTCACGCTCACCGGGCGGCTGCCCACCGGCGCCCCGGACTTCGTCTACCTGCCGTTCGACGTGCCGGCGGGCGTCCGGGAGATCGCCGTCGGCTACCGGTACGACAAGCCGACCGTCCCGCCCGGGACACCGGGGAACTCCTGCGACATCGGGCTCTTCGACGAGCGCGGCACCGACCTCGGCGGCCGCGGCTTCCGGGGCTGGTCGGGCGGGTTCCGCACGGAGTTCGCGGTGAGCCGCGAGCAGGCGACGCCCGGCTACCTGCCGGGGCCGGTGCGGCCGGGCCGGTGGCACGTGGTGCTCGGCCCGTACCAGGTGGCGCCCCAGGGGCTGGAGTACCGGGTCGACGTGACGCTGCGCTTCGGCGCACCCGGGGCCGACTTCACCCCGTCCTACCCGGCGGAGCGGGCTCGGGGACGCGGCCGCGCCTGGTACCGGGGCGACTGCCACCTGCACACCGTGCACTCGGACGGACGGCGGCTGCCCGCCGAGGTGGCGGCCGGTGCGCGGGCCGCCGGGCTGGACTTCATCGTCTCCACCGACCACAACACCACCTCCGCGCACGGCGTCTGGGGCCCGCTGGCCGGACCGGACCTCCTGGTGGTGCTCGGCGAGGAGGTCACCACCAGGAACGGGCACTGGCTGGCGCTGGGCCTGCGGCCGGGCCAGTTCGTCGACTGGCGGTACCGCTCCCGGGACGAGGCGTTCCCCCGGCTCGCCCGGCAGGTGCGCCGACAGGGCGGACTGGTGGTGCCGGCGCACCCGTTCTGCCCGTACGTCGCCTGCCAGTGGAAGTTCGGGTACGAGGACGCCGACGCGGTCGAGGTGTGGAACGGCCCGTGGACGTACGACGACGAGTCGGCGGTGGACGGGTGGGACGCCGGGCTGGCGACCGCGCTGCGGCACGGGCGGTCCTGGCTGCCGGCCGTCGGCAACAGCGACGCGC
The DNA here is from genome assembly GCF_036013975.1 of Kitasatospora sp. NBC_00458. Classification (NCBI taxonomy): domain Bacteria; kingdom Bacillati; phylum Actinomycetota; class Actinomycetes; order Kitasatosporales; family Streptomycetaceae; genus Kitasatospora; species Kitasatospora sp. NBC_00458. Next base: position 1,325,061 of record NZ_CP107904.1, read on the forward strand.
ACAGCGCGCCGCAGGTGATCGGCTCGCCGCACACCGTCGTGCTGGCCGAGGACCTGACCCGGGACGACGTCCTCGACGGGATCCGGTCCGGGCGCAGCTGGCTGGCCGAATCGGCCTCCGTGCAACTGGAGTTCACCGCCACCGGCCACGGCCGGCAGGCCGGCATCGGCGAGGAGCTGACCGTCCCGGCGGACGCGCCGGTGGACGTCCGGCTCGCCGTCTCGGGGGTGCCGAACGGCACGGTGCGGTTCCTCACCGACGAGGGCCAGCTGCACCAGGAGTCGCTGCCCGCCGACGGCACGGGGGCGGTGGTCTGGCGGACCACGGCCTCGCTCGCGGCGTTCGTCCGGGCGGAGGTGCGCCACCCCCGGGCCGACGGGACGCCGGGCAAGGGCAACTCCATGGGGCCGGACCTGCCGTGGGGTCCGATGGCGGCGCTGACCAACCCGATCGTGCTGCGGGTGGAGGAGTAGACGGAGGAGCGGGCGGAGCAGCGGGCGGAGGCATGGCACGGGGCCGCCGGGTACCGGGGCCGGGCACGGCAACCGGACGGAAGGGTCGGGCGCAAGGGCCGAAAGGCCCGGGTGCGGCGGCCGGAAGGGCCGGGGAGGGGAGTACGGGGAGGTCCGGCGGGAGGTATCGGGAGGGGGAGGACTCGGGGCCGCGCGGTGGACTAGGTTGATCTCCGACAGCAGTCACTCGTAGGGACGAGGCGGTCGGCTGTCCGCTTTGCCGGGTTCGGCCCGCCTGTGTTCCGCGTCGGGCCGGCCCGCGCGCTCCGGCCGCCCCGCCCCGGCTCCCGTCCGTCCCCGGCCCGTGAAGGGATCAGCAGCTGTGAACCGTACGACCGTAGGTGGGCCGGAGCTCGGAGGCGGACGGGGAGCGGGCAGCGTGGTCGTCCTCTCCGACCCGGCCGCCGGGGCCGGGAGCGGCGCGGTCGCCCCGCTGGTCGCCGACGCGCTGTCCCCCAGCGTCCACCTGCGCGCGGAGGACTTCCGGCGGGCGGTCCGACAGGGGTACGTGGCGCCGCACCTGCCGGAGGCCCGGCGGCAGAACCTGACCGTGCTGGCCGCCACCGCACAGGCCGCCTTCGCCTTCGCCTCGGGCGGGTACCAGGTGGTGGTGGAGGGCCCGGTCACGCCGTCGGCACTGGACGCCTTCCGCCGGGAGAGCCGGGCGACGGGGGCGGCACTGCACTACGTGCCGCTCCCCCCGGCGGCGGACGCGGGGGCAACGGGAGCCGGCGCGGCGGAGGCCGGTATGGGGGCTCCGGGCGCGACGGACGCGACGGACGCGGCGGACGCGGTGACGGGCGGCGGGGGTCCGGCGGGTACCGGGGGCGCGGCGGACGCGGCGGAGACCGCCGGAGCGGTGCTCGCGGGGCTGCGCCAGGGGGCGTACCTGCTGGGGTGGTGAGCCGGCGGGGCCACGGCGACCCGCTCGCCGTCGAACCGCCCGCCGTCGACCCGCTCGCCGTCGAACCGCTCATCGGCAGCACGCTCACCGGCGCCCCGGCTCCGCTTCCGCCCGCCCGGCGACCCCGCGACGGGGCCGCCGGCTACTCCGCAGGCTTCACCGCAGGCCGGGAGGGCTCCCTCCCACCCGCACTCCGACGGGCTGCGCCCCGTCACGCACCGAGGGCCGCCGGCTCCGCCGCCACCCGCCCCGGCACGGCGCGCAGCTCCCGGGCGCGCTCACGGCAGGCCGCGGCCTCCTCGCGGCGGCCGAGTCCGGCGAGGACGGCGCCCTGGAGGTCCAGGGCCAGCAGGACGAGCCGCGCGTTGCGGTGCGCCTCGGCGACGGCGAGCGCCTCCTGCGCGGCGGCCAGCGCCTCCTCCACCCGGCCGAGGACGCGCAGCCCCTCGGCCCGGCTGAACCGGAGGGCGCCCTGGATCGGGTCGTCCGGATCGTCGCGGACCAGGTCGAGGGCGCGGTCGGTGAGGGCGAGACCCCGGTCCGCCTCCCCCGCCTGGTGCAGGCAGGCGGCGAGGCCGTCGAGGGCGCGGGCGGTCCGCGGGCCGTCCCCCCGGGCCTCGCAGGACTCCACGACGCGCTCCATCACGGCGATCGCGTCGTGGATCCGGCCCGACTCGGCGAGGGTCCCGGCGACCACGGTGAGGCAGCGGTCCCGGAGATCGGTGTCCGCCAGGCCGTCCGCGTCCAGAGCGGCCTGCCGGGCGGCCGCGACGGCTTCGGCGAAGCGCCTCCGGCAGGCCAGCACGATGCCCAGGTCGGTACGGAGCAGCGCCCGGGCGGCCCGGTCGTCCAGCCGCTCGGCGGCGGCGAGGCCGTGCCGGGCCAGCTCCTCCCACTCGGCCAGGTGGCCGCCGTCGTGGTAGTGCAGTGCACCGCAGCCGTAGGCGAGCCGCCAGACCTCCTCGTCGTGTCCGCGTGCGGCGGCGGTGCGGACCAGCTCGGACAGGGTGTGCTGCTCGCGCCGGAACCAGTCGACGGCCCGCGCCGGGTCCGCCAGTTCGGGTAGTTCGGGTAGTTCGGGTAGTTCGGGTCCGGCGGGGAGCCCGGGCCCGGCAGGTCCCCCTGGCCCGGCGGACGGTGCGGTGCCGCCGCCGCTGCGGCGCCCGAGAACGGCGGCGGCCGCGTCGGTGGCGGCCCCGTAGTAGGCGAGGAGGCGGCGCAGCGCCCGGTCGCGGTCGGCCGCCGGAAGGGCTGCGGCGAGTCCGGCGGCGTAGCGGCGGACGAGGTCGTGCCGGGCGAACAGGCCGGGGCCGGCTTCGTGGAGGAGGCCGGCGGCGTCGAGGGCGCCGAGCAGGTCGCGGGCGCGGGCCGACGGCAGTCCGGCGAGGGCGGCGGCGGTCCACACGTCGGTGGTGTCGCCGGGGAACAGGCCGGTGAGGGTGAACAGTCGGGCCGCCTCGGGCGCCAGCGCGCGCCGGCCGACGCCGAGGGCGGCGGCCACCCCGGCCGGGCCGCCCACGACGGGGGCCCCGGGGCGTGCCCGCTCGTCGGCCAGGTCGGCGACGAGTTCCGCGACCGTCCGGCCGGGGCAGGCGGCGAGCCCTGCGGCGGCGATCCGCAGGGCGAGCGGCCGGTGGTCGCAGAGGCCCACGAGCCGGGCGGCGGCCTCCGGTTCGCGGGCGACCCGGTCGGGGCCGGCCACGGCGGCGAGCAGCCGGACTGCCTCCGCCGGGTCGAGGCCGTCGAGCGGGAGCGGGACGGCGCGGTCCGCGGCGACCAGGTCGGTGGGCCGGGAGCGGCTGGTGACCAGGACGAGGAGGCCGGGGTCGGCGGGCAGCAGCGGTTCGAGCTGATCGGCCGAGGAGGCGTCGTCGAGCAGGATCAGCAGACGGCGGCCGGCCGTCCGGGCCCGCAGCAGGGCGGCGCGTTCGGCGGTGCCGGCGGGCAGCTCGCCCGGGCCGACACCGAGACCGCGCAGGAGCTCGGCGAGGACGGCGGCGGGCGTGCGGGCGGCGGACTCGTCGTGTCCGCGCAGGTCGACGGCGTACCGGCCGTCGGGGAACCGGTCGGCGCGGCGGTGGGCCCACCGGAGGGCGAGGCTGGTCTTTCCGACACCGGCCGGGCCGGTGACCAGCAGGGGGCGGCCGTCGGCGGTGTCGGCGGCCGCGTCGAGGCGGGCGAGTTCGCCGGTGCGGCCGACGAACCCGCGCGCGACCCGGGGCAGCGGGGGGCCCACCGGCGGGCCCGACCCGTCGGGCCTGCCGGGCCCGGCAAGACCGGCAGGCCCGGCAGGCGCGGTGGGCGCGGTGGGCGCAGTGGGCGTGGCAGGCGCGGCAGGCGCGGCAGGCGCAACGGACGCGGCGGATGGGGCAGGCGCGGCGGACGACGCTGGCGCGGCCGGCTTCGCGTCGGCGGGCCGGTCGGCGGTGCCGCGGGCAGCGTCGCCGGGCCCGCTCCGGGCACGGCCCCCGCGTGGTGCGGCGCGGCGGCCCGGCCGGTCGAGGCAGCGGGCGAGCAGGGTGGCGGCGGACTCGCTCAGCGGCCCGGCGGCGGCCAGCTCGGCGGCGGTCGGCCCGGCAGTGGTCGGCTCGGCGGCTTCATCGGTCGCGTCGACGAGCCGCACGCCGGGGCCGGCGGTCCGGGCACCGGCACCGGAGCCGCGCGAGCCGGCGGCCCGACCCCCGGCGGGCGGGCCCGCGAGGTCCGACGCGGCCGCGGTGCCCGGGCCGACGGCGGCGACCGGCTCGATCACGGCGAGCAGGTGGACCGCGAGTCGTTCGGCGGCGTCGCGGCGGGCCGTGGTCAGCCGGGGGCCGACGGTACCGGCGAGCAGCTCCGAGCCGCAGTCGTCGAGGACCGGGCCCCGCCAGAGGGCGAGCGCCGCGCGCAGCGGGGCGACCGGGTCGGCGGCGGGCGCCTCCGCGGCGGCGAGCAGCCGCTCGAAGCGGAGTGCGTCGACCGCGTCGGGTGCACCGAGCAGCGCGTAGCCACCGCCGCGGGTGACCAGGTGGAGGCCGTCGGGGTCCTCGGTCGTGGGACCGCCGACGGGTATGCCGTCGGCGGCGGCGGCCAGCAGGCGGCGGACGGCGGTGACGTGCCCGCGGAGGGCGGCGCGGGCGGTGGGCGGCGGGGCGCCGTCCCAGAGCAGTTCGAGCAGCCGCGCGACCGGCACGACCCGGCCGAGCTCCAGGGCCAGGGCGGCGAGCAACGCGCGCCGTTTCGGGCCGGGTTGCGGCAGGGGCCTGCCGCGGTCGTCCTGGAGCTCGAACCGTCCGAGCAGGTTGATGTGCAACTTCCGCTCCCCACCGCGTTCCGATCAGGTGATCCCACTGCCCCGGGCGATCAAGGCCTCCAGGGTGATCAGGGTGAATCAGAGTGAGAGCATAGGGAATGTCAGGATTGGTCCACACCTTTCCTGGTGAGCGGCCGTTGTCCCGAACTGCGTTCCCCCGCAAGGACCGAGGGGATACGGACGACACGGGCGGCGGAACCGAACCTTCGACTCCTGTTCACCCGGCGGACGACTTCGCTTGCAGACAGCCCGGATGGCCTCCCGGCCTGGCCGCTCCCCCGGCCCGAACCGCCCCACCGTCGACGCCCCGAGGTCCCGAGGTCCCGATGTCTCACCCGAGGCGACACCCTCCTCCAACTGGGCTCCGCTCAGGACGAGTTCACCGACCCATACCGGGCCGCGAACTCTCGGACTTTCCCCTCGCGAACGTCGGTCCGCCACTACTGTGGGCGGCATCGGCGCACGGCAGCGAAGGAGCCGGCCATGACCTCGCTCGACCAGTCGATGAAATGGATGGTCCACATCGGCTTCGAGCACTACTCCGGGCGCTCCGCACTCGTGCAGGCAGCACTGCAGCGCGGGCTCGACACGCTGGTCGAGTCCGCCTTCGCCCGTGCAGGCGTCGACCTGACCGCCACGGCCCGCCAGAACCGCGGGGACTCCGTCCTGATCCTGTTTCCGGAGGAGACCGATCCCCGGGCCCTGCTGGAGGTCCTGATGCGGACCCTTCCGGACGAGCTGGTGAAGGACCAGGGCCCGCGGCTGCGGGTCGGGATCCACTACGGGCGGGCGACCTACCGGATCGGCGGGTGGACGAGCCCTGCCGTCGACCACCTGCTCCGCCTCATGGAGGCTCCGGTGATCGTGCGGATGCTCGCCCGGGAATCCCGCGCCCCCATGCTGCTGGTCGCCTCCGACGAGGTCCATGCGACGGCGTCGGCGCACCGGATCGCAGGTGGCAGCAGAGGTACGTTGCGCCCCGTCGACCTCGTCCTCAAGGACGGCGAGCAGCACCGGGCCTGGATCGGCCTGCCCGGCCACCGGATCGAGCCGCCGCCCGCCGCCACCCCGCCCGCAGCCGAGGCCCTCTCGGCGGTCACGAGCCTGGCCGTGGCCCTCGCCACCCGGCTGGCCGACCTCCGGGGCAGGCCCGACGAGCCGCCCGCTCCCGGCGGCGCCACTGAGCTGACCAGGGCCGCGGAGGAGACGCTCGACCACACGCTGGCGCGGCTCTTCGTCAGACTCGGCCCGCCCCCCGAACCGACCGGGAACGACTACCTGCCGGCCGGGGCCGGCGGCGGCGGAGCACACCAGTGAACATCGACGACGCCGGTATCCCCCGCCCGTCCTCCGACGACCCGGTGGTCTCCGCCGGGCTGGAGGTCGCCATGAAGTGGGGAGCGGCACTCGGCGGGCCGGAACAGTTGAAGGTCGCCTTCGAGGCGCTGGAGCCCCAGCTCAAACGGGAGCACCAGCTCCGGCTCAAGCAGCTGGACTCGCAGCGCGAGGCCGCCCGGCAGGCCGCCGACGACGCCAGGGCCGCGGCGGAGCGCCGGGCCCGTGACGCCCGCGAGCAGCGCCAGCACACCTTCCGGATGGCGAGCCTGTACGCGGGGGTCGCCGTGAGCGTGGCCATGCTCGGCGCCGGTGTGTTCGTCGCGAAGGACGTGTGGTGGCTGGCGACACTGCTCTGTGGGCCGAGTCTGATCGCCCTCGTCAAGATCTTCGTCCTGCGGCGCAGCGACGCCGGTGACGTCCGCTCGGTGTCCCGTGCCGCCCGGGGTGCGACGAACGCCGCCGCCCAGGCCCAGCCTCCGCTGCCACCGGTGCCCTGACGAACCGGGAACGGGGCGCGACGCACCGGCGCCCGGCCGGGCCCGGCCGCCGACCGGACGCCCGGCCCCGACCCGGCCCGACCGGACGGCCCGCCCCCGACTGACCCGCCCCCGGCCGACCCTCAGGAGGTCTCCAGCCCCAGCCCCGTCACCCGGAAGAACCCCTGCGCGCCGTGCGTCGGCGTGCCGATGCCGACCCGGCGGGCGGTCAGTCGACCCTGGCCGAGCCCGAGTGCGGACCCGCCGGTGATGCCCCGGGCCGCCAGCTCGGTCGTGATCAGCGTGGCGACCTCCCCGGCGGTCGCCTCGGTCGGGACCTTGTACTGGGCCTTGAAACGGCTCCCCGACGCCTGCCAGCCGTCCGCCGCCATGGCCGCCGCGGTCTCGGTGGCCTCGCCGGGGCGCGGTCCGACCCGCAGCAGGATGCCCTTCACCGTGTCGTACGTGAACGCGATCCCGCCGCTGATCAGCGGCGAGGCGAGGGTGAAGGTGACCTTCTCGCCCGGCCGCTGGACCGGAAGCTGCTCGATCCAGGCGGCGAGCAGGCTCTCCAGGCCCTCCCGCAGGTGCGGCAGCGACAGGGCCAGCCGGCCGCCGGGCAGGTAGCCGGCGAGGTCGCCGGGCGCGCCGAACACGTGGAGCTGCCAGCTGTACGGCAGCCGGGGGAAGCCGCTCGGCCCGTCGGGCCCCTCGATCGGGCCGCCGTGCTCGAAGGTCCCGTACTCCTCCTCCTCGACCTCCTCCGCGGGTGCGGTCTCCAGCCAGACCGACCGCCGGTCGGCGCGCAGGCGCAGCAGCCGCGGGTCGTCACCGGCCTCGCGCCAGCGCACGTCGGGGCCGTCCGGTCCGCCGCCGAAGAGGGTCGGCTCGCCGAGGACTCCGCAGACGGCCCGGTGGATCTCCCCGAAGACGGCGCGCCGCCGCTCCAGCGCGGGCTCCTCCTCGAACCGGTGCAGCTGGAGGAGGCGGAACGTGTCCGCGGGACCGCCGAAGCGGATGAACCGGGGCGTGCAGTCCGGGTCGGGGGTGTGGATCTCCGCCCGCGCTTCGACGAACTCGACCGACCAGCGCGGCTGTCCGGTGACGCTCCCCTCGGTGACGGCCCGTTCGGTGACGGCCTGCTCGGCGGCGCCGACCTGCTCGGTGACGCTCCCCTCGGTGACGGCCCGTTCGTCGGCGGCGGCCCGCTCGATGTCGGCCCGGGTGAGGCGGCCGCCGGGCGAGTCGTGCAGGGCCGGGGCGAACGCCGCGATGACGGCGGGCAGTTCGGGGCTGATGTGCTCGGCGTCCCGGACCAGGGGCTGGACGGCTATCCACGCCCGGCGGTCGTTGGCCTGGAACAGCATGGTCCGCTCGGCGGACCGCCAGCGCAGCCCGAACCCGTCGGCGGCGGTCGGCACGGCGGTGGGCGAGCCGATCCCGCGCAGCGCCTCCGCCAGGGTCCGCAGCGCGGTGCGGCGCTCCTCCTCGGGCACGGGGAGCCGGAATTCGAGCAGCTGCAGCCGGGCCCGCCGGTAGGTGGTGGCCTTGGGCACGGTGGTGCCGAGGTAGAGCTCGGCACCGAGCGGCCACCGGAGCTCGGCCTGGAGGCCGACGACCAGGAGGTCGGCGAACTCGCGGCGGATCTTCCAGTCGGGCCGGTCGGCGACCAGGCGCTCGACGTCCGTCCTGGTCCAGCACGGGCCGAGGTCGTGCAGCGTGCGGACCAACCGGACGGTGGTGGGAAGGTCGGCGGTCCAGGTCACGGCGGTGTCGGTCGGGGCGTTCATGGTGGTGATCATCGCAGCCGGCACCGACAGCCCAGGGAGCCGGCCGGGAGCCGGCCGGACGCCGCACGGCCTCCGACGGGTTGCGGCCGCCCACCTCGCTCGTTAGGCCCTGCATGAGCTACGACGTCCCGCCCTCGGGTCACACCATCGACGAAACCTTTCTGCACGATGCACCGATCTTCGCCCAGCTCGCCCGGACCTGGGCAGCCGCCGGCCGGACCGTCCCCGGCCACCCCGACCACGAGTGGCTGCACCTGGTCGCACCCCCCGGGTCCCGCCCGCCCACGGGGGCCACTCCGCCCCCGGCACCCGGCCCGCCGACCGGCCCCGGGACCCACGCCCGCCTGCTCCCGCCCCGCGGCCCCGTCGAACTACCGCGCGAGCCCTGGTGATCCCGGCGCCGGCGCCCGGCACCCCGGGAGTCCGACGCCCCCGCCACCACCGCACCGCCACCGTCACCCCACCGCTACCGCACCACCACCCCACCGCACCACCACCCCAGCGCGCGCCACCCCGCCGCGCGCCGCTACGCCCCCACCACCCCGTCGATCGCCTCCCGCAGGAAGTCGGCGTGCCCGTTGTGCCGGGCGTACTCGTGGATCAGGTGCAGCATCACCAGACGCAGCGACACCTCCGCCTCCCAGCGCGGCTGGTAGCCGGCGACGTCCAGCGACTCCGCCTCGCGCTCGATCCGCCGCGCGTGCCCGACCTCCTCCTGCCAGGCGGCGAACGCCTCGGCCCGGTCCGCCCCCTCGGCGTCGTACGCGGCCTGGAAGTCCCACTCCGCGGACCAGACCAGCGGCACCGGCTCGGCGGCGATCACCCGCCGGAACCACGTCCGCTCGACCTCCGCCATGTGCCGGACCAGACCGAGCAGCGACAGCGTCGACGGCGGGCTCGACCGCGAGCGCAGCTGCTCGTCCGTCAGTCCCTGGCACTTCATCGCCAGCGTCGCGCGGTGGAAGTCGAGGAACGCCCTCAGCATCTCCCGCTCGCCACCGGTCAGCGGCGGTGCGACCCGCTCCCCCTGCCCGTTCATCCCGGTCCCCTCTCAGCTGCCGGCCCCCGACGACCACCGGGGACTCCCGACGATCACGGCCCAGTCTCTCCGAACCCCCGCACCCCCTCAAGCGACTTCCGCCCGCCGGGACCGCGCGTCACCACCCGCCCCCGGAGCCCGCCCCCGGAGCCCGTCACCGCCGCTCCCGGCTTCGCCCGGCCCGTCCCGACGCACGTGCCCCGACACACGTGCCCCGTAGGGCGCACCCTCACGCGCCGACCGCCGGCCGCTCATCATCCCGTATCACTCCCACCCCTCCCGACCTGCCCTTTCCCACCTCAAACCCGCTCATCCGGGTTGTTCCACACCCCGCATGTTTGGGTACGTACTGCGGCGCGCGCCCGCGAAGCGGCGCGGCACCCGACGTCAGGAAGGCAGGGCGGCCGATGAACCGGCGCCGGACCCCCTCCCCCGTGCGACGCACCTCCGCGGCGGACGACCCGGGCCCGGCACCGGCACGCCACGACGGGACCCACCCCCGACCCCGCTGACCCGGCCCACGGCGCCGCGGCCACCGGGGCACCGCCCCGGCCGGCTTCCGCGGCACACCCCCGGGCCCCCGAAGCCGAGAGCCCGACGGCCCGAAGACCCACGGGCCCGCACACCGAACACCCCGCCCCCGAGCGCCCTCAGCGCCCTCACACGGAGACCGAGCGACCCATGACCAACGACCGCATCCCCGCGTCCGTACGCCAGACCTACGGCGCCGACGACCTCTCCCAAGCCGCGAGCTTCGCCGGAGGCTTCATCAACTTCGGCGACTGGCGCGGCATCGACACCACCGAGCCCACCCCGGAGGACCGGGTCCTCAGCCAGGAGAACCTCTACCGCCGCGTCCTGCGCGCATTCCCGGCACCGGCGGAGTCGCTGCGCCTTGCGGAGGTCGGCTGCGGCCGCGGGCTGGGCGCGGCCCTGGCGCTCCGGGAGTTCCGCTTCGCGGCCGTCACCGGCGTCGACATCCACCCCGACCAGGTCGAACGCGCCCGCGCCGTCAACGCCAGGGCCCTGGCGACGTTCCCGGACCGGCTCGGCTACACCCTCGGCTCGGCCGACGAACTCCCGTTCGCGAACGGCTCCCTGGAGGGCGTGTACTCGGTCGAGGCGGCCCAGCACTTCCGCGAGCTGACCGGCTTCGCCCGCGAGGCGGCCCGGGTGCTGCGGCCCGGCGGCCGCCTGGTGGTGACCACGTTCTTCAGCGCCGGGGGCCCGGAGGCGGCCGAGCGGCTGAGCATCCTGCTCGGCAGCTTCGCCGACGGCCTGGACGTCCCCCACCCGCTGGACGGGTTCACCGCCGACCTCGCCGACGCGGGGTTCACCCGCGTCGCCACCGAGTCCATCGGCAAGGACGTCTGGCCCGGCCTGGACCGCTACCTGGAGGGCACCGTGCCGTCCGGCCACTGGACCCGCAACTTCCTGCACACCTGGCGCGACGGCCTGCTCGACTACCACGTCGTCACGGCCGAGCGGCTCTGACCGGCGGGCCGCGACCGGCACCGGCGCGGACGCGCACGCAGCGGGCCGACGAGCCCGCGGGCCGGCCGCCCCCGCCGGGACGGCCGGCCCGCGGCACGCGGAGCCGTGCGGATCAACAGGTGACGGGCACCGAGACGGTGGCGGTCGACGGCGGCCAGCCCCAGTTGGTGACCGAGAAGGTCCCGGTGACGGTGGAACCACAGGGGGCGGTCCCGGCCACGTAGCCGACCGGCCGGCCGCCGACGGGGATGATGACGCTCGGCGCGTCGGTGCCCAGGGAGGCGCCGCCCACGACCGAGGCCGAGAGGTTGAACGAGACCGTCTGCGGGGTCCAGCTGATGGCCACGGGGGTGGCGTAACCGGTCAGCCAGACCTGGCCGCCGTCGACGGTGGCGCAGAGCTCGGTGCGCAGGATGCCCTCGAAACCGGTGACACAGGTCCGGGTGGAGGTGGTGGCGCCGGCGGTCTGCGCGGTGGCCTCGGTGGCGCCCACGGCGCCGAGGGCGGACAGCGTGGCGGCACCGGCCAGTACCGAGGCGAATCGTTTCATCAGAAATCTCTCCTTCAAGGGAGTAGCGGGGTCGATTCCGCGTGGCGTGCAATTTCACGCTTCACATGTCAGATGCTTCCATGGCTTCCATTTGTTCACCGGACATCTGCCTTGACTCCGAAGATGATTACCGGAATTGACCTTCGCATGGCTCAATCCCACAGCCCGGCTCCCGGCGCCCCGGGGCGTCGGCCGAGCTCCGGCCGAGCCCCGGCCGCCACCCCCGGCACCCCCCGCCGGGCCTCCGCGGTCTCCTCACGGCCGCCGCCGCGCCGCCGGAGTCTCGACGATCTCCGAGCCGTGCGCCAGACTCTCCCTACGGCTCCCACCGCACCCTCCGCAGCACCACCGATCCCCGAACCACGCATCGGAGAACCACCACGGTGACTACGAGTCGACCCCTGGAAATCAGCTTCTCGAACGGCAGATCCGGCAGCGGCCCGGCCACCTGGGGCCAGCAGGCCATCTGGGACGCCATCAACCGCCTGACCCCCGGCGACCGGCCGCGCTACAACATCACCACGGCCGCCCCGGTGGACCCCGGCGTCCCCCTGCAGACCACCCTGGACGCCCTCGGGGCCCTGCTCCACCTGCACGACACCCTGCACACCCGGCTGCATCCGGACGAGCACGGGCCCGGACTGCGCCAGACCGTCGACCCGGCCGGCCGGCTGACCGTCCACACCCGGCACTGCGAGGACGAACCCGCCGTACTCGCCGACGCCGGCCGCGAACTCCACGACGGGCTGGCCGCCGACCCGTTCGACCCCGCGACCGAGTGGCCGATCCGGGTGGGCCTGGTGATCGCCGACGGGCTGGTCCGGCACATCACCCTGGTCATCTCCCACACCGCGGTGGACGGCGGCGGCATGGGCCGACTGATCCAGGACCTCACCGAGCTGGCCCTGGGCGCCACCCCCGCGTCCATCCGCGCCGTGCGCGCGCCCCAGCAGCCGCTGGAGGAGGCGGAGTTCCAGCGGTCGGCGAGCGGACGGCGCCGCGACGCCAACGCCCGCGCGCACATCCTGCGCAAGCTGCGGCTCGGGCCGCCGCGTCTCTTCCCGCCCGCCGCCGCGGAGCCGGCGCCGTTCCCGAACGCGGTGCTCAGCTCACCGGCCCTGCTCCGCGCGGTCGACCTGGTCGCCGCCGCGCACCGGGCCAGCTCCTCCTCCGTCCTGCTGGCGGCGGCCTGCACGATGACCGCCGAACTCTCGGGCTCGCCGGACGTGGTGCTCCAGGTCATCGTGAGCAACCGCTTCCTGCCCGGCCTGTCCGACTCGGCGAGCGTGATCGCGAGCGACAGCGTGTTCCACCTGCCGGGCCTCTCCGGCGACTTCGCCGACACCGTCCGGCGGACCCAGTCCTCCGCGATCGCCGCGTACCGCCACGCCTACTACGAGAGGCGCCTGCTGGACGCGGAGATCGACCGCCTGACCGCGGAGCACGTCCCGCTGGCCGACCGGTCGTGCATCTTCAACGACACCCGCGACCTCCTGCCCGCCACCCTGGCGACCGCCCCCACGCCGACCACCGAACCGCTCGACCGGGCCCGCGAACGGACCACCCTGACCTGGCCGAAGGAGTTCGACCCGCGCCCCGGACTCAGCTACGCGCTGGACGCCCTGCAGACCGCCGACGCCCTGCAGCTCGCGATGACCGCCGATCCGGCCGTCCTCCCGCGCCCCGCCATGGCCCGGTTCCTGCACGGCATGGAGGACCTGATCCTCGCCGAGGCCGGGGTCCTCGCCGTCCCGTCCGGCTGACCGCCGCACCGGACGCACCCGGCACACCGGACGGAGCGGCCGACACGGGCGGCGCGACCGGCGTCGCGGCGCGGACAACGCGAGCGGCCCCGGCCGCCACGGACGAACGGCCGCCACGGACGAACGGCCGCCACGGACGAACGGCCCGGCCCTCCGCGCGCGTGCGCGGAGGGCCGGGCCGGGGCGTTCCGTCGGACCGTCAGCCCTGGTGGTCGTGGACCGAGTTGGTCTCCTGGATCTTCTTCCACGACTTCGGCTCGGCCGGCGCCGCCGCCGTGGCACCCGGCGCGGAGCCCGGCGCCTGGCTCACCGCGGCGCCCGCCGACGGGGCGGCGAACGACGGGGCACCCGCCGGGGAGGCCGCGACGCCCGAGGAGCCGACCGCCGGCTTGCCGACGGTGAACAGCCAGGTGTCGAACAGCCCCGCGAGCGGCTTCCCGGAGACCCGCTCGGCGTAGGCCTGGAACTGCTGGACGGTGGCGTTGCCGTACTTGCGCTCGGTCGGCCAGCCCTTCAGGATCCGGAAGAACTTCTCCTCCCCGACGGTGTTGCGCAGCGCCTGCACGGCCAGCGCCCCCCGGTCGTAGACGGCGCCGGCGAACTGGTTGTCGGGGCCCGGGTCGCCCGGCTTGATGGTCCAGAAGGCGTGGTCGGCCGGGTAGAGGGCGTAGGTGTAGTCGGCCAGCTCCTGGGCGGTGCCCTCGTTCTCGTGCTCGGACCAGAGCCACTGCGAGTACCGGGCGAAGCCCTCGTTGAGCCAGATGTCGCTCCAGCGCTGGACGGAGACGCTGTCGCCGTACCACTGGTGCGCCAGCTCGTGCACCACGACACCGGTGTTGGCGCCGCGCGCGAACTGCGCGGGGCTGTAGAAGACCTGGGTCTGGGTCTCCAGCGCGTACCTGGTGCGGGTGTTGGGCACGTAGCCGCCGACCGAGCCGAACGGGTAGGGGCCGAAGTAGCCGGTCAGCCAGTCCGCGATCTCGCCGGTCCGCTCGACGCTGGCCCGCGCGGCGCCGTCGTTCTCGCCGAGGTCCCTGCTGTAGGCGGTGGTGACGGGGATCCCGCTCGCCGTGGTGTCGGTGGTGAGGTCGAACCTGCCGATCGCCAGCGTGGCCAGGTAGGTGGCCTGCGGCTTGGGCTGGCGCCAGCTGTAGCGGGTCCAGCCGGCCGCCGAGCTCTGGGTCAGCGTGCCGTTGCTGATCGCCTGGGTGCCGTCGGGGACGAGCACGGAGACGTCGAAGCTCGCCTTGTCGGTCGGGTGGTCGTTGCTCGGGTACCACCAGGCCGAGCCCTCGGGCTCGTTGGCGACGACGCCGCCGTCGGGGGTGCGGATCCAGGCGGAGTAGCCGTCGCGCTTGACCTCCGCGGGCTTGTCCGCGTACCGGACCACCACGGTGATCCGGCTGCCGCGGGGGATCGCCCGGGCGGGGGTGATCTCCAGCTCCTGGTCGCCGGTGGCCGCGAACTTGGCGGGGCGCCCGTTGACCAGCACCTCGCTCACCTTGAGCACGAAGTCCAGGTTGAACCGGGTGAGGTCCTGGGTGGCGGTGGCGAGGACGGTGGTGGTGCCCTCCAGCTGGTCGGTGACGGGCTGGTACTTGAGGCGGATGTCGTAGTGCGAGACGTCGTAGCCGCCGTTGCCGGCGTTCGGGTAGTAGGAGTCTCCGATGCCGGCCGCGCCTTGGCCGGCCTGGGCGGCGGAGGCGGGGACGGACAGGAACAGGGCGAGCGCGCCGGCAGCGGCAGAGACGATCAGCCTCTTGCGCACAGGGGTCCTCCACAGGGTCACTGGGACAACGGGTCGGAACGATCCTTGTCCCGGCGGACCCCGTCTCACGCCTGAGAGATGAAATGTTCATGAGAAGAAACAGGCCGAAACGGCGGCGCCGCGCCCGCGCCACGTCCGGCCCGCCACCGCCCAGCCCAGCCCCGCCCCCGCCCCGCCTCCCCGCCCCTCCCGCCGCCTCCCGCCGCCACCTCCCGGCGGCGGGACCTCACGCTCCCAGCGCCACCGGCGCCCGCACCAGCGATCCGTACTCCGTCCACGAGCCGTCGTAGTTCTTCACGTGCGGGAACCCGAGCAGCTCGGTCAACGCGAACCAGGTGTGCGCCGAGCGCTCCCCGATCCGGCAGTACGTGATCACCTCGCGCTCGGACTCGACGCCCTGCACGCCGTACAGCGCGCGCAGCTCCTCCGCCGAACGGAAGGTGCCGTCCTCGTTGGCCGTCTGCGACCAGGGGATGTTCACCGCCCCCGGGATGTGCCCCGGCACCTGCGCCTGCTCCTGCGGCAGGTGCGGCGGCGCGAGCGCCTCGCCCCGGTACTCGGCCGGCGAGCGGACGTCCACCAGCACGGCGTCCGACCCGGGCTTGGCGAACACCTCGGCCTTCGCCAGCACCTCGTCCCGCAGCGCCCGCACCTCGGGGTGCTCGGGGCCGGTCAGCCGGTACGAGCTGTGCTGGTAGTCCATGACCTCCTCGGTGAGCCCGCGCTCCTCCAGCTCCCACTTCTTGCGCCCGCCGTCCAGCAGCCGCACCGGGCCGAAGCCGCGCAGCCGCATCAGCCAGTAGGCGTACGCGGCGAACCAGTTGTTGTTGCCGCCGTACAGCACCACGGTGGTGTCGTCCTCGACGCCGGCGGTCCGCAGCAGGTGCTGCAGGCCCACCCGGTCGATGTAGTCGCGGCCGACCGGGGTGTGCATGTCGGTGGTCCAGTTCCAGCCGACCGCCCCGGGGATGTGGCCCTGCTCGTACGCCCCGGTGTCCTCGTCCACCTCGACGACGCGGAGCGTGCCGTCGTCCAGGTGGTGGGCCAGCCACTCCGTGCCGACCAGCGTCCCGGGGTGTGCGTAGCCGTTGCCGGTCATCGACGCCCTCCTTCACTCGGACGGACCCTTCGAACCTACGTCCGCGCCCGCGCCGGGGCCACCCGCCGGGCCCGCGACGTGCCGCGCCGTGCCGCGCCGGGGCCGGCAGGACCCGGCCGGCGACACGGGCACCACCGAAGGGCCGCCGGCAGCGGCGGAGGCTACGCCGGGCCGCCGCCGTCCGGCCGCGCCACGTAGTAGACGTTGAGCACGTCCCCCTCGACCCGCTCGGTGGCCACCGTGCCGAACCCGGCCTCCGCGAGCATCCGCCGGGCGGTCTGCTCGCCCCAGACGGTGCCGAGCCCGGCACCGCCCTCGCCGAGCGAGACCGTCATGCAGTAGAAGGTCGAGAGCGCGTACAGCGCCGGGGCCAGCGGGTGGTCGACGTTCTCCTCCAGCCGGCTGCTCGCCGCGATGTCGCCCATCAGGAAGACGCCGTCGGGCCGCAGCGCACCCGCGACGGCGCTCAGTGCGGCGGCCGGGCGGGCCAGGTCGTGGATCACGTCGAACGCCGTGACCAGGTCGTAGTCCCCGGTCAGCCCGGCCGAGTCGCCGAGGACGAAGCGGGCGTTGTCCAGGCCGTGCGCGGCGGCCTCGGCCTTGGCCGCGCCGATGCCCTGCTCCGAGATGTCCACGCCGGTGAACCGGCTGGCCGGGAAGGCCTTCGCCAGGACGTTGACGGCGTGGCCCTGCCCGGTGCCGATGTCGACCGCGTCGATGCCGGCCCGCAGCCGCTCGGTCAGACCCGGCACGAGCGGCACCACACGGTCCACCAGCACCCGGTCGTAGACGGCGGCCGTCTCCTCGCCCTGGAGCGACTGGAACCGCGGGTACGCCGAGTACGGCAGCCCGCCGCCCTCGCGGAACGCCGTGACGATCCGCTGCTCGACCTCGCCCATCAGCGCGAGGTACTGCATCAGGCTCGCCATGTTGTCCGGCCCGGCGGCCCTGGTCAGCGAGGCCGCGTGCTCCGGCGGCAGCCGGTAGCGGCCGTCCTCCGGCCGGTACTCCACGAAGCCGCCGACCACCATGCCGCCCAGCCACTCGCGCACGTAGCGCTCGTCCAGCCGGGCCGCGGCGGCGATCTCCCCGCTGGTCGACGGGGCGAGGCCGGCCATCGTGTCGAAGAGTCCGGTCTGGTGGCCGACGCTGGTCATGAGCCCCAGGCAGGCGTCGTTCAGCACCTGCAGCACGCGGCCCGCGAACTCCTCCTGCTTCGCCGGGTCCGGTTCCCGTTCGGACATCGTTCCTCCTGCGCCACTCGGGACCTGCGCGAACCCTCCCCTCGTCACGCTACGCCGCCGCCGGGCGTTCCCCCAGCCCCCGGCAGCGGGCGGCCCCGGGCCACCCGCCCCCAGCCGCCCGCCCCGGGGCTACCGCGCGGGCCAGGGCACCTCCGGCCGCCGCTCGAACGCGTACCCGGCGGCGTCCCAGCGGGCGCCCTCCTCGGCGAGGCGCCGCTTGAACCGGTCCCAGTCGTGGGTGGCCTTCGGCGACCAGCCCAGCTCGGCGATCGCGGGCAGCCGGGGCAGCAGCATCAGGTCCAGCTCGTACGGGGTGTCCAGGGTCTCGGTCCACAGCGGCGCCTCGACCCCGAGCACCGAGCCGGCCGGCAGCTTCACCAGGTCGTCCGGGTCCCAGGTGTAGGCGGACCAGACGTCGATCGTGCCGGCCCAGACGAGTCCGAGCGGGTAGGAGGACTCGTACTTCATGTCCAGGTAGCTGCGGCCGGACGGCGACATGATCACCTTGGCGCCCCGCTCGGCGGCCTTCCCGAGGTCGACGTCGCGTCCGCCCCGGCCGTCCCAGTACTGCAGCACGCCGACCCCGCCCGGGGCGGCCTGGTTCCAGCCCACCGGGGTCTTCCCCGCGGCCAGCACCTGGGCGTTCACCTGCCGGACGAACCCCGCGTACTGCTCCTCGGACATCTTCTTCACCTCGTCGCCGCCGATGTGCAGGTACGGGCCGGGGGTGATCCGGGCGAGCTCGGTGATCACGTCCCGGGTGAAGGCGAAGACGGCGTCGCCGGTCGGGCAGAGCGTCGAGAAGCCGACCTCGATCCCGGTGTACGGCCAGGGGCGGGCGCTGCCGGTGCAGTCGAGTTCGGGGTAGGAGGCGAGGACGGCGTTGCTGTGGCCGGGCAGGTCGA
The DNA here is from genome assembly GCF_036013975.1 of Kitasatospora sp. NBC_00458. Classification (NCBI taxonomy): domain Bacteria; kingdom Bacillati; phylum Actinomycetota; class Actinomycetes; order Kitasatosporales; family Streptomycetaceae; genus Kitasatospora; species Kitasatospora sp. NBC_00458. The sequence continues at coordinate 1,343,235 of NZ_CP107904.1, forward strand.
TCTCGGGGACGACGGTCAGGTAGCGCTCCTGCGCGTACCGGACGATCTCCTGGTAGTCGGCCGCGGTGTAGAAGCCGCCGGGGGTGCCGTCGACCTCGCTGACGGCGCCGACCCGGGTGAGCGCGGGCCTGGACGGGACCTCGATCCGCCAGCCCTGGTCGTCGGTCAGGTGCAGGTGCAGGTGGTTGACCTTGTACAGGGCGAGCCGGTCGATGAACCCCTTGACCTCGGCCGGGGTGAAGAAGTGCCGGGCCACGTCGAGCATGACGCCGCGGTAGGCGTAGCGCGGGCGGTCCTCGACGGTGACCGGCGCGACCGTCCAGTCGGTGCCGTCGGCGGCCCTGACCGGGGTCTCGATCTGCGGCGGGAGCAGCTGCCGCAGCGTCTGGGTGCCCCGGTGGAGGCCTTCGGGGGTGCGGGCGGCGATCCGCACGCCGGTGGCGTCGGCGGTCAGCCGGTACCCCTCGGCGCCGGTCTCGGCGGGGAGCGCGGGGTCGAGCAGGAGGCTGATGCCGTCGGCCGCGGCGGCGTCGCCGTCGGCCGCCACCTCGACCGGGAACCCGGTGGGGCGGCGCAGCGCCTCGGCGAGCTGTCCGGCGATCCGCCGCACCTCGGCCGCCTGCCCGGCCGGGGCGTCCGGGCCGGGGGCCGCGGTGCGGACGACGGTGCGGTCGGTGAGCCGGTAGCCGGGACCGGAGCCGGGGGTGGCGGAGAGCGGCGCCGGGATGATCCGGTCGGCGGTGCGGGGGCCGGTGGGGACGGCGGCCGGTTCGCCGCGGCCGCCGCCTCCCGGCCCGGAGTCGTCGCCGCCGATCGCCCGCTGGACCCCGAAGCCGGCCACCGCGAGGAGCAGCACGGCTGCGAGGACGAGCAGTCTGCGGGTCCGGGCGGAGAGCCCGGCTGTTCGAATCGGCACGGCCGCTCCCGGTGTCGTCGCGCAGTCGACCGGCCCGTGTTCACGGCCGGTTCACCGGAATGGTCTCAACCAATTCCCCACTTGTCCCGTGCTTCGTACGAATTCGCCGCACCGCGGCGGCGCACCGACCGGAGTCGCTACGAGAAGAGCACCGAGCGGACGTGGAGCCGCCGGCCGGCCGAGTCGCCCGGGTTCAGCACCCTGTAGACGTCTCCGACGCAGCCGAACTCCAGGAACGCGACGGCCGCCCCGTTGGTGCGGTTGACGGGCGAGAAGGCCGCGTCGGCCTCGGTGGCCCCCTTGAGGTCGACGCACTCCTCGGCCTTCGGATCGACCACCGCGCCGGGGTGTTCGACCCCGTCGGCCCGGTAGGTGTAGCGGAACACGCCGTCGGCGGCGTTGGCGGACACCGGGACGGCGATGACGAGCCCGATGGCGCTGGTGACGGCGAGCAGGGTGTTACGGAGACGCATGGCGGGTGGCCCTTTCAGGGCGGTACTCGGCGGTACCTGGGGGAATTGGTGCGATATCACCCTAAGGGCCCAAAATTCGGCGAAACGATTCTGCTTATACATCCTTTCGGGTGGTTTAAGGGCAATTCCCGCGACCTTTCCGTTGCCCGGTACCCCGCCGCGACCAGCAGTGTCCTCGATCGCCGCGACGCGAGATCCGACGATCGGACAACACGGTGAATGTCTCCCCCGTTCACCCGTCCGCCCCCGGACGGCAACCCCGAGGGGCCCGGCCACCACCCCCCGCGGCCCGAACCGCAGCTCATCCACCCTCCGCATGACCGGAACCGGACCGGGCCCGCTAGTCTGACCACTCCCAGTGTGATGATCTGTCTTCAGAGGACGTGGCCATGACGACAAGTCAGGACTTCGCCGACCAGCCCGACAACGACGCCGCCGAGCTCAGCCAGTGGGAGAAGTACGGGGTCGACACCAGCGCCCCGCACTCCGCCCGCGTCTACGACTACTGGCTGGGCGGGAAGACCAACTTCCCGCCGGACCGCGCCATGGGCCAGGCCATCGAGCAGGCCGTGCCCAGCGTCAAGGCGATGGCCAAGGAGAACCGCGCCTTCCAGGGCCGCGCCGTCCGCCACCTCGCCGAACAGCAGGGCATCCGGCAGTTCCTCGACCTCGGCACCGGTATCCCGACCTCGCCGAACACCCACGAGATCGCCGAGGCCGCCAGCCCCGGCACCCGGGTCGTGTACGTGGACAACGACCCGATCGTGCTGGCCCACGCCCGCGCGCTGATGGTCTCCACCCCGGCCAGCCGGACCACCTACATCCACGCCGACCTCGGCAAGCCGGCCGAGCTGCTGTCCGACCCCGCGCTCACCTCCACGCTGGACCTCTCCCAGCCGGTCGGGCTGCTGATGATCGCCGTCCTGATGCTGATCGCCGACGAGGACGACCCGTGGGGCAAGGTCGCCGCCCTGCGCGACGCCCTGCCGTCCGGCAGCTTCCTCGCGCTCACCCACCCCACCCAGGACTTCGACCCCGAGGCCGTCGGCAAGGTCGCCGACGCCGCGCGGGCCGGCGGGATGACGCTCGTCCCGCGCACCAAGGAGGAGGTCTCCCGGTTCTTCGACGGCTGGGAGCTGGTCGAGCCGGGCGTCTCCCCCGTCATGGCCTGGCACCCGGACAACGGGCAGCCGGCCGACCCGTACGCCGCGTACTACTGGGGCGGCGTCGCCCGCAAGCTCTGAACGCCCGCGCGTTCCGGGCACCGCGGGCTCCACGGGCTCCGCAGTCCCGGGGCCGCGCTCGCCCGCGACCGGACCGGTCCGGCACGGCCCGCCCGCCGCGCCGGACCCGTCCCGCCCCCGTCCCGTCCCCGTCCCCGTCCGCCGTCACCGGCACCGCGGACGGGCGGGGAAGCGGACGGGCGGGGAGGCGGGTAAGCCGCGCTACTTGAGCAGCCGGGAGAGCCGCCGGTCCGCCAGCGGCCGGCCGCCGGTCTGGCAGGTCGGGCAGTACTGGAACGACGAGTCGGCCAGCGACACCTCCCGCACGGTGTCCCCGCAGACCGGGCACGGCTGCCCGGTCCGGCCGTGCACCCGCAGGCCGAGCTTCTTCTCCGCCTTCAGCTCCCCCGCCGCCAGCCCGCGCGAGCGCTCGACCGCCTCGCGCAGCGTCGTCCCGAGCGCCTCGTAGAGGTGCGCCGCCTCGTCCTCCGTCAGGCCGGACGCCAGCTTGTACGGGGACATCCGGGCCGCGTGCAGCACCTCGTCCGAGTAGGCGTTGCCGACGCCCGCCAGCACGCTCTGGTCCCGCAGCACGCCCTTGATCCGGCGCCGCTCGCCGCGCAGCAGGTCGGCGAAGCGCTCCCGGGTGAACGCCGGGTCCAGCGGGTCCGGCCCCAGCCGGGCCACTCCCGGGACCTCGGCCGGGTCCCGCACCACGTACACCGCGAGGCCCTTCTTGGTGCCCGCCTCGGTGAGGTCGAAGCCGTCGCCGTCCGGCCCCTCCAGCCGCACCCGCAGAGCGAGCGGGTTCCGCCCGCCCGGCCGCGGCGGCTCGGCGGGCAGGCTGTCCTTCCAGCGCAGCCAGCCCGCGCGGGCCAGGTGGACCACCAGGTGCAGGTCCCCGACGGCGACGTCCAGGAACTTGCCGTGCCGGACGACCGGTCCCACCGTCCGGCCCTCCAGGGCCGTGACCGGCGGGTCGTACGTCTTCAGGGCGCTGATCGCCACCGGCTGCACCCGGGCGATCACGCGCCCGGTCAGCCGCTCGGACAGGAAGGCGGTGAGGGCCTCGACCTCGGGCAGCTCCGGCATGCGCCCAGTCTCGCGCAGCCGCCCGTGCTCCGCCCGTGCTGCCCTCCGTACTACCCTCCGGGGTGCCGCGAAGCCGGGCCCGTACCCCTTCGGGCCCGTACCCGTTCGGGCCCGTACCGTTCGGGCCCGCGCCGAGCGGGCCATGCCGCCCGGCCCCGCCACCGGGCCGCGGCTCGCCCCGGCCACGGCCCCTCTTTGCCGACCGGCCGCCCCCGGCGCAGGCTGGGGAGGTGGGCCGCGCACCGGCCGCAGCACCAGCGGCCGCGCACCATCGCCGGCCGCGCACGACCGACCGCCACCGACCACGCACCGACCGCGGACCGACGAGGAGGCTCCCCCGCCATGTGCACGCTGGAGGAACAGATCGACATCGACGCTCCCGTGCTCGCCGCCTGGGAGCAGCTGCACCGCGTCCACGACTACCCGCGCTTCGTGGACGGCGTCCGCAGCGCCCACCCGCACGGCCGCAACCTCGCCCACCTCGGGGTCGAGGTGGCCGGCTCCGAGCACGAGGTCGAGACCGAGATCACCGACCGGGGCCGGGGCCGGGTGATGGCCTGGCGGACCCTGGACGGCCTCGACCTGCACGGTGCCTTCGCCCTGCTGCCGCTCGACCGGGAGCACACCCGGCTCCAGGTCCGGGTCGAGTACGACCCGGAGGCGGTGCACGAGGCGTTCGGCGGTCCGCGCGGCTTCGCCCAGGCCGGGGCGATCGAGCGGACCGTCCGGGCCGACCTGGAGCTGTTCCGGGAACTGGTCGAGGCCCGGATGGCGGCCGCCGCCCGGACCGCCGACCCGGTCGTCGAGGCGCCCGGCACCGAGGACGTAAACGGCATATAAGTCCAGCTCAGAACCGGTGGTGAGGATCTTCACAGGAAGGGCCCGAGCCGGTCGTCCGGGTTTCAACTGTGGCAGACTCGGATCCCATGCAGACGCACACCGGCCCGGTCGGCCCGGCCTCCAGGACGCTCCGCGCGGCGGTCTTCGCCGCGCTGCTCGTGCTGCTCGCCGGGCTCGGGCAGGTGCTGGTCACCGGCCGCCCGCTGCCGGTCGGCACGCTGGCGCTGGCCGGCGCCGCCGTCTTCGCGGTGGCCTTCGCCCTGGCCGGCCGCGAGCGCGGCCACCGGGCGGTCGCGGCGGTCTTCCTGCCGCTGCAGCTGGGCCTGAGCGCCCTGTTCGACCTCGCCCAGTCCACCTGCCCCTCGCTGCCGCCCGGCGCCGCCCGCGGACTCGAACCGCTGCTCTGCGGCGGCGGCTCGCTCGGCGGGCTCCTGGTCGGCCACGGGTTCTCCCGGCCCACCAGCCTGCTGCTGCTCCTGCTCCTGCACTCGGCCGTCGCCCTGGCCGCCGCGTTCTGGCTGAGCCGCGCGGACGCCGCACTGACCGGCCTGGCCCGCTCGGTGCGGATCCTCGGCGACTTCGCCCGGAGCCTCCTCCCCGCCGCCCGCCGCTGGGCGCTGCTGCTCGCCGCGCCGCTCCCGGGCCGCCCGGTCGCCCGGGTGCCGTTCCCGCGCGCCAGCCGGGTCCGGGTGCCCGCCGAGTCCGTCCTGCTCCGGCCCGCCGTCCGGCGCGGCCCCCCGGCGTCCGCGCCGGCCTGCTGAGCGACCCCCGTCTCCTCCGGTCCTCCGCCGGTCGTCCCACCGCGCCCGCACGCACGCCACGAGCACCAGGACGACTTCCCCATGAGCACGAACCCGAAGACCCCCAAGAGCCCCGGCACCCCCGCCACCCCCGAGAACGCCATGGGTGCCAAGGGCTCCAAGAGCTCGAAGAACGCCACCAGGGCGGCCGCCCGCCGGGCCGCCACCGAGCGGATGCGCGAGGAGCGCGAGCGCGCCGAGCGGTCCGCCCGGATCCGCCGCCGCACCGTGGTCGGCGCCGCCTCCGCCGTCGTGCTCGCCCTCGCCGCGGGCGTGGCCTTCGCCGTCGGCGGCTCCTCCGGCTCCGGCGACACCGCGGCCACCGGCCCGCTGGTCACCCCGGCCAACGTGGGCGCCGACGGCACCGTGATCACCTACGGCAAGGCCGACGCCCCGCACACCCTGGAGGTCTACGAGGACTTCCGCTGCCCGTACTGCGAGCAGCTGGAGACCACCACCGGCGCGACCATGCAGCAGCTCGCCGACGCCGGCACGTACAAGATCGAGTACCGCCTGGCGACCTTCCTCGACCAGGGCCTCGGCGGCAAGGGCTCGCGGACCGCGCTGGCCGCCGCCGGTGCGGCGCTCAACGAGGGCGTGGACAAGTTCAAGCAGTTCCACGACGTGCTCTACGCCAACCAGCCCGACGAGCGGAACGACGCCTTCGCCGACGTCAACCACCTGCTCGACCTGGCCGGCCAGGTGCCGGGCCTGAAGACCGACGGCTTCGTCAAGGCGGTCCAGGACGGGACGTACGTGCCGTGGGCCGAGCAGGTCAACAAGGCCTTCGACAAGAGCGGCGTCACCGGCACCCCCACCGTCCGGCTGGACGGCAGGAAGCTCGACGTCTTCTCCGGCGGCGCCCCCGCCACCCCCGAGCGCTTCACCGCGATGGTCGAGCAGGTGACCGGGTGACCTCCGCCGCCCCGGCCCCCTCCCCGGCCGCCGGACCCGCCGCGGGCACCGCCGGGCCGGCCCGCCGCGCCGCCATCGGCGCGAGCCGGCCGTTCGCCCTGCTGCTGGTGATCGGCGGGGCGCTCGGACTGTTCGCCTCCGCCGTCCTCACGCTGGACAAGATCCGGCTGCTGGAGGACCCGTCCTACGTCCCCAACTGCAACATCAACCCGATCATCAGCTGCGGCTCGATCATGCGCAGCGACCAGGCCGAGGCCTTCGGCTTCCCGAACTCGCTGCTGGGCCTGGCCGGCTTCGCCGTCGTCGTCGCGATCGGCGCCGGGCTGCTGGCCGGGGCCGCCTACCGGCGCTGGTTCTGGCTCGGCCTGCAGGCCGGGACGGTGTTCGGCATCGGCTTCGTGAGCTGGCTCATGTACCAGGCGCTGTACCGGATCGGCGCGCTCTGCCCGTACTGCATGGTGGTGTGGGCGGCGATGATCCCGATGTTCTGGTACACCACCCTGCACAACCTCCGCTCCGGCGTCATCCCGGTGCCGCGCGCGCTGCGCCCGGCGGTCCGCGAGGCGGCGCGCTACCACTGGGTGGTCCCGGTGCTCTGGTACGCCGTGATCGCCCTGCTGGTCCTCAACCGCTTCTGGTACTACTGGCGCACGCTGATCTGAGCGGAGGGTCCGCCGCGTGCCCGACCGGCCGGGGGGCGTGACCGGCCGGGTGCGCGACGGCCGGGTGCGCAACGGTCGGGTACGCGACGGTCGGGCGCCGCGGCCGTTCGGAGGGCGGGCCGGCCGCGGGCCGTTCGCACCCGCCCGGCCCGGACGGCCCGCACCCGGGCCGGCACCGGTCGGTTGTTCTGTGCAGTTCATGGGGGCGGACGGACCGGACTGGTCGGGGGCGGGGGCCAGAACATAGGCACGGTCCCCCGTTGTCCGGCCGCGCGCGGATCGGGAAGATCATGGTTGGGGGCGGCGGCCCGCCCCCTGGTACGGCGCCGGCCGGACCGGCACGGTGCGAGCGGCCTCCGGTCGATGCCCCCGCCACGCCGGACCACCGCGACCGACACCCGTTGGAGGAGTCCTTGGACGAGCAGCGGCGGACCACAGTACGGTTCTCGGCCCTCGGTCCCCTCCGGGTCACGGTCGCCGGCCGGCCGGTGTCGTTGGGGCCGCCCAAGCAGCGCCTGGTGCTCGCCATGCTCCTCTGCGCCGCCAACCGCCCCGTCTCGCTGGACCTGCTGACCGAGGCGGTGTGGCAGGACGAGCCCCCGCGGACGGCCCGCAAGAACCTCCACGTCTACGTCTCCGCCCTGCGCAGACTGCTCGGCGACGAGGCCTCGGACACCGGCGAGGGCGGCGGGACCGGCGACGGCGGCCGGGCCCGGATCGTCCACGACTACGGCGGCTACCGCCTGCGGGTGGAGCGGCCCGAGTACGACGTCCTGCGGTTCCAGGACCTCGCCCAGGCCGGCCGGACCGCCGCGACCGCCGGCGAACTCGACGCGTCCGCCGCCCTGTTCCGGCAGGCGGTGGACCTGTGGCAGGGCGATCCGTTCGCCGGACTGCACTGCTCCCCCACCGTCCGCTCCGAAGCCGCCCGGCTGGAGGAGCGCTGCCTCAGCGGCTACGAGGACTGGGCCGAGACGGAGCTCGAACGCGGCGGCGCCATCGCCGCCGTCGCCGAGGGCGTGGCCGAGCTGATCGAACGCCACCCCCTGCGCGAACGGCTCCAGGCGGCCCGGATGAACACCCTGCACGTGCTGGGCCGCCAGGCCGAGGCACTGGCCGCCTACGACCGCTACCGGCAGCTCCTCGCCCGCGAGCTGGGCCTCTCCCCGAGCCCCGCCCTGGAACGGCAGTACCGGCGCATCCTCGCCGCCCGGCCCGGCGGCCGGCCCGGACCGGCCGCCGTGCCCGCCAGAACCGTCCTCCCGCCCGACACCGCGGACTTCACCGGCCGTGCCGAACAGGTGCGCGAACTGCGGGAGGTGCTCGCCGACGGCGGACGGGTGGCCGCCCTGGTGGGACCCGCCGGGATCGGGAAGACCACGCTGGCCGTCCGCATCGCCCACCTCCTCCGGGCCGACTTCCCGGGGGGCCGGCTGCTGGTGCGGTCACGCACCGAGGACGGGGAGCCCCGGCCCTGGCAGGAGGTGCTCGCCGACGTCGCACGGCTGGTCGGCATGGCCGCCGAGCAGTCCGCCGACGACCCCTGCCGGACGATCACCCGCTGGCAGTCCTGGCTGGCCGACCGCAGGGTGCTGCTGATCCTCGACGACGTCCCGGACGAGGCGGTCGCCCGGGCCCTGCTGCCGGCCGACGGCGGCAGTGCCGCCGTGGTCACCTCGCGGGTCCGCCTGGCGGGCCTGACCCCGGTCCACCGGGTCGAACCGCCGCCCTACACACCGGCCGAGGCGCTCGAACTGCTCGGCCGGATCATCGGCCCGGACCGGGTGCGCAGCGACCTCGCGGCCGCCGAGGAGATCGTCGACGCGACCGGGATGCTGCCCCTCGCGGTGCGCGCAGGCGGGCTGAAACTGGCCGTCCTGCGCCACCTCCCGCTGCGCGAGTACGCGGCCCGGCTGGCCGACCCGGACGCGGTGCTCGACGAGCTCGCCGCCGGTGACGTCGCCGTCCGCCCGCACCTCGCCCGCTGCTGGCGGGAGCTGAACCCGTCGGGCCGGGACGCGCTGCTGCGCCTCGCCCGGCTCCCGCTCGGGCGGCCGTTCACCCTCGCCGGGGCGGCCGCCGCGCTCCGCTGCGACGAGGCGGCCGCGCTGCGGGAGCTGGAGGCCCTGATCGGCGCCGGCATGGTGACCTCGCCCGTCGACGAGGTCACCGCGCACCGGGCGGTCTACGCGATGCCGCGGCTGATCCACCTGTACGCGCGGGAGGGCGCCTCCCAGCAGCCGCCCCGACCCCGCGCGTCCCGCACCGGCCCCGCCGACGCCGCCCGCACCCCCCGCCGCCGCATCCCGGTCTCGGTCACCACCCGCCGCGCCCGGTAGCGGAGGGGGCGGGTCGGGGCCGGACGGGGCGGGGCCGGGGGCCGGGGACCGGGCCGCCCGTGCCGGCCGGCTGCTCGGCGCTCCCCCACGACCCGGCGCAGCCGGGGGCCCGCCTCCGGCTGCGGCTCGGGCGTCGGCCACGGCCACGGCGAGCGGCACCGGCCGACGGCAGCGGTGCTCAGGCCAGCCGGCGGTAGCGGCTGCCGTGGAAGACCAGCGGCGGAGCCTGCGGGTCGCCGCCCAGGCCGTGCACGCGGAGCAGGACGATCCGGTGGTCACCGGCGGCGACCTCGCGCTCGACCGAGCAGTCGAACCAGGCACAGGAGCCGTCCAGCAGGACCGCGCCCTCCCCGGTCCGGTGCCAGTCCAGTCCGGCGAAGCGCTCGACGCCGCGCGCGGCCAACTGCCGGCACACCCCCTCCTGACCGCCGCCCAGCACGCTGACGCCGAGCCGGGCGGCGCGGCGCAGCCTCGGCCAGGTCGACGAGGTGAGCGCGGCGCAGACGGAGACCAGCGGCGGGTCCAGCGACACGGTCACGAAGGAGGAGGCGGTCATGCCGACCGGCTCGCCGTCGACCAGCGCCGCCAGTGCGGTCACGCCGGTCGGGAAGGCGCCGTAGACGCGGCGCAGCGCGAGCGGGTCGGCGGTCGGCGCCGCGGGGACGTCGACGGCGGCACCGGCGCCTGGGCCGCTGCCTATCCCCGTCCCTGTCCCGAGGTCGAGGCCGACGCCGGGATCGATCCCCGTTCCCGTGCCGGTGTCGGCGTTCACGGCCGCACCCGTGCCGCGGCCGGACCGCCCGCGCGGCGCAGGGCGCCGGCGAAGGCCGCGGCCGTGGCGGCGTGGTCGGAGTCCGCGCGCGCGGTGTCCGTGATGAAGGTCCGGCATCCGGCGTCGAGGTAACGGGCGAGTTCGGCCTCGACCTTCTCGTGGCTGCCCACGAGGTACGGACAGTAGGTGGCGTAGGTGCGGAACGGGCCCATCCAGTAGGGGCTGTCCGGCCCGCCGGGGAACTCGTCGGAGGCGGAGAGCCGGGCGACCCACTCGGAGTCGGAGACGCTGCGCGCCAGCATCTGCGCGAGCCGGCCGGCCCGGCTCGCCGGGAAGCGTTCGTGGGCCGCGGTCCACGCCTCGTGGTCGGTGTCGCGGGCGATGATCCCGATCCGCACGCCGCCGCCGTCCAGTGCGCCGAGGTCCCCCTCGGTGCCGGGGCCGGAGGGCAGGGGGTAGCGCACCGGGACGGCGCCGAGCTCCCCGGCCGCCCGGCTCCCGGCCTCGGAGGAGCCCGACATGTAGAGCTCGGGCGCCAGTCCGGCGGGCAGGGCGGGGACCATCGGCAGGTCGCGGGCGCGGTAGTAGCGGCCCTCGAAGGTCACCGGGCCGGTGCCGGACAGCAGCCGGACGACCAGCTGCGCGTACTCGGTGAGCCGCAGGTAGCGGTCGTCGTGCGGGGTCTCGTCGCACAGCGCCCTGAGGTCGCCGACGACGCCGCCCGCCACCAGGTTGAGCGCGATCCGGCGGCCGTGCAGCACACCGTAGCTGGCGATCTTCTTGGCGACCGCGTACGGGTGCGCGTAGACCGGCTGCACGGCGACCAGCGGGGCGAAGTGCTCGGTGGCGGTGAGGACCTCCTGGGCGACGACCCAGGGGTCGACGGTGTTGTTGTCGGAGTAGACGAGCGCCCCCCGGAAGCCTGCCTCCTCCGCCAGCCGGGCGGTCCGCCGGACCGTCCCGAGGTAGCCGTCCCGGTCCGCGGTCAGCGGCGGAACGGTCGCGAACAGCCGGAGTTCCGGCGCTTCCTCGGCCACAGGATCACCTCTCGTCGTCGGCCCGACGGGTCTCGGATCGACCCCCACAGTGGGTTGCCCCCAGGGGCCCGTCCAGGTAGGCGGCAGGCAACTTTGCTGCCTGCCCGCCGGGGCCGCGAGCTGCCGCCCTCTTGCCTGTTCGGGCTCGTGAGGGCGCTCCTAGGCTGACCCGGCGTCACCCTCGGGCGCGTGTCGGGCGCCACACGAACGAACGGAGCGCGTCGTGAACGATCCGGTTCCCCTCTCCTACGGCCAGCTGTCGGTCTGGCGCGACGTCCGGCACCTGGAACGGCACCGGTGGCACGAGGCGAACGTCCGGACGGTGTGGATACCGCCCGAGGACGGGGCCGGGGTCACCGTCGCCGAGGTGGAGGACGCCGTCCGCGGGCTCGCGGCACGCCACGAGTCGCTGCGGACCGTCTACGACCTGTCGGACCCCTTCGCGCCGACGCAGCGGGTCCTGCCCGCCCTCGACGGCGTCGCCTCCGACGTGGTCGAGTGCACCGCCGACACCTTCGAGGAGGCGGCGGCCGCGCTGGCGGCCGAGCCCTTCGACCTGACCGCCGCGCCGGCCTGGCGGTTCCGCGTCGCGACCGAGCACGGCCGCCCCCGCGCGGTCGTGGTGGTCAAGCACCACATCGTCGCGGACGGCTGGAGCATCGGCATCCTGGCGGCCGAGTTCCAGGCCGCGCTGGAACGGGGCAAGCCGGTGGACGGCCCGCCGCCGCCCACGCCCCGGGAGCTGGCGCTGTGGCAGCACGCCGCCGGCCGCGGGGCCCGCCGCGCGGCGCTCACCGGGTACTGGGAGCGGATCTTCGGCCTCTCCGCCGCGCAGCTCGGCGCGGCGGGTGGCGGCCCGCAGGACGACTCCGGCCCGCAGAACGGGGACCGGACCGGCGACGAGGCCGGTGCTCGGCCCGGCGGGCCGCGGGGCGGTTCCGCGCCGGGCGAGGCGCACCAGTACACGGTGCGCTCGCGGGAGGCCCACGCCGCCGCGCGGCGGCTCGCCGAGGAGCTCTCCGTGCCGCTGTCCAGCGTGGTGCTGGCCGCCTTCGCCCGGACCGTGGCGCTCGCGGCCGGCCCCGGCGACCTGGTCGGGCAGCTGATGTCCTCCAACCGCTTCGTGCCGCCTTGGAACAGCGTGGTCAGCTCCATGAACCAGTGGGCGACGGCCTCGTTCGACACCGGCCCGGAGGAGTTCGGGCCGTACGCCGGCCACGTCCACACCCGGAGCCTGACGGCCTTCCGGTACGGGATGTACGACGTGGACGAGGTCGACGCGCTGCGCGACTCCGTCCGCCGCGGCCGCGACCCCCACCAGGCGACCTTCGCGTTCAACTTCCTGCCGGGCGAGGCGCCGCCGCCCTGCGCCGACCACGAGTCCGGGCCGGTCCGCGAGGTCCCGTTCTCCCGGATCGGGCACCCCTGCTACCTGCGCGTCACCAACGCGGGCGAGCAGTCGCTCGAACTGCGCCTGCGGACCATGGGGCTCTCCGACGCCCTGACCCTCGACCTCCTCCGGGGGACCGTCGCCCGGCTGGCGGGCTCCGCCATCTGACCGACCGTCAACCCCGCTTCCCCTGCCCGCCGTCCCTGGAGTCGCCCGTGCCCTCCGACCATGTCGTCGTCCTCCACCGGTGGACCGACTCCTACGCCGACTACGCCTCCTACCTGGACCACTCCGAGCACCGGGTCAGCTACGTCACGACCCCGCGCGCCCGGGCCGCACTTCCGGCCGCGGCCGCCGCCGTCGCCGTCGTCCCCAGCACCGAGGACCGCGCCGCGGTGCGGGCCGCCGTCGACCGGCTGACCGCCGAACACGGCTCCCCCGCACGGATCGTCGCGCTGCACGAGGTGGACCTCGACGTCGCCGCCGAGCTCCGCGAGGAGCTGGGCGTGCCCGGCGAGACGCCCGACCGGCTGCGGCCGTTCCGCGACAAGCTGGCGATGGCCCGGCGGCTCGCCGCGCAGGACGTCCCCGTGCCGCCCACCGGCCCCGCCCCGGACCACGCGGCGGTCGCCGCCTTCGCCGACCGGCACGGCTGGCCGGTCATCCTCAAACCGGTGCGAGGGACGGCGAGTTCGCACGTCTCCCGGCTCGACGGGCCGGCCGACCTGGCCGGGTACGCGTTCCCGCCGGGCGTCCCGCTGCTGGTGCAGTCGTACCTGCCGCACGGGATCCTGCACGTCGACGGGGTCGCCGCCGACGGGGACCTGCGGGTCTGGCGCGCCTCGCGCTACCTCAACACCTGCCTGGACTTCACCCACGGGGACGCGCTCGGCTCGGTCGAGATCGACGACCCGGTACTGCTCAAGGCCGTCGGCGAGTTCACCCGGCGCGCCGTCCTGGCGATGTCGGCCGACCCGTGGGTGTTCCACCTCGAACTGTTCGCCTCCGCCGACGGCTCTGAACCGGAGTTCCACGTCCTGGAGGTGGGCGCCCGGCCCGGCGGGGCGGAGATCCCGTTCGTCTGGCGCGAGGTGCACGGCGTCGACCTGATGGCCGCCGCGGTGGACATCCAACTCGGCCGCCCGCTGCCCGCGTTCCCGCACCCCGCCGGTCCGGCCGAGGACGGCGGCGCGGGCGGGTACGGCGGCTGGCTGCTGGTCCCGACCCCGGCCGCGCGCCCGTGCCTGGTCGTCGCGGCGACGCCGCAGACCGGCCTGCCGGACGGGCCGTACGCCGAGCGGCTCCCGGCGCCCGGCAGCCGCCTGGCCGACCTCCCCGGGTACGAGCACTCCGGGGCACGGTTCCGCTTCCGCGGCCGCACCGGCGCCGAGGTGGAACGGGCGGTCACCCGCACCGCCGCCCGGCTCGACTACCGCTGCGAACCGGTCGACCCCTCCCGCCCGCCCCACGTGGTCCTCGTCGGCACCGGCGGCCGCGTCTACCGGGAGTACGCCCTCCGGGACGCGGCGGCGCACGGCCGGGTCTCCACCGTCAACGACGCCCCCGCCGACTGGGAACTGCCCTACCTGGACGGCCACCTGGTCGCGGACACCGGCGACGTCGACGCGCTCACCCGGGCCGTCGCCGAGGCCCTGGCCGGGGACGCGGCACCGGCGGGCCTGCTCACCTGGAGCGAGGTGCTGCTGGAGCGGACCGCCGAGGCCGCCGAGCGGCTCGGGCTCCCGCACATGACCCCGCAGGCCGTCCGCAACTGCCGGGACAAGCTCCGCACCCGGCAGCTGCTGGAGCGGGCCGGGCTGCCGTCCGCGCGCTACGCGGTCGCGCACGGCCTCGACTCGGCGCTCGCGGCCGCGGAGCGGATCGGCTACCCGGTGGTGGTCAAGCCCCGGGCCCTCGCGGGCAGCAGCGGCGTGGTGCTGGCCGGCTCGCCCGACGAACTCGCCGCGCTGCACCGGCACGCCGACCGGGCCGCGTTCGCCGGCCTCGACCCGCTCGACGGACTGCTGATCGAGGAGTACCTGGACGGCCCGGAGATCAGCCTGGACTGCGTGGTCCTCGCGGGCGAGGTGCACTGCGTCAACCTGGCGCGCAAGCGGATCGGCTACCCCCCGTTCTTCGAGGAGGTCGGGCACCTCGTCTCGCCGTGGCACCACGAGCCCTGGGCCGACGAGACGACCGACCTCGTCACCCGGATCCACGCGGCGCTCGGCGTCACCACCGGGGTGACCCACGCCGAACTGCGGCTCACCGCCCGCGGACCGCGCCTGGTGGAGCTCAACGGGCGGCTCGGCGGCGACTACATCCCGCTGCTCGGCCGGCTCGCCACCGGCGTCGACCTCACCGCCGCCGCCATGGACGCGGCACTCGGCCGGGTGCCCGACCTGCGGCCGACCCGGGACGACTGCGCCGAAGTGCGCTTCCTCTACCCCGGGCAGGACGGCACCGTCGCCCGGCTGGACGTCGCCGGAGCACGCGAAGTACCGGGCGTGGAAAGGGTGGTGGCGCTGGCCGAGCCCGGGCAGCAGCTGCTGCTCCCGCCCCGCGGCGTGGTGCCCCGGCTGGCCGCGGTCGTCGCCACCGGCCCCGACGCCGCCGCCTGCGACCGCACCCTGACCGAAGCGCTGAACCGGATCGAAGCAACCATCACCCCCGCCGAGGAGGCGTGAACACGCACATGGACTCCCCCGAAATCACCGGCTCGCCCGAGAACCCCGACTCGCCCGACAACGCCGGCTCGCCCGAAGTCACCCACGTCGTGGTCGGATTCAGCGTCGGACTGCTGAACCAGCTGGAGCGGGTGCTGCCCGCCGGCTCCGTCCTGGTGGTCGAGGAACCGGCGATCTGCGAGGCCCGGGACGTCGCCGGGCAGCTCCCGAGGTTCAACTGCGCGGCCGGGTTCGTCGCGGCCCCCGTCCAGGACGGGGCGGTGCGGCTCGCGGACCACGTCGACCGGCCCGCCGCCGTCCGCGCCGTCCTGCCCGCCCTGGAGTACACGGTCGTCCCGGCCGCCGAACTCGCCGAGGCCTGGGGGCTGCCGAACGGCGGGCCCGCGGCCGTCCGGCTGTTCCGCGACAAGGCCCTGCTGCGCGAGGCCACCCGGCCGGCCGGCGTCGCCCAGCCGGACTGGCAGCGGATCGACGGCCCCGAGGACGTCGCCCGCTTCCGCGACGCGCACGGCGGCGAGTGCGTCCTGAAGCCGACCCACCTCCAGGGCAGCCTCGGCGTCCAACTCCTCGGCCCCGACGACGACATCGACGAGGCCTGGAAGCGGACGGAGGCGGCCGACCAGCCGCACCTGCGCACCCCGCACGCGGGCCAGGCCGGCTACGTGGTCGAGGAGTGGCTACACGGCGGCGAGTTCAGCGTCGAGGCGCTGGTGCACGAGGGCCGCGTCGTGTTCCTCAACACCACCGAGACCCAGCTCTACCCCGGCCCGCACCCCGTCGAGCGGGGCCACATCGTGCCGGCCCCCGCCGGGGCGGCGGCGGAGCCGGCCGTGCACGCGCTGGTCGCCGCGACCGGCTTCCGCACCGGCATCCTGCACGCCGAGTGGATCATCCGCGACGGCGAGCCCCACCTCCTCGAATGCGCCGCCCGGCTCCCCGGCGGCTACATCCCGTTCCTGATCGGACTCGCCTACGGCAGCGACCTGTTCCGCGGCTACCTCGACGTGCTGGAGGGGAAGGCGCCGGAGATGGCCGCGGCCCCGGTCCGGGGAGCGGCGGTCCGCTTCCTGGACGCGGCCCCCGGCGTGGTCCGCGAAGTCCGCGGCGTCGACGCCGCCCAGTCCTCCCCCGGGGTCGAGTACACCTGGGTGTCCGTCGAGCCCGGCGGGACGGTGCCCCCGCTGACCGCCTCGGGCTCCCGGGTCGGCGAGATCGTGGCGTACGGCGCCGACCGGGAGGAGGCCGCGGCCAACGCCCTGGCCGCCGCGACGGCGATCGAGATCGTCGTCGACCCGCTCCCGTAACCCGGCCCACCAGCGACGCGGCCCGGCCCCCGCCGGGCCGCGTCCGCGTTTCCGTTTCCGTTTCCGTTTCCGTTTCCGTTCCCCTGGAAGCGGATCCCGGGGTTCCCCTACTCTCCGGGTGGAGAAATTTCCCGCCTCGCCACCACAAATCGGGAATTCACTCCCACAGGAGGACGGTGCAGGAAGATGCATATCCGTCGACGATGAATCAGCATCCACACATCTTGACCCATTCCATGAGTTCGATCCGGAACAATGAATTCCACCACCGCACCCACGACACAGCATTTGCCAATGGCATGTCAAATAAGCCGGACCCGAGGCGCATCCAACCCTGCATCCCGATGTCTGAATTATCGGACATCGGGAGTACGAGCCGTTCACGGCATAGGGGCCGCTCTCTGCAGCGGTGAGTGCATTCGCCCGCGATGATTGGTCTGCGTAGATCCTAAGCGGAATCCAGGGCTTCGTTATAAAAACGAAACATCGTGGGCTTCCTGCGAACTTTCCGGGGTGAGAGATTTCCCGTCAGGTCAGAGCGATCCTGCCGACCGGCGAATATCTCTCGATTGGAATTCGAATGTTACGGCGACTATCCGCCTCGTCCGCGAGGGCGGGCGGAGTCATGCCCTGGTCCGGAAGGCGCTGCATATCCGCGCTCCTGACACTTGGCCTGCTGGTGCCGAGCGGTGTGGCACTGGAGGCCGTCGCGGTCGCCCCGGCCGCCGGTGCGGCCCCGGCTCCGCAGCCGGTGGCCGGCCCGGCCACCGGGGCGATCGACGAGGCCTCGGCCCTGCTGTCGGCGCGACTGCAGGGGCAGCGCGTCGAAGTCACCGGAGCCCGCAGCGAGTTCACCACACTGTGGGCGAACCCGGACGGAACCCTCACCTCCGAGCGGTCGACCGGCCAGGTCCGGATGAAGTCCGGCAAGGACTGGGTCCCGGTGGACACCTCGCTCGTCCGCACAGCGGACGGCAAGGTGACGCCGAAAGCGCACCCCGGAGGGCTGGTCCTGGACGGCGGCGAGGCCGGGGTGGCGGTGGGCGACAGCCTGCCGGGCGCGGTTCCGCCGTCCGCCCCCGCCGGAGGTGAGCAGCCCCCGGCCGGAGCCGCGCCGGCGGCCGCCCCGCTCCCCGAGCGCCCGCTCGCGAGCTTCGGCTCCGGCGACCGGAAGCTGTCCCTCGGCTGGCTGGGCAGGCTGCCGCAGCCGAAGCTGGAGGGCAGGAAGGCCACGTATGTCGATGCCCGTCCGGGTGTCGACCTCGTCGTGCAGGCGACCCGGACCGGGTTCGAGCAGTCCGTGATCGTGAAGGACCGCTCGGCGGTGGCGCAGGCCGGGACGATCACGATCCCGCTGGACGCCACCGGGCTGACGGTCGCGGCGCAGCCGGACGGCTCCGTCCAGTTGCTGGACAAGGCGACCGGCAAGCCGACCGTGCGGATCCCGGCGCCGGTGATGTGGGACGCCGCGGTCGACGCGGCCTCGATGGAGCACCTGCACCGAGCCCCGGTGACGATGCAGGTGCGCGGCACGGGGGCGGACACCGAGCTGGTGCTCACCCCGGACGCGGCGTTCCTGGCCGACGCCAGGACGCAGTACCCGGTGACCATCGACCCGCCGGTGGACGTCTTCGGCACCTTCGACACCTACGTCCAGACGGACGAGGCCGGGGACGTCTCCTCCGCGGACGAGCTCAAGGTCGGCAGTTACGACGGCTCGGTGAAGGCGCGTTCGTTCCTGACGGTCCCGGGCGGCGGGTTCAACGGGAAGCAGATCATCGGCGCCACGCTGAACCTCTTCAACCACCACTCCTCCTCCTGCGTGCCCAAGCAGTGGGAGGTGTGGAACGCGGGCGGCGCCGGCCCGTGGGCCCGCTGGAACAACCAGCCCCAGTGGGGGCAGATGTGGGTGCGCTCGTACGACACCTACGACATCGACCCGTGGGACAAGCACCACTGCACGGCCGAGGACGGCTCCGCATGGGCCAAGGCCGACGTCACGGGGATGATCCGCTACTTCGCCGGGAACGGCTTCGCCGAGTACGGCATAGGCCTGAAGGCGGCCGACGAGAACAGCCCGCTGTCCTGGAAGCGGTTCGGCTCCTCCGAGAGCGACACCCCGCCCTTCCTGTCGATCACCTACAACACCGTGCCGTCCGCCCCCGCCGGTGTGGAGATCCAGCCGTCCCAGCCCGGCGAGCCGCGGTACACCAGCTCCACCACGCCGCGCTTCCTGGTCCGCGCCGACGACGCCGACAACGGCACGGTCGGCGTGAACGTCGACCTCTGGCGGAACGGCGGCTTCGTCAACAGCATCTACCGGCAGGTCCCGGCCAACACCTACCTGCAGGTCACCCCGGCCGACCTCGGGGTGGCGAAGCTGGACGAAGGAGTGCCGTACGCGGTGTGGGCGCGGGTGTCGGACGCCACCTCCGCCTCGGCGTGGACGGGCACCAGCCTCGTGGCCGACACCACGGCCCCCGGCGCGCCGGTCGTCACCTCGGCGGACTACCCGTCGGACGGGCTCTGGCACGGCGCGGCCAACGCGGCCGGATCGTTCACCTTCACGCCGCCCGCCGGGACCGCCGACCTGGCCGCGTACGTCTACACGCTGGACGGCGGCACGCCGGTCACCGTCAACGCCACCGCGGGCCTCACAACCGGCATCACGCCGGCCACCGAGGGCCGGCGCGTGCTGAGCGTGCAGACCAAGGACCGGGCGGGCAACCTCTCCCCGGCCACCGAGTACGTCTTCCACGTCGGCCAGGCCGGCCTGACGTCGCCGACCAACGGCACCCAGTCCGCCAAGCGCGTCAAGCTGTCGGTCGACGCGCAGTCGCAGTTCAAACGGGTGGTCTACCAGTACCGTCGCGGCCCCGGCGCCACCGAGTACGCGGTGCCCCGGGTCAACCTCGCCAAGGCCGACAACACGGCCGTCACCGAGGACAAGCCGCGCCTGGCGGACCTCGGCCCGCACGCCGACTGGAACGTCCTCGACACCCTGGGCAACGTCGGCGGCGTCGTCCAGATCCGCGCTCTCCTCTTCCCCGAGGACGGTTCGGGCAACGGCTACGCGACCGCCTGGAACACCATCACCGTCGACCGCAACGCCGACGGCGCCGCGAGCACGCGGGCGGGCCCCGGCTCCGTGAACCTGCTCACCGGCGACTACTCCACCAGCACGACCGACACCACCGAGTTCGGCATGTCGGTGGGCCGGACCGCCTCCTCGCGGGGCACGGACCGCGGCTGGCAGCCGCAGGGCGAGCGCCTGACGCTCAACCAGCGACAGGTGGGCACCGACACGGCGGGCTTCACCGCCGGCCCGGCCGGCCTCAGCCGCTCGACCGCCCGCGGCCACGACAGCTCCACCGACTCACTGCTGCTCAAGCCCGTCGGCAACCCCAGCTCCTTCGCGGCGATCGGCCCGGAGTACACCCTCGCCCAGGGCATGAAGCCGGGCCGCACCTACCGCCTGACCGGCTGGATCCACGTCCCCGGCACGACCGGTCTCAACCCCGACCGCGCCGACATCGGTCTGCGCCTGCAGGGCGTCCACCGCACCTCGGCCGGCTACGGCGAAGTGCTGTCCCCGAAGGCGTCGTTCACGGACGGCTGGCAGCAGCTGACCGTCGACATGACCGTCCCCAAGGACGCCACCGAGGCCTGGTTCCGCCTCATCAACGGCTTCACCGCGCCGGAGAAGGAGGTGTTCTTCGACGACCTGTCGCTGAAGGAGATCGTCGCGCCGTTCGGCCCGCAGTGGGCCGGCGGCCCCGACGCCGGCACCGGCTCCGACTACCGCTCGCTGTCCTTCCCGCAGTCCGACCTCGTCGAGATCAAGGGCAACGACGACACCTCACTCACCTTCGCCAAGGGCACCGACGGCACCCTGTTCCCGGAGCCCGGCGCCGAGTCACTCACGCTCAAGGCCGTCCCCGCAGCCTCCGGCGCCCTGGTACTGAACTCCTCCGGCCAGTGCCTGGAGGCCCCGAACGGCACGGCCGGAAACGGCGTCACACTGCAGCAGGCGCCCTGCACCGGCGGCGCCAACCAGCAGTGGACCCGCGGCGACGACCTGACGCTGCGCCTGCTCGGCTACTGCCTGGACAACCCGTGGGGGCAGATCGACAACGGCACGCAGCTGGTCCTGTGGGGCTGCAACGCGGGTGTCAACCAGCAGTGGGAGGTCCGCACCGACGGCCTGGTCGCCAACCGGCACTCGGGCAAGTGCCTGGACACCAACCTGGGTGCCTCGGTCTGGGTGTGCTGGGCCGGTCCGAACCAGGTCTGGGACGTGCAGACCGCCGGCACCGTCTACGAGCTGTCCGAGCTGGACGGGACCAAGACCATTTTCGCCCGCCAGGCGGGGTCGAACATCTACCAGGTGGTGAGCGAGACCGGCCCGGGCGCCGCCTCGGCCACCCGCTACCAGTACGACACCACCGACGGCCGATCCCTGGTCAAGCGCGTCATCCCGCCGGTCGAGCCAGGCGTCGACGACACCAACCGCTGCACCGTGACCCCGCTGCCGCGCGGCTGCGAGGTCATGGAGTACGACTACGCCAAGGCCACCACGGCCACGGCGACCGCCCCCGGCGACTTCCTCGACCGCGTCAAGGCCGTCAAGGTCTGGTCGTGGAACCCGGCCACCTCCAAGGAGGAGGCCGTCGAGGTCGCACGCTACGCCTACGACGACAAGGGCCGCCTCACCGAGACCTGGGACCCGCGCCCGGCCCAGCCGCTGAAGACCGCGTACGGCTACGACGAGGCGGGCCGGGTCACCCGGATCACCCCGGCCGGCCAACTGCCGTGGAACCTCGACTACGGGAAGGCCGCCACCGACCAGGACCCGGGACGCCTGCTGAAGGTCCGCCGCGCCGCCCTGACCCAGGGCAGCAAGGACCAGGTCAGCGGCGAGACGGCGACCAGCGTCGTCTACGAGGTCCCGCTCACCCGCGGTACGGGCGGCCCGTATGACCTGGGCGGCGCGGACGTGGCCGCATGGGCGCAGACCGACGCGCCCACCGACGCCACCGCCGTGTTCGGCCCGGAGGACGACCCCGGCACCACCACCGCCACGGCGGCCAAGCCCGGCCCGGACGGCTACAGGCCGGCGACCGTGTCCTATCTGAACGCCTCCGGTCAGGAGGTCAACACCGCGAGCCCGTCCGTCACTTCGGGAGGTGACATCGACACCAAGGAGTACGACCGTTACGGTCATGTGGTGCGCACCCTGGAGGCCACCAACCGCTCGATCGCCCTGGGCACCCACCCGGACGCCGCCCGGTACGCGGCCGAACTGAACCTCCCGACCGGCTCCGCCGACCGTGCCCGGCTGCTCGACTCGCGCACCGTCTACACCGCGGACGGCCTGGACGTGACCGAGACCCTCGGCCCGGCCTACCGCGCCTCACTCACCGAGCAGGTCGCCGGCCAGACCCACCCCGTGACGGTCAGCTGGGAGGCGGAGAAGCTGCCGCAGCTCGGCGCGACCGCGCCGGTGCGGGTGATCAACGACAACAACGCCCTGGTCTGGTCCGGCGGAGCGCAGCTCAGCCTGGCCGGCACCCAGGCCGGGGCGTCCGACACCATGCGCGTCAGCGTGACCGAGGAGGGCGACTACCTCCTGTCCGGCCAGCTGACCCGCTTCAACGACCACGGCATCGTCCAGTTCGCGATCGACGGCCAGAACCTCGGCCAGCCGATCGACACCTTCGACGCCAACACGGCCGGCTCGACCGCCCCGTACACGGTGGGCCAGACGGTCCGCCTGGCGCGCGGCGACCACCAGTTGAAGGTCACGGTCACCGGCACCAACGCGGGCACCCAGGGCGAGCGCTACCACGCCGGCCTGGACACCGTCACCCTGACCAAGGCCACCGTCAACCCCACCCTCCCGGCCGGTACTTCCGTAGTGGCGCGGGACCACAACACCACCACCTACGACGAAGGGAAGCCCGACGGCCAGGCCTACCACCTGGTCACCACCGCCACCGACGGCGCCCGCATCGACGGCTACGCCGACGACGCCGAGGTGCGGGTCACCAGGACCGGCTACGGCACCCCGATCGGCGGCACCTCCGGCTGGACGTTGAAGAAGCCCACCTCGGTCACCACCGACGCGCTCGGCGCCAAGCTCACCACCAGCACCCGCTACGACGCCCAGGGCCGCACCGAGGAGGTCCGGGTCCCCGGCTCCGACAGCGTGGACGCCTCCACCGTGAAGTCGGCGTACTACACGTCCGGTGCGAACGCCGCCGACGCGGCCTGCGCCAACCGCCCCGAGTGGGCCGGGCAGGCGTGCACGACCGGCCCCGGCGCGGCCGTGACCGGCGCCGACGCGGCCCGGATGCCGACCACCCTCCCGGTCAAGCAGATCACCCGGTACTCGCGCAGCGGAAAGCCCGAGGAGGTCGTCGAGACCAACGCGGGCAAGACCCGTCGGACGGTGAACGCCTACGACGCGATCGACCGGACCGTCTCCACCGAGGCCACCGGCGACGAGGGCCAGACTGTGC
The DNA here is from genome assembly GCF_036013975.1 of Kitasatospora sp. NBC_00458. Lineage (NCBI taxonomy): Bacteria > Bacillati > Actinomycetota > Actinomycetes > Kitasatosporales > Streptomycetaceae > Kitasatospora > Kitasatospora sp. NBC_00458. Next base: position 1,366,206 of record NZ_CP107904.1, read on the forward strand.
CGAAGGCCGTCACCGAGTACGACCCGGCGACGGGCGCGGCCGTGAAGACCACGGCAGCCGGCAAGTCGGTCACCACGGTCAGCGACGTCCTCGGCCGGACCATCTCCTACACCGACGCCGACGGCGCCGTGACCACCACCGAGTACGACAGGTTCGGCAAGCCGGTCAAGTCCACCGACCCCACCGGCACCACCACCTACACCTACGACCGCACCAAGGAACCCCGTGGCCTGCTCACCTCCGTGAACGACAGCAAGGCGGGCGAGTTCACGGCGAAGTACAGCCCCGACGGCCAGCTCGTCGAGCAGGCCTACCCCGGCGGCATCGTCCGCAAGGACACCCTGAACGCCTCCGGCAAGGCCGTCGCCCGCACCTACACCCGCACCTCCGACGGCAAGGTCGTCTGGGCACAGAACGAGGAACTCTCCACCCAGGGCCAGGTGACGAAGGACACCAGCACCAACGGCCTCAAGTCCTACGGCTACGACCGCCTCGGCCGCCTGACCAAGGCCGAGCACTCCACGGTCGCCGCCGGCTGCACCACCCGCACCTACTCCTACGACGCCCACTACAACCGCACCGCGAAGACGGTCTCCGGTCCGGCCGGTGACGGCACCTGCACCACCGCCGGCGCCACCACCACCGCGTCCACCTACGACAGCGCCGACCGGGCCACCGACGCGGGCTACACCTACGACGCGTTCGGCCGCACGCTCACCACGCCGACCGGCACGGTCCTCGGCTACCGGGTCGACGACCTGGTCGCCTCCCAGGAGACCGCGACCACGAAGCAGACGTGGACCCTCGACCCCGCCGGCCGCCTCAACGGCAGTACCACCGCCACCAAGCAGCCCAACGGCACCTGGTCCACCACCGCCACCAAGCTCAACCACTACGGCGGCGCCAGCGACAGCCCGCGCTGGACCACCGAGAACGCCGGCGCCTGGACCCGCAACATCCCGGGCACCGACGGAGACCTGTCCGCGACCGTCACCAACACCGGGACCGTCAAGCTCCAACTCACCGACCTCTTCGGCTCGGTGGTCCTCGTCACCGACCCGGCCCTGACCGCCCCCGTCCTCCTCGACGCCGACGAGTACGGCAACCCGGCCGCAGGCCAGGCGGCCACCCGCTACGGCTGGCTCGGCGCCAAGCAACGCTCCGCCGAGGCCCAGGACGGCGTCGTCCTCATGGGCGTCCGCCTCTACAACCCGGCCACCGGCCGCTTCCTCTCCACCGACCCGGTCCCGGGAGGCAGCGCCAACGCCTACGAGTACAACTACGCCGACCCGATCAACCGCTACGACCTCGACGGACGGAAGAGCTGGGTCAAGAAGGCCGTGAACTGGGCCTGGAAGAACCGGGGAACGATCGCAACCGTGGCAGCGACGACCGGCTGCCTCATCCCAGCAGTCGGGTGGGCCTCATGCGCGGTCGCCACGGGTGTTGCGCTTGGGGTTCGTGTAACGCAACGAGTTCAGAATCAGGGATTCAGGTCCAGCTTGAAGCAGAACGCAATGGATACCCTCTTCACGGGTGCCACCTTCGGGATTGGCACAGCCTTCAGGTGGGGCCAGCACGGCGGGAAGCTCTCACGTTGGAGGGAACGCGGCGACGCTCCCAGCTTCTTTAAGGCCAGGACCGAAGTAACCAAATCCGGTGAGCGTGTACCAAACCCGTTGTCGGCCTGGAACCTCAGCAGTGTTACGCCCTGGATGGCCACAATGGCGCAGGCGATGCCCGGCGTTGTCCACGCCCTTGGCCACGGACGGAAGGACCTCAACTGGTAGAACACCGCTCGTGATGTAGCGGAACAGTCAGGCTGTCGATTTTATGCGGCCGTGGGGAATACGTGACTCGGATTCCCCACGGCCGCGGCCCTGTTCGAGATCCAATAAGCGAGACCTGAAAGGTGTGATGGTTGTGGCGGTTCCGAGGAGGGCCAGGCAGAGCTTTCGTAGCCCTTGGATGTGTGTGCACTTTCTCATCGGGTTCGTTGCGCTGGCCACTGCCACGGGCGGACTGATGGCAATGTCCGAATCTGCCGACTATGTCTCATTAGTCTTGATTGGCACCCCAGGAGTCTGGTTGACGTTTCGGGTTCCATTCTGTCGTACTGTCGTATCCTCTGAGAGCGTGATCTACCACGGCCTCTTCGCCACGAGGCGAGTGCGGTGGGAGGAGGTGGCGAACGTGGAGAAGGGGATCGTTGGGGGCGCCTTGGCTGCCTCCTATTTCCCTGTCCTCGACCTGGCCTCAGGGAAGAAGGTCGAGCTGCTGATGCTCGCCGGGTACGGCGAGGAGAATCGGCGAGTCCTACGAAGCATAGGAGTGATGACCGAACTGCTTGCCGGGCGCCGAGGCGGCCCCGGTATGGATTGATCCGAGCTTCCTCACTGTGAGCCGATTCGAAGTTAGTCCGACCAGGAATTCATTTCGGGGCACCCGCAGTGAGGCCATGCAAGGCAACACCGAACTCGCCCTCCGTAGAACTGGTAACAGGATCTTGCTGATCGTTGCTGGTGGGGCGTGACCGATGTGACGATTCGTCCGTTCGTGATGGTGTGAGCAACAAGCCGTGGATCGTGGGCGACGACCTGTGGGCCCGGATCGAGCCCCTGTTGCCGGAGTGGCCGGAGCGGTCGCCGGGGCCGCGTCCGGTGAACGACCGGCGCTGTCTGCAGGGCGTCCTGTTCGTGCTGCACGCCGGCATCCAGTGGGAGTATCTGCTGCAGGAGCTCGGCTTCGGCTCGGGCATGACCTGCTGGCAGAGGCTCGCGACCTGGAACGAGGTCGGCGTGTGGGACCGGCTCCACCTGGTGCTGCTGCGAAGGCTCCGGTCCGCCGGACAGCTCGACTGGTCCAGGGCGGTGATCGACTCCACCCATGTCCGGGCCTCTCGGCCGGTCCCCAAAGCGGACCCGGCCCGGTCGACCGCGCGCGACCGGGCAGCAAGCACCACGTCCTCGTCGACGGCCGGGGCATCCCGCTCGCGGTGTCGCTGACCGGCGGCAACCGCAACGACGTCACCAGAAGAGGCGTACTCCGTGGGCACTCGCCTACCTCCTGATCGGACTGGTGTGCCTGCTGATCGCCGTCTCCGTGGCGGCTTCCGCCACCAGGGTCGACGACCTCATCCCCATCGTCATCACCGGAGACAGGGAGCCGAGCCGAACCGGCGAGTCGAGCAGCTCGTGGCCGAATGGAGAAGGTGCGGACGTCCCCCGTTCCGTCCCGGCAGACAGGCGTGTGAGGAACGAGGAGGTGCGGGCCGGAACTCTCGACGACCTGGAAGTCGTCGGGGAAGACGATGTCGTAGAGCTGCTCGACCGCGACCATCAGGCCGACGGTGGCCATCGAGTTCAGCCCGGCGTCGGCGAGGGGGGACGTCCGGTTCGAGCTCGCCCTCGAAGGAGGCGGCGGTGAGGACGTCGCACAGGAGGTCCTCGTCGACCGTGCCGGACGCGGTCAGCGGCCACTCGTCGACCACGACCACCACCACCGGCACCTGGACCCGCAACATCCCGGGCGCCGACGAAGACCTGTCCGCGACCGTCACCAACACCGGGACCGTCGAGCTCCAACTCACCGACCTCTTCGGCTCGGTGGTGCTCGTCACGGACCCGGCCCTGACCGCCCCCGTCCTCCTCGACGCCGACGAGTACGGCAACCCGGCCGCAGGCCAGGCGGCCACCCGCTACGGCTGGCCCGGCGCCAAGCAACGCTCCACCGAAGCCCAGGACGGCATCGTCCTCATGGGCGTCCGCCTCTACAACCCGGCCACCGGCCGCTTCCTCTCCGTCGACCCCGTCCCCGGCGGCAACGCCAACGCCTACGACTACGTCTACGGCGACCCAGTGGGACAGTACGACCTCGACGGCCGTAAGTGCTGGAAGGGGTTTGGCTGGGCTTGCAGCGCCGGCAACCAAGTACAGAAGCACTGGCGGGGAATCGCCCAGGTCGGAGTGACGGGAGTAGCTGTCGTAGCCGGCGCGGCGTGCGTAGCGGCGACGGCTGGCATCTGCGGTGGCGCGATCGCCGGCTATGCCATTGCGGCGGGAATCGGCGCTTCAGCAGGTGTGGCGAACTACCGGATCGGGACCGAGAAGCGAAGCACAACGGGATACGTTCAGGCCGCTCTGACTGGTATCGGTAACAATCTCGGGGGCATGCACGCCGGACGGGTGATGCTGCGCTCATCGGCATCGGTGAGGCTTCAGGGCTCCTTCACAACTCTCGTGAGGAAGCCCGTCAGGCTCCGCTTCTGGCGCCTATAGTGAAATCCGGTCGGACGCCCGTGCGATTCGGAGCGGGCGTCCGACCCCTCAGGAAGGACAGGTCGATGACTTTCTTTCAGATCATCGTGGCACTGATGAGGCGGAAGTCACTGTATGGACTGATTGTCGCTTATGTTCTTTTGGCTCTTATTTTTGCACCTCTGGCAGAGAAATCTCAACTCCTTCTGGTGATTCCGGCGGTGATCGTTGCGGTAACTTTCGCTCCGCTGTTGAAGTCGACTTTGAAGCGCAAGTCGGACGACGGTGAAAGTGGCTAGGGACGTGCCTCAGTAGCTGGCAAGCGGCCGAGCGGTCGTGATCGGCGGGAGCGGTCGTCGGTCGCTCGGGCGCGCCCTACCGCCTTCCGCCTCGGATAGATGCGGTGGCAGACCTCGTTCTCCGCCACGAACCGGGCGGAAGGACCTGAACTGGTAGACATCGATCGAAGTGACCTGATGTGAATTCAACTGGGTGCGGCCACGGAAGTCCGCTTCCGTGGCCGCACTCTGAGTGTTCTCTCGGTTCACACGCGGGAGGGGGTCGTGTACCACGGCATGGTCAGAACGAGCCGGGTCCGCTGGGACGAGGTGGAGGCCGTGGAGACGGGCGTGGTCCCGGGCGCGCTCTTCAGCTCCCACTGCCCCGGGCTCAGGCTGTCCTCCGGCGGGGAACTGCACTTCCAGGCCTTGGCCGGTTTCGGTGAGCGGAACCGTCGGGTCGACCGGGCGACCTCGATGCTGGAACACGGGCTCAGGGAACACCGCGACGCCTCGGCCCAGCGAGGAAGGAAGTACCGGGATCTCTCCGCCTGACCGGTGACGCCGGCTTGGGAGTTCTGCCTGGCCGAATTCGAGAGGAGTGTAGATGACCTCGGCTTACGGTCCGCTTCGATGCGAGGCGGACTTCGCATGCCTCGACCTCCGTGACCAGGTCGGAAATTCGCTCATATTCGACCCGAATGGCATTCATAGTAGCGCGGGAGAGGGTTTTAGCTGGGAGGAGATAGGGTGGATCGAAATGGATATCCGGGAAATCGGTTTCAAGTCCTCGGCACTGAACATCGTCATGTTCCTCCTTACCGTCGGTGGCGGCCTCACCTATCGTGCCCCCGGGACCACGGAGTCCTGGATCCGTGTGCGGCCGGTGCAAGGCCCGCCGCGGACGTGGAAGTTCGCCGTGCCGGACCGATCCGCGGGTCGATGGAGCCCGGCGGCTCTGCGCCGGCTCATTCGTCGCCTTGAGAGCACCGGCAGACGGGCCCATCTGGGTTCGCCCGAATTAGCGGCCAGCCTCGACGCACTTCACCGGCTGCCCCGGTTCCCCTTCTGGAGGCGGAACCGCGCGGTGGACCGTATCGTCGACTCCATTCCGGCGCCGGACCGGGCGAAGTGACGGTGTGGAATTCAGGACGGCCGCCGGTTGGAGGACGGAGTCTTCGGCGTCTTTCCAACCGTTCGACTCTCGGGATTGACTGACCGGTGGAGGCCGATCCACCGGAGGAACCGGCCTGGACGACGAGGACGGAACATGCGGAAGCGGCGTACTCCGTGGGCACTCGCCTACCTCCTGATCGGACTGGTGTGCCTGCTGATCGCCGTCTCCGTGGCGGCTTCCGCCACCAGGGTCGACGAACTCATCCCCATCGTCCTCGCCGGGGTCCCGGGGCTGGTGCTGACGATCCGTGCCCCGATGTACGGCGTCTCCTTCGGGGATGCCGGGGTGAAGTACTCCGGGTTGCTCAACTCGCGTTCCTACACATGGTCCGAGGTCCGGGAAGTGCGGTCCGCCGTCGTCTCGGGGACGCTGTTCTCCTCCGACGTCCCCGAGCTGGTCCTTGCCTCGGGCAGGACCGACCAGCTGCCGGTTCTGGCCGGCTACGGGTGGGGAGCCGAGACGAACCTGCGAGTCGAGCAGCTCGTGGCCGAACTGGAGAAGGCGCGGACGTCCGCCGTTCCGTCCCGGCGGACGGGCAGCTGAGGAACGAGGAGGTGTAGGCCGGAACCCTCGACGACATGGAGGCGTCGGGGAAGACGATGCCGCACGGCAGAAGACAGGGGGATGGCAATGGAGCTGCACCACTCCGGACGGCCGAGGGACTGGCTCAATCCGGTGAAGACCCGACAGGCTTCCGCAGAGGTCGACACTCCGCTCGGTGCGGTCCGGATCCATCGTCGGCACTCCGGAGACCTGACGCCCTTCGGCGGGTACCTGGAACGCTGGACGTTCTCACTCGACGGGTCGGACGTCCTCTCCGTCGACGGCATGAGCAGCCCGGGATACCCCGCCCGCGGTCGGATCCGTCGTGGCCTCGGTCTCGAACTGCTAGGCCAGTCCGGCCGGTTGTGCGGATCGCGGCCTCTGAGGCCGAGCAGACGACACGTGACGCTGTCGGCCGGCGAGACACTTCGCAGGGCCCGTCCGGCCTGGCCGGGGCTCGTCGTCGTGGACGGGGGCGGCACCCCTCGCATCAGGTTCGACGGGGCGAGGTGGAGCTTCACCGCCCCGGAGGAGACCGACGTGGCTTTCGCCGCGCTGTTCGTCGCGGCGAGGCTGGACCCGTTCATGACCTCGCCGTTGCTGGAGATCCTCTGATCCCGATCCGGCCCACGGAAGGAGCCGACCCGTGTCCCGTGCCCGGGGCCGGCGCCGACGTGGTGTCGGCGCCGGCCCCGGCGCGGGATATGGCGATATCTCAGATGCCGTCCGCACGGAGGTCGTTGATCGCCTCCCAGAGCATCCTGGGGGTGCGGAACATGTCGACGACCTGGAAGTCGTCGGGGAAGACGATGTCGTAGAGCTGCTCGACGGCGACCATCAGGCCGACGGTGGCCATCGAGTTCAGCCCGGCGTCGGCGAGGGGGACGTCCGGTTCGAGCTCGCCCTCGAAGGAGGCGGCGGTGAGGACGTCGCGCAGGAGGCCCTCGAAGCCGTCGTCCCACGGCAGTTCGTCCGTCCCGTCGGCGGTCGGCGTGGCGGTCGGCTCGGGCAGGCGGTCCTCGTCGACCGTGCCGGACGCGGTCAGCGGCCACTCGTCGACCACCACCAGGGCGTCCGGGATGAGGTGGCGCGGCAGCCTGCGTTCGGCGAGCGCCCGGCGGACCTCGTCCGGCGTGAACTCCTCGGTCGCGGTGCGCACGTAGCCGAGAAGGCGCGGCGCGGACTGCGCCGGGTCCTGGCGGACCAGTACCCGGCAGTCCCGTACCGACGGGTGGAGTCCGAGCAGTTCGCCGGTCCGGTGCGGGCTTCCGACCGGGCCGAGCGGCTCCAGCCGCCCGCTGCGGCCGAGCCGGGCCAGCCGGCCGGTCCGGTGGGGCCGGCTGCCGGGGGCGTCCGGGTCGTCGACGCAGAGCTCGCCGACCACGCCGACCGGCAGCCGGCGCAACCGGTCGTCGGCGATCCGCAGGGCCAGGCCGTGAGCGGGCCTGCCGTCGAAGGCGACCGGGCCGACCAGTCCGTCGGCGCCGAGGACGTCGATCACCCTGGCCCGGGAGCGCAGGCCGGCGGCCGGGGCCGGACCGGCGTGGACGTCGCCGCCGAGGAGCACGGTGACCGGCTGCGGGGCGGGGTCGAGGACGCGCTCCGCGACCAGCGGGGTCGTCCACAGGTGCGTCACCCGCCCGCCCTCGATGTGGTCCCGCATCTCGGGGACCGACTCGGGCAGCGGGGCGGTGGTGAGGACGGCGCAGGCGCCGGAGGTGAGCGCGGCGAGCACTTCGACCAGCCCGGCGGAGGTCACCGGCGGCGCGGCGCAGAGCCAGGAGGAGCCCCGGCCGGATCCGGCGCCGCGCGCGTCGAGTTCGGTCCGGACGCGGTGCAGGGCGCGGGCGAGGGCGTGGTGCGTCACGGCCGCGCCGGGGGCTCCGGGGGTGCCGGGCAGGACGCAGGCGGTGTCCCCGGTGATCACCGCGGGCTGGGCGAGGACCGGCAGGACCGGCAGGGCGGGCAGGTCGGGACCGCCGGAGGCGTCCGGTGCGAGGCCGAAGCAGGCGCCGAGGCGCCAGACGGCGAGGACGGCGGCGACCGTGTCGGGGCCGCGTTCGGGGGCGACCGCGACCAGTGAGCCCGGGCCGGCGCCGCGGTCGCGCAGGCCCCGGGCGATCTCCTCGGCCCGGGCGTCGAGCTGCCGGTAGTCGGTCACCCGGTCTCCGTGCCGGAGCGCGGGGTCGTCAGGGTGCGCGGCGAGGACCCGGGCGAAGGCCTCGGTGACGGTCTCCGGCCGGTTGTCCGTCCGGTCCTTCACGAGGCCCTTCGTCAGGCCCTTCGTGAGGCCGTCGGCCGGGTCCGTCGTGCGGTCCGGAGCAAGCTGGTCCGGAGCAAGCTGGTCCGGAGCGAACTGGTCCGGCGCAGGCCACTCCGGAACCCGCAGGTCCAGGACCCGCAGGCTCTCCCGTTCCCGGGCCGGCAGGCAGTCCGCCCGGGCGTCGCCCTCCGGGCCGAGGGCCATCCGCTCCAGGACCGCCCGGTAGAGGGCGGTGAGCCGGACGGCGGCGGCCCGGCTGAGCCGGTGGCTGGTCGTGTTGAGCTTGAGGATCCCCGAGATGGTGAAGACGTGCAGCGCGAACTCGTTGTCGTTGTCGTTGTACGTCGCGTCCTCGTCGATCAGGCTCTTGTCGACCTGGCGGAAGTCCAGGTAGTTGAAGAAGACGTCCAGCAGCCGGCCGCCGGGGCCGAACTCCTGCTGGATGACCTGCATCGGGAAGACCCGGTGCGGCCAGAGCCCGGTGAGGCCGTCGTAGACCGCCTTGACCAGTCCGCCCCAGGTGCGCGCCCCGGTGGGCATCGCGAACGGCAGCGTGTTGAGGTACATGCCGAGGACCCGGTCGGCGCCCAGGACCTCGGGCCGCGTGTCGCAGACCAGCCCGGTGTAGAAGTCCTCGGTCGCCGCGACCGCGCTCATCACCTTCATGTGGGCGGCCAGCAGCACCGCCTTCATGGAGGTGCCGGTCTCGCTCGCGAGTCGCCGCAGGTCGTCCTCCAGGTCGCGGAAGTCCAGCATGTGCTGGTACCGCTCGCGGGCGAGCGCCCGGTCGCCCTGCCAGGCGGTCGGTACGGCGGTGCCGGTCCGGCCCTCGACGACGCCGCGCCAGTAGGCGCGGTGCTCCTCCGACTCGCGGGCCGCCGCCTCGGCGGCGACGTGGTCCGCGTACCGGAAGGGCACCGGCTCGGGCTCGGCGGGGGTGCGGCCCGCGCGCAGCTCGTAGTAGCCGGTGAGGATCTCCATCAGCATCGTGTGGAAGCTGAAGCCCTCCAGGATGGGGTGGCACTCCGTGATGGTGATCCACCACTCCTTGGCGTCCTCGGCGCGGTGGCCGTGGACGCGGATCAGGGGTGCGGCGGCGGTGTCCATCGGGTTGCGGCGCTCGCCGGCCGCGTACTCCTCCAGGGCGGGCCGCCAGCCGCCCGGGCCGAGGACGCCGTGGTCGGTGACGCCGACGTCGATCCGGGCGGTGCGGTGGACGAGTTGGAGCGGCACCGAGTAGCGGTTCAGGTCGAAGCCGGTCCGCAGCACCTCGTGCCGGTCGACGACCAGTTGGGCGGCCTGCTGGAGGGCGGCGTGGTCGAGCGACTCCTCGTCGCGGACCAGGTAGGAGGTGGTGTCCTGGTAGGTGTTGACGTCGGGCCGGGCGCGCAGCTCGATGAGCATGCCGAGCTGGGTCGCGGTGAGCGGGTAGGCGTCCACCGTGCCGGACGGCAGGGCGGCGCGGTCCGCGGGGGACAGCTGGGCGAAGGGGGCGAGCGGGACGGGCTGGTCCGGCCCGGTGCCGGCGGTCTGCTCCGCGCACCACTCGGCCAGTTCCTCGATGCTCTGGTAGGCGAAGATGTCGGTGGCCGACACCTCCAGGCCCTCCGCGCGGAGCCGGCCGGAGAGGGCGACGGCGCGCAGCGAGTCCCCGCCGACGTCGAAGAAGTTGTCCTGCGGTCCGACGGCGTCGAGCTCCAGGACCTCGGCCCAGATCCGGTGCAGCGTCTCGGTGAGCGCGGCCGTGGAGCGGGCGCCGCCCGGGGTCGGCCCGGTGGTACCCGGGCCGGGGGCCACCGCCGCCGGCTCCGCGGCGGGCTGGACCCCGGGCCGCGCGGACGACCCGCCGGGGGCCGGCAGCGGCGCCAGCGGGTCGCGCACCAGGGCGTCGAGCAGCGGCTCCCAGGCCGCCGCCCAGCCCTGGACGGTGGCCTCGTCGAGCACCGCCGCGGCGTACTCCAGCCGGACGACGAAGCGTCCGTCGTCGGTGGCGGCGACGTGCATGTTCAGGTCGAACTTGGCGTCGGGCGCGACGCCGGAGCCGGTCCGCTCGACCGTCAGGCCGGGCAGCCGGAAGCCGCCGTCCTCACCGGCCGCCTCCATGTCGAAGGCGGCCTGGAACAGCGGGTTGCCGTCGAGGCCGCGGGCCGGGTTCACCTCGTCGACGACCCGCTTGAACGGCACGAACCGGTGGTCGAAGGCGTCGAGGACGCCCTCCCTGATCCGGGCGACCACGTCCGTGAAGTTCTGCCCGGCGGTGTGCCGCGTGCGGACGACGACCGTGTTGACGGTGTACCCGAGGAGCCCGTCCAGGTCAGGCGTCCGGGTCGAGACCGGGAGGCCCACCGCGACGTCGTCGCTGCCGGTCAGCCGGGCGAGCATCACGTGGTAGGCCGCCAGCAGCACCATGAAGGGGGTGGCCCGGCCGGCCGAGGCGAGGGCGCGGACGCCGGCGGCGGTCGCCGGCGCGACCGTCAGCTCGACCAGGCCGCCGCGCCGGTCGGCGCGGGCCGGACGCGGCCGGTCCAGCGGGAGCGGCAGGTCGCGGACGTCCTTGAGGGTGTCCCGCCAGTACGTCAGGTGCGTGCGGAGCGCGGCGTCGGTGGTCCTGGCCCGCTCCCGCGCCGCGAAGTCGGCGTACTGGACGGGTGGTTCGTCGAGGCCGGCGGGCGTCCCGGCGCTCTCCTCCCCGTAGAGCGCCGCCAGCTCCGCCACGATCACCTGGTAGGAGTCCTCGTCGGCGGCGATGTGGTGGATGTTGACGACCATCAGGTGGACGTCCGGACCGAGCGCGATCAGGGTGACGCGGACCGGCTGGTGCCGGGTCAGGTCGAAGGGCCGGCGCCGTTCCCACTCGGCGATCTGCCGAGCGCGCTCCTCGCGGTCCGCGGCCGGGTACGCGGCCGCGGACGCGGCCGCGGACGCGGCCGGGCCGTCGGTGAGGTCCTCGACCGGATCCTCGACGAGGTCCTCGGTCGGCTCCTCGGCGAGGTCGACGACGCGCAGGGCGAACGGCCCGGGCGGGTCGACGATCTGGTGGGGCTCGTCGTCGATCTGCTGGTAGCGGGTCCGGAGGATCTCGTGGCGGGTCACCAGGCGCTCCCAGGCGCGGCGCAGCGCCTCGGTGTCGAGTGGCCCGGTGAGCCGGAGCGTCCAGGTCATCAGGTAGGCGCGGCTGGTGGGGGCGAGCTGGTGCAGCAGCCACATCTGCTGCTGGCCGGAGGAGAGCGGCAGCGGGTGGCTGCGGTCGGCCCGCTCGACCGTCGGCCGTGCCGGTGACGGTGCGGCCGCCATCACACGTCCTTCCCGTTCGATTCGGCGTGCTGGTCGGGGGTGCCGGCGGACTCCCGCAGGAGTACCTCGACCTCCCCGGCGAGGTCGGTCGCCGTCGGCCGGTCGAAGAAGGCGCGCATGGACACCTCCACGCCGAAGGCGGTCTGGACGTTCCAGAGCAGGCGGGCGGCGAGCAGCGAGTTGCCGCCGTGGGTCATGAAGTCGTCGTCGGGCCCGGCCTCCGGCAGTTCCAGCAGGTCGCGGACGAAGCCGAGGACCCTCTCCAGCCTGTCGGCCGCGGTGTCCGCGCCCGCTCCGGGTGCGGCTGCGGCTGCCGTCGCCCCGGGTACCACCGTCGCCCCTGCCGACTCCGTCATCCCCGTGCTCTCCGTCGTGTCGGTTGTCTCGATTGTCTCGGTCGTGTCGGCCGTGCCGGTCGTGTCAGCCGTGCCGGTCGTTTCAGTCGTTCCGGTCGCCACCGTCGCGTCCGTCGCGTCCGTCGCGTCCGGTTCGTCCAGGCCGGGTGCGCCGATCTCGGCCCCCGGGTCGGCGGCGAACCGCTCGGCCAGGTTGCGCAGCCGCCCGGCGAGGTCGGCCGCCACTGCCTCGTCGTAGAGCGCGGAGGAGTACTCCAGGGCTCCCCCGTAGCTCCCGTCGGGGTACGGCCAGAGCGTGAGCGCGAGGTCCGTGCGGGACACCGTCCAGGCCCGGCCGAGGAGTTCGAGGTCCCGGCCGCGCGGCACCTGCCCGATCTCCGCGTCGCCGGTGAGGGCGAGGAGGTTCTGGAACAGCGGGGTGCGGGAGAGTTCGCGGGTCGGGGCGACGGCGTCGGCGACGGCCTCGAACGGCGCCGCGTGCCGGGCGAAGGCCTCCCGGCAGGTCTCCTCGACGACGGCCAGCGCCTCCTCGAAGGGCAGGTCCGGGGTGAGCCCGGGCCGCAGGACCACGGTGTTGAGGAAGAGGCCGACCAGTCCGTGCAGTTCGGGGCGCACCCGCCCGGCGTGCGGGGAGCCGGTCCCGAAGTCCCACTGGTCGGCGGTTCGCGCGAGGGCGATCGTCCAGAGCGTCAGGAACACCACGTACGGGGTCGCCCCGTTCCGGCGGCCGAGCGCGAGCAGGGCCTCGACGGACGGCGCCGGCAGGTCGACGACCACGCCCGAGCCGTCGATGCGGCGCTGCTCCGCGCGCTCGCGGGCGCTCGGGAGCTCCAGTGCGGGCAGGTCGGCCAGGGTCTCGCGCCAGTAGGCGAGTTGCTCCTCCAGCAGGTCGTCCGTCAGCTGCCCCCTGAGCCAGGCGGCGGCGTCGACGTAGCGCAGCGGCGGCTCCGGCAGGGCCGGTTCGCGGCCCTCGCCGAGGGCCGCGACGGTCTCGCGCAGTTCCTGTTCCAGCAGCCGGGAGGACCAGCCGTCGCCGATGATGTGGTGGCAGACCAGCAGCAGCAGTTGCTCCGGCCCGCCGTCGCGCAGCAGGGCGGCCCGGAACAGCGGTGCGGCGGCCAGGTCGAAGCCCTCGCCGAGCTGTTCGGCGACGAGCTCGGCGACCCGGTCGGGAGTCGTCTCGACGGTGCGCAGCTTGACCGCGGCGGTGGCCGCGGGCTCGACGACGGCGGCCAGGCCCAGGCCGTCCATCACGTAGCGGGTGCGCAGTACCTCGTGCCGGTCCACCAGGCGGGCGAGTGCGTCCTCGACCAGGTCGGCGGGTACTTCGGCGGGCAGCCAGACGAGGACCGGGAGGAGGTACTCGCGGCTCCGGGGGGCCATCCGGTCGAGGACCCAGAAACGTTCCTGCGCGTGCGAGAGCGGCAACCGGGCGCCGGGCGGCAGCGCCTCCACCGGCTGTGCGGCGGAGGCCCGGGACAGCAGTTCGGCCTGCTGCCGCGCGGTCGACGCGTAGTGCAGGTCGCGCAGCTGCACGTCCAGCCCGGAGTCGCGGGTGAGTACGGCGGCGAGCCGGGTGAGCATCAGCGAGTGGCCGCCGAGGCGGAAGAAGTCGTCGTCGAGGCCGATCCCGTCGGTGTCGAGCAGCTGCCGCCAGGCCGCGAGCACGATCCGCTCCTCGGCGGTGTGCGGCTCCGGGGCCGGGGCGGCCGGGCGCGGGGCCCGTGACCAGTCGGGTTCGGGCAGCCGGGACCGGTCGGTCTTGCCACTGCTGGTGCGCGGCAGGGCGTCGGTCTCGGTGATCAGGGCCGGGACGAGGGCGGGGGGCAGCCGGTCGCGCAGGTGGGCGGCGAGGTCGCCGGCCGTGCCGGTCCGCGAGGTGACCACCCAGGCGACGAGGCGCCGGGTGCCGTCGGGTCCGTCGACCGCCCGGACGGCGGCCTCGACCACGTCGGGGTGGCTCTCCAGTGCCGCCTCGACCTCGCCGGGCTCGATCCGGACGCCGTTGACCTTGACCTGGTCGTCGGCCCGGCCGGCGAACTCCAGCGCGCCGTCGGGGCGGCGGCGGACCAGGTCGCCGGTGCGGAACATCCGGGCGCCGGGCGGGCCGGCGGCGTCCGGCAGGAAGCGTTCGGCGGTGCGGGCCGGGTCGCCGTGGTAGCCGCGGGCGACGCCGGGGCCGCACAGGTAGAGCTCGTACAGCGGCTCGCCACCGGCACTCGCCGCACCGTCACGGGCACCGACGCCGTCGGCGGCACCGGAACCGGCAGCGGCACCGTCAGCGGATCCGCCCCCGTCACCGTCCCCGGGCGGGAGGAGGAGCACCCGGGCGTTGTCGATCGGCTCGCCGATCGGGACGGCCCCGGTGAGCTGCGCGCGGTCGAAGCGCTGCGCCAGGGCGTCGATGGAGCACTCGGTGGGCCCGTAGGTGTTCCAGATCTCCACGTCGACCTGGTCGAGCACGCGCCGGCAGAGCTCCGCGTGCAGCGGCTCGCCCGCCGAGCAGACGGTCCGCAGGGTCGTGCAGGAGGCCAGACCGGGCTCGGCGGCCAGCAGGCGCAGCATCGTGGGGACGACCTGCACCACGGTGGCCCGCTGTTCGCGGATCGAGGCGACGAGTTCGGCGGCGTCGCGCCCCGCGTCGGGGCGGCCGAAGGTCACCGGGGCGCCGCAGACCAGCGGGCCGAAGATCTCCCAGCCGGCCGCGTCGAAGGTGAGCGGGGTCTTCTGCAGGACGCGGTCGTCCGCGCCGAGGCCCAGGGCCCGGACGCCCCACCGGACCCGGTTGGCGATGCCCGCGTGGTCGACGACGACGCCCTTGGGCGCGCCGGTGGAGCCGGAGGTGAAGATCACGTAGGCGGCCCGCAGCCCGGTGGCGGGCACCGCCGGGGTGTCCGGGTCCCCGGCGGCGAGCAGGTCGTCCACCGGGTGGGCGGTGGTCGCCGGGGCGAGCTCCGCGCCCCGGGCGGCCCAGGTCCGGTCGACGACCGTGAGGCGGGCCCCGGCCGCCTCGACCACCCGGCGCAGCCGGGCGGGCGGGGCGAAGGGGTCGAGCGGCAGGTAGCAGGCGCCGGCCAGCCAGACGCCGAGCAGCGTCCCCACCAGCTGCGGCCCGGGGGCCATCAGCACGGCGACGACCGACTCGGGTCCGGCGCCGAGCCCGGCGAGGGCGCCGGCGACCCGCCGGGCCGTGTGCTCCAGCTCGCGGTAGGAGAGCTCCCCGGTCCCGCCGAGGACCGCGGGGGCGTCGGGGTGTTCCCGGGCGCGGTCCAGGAAGAGCTCCGGCAGCAGGCGGTTCATCGGCTACCTCGCCTCGCTCTGCGCGGCGGGCCGCCCGCCGCGGACGCTGAGCGGACGCAGGTCCGTCCAGACCGCGGTGATGTGGGCCAGGCACTGCCGGCGGTCCCCGGTGAAGCCGGCGGCCCGCCAGCCCTCCGGCGGTTCGCGGTCCGCGTCCCAGATCGAGTACTGCTCCTCCTGGTTGACCACTACTTGGTACGTCCTGTCCGCAGCCGTGTCGCTCACCGGATCCTGCTTTCCTGAGTGCTTTCGGGTACGTGGGGTGGCGGGTCGCGGGCCGGTGGGCGGCGCGACGCCGCGCGGGTCAGAGGCCTGCCTGCAGCGCGCGGGTGTCGACCTTGCCGTTGGCGGTCAGCGGGATCTCGCCGACGACCCGGAACTCGGCGGGCACCATGTACGCGGGCAGGTCCCCGGCCAGGTCGGCCCGGACCCGGGCGACGTCGACGCCGCCGACGCCGCCGGGGGTGCCGTCACCGGCGCCCTCGGCGGGGACGAGGAACGCGGCCAGCCGCTGGGCCCCGGAGGGTCCGGGGACGGCGATCACCACGGCCTCGCCGATCTCCGGACGGCGCTGCAGCACGGCGCGGATCTCGCCCGGTTCCACCCGGTACCCGCGGATCTTCACCTGGTGGTCGGTGCGGCCGAGGAACTCCAGTTCGCCCCGGCGCCAGCGGCCCCGGTCGCCGGTGCGGTACAGGCGCGAGCCCGGCGGCCCGTAGGGGTCGGGCACGAAGCGCTCCGCGGTGAGCGCGGGGGCCCCCAGGTACCCGCGGGCCACCCCGGCGCCGCCGACGTAGACCTCGCCGGGCACGCCCTCGGGGACGGGTTCGAGCCGGTCGTCGAGGACGTACATCGTGGTGTTGGGGATCGGCCGGCCGAGCGGGACCAGGCCGTCGGCCGGCAGCTCGGTGGTGACCTGGCCGGAGTTGCCGACGGTGATCTCGGTCGGGCCGTACTCGGTGGCCACCGGGGTCCCACCCGGACCGGCCAACTCCTGCCAGCGCCGGGCGAGTTCGGTCGGGAACGCGTCTCCGGCGGCGATCACCAGCCCGGCCAGGCCGTGCGCCTCCTCGGGTTCGAGGTCGGTGCTCAGCAGGTTCAGGTGGCCCGGCGTCATCTTGATGAAGCTGTAGGGCGCGCCGTCGACCAGGAGCGCGCCGAGGTCGGCCGGGTCGAGCGGGTCGGGCAGCAGGTCCACCCGCTGTCCGACGACCAGCGGCGTGTAGAGGCTCGGGACGCCCAGGTCGAAGCCGATCGAGCTGAAGTGCGGCGAGCCGCCGGTGCCCCGGGCGGCGTACTCCAGGGCCGTCCAGAGCACGTAGTTGGCGAGGCCCGCGTGGTGCACCATGACGCCCTTGGGCGCGCCGGTGGAGCCGGAGGTGTAGATGACGTACGCGAGGTCGGCCGGGCCGGAGGGGACGTCGACGAGGTCCGACGGCAGCGCGTCGATCACCGCGTGCTCCCGGTCCAGCAGGACGAACGCGCCGTCGTCGAGCACGCCGCCCGGGCCGCCGTCAGGTGCGGCGGTACCCTCGGCGCCGCTCCCGGCGGGGTCCGCGGGGGCGAACAGCGGGCGGTGCTCGGAACGGGTGACCACCAGCGGGCAGCCGGCGGCGGCGACCATCGCGCGCAGCCGCTGGGCGGGCAGGTCCGGGTCGAGCGGCAGGTAGGCCGCACCGGTCTTCCACACCCCGAGGAGGGTCGGCAGCAGGTCGGCCCCGTGCCGGAGGCAGACGCCGACGAGGGTCCCCGGCCGCACGCCGCGGTCGAGCAGGCGGCGGGCCACCCGGTTGGAGCGCAGGTCGAGTTCGCGGTAGCCGAGCGTCCGCCCGTCGGCCCGGACGGCGGGCGCGTCGGGCGTCCGGGCCGCCTGCCGACGGAAGAGCCCGAGGACGCCGACGGGTTCGCGCGGGACGCTCCGGCCGAGCGCCCAGCGGCGCAGTACGGCGTGCCGTTCGCCGTCCGGCAGGACGGCGGCCACCGCGTCGCCCTCCGGTGCCGCGGCCATCGCCTCCAGGACCCGGCGGTACATCACGGCCAGCCGGTCCAGGTCGGCGGCGGACAGGTGGCCGTCGGCGCGCAGGACCAGGGTCCGGCCGTCGACGCCGACCCGCAGCCCGTGGCCGTGGGCCGGGCCGTCCGGCTCGTCCGGCTTGCCGAGGTCCGCCGCGTCGGCGGCGAACAGCACGTGGTCGGTGAGCGGCGCGGTGCCGTCCTTCGGCGCGACGGCCGGCGGCAGGGCGCGGACGGCGGCCGCGGCCAGTCCGACCAGGTCCCGCCAGGTCCGCGCGGCGCCGGGCCGCACGGTGAGGCTGCGCACCTCGGGGCCGTGCGCCCCGGTGCCCTGCTCCCCCGGACCGTGCTCCGCGGAACCGTGCTCCCCCGTGTCGGCGCCGCTCCAGAGCACGTCCGTGCTGAATTCGGCCTCCTCGACGAGGGTGCCGAGGACCTTCACGTGGGCCGCGACCATCACGGCCGTCGGACCGGCGCCCGCCGCGGCGGCGAGCTCGTCCAGGGCGGCGGCCAGGTCGTCGTAGCGGACCTCGGCCCGGTGGGCCGTCGCCTCGCCCCGGTCCGCGCGCCACGCGTTGGGCAGCCTGACGTATCCGGCGCTCACGCCGTGTCCTCCCGTTCCAGCAGCCGCCGGGCGATCCGCCCGATCAGCGGGCCCGCGTCGTTCAGGATGTAGTGGCCCGCGTCCAGCAGGTGCAGGGTGAACTCGCCGCTCGTCTCGCTGCTCCAGGCGGCCATCGACAGCGCGTCCACGAACTCGTCGCGGCGGCCGCCGACGACGGTGACGGGCAGGTCCAGCGGCGGTCCCTGGGTGTACTCCAGGGTCTCGACGAGCTGGTAGTCGGCCCGGAGGATGCGCTCGAACATGGCCATCAGGTCCTGGTCGCCCAGGACCTGTTCGGCCATTCCGCCGTACTTGACGACGCGGGCCAGCAGTTCGGCGCGCGGCAGCCGGTGCAGCGGCGGGTCCTCGACCGTCCGCACCCGCGGCCCCTCCGCGGAGGAGACCACCAGCTCGGCCGGCGCGGGCGCGCCCACGGCGGCCAGCCGGCGCACCAGTTCGGTGGCCGGCACGCTGCCGGAGCAGTGGCCGACCACCGCGTACGGCAGGTCGAGCAACGGCGTGAGCTGCGGCACGAGTTCGTCGAGCAGGGCGTGCCCGTCGGTGAGCAGGGCCTCCCGCACCCGGTTCTCGCGGCCGGGCGGCCGGACCGCGCACAGGTCGGCCTCCGGCGGCAGGTGGTCGAGCCAGGGTTTGAACGCGGCGGCGCCGGCGCCGACGTGCGGGAAGCAGATGATCCGCAGCGCGGGCCGCTCCGGGGGCCTCAGCCGGGCGATCACCCGGGCGGCCGCTGCACTGGTGGTACCGCCGTTCATACGTCGAGTGCCTTCCTCATCGTCTCGGCCACCTGCGGGTCGCGGATGACGGCCAGGGGGGATTCGAGCCCGTGGTCGAGCCGGTGGACGCCCGGCGGCTCGGCCGCGTCCGCCCACGCGCGTTCGGCCGGATGCGGCTCCGTGCCGTCCAGGAACAGGACCGCCGGACCGCCGTACGGCTCGTACGCGTAGGCCCGGACGGCCAGGTCGAGCCGGGCCCAGGCGAGTTGGAGCCGGGGGAGGTCCGCGGGCCGGACCTCGTCGTCGTACCAGCCCGCCTCGGCGGTCCGGTCGTGGATCTCGGCGAGGCTCTCGTCACCGGTGAGCCCGAACCGGCCGGCGAGCAGGGCCAGCCGACGGCCGAGCAGGTCGTCGAGGGCGGTCGGGGGCTCGTCCGGACCGGCGGGCGGCTCGCCGACGGACCGGCCCGCGGGCGGCGCGCCGACGGGCGGGCCGACCAGGGCCAGCAGCGCCACCTCGGCGCCCAGCGCGCGCAGCCTCCGGGCCAGGTCGAAGGCGACCACCGCGCCGTGGCCGAAGCCGGCCAGCCGGTAGGGGCCGTCGGGTCGTCGTCCGCGGAGGTCCGCGAGCAGCCGTTCCGCGACCTCCCCGACGCTCCCGAACGGCGGGACCGGGCCGCGGGCGCCCGGGAGGGCGTAGCCGTGGGCGGCGCGGCCGCCGGTCCACTGGGCGACCGCCGCGCGCTCGGCGGCCGCATGGCGGTCCGAGTGCACGACGAACAGCGGCCCGGCCGGGTCGTCCACGGCGTCCGGCACCGGCTCGGCGGCCGGGGCGGTACCCGGAGCCGGCTCGGCGTCCACGCCGGTGTCCGCCGCCGGCCAGCCGCCCGCGGCGACGATCGGCTCCGGCCGGGCGTCCGCCGCGGTCCAGGCGGAGGCGGACACGGCGTCCGCCGCCTCCGGGCCGAGGACGAGGGCCTGCGGCAGGACGGCCGGAGTGCCGCGCGGCGCGGCGCCGCCGAGGGTCAGGTGCTCGGCCAGCCGGGCGGGCGTCGGGTGGCGCAGCGCCGCCGAACTCCGGACCTGGAGGCCGCGTTCCCGGGCGGCGGCGACGATCGCGGTGATCGCCAGCGAGTCGCCGCCCAGGTCGAAGAAGTCGTCGTACGGCGAGACCGCGCGCCCGAAGTGCGCGCTCCACAGCTCGCACAGCAGGCGCTCGACGGCGTGGCAGCCGAGCGGGGCCGCGGCACCGGGAGCGCGGCCGGCGCGGCGGGCGTCCGCCGGTGGGGGCGGAGGTATTCGGGTCCGAAAGTTCGGCTGCACGGCAAGGCTCCGTCTCCTGGATCGAGCTTGCCGGAAAGCCTGCTTTCCGCGCCCGCTCCAGGACAGGCATCGGGCAGGCAAGTTACCCGCCCCCAATTGCCGGTCGGCTGCCTGGAGCCGGTGCGACGTGCCGGAAAGAATCGCCATCGGTCGCCGCACGGCGATTGTGCATTCCGCGGCGACTCTCATCCGAGAGGACAGGCCCCGGTCGCCTCAAGGGTATTCCGACGAGGAGAACCAGCGTGACCTCAACCATGGCGAGCACCAATACCGACCACCGCGGAGACACCTCCGTACTCGAACTCACCGCCGGCGAGCGGGCCGAACTGGAGGCGCTGGCGGGCCGGCTGGCGCAGACCGGCCCGGGCCTCGTCGACGACCCCGGCTGGCAGGCCGCGGCCCGCGCGGAGAGCTGCCGGCTGCCCGACCGGATCAGCCGGACGGTCCGCACGTTCCGTCACGATGCCGGAACCGCGGGCACCTTGACGATCAGCAACCTTCCGCTGGCTCCGGACCGGCTGCCGCCCACCCCGACCGTCCCGGACTCGGTGGAGCGCCGGACCACGCTCCCGGCCGCCCTGGCGGTGCTGCTCGGCAGCGAGCTCGGGACGGTCATCGCCTACCGCGACGAGAAGTTCGGCGCACTCGTCCAGAACGTCGTCCCGGTGCCGACGCTCGCGGACTCCCAGAGCAACGGCGGATCGGTGCAGCTGGAGTTCCACACCGAGAACGCCTTCCATCCCCACCGCCCCGACTACGTCGGGCTGTTGTGCCTGCGTCCCGCGCACGAGGACCAGGTCGGCACCCAGGTCGCCTCGATCCGGCACGCCCTGCCGCTGCTCGACGAGGAGGCCCGGGCAGTCCTGCGGGAGGCGCGCTTCATGACCGAGGCGCCGCCGTCCTTCCACGAGGCGGGGCTCTCCAGCCCGCACCCCGTGCTCGGCGGCGCGCCGGAGGACCCGGACATCTGCGTCGACTTCCACGCCACCCGGGCGCTGGACGAACGCGCCGAGAAGTCCCTGGCGCAGCTGCGCGAGGCGCTGGTCGAGGTCCGGTCCGACGTCGTGCTCCGCCCCGGGGACATGATCTTCGTGGACAACCGGCTGGTCGTCCACGGCCGGGTCGCGTTCTCACCCCGCTACGACGGCAACGACCGCTGGCTGCACCGGGTCTTCGTCCACCTGGACCACCGCCGCAGCCGCCGGTTCCGCCCCGACAACGGGCCCGTGCTGACCTGACGGCCCCGACGCCCGGCCGGTACCGGGCTCCCGCCGGGCACGGCCGGGGGCCCGGTACCGGCGCGGTCCGGGGCGGAACGGTGCGGAACGGGACGGCGCGGAACGGGACGCCGCCGGACGGAGCACGGCCCGCACCGAACCGCGCCGCCCGCACCGCACCGCACCGGCGCCCGCCCACCGCGGGGACGCCCCCGACCACGGCGAATAGCCGTTCCATACCGCTCCCATACCGCCTCCGAATCAGGCGTTCCTAGGTTCGGGACCGCCGACGGAAACGCCGGTGCCGCTCCCCGGGCGCACCACCGGTCGCACCACCGGCCGGGCCCGGGGGGCGGTACCCGGCCGGCACGGCACCCCGGCGGTCTCCCTGACGGCCGCCCGGGGCGCCGCACCGGCACGTCCCGGCGGCCCGGCGGATCCGTCGCATCCGGCACATCCGGCACATCAGGCACATCCGTCGTACCCGTCACACCCGCAAGTACCCGACGCACCTCCGCAGTGCCCCCGCAGTCCCGTCGCGACCTGGCCGACCCGACCCCGACCCGACCCACCGCGACCCACCGCGACCCGCCCCGACCCGCCGCGCCCGTCCCGACGAGGCACCCGGGCCGGGCCACCTGTTCGACCTCCCTGAACCGGCTCCACCGCCAGCCACGCGACCGTCGACAGACAGGAAGAGTGCTCACCCCATGGCCCTCCTGCGCATCCCCCTGAAACGAAGGCCCAGGCTCTCGCCGACCCTGCACGGGATCCTCAACCTCCTGCGCCTGCTGCCCCGGGTCAACCGGACCAAGGCGGTGCTGGGGGCGTTCGGCGTGCTGGTGGCCGCGGTGCTCCCGGTGGCGGTCGCCGTGGTGACGGGTCTGCTCATCGGCTCGATCGGCGCGACCCTCGACGCGGGCCTCTCCTCCCCCGCCGGGCACCACACCTTCGTCCTCCTGGCCGTCTCCGGCGGGCTGGTGCTGATCCAGCAGACCCTCGCCCCGCTGCTGACGGCGCTCGGCGAGACCCTCGGGCGCGAGGTCGACCGGGAGCTCCAGCAGCGCGTCATGGCGGCCGTCGGGCGGCCGGAGGGGACCGCCCACCTGACCGACCCGCACGTCCTGGACACCCTGCGGGTCGTCCGCGGCCTCGGGATGGCCGAGACCGACCGGCCGAGCCAGGCGGTGGCCGCCCTCGTGGTGGTGCTGCCGGCCTGGCTGCGCGCCGTGGCCGCGGCGGTCGCGCTGCTGGCCTTCCAGTGGTGGGTGGGCCTGATGTGGCTGGTGACCTGGCCGCTGGTCGTGCACTTCATGCAGCGCGAGTACTTCCGGGTCGGCCGGGTCGGCTTCGGCCGCAGCGCCCTGCTGCGCCAGGCCGAGTACCTGCGGGACCTCGTGCTCACCCGGCCCGCGGCCAAGGAGGTCCGGCTCTGGGGCCTGCTGGACTGGCTGGTCGAACGGTTCGCCCAGGCCTGGCAGCAGGCGACCGAGCCGGTCTGGCGCGAGCGCAGGCCGCGCCTGCGCGTGGTGCTCGGCGCCACCGGCACGATCGCGCTCGTCAACCTGCTCTCGTACGGCGTGCTGGCCTGGGCCGCGGTGCACCACCACATCGGCCTCGGCAGCGTCGCCGTCTTCACCCAGGCGCTGGCGCTGGCCAACAACTACACGGCGTTCGACGACAACAACGCCTACCTGTCGTTCGCGGGCGCCGCCGTCCCCCAGGTCCTGGGCCTGGACGAGCGGCTCTCCGGCCCCGCCGGCCCGGCGGAGCCGCGGCGCGCCGAGCTGCCCGCCGCGTTCCCCGCCGACCGGATCAGCTTCTCCGGCGTCCGGTTCCGCTACCCCGGCACGGAGCGGGAGGCGCTGCGCGGCGTCGACCTCGACATCGCCGCCGGCCGTTCGCTGGCCATCGTGGGCGACAACGGCGCCGGGAAGAGTTCGCTGGTCAAGCTGCTCTGCGGCCTGCACTCGCCGACCGGCGGGAGCATCCGGGTCGACGGGCAGGAGCTGACGGACCTGGACACCGCGGTGTGGCGCAGCCGGATCGGCGTGCTGTTCCAGGACTACGCCCGCTACCACCTGACGGCGGCGGAGAACGTCGGCATGGGCGCGCCGCAGTACGCCGGCGACCGGGACCGGCTGCGCGAGGCCGCGGACCGCGCGGGCGCGCTCGCCCTGATCGAGGGGCTCCCGAACGGCTGGGACACCGTGCTCTCGCCCGAGTACACCGGGGGCACCGACCTCTCCGGCGGGCAGTGGCAGCGGATCGCCCTGGCCCGGGCCATGTTCGCCGTCGACGCCGGCGCCCGCGTGCTGATCCTGGACGAGCCGACCGCGGCGCTCGACGTCCGGGCGGAGGCGGAGATCTACGAGCGCTTCCTCGAACTCACCGCCGGGCTGACCACGATCCTGATCTCGCACCGCTTCTCCACCGTCCGGTGCGCCGAGCGGATCATCGTCCTCGACGACGGCGTCGTGGCCGAGGACGGCACCCACGACGAGCTCCTGGCCCGGCGCGGCCGCTACGCGGCGATGTTCGACATCCAGGCGGCCCGCTTCACCGAAACCGACGTCGACGCCGACGCCGAAGCCGACAGCCAACCCGGAACCGACCCCGGCCCCGAAGCGGGCGGGGCGGCGGGCATCGAACTCCGGACCGCAGCGGAGGCGGGACATGCGTAAGTCATTCCAGGCGTTCCGGGAGCTGATGCGGATCGGGTTCGGCGCGGCCCCGTGGCACGCGGCGATGCAGTTCCTCACCGGCATCGTGTTCGAGATCTCGGTGCCGATCGGCGGCCTCGGCGCCAAGATGATCGTCGACGCGGCGGTCTCCGAGGACGTGCGGCTGGGCCTCGGCGCGGCCGTGATGCTCGGCATCACCGTCGCCGCCGCCCTCACCTCGGTCTTCTACTACGTGCACTGCCTCTTCACCGTCCAGGAGCGCGCCACGGCCGTCGCCAGCCGGCGGCTGATGCGGCTGATCGGCGGGGCGGAGGGCCTGACCCACTACGAGTACCCCGAGTACCTCGACCAGGTGCAGCGGATCAGGGAGCAGCAGTTCCAGCTGTCCGGCATGGTGAACGCGACGGCCGGGGTGCTGCGGGTCGGGGCGACGCTGACCGTCACCGCGATCCTGCTGGCGGGCGTGGACCCGCTGCTGCTCTGCCTCCCCGTGCTCACCGTGGTGTCGTTCTGGCTGGGCAAGCGGAGCCGCGACCTGACGGTGCGGGCGCAGGAGGCGACCAGCGAGCGCGAGCGGCTGCGGGCCCACCTGTTCGAGCTGGGCACCTCCACGAGCGCGGCGGGCGAGCTGCGCGTCTACGGCCTGACGGGCCTGCTGGGTTCGCGCCACCACCGGACGTCGGGCGCCGTCGTCGGCGAACGCAACCGGGCCAGCTGGAAGGGCGCCGGCCTGCAGTCGCTGGACGCGCTGATCTCCGCGGCCGGGTACATCGGCGCCATCTCGCTGGCCCTGGTGCTCGCGGTGCGCGGCCACGCCTCGGCCGGTGACGTCGTGCTGGTGCTCGGCCTGGCCGCCCAGCTGAGCGCCACCGTCGGCACGGCCGTGCGGTACGGCACCTACTTCCTGGTGGTGCTCCGGGTCGGCCAGCGCCTGGTCTGGCTGCAGGACTACGTGGCCGGTGAGCGGCGTTCGCCCGCCGAGCCCGCCCCGCTGCCGGCCACTCTGAGCCGCGGCATCGAGCTGCAGGACGTCGGCTTCGCCTACCCCGGTTCGGAGCAGGGCCGCGGCGTGCTCGACGGTGTCAGCCTGCGGCTGCCGCCGGGCGCGGTGGTCGCCGTGGTCGGGGACAACGGCGCGGGCAAGACGACGCTGATCAAGCTGCTCTGCGGCTTCTACCGGCCCGGCTCCGGGCGGATCCTGGTCGACGGCGTCGACCTGGCCGACTGCGACACCGCCGAGTGGCGGGAGAGGTGCGCCGCCGCGTTCCAGGACTACGCCAAGCTGGAGTTCCCCGTCCTGGAGACGGTCGGGGTCGGCGACCTGCCGCGGATCGAGGACCGGCGGGCCGTGGGCGCGGCACTGGAGCGGGCCGACGCCACGGGCGTCGTCGAGGGCCTGCCGCAGGGGCTGGACACCCGGCTCGGCACCCGCTGGGACGGCGGGGCCGAGCTGTCCGGCGGCCAGTGGCAGCGGCTGGCGCTGGGGCGCGGGCTGATGCGGACCGAACCGCTGATCGCCGTGTTCGACGAGCCGACCGCCGCACTGGACGCGCACACCGAGAACGCGCTGTTCGAACGCTTCGCCGCCGCCGCACGGGCCGGCCGGCAGCGCAGCACCGTCACCCTCCTGGTCTCCCACCGGTTCTCCACCGTGGGCATGGCCGACCTGATCATCGTGCTCGACGGCGGAAAGGTCAGGGAACAGGGCAGCCACCGGGAGCTGATGGACCGGGGCGGGCTCTACGCCGAGCTGTTCGAACTTCAATCCCGGGGGTACCGATGACACTCGAATACACCCACGAACGCACGCTGCTGGGCGGACCGCTCCCGGCGTGGGACTCCCGGCTGATCGCGGCGCTGCGGATCCAGCGCGGCTGGACCCAGGAGGAGCTCGCGGAGTACTCCGGCCTGAGCGTGCGCACCATCAGGAACCTCGAACTCGGCCGGGTGCAGAACCCGCGCCGTTCCTCGGTGGACCTGCTGGTGAACGCGCTCGGCGTGGCCGACGAGCAGCGGACGGGCACCGAGAGCCAGGACCACGCCGGGTGGCGGGGCCTGCCGGGGCCGAACCCGGCCCCGGTCGGCAGCCCGTCGGTGCAGCAGCAGCTCGCGAACACGGTCCGCACCAACCGGCTGACCACGTTCCTGGGCCCGGGCGGGGTCGGCAAGACCCGGATGGCGCTGAGCGTGGCCGCCCAGATCAGCCACTTCTTCCGGGACGGCGTGGAGGTCGTCGAACTCGGTGACATCGCGGCCGAGCGCGCCGGGGAGGAACGGACCGCCGAGGTCCTGTCCCGGGTGCGCCGGCAGCTGGGCCGGGGGCGCCCGACGGGCCGGGCCGGCGCCCCCGCCGCGGGCGGGGGCGGGGGCGGGGGCGCCGCGGCGGGGATCGAGGCGGGGATCGAGGCGGAGACCAGTGCGCTGCTCGTCCTGGACAACGCCGAGCACATCCCGGCGGGCGTCATGGCGGCCACCCGGGAGCTCCAGACCGCCTTCCCCGGCGTGCACATCCTGATCACGGCGCGCCGCCGGCTCACCGAACGGCTGGGCGCCAACCGGGAGATCCAGCCGCTCCCGCTGGAGCAGGCGCCCGGCGAGCCGCTCTCCGCGGCGCCCGCCGTGGAGCTGTTCCTGCGGCACGTCGGGACGGGCTCCCGGGCCGCCGCGGAGCTGGAGAAGGACCTCCCGCTGATCGCCGAGCTCTGCCGGCGGCTCGGCGGCCTGCCGCGCTACATCGAGTTCGCCGCCGAGTGCCTGCGGGCCGTCCCGATCCGCCTGATGCTGTCGTACGGGCCCACCCCGGAGATGCTCTGGTCCAACGACCACGCACTGCTGCGCCACCAGCGGTCGGTGACCGACTCCATCCGGTGGAGCATCGACCTGCTCAGCGACGACCACCGGGTCCTGCTGGAGCGGATCGCCGCCCTGCCCACCCGCCGGTTCGTCCTCGACGAGATCACCGCCGAGTACGACCGGCTGGGGCGCGGCACCTCGCCGAACCCGCTCACCCTCGTCTCGGACCTGCTGGACACCTCACTGCTGCTGCCCGAGCCGGTCCACCACTACCACTACCGGCTGGCCCCGTTCGTCGCCGAGGTGCTGCAGCGCGGCGGACGGGCCTGAACCCGGCCCCTGCCCGTCGTGCTCGTCATCGTGCTCGTCATCGTGCTCGTGCTCGTGTTCGGGCTCGGCCTGCCCGTCTCCCCCGGGCCGACCCGTCTCGCTCCCCGCCCTGCCCGCTCCGCCGCTCCCCGCCCCGCCCTTCCCGGCCGCCCTTCCCGGCCCGGCCGTCCATCCCGCACCCGCACCCGCGTCCGTGCCGCGCCCGCCTCCCTCCCGGGCCTGCCGCGGGGTGCGCCAATCCGCGAGCCCCCTCCGGGGGCCGAATGCTGCACCGGGGCCCGGTGGTTGCGGCGGTACGCCGCCGCAACCACCGGGCCCCGTCCGCTGCCGGCTCAGCCGAAGTCGGGCCAGTCGTCGAGGTTGTCGCCGTGCGCGTGGATCAGCGCGGAGACGGTGCGTTCGAGCCCGAAGGCCATGCAGGAGCTGTGCGCCGGGCCCTCCCCCGCGAAGTCGATCGCGAACCGCTCGCCCAGGTGCTCCTTGTGGCAGTTGGCGGAGGCGATCGCGGTCCCCGGGTCGGTCTCGTGGACCGGGGCGTGGAACTCGTACTTGAGGTTCTGCTGGAGCTGGCTGGAGCGCATGAACCGGTCGCCGGGGCCGAAGAACGGGTCGCTGGCGGCCTGGACGGACACCTTCAGGCCGAGCCGGGCGAACAGCGCCTCGCAGCGGGCGATCCAGGCGTCCCGCCACTCCCAGGCCTCGTCCTGGCCGGCGACCACGACGAACTCGCGCATCCGGAAGGCCCGGAAGCGGCCGTACTCACTGGTCGCCTCGTGCCGGTAGCAGTGGCCGACGGCGTCGAAGAAGCGCGCCTCCTCGATCGTGCCGTCCGCGATCTGCGGGTAGACGCTGTAGCAGACGGCCGGTGCCAGCACCACGTCGGTCTCCGCCCGCGCGGCGGGCGCCGGGGCGGCGGCCGGGCCCTCCGGTGCCCCGCCGACCTTCAGGGCGTGCACGGTGCCGAGCAGCTGCGGGAAGTTCTCGGCGTACTCGGCGCGGTCGATGTTCGCGCGCGGGACGACCGGCGGGTACCAGGCCGGGCCCGTCGACGCCGAGGGGTCGACGGCGGTCAGCTCCGCCTGGAGCCGGTTCAGCACCGACTCGAACTTCGCGGTCTGGCCGAGCAGTCCGGGGACCCCGGTGGGCAGCACCCAGCCGGCCTCGGTCAGCTGCTCCAGCCGGCCCGGTGCGCCGGGCTCGTGGCCGGCGGTCGTGGTTGCCATCGTGAGAGTCACGCTCCTCTGGGAATGCGCGGGATGCGGGGTGGTGTGCGGAATGCGGGGTGGTGTGCGCGGTGCAGGGTCTGTGCGGTGCGGGCTCTGCGCGGTGCAGGGTCTGCGCGGTGCAGGGTCTGCGCGGTGCAGGGTCCGCGCGGTGCCGGGTGGTGTCCCGGTGCGGGGAGTCCGGAGATCGGCGCGGGGAGTCCGGAGCGACACCGGGAGCCGGCGACCGCGGCCGCCCGCGGCGGGCCTACCAGCCGGCCTTCGCCGCGATCACCTCGTAGGCGCGGTCCAGGCCGGCCATCAGCTCGGGGATCTCGTTCACGTGGAGGGCGACGCCGAACGCCTTCTCCAGCTCGACGGTGAACTCGACGGCGAGCAGGGAGTCGACGCCCAGGTCGGCCTCGAAGGAGCCGGCCGCCTCGACCGCCTCGGGTGCCACGGAGAACACCGCGACGGCGACGTCACGGATCTGTGCGACGCGTTCGGCACGTCCGGTGCCGGTGCTCGTGCTCTTCATCGTTCCACTCTCGCTTCCGGGGGTCGGTGACTGCTGCCGGTCCTCGGGCCGTCCGCGCAGCTCGCGCAGGGTGGCCGGAAGGGTGCCGGCGACGGCCGAGCGCAACAGGGCCAGGTAGTCCTCGGCCAGCTGCCGGGCGGTGCGCTCGGTGAACAGGGAGGTGTTGTACTTGAGCTTCGCCTGCACGGTGGCGGCCCGCCGGGTCACCTGGAGGGTGAGCTCGAACTGGCCCTGCTGCTGCGGCAGGTAGTACTCCGCGGCGCGGAGCCCGGCGTGCTCGACGTACCGGCCCGGTTCCAGGGCGGCCGCGATCGGGTCCGCCTCGGCGAGCTCGTTGAGCACGAACAGGACCGGGACCAGCCCGGGCCGGCCGGGGTCGCGCGGCAGGTCGACGATCCGGGGCAGCAGCGCGAACGGGTGGTCGCGGTGCATCAGGCCCCGCCACAGCCCGGCGGCGGTGTCGCGCAGGACGGCGTCGAAGGAGGCGTCGGGGTCGATCCGGGCCCGTAGCGGGAGGGTGTTGACGAAGTACCCGATCGCCTCCCGCAGTTCCTCGCCGTGCCGCTGGGTGACCGGGTAGCCGAGCAGGAAGTCGGTCTGCCCGCCGAACCGGTAGAGGAGGACCTCGAAGACCGAGACCAGGAACGCGAACGCGGTCACGTTGCGCGCGGCCACCGCCTCGCCCAGCCCGGCCACCAGGTCGGGCGGCAGGACGAGTTCGGTCTCCGCGCCCTCGGCCCGGTAGACGGCGGGCCTCGGCCGGTCCGAGGGCAGCGCCGAGTGTCCTGCCACGCCGTCGAGCTCGCGCCGCCAGTACCGCTCGGCCCGGGCCGCCCGCGGCGACCCCAGGTAGCCGCGCTGGCGCCGCGCGAACTCCTCGAACGCGGCGCCGTCGTCCTGCCCGGTGTGTTCGCCGCCCGCCGCGAGGGCCGCGTAGTGCGAGAGGATCTCGCGGCAGACCAGCAGCTGGGAGACGTTGTCCGCGACGATGTGGTGGGCCCCGGTCAGCAGGACGTCCGGGCCGCCGCGGGGGCGCAGCAGCGCGGCCCGGACCGGCGGTTCGCGGTCGAGACGGAACGGACGGCGCGCCAGTTCCAGTGCGAAGTCCCGGAGTTCGTCCCCTTCGAGGTCGGTTTCGTGCACTTCCAGGAGGTGCCCCGCCCGTGCGGCGGCTCCCGGGTGGCGGCGGATCCGGCCGACGGCGTCGCTGCGGAACACCGAGTCGAGCAGGCGGTGGCCCGAGACCGTCGCCCGGACGGCCGACTCCAGGACGGCGGCGTCCACCGGGAAGTCCAGGCTCAGGGCTGCGGTGACGTTGTAGGCGGCGCTGTCGGGATCGAGATTCTGGATCAGCCAGAGCGCCTCCTGGCCGAGGGTCAGCTCTCCGCCGGCCGCGAGCGTGGAATTCCTCCGAATCATGACCCAAGTACGGCACGGTCCCGCGGTTTGCGACAAGGAATCGGAACGGCAACTTTCCTGCCTGTCGGAAGCTGCCGGGCAGTTGCCTGTCCCGCTGTCGGGGCGGCTCCTACGCTTTGACCGTGCTGCCCGTGCCGACCCTTTCACCGGGCCGACCGCAGCGGCGGGAAATGGGCGACTGGCGAATTCACCGACCGGCCTTGAATTATCCGATTGGGGGTTGACGAGCATTGATCTATGAAAACGCGTACGAGATGATCCAGGACAATGTCTTCCTGCATCTCGCCGGCGCCGCCGAGAACATCGATCTCCATCTGAAGATCGAGGGTCTCAATCCCGCCGGGTCGATCAAGCTGAAGACCGCGCTGAGCATGGTCGAGGACGCCGAACGGCGCGGGATCGTCCGCGCGGGGTGCAGCCTCATCGAGTCCTCCTCCGGCAGCCTCGGCATCGCGCTGGCGATGGTCTCCGCCGCCAAGGGGTACCGCTTCCTCTGCGTCACCGACCCCAACACCCCGGCGCTGAGCGTCGACATCATCCGGGCCCTCGGGTCCGAGGTGGTCGAGGTGAACCGGCCGGACGCCGGCGGCGGCTACCTGGGCGGCCGGATCGCCTACATCCACGAGCGGCTGGCGGCGGACCCGGGGCTCGTCTGGCTGAACCAGTACGCGAACCCGGCGAACTGGGCCGTCCACGACCGGTGCACGGCCGCGGCGATCACCGCCGAGATCCCGGACATCGACTACCTGTTCGTCGGCACCGGCACCTCCGGCACCCTGATGGGCTGCATCCAGCACTTCCGCCGGCACTCGCCCGGCACCCGGATCATCGCGGTGGACGCGGTCGGCTCCGTCAACTTCGACAGCGTCCCGGCGCCGCGCCACATCCCCGGGATCGGGGCGAGCCGGCGGCCGGAGATCTTCCGTCCGGAGCTCGTCGACGACGTGGTCCTGGTCTCCGAGGCGGAGACCGTCCGGACCTGCCGCTGGCTGGCCCGGCGGTACGGGCTGTTCGGCGGCGGTTCGACCGGCTCGGTGGTGCGGGCGGTGCTGCGGCGGGCCCCCGGGCTGCCGGAGGGCTCGCGCGTGGTGGCGATCTCGCCGGACCTCGGCGAACGCTACGCGCGCACCATCTACGACGACGCCTGGGTGACCGCCAAGTACGGTCCGGGCTGCCTCGACGACCCGGCGGACGACCTGTCCGAGCTGACGACGGTGAGGAACTGACCGATGTTCACCTTCCAGGTGATGGGCGGGAAGAGCATCCGCGCCATCATCGAGACGTCCCGACCGGAGATCTTCGCCCGGGTCCGGGAGACCTACCTGGCGCACCACCGCGGCGCGACGATCAACCCGAACAGCTACTTCCTGCGGTTCCCGGAGAAGCCCGACGCGCGGATCATCGCGCTCCCGGCGGCGCTGCGCGCCGACGGCGACGCGGACGGCGGGCCGGCCGGCGACGCGAACGGCGGCCCCGGGGACGGCACCGCCCGCACCGGCACCGCCCGCACCGGCGTGGCCGGCATCAAGTGGATCGGCAGCTTCCCCGGCAACGTCGCGCACAACGTCCCGCGCGCCTCGGCCGTCCTGCTGCTCAACGACCTGGAGACCGGCTACCCCTTCGCCTGCCTGGAGGCGGCGCAGATCAGCGCGGCCCGCACCGCGGCCTCCGCGGTGCTCGGGGCCGAGCAGCTGCACGGCTCCCGCACGGCGGGCCGGCTCGCGGTCGTCGGCGCGGGCGTCATCTCCCGCAACATCCTGGAGTTCTTCCACGCCCTCGGCTGGTCCTTCGACCGCGTCGCGGTCCACGACCGGGTCGAGGAGTACGCGCGGAAGTCGGCCGGCCACGCCGGGGCGCTCGGCTACCGGACCTCCGTGCACACCACCCTCGCCGGGGCGGTGGACGGCGCCGACGTGGTGGTCCTGGCGACGACCGCCGCCACCCCGTACATCGTGGAGCCGGGCGCCCTCGCCCCCGGCCAGACCGTGCTCAACATCTCGCTGCGCGACATCGGCCCGGAGCTGATCGCCGCCTCGCACAACGTCGTCGACGACGTCGGGCACTGCCTCAACGCGGGCACCTCGCCGCACCTGGCGGTGGAGAAGTTCGGGCACCGCGACTTCATCGACGGCACGATCGCCCAGCTCGTCCTCGGCGAGCTGCCGCTCGGCCCGGACAAGCCGCGGATCTTCTCGCCGTTCGGGCTGGGCGTGCTCGACCTCGCGGTCGGCCACGAGGTCCTGCGGATCGGCCGGGAGGACGGGCGGGTCCAGGACGTGCCGGACTTCTTCGCCGAGGTCGAACGATGGTGAACGACGGCGGCCGCACGGCCCGAACGGAGGCTGGACCATGACGAAGCACACCGCCAGGCACCTGATCTCGCTCGACGACCTGTCCGACGCGGACCTGCGGGCGGTCGTCGACCGCGGCGCGGAGTTCTCCCGCCGGGCGGCGTCCGGGGAGGGCACCGGGAACACCGCGCTCGCCGGCCGCGTCGTCGGCGTCTACTTCCGCAAGACCTCGACCCGCACCCGCACCGCGTTCTCGGCCGGCGCGCTGCGGCTCGGCGCCGGGCTGGTCACCTACGGCCCGGCCGACCTGCAGCTCAACACCGGGGAGACCACCGAGGACACCGGCCGGGTGATGTCGCGGATGCTGGACGTCCTGGTGGCCCGCACCGCCGGCGACCCCGCCGAGCTGCGCGCCTGGGCGGACCAGGGCCGGATGTCCGTCGTCAACGCGATGAGCGCCGACGAGCACCCGACCCAGGGACTGACCGACCTCACCACGCTCGCCGTGCGGTTCGGCGCGGTGGACGGCCTGAGCGTGCTGTACGTCGGCGAGGGGAACAACTCCGCCGCGGCGCTCGCCCTGGGGCTGAGCCGCCACCGGGGCGTCCGGCTGGAGCTGCGCACCCCGCCCGGCTACGGCCTGTCCGGCGCCGTGCTCGAACGCGCCCGGGAGCTGGCCGCCGGGCACGGCTCCACCGTGACCGAGCGGCACGACCTGGACGAGGTGCCCGCGGACTTCGACGCCGTCTACACGACGCGCTGGCAGACCACCGGGACCAGCAAGCCCGACCCGGACTGGCGGCGGGTGTTCGCGCCCTTCCAGGTGACGGCGGAGCTGCTGGCGCGCTCGCCCGGGGCGGTGTTCCTGCACGACCTCCCGGCCCACCGCGGCGAGGAGGTCACCGCCGAGGTGCTGGACGGGCCGGCGAGCATCGCCTTCGAGCAGGCCGAGAACAAGCTCCACAGCGCGATGGCCGTCCTGGAGTGGTGCCGTGACGCCGGCTGAGCCCCGCCCGACGGCACCGCAGCGGGGCGGCGGGCGGCCCTCCGGGGCTCCGGCGGCCGCTCCGCGGAAGGGAGGGCGGCATGCTCCGCCTGCGTAGGGTGACCCCCTTCATCCCGCCGCACAGCACCGCCGTCGCCGACCTGCGCGAGTCGCTGGCCGTCTCCGAGTCCGAGATCCGGCTGCTCACCCGGTTCCTGGGACTGGAGCGGATCGTCACCGCCGGGGGGCTGTCGACCCTCGACATGCTGCTGGCCGCCGGTCAGGAGGCGCTGGCCGGCGAGGACCGCTCGCTGGTCCGCCACCTGGTCCACGCCCACACCGTCCAGCACGTCGCCCCGCCCGCGCTGCGCTGGATGGACGTGCTGCGCGAGAAGCTCGGCCTCGACGGGGCGGGCGCGTTCTCGATGTCCCACCAGGGCTGCGTGATCTCCCTGGCCGCGCTGCCGGTCGTGGAGGCCCTGCTCGCGGCCGAGCCTGCCGGGAGCACCGCGCTGCTCCTGATCGGCGAGAAGGCGCTCTCCCCGGTGATGCAGCACATCCCCGGGACGTCCGTCCTCGGGGACGCCACCGCCGCCGTGCTGGCCGGGCTGGACGGTCCCGGGGACGCGGTGCTGAGCGTGGCGCACCGCACCCTCGGCGAGTTCCACCAGGCCGCGAACATGGACGAGGAGCTCCAGCGCCGCTACCGGGTGGCCTACGCGCCCACGCTGGCCGAGGTCATGGTGGAGGCGGTGCGGGCCGCCGGCCTCGGCCTCGACGACATCGACCTCGTCCTGCCGCACAACGTGAACCGGTACTCGTGGAGCACCACGGCGCGGATCCTGGACCTCCCGCTGGAGCGGATCTACCTGGAGAACGTCCCGAAGACCGGCCACTGCTTCTGCGCGGACCCCTTCATGAACCTCTCGACGGCGCGCGCCGAGAACGCGGTGCGCCCGGGCGAGACCGTGCTCATGGTCTCCGCCGGCCAGGGCGGGACCTTCGCCGCCGCGGTCGTCGGGACCGCAGCCAGAGAGGAGTGACATGACTGCCGCACACGACCCGGCACCGGCCGGCGGCTTCACCGCCCGGCTGAAGGACGCGCTGGTCGGGGATCCGACCGCCCGTTTCGTGTACCTGAACAACTTCGAGGTCGAACGCGTCTGGGGCCGCGGTGAGCCGAGGCTGCCCGGCACCGGCCTGTCGTTCTCCTCGGCGACGGTCAACCGGATCGAGGAGGTCGGCGTCCTGCTCGCCGACGAGCACGACGTGGTGGTGCTGAAGGAGGCCGTCGACCCCGGCTTCGCCTCCTACCTGGGCGCCCTGGGCGCCGCCGACGGCACCCACCTGACGGTGGACCTGAACCGGCCGGAGCGGTCGGTCACCGAGGACGCGCTGGACTCGCCGCGGCTGCTGGAGGCCCTGCGGGGACTCGCCGACGGCCGCACCTACCTGATGCCGCTGGGCATCTCCGAGGAGGAGGAGCGGCTGGCGCGCGCCGCGGGCCTGCCGCTGGCCGGGCCGGGCGCCGACCTCTGCAAGCACGTCAACGGCAAGATCTTCAGCCGCGAGCTGGTCGACGCCTCCGGGCTGACCGCCGTCCCCGGCTCCGTCTGCCGGACGGTGTCCGAGCTGGAGGAGGCGCTCGACACCCACCTCGTCGAGGCCGGCTCGCGGGTGGTGGTCAAGGAGTCGCTCGGCGTCTCCGGGCGCGGCATGGTCGTGCTCGACGAGCCGAGGCGGGCCGAGCAGCTGCTCCGGATGCTCGCCCGCCGGGCGGGGACGGACCGGCGGGTCTCGGTGGTCGTCGAGCGCTGGATCGAGAAGGAGGCCGACCTCAACTACCAGTTCGTCGTCGGCCGGGACGGCGGGGTCCGGTTCGAGACGGTGAAGACCGCACTGACCGAGAACGGCGTCCACCGCGGGCACCTGTTCCCGCCCGCGCTGCGGCCCGACCAGGTCGAGGAGCTGCGGACGGCCGCCGAGGTGATCGGCAAGGAGCTGGCGGCGGCCGGGTACTTCGGGCTGGCCGGTGTGGACGCGCTACTCGCCGCGGACGGCACGCTCTACCCCTGCCTGGAGATCAACGCCCGGTTCAACATGGCGACCTACCAGAACCGGATCGCCGAACGCCTCATCCGGGACGGACAGTTCGCGCTCGCCACCACCTTCGACCTGCAGCCGTCCCGGGTGCACGGATTCGACGAGGTGCGCGCCGCGCTCGGCGGGCTGCTACTCGACGGCACCGGCCACGACGGCGGCGGCCCGCGCGGCGTACTGATCAACAACTTCGCGACCCTGAACGCCACGGTCCTGGCCGGCGGCGGATCCTACGGCCGCCTCTACGCGGTCTGCGTCGGCGACGACGAGCAGGACGTGCGGCGGACGCGGGAGCGGGCGGAGACCCTGCTGAACGAAATGGTGGCCAAGCCGTGAGCGAGGAGCGTGCCGTGAGCGAGGAACGAACCGTGGGAGCGGAGCACACCGCGGGCGGGGACGCCGTCGGCGGGGGGATCGACTGGAGCGGCATCGCCGCCGAGCACGGCACCCCGACGTACGTCTACGACGGGGACTGGCTGGTCGCCAACCTCACCGCCCTGCGCGCGGCGCTGCACCCCTCGCTGGAGGTCTTCTTCTCGCTCAAGTCCAACCCCAACCGGGGCGTCTACGACGTCCTGCACTCGGCCGGCGCCCGCGCCGAGGTCTCCTCCCTCGCCGAACTGCGGCTGGTGCTGGAGTCCGGGACCGACCCGTTCGACGTGGTCTTCCTCGGCCCCGGCAAGAGCGAGCAGGAGATCGACGCCTGCGTCGCGGCCGGGATCTACGCGATCGTCTGCGAGTCCTTCGCCGAACTCGACCTGATCGACCGGGCGGCGCAGGTGCACGGCGTGCGCCAGCGGGTGCTGCTCCGCGTCAACCCGGCCTACGCCATCGCCGGTTCGCGGCTCACCATGGGCGGAAAGCCGCGCCAGTTCGGCATCGACGAGGCCGCGATCCTCGCCGCCGGCCCGGCGCTCGCCGAGTACCGGCACGCCGACGTGGCCGGCGTCCAAGTCTACCTGGGCACGCGCATCCTCGACGCCGAGGTCGTGGTCAAGAACACCACCTACATCCTGGACCTCGCCGAGCGGATCGCGCAGGCCACCGGGATCCGGCTGGACGCGGTGGACATCGGCGGCGGCCTGGGCGCGGCCTACTTCGAGGGCGAGCACGAACTCGACGCGGCGGCGCTGGCGAAGGACCTCAACCCGCTGCTGGACCGGTTCGCCTCGGCCCACCCGGACACCCGGCTGATCATGGAGTCCGGCCGGTACCTCACGGCGCTCGGCGGCACCTACCTGATGCGGGTGCGCTACACCAAGCAGTCCATGGGCGAGAACTTCGCGGTCGCGGACGGCGGCACCCACCACCACATGGCCGCCGTCGGCATCGGGTCGTTCGTCAAGCGGAACTTCCCGATCGGACTGCTCTCCCGCACGGCCGACCCGGCCGAGGAGACCGGGCCGTGGAACATCGCCGGCCCGCTGTGCACGCCGAACGACACCATCGCCAAGGCCGTGACCCTGCCCGGACTGCGGCCGGGCGACCTCGTCGGGGTGCTGAAGTCGGGCGCGTACGGGCCCTCGGCCTCGCCGGTGTACTTCCTCAGCCACGGCTACCCGGCCGAGGTCGTGGTGCTGCGCGGCCGCTCGTACCTGGTGCGCCGGCGGGACACCGTCGAGGACATCCTCACCAAGCAGGCGACCCACCCCGAACTGGGCCGGGCCGGCCGGATCGACTGACCCCGCGCACCGTGCCGCGCCGCAGTACGGCGCGGCACGAACCACCCGGCACGAACCGCACGACACCGAAGCACATCACGCACATCACGAAGGAGCTGAGACGATCTTGACCACCGACGGCATCACCACGACCGGTGCACTCCGGGAGGCCCTCGCCACGGTCCTGAAGAAGGACCTGCCCGAACTCACCCCGGAGACCCGGCTCTTCAGCGACCTCGCACTCGACTCCACCAGCGTGATCGAGCTGCTGATGGCCCTGGAGGACACCCTGGGCCTGCAGATCGACCCGGACGAGCTGACCCCGGAGGTCTTCGAGACGGTCGGCGCGCTGACCGAGTACATCGACGCGAACCTGTCCGCCGGGCACGAGCCGGCGCACTGACCGATGCCGGAGACGACGTGGGGCGGGCCGCGCACGGCCGCCCGCCCGGACGGCCCCGGGACGCTGCGGCTGAGCCGGCCGACCGCCCGGGCCTTCCCCGGGCGGCGGCCGGCCGGACTGGCCGGGACCGAGCTGAGGTTCATGACGGACTTCCTCGCCGCGTTCGGCGAGGAGCCCGACCACGAGCACTACGCCCGGGGCGGCGGCAACAGCTTCACCGACATGGCGCGGGAGCTGCTCGACGGCCTGGAGCACCCGCTGCCCCCGTTGGAGAAGCTCGTGCTCGCCTACCACCTGCCCGACCTGAGCGTCGTCGAGGTGGCCGGCTGCTACCTGGCCGAGCGGTGCCCGGGCGGTCCCGAGGTGTTCTCGGTGGCCGGGCAGGGCGTGGGGGCCCCGTTCACGGCCCTGCGGATCCTGAACGGCCTGCGCCTGACCGGTGGCCTGGCGGCGGGCGGCGTGCTCGCCCTGGACCAGTCCACCCTCCCCTACGACGACCCCGACACACGGCCGGGCGGCGACTTCGCGGTGCTGATCCACACGGGCGGCACCGGGGACGACGCGAGCGGCGGCCCGGCCGGGGACCGGACCGGCGTCGTGGAGCTCGACTTCGTGAGCGAGCGGAGCGTCGACCCGGACGCCGCCCTGCAGGGTCTCGCCCGGCGGCTGCCCGGGGCCAGGATCGTGGCCGGCCGGACGCTCGCCGACCGGCTCGACCCGGCGCTGCGTGCCGCGTACGACCTGGTCGAGGGACCGGCCGACCGGCGCTGCACCAGCGCCTGGGCGGCGCTCGCCGAGCACTGGACGCCGGAGCGGTACACCGTGGTCGCCGACTACGACCCGCACTCGGGCCGGCTGTTCGAGGCCGGACTGCGTCCGGGGGCCGCCTCGTGAACGGGACCCCGGACGACCTGTGGCACTACCGGGACCTCGGACGGGAGGGCGGTCTGGCCGCCGGCCTGGCCGCGGTGCTCGACGGCCTCGACCCGGCGGCCACCGCCCCGGGCGGCGTCGCCGTCCTGCCGGCCGACGGCGCCGGGGGCACCGGGGGCACCGAGGTGCTCCCCCACCCGTTCGCCGCCCTCGACGGACTCGCCCTGGTCCGCTTCGCGGCGGGCACCACCGGGCCGGGGCTGACCGGCCGGACCGCCGCCGCGCTGACCGCCGTACGGATCGGCGTGCTGTCCGGTCTGCTCGACGCGGCCGTGCAGCGGCTGTCGGCCCGGAGTTTCGGCGGCGTCCCGCTGATCGACCACCAGCTGGTCGGCGGGTCGCTGGCCGACGTGGTCACCGAGACCGAGCTCGCCTGGGCCGCGGCCGTCCGCGAGGCCGGGGCCGCCTCCCCGGCCCCGGCCGGGGCCGCCTGGGCCCGGCACGAGCGGCTGACCGAGGCCGGCTGGGCCGCCACCCGCCTGTTCGGCGCCGAGGGCTACCTGACCGACCATCCGGCGCGCAGCCTCCACCTGTCCGCCCTCACGGCGGACCTCTGGCTGGCCCGGCCGAACACCGCGGAAGGAGTCCGGTGACCGTGGTCGCACTCGACGAACGACTCAGGGCGCTGCGCGGCGCCGCCGCCGAGACGGCGGTCGAGCTGCGTGCGCACGCGCTGGCCCTCGACGCGGCCCCGCACGAGACCGGGCCCCACCTCAAGACCGACGCCTTCGACCTGATCCGCCGGTGCACCACCCCGGAGCGGTTCGGCGGCGACCCGCTGCGCGTGGGCCGTTTCCGCTTCTCCCCCGGCTCGTCCCTGGACACGCTCGTCTGGATGGTCGAACTCGCCCACGGCGACGCGGGGATGGTGCTGGCCGCCCCCGGTCCCAGCCTCACCGGGATCCTGGTCGACCAGCTCGGCGACGACGGGCAGCAGGAGTGGTTCCACCGCTCCGTGGCCGACGGCGCCACCTGGGCGTTCTTCGCGGTGACCGAACCGGGCCGGGGCAGCGACGCCGCGGGCCTGGAGACCGCGCTGGAGCGCGAGAGCCCCGGCCTGTACCGGCTGCACGGGACGAAGAAGTACATCGGCAACGGTGCCCGCGGCGCGGTCGGCGTGGTCTTCGCCCGGACCGGCAGCGGCCCGCTGTCCATCCGCGCCGCCCTGGTCGAGGCCGCCGACCCCGGCTTCGACGGGCGGGAGCTGCCGATGGTCGGCCTGCGCGGCGCGGCGCTCGGCGAGATCCGGCTCACCGGCGTCGCCGTGCCGGAGGAGCGCCTGCTGGCCCGGCACCTGCCGCCGACCCGGCGCGGCCTGTGGGGGGCGGTCCGCGTGTTCAACACGGTCCGGCCGCAGGTGGCCGCGCTCGCCGTCGGCACCGGGCTGGCCTGCCTGGACCTGGTGCGCGCCGAACGCCCGGGCGCACCGGGCCTCGACGCGGTCGAGGCCCGGCTGGAGGCCTGCCGCGACCTCGTCTACCGGGCCGGGGCCGCCCTGGACCGGGACCGGGACGACGGCCTGCTGCCCAGCACCGCCAAGATCGCCGCGGTGGCGGCGGCCCGCGAGGCCGCCCGCTGGGCGGTCCGCTCGCTCGGCCCGGCCGCCCTGGTCGACCACCCGCTGCTGGAGAAGTGGACCCGCGACGTGGGCGCCTTCGAGTTCATGGAGGGCACCACCGACATCCAGCGCCTGCACGTGGCGCGTTCGGTGGTCCGCGGCGGCGGCCGGACGGGCGGTCGGTCGTGAGAGTCGGCATCGACCTGCTGGAGATCGCCCGGTTCGCCCGGATCGCCGCCCACCCCGGCGGCCGGCGGATGGTGTTCTCCGCGACGGAACTCGCCCGCGCGGACGAGCTCGCCGCCCCGCGCCGCGAGGAGTACCTGGCCGGCCGGTTCTGCGCCAAGGAGGCCACCGCGAAGGCGCTCGGCCGCGGGCTCGGCCAGGGGCTCGGCTGGCGTGAGATCGAGGTGCTCTCCGACGCCCACGGCGCGCCGGAGGTCCGGCTCAGCGGAGGCGCCAGGAACGTCGCCGCGCAGGCCGGGATCGACCGGATCGACCTGTCGCTCAGCCACCAGGGCGGCCTGGTGGTCTGCGTGGCGATCGCCCTTGCTGCGGGCGGGACCGGCACCGCAGCGCACTGACGCGCACGGCGGGCCGGCCGCCCGGGCGGCCGGCCCGCCGTCCTGACCCCGAGGAATGGACCGATGGACCTCAGCCTCTTCTTCTTCGCCGACACCGCCACCGACGGGGACCGGTACCAGCTGCTGCTGGAGAGCGCCCGCTTCGCCGACGCCCACGGCTTCACCGCGGTGTGGACCCCCGAGCGGCACTTCCACCGTCTGGGCGGGCAGTTCCCCAACCCCTCGCTGACGGGCGCCGCCCTGGCCGCGGTGACCGAGCGGGTGGCGATCCGGGCCGGCAGCGTGGTCGCACCGCTGCACCACCCGGTCCGGATCGCGGAGGAGTGGTCCGTCGTCGACAACCTCTCCAACGGCCGGGCCGGGGTCTCCTTCGCGTCCGGCTGGCACGTCCGGGACTTCGTGTTCCAGCCGGAGAACTTCCAGGACCGCAAGAACATCATGGTCGAGACGGCCCGGACGGTGCAGCGGCTCTGGCGCGGCGAGGAGGTCGAGTTCGACGGGGCCGAGGGCGAGCGGCGCGCCGTCCGGCTGTTCCCCCGCCCGGTCCAGCCGGAGCTGCCGGTCTGGATCACGGCCGCCGGCTCCCCGCAGACCTTCCGGATCGCGGGGCGGCTGGGCGCGGGCGTGCTGACCCACCAGCTCGGCCAGGAGCACGACGCGCTGGAGCGCAACATCGCCACCTACCGGGAGGCGCTCGCCGAGGAGCACCACGGCACCGAGCGCGGGCACGTCGTGCTGATGCTGCACACCCTGCTCGGCGAGGACCGCGAGCGGGTGCGCGAGCTGGTCCGCGAGCCGCTCACCGACTTCCTGCGCAGCTCGATGGACCTCCAGTCCTCCGGTCCCGCCGCGCCGGGGCCGGACGGCTTCTCGGTGGACCGGATGTCCTCGCAGGACCGGGACTTCCTGATCTCCCGCTCCTTCGACCGCCTCTTCTCCACGGCGGGACTGTTCGGGACGGTCGACGACGGCGTGGAGGTGGTCCGCCGGCTCGCGGCGATGGGGGTGGACGAGATCGCGTGTCTCGTCGACTTCGGCGTGGACCGGCAGGAGGTCATGAAGTCGCTGCACCACCTGGACGCGCTGCGCGCCCGGATCGCCGGTCCGGGCGGCGCGGACGGCGCTCCCGGCACGGACGGCGCGGGCGGCGCTCCCGGCACTGCGGGCCCCGCCGGGAGCTGAGCCCGTCCGGTCGGGCGGCGTCCGCGGGCCCGCCGGGCGGCGCCGTGGCGAAGGGTCCTCCGCACGGCGCCGCCCGCGGGGTCCGTCAGGCGGCGTCGTCCGGGAACGCGTACGCCGCCACCTCGGCCAGCAGCTCCGCCCGCCGCTGCTCCGGCAGGAAGGCGGCGCGAAAGGAGTTGGCGGCCAGCAGCCGCAGGGTCTCCCGGCCGAGGTGGAGGGCGTCGTCCAGGGCCCGGAAGTTGTCGCCGACGTAGCCGCCGAAGTACGCGGGGTCGTCGGAGTTGACGGTGGCCAGCAGCCCGGCGTCGAGGATCGCCGGGAGGGGGTGGTCGGCGAGGGTGTCGACGCAGCGGAGGCGGACGTTGGAGAGCGGGCAGAGGGTGAGCGGGATCTGCTCGCGGACCAGGCGCTCGACCAGCTCCGGGTCCTCCAGGCAGCGCAGGCCGTGGTCGATCCGCTCGACGCCGAGGACGTCCAGGGCCTCGGTGATGTAGGCGGCCGGGCCCTCCTCGCCGGCGTGGGCGACCCGGTGCAGTCCGGCCTCGGCGGCGAGGCGGTAGACCTCGCGGAACTTGGCGGGCGGGTGGCCGACCTCGGCGGAGTCCAGCCCGATGCCGGTGATCCGGCCGCCGAACCAGGGGCGGGCGGCCTCGAAGGTCTCCAGGGCCGACTCGGCGGACTCGTCGCGCAGGAAGCACATGATCAGCCCGGTGCTGATGCCGTGCCG
The DNA here is from genome assembly GCF_036013975.1 of Kitasatospora sp. NBC_00458. Lineage (NCBI taxonomy): Bacteria > Bacillati > Actinomycetota > Actinomycetes > Kitasatosporales > Streptomycetaceae > Kitasatospora > Kitasatospora sp. NBC_00458. The sequence continues at coordinate 1,408,953 of NZ_CP107904.1, forward strand.
CTCGGCGCTGCGGTCCAGCGCCCGCCCGAGGCCGTCCACCACCACGGCGAGCGGGACGCCGCGGGCGGTGTGCGCCTGCGGGTCGAAGAAGATCTCCGCGTGCCGGACGCCCTGGGCGGCCGCCCGGGCCAGGTAGGCCTCGGCGAGGTCGGCGAAGTCCTCCTCGGTCCGCAGCACGGCCATCAGCGCGTAGTACAGGTCGAGGAAGGACTGCAGGTCGCTGAACGCGTAGGCACGGCGCAGTTCCGCGCTGTCCGCGTACGGCAGGGTGACACCGTTGCGGGCGGCGAGCGCGAAGGCGAGTTCGGGCTCCAGGGTGCCTTCGATGTGCAGGTGGAGTTCGGCCTTGGGGAGGGGCATCGGTGCCTGTCCGGAGATAGCGGTATGGATACGAAGGTTCATCCTACGATCTGCTCGCCCGGACCGGTCCGGCGGCAGGCCCGGCGGCGGGCCCGGCGGGAAGGTCGCGGACCGCCCGGATCGGCGAGGCGAGCAGGACGCCCCCGCTGAGCACCAGCAGCGAGGTCATGATCCACATCGTCTCCCGCAGCCCGAGCCCCGCACCGAGCGCGCCCCCCGCGAGCGCGCCGAGCGGGATGGTCGCGTGGTTGGCCACCTGCGAGGTCGCCACCACCCGGGAGAGCAGCACCGGCGGGGCGTAGGACTGCCGGAAGCCGCCGAACACCACATTGGCCGACACCACCCCGGCGACCATCACCGCCGAGCCGACCGCGTACGGCACCAGGCCCGCCCCCGGCCCGGCGAGCGGCAGCAGCAGGCCGAAGGGCGTGGCGGCCGACAGGACGAACCGCGTCCCGCGCGCCGTCCCGTACCGCCGGCCGACCGGACGCGCCAGCGCGGCGCCGAGCACCCCGCCGCACGCCCCGGCGGCCGCGAGCCAGCCGACCGCCGCCGGGGCCGCGCCCACCTCCCGGAGCAGGAACAGCACGGCGACCGCCTGGTAGCCGGCCAGCGCGAAGTTGGCCGCCGCCCCGTACCGGAGCAGCGCCCGCAGGTACGGGTCACGGCGGATGAACGCCAGGCCCTCCCGGACGTCGCCGCCCAGCGAGCCGCCCGACGCCCCGGCCCGCGATCCGCCCGACACCCCGTCCCGCCCGGCCCACCCGGCCCGCCGCTCCGGCTCCCGGCCGCGCCGGATCAGCGCCAGCAGCGCGGCGGCGGCCAGGAAGCTCGCCGCGTCGACGAGCAGCCCGGCGGCCGCGCCGAACACCTGGACGGTGAGCCCGGCCAGCCCCGGACCGGCCACCTGGGCCGCCGAGGCGCTGCCCTGCAGCTTGGCGTTGCCCTCGGTCAGCTCCTCCGGCCGGACCAGCTCCGGCAGGTAGGCCTGGTACGCGGCGCCGAAGAACACCGCCGCGGTGCCCGCGAGCAGGGCGACCACCAGCAGCTGGGCCAGGGTCAGCACCCCCAGCCACGCGGCCGCCGGCACGGACGCGTACAGCAGCGCCGAGACCAGGTCGCACCGGACCAGCACCGCCCGCCGGGACCACCGGCCGACCCAGACCCCGGCCGGCAGCCCGAACAGCAGCCAGGGCAGCCAGACGGCCGCGCTCAGCAGGCCGGCCGCGGCCGGTCCGGCGTCCAGCGTGACCACCGCGACCAGCGGGAGCGCGACCGCGGTGACGGCGGAACCGAGCCGGCTGACGCCCTCCCCGGCCCAGAGCAGCCGGAAGTCACGCCGCGCGAGCAGTCCCCACCGCGAGCCGGGCGGCACCGCGGCCGCGGCGGCCCCCGCGGCCCGAGCCTCCGGCGCCGCCGTCACGGCCGGGCCGGGACGCTGTGGGCGAAGGCGAAGACGGACTCCCTGACCCGCCCGTCCTCCGGTACCGGCCGGGCGGCCCACTTCTCCAGGACCCCCACCAGGTCGGCCGCCAGCTCGCGGGCCTCCTCCGGGGTGAGCCGCAGCCAGGTGTCCGTGGCGACCGCGCAGCCCTCCCGCCACTCCGCCGGGTAGTCCGGCCGGGCGGTGAGCCAGCCGCGGACCAGCGCCGCCTGGCGTTCCAGCTGGAGCGAGCCGGCCGCGTCGGCGACCGCCGCGTCCACCGGGTCGGACTCGAAGTCGGCGCGGCTCCACCGCGGGGTGCCGGAGCCGGGCCGCCACCACCGCTCGCGGCGGTCGCGGGCCAGCTCGGGGGCCTCCTCGACCAGGTCGGCGCCGGCCAGCACCTTGAGGTGGTGGCTGATGCTGCCGACGGCCTGGCCGGTGCGCTCGGCCAGCAGGCCGACGGTGGCGGGGCCGTCCACCGCGAGGACGTCGAGCAGGCGGCGGCGGACGGGGTGGGTGAGGGCGGCGAGGACGCGGGAGTCGGAGATCTGCCGGACCTCGCCGCGTGCGGCACCGGTCGGGGCGTCTGGTTGCTCGGTCATGCCGCGAGGATATCCACAAGAGCTCTTGTGCAACAGCTCTTGTACGAGATTCCTTGTACATCCGGACCTCCCCACCCCGCGCGCACCCCTCGCCCCACCCGCCGCATCGAACGGGTGTACCGGTGCCGCCGACGGGGCAACGGGTACTCGGGGGGCTTCCGTGGAGGAGGTAGACCACATGCAGCACCCCGACGCCCCGCACCCGAGGCCGGAGGGCATCTCCCCGCACGCCCTGGGCAACGACACGCTGCTGCACGAGCTGGAGCAGCTGCACCGGACCCGGCACGAGACCTTCCTGTACGGCTCCGAGGACGCACTGAAGCGGCACACCCTGCGGATGGGGCAACTGGAGGCGGAGTACCTGCACCGCTTCCCGAACCGCCTGATCACCGCCGGCCGGACCAGGGCCGGCGCCCGCGCCCGGGAGGCCGCGGCCCGGGTGGAGTCGCTGCCGGACTGAGCGCGCCACCGCGGCGGCGAGCGGCGCGCACCGCCGCCCGGCGGGACACGCCGGGCGCTCATGGCGTGCCCCGGCGCGGGGCGTCGGCCAGGGTGAGGGACAGACCCGGAACCACCCCACCGCCCACGCACCCCTGGGAGCGCACCCCATGCCCATCGCAAGCGTGAACCCCGCGACCGGCGAGACCCTGGAGACCTTCGAGCCGCTGGACTCCGCCGGCATCGAGGTCCGGCTGGCCCGCGCCGACGAGGCGTTCCGCAGCTACCGCACCAGCTCCTTCCCGTACCGGGCCGGCCTGCTCCGGCGCGCCGCGGACCTGCTCGACGAGGACCTCGAAGCGGTGGCCCGGACCATGACGGAGGAGATGGGCAAGCCGCTCACCGCCGCCCGCGCCGAGGCCGCCAAGTGCGCCAAGGCGATGCGCTGGTACGCCGAGCACGCGGAGTCCCTGCTCGCCGACGAGCACCCCGACCCGGCCGACGTGGCCGACTCGGGGGCCGCCCGCGCCTACGTCCGGTACCGGCCGCTGGGCGCGGTCCTGGCGGTGATGCCGTGGAACTTCCCGTTCTGGCAGGTGGTCCGGTTCGCCGCCCCGGCCCTGATGGCGGGCAACGTCGGCCTGCTCAAGCACGCGTCCAACGTGCCGCGCACGGCGGTGGCCCTGGAGGAGCTGTTCCTCCGGGCCGGGTTCCCGGAGGGCTGCTTCCAGACCCTGCTGATCGGCTCGGGCGCGGTCGAGGACGTGATCCGCGACCCCCGGGTGGCGGCGGTGACGCTCACCGGCAGCGAGCCGGCCGGGCGGGCGGTGGCGGCCACCGCGGCCGACGAGGTGAAGAAGGCGGTGCTGGAACTGGGCGGCAGCGACCCGTTCGTGGTGCTGCCGAGCGCCGACGTGGACGCGGCCGCCGCCACCGCCGTCCGGGCCCGCGCCCAGAACAACGGCCAGTCCTGCATCGCCGCCAAGCGCTTCGTCGTGCACGCCGACGTCTACGAGCGGTTCACCGCGGCGTTCACGGAGGGCATGCGGGCGCTGCGGGTCGGCGACCCGATGGACGAGGCCACCGAGGTCGGCCCGCTGGCCAGCCGGCAGGGGCGGGACGAGCTCGCCGAACTCGTCGAGGACGCGCGGGCGCACGGCGCGCGGGTGGAGTGCGGCGGGCGCCGCCCCGAGGGCCTGGACGCGGGCTGGTTCTACGAGCCGACGGTGCTGACCGGCATCACCCCGGCGATGCGGATCCACCAGGAGGAGACCTTCGGCCCGGTCGCCACCGTCTACCGGGCCGCCGACCTGGACGAGGCGGTGGCGCTGGCCAACGACACGCCGTTCGGGCTGAGCTCCAACGTCTGGACCGAGGACCCGGCCGAGCAGGAGCGGTTCGTCCGGGACGTCCAGGCCGGCGGGGTGTTCTTCAACGGGATGACCGCCTCGCACCCGGCGCTGCCGTTCGGCGGGGTCAAGCGCTCGGGCTTCGGCCGGGAGCTGTCCGGCCACGGCATCCGGGAGTTCTGCAACGTCACGACGGTCTGGGTCGCCTGACGACCGGGCGCCCGACGGTCCGGGTCGCCTGACGGCCGGGGCCCGTCCGGCCGGGGGCGGCCCCGGCCGGACACGCCGGATCCGGCCAAGTTCCCCGGCCGCACCCCGACGGCACCCCGGGAGCCCTCGGTGCCCGTCATGCGGCTTTGCTCACCCTTTTTTGACATTGCCATGACATTGCCCTTTGGTGCACTCCGACCAGCACGGACGGGCCGAATACCGGACTCCACCCGCGCACAAACCGGCGGGAATTGTTCCGTTAATACCCGGGAAATCCGGACCAGCCAATTCCGAGTGGCCGAACCCGGACATATGAGGAGATCCGGAAAACCGTCCCCGGGGAATTTCTGGATAAGTTCGGTAGCGACCGGCCGGGGGGTCGGTCACTACCGGAAGGAAATGCGATGAAGCTCATCAAGCGCACCGCTGCCGTCGTCGCCTCGACGGCGGTCCTCGCCGGCGGGATGACGTTCCTGGCCGCCGGCCAGGCCAGTGCCGCGTCCGGCTACGTCACGCTCACCAACCTCGCCACCAGCCGCGTCCTGGACAGCAACGGCAACGGCAACGTCTACACGCTGGCCGCCAACGGCGGCTCCTACCAGGTCTGGTACGCCAACGACCTGGGCGGATCCACCTACACCCTGCGAAACCTGGCCACCGGCCTCTGCCTCGACAGCAACGGCGCCGGCAACGCCTACACCCTCGGCTGCAACGGCGGCAACTACCAGAAGTGGGTCAAGAGCTGGGCCGGCAACGGCTACGCCTACCAGAACGTCGCGACCGGGCTCTACCTGGACAGCAACGTCAACGGGAACGTCTACACCCTGGGCGGCAACGGCGGCTCTTTCCAGAAGTGGAACTGATCCCGCACCAGTGGCACATCCGGCCGACCAGCGGAGACAGCTGACGGCGGATCACTGACGTAACGCCCTCCCCGGCGCCTCAATCGCCGGGGAGGGCTCGTCCATGTTACGGTGCCCGCCCGGGGGCCGACGCGCCCGGCGGCGTTCGCTCACGGCTGAACCCGCCCGCCGCCTCGAACAGCTGGCAAGAATCGGCCGCACAGACCACTCGACCCGGAACGACGGGGATGTTCAGTGACAATCAGTACACTCACATCAGCACTTCACCGCAGGACGGAGGGTGACGAACCATCGGTCGCGCAAACCCCCGCCGATCGGCGGGTGCGGTTCATTCCCTGGGCGGTCGCCCTCAGTCTTTTCCTGGTCTATTCCTTCTTCACCATCCGCCGTCACGAGCTGCTCCTCACCAGTGGGTACGACCTCGGCATCTTCGAACAGGGCGTCCGCGGCTACGCCGAGGGACGCGGCCCGATCGTCGAGCTGAAGGGCCCCGGATTCAACCTGCTCGGTGACCACTTCTCGCCGGTCCTCGCCGCCCTCGCCCCGTTCTACTGGCTCTGGCCCTCCGCCAAGGTGCTGCTGCTCGGCCAGTCCGCGCTGCTCGCGGTCGCCGCCGTGCCGATCAGCCGCTGGGCGCTGCGCAGCATCGGGCCCGCCGCCGCGCTGATCACGGGCTTCGGCTACGGCGCCTCCTGGGGGCTGGCCTCGGCGCTCGGCTTCGACTTCCACGAGATCAGCTTCGCCGTGCCGCTGGTCGCCTTCTCGGCGGCGGCGCTCGGGGAGCGGCGGTGGGCGGCCGCGTTCGCCTGGGCCGCACCGCTGGTCCTGGTCAAGGAGGACCTCGGCATCACCGTCGCCGCGGTCGGCGCGTACATCCTCTGGCGCGGCGACCGCCGGATCGGCGCGGCCGCCGTCGCCTTCGGCGTGGCCGCCTCGCTGCTCGAACTGCTGGTGCTGCTCCCGGCCATGAGCCCCGGCGGCAGCTTCGCCTACTGGGACAACCTGAGCGGCGGCTCGGGCGGCCGCAACCTGCTCACCCTCCCGCTCGACCTCATCACCCCGGGCGAGAAGGTCCGGACCGTCCTGCTGCTGCTCGCCCCGACCATGCTGCTGGCCGTCCGCTCCCCGCTGATGCTGGTGGCCCTGCCCACCCTCGGCTGGCGGCTGCTCTCCAACAACCCCGCCTACTGGGGCACCAACTACCACTACAGCGCCGTCCTGATGCCGATCGTGTTCGCCGCCTTCGTGGACGTCCTGGTGAGGGCCCGCGCCAACCCCGGCGTCCTGCACCGGCGGGCCGCCCGGGCCGCGCTGCCGGTCAGCCTCGCCGTCACGGTCGCGCTGCTGCCCGGCTTCGCGTTCAGCCAGTTGTTCACCCTCGAACTCTGGCGCACCCCGGCCCGGGTCGAGGCCGCCCGGTCGGTCCTGGCCGCCGTCCCGGACGACGCCCGGATCGCCGCCTCCAACCGGCTGGTGCCCCAGCTCACCAACCGCTGCGAGGTGATCGTGTTCGGCTGGCCGCAGAACTGGTCGACCGCCGAGTGGATCGTGGTGGACGAGGACCGGCCGATGGGCTGGCCGCTGACGCCCGAACGCGAGCGCCAGGAAGTCGCCGCCGCCAAGCAGAGCGGCTACCGCGTGGTCCGCAGCGACCACGGCATCACCCTGCTCCAGCGGACCGCCCCCGCGGCGCAGCCCGGAAGCACCTCCGGGACCGCCACCGGGACCACCGGCTGACCGGCCGTCGGACCGGGCCGCGGGCCGCGCCCCCGTCCGACGCCGAAGACCGGCCCGGCCCCGGGCCGGTCCCACCGGACAGGACCGGCCGGACCGGGCCGCCTGTCTCCGACTCCGACCAGTTCAGGGATCACGTGCCAGTCGAAACCGGGCTCAACCCGTCCCCCCGTACGATCCGGCCGCTGCTGCCGCGCTCCGCCCGCCCGGCCGTGCCCGGGAGCAGCACGCTCCCGGGACTGCGGACCGCCGTCCTGACGCTGCTGTGCTTAGCCGTCACGGCGGCCTGCGGGCTCCAGCAGTGGTCGGCGGTCCAGCTGGGCGGGTTCGACCTCGGGATCTTCCACCAGGGCGTCGCGGGCTACGCGCACTTCGGACTGCCCGTCTCGCCGGTCAAGAGCTACCACCACGAGTTCCCGCCCGCGTTCTCCCTCCTGGGTGACCACTTCTCGCCGATCCTGGCGGCGCTCGCCCCGCTCTACTGGATCTGGGAGGACCCGCGCACCCTGATCCTCGGTCAGGCGCTCCTCCTCGCCGCCGGGGTCCCGCTGATCCGCCGCATCGCCGTGCACTGCTTCCGGCTCCCGGCCGCCGTCCCGTCCCCCGCCCGGGCCTCCGCGCCGGCCGCCGGGGCCGCCACCGCCGGGGGCGCTCCCGGGAGCACCGGGGGCGCGGACCCCGACCCCGGACGGACCCGCGCCGCCCGGCTGGCCGCCGACCTCGCCGGCCTGGTGTACGGACTGGGCTGGCCCCTGCTGGCCGCCGGCCGGGGCGGCTTCCACGAGGTCGCCTTCGCCGTCCCGCTCACCCTGCTGATGTTCGAACGCGGCCTCGCCCGCCGGTACGGCACCGCCGTCCTCGCCGCCGCGCTGCTCTGCGCCACCAAGGAGGACCTCGGCCTGCTGGTCGGCGTCTACGGGCTGGTCCTGCTCTGGCGGGGCCGGCCGCGCGGCGACCGGCAGGGCGAGCGGGCGGGCGACCGGCGCGGTCTGGCGTACGGCGCCGGCCTGCTGGTCGGCGGCCCGCTCGCCTCGGCGCTCGCCATCGTGTGGCTGATCCCCGCGATGGGCGGGCAGCCCGACTACTACTGGGTCTACGGCCCGATCGGCCCGGACGCCGGGAGCGCGCTGGGCAACGTGCTCGGTGATCCACTGCTGCTCCTGAGGGTCGCCACCAACGCCGACCTCAAGCCGCTGCTGGTGCTCTGGCTGTTCGGCACCCTGCTGCTGCTGCCGCTCCGCTCCGCGACCACGCTCTGCCTGCTGCCGCTGCTCGCCGAACGGATCCTCTCCGACAACGCCAACCACTGGTCGATCGCCCACCACTACGACGCCTTCCTCTGGCCGGTGCTGCTCACCGCCACCCTGGAGGCGCTCGGCCGGCTGCACGCCAGGGGCGGCCTCCACCGGCGCGCCGGGTACGGCATGGGCGCCGCGGTGGTGGCGGTCTCGCTGGCGAGCAGCGTCATGCTCGGCGGGATCAGCCTGCTGACCCCGGCCGGCTGGCGGCCCTCGGCGAGCAGCGCGGCGCTGGTCCGGGGCGCCGCGCAGATCCCGGACGGCGCCCGGGTGGAGGCCGACAACCAGGTGGTGCCCCGGCTCGTCGGCCGCACCGACACCGTCCTGGTCGACGGCGTGCCGCGCGGCCGCGACTACGTCCTGATCCGCTCCGACACCCGGACCTTCCCGTTCCAGTCGGACAAGGAGCAGGCCGAGCGGATCGAGCTGCTGCTCGCGCACGGCTACCGGCAGGTCTGGGCCGAGCAGGGCGTGGTGCTGCTGCACCGCGAGAGCGACGAGCCGGTCCCCGGTGCCCGGGTGCCCGACGGGGACAGCACGCCGGTGAAGGAGGTCGTCCCCTCGGACGTCGGCCACAACCTGTTCAAGGGCTGACCGGTCCCCGGACGCCCTCCGCGCCGGTCCCCGGGCCGCCCTCCGGGGCGGGGGACCGGCGCGGAGGGCGGCGGTACGGCGGGGGCACGCGGAGCGGCCGCCGGGCCAGTCGGTCGTCCGCTGTCAGGTCGCCATCCGGTGCCGGCCGCGTCCGGGCGTCCTCCACCGGGCCACCACGCCCGCCAGGGCGATCAGGGTCACGGCCCAGACGACGCTGAAGACGATCAGCCACGGCAGTGACGACAGCTGGGAGCCGACGGCGCCCAGGCCGAGGGAGAGGGCGACCAGGAAGACCACGGCCGTCGGGGTGAGGCCGAGCAGGCCGTGCCAGGCGCGGTGCGCGAGGCTCGGGTGGGCCGGCGCTTCGGGGCCGGTGTCGAGAGCCTTGTAGGTGAGCAGGTCCATCGGGGATCACCTCCGGGGTGACGGGAGGTCACGAGGCCTTCCGAGGGGTGGCGGACTTCCGGGTCGTGGACTTCGTGGCGGCGGACTTCTTCGCGGTGGTCTTCGCGGTGGTCTTCGTGGCGGTGCTCTTCGTGGCACCGGCCTTCGTGGCGGCGGGCTTCTCCGTGCCGGTCCTCGCCGCAGTGGTCTTCGTGGCGGTCCGCTTCGCGGTGGACCTCTCCGCCGCCGCGGTGCGCCTGCGCGGCGCCCGCCCCTCCTCGGCAGGCCGGTCGGACCGGTCGGACTCGTCGCCCCCCTCGGACTCGCCGGACTCCGCCTCCTCCTCCCCCGCCGACCGGCCGGGGTGGGCGCCCTTGGCCTGCCGGAGACTGCTGCGCAGCGCCTCCATCAGATCGATCACGTTGTCCGGCGCCTCCCCCGGCTCCTCCTCGTGCGGCACCTCGACACCCTGCAGCCGGGCCTCGATGACCTGCTGGAGCGCCTGCTGGTAGTCGTCGTGGAGCTGGGCCAGGTCGAAGTCCTCGGAGAGGGTCTCCATCAGCGAACGCGCCATCTTCAGCTCCTGCGGCCGGACGGTGACCTCCTCCTCCGGCGCGATGCCGGCGGCCGGGCGGACCTCGTCGGGCCAGATGCAGGTCTGGAGCACCAGCGTGCCGTCGTGCACCCGCAGGACGGCCGGGGACTCCCTGGTCCGCAGCGCGATCTTGGTGACGGCGATCTGCCCGGACTCGACCAGCGCGTCGCGGAGCAGCGCGTACGGCTTGGCGGCGGCCTTGTCGGCGACGCCGACGTAGTACGCCTTGGAGAACATCAGCGGGTCGATCTCGGTCGCGTCCACGAAGGCCAGCACGTCGATGATCTTCTTGCTGGGCAGCGGGAGGTCCGCGAGGTCCGCGTCCGTGAGGGTGACGGTCCGGCCGTCCGGGGACTCGTAGCCCTTGGCGATCTCCGCGTACGGGACCTCCTTGGCCTCCTGCTCGCAGTACCGCTTCATCCGCACCCGGCCGCCGTCCTTGGCGTGCACCTGGTGCAGCGGGACGTCGTGCTCCTGGGTGGCGGAGTACAGGTGGACGGGGATGGAGACCAGGCCGAAGCTGATCGTCCCCTTCCAGGTGGTCTGCATGGGGTCGCTCCTTCCCGGAGCCGTCCCGGCGGGGTTCCCGCTGCCCGGAGCGTCCCGCCCCGGAACCTCCACTCTGCCCGGGTTCGCCCCGATCGGCCACAGGATCCCGCCCGGGCCGCCCGGCCACCCCGCCCGGGCGGCCCGCACCGCCGGTCCGGGCGGACAATGGCGGCGGGACGGAGGTGGTGCCCGGTGCACGACAGGACCGGAGCGGCCCCGCCGCCCGCCGCGACCACCTACCGGGTGGCCTACGCGGTGGCCGGCACGGACGGCGTGCGGCGGGCGGAGGTCACCGTCGTGCCCGGGTACTCCCAGGAGGGCGACATCCCCGCGCTGCTCGCCGTCCGCCTCACCGGGGACCGGGCCGACGCCCGGCTGATCACCGTGCTCGCCCTGTCGGCCGACTGACCCGGCCCGTCCGGCGGCCCGGGAGGCGGAGCGCCCGACGGCCCGGGAGGCGGAGCGCCCGACGAACCGCCCGAAGGGAGCAGCGGGCGGCTCCTCCCCGGGCCCGGGGCACCGCCTCGACCTAGGGTTTGTCGCATCCGGCCCGGCCTCCCCCCACGGGCGGATCCACCCCCGGGAGAGCCCATGACGCCGCCCAGTCGGGCCACCGACCCCAGCGCACCCGCCCAGGCCCACCGGGGCCTGCTCCGCCGGATCGGCGAGTGGTGCGCCCGGCACTCCGTCCTCGTGATCGTCCTCTGGCTGGCTGTCCTCGCCTGCGTCCAGGTCGCCAACCGGACGGTCGGGGGCACCTACTCGGACGACTTCTCGCTGCCCGGCAGCCAGTCCCAGAAGGGGCGGGACGTCCTCCAGGCGCACGAGCCCGCGGCCGGCGGCACCGCCGCCCAGATCGTCCTGAACGACGCCCAGCCGCTGACCGGCTTCGCGCCGCAGCTCGACCAGACGCTCACCGCGCTCCAGCAGCTGCCGCACGTGCTGTCCGTGCAGAGCCCGCTGCCGCCCGCCGGACAGCCGGCGCCGCCGGGCGGACCGCTGTCCGCGGACGGCCTCACCGGCTACATCACCGTCCGCTTCGACGACAACCCCACGACGCTCGGCGACTCCTACCTGGACGAGGTGGACACCGCCGTCGCGCCGCTGCGGTCCGCCGGGGTGGACGTGGAGTACGGCGGCCCGCTCGGCGAGCTGGCCCGGCCGGCCCCGGACGACCGCACCAGCGAGGCGATCGGCTTCGCGGTCGCGGTCGTGGTGCTGCTGATCGGCTTCGGCAGCGTCATCGCGGCCGGGGTCCCGCTGGTCACCGCGCTGATCGGCGCGGTGGTGGGCCTCGGCCTGCTCGGTCTGCTGGCGGCGCTGTCCACCTTCGCGACCGTCGCGCCGACGCTGGCGACCATGATCGGGCTGGGCGTCGGCATCGACTACGCGCTGTTCCTGCTCACCAGGCACCGGCAGAACCTGATGGACGGCCACGATCCGGTCGCCTCCGCCGGGCAGGCGGTCGCCACCAGCGGGCGCGCGGTCCTGGTCTCCGGCTGCACGGTGGTCATCGCCCTGACCGGCCTGTCCGTCTCCGGGATCACGTTCATCGCCAAGCTGGGCGTCGCGGCGGCGGTGACCGTGGTCTCGGCCGTGCTCGGCGCCCTCACCCTGCTGCCCGCCCTGATGGGGCTGATCGGGCGGCGGATGGACCGCTTCCACGTGCGGCGGCCGATCGCCGAGACCGGGGCCGCGCCGGGCGAGGAGGTCACCGGGAGCTGGCACCGCTACGCCCAGCGGGTCGAGCGGCGGCCGTGGTGGTTCCTGGCCGGCGGCCTGGTCGCGATCGCCGTGCTGGCGATCCCGGTGTTCTCGATCCGGCTCGGGCACATCGACGACGGCGCCGACCCGACCACGTTCACCGACCGGCGGGCCTTCGACCTGATGTCGGCGGCCTTCGGGCCCGGCTCCAACGGGCCGCTCACCGTGGTGGTGGACCAGAGCGGGGTGCCCGCCGGGAACCGGGCCGGCGTGCAGGGCTCCGTCCAGCAGGCACTGACCGGGCTGCCGGGGGCGGCCAGCGTCAGCCCGGTCCAGCCCAGCCAGGACGGCGACATCCTGGTGTCCACCGTGATCCCGGTGCAGCGGCCGCAGGACGAGAGCACCACCGACCTGGTCAACCGGCTCACCGACACGGTGCTCCCGGACTCCGTGGCCGGCACGGGCGCCCGGACGTACGTGACCGGGAACACCGCGGCGCAGGTGGACTTCCTGGACATCGTGGCCAGCCGGCTGCCGTGGATCATCGCGGTGGTGGTGGGGCTCGCCTTCCTGATCATCCTGGTGGTGTTCCGGGGCCTGCTGGTCGCGGTGAAGGCCGCCGTCCTCAACCTGATCTCGATCGCGGCGTCCTACGGCGTGCTGGTCGCGGTCTTCCAGTGGGGCTGGGGCGGCCCGGCGCTCGGCGTCTCGGGCACCGTGCCGATCGAGAGCTACGTGCCGATGATGATGTTCGCGATCGTCTTCGGCCTGAGCATGGACTACGAGATCTTCCTGCTCTCCCGGGTGCACGAGGCCTGGCTGCGCACCGGCGACAGCCGGGCGGGCGTGGCGCACGCGCTGGAGATCACGGCCCGGGTGATCAGCTGCGCGGCGCTGATCATGGTCAGCGTGTTCGCCGCGTTCATCGTCAGCGACAACATCGTGATCAAGATGATGGGCCTGGGGCTGGCGGTGAGCGTCCTGGTCGACGCCACCATCGTCCGGCTGCTGCTGGTGCCGGCGGTCATGACGCTGCTCGGCCCGGCCGCGTGGTGGACGCCCCGGTTCCTCGACCGGATCCTCCCGCACATCGACACCGAGGGCGAGCGCGAGCAGGTCTGACGCCGCGTCCGGCCCCCTGGCCCCAGGCGGACCGGACGCCGGGGGACCGGACGCCGGGGGGCTCAGGCCTGGAGCGAGGCGAGCGTGACGATGGTGATGTCGGACGGCGCGCCCACCCGGACCGGCGGCCCCCAGGCACCCGCGCCCCGCGTCACGTAGAGCTGGGTGTCGCCGTAGCGCTCCAGCCCGGCGACGGTGGGGTTGGCCAGCTCGGCGATGAAGTTGCCCGGCCAGAGCTGGCCGCCGTGGGTGTGGCCGGAGAGCTGGAGGTCGACGCCGTGCCGGACGGCGTCGTGGATGGTGACCGGCTGGTGCGACAGCAGGACGGAGGTGCGGGCCCGGTCGCGGTCGCCGAGCGCCCTGCCGAAGTCCGGGCCGTCCCCCTTCTTTTCGCCGGCGATGTCGTTGACCCCGGCCAGGTCGAAGCCGCCCAGCTCCACCCGGGCGTTCTGCAGCGGGTGGACGCCCAGCTCGCGGACGAAGTCCACCCAGGGCGCGGCGCCGGAGAAGTACTCGTGGTTGCCGGTGACGAAGAACGCCCCGTCACGGGCCCGCAGCTGCGCCAGCGGCTCGGCGTCCCGGCCGAGCTCGGCCACGCTGCCGTCCACCAGGTCGCCGACGATCGCGATCAGGTCGGGCCGGGCGCCGTTGATGGTGTCCACGATCCGCTGGGTGTGGGCGCGGCCGAGGATCGGTCCGAGGTGGATGTCGCTGACCACGGCGATCCGGTAGCCGTGGGCGCGGGCGGGCAGCTTGGCCAGCGGCACGGTCACCTGCTTGAGCCGGGGCCCGCGCAGGACGCCGTAGGCGCCGGTGCCGACCACGGCCGCCGCCGCGCCCGAGGCGCCGAGCGCGACCGCCCGGGCCACGAAGAGGCGCCGCTCGGGCGAGGGCGCGAGGGCCTTCGGGGGTGCGTCGGCCGCCACCGCCGGGGCGTCCGGCGCCGGTGCGGCCACCGCCACGGCGGCCGGTGCCGGGGCGGCCGCGGCCGCGACGTCCGGCGTCGGGGCCGCGGTGGCCGGGCCGGGCGCGGTGGCGGCCCCGGGCACGGCCCCCGGCCCGGTCCCGGCCGCGGGCTCCGTCCGCCGTGCCGCCCTCCGCTCCGGGAGGCGGAGCAGCAGCGGCCGGACGGCCTCGCCGACACCGAGCGCCAGCAGCAGGTAGAGCAGCACCGCCAGCCAGAGGAACCCCGGCCAGGCCAGCCACCGCTGCACGGACATCGGGAACGCCCGCCCGCCGGCGAGCGCGCCGACGGCGAACAGCGGCAGGACGACGGCGAGCACGGTGCCGGTGCGGCGCCACCACCCGCCCGGCGCGGAGACGTCGCGCACCAGGCGGCGCCAGAGGTACCGGTGGGCGAGGGCCAGGACGGCCAGGGCGAGGAGGATGCCGAACACCACGAGCACGATCATCACGCGGACAGTATGGACGGCCGCCCGGCCGGCCCCGCGGGCGGGCCGCCCACTGCCCCCCGACACCGCCCGTGACCTGGCGATGTGTCAGATTTGAGCTTTCGCCGCCCCCTCTTCACCCGCCCTGACCTGGTCTTTCGTGTCCGCTGAGCGAACAGTTATCGGAGCGTTGTTCCGATACCCGGAGGTAGAAGTTAGGTTGCACCGCAATGCGCGGATCCGTCCCCCACCCTCCGGCGTACGAGTCGAGGGTCAGGCCGCGCTGGAAAGGCACAGGGCACCCTCAGATGAGTGCGGAAACCACCACTTCGGCCGGATCGCCCCCGGTCGACGCCTCCACGAACGGCAGCACCCCGAAGCAGCCCGGTCACGGTGGCGACGGCCACCTGAAGGCCGGTCTCAAGAACCGCCACCTGTCGATGATCGCCATCGGCGGCGTCATCGGCGCCGGCCTGTTCGTCGGCTCGGGCGCGGGCATCGCCGCGACCGGCCCCGGCATCCTGCTCTCCTACGCACTGGCCGGCGTGCTGGTCGTGCTGGTCATGCGGATGCTCGGCGAGATGGCCGCGGCCGACCCGCAGAGCGGCTCCTTCTCGGCGTACGCGGACCGGGCGCTCGGCCGCTGGGCCGGGTTCTCGATCGGCTGGCTGTACTGGTTCTTCTGGGTCGTCGTGCTGGCCGTCGAGGCCACCGCCGGCGCGAAGATCCTCAACGGCTGGATGCCCGGCGTGCCCCAGTGGGCGTTCGCCCTGATCGTGATGGCCGTGCTGACCGCGACCAACCTGGGCTCGGTCGCCTCCTACGGCGAGTTCGAGTTCTGGTTCGCCGGGATCAAGGTGGTGGCGATCGCCGCCTTCCTGGTGATCGGCACGCTGGCCGTGTTCGGCCTGCTGCCCGGCACACACTCCGTCGGCACCGAGAACCTGACCGGCCACGGCGGATTCCTGCCGCACGGAGTGGGCGCGGTCTTCACCGGCATGCTCACCGTCGTCTTCGCCTTCATGGGCAGCGAGATCGTCACCCTGGCCGCCGGCGAGTCCGAGGACCCGGAGAAGGCGGTCAGCAAGGCCACCAACAGTGTGATCTGGCGGATCGGCCTGTTCTACCTGGGCTCGATCCTGCTCGTGGTGACCCTGCTGCCGTGGGACTCCGCCGCGGTCAAGGGCAGCCCGTACGTGGCGGTGCTGGAGCACGTCGGCATCCCGGGCGCCGGCCGGGTGATGGACGTGATCGTGCTGACCGCCGTGCTCTCCTGCCTGAACTCGGGCATGTACACCGCCTCCCGGATGGCCTTCTCGCTCGGGCAGCGCGGCGACGCGCCGAAGGCCTTCGCCTCGGTGACCAAGCGCGGTGTGCCGCGGGTGGCGATCCTGTCCTCGGTGGTGTTCGGCTTCGTCGCCGTGTTCTTCAACTACACCTCCCCCGACACCGTGTTCTCCTTCCTGCTCAACTCCTCCGGCGCGGTGGCGCTCTTCGTCTGGCTGGTGATCTGCTTCTCCCAGCTGCGGATGCGCAAGATCATCGAGCGTGAGATGCCGGAGCGGCTGACCGTCCGGATGTGGCTGTACCCCTACCTCACCTGGACCGCGATCGGCATGATCGGCTTCGTGATGGCGTACATGTTCACGGACTCCGACGGGCGGAAGCAGATGTACCTGTCGCTGGTCGCCGCGGCCATCGTGCTGACGGCGTCGGCCGTGGTGGGCCGCCGGCGGCGGGCAGCGGCGGTGTCCCCGGCCTCCTGAGCCGGGGCGCGCCGGCCGCGAACCACCGGGCCCGGGAGCCGTTGCGGAGGCTCCCGGGCCCGGTGCCGTCTTCTCGGGGGCTCCGCCCGGGCCGGTCCGCCGGCGCCCCGCCCGCCGGATCCGGCGGGGCCGCCTCGCGGGCCCCTCCGGCAGGCGCGCCCGGCCCCGTTCCGTTCCGTGACAGGACGGACATGACCCACTGACCTGCCAGCCCCTACCCTTCCCCTCATGCGAGATCTTGCAGCGGGGATGGGGTACCTGGCCAAGGGCCAGAAGTGGGTGGGGCGGCACGGCCGCTGGTGGGCCTTCGGGATGATCCCGGCGCTGATCACCCTGGTCGGCTACGTGGTGGCGCTGTACTTCCTCGGCGGCTGGGCCGGCGACATCGCGGACTGGGCCACTCCGTTCGCCGACGACTGGGGCTCGCCGTGGCAGGGCCTGCTGCGAACCGCGCTGGCCGCGATCGTCTTCGTCGGCGGCCTGATGCTGTCCGTCCTCACCTTCACCGCCGTCACGCTGCTGGTCGGCCAGCCCTTCTACGAGGAGCTCTGCGAGAAGGTCGACGAGACCGAGGGCGGCGCGCCGACCCCGCCCGACACCCCGCTCTGGCGCGAGCTGCTGGTCTCGGCCCGGGACAGCCTCCACGTGCTGGTCCGGGCGGCCGGGTTCGGCGTCCTGCTGTTCGCCGGCGGGTTCATCCCGGTGATCGGGCAGACGGTGGTCCCCGTCCTGGGCTTCCTGGTCTCCGGCTTCTTCCTCACGGTCGAGCTGACCTCGGTCGGCCTGCAGCGGCGCGGGGTGCCGCAGCGCGAGCGGATCCGGCTGCTGCGCTCCCGGCTCGGCCTGGCGTTCGGCTTCGGGGTGCCGCTGGTGCTGGCCTTCCTGGTCCCGCTGGTCACGGTGGTCGCCATGCCGGGCGCGGTGGCCGGGGCCACGCTGCTGGCCCGCGACCTGGTGCCGGTCGAGGAGGAGCCGGAGGACGAGGACGGCGAGGAGGACACCCCGTCCGGCGCCGACGCCGTCCCGGACCTGCCCGGGTACGACGCGCAGGGTCCCGTGCCGGGCAACCCGTACGCGGGCACCCCGCCGCGGCCGGCCGAGCAGAACCCGTACCGGAGCGCCTGACCCGGCCGCCCGAGGGGCGCCCGGTCCGGGGACACCGCCCGGACGCCCCTCGGCTCACGGCTCACGGCTCACGGCCATGGTGGCGCGACCGGCGCGCACCCCGGTGAGCGGCCCGTCACGCTGCGTCCGGCATCGCCCGGTCCGGGTGTGAGGCCGCCCACAGGGGTTCGCCGATCTACTGCCGCCGATAGTGGTCGGCACCCGCACCGCCCGGCCCACCGGTGGCCCGACGCCCCGCGCGGACCGGATCGGAGGGCGCGGGACACCCGTACCCGGCCGGAAGGACGCAGGCGGCGAGCCGGTTCGGAGCACTGGTTCGTCGACGATCCGGTCGAGGGGCCCGGCAATTCACCAAAACGGACAAATCATCACGAAGCGCCCGCCATCGGTCGGGCGCTTCGCCGTTCCCCGCCCCGCGCCCACTACCGCCCGTAGTACCCCGTGCTTTTGCCGCCCGTGCCGGGCTCTGCCAAGAATGGCCCGTCGCCAGGCAGCGCGGACCGGTCCCCCGCCGCGCCCCGCCGACCCGCCCCGCACCTCCGCCGGGGCGGCAGGCCGTCCAGTACGCCGCCGCGGACCGCTCCCCCGAGCCGGCCCGCGCGGCATCCGGCGCCCACGCCACCGCCGAACGCGGTGCACCGGCCCGCCCCGACGGCCACCGACGGCCCTGACGGCTCCCCGACGGAAAAGGATCGCCCGCTCCATGCAGCTCAGCCATGCCCGCCGCAACTCGCTGATCACCGGCATCGCCACCCTCGTGGTGGCGAGCGCGGCCACCGCCGCCCTCGCCATCCCGGAGAGCGGCACCGCCGTCGCCGAGGCCGTCGCCCCCGTGGCCGCCGTCTCGGCGGACGGTCAGCCGGTCGCCGGGCAGGCCGAGGCCGACGCGGCCGCCGCCCAGGCCGCGGCGGACGCCCAGGCCCAGGCCCAGGCCCAGGCGCAGGCCGACGCCGACGCCGCTGCTGCTGCCGCCGCACAGGCCCAGGCGCAGGCGCAGGCGCAGGCCGACGCCAAGGCCAAGGCCGACGCCGCCGCCTCCCGCTCCCAGGAGCGCTCGGCGCTGAACAGCAAGCCGGTGTACTCCGGCAGCCCGCGCGAGATCGCCGCCCAGATCGTCCCGGCCGGCCAGCTCCAGTGCTTCAGCAACATCGTGTCCCGCGAGAGCAGCTGGAACCCGACCGCCACCAACGCATCCTCCGGCGCCTACGGCCTGGTCCAGGCGCTGCCCGCCTCCAAGATGGCCTCGGCCGGCTCGGACTGGCGCACCAACCCGGCCACCCAGATCAAGTGGGGCCTGAACTACATGAACTCCCGCTACGGCAGCCCGTGCGGCGCCTGGGCCTTCTGGCAGTCGCACCACTGGTACTGAGTCGGCCCCGGGCACACCCCGGCCCCCGGCACCCCGGGCCCGCAGGCACCCGCCTGCGGGCCCGGCCGCGTTCCGCCCCCGGCCCCCTGCGGGCTCCGGGGGCGACGGAGCGGCGCCCCCGCCGTTGCGGCCGCGGCGTGTCCGGCCACGGCGCCCGCCCGGGGTCTGTCCCGCAGCCGCGGCCGGGCCTACGCTGGTCGCCATGCCCTCCCACGGTGAGCGACTCGCGGAGCAGGTGGCGGCCGAACTGCGCGAGCGGATCCACTCCGGCGCGTACCCTCCCGGAATGCGGCTGCCGGGCCGCGGCCTCCTGGCCCGCCACTTCAACGTCGCCGACGAGGTCGTGGAGGACGGGCTCCGGATCCTGCGGGAGGAAGGGCTCGTCATCGACCGCGCGACCAGCCGGTTCGTGACCGGTCGCGGGGCGCCGCCGCCCGCGGGGTGACCCGCCGCCCGCCGCGGCGCCGTCCCCGACCCCGGTAGGCGCCGCGCCCCCGTGCCCACGGCGGCCCCGTGCCCAGCCGCCGTGTCCAGCCACCGCCGCGGCCGGTGGCCGCCCCGGGGCCGCCGCCCGCCCCGCCGGCTCAGCCCCGGCCGGCGCCCCGGCCCGCCACCGGCCGGCCCCACAGGGCGTGCCGCAGCAGCGGCAGGTGGGTGCGCGCGATTTCATCGGCGGACAGGGAGGCGAGCGGCTGGAGGCTCAGGACGTACCGGGCCATGATCAGCCCCGCCAGCTGGGTGCCGAAGGTGCAGGCGCGCCGCCGGGCGTCCGCGCCGCCGATCCGGGCCGCGATCCGGTCCACCATCTCGCGCTGGAGCACCTCGGTGACCAGCAGCGCGACCTGCGGGTCCTGCGCGGCGCCACCGATCATGGCCCGCAGCGGGCCTGCGCTCTCGGGCGCGTCCCAGACCCCGAGCAGCAGCCGCAGCGCCCGCTCGGGGAAAGTCTCCAGCTCCCCCTCCAGTGCCTCCGCGAGCAGCACCGCCGGGTTGCCGGCCAGCGCGAGCGCGTCCCCGAACAGGCCCTTCTTGGAGCCGAAGTAGTAGCTGACCAGGGCGAGGTCCACACCCGCCTCGGCGGCCACCGACCGGAGGGTGACGGCGTGGTACCCCTCCGCCAGGAACCGCCGCCGGGCGACGGCCAGGATCTGCGCGCGGGTGTCGGGCCCGCCGGCCCGCCGGCCTCGGCGCACGGGCCCGCCTCCGGGGTTATTCATCATGGTTGAAATGCTAGCCGCGGCGCGCCCACGCTGGCCCCGGTACGCACCCGCGCACCAGGGCCACAGGAAGAAGAAGCACCATGACCACCGCCGCGCCCCCGGACCTGGCCGCCGCCCCCGGACCGGCCGTCCGCCACCGCACCGTCCTGCTCGTCACCTGCCTCGCGCTGGCCACCGTGGTCGCCGCCATGGCCTCGCTCAACGTGGCACTGCCGGACATCGCGCGGGCCACCCACAGCAGCCAGACCCAGCTGTCCTGGATCATCGACGCCTACAGCCTGGTGTTCGCCGCCCTGCTGCTCCCGGCCGGCGCGTTCGGGGACCGCTTCGGCCGTCGGCGGGCGCTGCTGGTCGGCCTGACGCTGTTCGGCGGCGCCTCCGGACTCGCCGCGCTGACCACCGACCCGAACGTGCTGATCGTGCTGCGCGGCGTGCTCGGCGTCGGGGCCGCACTGGTCATGCCGGCCACCCTGTCGACCATCACCGGCACCTTCCCGCCCGCCGAGCGGGCCCGGGGCGTCGCCGCCTGGGCCGCCGTGGCCGGTGCGGCGGCGGTGCTCGGGCTGTTCACCTCCGGACTGCTGCTGGAGCTCTGGCCCTGGCCGTCGGTGTTCGTGCTGAACGTGGTGCTGGCGCTGGTCGCCCTGGCGGGCACCCTGCTGTTCGTCCCGGAGTCCGCCGCCCCGGACGCGCCCCGGCTGGACACGGGCGGGGCGCTGCTGGCCGTGGCCGGGCTGGGCACCCTGGTCTACGCGGTGATCGAGGCGCCGACCCGGGGCTGGGGGGACCCGCTGACCCTCGGCGGGGTGGCCGCCGGGCTGGCGGTGCTGGGCGGGTTCGTCGGCTGGGAGCTGCGCCGGCGTCACCCGCTGCTGGACCCGAGGCTGTTCCGCGAGCGCCGGTTCGCGGCCGGCACGCTGTCGGTCACCTGCCAGTTCTTCGCCTTCTTCGGCTTCCTCTTCGTGATCATGCAGTACTTCCAGCTGGTCCGGGGCCGGAGCGCCCTGATGGCGGCGGTCGGCCTGCTGCCGATGGCGCTGGGGATGATGCCGGCGGCCCGGCTCAGCCCGCGGCTGACCGTCCGGTTCGGCGCCCGCGGCCCGTGGGTGGCCGGTCTGCTGCTGATCTCCGGCTCGCTGGCGGCGCTCGGCCTGCTGGGCACCGCCGGCCAGGCCTGGCAGCTCGCGGCGGTGCTGTTCCCGCTCGGTCTCGGGGCCGGGCTCGCCATGACCCCCGCGACCACCGCCATCACCGAGGCCCTCCCGCCGAACCTGCAGAACGTCGGCTCGGCGATGAACGACCTGTCCCGCGAACTCGGCGGCGCACTCGGCATCGCCGTCCTCGGCAGTGTGCTCGCCGCCGTGTACCGGAGCCGGGTGGACGCCACCGGACTGCCCCCGCAGCTCGCCGACGCGGCCCGCTCCTCGCTGGCCGCCGCCTCCCGGCTCGGCGGCCCGGTCGCCGACCAGGCGCGCACGGCGTTCGTCGAGGCCATGCGCCTCACCCTGCTGACCGGGGCGGGTGTGGTGGCGCTGGCCGCCGTCGCGGTGGCGCTGCTGCTGCGCCCACGGCCGGCCGCCGCCTCCTGACCCGGCCCGGCCCCGGGTCCGGCCCCGCCCCCGCCCCCGAGCGCGCCCCGAACCCCCGTCGGGGCGCGCTCCGCCGCTGCCGGCCGGTACCCGCCGCCACCCGTCCCGCTCTGTCCGAAATTCGCTGGCCGCGCGCGCCCGGCGCCCGGAAGAGTGATCGCATGGACGATCTGACGCTCTCGGACGGCGTCGTCACCCTCTCGCCCTTCCGGGCCGACGACATCGACGCGCACCTCGCCGGGGAGGACGAGCAGCTGGTGCGCTGGCTCAACGGCGCACCGAGCACCCGGGCCGGCACCGAGGCGTACGTGCAGCGCTGCACCCTGCACTGGGCCACCGGCGGCCCGGCCCGTGCGTTCGGGATCCGCACCGGCAGCGGGACGGTCCTCGTCGGCACGATCGACCTGCGGTTCGCGCTCCCCGGCCTCGGCCCCGGACAGGTCAACATCGCCTACGGCCTCTACCCCGACTGGCGCGGCCGCGGACTGGCGACCCGCGCCGTCCACCTCGTCTGCGGGTACGCGGCGGACGAGGGGGCGGCGCAGGGCGTGATCCGGGTGGCCCCGGAGAACCACGCCTCCGCCGCCGTCGCCCGGCGGGCGGGGTTCCGGTACGCGGAGGCGGTGACCGAACCCGACGGCAGCCTCCTGGACCGGTACCTCCGCGACCTGGCGCCCGCCGCCGCCGGGCACTGACCCCGGCGGCTCCGGTACCGGCACCCCGCACCGGCACCCCGCACCCCGCACCCCGCACCACCGGACCGGCGCTCCCGGGCCCGCGCCGGCCGACGGCCCGTCCTGACGTGGACGCGTCCGGGGCAGCCGGTGAAGATATGGCGCACGCCCGTACGATTTGACGGGTATTGATCAGAATTACGGGCCGTCAGGGCTTTGCCACCGTTCGCAGACGCTCCTACGCTCCGGCCTCATGCCCTCACCCCTGATCAGCGTCGTGCTCCCCGCCCACGACCAGCGGAAACAGTTGGCGGACTGCCTGGACTCGCTGCTCGCCCAGTCCTTCCGCGACTTCGAGGTCGTGGTGGTCGCGGACCGCTCCCCCGGCACCCCCGCCGGGCTCGCCGACGGCTACGCGGCCCGCCACCCGCAGGTCTCCGTGCTCCACCTCGACGCGGCGGTCGGCGTCGGGGTCGCCCGCAACGCCGGCGCGGCCCGCGCCCGCGGCGAGTACCTGCTCTTCCTGGACGCCGACCACCTGCTCCCGCCGGACGCGCTGGGGTCGCTGGCCGACCGCCTCGGCCGGACCGGACCGGTGGACGTGCTGCTGTTCGGCCACACCCGGCGGCACGCGGGCCGGGACTGGCCGGGCGGCGCCGAGGAACTGCTGGCCGGGGCCGGGCCCGAGGTGCTCGGCCCGCTGGACCGCCCGGAGCTGCTGGGCGCACCGGCCCTGGCCTGGGACCGGCTGCTGCGCGGCGGGCACTGGCGGGAGCAGGGGCTGGCCTTCCCCGACGGCATGTACGAGGAGATCCCGCCGGTCCACCGCGCGATGCTGACGGCGACGCGGGTCGCGGTGCTGCCGCAGGTCTGCGTGCAGCTGCGCCGCCGGGAGACCGTCCACCCGGCCGGCTCGCCGGGCAGCAGCCGGTTCGACCTCTTCGACCAGTACGAGCGCTCCTTCGCCGCGCTGGACGAGCTGCCCGTCGGCCTCCCGGGCCTGGACGCCGCCCGGGACGCCGTGTTCACCCGGATGGTCCGGCACTACCTGTTCGTCTTCGACCTGGCCGGCTGCGTCTCCCGGGCCGAGCGGCCGCAGTTCTTCCACCGGGCGGCCGAGCACCACCGCCGGTTCCAGCCACCCGGCCACCGGCGCCCCGCCGGCCGCGAGGGCGTCAAGTTCTCCCTGCTGGCCGGCGGCGCCTACCCGGCCTTCGAGGTGGCCAAGCTGTCCCACATCGCCCGCGGCACCCTCACCGGCCGGCGGTAGCCGGGAGGTCCGGAGCGCCCTGCGGGCGGCCCGCCCCCGGCGCGGGGCGGGTCAGACGTGCGCCGTGCCGCCGTCGGCGGCGAGGGCGGCGGCGATCCGGCGGTCGGGCACCGGCATGGGTTGTACCGTGCGGCCGGGAACGGCTGCGATGATCGGCGGGAAGCCGCCGTCACCCCCGTCCCCGCCCGGGAGGACCCGTGAGCCGCCCCTCCACCGCCCCCGGTACCGACCTCGCCCGCGAACTGGCCGCCGTGCTGCGCGGCGAGGTCCGGTTCGGCGCCGCCGAGCGGACCGTCTACAGCCACGACGCCTCCAACTACCGCCACCTGCCGCTCGGCGTGGTCAAGCCCGCCGACCTCGACGACGTGCGGACGGCGCTCGCGCTCTGCCGCGCGTACGGGGTGCCGGTCGTGCCCCGGGGCGCCGGGACGAGCATCGGCGGGCAGGCGATCGGCCCGGGCGCCGTGGTGTTCGACTTCCGCCGCCACCTCGGCGCCGTCCTGGCCGTGGACCCGGAGCGCCGCACCGCCCGGGTGGAACCGGGCACGGTGCTGGACGACCTCCAGCGCGCCGCCCGTCCGCACGGCCTGCGGTTCGGGCCCGACCCGTCGACGCACTCCCGGTGCACCCTCGGCGGCATGATCGGCAACAACGCCTGCGGGGCGCACTCGGTGGTCTGGGGCCGCACCGCCGACAACGTCGAGTCGCTGGACCTGCTGCTCGCCGACGGCACCGAACTCACCGTCGGCGGCAGCACCGACGCGGCCGGGCGCGCCGCCCTCCGCGCCCTGCCCGGCCCGGTCGGCCTGCTCCACTCCCGGCTCCAGGACTTCACCGACCGCAACCTGGCCGCCATCCGGCAGGGCATGCCCGACCTGCCGCGCCGCACCTCCGGCTACCCGCTGGACGCCCTGCTGCCCGAACGCGGCCACCGGCTCGCCCGCGCCCTGACCGGCACCGAGGGCACCTGCGCCCTGCTGCTCGGCGCCACCGTCAAGCTGGTCGAGGAGCCGCCGGCCCGCGCCCTGGTGGTGGCCGGCTACCCCGACGAGACCGCCGCCGCCGACGCCGTCCCCGCCCTGCTGCCGCTCGGCCCGCTCACCGTCGAGGGCATGGCCGCCGACCTGATCACCGCACTGCTCGCGGCCGGCCCGCGCCCGCCGGCCCTCGACCGGCTGCCGGACGGCGACTGCTGGCTCTTCCTGGAGACCGGCGGCGCGACGCCCGCCGAGGCGCTGGACGCCGCCCGCCGGCTCGCCGACGCGGTGCGGCGCGAACGCACCGCCACCGTCTCCGTCGTCACCGACCCGGCCGAGCAGCGGCAGCTGTGGGGCGTGCGCGAGGCGGGCGCCGGCATCGTCACCAGGCTGCCGCGCGACACGGCCGGTGGCGGCTCCGGCCCCGGGGCCGCGGGCGGGGTCGAGGCCTGGCCCGGCTGGGAGGACTCGGCCGTCCCGCCCGAGCGGCTCGGCGACTACCTGCGCGACCTGCGCGCACTCCTGCGCCGGCACAGCCTGCGCGGCGTCCCGTACGGGCACTTCGGCGAGGGCTGCGTCCACCTGCGGATCGACTTCCCGCTCACCGAGCCCCAAGGGGTGCTGGTCTTCCGGGAGTTCATGGAGCAGGCGGCCGACCTGGCGGTCTCGTACGGCGGTTCGCTCTCCGGCGAGCACGGCGACGGACAGGCCCGCGCCGAGCTGCTGCCCCGGATGTACCCGCCCGGGATCATCGCCCTGTTCGGGGAGTTCAAGCGGATCTGGGACCCGGAGAACCTGCTCAACCCGGGCGCCCTGGTCGACCCGCGCCCGCTCGACGCCGACCTCCGGTTCGGCGGCCCGCTGCGCGAACTGCCGCTCGCCCTCCCGTTCGAGCGGGACGACGGCAGCCTGGCCAAGGCGGTGCACCGGTGCGTCGGCGTCGCCAAGTGCGTGGACCCGACCACCGGGGTGATGTGCCCGAGCTACATGGCCACCGGGGAGGAGCGGCACTCCACCCGCGGCCGGGCCCGGCTGCTCGCCGAGATGCTGCGCGGCGAGGCCGTCCCGGACGGCTGGCGGTCGGCGGAGGTCCGCGAGGCGCTGGACCTCTGCCTGGGCTGCAAGGGCTGCGCGAGCGACTGCCCGGTGCACGTCGACATGGCCACCTACCGGACGGAGTTCCTCTACCAGCACTACCGCCACCGGCTGCGGCCCGCCTCGCACTACGCGATGGGCCGGCTGCCGCTCTGGCTGCGGGCCGCCTCCTCGGCCCCCGGCCTGGCCAACCTGGTCGCCCGCTCGCCCGCCGCCGGCCTGCTGAAGCGGCTCGGCGGCGTGGACCGGCGACGGGTGCTCCCCGTCCTCCCGCCGGAGACCTTCACCCGCTGGTACCGCCGGCACCGGGCCGGGCACCCCGCACCGGCCGGCGCGCGGCCCGTCCTGCTCTGGCCGGACACCTTCTCCGACCACCTCCAGCCGAACGTGCTGCGCGCCGCCGTCGAGGTCCTGGAGCACCTGGGCTTCGACGTCCGACTCCCGGCCGGTCCGGTCTGCTGCGGCCTGACCTGGTACTCCACCGGCCAACTCCCCGGCGCCCGGCGGGTGCTGCGGCGCAGCCTGGCCGCGCTGGACGCCACGGGGCTGCCGGCCGGCACCCCCGTCGTCGGGATGGACCCGAGCTGCACCGCGACGCTGCGCGAGGACCTGCCCCGCCTGCTCGGCGCGGAGGGCCGGCCACTGGCCGAACGGACCCGCACCTTCGCCGAGTTCGTCGACGAGTACGCGCCGGACGCGCCGCTGCCGCAGCTGCCGGTGGCCGCCGTCACGCAGACCCACTGCCACCAGCACGCGGTGCTCGGCAGCGCGGCGGACCGCCGGGTCGAGGCCCGGATGGGCGTCGACAACCGCGTGCTGGACTCGGGCTGCTGCGGGCTCGCGGGCAACTTCGGCTTCGAGCGCGGCCACTTCGAGGTCTCGGTGGCGATCGCCGAACGCGTGCTGCTGCCGGAGGTACGGGCGGCCTCGCCGGACACGGTGGTGCTGGCCGACGGCTTCAGCTGCCGCACCCAGATCTCCCAACTCGCCCAGGGGCGCCAGGCCCTGCACCTGGCGGAGCTGATGCAGCGGGCGCTGCGCGAGCAGGGCTGACCCCGGTCGCGGCCACCCGGGCCGAGCGGGACCACCCGGACCGGGGCAGCCCCGGCCCCGTCCGGGGGCACGCCGAGTGACGCGTGCGCCCCACCGCCGTCCACGCACTGGGCCGAGCTCGTCAGGGCGTGTTCGCGAAATCCCGCCAGACCGGGCGGGACCTCGCGAGCACGCCCTACCGGAGCGCCGCCCCGGACGTCCTGCGGCCTCAGGCGCCCTGCGGCGTCTCCAGCACCTCCTTGGAGCGCGCCGGCTCCTCGGCGCAGACCGCCGTCACGAACTCCGCCACCCTCGCCTGCGGCATCCCGCGCGCGATGTCCGCCTCGCTGATCATCCCGACCAGCTCGTGCTCCGGGTGGTTGATCACCGGCAGCCGGCGCACCCGGTACTGCTCCATCACCCGCAGCACCTGCTCGACGTCCTCGTCCGCCTCCACGGTCATCGGCCGCCCCTGGGCGAGTTCGCCCGCCGTCACCGCCTCCGGGTCGAGGCCCTCGGCGACGCACTTGAGCACGATGTCCCGGTCGGTCACGATGCCCAGCAGCTTCTGCCGCTCCCCGCAGATGGGCAGCGCCCCGACGCCGCGTTCCTTCATGATCCGGGCCGCGGCCGCGAGGGTCTCGCCCTCGCGCACACACTCGGCCCCCTGGTGCATGATGTCGCCCGCGCTGGTCATGATCGGCCTCCTGACGTGCCTGGCACTCCCACCACTCCATCGTGGTCCGGCCCCGGTGCCCCCGCCACCGGGCCCGCCGCACGACGCTCCGCGGGGCAGGCCGGACGCCCGCCGCACCCGTGACCCGTGACCGGACCGGAACGGCTACGGCGTCCCGCCCGCGCCGTTCGGGCGCTCCGGCGGATCCAGCGGCGAGTGCTCCAGCAGCTCCTCCAGCGGCGGCAGTTCGAGCTGCTCCACACCGCTCACCTGTTCCGGCGCCGCCGCGCCGTCCGTGACGGGCTCCGCCCCCGGCGCCTCGGACCGGGCCGCGCGGTGGGTCTCGGTCGCACTGTCCAGGAACCGCAGCAGCTCCACCGGGAACGGCAGCACCAGCGTCGAGTTCTTCTCCGCCGCGACCTCCACCACCGTCTGCAGCAGGCGGAGTTGCAGGGCGGCCGGGGTCGCGCTCATCACCGCCGCGGCCTCCGACAGCCGCGCCGACGCCTGGAACTCGCCGTCCGCCGTGATGATCCGCGCCCGCCGCTCCCGTTCGGCCTCCGCCTGCCGGGACATCGAGCGCTTCATCGACTCGGGCAGGGCGACGTCCTTGATCTCCACCCGGTCGATCTCGATGCCCCAGCCGAGCGCCGGGCTGTCGATCATCAACTCCAGGCCCTGGTTGATCGGTTCGCGGTTGGCCAGCAGGTCGTCCAGCTCGCTCTTGCCGATGATCGAGCGCAGTGAGGTCTGCGCCACCTGGGAGATCGCGAAGTTGTAGTCCTGCACGTTCACGGTCGCCTTCACCGGGTCCTCCACCCGGAAGTAGACGACCGCGTCCACCCGCACGGTCACGTTGTCGCGGGTGATGCCCTCCTGCGCCGGGATCGGCAGCGTGACGATCTGCACGTTCACCTTCCGCAGCCGGTCCGCCACCGGCAGCAGCGACACCAGGCCGGGCTGCCGGACCTCCTCGCGCACCCGGCCGAAGCGGAACACCACGCCCCGCTGGAACTGCTGCACGACCCGGAGGCTCAGGGCCGCCCAGAGCCCCAGCAGCACGACGACCGCCACCACTGCTTCGACTACCAGCATCGCGGCCTCCTCGCGCGCACCAGCGCGTCCCGGCGGTCGCCGGCCCCGGCCGGGCCGGGGCACCGCCGGAGCGGCTCCTTCCCACGCTACGCCTGCCGGACGGCCGCCGGAACGCCCCCGTCCGGCGCCCTACGATCGTCCTCATGCCCCAGTCCCCCGGCGCCGACCCGGCCGCCACCGGCCCGGCCCCCGCACCGCACCGCGCACCGGCCGCCGACCGGGACACCGACCCGGCCGCCGACCCCGCCCACCCCCGCCACCCCGCCGAGGCCGCCGCCCGCGCCGACGGGCTGACCGCCCTCGACCAGGTCGTCACCCACTGCCGGGCCTGCCCCCGCCTGGTCGCGTGGCGCGAGGAGACCGCCCGCACCAAACGCCGCGCCTACCAGGACTGGGACTACTGGGCACGCCCGATCCCCGGTTTCGGGCCGCCCGACGCCCCGCTCCTGCTGGTCGGCCTCGCCCCCGCCGCGCACGGCGCCAACCGCACCGGCCGCATCTTCACCGGCGACCCCTCCGGCGACATCCTCTACGCCGCCCTCCACCGCCTCGGCCTCGCCGACCGCGCCGAGTCCGTCCGCCAGGGCGACGGCCTGCGCCTGCACGGCGTCCGGATCACCGACCCGGTCCGCTGCGCACCGCCGGAGAACAAGCCCACCACCGCCGAGCGCGACACCTGCCGTCCCTGGATCACCCGCGAGCTGGAGCTGCTCCGGCCCACCGTGCGCACCGTCGTCGCGCTCGGCGGCTTCGCCTGGCAGGCCCTGCTGCCCGTGGCCGCCGCCGCCGGCTGGAGCGTCCCGCGCCCCCGGCCGGTCTTCGGCCACGGCGCCCACGTCACCCTCCCGGCCCGGGACGGCGGCCCGCCGCTGGAGCTGTACGGGTGCTACCACGTCAGCCCGCGCAACACGAACACCGGCCGGCTCACCGTCCCCATGCTCCGCGAGCTGCTCCGCACCGCCGCCCGCACGGCCGGACTGGCCCCGAACGAGGAATGAACCCGACCGCAGCGGGCGGCGGCGTCCGCCGGGAGCAGCCGGCCGCCCGGCCGCAGCGCCCCGACCGTCCGACGCAGGGCCCCGGGCGGGTCGGCGAAGTCCCGCCGGGGCCGCGACCTTGCCGACACACCCCCGGCGCGGTCGGCGACCCGCACCAGGGCCCCGTCAGACGAACCGGGCGAGCTTCGGCCGCGCCGCCCGTGCCCAGACCTCCGGCAGCTCGCGCCGCGCCCCGGCCGCCGCCGCCAGCTGCAGCCCGTACAGCACGCCGTAGCCGAACGGCTCGCCCGACCCGCCGGCCCGGCCGAGCAGCGCGCCCGCCGCCACCACCGCGTCCTGGTGCTCGCCCAGCACCTCCTGGACGGCCTTCATCCGCCCGACGTACCGCTCCGCCGGCTTGCCGACCACCGGGACCGCCGTCTCACCCGCGTACCGGGCCCGTTTGGCCGCCTTCCGCGCCTCGTGCAGCGCCCTGCCCCGCTCCTCCACCGCGTCCGGCCCGTCGGCGCCGCCGGCCAGCGCCGACCGCACCCGCTCCGCCGTCCGGCGCTGCTCCCGCGCGGCGACCCGGGCCAGCTCCGGACCGGCCGCCCGGCCGGCCCGCCCGCGCAGCGGAGGATCGGCGAGAAGCGCCGCGAGTCCGTCCGCCAGCGCCCTCCGACGGGGGCTGTCCAGCGCGGCGAGCACCTCGGGCCGGACCCGCCGGTACTCCGTCAGCCCCCAGTCCTCCAGCTCCGCCGCGACCCGCTCCGGCCCGCACTCGGGCGGCAGCCCGCGCGCCTGCGCGGCCAGCCGCTCGGTCAGCACCTCCCGGTCCCGGGCCCGGCCCAGCGCCGCGGCCAGCCACCGGAGCTCGGCCACCAGCTCGTCGGTGGCACCCGGTGCGAGCAGTCGGCGGTAGGTCCGGAACGCGCTGCGCAGTCTCCGGCACGCGACCCGCATCCGGTGCACCGCGTCCGGTTCGTCGGCGCGGACGGCCTCGTCCAGCCGGGCCAGGACGGCGGCCTGCGCCGCGATCCGCCCGAGCAGTACCTCTCCCACGGTGGCCTCGGCATCGGCCATCCGCCTCACCCCTTCCTGGGGCGTCCACTGACGGGCTCCCGCCGGGCGCGAACGCCTCGCAGCGCCCTCGGAGCCTCCGGAACGCCTCCAGGCTAGCCCGCCCGCCCCACCCCCGGCAGGCGCGATCCCGCCACCGCCGGACCACGACCGGGGCCGGGCGGGAGCGGCGCCTCCCGCCCTCCCGCCGGTGCCGTCCGTCCTGTGGTTCCGGGGTTTTCCGGCGCCGGCCCCGGAAGGGGGGTCCGC
Source organism: Kitasatospora sp. NBC_00458 (assembly GCF_036013975.1). NCBI lineage: Bacteria > Bacillati > Actinomycetota > Actinomycetes > Kitasatosporales > Streptomycetaceae > Kitasatospora > Kitasatospora sp. NBC_00458. The sequence goes on from NZ_CP107904.1 coordinate 1,439,766, forward strand.
CGGATTCCGCGAATGCCGCCCGGTCGCACGGCACGGCTTCCTGATCATCTTCGGAGGGTCGGGGCGGCTCGGGGCCACGCCACGTTTCCCGCACATTCACCGCAGGACTATCCCGCGAACCGGTAGACGCGGTCGGAACCCGTTCCGGTTGCAGCCCGGCGGGACTTTTCCCCCGCCCTTTCCGATCCCGGGGCGGGACGGTGCACGGCCCTCCCACGGCGGTGCCGGACCGCCGGGCGCCGGGACCTGCACGGACCCGGTCCACCGGGACGGAAGGGCCGGACCACCCCGCCGGGTCCGGCGGACTGACCGACCGACATCCCGGCGGGGCCGCCGGGCGGGGCGCCGTCGGCACGGCGCCGTCGACCGGCCGCGCGCTCCGGCCGGGGGAGGCCCCTCCGCGAACACCGTTCCGGATCCTCGCGGAATTCCCCGGCCGCCGCGCCGGGATGAATGCATTCCGATTCCCGTCGCATCCGGTGAGCCTCCCGCGGCGCTCGCGACCGGATTCCGGCGGGAATTACGCCCCGGATTCCTGCGGGAATTCCACTCCGATATCCGATCCGATCCCCGGGGCCGGTCGCCGCGCGGATTCCAGGGCTTCGAGGACGCTCCGCCGCCGGTGTGCGATTCCCGGCGCGACGCCCTCCCCCGCCCGCCGGGTCGGGCGCCCCGGGAGGGGGCGGTCCGCACGGGTCCGGGCCGCGGCGGGAACGGCCCGGCGGCGCGGGAGTCCGGACGGGACCACCGTCGGCGCGGGCGCCGCGGGCCGTGCCGGGTCGGCACGGGAGAGCGCGAGGGAGGCGCGGTCGGGCACTCCGACCTACGCTTGGTCCGGGAAGTCCCGCGGACGGGGCGCCCCCGCCGGCCGAGCTTTCCCTTTCAAATCGGGCGTACCCGTCGAAACGAAGTGCCGACCGACGCCGAACGGACATCGGATCGTTATGTCAATTGACACCGAATATCCGTGGACGTATACGATCCCGTCCCGTGCGGACGGTTCGGATCGAAAGTCCCTCCCCGCGACGTTTTGACGCCGAACATGCAATTCTCAGCCCCTGGAGTGCCTCTGTGTCCGTCCGTCTGTCGAACCTCTCCGGTGCGATGCGCCCGCTGACCGCGCTGGCGCGGCGCCGCCGGCTGCCCGACGCCGGACCGACAGGATCGACAGGATCGACGGGATCGACGGGATCGACGGGATCGACGGGGCCGGCCGGGGAGCAGGCTCCGCACGCGCCGGAGGAGGAGTCCGCCCGGGAGGAGCACGGGTCGGAGGGTTCCGCGCCGGAGGAGCCGGTGCAGCACGAGCCGGTGCAGGACGAGCCGCCGTCCCCGGCCGAACGGCTGAACCTGGCACGGTCCGCCTACGAGGACGAACTGCTCGGCTCGCTCGACGGGATCGTCCGCTGCCGCGGGCACCTGGCCGAACCGCGCCGCACCCTGCTGCCCGGTGACCGCCGGGACGGCAACCTGGCCGAGGTGGCCGGGGCGCTGCGGGAGGCCGGCATCGCGCACGGCATCGTGCCCGACCGGCAGCCGCGGCACCGGCTGGCGATCGCCCCGGGCGACCGGGACGCGGTGCTGGGGGCGCTCGCCGCCGCGTTCGCCGGCCAGGCCGTCTACGCCGAGCTCCTGGAGCACGGACGCACCCTCGGCACCGTGCTGGCGGAGCAGCTGCCCGCCGCGGTGGCCCTGCTGGAGGCCCTCCCCACCACTCCGGACGACGCCCCGGAGGGCGACCTGGACGAAGCCCGGGACGAGGCCGGACAGGACGCCGGGAGACCGGACGCCGACGGGCCGGAGACCGAGGGACCGGACGGGGCGGAACACGGCGACGAGGGCCGAGCGGACGGCGACGGCGACGGCGACGAGTGGATATCCCCGCCGGACCGGGTCAAGGGCGTCCGCGTCTACCGGCCGGCCTCGGTCGGGAACCTGCTCTACGGCCCCGAAGCCGGTTGCGACGTGGAGTTCTGGGACTCCGCGGCCCCCTCGCCGGGCGCGATCGCCTCGATCGACGAGACCCCGTTCGGCTGGTGGGTGCCCTCCCTCGCCGCCGACGCCACCACCACCGTCGCCGGCGTGGAGTACCCGCTGCTCGACATCTTCGCCACGGCGCTGCCCGACCAGGTCGACTTCCCGGTCGACGCCGTGATCACCTGGGTGGACGACTCCGACCCCGCCTGGCAGGAGCGCCGGGCCGCCGCCCGGGCCCGGCTGGCCCACACCGCCGCGCCCATCGCGGCCGAGGACGGTGTGGCCGCCAGCGGCATCGCGGGCGACGCCGACCAGCGCTTCCGCAACCGTGACGAGCTCAGGTACTGCCTGCGCGCGCTCGCCTCCCACGCGCCGTGGATCCGCCGCATCTACCTGGTGACCGACGACCAGGTGCCGCACTGGCTGGACACCGACCGGCCGGGCCTGACCGTCGTGTCGCACCGCGAGCTGTTCGCCGGCACCGGTGTCGACGGGGTGTTCAACTCCCACGCCATCGAGACCCGGCTGCACCTCCTGCCCGGGCTCGCCGAGCACTTCCTCTACGTCAACGACGACGTCTTCCTCGGCCGCGCCCTGGTGCCGGAGGACTTCTTCCTCGGCAACGGCATCCCCCGGTACTTCCCCGACAACCGGATCATCCCGCCGGGAGAGGTCGCACCGGACGACTCCGTGTACGTCTCCGCCCAGAAGAACACCCGGGCGACCCTCGCCGCGGCCGTCGGCAAGACCTACCCGCGCACCCTCAAGCACGCTCCGCACCCGCTGCTCCGCAGCGTGCTGACCGAGAGCGCCGACCGGTTCGCGGCCGAGCTGAACGGCACCGTCGGCTCCGCGTTCCGCGCGGCCTCCGACCTCGCGCCGGTCACCCTGGCCGTCCACTACGCCCACGCCACCGCGCGCACCGTGGAGGGACACCTCTACGACGGCTACTTCGTGACCGACAGCACCGAGGACCTCGACCGGCTCGCCCAGCTCCAGGAGGAGCGCTGGGCCGACTACTTCTGCCTCGCGGACGGCACCCGCGACCTCCTCCCGCCGGAACGGCTGGAGGAGGCCGTCACCGGCTTCCTCCAGGACTACTTCCCCGTCCCCTCGCCCTTCGAGCTCCCCGAACCGGCGGCCGCCGGCGGCGGGCCCGCGGAGGCTCCCGGAGAGCCCGCGGACGGGTCCGGACCGGCGCACTCCTGACCCGGCGGTGCCGGGACGGGAGGGCCCGGCCCGGCCGTCCCGTCCCGGCACCGCCCTCGCCGCCCCCCGCTTCGAACCCCGCTTCGAACCCGCCCGAGACCTGCAGTAGTCCCGCCGCGTTCCCGTTTCCCGGTGGCACCGGCCTCCGACGACGGGGGCAGCCCCACTCCACCGCAGTGCGATAATCCCCCCTGACAACGCCCCGGTGGCGTGCGCACACGGCGTCGACAGGGAGCGGAGTACAGGGTGGGGCGGGTAACGGCCGCCGCGGTGGCCTTGGCCCTCACGGCGTCGCAGGCGTGGACGGCCCCGTCCGCCCCGCGACCGTCCCCGGAGGACCCGTCACCGCCGCCCGCGCAGTCCGACGGCCGGCGGCCGGCGGTCGTCCAGATCGTCGCGCACCAGGACGACGACCTGCTGTTCATGAACCCGGACCTGTCCAACGGCATCCGGGCCGGCTTCGACGTGACCACCGTCTACATCACCGGCGGCGCGGCCGGTGCCGGAGCGGCCTACGCCGCCCACCGGCAGGACGGCGTCCGGCTCGCCTACGCCCGGATGGCGGGCGAGGCGGCCGGGACCGGGGCCGGCGGGTGCGCCGACGACCCGGGGCCGGCCTGCTGGGACCGCGAGACGTACCGCCCGGTGCCGGGCGGTCCGGCCGCCGAACTCTTCACCCTCCGGGCCAACCGGTCGCTGCGGCTCGTCTTCCTCGGCCTCCCCGAGTACGCGGACTCGGCCTACCTGGGCGGGAACGCGCTCCGCCGGCTGTGGGAGAGCCGGAACGACGCCGCGCCCGCCGGGACACCGACCCTCGACGTCGACGGGCCCGGCACCGTCTGGCCGCAGACCTACGACGGCGCCCGGCTCCTGGCCGTGCTGGGCGGCGTACTGGCCGACCGGCGCCCCACGCTGGTCCGGGTGCAGGACCCGGCGCCGGATCCGACGCTGTGGGACCACCACGCGGAGCACGACCACCCGGACCACATCTCCGCCGCGTGGTTCGCGGACGCCGCCGTCGACGCCTACGCGGCGGCCGGGCACCGGGTGGTGCTCGACCACTACCGCGACTACAACATCCACTCCTCCCCGGCCGTCCTCTCCTTCGCCGAGACCGCCGACAAGTACGCCACCTTCCGCACCTACGCCGAGCGGGACGCCAACATCGCCACCGGCGCCGCCTTCGCCGCCAGCCCCTACGCGAGCTGGCAGTCCCGGCAGTACCTGCGCTTCCCCCGGTCGACCCAGGCGGTGGCCGCCGACCGGACCGGCGCGCTGCACGCCTTCGTGGTGGAGAGCGGCCGGCTCCTGGAGTGGGCCGAGGACGCGGACAAGGTGTGGCGGGGGCCGGTCACGCACGAGGCGCCCGGGGGTCCGCTGGCGGCCGGCGTGACGGTGGCGCGCCACCGGGACGGCCGGCTGGAGGTGTTCGGCCAGCGCGCGGACACCGGCGAGATCGTCTCCTCCCTGTCTGACCCGGCCGGCGGGCGGACCTGGCAGCGGCACGGGAGCCCCGCCGCCGCCGCGGCTCCGGGGGCCTCCAAGCTGGTCACCCCGGCGCTCCAGGTGAGCACGCCCGTCGTGGCCGCCGACGGCGGGGGACGGCTGTGGATGTTCGTCCGGGACCGGGGCGGCGGCATCAGCACGAGGTCGCAGACCGCACCGGACGGCGCGTGGGGCGACTGGGCCGTCCTCGGGGGGAGCGGGATCCAGGGCGCGCCCACGGCCGTCGCCACCCGGGACGGCCGGATCGAGCTGTTCGCCGTCACCGCCGGAGCGGGCTCGCGCCCGGGCGTGCTGCACTGGTCCCAGCCCGGGCCCGGCGGCGCCCTGGTCCCCGACCACGGCTTCCCCCGCATCGCCCCGGCGGGCGCCATCGGCGTGGGCAGCGGGCCCGACGGCCGTCTGACGCTGTTCTACCGGCAGGTCTCGGGCACCGACCCGCTGCCCGGGCGGGACGCGCACTCCTTCACCATGGGCCTCGTCCAGACCTCCCCGGGCGGCCCGTGGGCCCCCGCGGCCGTACCGGTCGGCGGCGGGCCCGACCACGGCGGCAGCGGCGAGCCCGCCGTGGCGTCCCCGGACGCCGCCGACCGGCCGCGGACCGTGGTGGCCGTGCGCAACCGGGCGGGCGGGCTCAGCGTCAGCCGCCAGGACGCCGACGGCCGGTTCGGCGGCTGGACCGACCTGGGCGGCTTCGTCGTCGGGGCGCCGGCCGCGGGCGTGGACCGCGACGGCCTCACGGACCTCGTCGTGCTCGGCCCGGACGGCCGTCTCCACCACAGCCGGCAGCGGCCGGACGGCTCGTTCGGCGCGTGGCGCGCCGTCGGGGACCCCTGACGCCCGGCCCCGCCCCCGATCCCGATCCCGACGGCCACCCCGGCAGAACGGCCCGGCAGCCACACCCCGTGACCACACCCCCCGTACATCGGACCGGCCGGACCGGTCGGACCTCCGGGGTCCCCGGGGCCCCGCGGCGTCGCCTCAGGGCCTGAGCTGGATCGCCAGCGAGAGCGTGTAGCCGACCAGCGCCGCGAAGAAGCAGACCGCGGTGGTGTAGCGGACGGTGAAGGGGAGGCCGGCCAGGGCCGGGAAGAGCAGGACCGCGGTGCCCGCGGCCACGTCCGCGACATACAGGCCGCGGGGCGGCAGGACGCCCGTGCTGTGCGCCGCCCAGCCGGTGGCGACCAGGAAGCCGGTGATCAGCAGGAAGCCGGACAGCAGGCCGGATCCGATGCTGTAGAGGACGGGGTGGGGCTCGGGCGGGTCCTCGCCCGCGGGGACGGCCGGGCGCAGCCGGTGGGCGACCGCGAGGGCGGCGACGGCCACGGCCACCGCCGCGGCGGCGCTGAGCATCGGGACGGGGTTCATCGGCGGCTCCGGGAGGTCGCGTGGTGGTGTCCGAGGGCCGTGGCGAGCGCGGCCGGGAGGAGCACGGTGAGCAACAGGACGGCGGTCCAGGCGCCGGGGTCGAGGCCCGACGCCGGGGCCGCGCCCTCGGGCGGCGGGGGTGCGGCGACGACCGCGACGGTCGCGACCGGGCCGGGGGCGGGCGGCGGGGCCGAGGGCGGGGCGGGCGGCGGCGGTAGCACGGCCGGGCCGGGTGGCGGTGCCTCCGGCCGGGGTGCCGGTGGCGTCCGCACGGCCGACGGCGAGGGGGCGGTGCTCCGGACGGGCGCGGGTGACGGCTGTGGTGCGGGCGAGGCCCGGACCGTCGCCGGAGCGGCCGGGGCCGTAGCGACCGGGGCCGCGGCCGCCGGCACCGGTGCGGGGACCGGCGCCGCCACCGGCGTCCAGGTGGGCGTCCAGGTCGGCACGGCCGTCGGCGAAGGCCCGGCGGTCGGCGACGCACCCGCCGTCGGGGACGGCGCGGACGGCGAGGGCGCAGGTGACGACGGCGAGGGCGCGGGCGGCGACGGCGACGGCGAGGGCGCGGGCGGCGACGGCGACGGCGACGGCGACGGGCAGTGGGTCGCCGGGGCCGACGGGAACGACGGGTGCGGTGGCCAGGACGGGTGCGGCCACCACGGCCACCACGGCGGCACCGGCCCGGGAGGAGCCCCGGGAACCGGCGGCCCCACGGGCGTCGCGGCCCCCGGCCCACTGGCATAGTCCATCGCCCGATTGTCGGACCGCCCCACCGACCCCGTCAGCACCTGACGGCCGCTCACCCGCCCGGACGGCCGCCAAACCCATCCCTCCGGTGAACTCCCCGCCCCCGCACCGCGAACGAACGACCGACGCGGGACAATCCGTGCGCCGGTTCCCACCGCTGCCCCCGACGCACCCTCGTGCCCGGTGTAAGCGCCGTGGCATACTCCGGGGCGTGACGACTTCCACCCACGCGACGAGGGCCCTGCGGGCCGCGGTGTTCACCGCGCTCGCCGTGCCGCTGTCCGCGCTGGGCCAGGTGGTCATCACCGGCCGGCCGCTGCCGGTCGTCCTGGTGGTGGCCGCGACGGCCGTCGTCTTCCTGCTCGCGGCCGCACTGGCCGGCGGGGAACGGCGGTTGCCGCACATCGCGGCCGTGATGGTCCCGGTCGAGCTGCTCCTCAACACCACCTTCAACCTGGGCCAGGCCGGCTGCGGCCCGGCCCTCACCACCGACCACCTCCCCGCCCGCGGCATGAACCTCCTGGTCTGCGGCGGCGGTTCGGTGGACGGTTCGCTGTTCTCGGGGCAGTTGGGGCACTCCGGGCCGCTGGCGCCCGCCGCCACCCAGCTGCTGCTCCTGCTGGTCCACCTGCTGATCGCGCTGGCCGCCTCCGTCTGGTTGCGGCTGGGCGACGCCGCCCTGTCGGGCCTCGCACTGGCCCTCCGTGCGCTGCGCCAGTCGCTCGCGGCCCCGCTGCGGGTGCTCGCCCTGCTGCTGGCCCCGGTGCCGGCCAGGCCGGTGCTGCGGGTTCCGCTGCCGGTCCCGGCCCGCCACCGCCCGCGCCGCGAGGACGTGGTGCTGAGCCCGGCGCCGCGCCGCGGCCCGCCGGTCCTCGCGCCTGCCTGCTGACGGCCCGTACCAGACGCCCCGGCACGGGGCCCCGGCCCCGACGTACCGAGCCCCGACGTACCGAGCCCTGACCCGCCGAGCCCCGTCCCGGCGGCCCGGGAAGCGTCGGCCCGGCGACCGGCGGCCCCGGCGCCGCACGGCGCCGGCCCCCCGGGGGTTCCGTCCAGGCAGCGCGCCACTCCGCCGTTCCACCGACCCCGCCCCTCCCGGCCCGTCGGCGCCCCGCGCCGGCGCCGTGCCGGGGCGGCACCCCCGCGCCTCCCGGCGCACCCCACCACGGAGTTGACCCGTCATGGCCCAGTCCGACCAGAAGCCCCAGACCAAGCAGCAGTCCCGCAAGCAGGCGCAGAAGACCAGCGCCCGCGAGCGGATCCAGGAGGCCCAGCGCCAGGAGAAGCAGGCCGCGAAGCGCCGGCAGCGGATCGTCGGCGGCGTCTCGGTCGTCGTCGTGCTCGCCCTGGCCGGCGGCACCGCGCTCGCGATCAGCGCGGCCGGCGGCGACAAGTCCTCGTCCGACTCGGCGGCCGCCGAGCCCACCGCACTCGTCGTCCCGGCCAACACCTCCGGCCCGGACGGGACGGTGATCACCTACGGCAAGGCGGACGCCGCGCACACCCTTCAGGTGTTCGAGGACTTCCGCTGCCCGGTCTGCAAGAACTTCGAGGCGTCCAACGGCGACACCGTCAAGAAGCTGGCGGACGACGGCACGGTCAAGGTCGAGTACCACCTGGCCGCGTTCCTGGACAAGAACCTCGGCGGCAAGGGCTCGCGCACCGCGCTGGCCGCGATCGGCGCCGCGGTGAACGAGGGCGTCGACAAGTTCAAGGCGTACCACGACGTGCTGTACGCCAACCAGCCCGACGAGCGCGAGGACGCCTTCGGCGACGTCAACCACCTCCTCGAACTGGCCGACAAGGTGCCGGGGCTGAAGACGGACGCGTTCGTCAAGGCGGTGAAGGACCGGACGTACGCGCCGTGGGCGAAGAAGGTCGCGGACGCCTTCAACGACAGCGGCGTGACCGGCACCCCGACCGCGAAGGTGGACGGCAAGCCGCTGACCCTGTTCAGCGGCAACCGCGGAGTGACGCCCGAGCAGTTCACCACCCAGGTGAAGCAGGCCGCGGGCTTGCAGTGAGCACCACCGGCCCGGCCGATCTCCCGGCCGGGCCGGCCCCCTCCCAGCCACCGGAGTGCTCTGCCATGACCGCCCCGACCGCCGTGCCCCGCTCCTCCCGCTCCGCCTCCGCCCAAGCCGCCGACCCCGCCCCGCCGGGCCGGGCGACGATCGGCGCGGGCCGGGCGTTCTCGCTGCTCGTCCTCCTCGGCGGACTGGTCGGGCTGGCCGCCTCGGCCGTCCTGACCTTCGACAAGCTCCGCATCCTTGAGGACCCGTCCTACATCCCCAGCTGCAACATCAACCCGGTGATCAGCTGCGGGTCGGTGATGCGAACCGAGCAGGCCGAGGTGTTCGGCTTCCCGAACCCCCTGCTCGGGCTGGCCGCGTTCGGCGCACTGGCGGCGATCGGCGCCGGGCTGCTGGCCGGGGCCGCGTACCGGCGCTGGTTCTGGCTGGGCCTGCAGGCCGGCACGGTACTCGGACTCGGCTTCGTGCACTGGCTGATCGACCAGGCGCTGTACGACATCGGCGCGCTCTGCCCGTACTGCATGGTGGTCTGGGCGACGGTGGTGCCGCTGTTCTGGTACACGACGCTGCACAACCTGCGCTCCGGGGTGATACCCGTCGGACCCCGGTTCCAGGTGGTCGTCCGGGAGGCCGCCCGCTACCACTGGGCGGTTCCGGTGCTCTGGGCCGCGGTGATCGGCCTGCTGATCCTCAACCGGTTCTGGTACTACTGGTCCACCCTGATCTGACGGTCCGTCACCTCCTGACTCCACGTCAACCACCCTTCCGGGAGCGCCGTCCCCGACCCCGGAAGGGTGGGTCCGACACCGCTCCGGCCCCGCTGCTCCGCCCGGACTGCGTCCGCCCCGGCCGTCACCTGCACGGGCGAACATCCCGCGCGGCCCGCCGGTCCGGCCCGGAGGATGGGGAGCGGCCCCTCGCCCGTGGCGGTGCCCTTCCCGGGGCACCGGCCTCCCGGGGCGGGGCCGTTCGGCCGACGGCCGGGCCCGGGTCCCGACCACCCGGCGACCCCGGCCGTCCCCAGCCTCCCCAGGAGAGAACACCATGGCCAGTCAGGGACCCACCTTCGCCATCAGCACCTCGGACCTCACCCTCGACGAGGAGGGGCGGGTGCACATCCAGAACCCCCAGCTCGCCGAGTCGGTCGCGGCCGCGATGGCCTCGGCGCCGAACGTCGCGTCCCGCCCGAGCACCAACAACTGCCACGGCGGCAACTGTGCCAAGGGCTGCGGCTCGGTGCAGATGTGACCGGCTCCACCGGCGAACCGTCGCCGTTCGACCGGGAGTTCACCGAGTCCGTGCGCAGCGACCGGCTCCAGCTGATCCTGCTGCCGACCGAGCAGTGCAACTTCCGCTGCACGTACTGCTACGAGGACTTCGAGATCGGCCGGATGGCGCCGGACGTGGTCGCCGGGGTGAAGAACCTCATCGACCGGCGCGCCGCCGGACTGCGGCACCTCCAGGTGTCGTGGTTCGGCGGGGAGCCGATGCTGGCCAGGCCGGTCATCGAGGAGATCACCGCACACGCCCGCGCGGCGCAGCGGCGGCACCCGGGCCTCGGCTACGAGAGCGACATGACGACCAACGGCTACCTGGTGGACGGCCGGACCGCCGACCACCTGGCGGGCCTCGGCGTCCGGGCCTACCAGGTGTCGCTGGACGGTCCCGCCGCGTTCCACGACCTCACCCGGGTCCGGGCCGACGGCCGGGGGACGTTCGAGCAGATCTGGCGCAACCTGGAGGAGGTCCGGGCCGGCTCCGCCGACGTGCGGATGCTGCTGCGGGTCCACCTCACCCCGGAGAACCTTCCGGCGATGCCGGAGTTCCTCACGCTGATCCGGGACACCTTCCTCGACGACCCGCGGTTCTCGGTCTTCCTGAAGCGCGTGGTGCGCCTGGGCGGCCCCAACGACGACACGATGGACGTGCTCGACTCCGACGACGGGAAGATCGCCGGACTGCGCGCGCTACTCACCCAGGGCGGCGGCGAGGAGCGCCTGTTCGCGCCGGAGGAGGTCTGCTACGCCGCCCGCGCCAACTCGCTGCTGGTGCGCGCCGACGGCCGCCTCGGCAAGTGCACGGTCGCACTGTCCGATCCGGCCAACGACATCGGCCGGCTGCTGCCGGACGGCTCGGTGGAGATCGACAACCCGCGGCTGCGCCCGTGGCTGCAGGGCTGGGCCGCGCGCGACCCGGAGCTGAACGCCTGTCCGTACTCGGCCTTCACCCGCGAGCCGGAGCCGGCGGCGCTGCCGCTGCTCCAGATCGCGAAGCGGCCTCCGGCGGCAGTCCCCGTCTGAGCGCCCCGTCCGCCCCGGCCACCCCGCCCGGCCCGTTCGCCGCCCGGCCCGCGCCGGGCGGCGTCAGCCGAAGACGGCCCGCCGGTAGGCGTTGCGCAGGTCGGTGAGCGGCTGGAAGTCCCGGTCGTAGTGGACCTTGTTGGTGAGAAGCAGCGCCCAGCGGCCGAGCCGCCGGGAGACCCAGATGCCGGTGCCGGTGAAGCCGTAGTGGACGAAGGTGCCCTCGGCCGGGTCGGTGCCCGCGGCGCAGAGCCAGGACAGGCCCCGGGCCGGCTCCAGGCCGCCGGTCTGCTCGCGCAGCGACTCGGCGAGCCACGGCCCGCCCCAGGGCAGGCCGGCCGGCGGGTCGAGCAGCGCGGTGAGGAAGCGTTCCAGGTCACGGGCGGTGGAGAAGGCGCCGGCGTTGCCGGAGACGCCGCCGAGCAGCCGGGCCGACGGGTCGTGCACCACTCCGCACAGCACGCCGCCGGCCGACCGCTCGTACTCGGTGGGCGCGGTGCGGGCGGCGAGGTCCGGGCCGAGCGGGCCGTACCGGGTGTCGGCCATGCCGAGCGGCTGCCAGACCTGGCGGGCGGCGAGTTCGTCGAGCGGCTCACCGGCCAGCGATCCGACCAGGTGGCCGAGCAGGACGGCGGCCCGGTCGGTGTACTCGACCGCGGTGCCGGGCGGGCGGTACAGCGGGGTGTCGAGCACGCCGGCCAGGATCGCCGCCCGGTCCCGCCCGTACAGTTCGGCGAACCGGGTGCGCAGCGGCATCCCGGCGGTGTGGGTGAGGAGTTGACGGGCGGTCACCTCGCCGGCGGGCCGGCCGGCGGCCTCCGGCCAGTACCGGCCGATGGGCCGGTCCAGGGGCAGCCGGCCGTCCCGCCAGAGCGCCCCGGCGCACGGCCAGAGCGCGACGATCTTGGTGATGCTGGCGAGGTCGAAGACCGTGTCGTGGTCCGCCTCCCGCGCACCGTGCGGTCCGCGGCCCAGCACCCCGTACCGGCCCCGGCCGCGGACGCCGCCGGCGTCGCCGACCGACCAGACGCCGCCGACCCCGACGGCGGCCAGTCCGGCCGTCACCAGTCCGTCCAATCCGCCTTCGGGTGCCACGAGTTCGGCCAGGGGCGCGGGACGCGCCGGTCCGCTCATCCGCTCTGCCCCCGTCCGCCGGCCGTCGGCTCCCGGGGGAGCCTACCCGCGCGGGCGGCCGTCAGACCGCCGCCGCACCGAACTCCTTGCCCATGCAGACCGACTGCGGGTGCTCGCGGTAGATGCCGAACTTCCGGATGTCGGCGTACCCCTCGGAGGCGTACAGCGCGATGGCCTCGGGCTGCTCGGTGCCGGTCTCCAGGACGAACCTGGTCCGGCCGGCCTCGGCGGCGGTCAGCTCCAGCCGGCGCAGCACCGCGCGGGCCAGGCCGCGGCCGCGCGCCACGGGTCGGACGAACATCCGCTTCAGTTCGGCGTCGCCCGCCCGGATCCCGTGCGGTCCGGCCTCCTTGGCCCGCCAGCCGCCGCAGGCGACCGGCTCGCCGTCGAGGTAGGCGATCAGGAAGAGGCCGGCCGGCGGCTCGAAGTGGTCCGGGTGCAGCTCGGTGAGGTCGCCCTCGCCGTAGCGGCGGACGTACTCCTCCTGCACCTCCGCCGAGAGGAGCTGGGCGTCGGGGTGGCCGTAGCCGGTGACGCGGATCTCGATGCTGTCGCCCTTGGCGTCCCGCAGGACGCCGTTGCCGGTGGTGCTCTCCATGGTCGGTAAGCCTACGGCCCTTCCTCAGCGGCCCTCGAACCGGGCGACGAGCTCCTCCTTGCCGAACATCCGGGCCGTGTCGACCGCGGACGGGGTCCCGGCGGAGGGGTCGGCGCCGCCGCCGAGGAGGACGGCGAGGACGTCGTCGGCCCCCTTGAAGACCGCGCCGGCCAGCGGGGTCTGCCCCCGGTCGTTGGCCCGGTTCGGGTCGGCGCCGCGCTCCAGCAGGGCGGTGACCGAGGCGGCGTGGCCGTGGTAGGCGGCGAGCATCAGCAGCGTGTCGCCGCGGTCGTTGGTGAGGTCGGCCGGGGCTCCGGCGTCGACGTAGGCGGCGAGGGTGGCGGTGTCGCCGGCCCGGGCCGCGTCGAACAGCTTGCCGGCCAGGGCGATCACGTCGGCGTCGGGGGTCTCGGTCATGTCTCGGGCCTCTCTCGGGGTCTCGTCCGGTCCTGCGGTCCTGCGGTCCTGTGGTCGCGCCCGTCGCACCGTAGCGGCCGGACCGTACGCGATCCAGCACGCGTCCGGATCCCGGATGCCGCCGCCGTTCCGGCCACGACGCCCGGGCGGGAAGGTTGCGCGCCCATTCGAGCGAACTTCCCGGCACCCCCGGAAACTTCCCGGTCCGCGGACGGGAATGTGTCGGCGCCCCGGAACGGCGCGGCGCTCGGGCCACCGGCGGTCGGTTCGCATACCGCCGCCCGGGTCACGAATCGGCACCACCCGGGAGAACCACCCATTTGCACCGTTCCATCATCTATTACTTTTTGTCACGATTAAGGCACATTCCGTAACACTGCCCCTGTCCCCCCTCCCCGAGGAGCAGAACGTGATCCTCTCGATTTCCGGCATCGTCCTGTTCGGCACCATCGCCTTTCTCTTCTTCCGCAGGGACGGACTGAAGGTCTCCCACGCCATCGTCTGCGCCCTCCTCGGCTTCTACATCGCCGGCTCCTCGATCGCACCGAGCATCACCGCGGGCGGCGCCAGCCTCGCCAGCCTGCTCGGCGGCCTCAAGTTCTAGGGACCGCCTCGGGCCTGTCTCCCGGACCCCTGCCGGGGCCCGGCCGAATCCCGGGAGGCAGGCCCTCACCGTCACTCCCCCGTACGGGCCCGGGCGCGGATCCCACCGCCCCGGGCCCCGTCGTTGAAGCAAGCCCAGTCCCGCCCGACCGTCCCATCCGCCCGGGGAGCCAGGAATGCCGCTCAACCGCCTACCACTCAGCAAGGGCCGCGACCTCGTCCGCACGGCCGGCGACCACGCCTCCGACATGTTCGCGCCGCTCACCGTCATCGGGCGCGGCATGCGCCACCACGTGGCCTGGTCGAAGGAGCGCTGGCAGGCCACCCCGAAGGAGCGCCGCGGACCGACGCTCTTCCTGGTCGCCGCCATGCTGCTGGGGATCTACCTGCTGCCGCACGGGCTGCTGTTCGCCCTGGTGGCCCTGATGGCCAGCGCGGCCTGGGCGGGCCGGTCGCCCAAGTCGCCGCCCGCCCCGCCCGAGCCGGACGTCGCCGACGTCAAGCTCGGCGCCCTCTACGCCGCCCTCACCCCGTACCTGGCCGGACCCGACGACCTCAACCCGCTCTACCGCCACGAGGGCGGCTACCAGGGCGTCTTCAGCGGCTGGGAGTTCGACGGCGAGGGCCGGCTCTCCCGGCTGGAACTGGCCTACCCGGCCTACTTCACCGACACCGAGCCCGCCGCCCGGGCCCGGATCGAGCAGGTGGTCCAGGGCAAGGCCGGCCGCGCCCGGGAGTACCGCTTCGACTGGGACGAGGAGTCCAACAAGCTGCGGATCGCCGCACTGGCCCCGCTGCCCACCGACATCGCCGCCCAGCGGTTCGTGACCGCGCCCGGCGAGATCGTGCTCGGCTTCACCGACGAGGACGGCACCGCCCGGACCATCCCGGTGCACCAGGGCGGCACCGTCGCCCAGCAGCCGCCGGTGGTCTGGCGCACCGGCCCGCGGTCGGCCGAGCCGCACCTGCTGGCCCTCGGCGTGACCGGCTACGGCACCTCCAGCCTGATCCGCTCGGTCGCGCTCCAGGCGCTGCCCTTCGCCGACCTGGTCGTGATCGACGGCGCGGGCACCGGCGAGCACGCCTGCCTGGTCAACCGGCCCGGCGTGCACACCGTGGAGACCAGCCTGCACGGCGCCCTCGCCGCACTGCAGTGGGCGGCCCAGGAGACCGAGCGGCGCCTCGGCGCCCTGAACGCGGCCCGGCACGCCGGCGTCGCCCCGCCCGAGGACGTCACCCGGCCGCTCTGGCTGCTGCTCGACCACCCGACCGAGCTGAGCGAGCTCGCCCACGCCGAGGGCCGACCCGACCCGCAGGACCTGCTGGAGCTGCCGCTGCGGCACGGCCGGGCCGCGAGGGTCACCGTGGTCGTCGCCGACGACATCGAGGCCCGGGACCGGATCACCCCGAGCATCCGGTCCACCACCCGGGCCCGCGTGGTGCTCGGCCCGACCGGCCCCGCCGAGGGGTACGCCGCGCTCGGCACCCCGCTGGACATCGTGCCCGCCGCGCACGCCCCCGCCGGGCGCGGCTACGCCCGGATCGGCACCGGCGCCCCGGTCCGCCTCCAGGTGCCGGCCACCGTCGACCCGCTGGACGAGGAGGCGCCGGCCCAGCTGCGGGAGGCGGTGATCGCCCTGCTGCCGCACCGCGACACCCGGACCGAGGCCGCCGCCCCGGCCGGGGTGCCGCCCCGGCCGGAGGGCCCGCCGACCGTGCCGGTGGAGCTCGACCCGGACCCGCGCGCGGGGGTGGACCTCGCCAAGGGCCCGTCCGCGCTACGCTTCCGCCCGCTCGCCTGACCCGGGCGGGCCCGTTCCGCTCGGCCGGGCGGGCGGAACTCGGCGGGTCCGGGAGGGGCGGCGGTGGCCGTCGATTCCCGTCCCGGTACGCTCGTGCGGGAAAGGCCGACCGATCACCAGATGTGAAATAGGTGACACCTGGGGTGATATCACCGGCCAGATGTGACAAATCGGGCGCTGGTGGGTACAAACAGGGGCGGCACGACAGACGACGCATGTCCCGGGACGGGAATCTTCGTCGGAAGCCGAGCGTTGACCGAACGACGAAGAACAGCGACCACTAGTCCTGTGGGCCATAAGCCCGGGAGGCACGATTCATGAGCGAGCGAGCTCTCCGCGGCACGCGACTCGGGGCCACTAGCTACGAGACCGACCGCGGTATCGATCTGGCTCCCCGCCAGACCGTCGAGTATGCATGTCAGAACGGACACCGATTCGAGGTTCCTTTCTCGGTCGAGGCGGAGATCCCCTCGGCGTGGGAATGCCGCTTCTGCGGCCAGGAAGCGGTACTCCTCGACGGTGACGAGCCTGAGGAGAAGAAGACCAAGCCGACGCGTACCCATTGGGACATGCTGATGGAGCGCCGCACGCGTGAGGAGCTGGAGGAGGTGCTGGCCGAGCGGCTGGCCGTGCTCCGCTCCGGTGGGATGAACCTCGCGGTACACCCGCGGGACACCCGCAAGAGCGCCTGACCCCGCTCCCGCCGACCGGCGGGGGCAAGCGAAAAGGGACCCTGGTCACCAGGGTCCCTTTCGCGTTGCCCGGACCCGCCGTACCCGGGACGGGGAGCCGTCGTCGGCAAGGGCGGGGCCCCGCACGGCGCACGGCGGCCGCCGGACGGGCCCGGGCCCGTCCGGCGGCCGCACGCGCCGCGGTCAGCCGTTGATCGGCGGCCGGTAGGCGGTGTCCGGGCCCTGCGGGTCGCCCGGGCCGCTGCCCGGCTCGACCACCTCGCCCTGGATCACCTTGCCGTCGGGCCGGTGGATGCGCAGCTGCTCCTGCAGCCGCACCGCGTCCGCGAACGGGTCGGCGCCGACCGCGGAGGCGGAGCGCAGCGCCTTGTCCGTGAGCCGGCGGCCCGCCGCCCGCCAGAGCACCCGGGTCGGCGGGAACAGCAGGGTGAGCGCCAGGGCGTCGGAGAGGAAGCCCGGCACGATGAGCAGCAGGCCCGCCAGCACCGTGAGGCTGGTGCCGGTCTGGGTCTGCTGCGGCTTCGGGTCGCGGCTCTGCTCGATCGCCGCCGACAGGGCCTTGAGGCCGGCCCGCTTGACCAGCGAGCCGCCGATCACCGCCCCGGCGATCAGCAGGAGCACGACGGTCAGGCCGCCCAGCCAGGAGCCCACCTGGACCAGCAGCCAGATCTCCAGAACCAGCCAGGCGGTGATCAGCAGCGGCAGCACCCGCCGGAGCTTCGAGCGCGGCGCCGGACGGGTGGGGGTAGCTTGCCGGGTCACGGTACGAATCCACTCCAAGCGGTGCTCTGCGCGCCGCACGGAAGGTCCGGGCCGGCTACGGCACCACCTGGTCCAACGATCAGCCCGCGGCCGGTGTTCCGTCGGCCCGGGCGGCGTCCTGCCGGTCGCCGGACGGGCGCCGCCGGCGGCCGAGCAGCACCGCGCCGCCGCAGGCCAGCAGGCCGGCCACGGCCAGCGTCCACTCGGGCACGGCGCCCAGGTGGTCGGCGACGGTGGTGCCGTCGCGCAGCGGGACGGTGGCGGACAGCTCGGCGGCGGTCAGCTCCTCGGTCCGCTGGACGACCGTGCCGTCGGGGGCGATGACCGCGCTGATGCCGCTGGTGGCGGCGATCAGGACCGCCCGGCCGTGCTCGACGGCGCGCAGCCGGCTCATCGCCAGCTGCTGCTCGGGCTGGCCGGTCTTGGCGTAGGTGGCGTTGTTGGTCTGTACGACGAGGACCCGGGCGCCCTGCTCGACGGTGTCGCGGACGATCTCGTCGTAGGCGACCTCGAAGCAGATGACGTCGCCGATCCGGGCCGGGCCGAGCTGCATCACGCCGTTGTGGTCGCCGGGGTAGAAGTCGCGGGCGACCCGCTGGAGCCGGGTGATCACCTTGGACAGCTGGTCGCGGAACGGCACGTACTCGCCGAACGGCACCGGGTGCTGCTTGGTGTAGGAGGCGCCCGGTCCCGTCTTCGGGTCCCAGACGATGCCCTCGTTCTGGACGTGCTGCTCGTCGGGGCCGTCGACGAGGGTGCCGACCAGGGTGGGGACGCCGATCGCCTTCACCGCCTCGTCGATCCGCCGGTAGGCGAGCGGATCGCTGAACGGGTCGAGGTCGGAGGAGTTCTCCGGCCAGATCACGATGTCGGGCTTCTCGGCGCGGCCGGCCCTGATGTCGTCGGCGAGCTTCTCGGTGGCGGCGGCGTGGTTGTTGAGGACCATCATCGGGCGGCCGAGGAAGTCCATGCCGGGGTTGGGCACGTTGCCCTGGATGACGGCGACCTTGACGGTGTCGGCGGGTGCCGTCGGCACCGGCACGAGGAACCCGGCCAGCATCACGGCGACGGCGCCGAGACCGCCGGCGGCGGCCGCGGCCGGGCGTACGGCGCGGCCCCGTCCGGGCAGCCGCAGCACGGCCCAGGCGAGCAGGGTGCCGGAGAGCGCGACCGCGAAGGTGACCAGCGGGGCGCCGCCGAGCGCCGCCAGCGGGGTGAAGGGGGTGGCGGTGTTGGCGAAGGCGAGCCGGCCCCACGGGAAGCCGCCGAGCGGCAGCCGGTCGCGGGCCCACTCCTGGGTGATCCAGAGGCAGGCGCCCCAGAGCGCCCAGCCGGGCAGCCGGGAGGTGACCGCGAGCCCGGCGCCGAGGGCCGCCAGGAAGAGCGCCTCGACGACCGAGAGGCCGATGGTGGCGTCCCAGCCGACCACCCGCAGCCAGCTGAGCAGCATCAGGAAGAACGGCAGCCCGAAGGCGAAGCCGGTCCAGGCGCCCTGCCGGGCGGTGCGGCCCCGGGTGAGCAGGGAGAGTGCGGCGACGCCGAGCAGCGAGAGCGGCCAGAGGTCGTACGGCGGGAAGGCCAGGGCGAGCAGCAGCCCGGCGAGCGCGGCCAGTCCGGTGCGCGGCAGACCGGCCCGGACCTTGGCGAGCGCGCGGGCGGCCCGGCCCTGGCGGGGGGTCCCGCCTGGGGTCTCGGATGCGGCCCCGGACCGCTCCTGGGTGACGGGCATGACCACCGTCGCACCATCTCTCTCGGCGCCGCCCCGCGGAGTACGCGGACGGCTGTTCGGACGCTGTCCGAAGAAGGTACCCCGTCAGGACACCCGACCGTGAGGTGAGGGTCGCTTCGGTCCGCCTCAGCGCGGGGCGTAGCGGACCTCGCGGAGCGGCCAGTCGGCGGCGAGCCAGGCGGAGACGGCGCGGTGCAGCGGGGCGTCCAGCCCGGCGCGGTCGGCGCTGACCCAGGAGCTGACCTTGGCCGCGGTGGGCTCCTCGCGGTCCGGGTAGATGTAGACGCAGCCGATCACGGCGTCGCCGGGGACCTCCCGGACGCTGTAGGTGAAGCCCTTGCGGGCGGTGAAGTCGGCGGCGTGGCGGCGCAGGTCGGCGAGGTTGCGGTCGAGCGGCATGCCCTCGACCGGGGGCCAGTGGCCGTGCTCGAAGCCGGGGGTGGCGCGGATGTGGTCGATGCTGCCGCTCCAGGCGGCGTGGTCGGCCTCGTTGTGCCGCTCGCCGAGCGGCTCCAGGCGGAACCCCTCGGCGAGCAGTTCGAGCGGCACGGTGAAGTCGGCGGGGACGAGGGCGGGCGCGGCGGTGTGGTCGGTCATGCCGGTCACGGTACGGGCCGCACCCGCCGTGATCATCCGGTTTTCACTCGGCGGCCAGGTGGACCGTGCGGCCGCGGACCACGGTGCGCAGGCAGACCGGCAGCGGGCGGCCGGGGGTGAGGTCGGGCAGACCGGGGGTGCCGGAGCGCGGGTCGGTCGACCAGCCGGCCACCCGGGAGTCGGGGGCCTGGACGACCAGGTCGTCGGCGGCCCAGACCGCGTAGCTGGCGACCGCGCCGGGGACGAGCACGCCGTCGTGGTCGCGGCCGAGCGCCCGCCAGCCGCCCCGGGTGTGGGCGGTGAAGGCCGCGCGGGCCGAGATCCGGTGCTCCGGGGTCAGGTGGAACGCGGCGGCCCGGACGGTCCCCCAGGGGTCGAGCGGGGTGACCGGCGCGTCCGAGCCGAAGGCGAGCGGCACACCGGCCCGCAGCAGGGCCGCGAAGGGGTTGAGCGCGGCGGCGCGCCCGGCGCCCAGCCGCTGGACGTACATGCCGTCCGGGCCGCCCCAGGCGGCGTCGAAGGCGGGCTGGACGGAGGCGGTGAGGCCGAGGTCGGCGAAGGCGGCGATGCTCGCGTCGTCCAGCGCCTCGGCGTGCTCGACCCGGTGGCGCAGCGCCCGGACCCGGCCGGCGCCGACCCGCTCGCCGGCCGCCCGGACGCCCTCGATCACCGCGGCCACCGCGGCGTCGCCGATGGCGTGGAAGCCGGCCTGCAGTCCGGCCTCGGTGCAGGCGGCGACGTGGTCGGCGACCTGCCCGGCGGTCAGGTAGGAGGTGCCGGTGTGGTCCGCGTCCGCGTAGTCGGTGTGCAGGCAGGCGGTGCGCGAGCCGATCGCGCCGTCGACGAAGAGGTCGCCGCCGGCGCCGACCGCGCCGAGTCGGCGCGCGGTCTCCACGCCGCGCTCGCCCAGCTCGCCCCAGTAGCCGAAGACCTCGGGGCCCTCGCCCTCGGCGGCGAGCGCGAGCAGTGCCGCGAGGTCCTCCTCGGAGGAGATCTCCGGACCGGCGCACTCGTGCAGCGCGCCGATGCCGAGTTCGGCGGCGCGGGCCAGGGCGGCGCGCTGGGCGCGGGTGCGCTGCTCGGCGGTGAGGCGGGCCAGCGCGGTCTGCCGGACGGCGTGGTGGGCGTCGCGGGTCAGCGGGCCCTCGGGGTGGTGGCCGGGGCGGTCGGCGAGGCCCTCGGTGAGCTCGCGCAGCGCGGTGGTCGCCAGGGCGGAGTGCACGTCGGTGCGGGAGAGGTAGACGGCGGCGCCGCGGGCGGCCGCGTCCAGCTCGGCGAGCGTGGGCGGGCGGCCCTCGGGCCAGCGGGTCTCGTCCCAGCCGTGGCCGATGAGCACGCCGCCGGGCGCGTCCTGGGCGGTGACGAAGGCGGTGAGGGCGTCGAGCGCGGCGGCCAGCGAGGGGCTGCCGGTGAGGTCGAGGCCGGTGAGCGCCAGCCCGGTGGAGGTGGCGTGCACGTGGGCGTCGACGAAGGCGGGGGTGACCAGGGCGCCGTCCAGCTCGACGATCTCGTCCGCGGTCTGCGCGTAGGCCTCGGCTGCGCCGTCGCTGCCGACCCAGGCGACGTGCCCGCCCTCGACGAGCATGGCGGTGGCGAAGGGGTCGGCGGGGCTGTAGACGGCGCCGCCGCGCAGCAGGACGGTTCGGGGGCCCCTCCTGCCCGAGGACGGGCGGGGAGGGAGGGTGCTATCGGTCATGCGGCCTAGTCTGCACCTCCCCGGTGCCCGCTCAGAGCTTCGGGGGGCGCGCCTCGTAGGGAGTGGAGAGCACGACGGTGGTGCGGGTGGAGACGCCGGCGGCGCTGCGGATGCGGGCCAGCAGGTCCTCCAGGTCGCCGGGGGCTCCGACGCGGACCTTGAGGATGTAGTTCTCGTCTCCGGCCACGCTGTGGCAGGCCTCGATCTCGGGCAGGCCGGACAGCCGTTCCGGCGTGTCGTCCGGGGCGCTGGGGTCGAACGGCTTGACCGAGATGAACGCGGTGAGCGCCAGCTCGACGGCGTCCGGGTCGACGATGGCGGTGTACCCGCGGATCACGCCGCGCTGCTCCAGCCGGCGCACCCGCTGGTGCACCGCCGAGGTGGACAGGCCGGTGGCCTTGCCCAGGTCCGTGTAGCTCATCCGGCCGTCCTGGAGGAGCAGCTGGACGATGCGTTGGTCGAGATCCTCCACAAGGCGCAAACCTACCCCCTCGGGGGCGTACGCCGTGCCGGTACGGGCGCACGGGGAGTCACCCGGGGTGCCGGGGGGTGCCATACGGGCACATGCCGGACGAATGTGGCGGACGACACACCCGGTGCATCACAGTGCGCCGGGCCGCAGGGTTATGAGTCCGCGTCGAAGGGAAGTGCTGGTTGTGGCCCCGAGTGACCACGCCGGGCCCGATCCGAGGGGGATCACCATGCGCGTAGCCGACCAGCGCCCGATGGGCGCGGACGACTCCCACGATACGACCGACCGCGAGGACCTCGCGGTCCCCTACGACGCCGCGCCCGGGGTGGACCCGGGCGAGGCCGACACCTGGGAGATCTTCCGGGTGCACTGCCCGGCCTGCCGACGTCCGATCGCCCTGGTGGGCGACGAGGAGCGGCTGCCGCAGCACGCCGTCCTGCCGACCGCCTGGCACCCCTTCTCGCCCGCGCTCTGCCCGGGCTCCGGTGCACCGACGGACGACCTGACCGACGTGGAGACCGCCGAGGACGCCGAGCCGACCGGCCTGGAGGCGCTGCTCGCGCTGCCGTCCGAACTCGACTGGCGCACCCAGCCGTTCTCGCACGCGATGGTGCACCGCCCGGTCCGGGTGGAACCCGCCCCGGCCATCCCGGAGCAGCGCAGCCGGCTGACCCGGCGCTGAACGACCGCCCCTCGCAAGGGTGTCGACGGACCGTCAGGCCGATTACCCTCCGGGGCAAGCGGCCTGACGGTCCGTCGACGAGGTGCCGCCCCCGGACGTCACTCCGCACCCTGGAATGACACCCGGCGGCCGTTCCGCGGCCGCCCGCGGGCGGGCGGCGGGGACTCAGCCCTTGGTGAGGTGGCGGCCGATCACCAGGCGCTGGATCTGGTTGGTGCCCTCGACGATCTGCAGCACCTTGGCCTCGCGCATGTAGCGCTCGGCCGGGAAGTCCTGCGTGTAGCCGTACCCGCCGAGCACCTGGACGGCGTCGGTGGTCACCTTCATCGCCGCGTCGGTGCAGAACAGCTTGGCCATCGCCGCCTCCTTGGAGAACGGCAGGCCCGCGTCGCGCCTGCGGGCGGCGGCCAGGTAGAGCGCACGGCCGGCCTCGATCTGGGTCGCCATGTCGGCGAGCAGGAACGACAGGCCCTGGAAGTCCGCGATCGGACGGCCGAACTGGCGGCGGGTGCGCGCGTAGTCGACGGCCTGGTCGAGCGCGGCCTGGGCCACGCCGACGGCGCAGGCCGCGATCCCGAGGCGGCCGGAGTCCAGCGCGGCGAGCGCGATCTGGAACCCCTGCCCCTCGCCGCCGACCAGCCGCTCCCGGGCCACCCGGGCACCGTCGAAGTGCAGCTGGGCGGTCGGGGAGGACTTCATGCCCATCTTGTGCTCCGGCGGCGCGGCCGAGAGGCCCGCCTGGGCGCCGGGAACCAGCAGGCAGCTGATCCCGCGCGCACCCTCCTCGCCGGTGCGCACCAGGGCGCTGTAGAAGTCGGCGTGGCCGCCGTGGGTGATCCACGCCTTGGTGCCGCTGACCACGTACTCGTCGCCGTCCAGGTCCGCGCGGGTGCGCAGGGCAGCGGCGTCGGAGCCGGACTGCGGCTCCGAGAGGCAGTACGCGCCGAGCTGCTCGCCGGAGAGCATGCCGGGCAGCCAGCGGTCGCGCTGCTCGTCGGTGCCGAAGGTGGCGAGCGCGTGGCAGGAGAGGGTGTGGACGCTGACGCCGAGGCCGACGGCCAGCCAGCCGGCGGCGAGCTCCTCCAGCACCTGGAGGTAGACCTCGTAGGGCTGCTCGCCGCCGCCGTACTTCTCGTCGTACGGCAGGGAGAGCAGGCCGGCGTCGCCGAGCGTGCGGAAGACCTCGCGCGGGAAGCGGCCGACGGCCTCGTCCTCCGCGGCGCGCGGCTGCAGCTCGCGCTGGACGAGGTCCCGGGTCAGGCTCAGGAGCTCGCGGGCCTCCTCGCTCGGCAGCTGGCGGTCCACGGCTTTCGCAGGGGAGGGGGTCATAGCGGCTGGTCGCCTCCTCGGTCTGGCGCCGGGCCCGGGGAGTGGTGGGCCCCGCGCGGGGTGTGGCAGGTCGGCCCGACCGGCACCGGATTGCGGTGAACGGCCGTTCACATGCGTGGCGAAGTGAGTATGCCCGATCATGGCGCTGCCGTCACGACCTGCCCTTCGGCACTGTCCGGATCGGTGCACAGGCCCGCGTAGGGTTGCCGTTGTGGCTTGTTCCGACACATCCGACTCCCCTGTAGAGGGCGTCCCCGCGCCCGCGTCCTCCGCCGCCCCGCACTCCGCCGCCCGGCCCTCCGCCGCCCGGCACTCTGCATCCGCCGGGGGCCCCGCCGCCGCCGTCGGCCTGACCGGCCTCGCCGCCGGACTGCGGGCGCTGCCGCCGTCCTGCGGGCCGGTGCGGCTGGTCGCGGTGGACGGGCACGCCGGTTCGGGCAAGACCACCTTCGCGGGCCGGCTGGCGGCGGCACTGGGCGGGGCGCCGGTGGTCCACCTCGACGACCTGGCCACCCACACCGAGCCGTTCGGCTGGACCGGGCGGCTGCGCTCCCAGGTGCTGGAGCCGCTGGCGGCCGGGCGGGACGCCGCGTACGAGGTGTACGACTGGACCTCCCGCCGGTTCGCCGGCACCGCGGCGGTACCGCTCGCGCCGGTGGTCCTGGTCGAGGGGGTCGGCGCGGGGCGGCGCGCGGTGCGGCCGTGGCTGAGCCGGCTGATCTGGATGGAGCTCGACGCCGCGGCCGCCCGGCGGCGGGGCGAGGAGCGGGACGGGCCGGGGCTGGCGGAGTTCTGGGCGGGCTGGGCCTCCGCCGAAACCGCACATTTCGCCGCCGACCCGAGTCGGCCGTTCGCCGGAACGCTGGTCGACGGAGTGACCGGGCGGATCGCGCCGAGCACCGTCGGTGAACCTTCAACAGGCCCTTGACCTGCGGCGTCGCCAGGAATTAGGTTCTCCCACGTTGGCGGATTCGTTGAATCCGCAACCTCGGACCCGGCATCCCCGGCTTGTTCCCCCGTGAGCCGGGGGTGCCGTCCGACACCCCTCCCCCGGTCCCGGCCACCGTCCAACGGCCGCACCCCCGATCGCATTTGACATCGCGCGGCACCCTTCCGGATCAGCGCCACCCCGGTACGATTCCTGCAGGCGCATATGCGCCCCGGGGGCAGACGACCACCGGCCGGCTCCGCACACCGCCCCGCCGGCCGAGCCCCGAGCCACACCGCGGGGGGCGTGAGTGACGACGGTGGAGAGTTCCGACAGCAACAACACGGGCGGCGCGGCGCCGAACCGGCTCGCCGACCGCGCCTGGCTCCGTGCCATGGACGCCTACACGGCCGGCGCCTACTCCCGGGCCGAGGAGGAGTTCCGTGCCGCCGTGCGGCTGGACCCCGGGATGGCCGACGCCTGGCTCGGCCTGCACGCGCTGCGCAGCGACACCTCCGGCGCGTTACTCGCCATGTACCGCCACCAGAAACGTTTCGGTGAGCAGCGGCGCCGCCACGGCCGGCCGCTCAGCTCCTGGTACTGGCTCGGCTGGTGGGTGCAGCCGGTCCTGGAGGACGCCCGCGACCTGGCCCTCGCACACGCCTCGCACTGGCTCGACGGACGCCACCTCACCGAGCTGGACCAGGCGTTGGAGCAGTGCCCGGCCCCCGGCGAGGACCCCAGCGCGCGGTTCCTGCACGCCTGCCGGTCGTACCTGCTGAAGGACTGGGAACAGCTGATCCGGGACACCGACCGGCTGCTGGACGACCCGCTGCTCGGCATCGAGGCGGGGCTCTTCGCCGGCATGGCGCGGGTCCGGCTGGACATGTGCGCGCAGGCCCAGGCGCCGCTCGCCGCCTCGCTCGCCCGCTGCCGCTCCGAGCAGCCGCAGCGCAAGGAGCTGCGCTACTGGCTGGCCCGCTCCTACGAGGGGGCCGGGCGCAGCGCGGCCGCGCTGCCGCTCTACCGGGCCGTCCACCGGGCCGACCCGGCGTTCATGGACACCGCGGCCCGGCTCACGGCGATCTCGGCGGAGGACGGCGTCGCCGACGCCCTGCTGGAGTCCGGCGGCGGGGTGGGTGCGGGCGGCCGCGAGACGGGCCGGGCGGGGGGCTTCGAGGACGCGCCGGACATGGAGGCGCTGGACCCGCTGGATGCCCTGGACGCGCTGGACACCATGGGCGCGATGGACACGGTGGACGCGACCGGGGTCGACTCCGGGGGCTACGGGGCCTTCGGCCCGGACCCGGCCGGCCCGGACGGCAGGTCGGGGCTCGGGGCGGACCCCCTGGGGGCGGAGGCCTACGGGGCCGATGCCTACGGCGCGGAGGCCTACGGGGCGGACGTGCAGGGCCAGGAGGCGGCGGACCCGGACGGTCGGCTGCTGGACGCCCCCTCCCCCGGCGCCTCCGGCGGTTCGGGTGCGGACGCTCCCGGCCCGGACGCCGAGCCCCGACCGGCCGCCCCGGCCACCGCGGGGACCGGCACCGACAACAGACCCTCGGGCGGCGAGGCGGGCGCCCCGCCGCCGGCCGCCGGCGAGCGCTCCGGTTCGACCGCGCCGCTGCCGGCCCCCGTCACACCGGCCTCCCCCGCACCCGCCCGCGGCGAGGCGCTCCCGCGCACCGCGAACACCTACGCCACCATCGAACGCGAGGGCGACCAGGCGGAGTTGGACGCCGCACTCGCCGAACTCTCGCGGATGGTCGGCCTGGAACCGGTCAAGCGACAGGTCCGGGCGCTCTCCGCACAGCTGCGGATGGCCGGCCTCCGCGCCGAGCAGGGCCTGCCGGTCCAGCCCCCCAAGCGCCACTTCGTCTTCTCCGGCCCGTCCGGCACCGGCAAGACCACCGTCGCCCGGATCCTCGGCCGGGTCTTCCACGCCCTCGGCCTGCTCTCCGGCGACCACCTGGTCGAGGCCCAGCGGGCCGACCTGGTGGGCGAGTTCCTCGGCCAGACGGCGGTCAAGGCGAACGAGCTGATCGACTCCGCCCTGGACGGCGTGCTCTTCATCGACGAGGCGTACAGCCTCTCCAACTCCGGCTACAGCAAGGGAGACGCCTACGGGGACGAGGCGCTCCAGGTGCTGCTCAAGCGCGCCGAGGACAACCGCGACCGGCTGGTGGTGATCCTGGCCGGCTACCCCGAGGGCATGAACCGGCTGCTCGCCACCAACCCCGGGCTCAACTCCCGCTTCACCACCCGGGTCGACTTCCCCAGCTACCGCCCGGGCGAGCTGACCGCGATCGGGGCGGCCCTCGCCGGTCAGGACGGCGACGGCTGGGACGAGGACGCCGCCGAGGAGCTCGCCTCGATCTGCACCCACGTGGTCCGCGAGGGCTGGATCGACGACCTGGGCAACGGCCGGTTCGTCCGCACCCTGTACGAGAAGTCCTGCGCCTACCGTGACCTGCGGCTCACCATGCTGCGCGAACCGCCCGGCCGCGAGGACCTGGCCACCCTCCGGCTGCCGGACCTGGTCCAGGCGTACGGCGAGCTGATCGACGGCCGAGGCTGAGCCGGGGCCGGGTTCGGGGGCGGGCCCCCGAACCCGGCCCGGCCGTCGGCGGGCCGCTCAGCCCGCCAGGACCTTGGCCTCCAGCTCCGGGTCCAGGCCGACCTGCGGCCGGTCCGGACGCTGCGGGGCGGTACCGCCGATCGCGGTCAGCCAGGCCCAGGTGTCCGCGACCGTCTCCGCGACCGGACGGCAGCGCAGCCCGGCGGCCACCGCCTTGGCGACGTCGGAGCCGTGCATGGTGTCGTACAGCTCGCCCGGCGGGATCCAGACCGGCAGGTGGCTCCACGGCTCGACACCGGCCGCCAGGATCGGCCCGGGCTCCGTCCAGCGCAGCTCGGCGTCGGAGCCGGTGGCCGCCACGCAGGCCTCCAGCAGCCCGCCCATGGTGGCGTGCCCGGCCGGGCTGACCAGGTCGTACGCGCCGCCGAGCCCGCCCGCCAGGGCGTCCAGCGTCCAGGCCGCGAGGTCCCGGCCGTCGATGAACTGCACGGAGAGCCCGCGCGGCCCGGGGGCCAGCACCGGGCCGCCGCGGGCGATCCGGCCCAGCCACCAGGGCAGCCGGCCGATGTTCTCGTACGGGCCGAGGATCAGCCCCGCCCGGACCAGCAGCCCCCGGTCCCCGAAGGCGTCCAGGACGGCCAGCTCGCCGCCCCGCTTGGCCTGCGGGTACGCCACCTCGCCGCCGTCGTCGGGTGAGCCGTCCACCACCGGCGCCGTCTCGTCCGCGCCCGCCGGGGCCGGGTAGGCGTACACCGAGCGGCTCGACACGTACGCGTAGCGGCCGACCCGGCCCGCCAGCAGGCGGGCGCTGTCGCGCACCGCCGACGGGGCGCCGGACCAGGTGTCCACCACGGCGTCCCACTCCCCCGCAGCGAGCGCCGCGAGCCCGCCCTCAGCCGTCCGGTCCCCGTGCAGGACCTCGGCCACCCCCGCCGGCGGAGCGTGCGTCCCCCGGTGGAAGACCGTCACCTCCCAACCCCTCGCCACCGCGTCCTCGGCGACCGCGCGCCCGACGAACTCCGTCCCACCCAGCAGTAGAAGCCTCATGCCGACCACCCTGCACGGAAGACGGCCGGCAGGGGAACGACCGCACGCTCAGAGCGGAATCGCCCACAGCGAAAGCGCGGGGCCGGGCCCGGCCCCGGGGCGGGGGCCGGGCCGCGGACGCGCCCTACGCCGCGGAGCGGTGGTCCGGGTCGTGGACCTCGCCGACCAGCTCCTCCAGCACGTCCTCCAGCATCACGACGCCGAGCGTCCGGCCGTCCTGGTCGAGGACGGCCGCCAGGTGGCAGGCGGCCCTGCGCATGGCGCCGAGCGCGTCGTCCAGCGGGAGGGTGCCGCGCAGCACCGTGATCGGCCGCCAGAGGCGGGCCGGCACCGGGACCGTGGGGTCGTCGACGTCCAGGATGTCCTTGAGGTGCAGGTACCCCAGGTAGCCGTGGCCGGCCGGGTCGCCGTCGGTGACCGGGAACCGGGAGAAGCCGGTGCGCAGCGCCAGTTCCTCGATCTGCGCGGCGGTCACCTTGGTGTCCACGGTGACCAGCTGCTCGGGGGTGAGCAGCACCTCGGTGACCGGGCGGCGGCCCATCTCCAGGGCGTCCTCCAGGCGCTCCTGGCGGCCCTCGTCGAGCAGTCCGGCGTCCCGGGAGTCGGCGAGCAGGTACATCAGCTGCTCGGTGGTGAAGACCGACTCCACCTCGTCCTTGCCCTCGACCTTGAACAGCCTCAGCACGGCGTTGGCGAAGGCGTTCAGGAACGCGATCACCGGGGCGAGCCAGCGGGCCAGCCGGTCGAGCGGCGGGCCGAGCCACAGCGCGGCCTTCTCCGGACCGGCCAGCGCCATGTTCTTGGGCACCATCTCGCCCATCACCATGTGCAGGTAGACCACGACCGCCAGCGCGATGCCGTAGGAGAGCGGGTGCATCAGGCCGGACGGCACGCCGAGCGCGTGGAACGGCCCCTCCAGCAGGTGGGCGATGGTCGGCTCGGCGAGCGCACCGAGGCCCAACGAGCAGACGGTGATGCCGAGCTGGGCGGCGGCCAGCATCGCGGACACGTTGGAGAGCGCGTGCAGGACGGTGCGGGCGCGCTTGTCGCCCGCCTCGGCGAGCGGCTCGATCTGGCTGCGCCGGACCGAGACGACGGCGAACTCGGCGCCGACGAAGAAGGCGTTGCCGAGCAGCAGCAGGACGGCGGCGGCCAGTTGGAGCGCGGTCATCGGGTCCCGTCCTCGTCGTCGCCGAAGGAGTGGTACCCGTCGGTGCGTTCCACCCGGACCCGGCTGGTCCGGTGGCGGTCCACGGCCTCGACGGTGAACCGCCAGCCGGGCAGCTCGGCCTGCTCGCCCGGGACGGGCAGCTTGCCGAGCAGGTCGGTGACGAGTCCGGCCAGCGTCTCGTACGGGCCGTCCGGGGCGTGCAGGCCGATGGTCTCCAGCTGGTCGAGCCGGGCGCGGCCGTCGGCGGCCCACAGGGGCCGCCCGTCGACCGGTGGCAGCGGCAGCAGTTCGGGGGTGTCGGCCGGGTCGTGCTCGTCCTGCACCTCGCCGACGATCTCCTCGACGATGTCCTCGACGGTCACCACGCCGGCCGTGCCGCCGTACTCGTCGACCACGATGGCCATCGGCTGGAGCCGGCGGAGCTGGTCGAGCAGCCGTTCGGCCGGGAGCGTCGCGGGAACCAGCAGCGGCTGGACGACCAGGTCGGAGACCCGGACGTGGGCGCGCCGGCCGGCGGGGACGGCGAGCGCGTCCTTGAGGGTGACGGTGCCGGTGACCTCGTCCAGGCTGTCGCTGTACACCGGGAAGCGGGAGAGGCCGGTGGCGCGGGTGAGGTTGAGGACGTCGGCGGCGCTGGCGTCGTGCTGGAGCGCGGCCACGTCGACCCGCGGGGTCATCACGGACTCGGCGGTGAGGTCGCCCAGGCCCAGGGTCCGCACGAACAGGGTGGCGGACTCCTCGTCTATGGCGCCCGCCCTGGCCGAGTGGCGGGCGAGCGAGACGAGTTCGGCCGGGGTCCGGGCGTGGTCCAGCTCCTCCTGCGGCTCGACCCCGAAGGCCCGCACCATCCGGTCGGCCGAACCGTTCAGGACGCTGATCAGCGGGCGGCAGGCGCGCGAGAACGCCATGTGCGGCGCGGCGACCGCGCGGGCCACCTGGAGCGGCCGGGAGATCGCCCAGTTCTTCGGGACCAGTTCGCCGATCACCATCTGGACCACGGTGGCGAGCACCATGCCGATGATCAGGCCGGCGCCGCGGGCGGCGCTCTCGGGCAGGCCGACCCCGGTGAGCACGGGCTTCAGGAGGACGGAGAGCGCCGGTTCGGCGAGCATGCCGACCACCAGCGAGGTGACGGTGATGCCGAGCTGCGCGCCGGAGAGCTCGAAGGAGAGGTGCCGGAGGGCCCTGGAGACCCGGCGGGACTTGGCGTCACCCGCTTCGGCGGAGCGCTCGACGGCGCCGCGCTCGACGGTCACGAAGGCGAACTCGGCGGCCACGAAGAGGCCGTTGGCGAGGATGAGCAGAACGGCTGCGAGCAGCAGCAACCAGGCGGTGATCACAGTGCCGCCTGCCTTCCGGTGGTCGGAAGTCGGGCGGCGCAGGTACTACCGGACGGATCGTCCATGGACGGGGGTTGTCACTCCTCTGGTCGTTTTCGGGCAGGACAATGCCTTTGCCCCGCTTTAATCAGCGTAGACGATACCCGTGCGGCCGTCGGATCAGTGTTCGGACCCGCCAACGGCGGTACGGGGCACGGTGGAGGGGCGGCGGTGGAGGCAGGCCGGGACGGGTGCGGGACGCCGGGACGGGTGCAGGGCTCGGCAGCCGGGGCTCAGTGGCCGCAGCTCGGCGGCCGGGGCTCAGTGGCCGGGGCTCAGTGGCCGCGGCGCTCGACCAGGTCGCGCAGCGCTCGGGCGTCCGCGATGGCCTGGGCCTTGCCCACGCCGGACTGGATGCCGACGGCGGCCAGCGAGGTGCCGTCCGCGAGGTCGAGGGTGGCCCACGGGTCGCCCTGGCGGAAGTTGACCCGGACGATCTCGGCCCAGCCCAGGCGGCGGCTGCGGACGAAGTTGACCACGGTGACGCCCTCGGCGTCGGCCCGGACCCGGGGACGGGCGAGCATCAGGCCCACCGAGGCGAAGAGCACGCCGCTGAGCGCCATCATCATCCGGTCGTTGAACTGCCAGTTCGCCGGCAGCGCGACCGCCATCACGGCGAACATCACCACCAGCAGCGCGCAGACCGGCAGCAGGACGGCACGGGTGCGGCGCGGCGCCCAGGTGACGGGGAACTCGGCAGGCGTGGACACGAGGGGCTCCGGGTGGTTCGACGGCTGGTGCAGGGGAAAGGGTGGGGACACCGTACGGCGTCCCCACCCCATTCAACCGGTGCTTACCCGCGCGACCGCAGGCGGCGTGCGGATCAGAGACGGCAGGCGTGGATGTTCGTCACCAGGATCGCCCGGGCCCCGATGCCCCACAAGTCGTCCATGATCCGCTGGGCCTCCTTGCGGAGCACCATCGCGCGGACGGCCACCCAGCCCTCGGTGTGCAGCGGGGAGACGGTCGGCGACTCCAGGCCCGGGGTCAGCCCGACGGCGGCGGTGACGTTCTCGGCGCGGATGTCGTAGTCCATCAGCACGTAGCGGCGGGCCACCAGCACGCCCTGCAGGCGGCGCAGGAACTGGTCGACGGCCGCGTCCTCGCCGGCGCCCTTGGGGCGGATCACCACGGCGTCGGAGATCAGGATCGGCTCGCCGAACACCTCCAGGCCCGCGTTGCGCAGGCTGGTGCCGGTCTCCACCACGTCGGCGATCACGTCGGCGACGCCCAGCTGCACGGCGGTCTCCACCGCACCGTCCAGCTTGGTGACGGTGGCCTTGACCCCGTGGTCGGCGAGGTGCTGCTCGACCAGGCCGGTGTAGGAGGTGGCGATCCGCAGCCCCTCCAGGCCCTGCACGTCCTGGACGTCCACGCCCTCGGGGCGGGCGAAGCGGAAGGTGGAGCCGCCGAAGCCGAGGGCGAGCACCTCCTCCGCGTTGGAGTGCGAGTCCAGCAGCAGGTCGCGGCCGGTGATGCCGACGTCGAGCCGGCCGGAGCCGACGTAGACGGCGATGTCGCGCGGGCGCAGGAAGAAGAACTCGACCTGGTTGCCCGGGTCGACCAGGACCAGTTCCTTGGCGTCCTTGCGCTGGCGGTAGCCGGCCTCATGGAGCATCTCCGCCGCGGGACCCGAGAGCGAACCCTTGTTGGGTACGGCGATGCGCAGCATGGAGGTCGGTTCCTTACCTGTTGGGTGTGGCGGGGGGGATGTTCTTGCGGGCCGGTTCTAGAGGTACTTGTAGACGTCGTCGAGCGTCAGCCCACGGGCGACCATCATCACCTGAAGGTGGTAGAGGAGCTGGGAGATCTCCTCGGCGGTCTGCTCGTCGGACTGGAACTCGGCGGCCATCCAGACCTCGGCGGCCTCCTCGACGACCTTCTTGCCGATCGCATGGACGCCCTGCTGGACGAGCTGCGCGGTGCGGGAGGACGAGGGGTCGCCGGTGGCGGCCTTCTGCTGGAGCTCGGTGAAGAGCTCCTCGAATGTCTTCGAAGCCATGATGCACTCACCTTACGGCGTGCGGGCTTACGGGCGGTAAACGGTCCCGGACCGTGGACAGTCCGGTGGACGTCCACGGTCCGGGTCCGCGGAGGGGCGGCTTCGCGCCGACGGCGTGCCGTCGGGGTCCGCCCGGCGGCTCAGAGCGCGCGCAGCGTGACGGCGGTGGCGACGGCGGCGGTGACGGCCTCGTGGCCCTTGTCCTCGGCGGAGCCCGGCAGGCCCGCCCGGTCCAGCGCCTGCTGCTCGTTGTCGCAGGTCAGCACGCCGAACCCGACCGGCACGCCGGTGTCCACGCTGACCTGGGTGAGGCCGGCGGTGGCGGCCTGGCAGACGTAGTCGAAGTGCGGGGTGCCGCCGCGGATGACGACGCCGAGGGCGATCACCGCGTCGTAGCCGCGGTCGGCGAGCCGCTTGGCGGCCACCGGCAGCTCGAAGGTGCCGGGGACGCGCAGGACGGTCGGCTCCGCGACGCCCAGCTCCTTCAGGGCGCGGTGGGCGCCGTCGAGGAGGCCGTTCATCACCTGCTCGTGCCACTGGGCGGCGATCACGGCGACCTTGAGGCCGGCGGCGTTGTCGATGGTCAGCTCGGGGGCTCCGTGGCCGCTCATGTGCTGGTGCCTTTCGGTGGTTCGGCGATGCGGTGGGGTGGTTCGGAGGTGCGGTGCCGCGGGGTGCGGCGGGCGGGAGGGGTGCGCGGGTCGGGGACCAGGGCCGGTCAGGAGTCGAGGCCGGGCAGGTCGTGGCCCATCCGGTCGCGCTTGGTCCGCAGGTAGCGGGCGTTGTGCTCGCCGGCCGGGATCTCCACCGCCTCGCGGCCCTTGACCTTGAGGCCGTGCTCGGTGAGCGCGGTCAGCTTCTCCGGGTTGTTGGTCAGCAGGGTGAGCGAGCGGACCCCGAGGTCGCAGAGCATCTGCGCGCCGATGCTGTAGTCCCGGGCGTCCGCGGGCAGGCCCAGGTCCAGGTTGGCGTCGACGGTGTCCCGGCCCTGCTCCTGCAGCTCGTAGGCGCGCAGCTTGTGCGCCAGGCCGATGCCCCGGCCCTCGTGGCCGCGCAGGTAGAGCACCACGCCGCGGCCGGCCTCGGCGACCCGCCGCAGCGAGGCCTGCAGCTGCGGACCGCAGTCGCAGCGCAGCGAGCCGAAGACGTCCCCGGTCAGGCACTCCGAGTGGACCCGCACCAGGACGTCCTCGCCGTCCGGGAGCCGGCCGTCCGCGTCCAGCCCGCCCGCGACCAGGGCGATGTGCTCGACCCCGTCGATGGTGCCCTGGTAGCCGACGGCGGTGAACTCGCCGAACTCGGTGGGCAGCGAGGTGACGGCGGCCCGGCCGACGTGCAGCTCGGTGCGGCGGCGGTAGGCGATGAGGTCCTCGATCGAGATGATCGCCAGGCCGTGCTCGCGGGCGAAGGCGACCAGCTCGGGCAGCCGGGCCATGGAGCCGTCGTCGTTGACGACCTCGGCGATCGCGCCGGCCGGCGCCAGACCGGCGAGCCGGGCCAGGTCGACGGCGGCCTCGGTGTGGCCGGGCCGGACCAGCACGCCGCCGTCGACGGCGCGCAGCGGGAACACGTGCCCGGGGCGGGCCAGGTCGCCGGGCCCGGTGCCGGACGAGGAGAGCAGCCGGACGGTGCGGGCCCGGTCGGCCGCCGAGATACCGGTGGAGACCCCCTCGCGGGCGTCGACCGAGACGGCGTACGCGGTGCCCTTGCGGTCCTCGTTGACCTGGGTCATCGGCGGGAGCTTGAGCCGGTCCAGCTCGTCACCGGTCATCGGGACGCAGATCACGCCCGAGCTGTAGCGGATGGTGAACGCCATCAGCTCGGGGGTGGCGGCGGAGGCGGCGAAGACGATGTCGCCCTCGTTCTCGCGGTCCTCGTCGTCGACCACGATCACGGGACGGCCGAGCGCGATGTCGGAGACGGCCCGCTCGACCGGGTCGAGGACGAGGTCGGGAGCGCCCGCGCGGTCTCCCGCCGGTCCCCCGGCGTACTCGCCGAGGTGCTCACCGGTGTGGTGCGCGGACTGCTTCCCGGACTGCTTCTCGGGCTGGTTCTCGGTCATGCGGAGGCTCCCTGGAGAACGCGGTCGGTCGACGGACGGGCGGTGCGGCCGCGCAGCCACCAGGCGCGCAGGCCGAGCAGGACCAGGACGAAGTAGATGGAGTAGGTGAAGCCGGAGAAGACCAGCCCGTTGTTGAAGGCGAGCGGGACGCCGACCAGGTCGACGGCGACCCAGGCGAACCAGAACTCGACCCAGCCGCGGGCCTGGGCCACCATCGCGGCCAGCGTGCCGACGAAGATGTAGGCGTCCGGCCAGGCGTCCCAGGACAGTTGCGGGTAGACGGTGAACAGCGTGCCGACCGCCAGGGTGCCGAGCGCGGTGCCGGCGACCAGGACGGCGCGTTCCCGCCCGGTGGCGAAGCGGACCGCGACGTCGCCGTCGCCGTGCTTGCCGCGCTGCCACCTCGTCCAGCCCCAGACGGCGGCGAGGACGACCACGACCTGCTTGCCGACGCCGCCGCTGAGGTGGGCGGACCAGTACGCGCCGACCAGGATCACGCCGGAGAGCAGCTGCACCGGCCAGGTCAGCCGGGACCGGCGCCAGCCGAGGGCGAGCGCGGTGAGACCGAGCAGGTTGCCGATGATGTCCGACCGGTAGACGTCCTGGCCGAACAGGTGGACGGTGCCGTTGAGCCAGTTCACTTGTTCTCTCCGGGGTTCGTCTCGGGGAGGGCGGAGGGGTCGGGCAGCCCGGGCAGAGCGGGCAGTGCGGGGAGGGTGCGGGACTCCAGCAGCCGCTCCACGTACTTGGCGAGGACGTCGACCTCCAGGTTGACGCTCTCGCCGACGGCCTTGGTGCCGAGGGTGGTCAGCGCGAGGGTGGCCGGGATGAGGCTGACGGTGAAGCTGTCCCGGGCCGCCTCGACCACGGTGAGGCTGACGCCGTCGACCGTGA
Organism: Kitasatospora sp. NBC_00458; assembly: GCF_036013975.1. Classification (NCBI taxonomy): domain Bacteria; kingdom Bacillati; phylum Actinomycetota; class Actinomycetes; order Kitasatosporales; family Streptomycetaceae; genus Kitasatospora; species Kitasatospora sp. NBC_00458. The sequence goes on from NZ_CP107904.1 coordinate 1,475,474, forward strand.
TCGAGCCCTTCTCCACCAGGTAGCGGGAGACCGACTCGGGCAGCGAGAAGCGCAGGACCTCCCAGCGCAGCTCCCCGGCCGCGTCGCGCTCGCCCGGCTCACGGCTCAACAGCCGCCCGGTGGCGTCGACATGGCCCTGCACCAGGTGTCCGCCGAGCCGGGCGCCGAGGGCCATGGCGCGCTCCAGGTTGATCCGCGAACCGGGCTTCAACTCGCCCAGGCTGGACCGGTGGAGCGTCTCGGCCATCACATCGGCGCTGAACTCGCCGCTACCGGCAGCCAGTTGGTCGGCACTGTCGACGACGGTCAGGCAGACGCCGTTCACCGCGATGGAGTCGCCGTGGCGCGCGTCCTGACAGACCACCGGACCACGCAGGCGGATTCGCGAGGAGTCGCCGATCTCCTCGATCGACACGACCTCGCCGAGCTCTTCGATGATGCCGGTGAACACCCGGGTTCTCCTCGCGCTTGGGGCGCGGACTCCGGGGCTGTGGCATGGGAGGGGACTACGGACGGGGGCACGGGCGCACGGGTCGCGGACCGACGGCACCACCCGTCGCCGGGTCGCCGCCAACCAGCGGACGGCAGAGGAGACCTCTCCCATCGCACGCACCTCCCGAGGCCCACCGGGGGACCACGGGTACCGCTCTCTCGTCCGTCGCGCACGCCTCCCATCCGGACTTTAACCGTCGGTCCAGGAATTTCACCTGGTCAACCGGCCGCTGGCTGCGGACGGGTCGCGGACTGTAACCGCCGGTTCGGATTTTCACCGACCCCGGAGTGCGCTGAACGTCACTGCTACTACGCCGTCATTGTGCCATGATCCGCGCGGCGCCAGGGAGAGGGAGCGGCTGTGGCCTGTTTCACGCGACGGGCGGGAATGCCGGCGGCCGAAGCACACGGCGGATGCGGCACGCGCCGGGCTCCCGGTGGCGGTCCGGGGTGCGCCGGGCGCACGCTGGTGGTAGGCGGACGGCGGCGGCCGCCCGCGGAGTCCAGGAGGTGCGAGCGCGATGGCCAAGTTCATGGACGTCCACCACGGGATGGCCGGCATCACGCAGGAGGAGCTGCGGATGGCGCACCAGGCCGATCTGGCGATCCAGGCTGAGGAGGGCGTGCGGTTCCAACAGGCGTGGGCCGACCCGGAGTCCGGCATCGTCTACTGCCTCTCCGAGGGGCCGTCGAAGGAGGCCGTGCAGCGGGTCCACGAGCGTTCCGGACACCCTGCGGACGAGGTGCACCCGGTGCCGCTGGTCGTCTGAGCCGGCAGCCGGTGCCCTGAGGCCGCCCGGCCGGTACTCAAAGCGCGGGGCCCGTGCTCAGAGCGCGGGGACCTGGACGAAGTGGGTGACCTCGGGCGGGCGGGTCCTCTGCGGGCTCCTCCGAGCGGTCGCCGGAGGGCCCTCGGCTAGATTTCCGGTATGACCACCACACCGGAGACTGTCGAACCGTCAACCACCGGGCCGAACCGCGCGGCCGGCCTGTTCGAGGCGCTCAGCGCGGACGCCGTACGCGACGCGGCGGGTCTGCGGGAGGTCTACGAGCAGCCCGGCGACCACGCCCGGCGCAAGCAGGTGGACCACATCCACGAGGTGGCCCGCCGGCTGATCGCCTGCTCGTCACTGGTCTTCGTGGCCAGCGCGGACGCCGCGGGACGGTGCGACGTCTCCCCGCGCGGCGGGCCGGCCGGGCTGGTGTCGGTACTGGACGAGCACACCCTGGCCATCCCGGACGCGACGGGCAACAAGCGGCTCGACACCCTCCACAACGTCATCGAGACCGGACAGGTCGGTCTGATCTTCGTGGTGCCGGGGCGGGACACCACGCTCCGGGTCAACGGCCGGGCCTGCGTCTCCACCGACCCCCGGCTGCTGGAGCAGCTGACGGCGGTCGGGAAGCCGCCGCGCAGCGCGATCGTGGTGGCGGTCGAGGAGGTCTACGCGCACTGCCCGAAGGCGCTGCTGCGCTCCTCGGCCTGGAAGCCGGAGAACTGGCTCGCCGCGGACGCCCAGCCGACCTCGGCCGAGGTCACCCTCTCCCACCTGGGGGACCCGGCGCTCACCATCGAGGCCATCGAGCAGACCGAGCGGGAGGCACTGCTCTACCGCTACGAGTAGCGGGCGGAACGGCACGCGGGCGGGGCGGGGTCGGCGCGCGGGCGGGGCGGGGTCGGCGCGCGGGCGGGGCGGGGTCGGCGCGCGGTCGGCGGGACCGGCCGCAACGCGGGAGGCCGGACCGGACGTGCTTTCCCCGTCCGGTCCGGCCTCCCGCGTGTGCGCCTCGGGCCGGCGTCAGGCCGCGGCCTTGGCCACGTCCACCACGGGCGCGCCCGCGGCCGCCCGCTGGACCGCCTCGACGCCCTTGTGGGCCGCGTCCTTGCTCGCGTAGCCCTGGCCGGTGGCGACTATCTCGCCGTTGCCCGCCTTGAGCCGGAACCGGAACTTGCCTCCGGCGTCCTCGTACACCTCGAACTTGCCCGCCATCCGGGCCACCTCCTCGTCGACGGGGCGCGCCGCGCGCCCCTCCTGCACGGTGCGCCCGGAGCCGGGCGGGCCGCACCCGGTCGGGGTCCGGACGGGTGACGCCGCCGCACCGGCGCGCCGGGAAGGCGGGGGGCCGTTTGAATGGACGGATGGACTGCGTCTTCTGTGCGGTGGTGGCGGGCACCGAGCCCGCGCACCGGGTGCTGGACGACGGGGCGGCCGTCGCCTTCCTCGACCGCCGGCCGCTCTTCCCCGGCCACGTGCTGGTCGTGCCGCGGGCCCACCACCGCACCCTCGCGGACCTGCCGGAGGCGGAGGTGGGTCCGTTCTTCCTGCGGGTGCAGCGGGTGGCGGCGGCGGTCGAGCACGGGATGGGGGCGGCGGGCAGCTTCGTCGCGGCCAACAACCGGATCAGCCAGTCGGTGCCGCACCTCCACGTCCACGTGGTGCCGCGCAACCCGAAGGACGGGCTGCGCGGCTTCTTCTGGCCGCGGGGGAAGTACCCCGACGAGGCGGGAGCGGCGGAGGTCGCCGCACGGCTGCGGGCCGCGCTCACCCCGCCGGGGGACGCCGGCCACCGGGCGGAGGGCCAGGCGGAGGGCCAGGCGGACAGCCGGGCCGGTATCCGGTCGGGTGACCGGTCGCGTGACCGGCCCTACTAGCCGACCCGGACGTTGTCGAGCACCCAGTACCAGTTGTTGCCGCCGGTGTAGCGGAACCGCAGCCGCAGCCGGCTCGCGCCCGCCGGGACGGCCAGGCCGAAGGTCTGCACGCCGTTGGTGTCGGCGGTGTAGCTCTTCACCTGCACCGGCGTGCCGCCGTCCCAGACGGCGAGCACCTGCGCGGTCTGGGCGCCCTCCGGCCGGTAGTAGGTGGTGAAGGAGACCGGCACGGTGGCCAGCCCGGCGACCGGGTACTCGGGGGTGACCAGGGTGGAGTCGTAGCCGCCCTTGAAGGTCTTGTCGGCCCACTCGTCGGAGTCCGCGACGGCGAACACGTTGCGGGAGCGGACGTTCAGCTCACGGGACTGGTCGCGCTGGGCCTTGGTCCAGAACTCGTCGGTGGTGAACGACCAGCCGCGCCACTCGGTGACGCCGCCGGTGCCCATCGCGGAGTTGTCGACCGACCAGCCGCTCGGCGGGGTGTGGGTGAAGCCGAGGACCCCGGCCGCGATGCCGGTCTCGTCGACCCGGCCGGTCAGCTGCGGGCGCAGCGCGTCGAAGGCGTCCGGGACGAGGCTCGGGATCGGGCTGCCGTCGAGGCCCCAGGCCGGGTCGAGGGCGATGCCGAGGTGGGCGAGGGCGGTGGGCGCGATGTCCACCATGCGCACGTCGTACCGGACCGAACCGGCCGGGAACGCCGAGCCGTTGGCGATGACGAAGGTCTGCCGCTCCTCCCAGGTCGAGCCGCCGTGGCCGCCGGTGGGGGTGTGCCCGTGGTCGGCGGTGACCATGATCAGCCAGTCCTCCTGGGCGTAGGAGGCGCGGCCGCGGACGGCGGCGAGGATCTGGCCGACCTGGGCGTCCACGCCGCGGATCGCGTCCAGGTAGGCCGCGCTGGCGGAGCCGCTGCTGTGGCCGGCGTGGTCGACGTTGTCGAGCTGGACGAAGACCGCGTCCGGGTCGGTGTCGCGGAGCCGGGCGACGGCGCGCGAGGTGGTGCCGGCGTCGTACTCGGCGGACGGGGTGGCCACCCGGGTGTCGACCCGGCCCGAGTAGATGGTGGCGGCGATCGGCGCCCAGGAGGCGACGACGTAGGTGTTCAGCGCGGGCCTGGCGGTCTCGGCGCGGGTGAGGAAGTCGGGGTAGGCGGCGAAGGCGGGGGCGGTGAAGTCGTTGTCGCGGACGTTGTGCTTGTCCGGCCAGACGCCGGTGGCGACGGTGGACCAGCCCGGGCCGGAGGAGGTGCCCGCCATGGGGCTGGTGTAGAGGCTGCCGGCGGCGGTGAGGCCGCCGGCCATCAGGGCGGCGAGGCTGGTGGTGCCGGCGTCCTTGATCCGGTTGAGCATGGTGCCGTCGAGGCCGATGACCAGCACCTTGGGGGTGCGGGCGGCCGCAGCGGCCGGTGCCGCCGCGGCGCCCGTGGTCGCGGCGCGGGCGGCGGTGGCGGTCAGCGGGCCGGCGGCGAGCACGGCGGCGGCCGCGCCGAGGAGCAGACCGCGGCGGGAGGGGCCGGGGGTGGGCTCGGGGGTGGTGGCGGGGGTCTGGGACTGCGGGGTCACGTCGTCCTCCTGAGGCTGCGTCATGGCGAGGAAGGGAGCGGTGACCACGGTCGGACCGACGGGTGGACGGCGGTGGCCCGGCTCCCGACCCGGGCGTGAACAGCGCTCGAATTCGGTCCAGACCCGTTATGATCCCGTGATCATGGGGAGAGTGCGGGTGGCGGTCGAGCGGGACCACGGGACGGCAGGGCAGGCGGCGGGAACGGCGGGACGGCGGGCAGACGGTGGGGACGGCGGGCGTCAGCCGGATTCGAGGCGGGTGGTGAAGCTGAACCGGTCGCCCCGGTAGAGCGAGCGCACCCGCTCCACGGGGACGCCCGACGGATCCCGGGTCAGCCGGTGCAGCAGCAGCATCGGCAGGGCCGGCGGGGTGCCGATCAGCAGCGCCTCGCGCGGGGTGGCCAGCACCGTCTCGATCCGCTCGTCGGCGGCGCCGAAGGTGATGCCCGCCTTCTCCGCCAGGAACGCGTACAGCGAGGAGCCGGGGTCGAAGTCCCGGTCCAGCGCCGGGACCCGCCCGACCGCCAGGTAGGTGCTCTCCAGCCCGACCCGCTCGCCGTCCGCGAGCAGCACCCGCTCCAGGTGCCAGACCGGCTCACCCGGCCCGATCCGCAGCTGCCCCGCCAACTGCGGGTCGGCGCCGAGCCGCTCCAGCCCGATCAGGGTGCGGCCGGGGACGCGGCCCTGACGGCGCACCCCCTCGGTGTAGCTGGCGAGCGAGAGCGGCTGCTCCAGCTTGGGGCCGGCCACCACGGTGCTGCGCCCGCGCCGGCGGACCCGGCCCTGGATCAGCAGGTCGCGCAGGGCCTGGCGGAGCGTCTCGCGGGCCACCTCGAAGCGGGCCGCCAGCTCGCGCTCGGTCGGCAGCACGCCGCCTTCGCCGAGCTCGTCGAGCAGTTCCTCCAGCCGGCCCTTGACGGCGTAGTACTTGGGCACCCGGCCGTGCTCCGGGATGCCCGACCTGATCGGTGCGCCGGGGCCGGACCGGGCGGCGGGGTCAGGGGTCTCGTCCACCCGCCCATCCTCCCAGACCGCGGGGCGCGGACCGTGCACGGACCGTGGACCGCCGGGGCGCGGACCGTGCACGGACGGGGCCGGGGCGCGGCGGGCGGCGCACCCGCCGCACCCCGGAGCGGGGCGCCGCGCGGGCCGCCCGCGCCGGCCCGGCCGACCGCCCGTGACGGGTGCGGCGGACGGGGCCGGAGCTGCCGGAATCAACACGCAATCCCCCTGAGGCACTTGACAGGTTTAGACCAATCCGCTTGAGTCTGGGCCAGCCCCGCACCCGGCTCACACCCCGGTCGGCCCGTCCCCCACGACGAGCCCCCACACCGCGGGGCCCACTCCCTGCCCCGACCTTCCCGCCTCCACGACCGTGCGGCCCCCACCGCACAAGGGGTGATCAAGTGTCAACGAAACGCCTGCTCGCACTGCTGTCCGCCGTCGTCACGGCGCTGGCGGTCGTCCTGCTGCTGCCCGCCGCCAACGCCAGCGCCGCCGTCTGCGCCGCGCCCTGGAGCTCGTCGGCCGTCTACACCGGCGGAACCAGCGCCTCGTACAACGGCCACAACTGGTCCGCGAAGTGGTGGACCCAGGGTGAGGCCCCGAGCACCGCCGGCTCCGGCGTCTGGGCCGACCAGGGCACCTGCGGCACCGGCCCGACCCAGACCCCCACGCCGACGCCGACGCCCACCTCCGGGAACTGCACCTACCCGGACTGGGTCGCCGGCCGCACCTACACCACCGGCACGATCGTCCGGTACGTCAACGGCAGCCACTACCGGGCCACCCACGACAACCCGGGCTACGACCCGGTGATCAGCACCTGGTACTGGGAGCCGTACAGCTGCGGCCCCGACCCGACCCCGACGCCCACCACCACCGTGACCCCCAACCCGGGCGGATTCCCGGTCAGCCAGGCGCAGTTCAACCAGATGTTCCCGAACCGGAACACCTTCTACACCTACCAGGGCCTGCTCGACGCCCTGAGCGCCTACCCCGCCTTCGCGGGCACCGGCACGGACACCGTGCGCAAGCAGGAGGCCGCGGCCTTCCTCGCCAACGTCAACCACGAGACCGGCGGCCTGGTCTACGTGGTCGAGCAGAACACCGCCAACTACCCGCACTACTGCGACGCTTCGCAGTCGTACGGCTGCCCGGCCGGCCAGGCCGCGTACTACGGCCGCGGCCCGATCCAGCTGAGCTGGAACTTCAACTACAAGGCGGCCGGCGACGCCCTCGGCATCGACCTGCTGCGCAACCCCAACCTGGTGCAGACCGACCCGGCCGTCGCCTGGAAGACCGCGCTCTGGTACTGGAACACCCAGACCGGCCCCGGCACCATGACCCCGCACAACGCCATCGTCAACGGGTACGGCTTCGGCGAGACCATCCGCAGCATCAACGGCAGCCTGGAGTGCAACGGCGGGAACCCCGCGCAGGTGCAGAGCCGGATCAACGCCTACCAGAGCTTCACCCAGCTGCTCGGCACCGTGCCGGGCTCCAACCTGAGCTGCTGACGCCTGCCGCCCGGCGGCCTCCCGGCCCCTGACGGCCCCGGTCCGCGCCTGCCCTCCGCCCCCACCGCCGCCCGCACGCACGCGGGCGGCGGTGGGGGCGTACCTCCGGCGGACGAACGTCGCGGGCCCGAAATCGTCGCCACGGTGGACGTCATGACGGACCGGGGCCTCCTAGGCTCGGCACCATGAACGACCTTGGCAGCCTCGTCCAGCAGACCGCCGACCGCCTCGCCGGCCAGCACGTCGGCGCGGTGGTCGCCGGCCTGGCCGGCGGCACGGTGGAGATCCGCGGCGCAGGCCGCACCGGCCCCGGCGGCACCGGCGGCACACCCGGCCCGGACACCCTGTTCGAAATCGGCTCGGTGACCAAGGTGTTCACCTCGCTCGCGCTCGCCCGGCTGGCGCTCGCCGGCACCGTCGCACTCGACGAGCCGCTCGCCGACGTCCTCGCCGACGCGCTCCCCGCGGGCGTCTCCGTCCCCTCCAGGGGCGGCACCCCGCTCACCCTCCAGCACCTCGCCACCCACTCCGCGGGCCTCCCCCGGCTCCCCGCCGGAATGCTGCTGCCGGCCCTGATATCCCCCAACAAGCCCGACCCGTACGCCCACTGCAGTGCCGGGTTCCTGCTCGCCGGGCTGGCCCGGACCAGGCTGCGCGCCACCCCCGGACGCAGCTTCCGCTACTCCAACCTCGGCGCCGGACTGCTCGGCCTCGCCCTCGCCCACCGGTCCGGCCTCGGCTACCAGGAGCTGGTGGCGCGGGAGGTCTGCGCCCCGCTCGGCCTGACCGACACACTGGTCGCGCCGGACGCCGAACGGTCCGCCCGGCTCGCCCCCGGGCACACCGGCGGCGGCCGTCCCGTCCCCGGCTGGAACCTCGCCGACCTCGTCGGCGCGGGCGGCCTCCACTCGACCGCCGCCGACCTCGCGGTGTTCGTGCGGGCCCAGCTGGCGTCCGGGGCGGACGACGACGGCTCGCCGCTGGCGCCCGCGATCGCGCTCACCCGGGAGGTCCGGCACCGGGTCAACCCGGTCGCCTGGATGCACCTCGGCTGGCTCGGCCACCGGCTGCACCCCCGCCAGGGCGGCCACCTCCAGATCTGGCACAACGGCGGGACGGGCGGCTACCGGTCGTTCGTCGCGTTCGACCCGGAGAAGCAGGTGGGCGTGATCGCCCTGGTCAACACCCGCCGCTCCGTCGACCCGGCGGGCGTCGCCCTGCTGCGCACGCTGCAGAAGTCCCACGCGTCGGGCGGGGCGGCGTAGCGCCGGCGCGGGGCGGCATAGCGCGGACGCGGCGAGGCATAGCGCGGACGCGGCGAGGCGAAAGGCGCAGCGGACCGGGCGCCCGGTGGGGGCGCAGCGGGCCGGACGCCGGTGGGTAGGGATTCCAAACGTGCCGACTCTTCGGTAGGTTTGGATTTCCAACCCAGCCACCGCGCCCGGGCGGCCGCCCACCCGTGCCCCCGGAGGAAGGCGGACACCATGCGTGACGCCGTCATCGTCGAAGCCGTCCGCACCCCCGTCGGCAAGGGCAAGCCCGGCGGCGCCCTCTCCGGCGTCCACCCCGTGGACCTGCTCTCCCAGACCCTCCGGGCCCTGGTCGACCGCAGCGGCATCGACCCGGCCCTGGTCGACGACGTGATCGGCGGCTGCGTCGACCAGGTCGGCGAGCAGGCCATGAACACCACCCGCTACGCCTGGCTCTCCGCCGGACTGCCCGAGTCCGTGCCCGCGACCACCGTGGACCGCCAGTGCGGCTCCTCCCAGCAGGCCGTCCACTTCGCCGCCCAGGGTGTCATCGCCGGCGCGTACGACCTGGTGGTCGCGTGCGGGATCGAGTCGATGAGCCGGGTGCCGATGTGGTCCAACGTGCCGCCGGGCGCCGACCCGTTCGGCGCCGCGATCGCCGCCCGCTACCCCGGCGGCCCGGTCCCCCAGGGCATCAGTGCCGAACTGATCGCCGCCCGCTGGTCCCTCTCCCGGGAGGAGATGGACGCCTTCGCCGCCGGCTCCCACGCCAAGGCCGCCCGGGCGCACGCCGACGGGCTGTTCGACGCCGAACTGGTCCCGGTGACCACCCCCGGGGGGACGGTCACCACCGACGAGTCCGTCCGCCCCGGCACCACCCCCGAGGTCCTCGCCGGCCTCCGCCCCTCCTTCGCCGACCCGTCCTACGCCGAACGCTTCCCCCAGATCGACTGGTCGGTGACGGCCGGGAACAGCAGCCCGATCAACGACGGCGCCTCCGCCGTCCTGATCGCCGGCGCCGACACCGCCGCCCGCCTCGGCCTGCGCCCGCTCGCCCGCCTGCACTCCTTCGCGGTGACCGGCTCCGACCCCCTGCTGATGCTCACCGGCGTCCTGCCCGCGACCGGGAAGGTCCTGCGGCGGGCCGGCCTCAGCCTCGCGGACATCGACCTGTTCGAGGTCAACGAGGCCTTCGCCGCGGTCCCCCTGGCCTGGCTCCGCGAGACCGGCGCCGACCCCGCGCGGCTCAACGTCAACGGCGGCGCCATCGCCCTCGGCCACCCGCTCGGCGCCAGCGGCACCCGCCTGATGACCACCCTCGTCCACACCATGCGCCGACGCGGCAGCCGGTACGCCCTCCAGACCATGTGCGAGGCGGGCGGCCTCGCCAACGCCACCGTCCTGGAGTCGCTCGCCTGAACCCGCCGACGCCGCCGACCCGCCGACGCCGCCGGGCCGCCGACCCCGCCGGGCCGTCGGCGGCGGGTGCGAGGATGTCGGCCGTGACCGATCAGTCCGCCATCACCGACTACTGGAACGCCGCCGCACCGACCTTCGACGACGAGCCCGACCACGGACTCGGGGCCGAACGGACCCGCGCCGCATGGACCCGGGCGGTCGGGGGCTGGTTGCCGCCCGCCCCGGCCGACGTGCTGGACGTCGGATGCGGAACCGGCTCGCTCAGCCTGCTGCTGGCCGAAGCCGGGCACCGGGTCACCGGCGTGGACCTCGCACCGGCCATGGTCGCCCGGGCCCGGCGGAAGCTGGCCGCGGCCGGACTGCCCGCCCGCTTCCTGGTCGGCGACGCGGCCGCGCCGCCGACCGGCGACGGGAGCTTCGACGCCGTGCTGTCCCGGCACCTGCTCTGGACGCTGCCCGACCCCGGGGCCGCGCTCACGCAGTGGGCGGCACGGCTGCGGCCCGGCGGCCTGCTGGTGCTCGTCGAGGGCCGGTGGCGCGAGTCCGGCCCGCCCGGCGTGCCGTACGTCGCGGGGGCGGAGCTGCTGCCGTGGAACGGCGGGGTCGGCGCCGACGACCTGGCGGCCGCGGTGCGGCCGCTGGTGACGGAGCTGCGGATCGAACCGCTCGATACGGACGCGGACCTCTGGGGCCGTCCGGTGGACGACGAGCGGTACGCCCTGATCGCCCGGACGTGATCAGGGCGTACCGGGGCCGGGCCGGGCTGTTCCCGCGCCCGTTCCCTCGCCTGCTCCCGCGCCTGTTCCCGGCTGGTGCGGGCCGGTCCGGGTGCGGGCCGGTCCGGGTGCGGGCCGGTCCGGGTGCGGTGTCGGCCGGACCGGCGCCCGGTGGGCCCTCGCCCCGGTCAGCCGGCCGGCTTCTCCCAGACCGACACGTGCCGGGCACTGTCCTCGGTGAAGGGCTCGCGCGCCCAGCCGCCCCAGCGGTCCCGCAGGCGCAGCCCGGCGAGGCGGGCCATCAGGTCGAGCTCGGCCGGCCAGACGTAGCGGAAGGGCACCGTGCGGGCGGAGGCACGGCCGTCCTCCGCGATGTCGATGTAGTGGCAGGTCGCGTCCTGGGTGACGGTGTCGTAGACGGTGTAGGCCCACCCGGTGGGCCCGGTGCGGAACGGGACGATGTTCTGCCCGGCCGGGATCCTGCGCAGCTCCGGCACCATCACCTCGATCACGAAGCAGCCGCCCGGCGCGAGGTGCTCGGCGACGTTGCGGAAACAGGCGACCTGGGCGTCCTGGTCGGCCAGGTTCATGATGGTGTTGAAGACCAGGTAGGCGAGCGAGAAGGGCCCGTCCGCCGTCGTGTCCGCCCTCGTGGTGGCGAAGTCCCCGATCGACACGCCGATCCGCTCGCCCCCGGGCTTGGCCCGCAGGCGCGCCACCATCGCACGGGACAGCTCGATGCCGTGCACCGGAACGCCCCGCCGCGCGAGCGGCAGCGCGATGCGCCCGGTGCCGATCCCCAGCTCCAGCGCCCGCCCGCCGGCGGCGAGCCCGGCCAGGAGGTCCGCGGTCAGCTCGATGACGTCCGGCTGGAACTCGGCGCCCGAGTCCTGGTCGTAGTGCTCCGCCGCGTGCTCTCCGAAGTACCCGTCCTCATCGGTCACCGGCGCACCGTACCCCGGCTCCGGCCGCGCGCGCCGCCCTTTTCGCTCCGCCCGGCCGGCGGGGCGACGGCGACCGGATCCCCACCGCCCGAACGGGCGCGCGGGTACGGGGGGCGCGGGGACGCCGCCGCCCTCACGGCAGCGCGCTCCCCTCCCCGCCGCCCTCGGCGTCGTCAGCGCCGTCGGCGTTCTCGACACCCCCGGCGCCCTCGGTCTCCCAGCGCAGCAGGTCGCCCGGTTGGCATTCGAGCGCCTCGCAGAGCGCGGCGAGGGTCGCGAAGCGCACCGCCTTGGCGCGGCCGTTCTTGAGCACCGCCAGGTTGGCGGGGGTGATCCCCACGCGTTCCGCGAGCTCGCCCACGGACATCTTCCGCCTGGCCAGCATCACGTCGATGTCGACGGCGATCGGCATCAGATCACCTCGTCCAGCTCCGCCTGCATCTGCGACGCCTCGACGTCGCGCGCGACGGCCTGGACGAGCAGCATCCGCAGCACGAGCACGATGAGCGCGACCCCCAGGATGGCCAGGCCGATCCCTCCCATGATCACGGTGACGCCCGGGTCCTCCCGCTGGCCCGGCGCATTGACGGCCGTGACCGCGAACCACACGAGGGAGGCCGCCACGATCGCGCCGATCACGCCGTCCACGTAGCGGAAGGCGGCGGGGGAGAACACGGTGCCGCGCCGCACCATCGCGACCAGCCGCCACACGCAGACCAGGGCCACCTGGGCCGCCGCCATCCCCAGGATCGTGATCAGGCGCAGCGGGGTGAGCGGGAGCGACCCGTCCTCCGGATCGGTGGCCAGGGCCCACACCATCGACAGCTGTACGAACACGGTGCCGGCGAGCACCACCGTGAGGACGGCGCGCAGCGCACGCACTGTCAGCTTTCCCATGACCGATCCTTCCATCGATTTGCGATCGAAACCTATCGATTTTCGATAGGCGCGGCAAGAGTCGGGAGGGCGTGGCCAGCAGCGACCACAGACCGTGACGGGGCGCCGCCCCCTCGCGCCCCCTCGCGCCCGCCCTCCCGCCCGGCCGCCCCGCGACACGGCGCAGGCCCACGGCACGGCGCAGGCCCACGGGCCGGCGCGGGCCCACGGACCGGCCGGCCGGAATGCGTGCCGCGCGGGTGGGCCGGGGCGCGTGGGAAGATGGCAGGGCTGGTGCAAACGATCTCCGGGCGGTTCTCTGGCCATGGTGAACGAGCATGGTGAACGAGCGGCATGACGCCGGCGGGCCGGAACGGGCGCGCGGCGGTGAACCGGGCGGCGAAGGCGAACCCGGCGGGGAGCCGCGCCAGGACGACGCCCTCCTGATGGTGCCGATCGCCACCGCCCTGATCGAGGCCGACGGCCGCATCCTGCACTGGAGCAACGACGCCGAGGCACTGCTCGGGTACTCCCCCGAGGAGGCCATCGGCGCCCGGGCCGCCCAGCTGCTGGCCACCGACGACCAGCGGCCGGACGTGCTGGAGCTGTTCCAGGAGATCCTGGACGGCCGCGGCTGGTCCGGCGTGTTCGCGGTCCGGCACCGGGACGGCCACCACGTCAACCTGGAGTTCCGCACCCACCCGATCTCCGGGCCGGGCGGCAGCCCGCTGGTGCTGGCCGTGGCCTCGGACGTGACGACGCTGCGCCGGATCCAGGCGGACCTGGCGGTGCTGGACGGCTTCTTCACCCAGTCCCCGGTCGGCATGAGCGTCTACGACACCCGGCTGGCGTTCGTCCGGCTGAACGAGGCGCTGGCCCGGGTCAACGGGCTCTCGGTGGACCAGCACCTCGGCCACCGGCTGACCGAGCTGCTGCCCGGCATCAACGGCGCGGAGAGCGAGGCGGTGATGCGCCGGGTGCTGGAGACCGGCGAGCCGGTCGTGGACGCCCGTTCGCACGGCCGGACCCCCGGCGACCCGACGCACGAGCACGCCTGGTCGGCCTCCTACTTCCGGCTGGAGGACCCGGGCGGCCGGGTGCTCGGCGTCAGCTCGACGGTCATCGACATCACCGAGCGGTTCCGTGCCGACGCGCGCGCCGCCCGGGCTCAGGAGCGGCTGTCGCTGCTGGTCGACGCGACCGCCTCGATCGGCACCACCCTGGACCTCCGGCAGACCGCCCGCGAACTGGCCGACGCCATGGTGCCCCGGGTGGCCGACATCAGCGGCGTCTTCGCCCTGGAGGCGCTGGCCGCCGGCCGGACCGTCGAACCGCCGGACCCGACCTCGCCGCAGCAGGTGCGCCGACTGGCCCTGGCCACCACCGACCCGCTCTACCCGGCGGAGGCGCTGCCGGTGGACGCGGTGTACGAGGTCACGCCGGACACCCCCTACGCCCGGGCGCTGGCCACCGGCCGGACGGTGGTGGTGCCCTCCTGGGAGCTGCCGCCGCTGAGCGACGGGATCAGCGAGAGCCGCCGCCAGGCCTACCTGGGCGACCGGCCGCGGTCGGTGCGGATCACCCCGCTGGTGGCGCGCGGCACCACCCTCGGCATGATCGTGTACTCGCGGCGCGGCGAGCGGGAGTCCTTCGCCGAGGCGGACATCACGCTCGGCGACGAGCTGGCCTCCCGGGCCGCCGTCGCGATCGACAACGCCAGGCTCTACCTGCGCCAGCACCAGACCGTACTGGCCCGGCAGCAGGCACTGCGCGAGGCGAAGGCCGCCCAGGAACGGCTGGCCCTGGTGAACGTCGCCTCCACCCGGATCGGCACCACGCTCGACCTCGCCCAGACCGCGATGGAGCTGGCCGAGGTGGCGACACCCCGGCTGGCCGACACGGTGGTGGTGGAGGTGCTGGACGACCTGGTGCGCGGCGAGCGCGAGGCCAGGCCGTCGCCGGACGGCTCGGCGGTGCTGCGGCGGATGGCCTTCCACTCGGTGCACGGCTCGACGCTGGCGCCGATCGACCGGACCGGCGGGGTGCAGCGGTTCGTCCCCGGCTCCCCGTACGCGTGGGCGCTCACCCACCGCAGACCGGTCCTGGTGCCGAGGATGGACGCGGCCGGGATGGCCTGGTTCGCCGACGACCCGGTGCGCACGGCGGCGGTGCACGAGCAGAACGTCCGCTCGTTCATGGTGGTGCCGCTGATCGCCCGGGGCTCCCCGGTCGGCGTCGCGGCCTTCTACCGGACGGTGCTGGACCACCCCTACGAGGACGACGACCTGGCGCTCGCCGGCGAGCTGGCCGTCCGGGCGGCCGTCTCGATCGACAACGCGCTGCTGTTCACCCGGGAACGGGACGCGGCCGCCGCACGCCAGCGCGCACTCGACGAGGCGTGGGCCGCACAGCAGCGGCTGTCGCTGCTCAACGAGGCCTCCAACCGGATCGGCACCACGCTCGACCTCGACCGCACCGCCGACGAGCTGGTGGAGGTGGTGATCCCCCGGTTCGCCGACTTCGTCACCGTCGACCTGCGGGAGGCGGTGCTGAGCGGCGAGGACCCGGCCCCGGTCCCGGCGGACGGCTCAGTGCTGATGCGGGCGGTCGCCGTCGGCGAGGCGGCCGCCGACGGCACCATGTCCCGGGCGGCCGACCAGGTCGGCGCGACCTCGCAGTCCGCCAAGGTGTACGCGGAGAGCCTGCGCACCGGCCGCTCGATCCTCATGTCCGAGGTGGACGAGGCGGCGCTGCGCCGGATCGTGGCCTCGCCCGACCGGGTGCAGCCGGGTCTGGACGCGGGGGTGCACTCGTACCTCATGGTGCCGCTGCTGGCGCGCGGGGTGGTGCTCGGCGGCGCGGAGTTCATCCGCACCCGCAACCCGCTGCCGTTCGGCGCGGCGGACCGCGCGCTGGCCGAGGAGCTCGCCGCCCGCACCGCGCTGGCCATCGACAACGGCCGGCTCTACCGGCGGGAGCGGGACACCGCGCTCACCCTGCAGCGGAGCCTGCTGCCCCAGGAGATCCACCGCACCCTGGGCCTGGAGATCGCCTACCGGTACCTGCCCAGCAGCGTGGTGAGCGAGGTCGGCGGCGACTGGTTCGACGTCGTCCCGCTCTCCTCCGGCCGGGTCGCCCTGGTGGTCGGCGACGTCATGGGCCACGGCATCCGGGCCGCCGCCACGATGGGCCAGCTCCGCACGGTGGCCCGCACGCTGATCACCCTGGAGCTCTCGCCCGACCGCGTCATGCACCGCCTGGACGAGGCCACCACGGCGATCGGCGAGGGCCAGTTCGCCACCTGCGTCTGCGTGGTGTACGACCCGGTGGGCCGGCACTGCACCGCCTCCTGCGCGGGCCACCTGCCGCCGGTGGTGGCCGAGACCGCGGGCGACGCCCGGCTGGTCGACCTGCCGCCCGGAGCCCCGCTCGGTGTGGGCGGAGTCCCTTTCGAGAGCGTCGAGTTCACCCTCCCCGAGGAGGGCGTGCTGGCCCTCTACACCGACGGCCTGGTGGAACGGCGCGGCCGCGACCTCGACGAGGGCCTGAACCTGCTGTGCCGCACCATCGCCGCCGGCCGGCACCGGACACCGGAGCAGCTCTGCGACGCGGTGCTCGCCGAACTCACCGGCCGCACCAGCGAGGACGACATCGCCGTCATCATCGCGCAGGCCCGGCCCGCCGGTTCCGACCGGATCGCCACCCTCCCGCTCGGCGACGACCACGCCATGGTCGCCCACTCGCGCCGCTTCACCCGGGAGACGCTCGCCGAATGGGGGCTGGGCTCGCTCGCCGAATGGGCCGAGCTGCTCACCAGCGAACTCATCACCAACGCCCTGGTGCACGCCGGATCCCCCACCCAGCTGCGGCTGTTGTGCAACCGCACGCTCACCGTGGAGGTCGCGGACCGGGACGCCGAGTCGCCCCGGATGCGCCGCGCACAGGAGGAGGACGAGGGCGGGCGCGGCATGCACCTGGTCAACGAGCTGGCCCACCGCTGGGGCAGCCGGAAGACGCCGGACGGGAAGGTGGTCTGGTTCGAACTGGAGCTTCCACCCGGCCTGTTGGAGCGGTAGCGGCAGCCTGCGGGGCACCGGGCACGGGGCGCGCTGGCACGGCGGGGACAGGGCGGGTGCACGGCCCCGCGCGGGGGCCGCCGGTCAGTCCGGGAGCAGCAGGTTGACGTCGCCGAACTCGTGCCAGAGGTACCGGTGCCGGACCGCCTCGCGGTAGCAGCGCTCCAGCAGCGGCCGGCCCGCGACGGCGGCGAGCAGCAGCAGGTGCGAGGCCCGCGGCTCGTGCCACCCCGTGAGCAGGCCGTCCACCGCCCGCACGCCGCGCCCGGGGGTGACCACCAGCTCCGTCCAGCCCTCCGCCTCCCGGACGGTGCCGTCCGGTCCGACCGCCGACTCCAGGGCGCGGACGGCCGTGGTGCCCACCGCGACCACCCGCCCTCCCCCGGCCCGGACGTGGCCGACCAGCCGGGCGGTGGCGCCCGGCACCCGGAACCACTCCGCGTACGGCGGTTCGTGGGCCTCCGGGGAGGCCACCCCGGTGTGCAGCGTGATCGGTGCCACCAGCACGCCCCGCCCGGCCAGCCGGGCCACCACCTCGGCGCTGAACGGCCGCGCGGCGCTGGGCATCTCGCTGCTGCCGGGCACGGTCGCGAACACCGTCTGGTAGGCCTCGACCGGCCAGTCCCGGTCGACGTAGCCGTAGCGGATGGCCCGGCCGTGCTGCGCCAGGTACCCGGCCAGCGGTCCGGGGTGGCTGAGCCGGGCGTGCCAGAGGCGGGGCGTGAACGGCGCGGTCAGCTCGGCCGCACCGCCCGCCGGCAGCGACACCCGCAGCCCCGGGCGGGCCGGGGACTCGGCCGGCGGGTAGTGGGCGGGCGCCTCCCCCGGTACGGCACGGCGCAGTTCGACCAGGTGGGTGCCGTGCCGGTCCGGGCGGCTGGAGGAGAGGTGGAGGGCGACCGGCAGGCCGTCGGGCAGCCGTCCCGGCAGTGCGGCGGGCAGGGTGGCCGAGTTGTTGACCACCAGGAGGTCCCCGGGGCGGAGCACCTCCGGCAGTTCGGTGAAGTGGTGGTGCCCGACGGCCACGGCCCCGCCGGCGCCCCGGCGCCCGACCAGCATCCGGACGTCGTCCCGAGCCGCTCCCCGGGCCTCCGCCGGTTCCCCGGCGGAGAGTTCCGGCGGGACGGTGACGTCGAGGGCGGGCTCGGCGACCGCGGTCACCGCCCCTCCCCGGCGGCGGCCCCGGCACCGGCGGGGACGGCGGCCGGCTCCCCGCCCGCGGGACCGGGCCCGTCGGATGCGGGGCCGGACCCGTCGGCCGCGGGGACGGCCGGGGAGGCGGGCAGCTCGCAGGCGCGGTAGCGCCCGGAGGCGGCCCGGTCGCGGACGAGGGCGAGCAGCGCGGGCGCGACCTCCTCGGGCAGCGTCTCGCCCGAGAGGTCCTCGCCCGGACTGGCGTCCTGCAGCATCCGGGTCCGCATGCTGCCCGGGTCCACCGCCCAGACCCTCAACTCGGGCTCCTCCACGGCCAGGACGGCCGAGGCGAGGTCCAGCGCCGCCTTGCTCGCGCCGTAGCCGCCCCACCCCTCGTAGGCCACCGCGGCCGCGTCCGAGCTGATGTTGAGGACGGCCCCGGCGTGGGCGCGCAGCTGCGGCAGGACGAGCTGGGTCAGCGCGATCGGGGCGAGCGCGTTGACCTCGAAGGTCTCCAGCAGCTCGGGCAGCGGGAAGTCGGCCAGCCGGGGCAGGGGTTCGCAGCCGCCGTCCGCTCCGGGGGCGTCGGCGCCGTTGAGCGTCCCGGCGTTGTTCACCAGGAGCCGCGCCCCGCCGAGGGAGGCGGCGGCCGCGGCGAGCCGGGCCCGGTGGTCGTCGTCGACGATCGACCCGGCCGATGCCACCACCGTGGTGGTTCCCGCCAGTTCGGCCTCCACCGCGGCGAGGTCGGCCGCGCCGCGGGCGGTGATCACGAGCTGCCAGCCGTCGGCGGCGAGTGCCCGGGCGAGCGCCAGGCCCAGGCCCCGGGAGGCACCGGTGACCACGGCGACGGGGCGGTTGCTGATCTGCTGTGCGTTCATGGCACCACGATCGCCGCGGAGCGGTCCCGTCCGGATCGGCCGCCGGACCCGCCCCCGCCTCGGCCCTTCGTCCTCGTCCGCTCGCCCTAGGCGGACGGCGGGGCGGAGCGCGGAGTGGAGGGCGCGGTGGAGGGCGCGGCGTCCCAGCCGTCCGGGTCGGACCAGGCGGACAGCGTCCGGCGGCTCTCGAAACGGCACCGGCGGCCGCTCAGCGGGTCGGTGAACTCGACCACCGCGGAGAGCAGTTGGAGCGGACGGCGGAAGTCGTCCGGCGCCGGCTCGGGCAGCACCACCGGGTACACCGGGTCGCCGAGGATCGGCACGCCCAGGCCGCTCATGTGCAGGCGCAGCTGGTGCGTCCGCCCGGTCGACGGCCGGAGCCGGTAGCGGCCGAGCCCGCCCCGCCGCTCGACCAGGTCGATCCGGCTCTCGCTGTTCGGCGGCGCGTCCAGCTCGCGGGCCGCGATCTCGCCGCGCTCCTTCACGATGTGGCTGCGTACGGTGCGCGGCAGCTCCAGCGCCGGATCGTACGGCGCCACCGCCTGGTACTCCTTGTGGACCAGCCGGTCGCGGAACAGCGTCTGGTAGGCCCCGCGGTCCTCCGGACGGACCACGAACATCGCCAGCCCCGCCGTCAGCCGGTCCAGCCGGTGCGCCGGGCTCAGCGCGGGCAGGGCGAGCGCGTGGCGCAACCGCGAGAGCGCCGTCTCCACGACGTGCCGGCCGCGCGGGGTGGTGGCCAGGAAGTGCGGCTTGTCGACCACCACCAGGTGCTCGTCCCGGTGCAGGACCTCCAGCTCGAACGGGACCGGCACCTCCGCCGGGAGCTCGCGGTAGAACCAGAGGTGCGCCCCCGGCCGGAACGGCTCGTCCGGCTCGACCGGCCGGCCGTCCTGACCGACCACGCCCCGCGCGTCCAGCAGCGCGTCGACCCGCTCGGCCGCCGCGGCGGGCAGCCGCTCGGCCAGGTACGCGCGGACCGTCGGCCACGGCCCGCCGGTCACCGGCAGCCGCAGGTGCACCGGGTCCACCCCGAGGCGCTGCGGAAGGGGGGCGGGCGGTGCCTTGCTCTTGCGTCTCATCTCGCCGGCCAGCCTAGTTCGCCGGCGGTGGGCCGGTGGCGCCCGGGCCGCACGGGCCCGGCGACGGAGACGCGTTCCCGGCCTCGGCGGGCGCGGTGCGGCGCCGGAACGGGGCACGGAACCGGGCGCGGACCCCGGGCGCCGGGGCGCCGCGGGGCGGGGCAGGAGGGGGCGCCGGGATGCCGGGGGTGGCGGGCCCGGTGGAGAGTGGAGGTGGAGAGTGGAGGTGGACAGCGGAGCCGCCCGTCCCGGCGTCCCCGCCGACCCCCTGGAGGCGAGTGCGTGACCGTGACCGCCGGCGGCCCGCAGGACGGGGCCCCGCCGCCGCGTCTGCCGCGGCGGGCCCGGCTGCTGCTGTACTGCGCCTTCCTGCTGCTGGTCGCGGCCGTGGCGGTCGACCTGCTCACCGGCCCGGGGACGACGCTCTCCCCCGTCCTCGCGGTGGCGCCCGTGCTGGTCGGGGCGACCACCCGGCGGGCCCGGGTGCCGCTGTACACCGGGGTCGCCGCGGTGCTCGCGGCGGGGGTGCTGGAGCGCGGCAACGGCGGGGTGTCGGAGTCCGTGCACGTCACCGCGCTGGTCACCATCCTGGCCGCGACCCTGGCCAGCACCGCCAACGTCGTGCTGATCGCCGCCCGGGAACGCGAGCTGCTGCAGGTCCGGACGGTGTCGGAGGCCGCGCAGCGGGCGCTGCTGCGGCCGCCGCCGGAGCGGCTCGGCCCGCTGCGGATCGCCGTCCGCTACGTCGCGGCGGCCGCCGAGGCGAGGATCGGCGGTGACCTGTACGAGGCGGTGGACACCCCGTTCGGGATCCGGGTGCTGCTCGGCGACGTCCAGGGCCACGGCCTGTCGGCGGTCGAGACGGCGGCCGACGTCCTCGGGGCCTTCCGGGAGGCGGCCCGCACCGAGCCGGACCTCGCCCGGCTCGCCGGGCGCCTGGACGCCGCGCTGACGGCCCGGCCGGACGACGAGCGGTTCGCGACGGCGGTGCTGCTCGGCGTCGGCGGGGAGGGCGGCGGCGCCGACCTGGTCAACTGCGGCCACCCGCACGTCCTGCTCCGGCGGGCCGGCCGCGTCACCGAGCTGGTGCCGTCCCGGCACGCGCCGCCGCTCGGCCTGCTCGACCTGCTGGGCGGCGGCTACCGGGCCGATCCGTTCGACCCGCACGCCGGTGACCTGCTGCTCCTGCACACCGACGGCTTCTCCGAGGCCCGCGACCGGTCCGGGAACTTCTACCCGCTCGCCGAGCGCTTCGCCGGGTTCCCGGCCGCCGCCCCCGAGGACCTCCTCGACGCCCTCCTCGACGATCTGGCGGCCTGGGTCTCCCCCGCCGGTCTCGACGACGACGCGGCCGCGCTGGCCCTCCGCTGGGAGCGGTGAGCGACCGCCCCCCGGGGACGGACCGGGAGGCCACCGCCGGTCGCCGCACGGTGCGGGGGCGGTTGTCAGTGGCGCGTGCAAGGGTGGGCCTGCGGTGGGCGACGGGCCGGCCGCGGGGTTCTGGTCGAGGGGACGGTGCCATGGGCAGCAGGGTGAGCGGGGCGTTCGAGGTGACGGCCTTCGAGCCGGAGGAGTCGGACGAGCAGCCGGGGGCGACGGTGGGCCGGGTGCGGATCGCCAAGGACTTCACGGGCGGGCTGACGGGGACGAGCGTCGTGCGGATGCTGTCGGTGATGGACGGCGCGGGCGGGCCCGCCGCGTACGTGGCGGTGGAGCGGTTCACGGGCGCGCTGGACGGGCGGCAGGGGTCGTTCGTGCTGCAGCACGCCGCGCCGGGGAGCCACGGCGAGCGCCTGTCGATCCGGGTGGTGGCGGGGACGGGCTCGGGCGAGCTGGCGGGGATCACCGGGGTGTTCGAGCTGGAGGTCGACGAGCAGGGGGCCCACACCTACGTGCTGGAGTACGAGCTGGGCTGAGCGGAGGACGCGGAGCGGGTGGCGGGCCGGGGCGTCCGCGCGGCACCGGCCGGGCCCCGACGGGCGGCTGTCACGATGATGCGATCAGTATCCGATCGACATCGGAGGGTGACGGATGGCCGGCACGCACACACGGATCACGAACGGCGTCGACGGGGTGATCCGGCGGCTGCGGGTGATCGGGGCCGGACTTCCGCCCGGCGACGGGGTGGCGGTCTTCAACCGGATGTACCTGACCGTGACGGAGACGGTCCGGGCCCGGCTCGGGGAGTTCTCCGATCCTGGCGCCGTGGCCGAGCTGGACGTGCTGTTCGCCGGGCGCTACCTGCTGGCCGTGGACGCCGTCGCGGGCGGGCGGCGGCCGCCGGCCTGCTGGCGGCCGCTGTTCGGGCTGCGGGCGGACCCGGAGGTCCATCCGGTGCAGTTCGCGCTGGCCGGGATGAACGCGCACATCCAGCACGACCTGCCGCTCGCCGTCGTCGACGCCTGCCGACGACTGGGCTGCGGGCCCGAGCAGCTGGCCGCCGACTACCACCGGATCAACGGGCTGCTGGCCGGGGTGGAGGCGGAGGTCCGGGAGCAGCTGATGCCCGGACCGGACCTGCTGGAGCGGGTCGAGCCGCTGACCCACCGGATCGGCGCGTGGTCGGTCGACGCGGCCCGGGACGCGGCCTGGTCGTCCGTCCGGGTGCTCTGGGAACTGCGCGGGCTGCCGGGCGCGGCGGCGGCGTTCACGGCGACGCTGGACGGCGCGGTCGGGCTGCTGGGGCGCGCGCTGCTCGCCCCGCTGGGCCTCCCCCGCCCGGCCGGGACTCCGGCGGGGACTCCGACCGGGGCCCCGGCGGGCGGAGCGGCGGGCGGAGCGGCGCCGGCCGGGCGACTCCCCCTCGCGAGGAGCCGACCGGCCGGCGGTGCGCGGAGCCGCTAGGGGGCGTGTGTGCAAAGTCGCCGCGGCCCCGGCGGGACTCTGCCGGCACGCCCCTGGCCGTCAGGCCCAGCTGCTGTGGAGCGGCTTGCCCTCGGCGTAGCCGGCGGCGCTCTGGATGCCGACGACGGCCTTGTCGTGGAACTCCTCCAGGGAGGCGGCGCCCGCGTAGGTGCAGGAGCTGCGCACGCCGGCCACGATCGAGTCGATGAGGTCCTCGACGCCCGGGCGGGCCGGGTCGAGGAACATCCGGGAGTGCGAGATGCCCTCCTCGAACAGGGCCTTGCGGGCCCGGTCGTACGAGGAGTCCTGGGAGGTGCGGTTGCTCACGGCCCGCTTCGAGGCCATGCCGAAGGACTCCTTGTACTGGCGGCCGTCGGCGGTGGCCTGGAGGTCGCCGGGCGACTCGTAGGTGCCGGCGAACCAGGAGCCGATCATCACGTTGGACGCGCCCGCGGCCAGCGCCATCGCGACGTCGCGCGGGTGGCGCACCCCGCCGTCCGCCCAGACGTGCCTGCCCAGCCGGCGCGCCTCGGCGGCGCACTCCAGCACGGCGGAGAACTGCGGACGGCCCACGCCGGTCATCATCCGGGTGGTGCACATCGCGCCCGGGCCGACCCCGACCTTCAGGATGTCGGCGCCCGCCTCGACCAGGTCGCGGACACCGACCGCCGAGACGACGTTCCCGGCCACGATCGGGACCTGCGGGTCCAGGCCGCGGACGGCGCGCAGCGCGCTGATCATCGACTCCTGGTGGCCGTGCGCGGTGTCGACGACCAGGGTGTCGGCGCCGGCCTCCAGCAGGGCCTTGGCCTTGCCCGCGACGTCGCCGTTGATGCCCACGGTGGCGGCGACGCGCAGCCGGCCGGCGGCGTCGACGGCCGGGGTGTAGAGGGTGGCGCGCAGTGCGTTCTTGCGGGTCAGGATGCCGACCAGGCGGCCCTCGCCGTCCACGACGGGGGCGAGCCTGCGGTGGGCCTCGCTGAGCTTGTCGAAGGCGGCGCGCGGGTCGATGCCCTCGTCGAGGAGGAGCAGCTCGCGGGACATCACGTCGGCGAGCGAGGTGAAGCGGTCGACGCCCTGGCAGTCGGAGTCGGTGACGACGCCGACCGGCCGGCCGTCCTCGACGACGACCAGCGCGCCGTGGGCGCGCTTGGGCAGCAGCGAGAGGGCTTCGGCGACGGTGGCGCCGGGGCCGAGCGTGATGGCGGTGTCGTGCACCAGGTGGCGCTGCTTCACCCAGCCGACGACGTCGGCGATCACCTCGGTCGGGATGTCCTGCGGGATGGCGACCAGGCCGCCGCGGCGGGCGACGGTCTCGGCCATCCGGCGGCCGGCGATGGCGGTCATGTTGGCGACCACGAGCGGGATGGTGGTGCCGGTGCCGTCGTTCGAGGAGAGGTCGACACCCTGCCGGGAGCCCACTGCGGAGCGGCTGGGGACCATGAAGACGTCGTCGTACGTCAGGTCGTACGAGGGCGTGAGGTCGTTCAGGAAGCGCATGTGACGGGGCTCTCTGGCTGGGAGAAATTACACCTCGGGTGCGGGTGCGGCACGGCCGCAGGGCGCACTCGGGCGCCCCTGCACCCAACGTTCGATTCTCCGACACCCTGCGGGCAAACGCCAGTTCGCAGGGGTTTGCTGGTGCACCGCACAAGCGGTGATCACCGATCGGGGGAAAGTGTTGGAGGTTCCTCCAAGTTTCCGCTTTTCGCCCCGGCCAGGCCCGCTCCCGTAGCATTCACGCGGTAACGGCGGTGGCGAACGGCGACGGCCACAGCAGCGGCGAGCAGCGAACAGGGAAGCGGCAACAGGCATGACGGCGGGCGTGGGCATCGAGCAGGACAACGGCACCGAGACCGCCGAGGAGATCGACTACGGCCCCGGCCTCGACCCGGAGCGGCTGAAGCTCTGCCTGGACGTCCTGGCCGAACTCGACCGGCTGCACGTCGACCACCCGGACGCGATCACCGTCCGCCAGGCCGTCGGCGGCGTGTTCCGCACCCTCAAGCAGCGCCGCCGCCAGGAGACCCGGGCCCGCAAGACCGCCAACGACCGCGAGGTCACCGCGAAGACCGCGACCGGCGCACCGACCCGGATCGACGACGAGACGGCCGGCGCCTTCGGCCTGACCACCGTCACCACCAGCGAGATCGCCGGCATCCTGGAGCGCCCCCGCTCCTGCTACATCTGCAAGCAGCGGTACGTGGAGGTCGACGCCTTCTACCACAACCTCTGCCAGAACTGCGCCGTCAAGAACCGGGCCCGCCGGGACGCCCGCGCCGACCTCACGGGCAAGCGCGCGCTGCTCACCGGCGGCCGGGCCAAGATCGGCATGTACATCGCGCTGATGCTGCTGCGCGACGGCGCCCACACCACCATCACCACGCGCTTCCCGAACGACGCCATCCGCCGCTTCACGGCGATGCCGGACAGCGCCGACTGGCTGCACCGGCTCAAGGTCGTCGGCATCGACCTGCGCGACCCGGCCCAGGTCATGGCGCTGGCCGACGAGGTCGCCGCGGACGGCCCGCTGGACATCCTGATCAACAACGCCGCGCAGACGGTCCGCCGCCCGCCGGAGTCCTACCGCGAGCTGCTCGCCGCCGAGTCGGCGCCGCTGCCGGCCGGGATGCTGCCGCAGTCCACCACCATCGGGCGGTTCGGCAGCGGCAGCGTCGACCTGCCGGCGCTGCCGCAGCAGGCGGGCGGCGGGGGCGAGCGGATCTCCGCCGACGACGTCACCTCGCTCGCCCTGGTCACCGGCTCGGCGACGCCCGCGCGGATCGAGGCCGGTACGGCGATCGACGCCGGCGGCCTGGTGCCCGACCTCGCGGACACCAACAGCTGGGTGCAGACCGTCAGCGAGGTCGGCCCGGTCGAGCTGCTGGAGGTGCAGCTCTGCAACTCCACCGCGCCGTTCATCCTGATCAGCCGGCTCCGCCCGGCGATGGCCGCCTCCGCCTCCCGGCGCAAGTACGTGGTCAACGTCTCGGCGATGGAGGGCGTGTTCAAGCGCGGCTACAAGGGCGCCGGCCACCCGCACACCAACATGGCCAAGGCCGCGCTGAACATGCTCACCCGCACCAGCGCCCAGGAGATGTTCGAGAACGACGGCATCCTGATGACCGCCGTGGACACCGGCTGGATCACCGACGAGCGCCCGCACCCGGACAAGATGCGGCTCGCCGAGGAGGGCTTCCACGCCCCGCTCGACCTGGTCGACGGCGCGGCCCGGGTCTACGACCCGATCGTCCGCGGCGAGCAGGGCGAGGACCTGTACGGCTGCTTCCTGAAGGACTTCGACCGCTCCGCCTGGTGACGCCCGCGGGCGGACCGGCGGGCACCACCCACGGGGAGGAACAGCGTTGACGACGCCGACGACCGCACCGATGCTCGGTGCCGGGGTGATCGTGCCCACCGGGGACGGCCGGGTGCTGCTCGGCCGGCGGACCACCGCAGGCGAGCCGCCCACCTGGAGCCTGCCCGGCGGCAAGGTCGACACCGGGGAGTCCTTCGAGGAGACCGCCGCCCGCGAGCTGGCCGAGGAGACCGGGATCGTGCTGCCCGCCGCGGAGATGCGGGTGCTCGCCGTGCTGCTCGACCACGAGCTGGGCCGCCCCCGGGTGACCGCGGCGGTGCTCGCCCCGCCGAGCCTGGCCGCCGCCGTGGTCACCGAGCCGCACGCCTGCGGCGGCTGGGAGCGGTTCCCGCTGGACGCGCTGCCGGGCCCGGTGTTCTACCCGTCCGCGCTCGTCCTCGGCAGCTGGCGCCCGGAGCTCGGCGACGTGCGGCGGGCCGGGACGCACGCGTACCCCGTCCCCGGCCGGTAGCCGGGGACGGGGCACCGGCCCGGCCCCCGGAGGGCCGTGGTCGGCATCCCCGGAGGGCCGTGGTCGGCATCCCCGGGGGCCGGGCGACCCGCCGGCGCGGGCCGCCCCTGGCGGGCCGATCGCAACCGGCCCGGGCGGTCAGCCGTTGCGGGCCGCCTCGGGGCCGGTGAGCCGCCTCAGGAGCGGCAGCGTGGAGGCGATGATCCCCAGCGAGGCCACCAGCCCCAGCACGACCAGGGCGAAGTACACCGCTCCCGGCGAGACCAGGTCGTAGTCCATCTGCGAC
Source organism: Kitasatospora sp. NBC_00458 (assembly GCF_036013975.1). Classification (NCBI taxonomy): domain Bacteria; kingdom Bacillati; phylum Actinomycetota; class Actinomycetes; order Kitasatosporales; family Streptomycetaceae; genus Kitasatospora; species Kitasatospora sp. NBC_00458. The sequence goes on from NZ_CP107904.1 coordinate 1,502,035, forward strand.
TTGAGGAACATCGCCGCCGCGCCGAAGCCCGTCCCCGTGGAGACCGCGGCGACCACGAGCAGCGGCAGCCCGCTCTCCAGGCCGATCACCCGCTGCAGCAGCCGCAGCGGCGCACCGGTGAGCCGGAGCATCGCGAACGGCCGGCGCCGGTCGGAGAGCCCCGCCACCACGCTGACCGCGAGGCTGCACCCGGCGATCGGCAGGGTGGTGAGCAGCACGACGTCGGCGAGCTGCCGCCAGCCGGCCAGTTCCTGCTGCTGGGTGGAGCCCCAGTCGGCGACCATCCGCGCGACCTGGTCCGGGAACTCCCGGGACAGCAGGGTGCGGGTCTGCTCCATGGCCGCCTTCGAACCGTCGGTCGTCACGTAGAGCGCGGCGACGGGCAGCGCCGCGACCTCGTCCGCGGTGACCGGCGCGGTCGGCCACTCCACCTCCGCCTGGGAGCGCAGGTCGAGGAGGCCGTGCTGCGGGACGGCCGCCACGCCCGCACCGGCCGCGCAGTGGCCCAGCACCGGGGCGGTGGCGAGATCCGAGCAGGCGACCAGGACGGGCACCCAGCCGGGCGGGTCCTGCGGGTCCCGGGCCACTCCGGCCGGGTTGGAGTGCGCCACGACGAGCCCCTTGAAGCCCGGCACGGCGCGCAGTCCGGCCAGTACGTGCTCCGGCGCGGAGGCGGCCATCGGCGGCTCGTCCATCCTCACGCCGTGCTCCACCGCGGTCCGGGTGGCCGGGTCGCCGCTGAGCGCACCGCGGTTGGCGTCGATGGTGCCGATGATGGCGACGGTCGCGGTGGTGACGAAGAGGGCCAGGACCAGGCCGGCCACCGACCGGAACCCGGCCTTGGGGTCGTCCGCCAGCCGTCGCACCGCGATCAGGGTGGCGGGGCGGCTCGTCCGGGCGGCGACCAGCCGGGCGGCGGTCATCGTCAGCCAGGGGCCGGCGATCACCAGGCCGAGCATGATCACCAGGAAGCCGGTCAGGTAGGCGGCGGTCTGCCCGTCGGTGGTCTCCGGGCGGCGGCCGACGAACCAGCCGAGTTCGGCGAGTCCGGCGAGCAGCGGCACGACCCGCCAGGCCGTCGGCGGCTTCGGGGTGACCCGGCGGGAGACGCCGAGCGGGGAGATGGTGACCCGGCGCAGCGCCAGCCGGGCGGCGGCGGCCGCGACCAGCGGGACGCCCAGCAGGACGGCCACCGCCTGGACCGGGGTGAGCACGAGGTCGTCGAGGAAGAAGCGCCGGCCGGTGAAGGGGACGGTCGCCACCAGCGGGCGCAGCAGCAGGTGGACGGCGAAGCCGAGCACCGTCCCGGCGGCCGAGGCGACGACGGACTCCACCGTCGAGATCACGGTGATCTGCCGCGGGGTCGCGCCGACCAGGCGCATCGCGGCGTAGCGCTGCTCCCTGGTGGCCGCGGAGAGCCGGGTCGCGGTGCCGATGAAGATCAGCACGGGGAAGAGCAGGGCCCCCGCGACGACGGAGAGGATGAGCGTCATGGCGTCGCCGCGCACGCCCATGCCCGGGCACTCCTGGCTGCTGTCGCAGCCGGCCGGCAGCGTGGTCGCGATGCTGGTGACCTGCCGCGCCCCCGGCCGGGCGGAGAGCTCCTCCGGGCTCTGGCCGACCAGGGCGAGCAGCGAGTCCGGGGACCGCAGGGCCTCGGCGCCGACCTCGCCGACGAGCGTGCCGGGGAAGCGGTCCCCCAGCTCCACGGCCGGGGTCTCGCGGATCAGCTTCGCCAGGGCCGGGGAGGCGTAGTACTCGCCGGCCTTCGGCAGCGCGGGCACCCCCGGCGGGACGGGCGAGGTCGGACCGGTGCCGGCGACCTGGAGCCGGAGCAGTTCCTCGCCGTCGTAGTACTCGACGCTGTTGCGCCACCAGAGCGGGTCGGCGTCCGCCGTCCCGGTGCGGCTCGCGGCCGCGGAGTTGAGCCAGAGCACGCGGTCGTTGGACTTCTCGACGGCGTTGATGCTGGCCAGCGTCGAGAGCAGCAGGCCGACGCCGATCGCCACCGCCGCAGTGATCGTCAGCAGTCGGAGGACGGCGGCCCGGCCCCCGCTGACGGCGAGCCGGAGGGCGAAGGGGATCACGAGGCGACCCGCTGCGGCGCGGCGGCCGGGGTGCGGCCGGAGCCGAGCGTCCTGGCCCTGCCGTCCCGGACGACCGCCTCGCGGTCGGCGTAGGCGGCGACCCGGGGCTCGTGGGTGACCAGGACGACCGTGGTGCCCTGGGAACGGGCCGCGTCGACCATCAGGTCCATCACCTGCTCTCCGGTGAGCGAGTCCAGCGCGCCGGTCGGCTCGTCGGCGAAGAGCACCCGGGGGCGGGTCACCAGGCCGCGGGCGAGGGCCACCCGCTGGGCCTGACCGCCGGACAGCTCGCCGGAGCGGCGGCCCCCCATGCCGTCCAGACCGAGCCGGGCGAACCAGGGCCGCGCCTCGGCGAGCGCGGCGGCCCGGCGGACGCCGTTGAGCAGCAGCGGCAGGGCGACGTTCTCCTCGGCGGTCAGCTCGGGGACGAGCTGGCCGAACTGGAAGACGAAGCCGAACCGGTCCCGCCGCAGGGCGCTGCGCCGGGCCTCGTTCATGGTGTCGATCCGCTGCCCGTCGAAGTGCACCTCCCCCGCGTCGGGGACGAGGATGCCCGCCAGGCAGTGCAGCAGGGTGGACTTGCCGGAGCCGCTCGGGCCCATCACGGCCAGCACCTCGCCGGCCTCGACGGCCAGGTCGGCGCCGCGCAGGGCGGGGGTCTCGCCGAAGGCGAGTTCGACGGAACGGGCTTCGATCAGCGGGCTCATGCGCGTACCTCCGCGGCGAGGGCGTCCAGGCGGGCCGTGGTCAGGTCGATCCACCGGAGGTCCGCCTCCAGGTGGAAGATGCCGTGGTCGGCGAGCAGGGCGTCGACCAGCGGGCCGGTGCGGCGCAGTTCGGTGAGCTCGCGCATCCGGCGCAGGTGGGCGGCGCGCTGGGTGTCGAGGTACTCCTCGGCGTCGCGGCCGAGCATCAGGGCGAGGACGACCTTGGTGAACAGCACCGACTGGAGGTTCGGCTCGGGGGCGACCGGCTCGGTGAGCCAGTGTTCGAACTCGGTCACCCCGGCGTCGGTGATGACGTAGCGCTTGCGCTCGGGTCCGTCGCCGGGCTCGGCCTCGCCCGCGACGACCTTGCCGTCCCGCGCCAGCCGGCCGAGCGTGGAATAGACCTGACCGTACGGCAGGGGCTTGCCCCGCCCGAAGAAGGCGTCGTAGTCGCGCTTGAGGTCGTAGCCGTGGCTCGGCTCACGCTCCAGCAGCCCGAGAAGGGTCAAAGGAACACTCATGGGAGGAACATACACCAGACGTATACTCCGAGTGTATAGCTGCCGAGAATACGGCCCCGATCTGCGAGAACTCGTGCTCGGCAAGGATTCTGAGTGAAAGTCGGACGATCCGGGGAAACGTGAGCGGGGGGCGGCCCCACACCGCCCCCCACTCCGCACGGCGGCCCGGCGAGCCCCCACAGCGGGCCGGACCTCCGCGTCCCGGCACAAGGAGGACGCGGTCACCGTCAGCCTGCCCCGTCTCCGCCGCCGCGCCGAGGGCCGAACGTCCCTGTCCCGCCCCTTCTCCCACCCTTTTCCCGCCCCCTTCCGTTCCGCCGGCCGGCACGGCGGCGGCGCGGACGGGGGCGGTGGCCGGCGGGCGCAGGCGGCGCGGGCGGTCGCGGGGAGCGCGTGTGCTCCGCCGTGCTCCCGGGCGCACGGCGCGCACACCCTCCCGGACCACCCCCGACACCGCCCCGACACCGCCCCGGGCGGACCCGTGGCGGGCCCGGCGCGGCCCCGTGGCCGACCGGCCGCGGACCGGCGGACGGCTCCCGGGCGGTGCGGGGCCGCACGGCTCTTGTGCCCGGGGGCCGCAGCGGGGGAGATTGGGTGGCGACGGGGGCCGAACAGCGCCAACAGCCGTGAGGAGCACGCATCGTGTCCAGCACACCCCGCCCGGCCCGGCCCGCGTCGCTGCCCCGGCGGGCGGGCCGTCAGCTGCTCCGCGCCCTCGGCCGCCGCCACTCCCTGAGCCTGCGCGAACCGCTCGCCCGGCCGGTCGACCGGGCCCGCAGCCGGGCCTGGCTCGCCGCCGCCGTCGCCCTCGCCGTCGGACTGGCCGGCGTCGTCACCGCCGCCCTGGTCGGCTACCGCACCTCCGTGCGCACCACCGAGAGCGAGCGCGGCCGACTGCACCGGATCGAGGCCGCGGTGATCGGCAGGGTCCAGCCGGAGCAGCCCGCGAACAGCCGCTGGACCGGCGGCTACGAGAACCGGGTGGAGGTCTCGACCGTCTGGACCGCCCCGGACGGCCGGACGCACGCCGGCACCGTCCAACTGCCGCGCACCACCCTCACCCGGCCCACCGTCACCCTCTGGGTCGACGACGCCGGCGAGCCCGCCAGGACCCCCGAGACCCGGATCGGCCTCACCGTCGGCGCCGTCTGCACCGGCCTGGCCGGCGGTGCCACGCTGGCCACCCTGATCGGCGTCGCACTCGCCCTGCGGCTGCGCGCCCTCGACCGGCGGGCCGACCGCGACTGGCAGCGGTCCTGGGCCCGCTGGGAACCCCGATGGAGCGGCCGGACCAACCAGCCGCAGGAGGACTGAGGAGCACCGTGTTCGTCACCGACCGCCTGACCGCCCGGCTCTGGACCGGGAGCGACGCCGAGCGCGCGTACGACCTGTACTCGCGCTGGGAGGTGGTGCGCTGGCTCGGCGCCACCCCGCGGGCGCTGGAGTCCCCCGCCGAGGTGCCCGCCCTGATCGACCGGATGCGGGCCCGGTCCGCCGACCCCCGCTACGGCGCATGGGCCCTGGAACGGCGGGACACCGGCCTGGTGGTCGGCACGGTCCTGCTCGCCCCGCTGCCCGGGGGCGACGGCGAGGTCGAGGTCGGCTGGCACCTCCACCCCGACTCCTGGGGCAACGGCTACGCCACCGAGGCCGCCCGCGGCGCCCTGGCCAGGGGCTTCGCCGACGGCCTGACCGAGGTGCACGCCGTCCTCCGGCCCGGCAACGAGCCCTCGGCCGCCGTCTGCCGCCGCCTCGGCATGACGCACCGGGGCCGCACCGACCGCTGGTACGGCCTGGAGCTGGAGTCCTTCCTGGCCGTCCCGGACACCGCCGGGCCGAACACCGCCGGGCCGAGCACCGCCGTCCACGACACCGCCGGGCCGGACACCCGCGGGCGCGACACCGCCGGGCCGCGCCGGTGAGCGCCGCTCGGCCGCCCGGCACCCGGCGGCTGACGGTCGACCTGGACGCCGGGCTGGTGGACTGGGTCCGCGCGTTCGCCGAGCTGTCGCACCGGACGGTCGAGGACGTGGTCGGCCCGCTGGTCGCGGCCGAACGCGCCCGCGTCGAAGCGCGCTGGACGGACGGCGCGGACGGCGCGGGCGACGCGGAGGCGACGCGCGACACCGGAGCGACGGGCGGTACGGGCTGAGCCGGCCGGGGAGGCCGAACCGGCCGGAGGGGCCGCACGGGCGCCGCGCCCCGGGACGGACGGGGCGACCACCGGTCAGCGGGTTTCCTCGGGGCGGGTCCAGGGCGGGGCCGGCCGCCCGGCGCGGTGGGTGACCGCGGCGACCCCGAGGAGGAGGGCCAGGGCCACCGCCAGGGCCGTCGGGACGTCCGCGTGCAGGACGAGTGCGGCCCCGACGAGCGCCCCGGCGAACATCCAGCCCGCGGAGGCGAAGCGCCGGACGCCGGCCCGGTCGGCGGCCAGGGCGGTGAGCGTCATGGTCAGCACGGTGGTGGTCAGGTCGGGGACCCTCAGCGCCCGGACGGCCGCGTTCTGCAGGCCCATCGCGAAGCCCAGCACCCCCGTCAGGGTGTAGCGGACCGGGTCGTCGGTGTGGCCGAGCACGGCCGCCAGCACCGTGCAGCCCGCCATCAGCACCGACTGGGCGGCGACGGTGGCGACCAGCAGCCGCCCGCGGTGGGCCGGCCGGAGTTCGGCGAGGTGCCCGCCCGTCAGCGCACCGGCCAGGAAGGCGGCGAGCGCGGTGAGCGACGCCGACGCGGAGAGCCCCGGGGCCCCGGCCAGGGCGAAGCCCAGGAAGACCACGTTGCCGGTCATGTTGGCGACGAAGACGTGGCCGAGGGCGAGGTAGCTCACCGCGTCGACCAGCCCGGTCACCACCGTGAGCACCAGCAGCATCGGCACCAGCGGACCGTGGCGGGGGTCGTTGCGCATCCGCGTCCTCCTCGGCGGACAGGGGCATCGGACGGACGGCCCCGGACGGCCCCGGGTGCCGCCCGGTTCGACCCGGTTCGGCCTCCCCGCCCCGGGCCTCCCGGCCGTCCCGTCCGTTCTACGCCCGGCCGGCCTCCGGAGCGGCCCGACCCGGCCGGGACGGTCGGAACCGCGCCCCGGCCGCGGCGCGTCCGCGGGAAAGGTCCGGGCCGGGGCGAGGACCCGACCGGACCGGGCCGGGGCCCGGCGTGCGGACCGGGGCCCGGCGCGCGGAACGCACAGCGCCCGCCCCCCCGGGTGCGGCGGGGGCGGGCGCTCGGCTGCCGGGGGCCGCTCAGACGGTGAGCGCCGGGCGGTGGTGGTCGAGCCAGAGGGCGAGGTCCACGACCCGCTCCAGACGGAGCCGGTGGCCCCACTCCAGCTGGTCGGCCGGGGTGTCCAGGCTGCTCTTGATGACCGTCTCGTCCGCGATGTCCCGCACGTGCGGCGCGTCCAGCGCCTCGCGGGCGAGCCGCTGGAGGCCGCTGTTGTAGTCGGCGTGGTGGGTGGCCGGGTAGTGGTTCTTCGGCCGCCAGAGCACCGAGTCCGGGGCGATGCCCTTGCCGGCGGCGCGCAGCAGGCTCTTCTCGCGGCCGTCGTAGCTCTTCATCGCCCAGGGGGTGTTGAAGGCGTACTCGACGAGCCGGTGGTCGCAGTAGGGGACGCGGACCTCCAGGCCCTGGGCCATCGAGAGGCGGTCCTTGCGGTGCAGCAGCTGGCGCAGCCAGCGGGTCAGCGAGAGGTGCTGCATCTCGCGCTGGCGGTGCTCGGTCGGGCTCTCGCCGTCCACGTGCGGGACGGCGGCGAGCGACGTGCGGTAGGTGTCGTCGCGGAACTCGGCGATGCGCAGGTGGGCGGCGAGGTCCGGGTTGATCGGCATGGCGGCCTCGTCGCCGGTGACGAGCAGCCAGGGGAAGGTCTGCGCGGCGAGCGCCTTGGGGTTGTGGAACCACGGGTAGCCGCCGAACACCTCGTCGGCCGCCTCGCCGGAGAGGGCGACCGTCGAGTGCTTGCGGATCTCGCCGAACAGCAGGAACAGCGAGGTGTCCATGTCGCCGACGCCGATCGGCGAGTCCCGGGAGACGACCACGGCGCGGCGGTTCTCCAGGTCGAGCAGCGTCCGCGGGTCGAGGACCACGGTGGAGTGGTCGCTGCCTATGAACGCGCCGGCCTCGGCGGCGAACGGGGTGTCGTGCCCGGTGCGCAGGACGTCGCCGGTGAACTGCTCGGCCTGGTCGCTGTAGTCGACGGCGTAGGAGCGCAGCTTGGCCTGCGGGCCCTCCTGGAGCCGGAGTTCGTCGGCGACCAGGGCGGTCACGATGGTGGAGTCGAGGCCGCCGGAGAGCAGGCTGCAGAGCGGGACGTCCGCCTCCAGCTGGGCCCGGGCGGCACGGTTGACCAGGGAGCCGACCTGCTCCAGGGTGGCTTCGAGGTCGTCGGTGTGCGGGCGGGCGGTCAGCTCCCAGTAGCGGCGCTCGCGGACACCGCCGCGGTCGAGGACGAGCAGCCCGCCGGGGTGGACCTCGCGGACGCCGGCCCAGACCGTGGGGCCGGTGTTGAAGAGCAGGCTGTAGGCCTCGCGCAGGCCGTCGGCGTCCACGGTGGGCGTGACGTCGGGGTGGGCGAAGAGCGCCTTCGGCTCGGAGCCGAAGACCACGCCGCCGTCGACCTCGGCCCAGAAGAGGGGCTTGACGCCGAGCCGGTCGCGGACCAGCAGCAGGCGCTGGTTGCGCTCGTCCCAGATGCCGAAGGCGTACATGCCCTCCAGGCGGTCGACCAGGGCGTCGCCCCACTCCTGGTAGGCGCGGAGCACCACCTCGGTGTCGCTGCGGGTCTCGAAGCGGTGGCCCTTGGCCGTGAGCTCGGCGCGCAGCTGGTGGTGGTTGTAGACCTCGCCGCTGTAGGTGAGGACGACACCCGGCTCGTCGCGGCGGTCGGCCATGGGCTGGGCACCGCCCCGGATGTCGATCACGGCCAGCCGGCGGTGGCCGAGGGCGGCGTGGCGGCCGAGCCAGACGCCGCCGGCGTCGGGGCCGCGCAGAGCCATGGTGGCGGTCATCGCCTCGATGACGGGGGCACTGTGGCGGACGTCCTGATGGAAGGACACCCAGCCGGTGATTCCGCACATGCGCGAGCACTCCTTGGACGGGCAGACGAACTGACGGGCAGACGAACGGACGGGCTGGACCGGCACGGGCGGCCGTGCCGAGGTCCGGTCCACCAGTCGGGCGGAGCGGGGCCGTGGTTCCACGAAATCGGACACATTTCCGGCCATTGGCGTGTGCACGGAACCCGGACGTCCGCTCCGGGGAGCCGGAACGGCCCTCCGGAGCGGACGGGAGCGGACGGCTACGGCCTGCGGGGAAGCAGGACGGAGCGGCGGGCGCGGGCGGGCGGCGGGCGCGGGGCGGAGCGGCGGGGCGGGGCGGGCGGACGGGCGCTCAGGCCGGGCCGAGCGCCCGCAGCAGCGCGGCCGTGACGGCGGGGCCGTGGGCGAGCGGGAGCAGCGGGGTACCGGGGCCCGCCGCGCGCACGCCGGTCTGGGCGAGCACGAGCAGCGCCCGCAGGGTGCGCGCGCCGTTGGACACCCAGGCCGGGGCCGGACCGCGCCGGTGCTCGGCGAGGAAGCCCGCCGACCGCTCGACCCAGGCGACGCACTCCTCCTCGGTCAGCTCCGGCCTGGTGAGGCTCCGCGCGATGCCGGTGGCGAGCCGCTCGTCCTCGCGCTCGCCGTACAGGTGGTCGGTGGGGGCCAGCAGCCGCGCCGTCGCGAGACCGAGCACCCGCCCGGGGGCGACGGCGGGGTGGCGTCCGAACGTGCCGAGCAGGTCGGCCCCGTGCGCGGTCGCGTGCAGCCAGCCGAGTTCGGGGTGGCGGCCGCGGAGGTCGGTCTCGGCCGGGTACCAGCGGGCGAAGGCTTCGAGCCAGGCCGGGTCGAAGTCCCCCCGGCCGACGATCATGTCGAGGACGAGTGCGGCGAAGGTCCGCGCCTCGACGGCCGGGTCGCCGAAGCGCTCGGCCATCCGGTCGCCGAGGGAGGTCCGCAGCCGGCCGGCCACGACGTCGCGGGCGATCCAGGTGTCGAGCACGGCGTACGGGTCGCCGTCGCGGATCCGGGGGTCCGGGTCCGCCAGGGCGAGGGCGAGCTCGTCGACGAGAGCGTCGAGGGGGCGGTCGGCGGGGACGGCGAAGTCCTGGGCGCAGACCTGCGACCAGTCGGTGGCGGTGGGGGCGGACATCGGCGGCGGGGCCTCTTCTCGGTCGGCACGGATCGGCACGGACCGATACGGATCGGTGCGAGCCGGCGCGGTTCGGTACAGGGGGGCACAGGTCGGTACACGTCGGTACGGGTCGGCGCGGGCCGGCGCCGGGGCGGACCGGCAGGGGTCCGCGGGGGCCGGTGCACGCGCCATCCCTATCACCGCGCCGAGCCTGCCGACCAGCGGTTTTCCACGGCCCCCGGTGCGTGATCCAGATCATTTTGAACACGTTCACTTGGATCGCTAGGCTGTACGCGGAACAACACCGAGGGGGGACACTCGATGAGAATCGTCATACCCGGGGGAACCGGGCAGATCGGCCGCATCCTGGACCGGGCACTGACCGCCGAGGGCCACGAGGTCGTCGTCCTGACCAGGCGGCCCGGGCGCGACCAGGAGATCTACTGGGACGGCCGCACCCTGGGCCGCTGGACCGACGCGGTCGACGGCGCCGACGTCGTCGTCAACCTCGCCGGGCGCAGCGTCAACTGCCGCTACACCGAACAGAACCAGCGCGACATGATGGACTCCCGGGTGCACTCCACCCGGGCCGTCGGCCGGGCCATCGCCGGCGCCAGGCGCCCGCCCCGGGTCTGGCTCCAGATGAGCACCGCCACCATCTACGCCCACTCCCACGGCGCCCCGCACGACGAGGCGGACGGCGTGCTCGGCGGCGGCGAGACGGGCGTCCCCCGGCACTGGGGCCGCAGCGTGCAGATCGCCCGCGCCTGGGAGCGCGAGCAGGCCGACGCCGCGACGCCCGCGACCCGCCGGGTCGCGCTGCGCTGCGCCATGGTGATGAGCCCCGACCGCGGCGGCGCCTTCGACCAGCTGGTCCGGCTGGCCCGGACCGGCTTCGGCGGGCCGATCGACGGCGGCACGCAGTACATGTCCTGGATCCACGACCGCGACCTCACCCGCGCCGTGCGCTTCCTGATCGACCGCGACGACTTCGCTGGCCCGGTGAACATCGCCGCGCCCGCCCCGCTGCCGCAGCGCGCCTTCATGCAGACGATCCGGCGCGCCAAGGGCATCCCGCTGGGGCTGCCCGCGACCCGCTGGATGGCCGAGGTCGGCGCGTTCGCGCTCCGCTCGGACACCGAGCTGCTCCTGAAGAGCCGCTCGGTGAAGCCCGGGCGGCTGCTGGACGCGGGCTTCGGCTTCGAGCACCCGCACTGGTCGGCGGCGGCCGCCGACCTGGTCCGGCGGATGCGCCGCTGAGCCGGGCTCCGGCCGGTGTCCGTCCGCGTGGCACGGGGCGGGGGCGGAGCGCGTGCCCCGCCCCCACCGCCCCCGGCCCCGGCGCCGTCAGGCCTTGGGCCTGGCGCGGACGTGCATCCGCTCGCCCTGCCGTCCGAAGAGGCTGAGCAGCTCCACCGGGCGGCCGTCCGCGCTGGTGAACCAGTGCGGCACCCGGGTGTCGAACTCGGCCGCCTCGCCCGGCCCGAGGACCACGTCGTGCTCCCCGATCAGCAGCCGCAGCCGGCCGTCCAGCACGTACAGCCACTCGTAGCCCTCGTGCGTCCGCAGGTCCGGCTCGGCACCCCGGTCGGTGATCACCAGCTTGTACGCCTGGAGCGGGCCGGGGCTGCGGGTCAGCGGCACGACCGTCCCGCCGTTCGGCAGCGCGCGCGGCGTCAGCCGGACCCGGGGGTCGCCGACCTCGGGGGCGCCGACCAGCTCGTCCAGCGGCACCCGGTAGGCGCCGGCCAGCGGCAGCAGCAGCTCCAGGCTGGGACGCCGCTGGCCGGACTCCAGCCGGGAGAGCGTGCTCTTGGAGATGCCGGTGGTCTCCGAGAGGGCGGCGAGCGTGATGCCCCGCTTCTCCCGCAGCCGGCGGAGCCTCGGCGCCACCTCGTCGAGCACCGCCCGGTAGGCCTCCGGTTCGTCCATCCGCGCCTCCACCTCCGTCACCTCCGGACCCGCCCGCCCCCGGCGGCCGTTCCGCCCGGCGCCGTCGTCCCGGAACCGGCAACAAAGTTTGCCACTCGAACGGGCCGGGAGCACGCTCCCCCACGTGCGCCGCGCCGCGGCCACGGGACGGCCCCATCCCGGGCCGCGGGGAACGGAGTCCGAGTTGACCACTACGGAAACGAGACAGGGTGCGACGGCCGGGCGGGCGGAGCGGGCGGGCGCCGCGCGCTGGGCGCTCGCCGGTCTCTCGCTCTCCATGCTGCTGTCCTCGCTCGGCACCGGCATCGCCAACGTCGGCCTCCCGACGCTGGCCCAGGCGTTCGGAGCCTCGTTCCAGGCCGTGCAGTGGGTGGTCCTCGGCTACCTGCTCGCCGTCACCGCGCTGGTCGTCACCGTCGGCCGGCTCGGCGACCTCGTCGGACGGCGGCGGCTGCTGCTGGCCGGGCTGCTGCTGTTCACCACCGCCTCCGTCCTCTGCGGCCTGGCGCCCTCGCTCGGGGCGCTGGTCGCCGCGCGGGCGGTGCAGGGCCTCGGAGCGGCCGTCATGATGGCGCTCACGATGGCGTTCGTCGGCGAGACGGTCCCGAAGGAGCGGACCGGCAGCGCGATGGGCCTGCTGGGCACGATGTCCGCGGTGGGCACCGCGCTCGGCCCCACGCTGGGCGGCCTGCTGCTCGCCGGACCGGGCTGGCGCGCGCTCTTCCTGGTCAACGCCCCGCTGGGGGTGGCGGCCCTGCTGCTCGCCCACCGCCACCTGCCGGCCGACCGGCCGGCGCCCGCGGGCCGGCGGGCCCGGTTCGACCACCTCGGCACCCTGCTGCTCGCGCTGACGCTCGGGGCCTACGCCCTGGCCATGACCCTCGGACGCGGGCGCTTCGGCGTCCTCAACCTGGTCCTGCTGGCGGCGGCGGCCGCCGGTGCCGTGCTCTTCGCGCTCGCCCAGCGCAGGGCCGCGGCGCCGCTGGTGCGCCCGGCCGTGCTCCGTGACCGGCGGCTGAGCGCGAGCCTGCTGATGAGCGTGCTCGTCTCCACCGTGATGATGGCGACCCTGGTGGTCGGCCCGTTCCACCTCGCCCGGACGCTCGGTCTGAACGCGGCCCTGGTCGGCCTCGCCCTGTCGGTCGGCCCGCTGGTCGCGGCGCTGACCGGGATCCCGGCCGGGCGGATCACCGACCGGTTCGGCGCGCCGCGCACCACGGCCGCCGGTCTGGCGGCCGCCTCGGCCGGTGCGCTCGCCGTCGCCCTGCTGCCGGGTTCGCTCGGCGTGGCGGGCTACCTGGTGCCGGTCGCCGTCGTCACGGCCGGCTACTCGCTCTTCCAGACCGCGAACAACACCGCGGTCATGGCGGACGTGCCGGCCGACCGCCGGGGCGTCGTCTCCGGTCTGCTCAACCTCTCGCGCAACCTCGGCCTGGTCACCGGCGCCTCGGTGATGGGCGCCGTGTTCACCCTCGCCTCGGCCACCACCGACGTCGCGACCGCGGCTCCCGGCCCGGTCGCCACCGGGACGCGGGTCACCTTCGCGGTCGCGGCGGGCCTGCTCCTCGTCGCACTCGCCCTGGCGCTCGGCCCGGCCGCGGCCCGGACACTCGCCGGGGCCCGGACGGCCGGCGGCCGCGGTCCCGGCCGCGGCCGGGAGGCCCGGGAGGGCTGAGCGCCGCGGGGCGCGGGGCGCGGGGGCGCACGGGGGCGCGGACGGCCCCGCGCCGTCGGGCCGAACAGCCGGGGGAGCAGAAGGCCCTGGACCTCCCGGGGGCCGGGCGGGCCCGGGAGACGGGTCACCGCCGGTGCCTCCGGTGACACCGGCGGCACCGGTAGTGCAACAGAGTGCAAAGCGAGGGCAAGGTCACACCGCCCGCCTCTGCTGCGCCCCCACCGGAGGGCGCTAACCTGCGGGCATGACGGTCCCGCCCGAAGGGCTCCCCCTGGCCGCCGAGTTCCCGGCCGCACACCGCGAGCAGTGGCAGACCCTCGTCGAGGGTGTGCTGCGCAAGTCCGGTGCGCAGCCCGCGGACGGCGCAGCGGCCGAGCAGGCGCTCACCACCGCACTCCAGGACGGGCTGCGCGCCCGCCCGCTGTACACCGCCGAGGACGGCCAGGCCGATCCCGGCCTCCCCGGCTTCCCGCCGTTCGTCCGCGGCGGCCGGCCGCAGGGCTGTTCGGTCACGGGCTGGGACATCCGTCAGCGGCACGCCGACCCGGACCCGCGCCGGACCAACGAGGCCGTCCTGGCCGACCTGGAGAACGGCGGCGGCTCGCTCTGGCTGGAGCTCGGCGGGGACGGACTGCCGGTCACCGCACTGCCGCAGGCCCTCACCGGCGTCTACCTCGACCTGGCCGGCGTGGTCCTCGACGCGGGGTCCGAATTCCCTGACGCCGCGGCACGGTTGTTCGCGCTGTACGAGGAGCGCGAGGTCTCCCCCAGCGCCGCCGCCGGGAACCTCGGCGCCGACCCGCTGGGCCTGCAGGCCCGGACCGGCGACTCCGGCCGGACCGACGCGCTGCTCGGCGAGGCCACCGCGCTCGCCGCCCGCTGCGCCGAGGGCTACCCCGGCCTGCGGGCGCTCGCCGTGGACGCCCTGCCGTACCACGAGGCGGGGGCCTCGCCCGCGCAGGAACTCGGTGCCTCGCTGGCCACCGGCGTCGCCTACCTGCGCGCGCTCACCGCCGCCGGACTGAGCGTCGACGCGGCGCTCGGCCAGCTGGAGTTCCGCTACGCGGCCGATGCCGACCAGTTCCTGACGATCGCCAAGTTCCGTGCCGCGCGCCGGCTCTGGGCCCGGGTGGCCGAGGTGTCCGGCGGCTCGCCCGAGGTCTCGGCGCAGCGTCAGCACGCCGTCACCTCCACGGTGATGATGACCGCCCGCGACCCGTGGGTGAACATGCTCCGCACCACGATCGCCTGCCTGGCGGCCGGCGTCGGCGGGGCGGACGCGGTGAGCGTCCAGCCGTTCGACACCGCGCTCGGCCTGCCGGACGCGTTCGCCCGGCGGATCGCCCGCAACACCCAGTCGATCCTGCTGGAGGAGTCGCACCTGGCCCGGGTGATCGACCCGGCCGGCGGCTCCTGGTACGTGGAGCGGCTGACCGACGAACTGGCGCACGCCGCCTGGGCCTGGTTCCAGGAGGTCGAGCGGGCCGGCGGGCTGCGGGCCGCGCTGGAGTCCGGGCTGGTCGGCGAGCGGATCGCGGCCACCTGGGCCGAGCGCTCCGTCCGGCTGGCCAAGCGGCGCGAACCGGTCACCGGCGTCAGCGAGTTCCCGAACCTGGGCGAGAAGTCGCCGGTCCGCGAACCGGCCCCGGCCGGGCCGGGCGGCGGGCTGCCGAAGGTGCGGCGCGCGGAGGCCTACGAGGCGCTGCGGGACCGCTCGGACGCGTACCTCGCGGCCACCGGCGCACGGCCCGGGCTCTTCCTGGCCTCGATCGGCACGGCCTCCGCGCACACCGCGCGGACCACCTTCGCCGCCAACCTGTTCCAGGCCGGCGGCATCGCGACGACGGCGGCGGAGGGCACCGAACCCGCCGTGTTCGCCGAGGCGTTCGCCGCTTCCGGCGCACGGGTGGCCTGCCTCTGCTCCAGCGACGCGCTGTACGGCGAGCACGCCGGTGCCGTCGCCGCCGCGCTCAAGGCGGCCGGCGCCCGCCGGGTGCTGCTGGCCGGGCGGCCCGGCGAGCAGCGCGAGGCGTACCAGGCGGCCGGGGTGGACGAGTTCGTCTTCGCGGGCGGCGACGCCGTGGCGACCCTGGCCTCCCTGCTGGACCAGATCACCGACGAGAGCACCGCGGCGGGCCCCGGCCGCGGCCCCGACGAAAGCGGAGTGGCGCGATGATCCCCGACTTCACCGGAATCGGGCTGGACCGGGACTCCGGCGCGGACGTCACCGACGGCCAGTGGCGCTCCGCCTGGCGGCAGGCCACCGGCAAGGACGTCGACGAACTGCTCTGGGACACCCCGGAGGGCATCGGCGTCAAGCCGCTGTACACCCCGGCCGACCTGGCCGGACTGGACTTCCTGGACACCTACCCGGGCATCGCGCCGTACCTGCGCGGCCCGTACCCGACGATGTACGTCAACCAGCCGTGGACGGTCCGGCAGTACGCGGGCTTCTCCACCGCCGAGGAGTCCAACGCCTTCTACCGCCGCAACCTGGCGGCCGGTCAGAAGGGCCTCTCGGTCGCCTTCGACCTGCCGACCCACCGCGGCTACGACAGCGACCACCCGCGCGTCACCGGCGACGTCGGCATGGCGGGCGTGGCGATCGACTCCATCTACGACATGCGCCAGCTCTTCGACGGCATCCCGCTGGACCGGATGTCGGTGTCGATGACCATGAACGGCGCGGTGCTGCCCGTGCTGGCGCTGTACATCGTCGCGGCCGAGGAGCAGGGGGTGCCGCCGGAGAAGCTGGCGGGGACCATCCAGAACGACATCCTCAAGGAGTTCATGGTCCGCAACACCTACATCTACCCGCCGCAGCCGTCGATGCGGATCATCTCGGACATCTTCGCGTACACCTCGCAGAAGATGCCCCGGTACAACTCGATCTCCATCTCCGGCTACCACATCCAGGAGGCCGGGGCCACCGCCGACCTGGAGCTGGCCTACACCCTCGCCGACGGCGTGGAGTACCTGCGGGCCGGGCTGGAGGTCGGGCTGGACGTGGACGCGTTCGCACCGCGGCTGTCGTTCTTCTGGGCGATCGGCATGAACTTCTTCATGGAGGTCGCCAAGCTGCGCGCGGCCCGGCTGCTCTGGGCCAAGCTGGTCAAGCAGTTCGACCCGAAGAACGCCAAGTCGCTGTCGCTGCGCACCCATTCGCAGACCTCCGGCTGGTCGCTCACCGCCCAGGACGTGTTCAACAACGTCGCCCGCACCTGCGTCGAGGCGATGGCGGCCACCCAGGGCCACACCCAGTCGCTGCACACCAACGCCCTGGACGAGGCGCTCGCGCTGCCGACCGACTTCTCGGCCCGGATCGCCCGCAACACCCAGCTGCTGCTCCAGCAGGAGTCGGGCACCTGCCGGGTGATCGACCCGTGGGGCGGCTCGGCGTACGTGGAGAAGCTCACCCACGACCTCGCCGAACGCGCCTGGCAGCACATCCAGGAGGTCGAGGCGGCCGGCGGCATGGCCAAGGCGATCGACGCGGGCATCCCCAAGCTGCGCGTCGAGGAGGCCGCCGCCCGCACCCAGGCGCGCATCGACTCCGGCCGCCAGCCGGTGATCGGCGTCAACAAGTACCGGGTGGAGAGCGACGAGCAGATCGACGTGCTCAAGGTCGACAACTCCTCGGTGCGCGCCCGGCAGCTGGAGAAGCTGCGCCGCCTGCGCGACGAGCGCGACGAGGACGCCACCCAGGCCGCCCTGCACGCGCTGACCCGCGCCGCCGAGGCCGGCCCGCAGTCCGGCGGCTCGCTGGACGGCAACCTCCTGCACCTGGCGGTGAACGCGGCCCGCGCGATGGCCACCGTCGGCGAGATCTCGGACGCCCTGGAGAAGGTGTACGGCCGGCACTCCGGCCAGATCCGTACCATCTCCGGTGTGTACCGAGACGAAGCCGGCCAGTCGGCGCCCCTCCAGCGCACCCGGGACCTGGTCGAGCGGTTCGAGCGGGCCGAGGGCCGGCGCCCGCGCATCCTGGTCGCCAAGATGGGCCAGGACGGCCACGACCGCGGCCAGAAGGTGATCGCCACCGCCTTCGCCGACCTGGGCTTCACGGTGGACGTCGGCCCGCTGTTCCAGACCCCGGCCGAGGTGGCCAGGCAGGCCGTCGAGGCGGACGTCCACATCGTCGGCGTCTCCTCGCTGGCCGCGGGGCACCTCACCCTGGTCCCGGCCCTGCGCGCCGAGCTGGCCGCGGCCGGCCGGGAGGACATCACCATCGTGGTCGGCGGGGTGATCCCCCCGCAGGACTTCGACGCACTGTACGAGGCGGGTGCCGCGGCGGTCTTCCCGCCCGGCACGGTGATCCCGGACGCCGCCTACGACCTGCTGAAGACGCTCGCCGCCGACCTCGGCCACGAGCTCTGAGGCGCTGAGCGATGGCGCCCCGGACGATCGACCTCGACAGCTACGCGACGGGCGTGCGGGAGGGCTCGCGCGCCTACGTCGCGCGGGCCATCACCCTCGTCGAGTCCACCCGGCCCGACCACCGCGCGCTGGCGCAGCAGCTGCTGACGATGCTGCTGCCGCACTCGGGCGGGGCGGTCCGGGTGGGCATCACCGGCGTACCCGGTGTCGGCAAGTCGACTTTCATCGACGCCTTCGGCACCATGCTCACCGGACTCGGCCACCGGGTCGCGGTACTGGCCGTCGACCCGACGTCCAGCCGGACCGGCGGCTCCATCCTGGGCGACAAGACCCGGATGGAGCGCCTGGCCGTCGACCCGGCCGCGTTCGTCCGCCCCTCCCCCACCTCCGGCACGCTCGGCGGCGTGGCCCGGGCCACCCGGGAGTCGATGGTGGTGATGGAGGCCGCCGGCTACGACGTCGTGCTGATCGAGACGGTCGGCGTCGGCCAGTCCGAGACGGCGGTGGCCGGCATGGTGGACTCCTTCCTGCTGCTCTCGCTGGCGCGCACCGGCGACCAGTTGCAGGGCATCAAGAAGGGCGTGCTGGAGCTCGCCGACGTGATCGCGGTCAACAAGGCGGACGGCCCGCACGAGACCGACGCCCGCGCCGCCGCCCGCGAACTCGCGGGCGCGCTGCGGCTGCTCCGGGCCCCGGACGCGCCGTGGACGCCGCCCGTGCTGACCTGCAGCGGGCGGGACGGCGCGGGGCTCGACGTGCTGTGGGAGCGGCTCCAGCAGCACCGCAAGGTGCTGGACGCGACCGGCGCACTGGCCGCCAAGCGGCGCGACCAGCAGGTGGAGTGGACGTGGGCGATGGTGCACGACCAGCTCCTCGCCCGGCTGCACGCCCACCCGGAGGTCCGCCACCTCGCCCCCGGACTGGAGCAGCAGGTCCGCGCGGGCACGCTCCCGGCCGGGCTCGCGGCCCAGCGGATCCTGGACGCGTTCGGCATCCCTCCGGCATCCTGACCGCTCCGCTACGCCGCCGCGAGGCCCGGCGCCGTGCCCCACCCGCGTGTGGGGCACGGCGCTTCGCGCTCCTCGGGGAACTCGAACCAGACCACCTTGCCGTCCCCTCGCGGACACCAGCCCCAGGCCTCGGCCAGCGCTTCCACCAGCAACAGCCCACGCCCGCCGGTCGCTTCGACCCCGCGCTCCCGCCGCGCGAGCACGGGACACCGGTCGGCCACCTCGACCCTCAGCCGCCCCGGCCGCCGCAGCACCGTCACGGCACAGCGGTCCCCGGTGTGCAGCAGCGCATTGGCGATCACCTCACTCGCGCACAACTCCAGGTCCTGGAACGCGTCGTCCGCGAGCGGCACGCCCCACTCCCGCACGATCGCCCCCACCAGCCACCGCGCCGCCGGCACCGCCTCCGGCCCCGGCGACACCCCCCATTCCAGCGGCACCGGGAACCGGGCACTGCTGAGCGGGCTCACGGTCACATTCCACCCCATCGATCCTCCACGACCACAGATGGACAGCGTTGCCAGCAGATGGCAGCGCGAGGGAGCCGATCGTGACCATCAGCCACGACGACACCACCGAAGGTAGTCACAGAAAAACTGTGAGTCAAGAATTAATGCGACTCACAGTTCTTCACCGAGTTGTGCGAGACTCGACTGATCCTGGAAGGAGAGAAGCATGGGATTCGGCCTCGTTGTACGCTTCGTCGCCCGTGATGTGACAGCCGCTCACGCTTTCGACGAACTGGCACGGGAAGCACTCGACGGGATCCGCACCAAGGAGCCCGGAACTCTCGTCTACGTCAATCACGCCGTTCCGGCCGAGCCGCGCGTCCGGGTCTTCTACGAGCTGTATGCGGACCGCGAGGCGTTCGAGGAGCACGAACGACAGCCTCACGTCCGCCGGTTCCTCTCCGAGCGCGGCCAGTACCTCGAATCTTTCGAGGTCACGTTCCTGGACGAGATCGACGGCAAGGGGTCGGCCGCCCACGGGGACGGCCGGTGAGTCCCGAGGAGCAGCGAGCATTCGGCGCCCGGGTGGCCCAGCTCCGCAAGAGCCGTGGCATGCGGCAGGATCAGCTCGCCACCGCCGTCAACCGGAGCGCCAGCTGGGTCTCGCAGGTCGAGCGCGGTATCCAACCTGTCGTACGTCTCGATGTACTCCAGTTGCTCGCCGACGGCCTCGGCGTCTCCGTCCAGACGCTGAGGCCGGATGCCCCGTCGCCCGCCCGATCCGCGTCGACGACTTCGGATCAGGTCAACGACCTCGACCTGGTCCGGCTCGCACTCTCTGGGCACCCCGCGCTCGATGCCGTGCTCGACGAGAACCCCGCCGCAACTTCACCCGACACGGCCGAGCTGGCCGCCGCTGTGGCGCAGCTCTGGCACCTGACGCACAACGCCCGATTCGCGGAGCTCAGCACAGCTGTCGCCGACACCCTGCCCCGACTCGAAGCCGCGACGCGGACGGCCTCCCCTGAGCAACGGCCGGAACTTCAACTCCTCCTCAGCCAGGCATATCAGGCGGTCGCGGCGGCATTCGTCCGCCAGGACGAGGCTGATGCAGCCTGGGTGGCCGCCGATCGGGCGATCCGGGCCGCCGAACAGTCCGGCGAGCCTCTCCAAGTCTTCGCAGGCATCTACCGCTTGGCCCACGCATTCGTCCGACTCCGGCGGTTGGACCAGGCAGAACACGCCGCCGGGAAGAGCGTGACAACCCTTCGGGACTACATCTCGGCGGCCGGGCCACCTCCGCCGGAAGCCCTCTCCGTGCTCGGTTCGCTCCACTTGGTCCTCGCGTTGGCCGCCGCCCGCGCCGGCCAACGCGACCAGGCCCGGAAGGAACTCGCCGACGCGCGAGAGGTCGCAGCACTGGTCGGCGAGGATCGCAATGACTTCAACTTGGAGTTCGGACCGACGAACGTCGCGATCCAGGCGGTATCAACGGCGATCGACCTCGGCGATGCGGGCGAGGCGCTGGACCTGGGGCGACGAATCGATGCGAGTCGGCTCTCGCCCGAGCGGAGGTCGCGACTGCTGGTCGACCTCGGAAGGGCCCACGCGCAACTGCGGCACCTCGGGGAGGCCGTCGATTGCCTCCTCCGGGCCGAGGAGTTGGCACCGGAGAGCCTCCGGAGCCACCTGGCGGCCCGGTCGGTGATCCGCGAGCTCGTTCTCCTCGCCGGCCGGAACGCCCCGCCGGATCTGCTGAAGCTCGCCAAACGCGCCAACGCCACGGGGTGAACGGGAAAGACCGAAGTCGTCGAAGGCTGGGCCCGGACCTCCCGACCGAGCCACGAAAGGTCCCCCCGGACGGTTCGCACCGTCCGGGGGGACCTCCGCTACCCGCCCTGTCCCGGGACGGGCCTATTCGGGCGAATCACCCCGAAATGGGGATCAGGCGCCCTTGACCGCCGCGAAGCGGGTCGAGACGTCCTGCCAGTTGACGACATCCCACAGGCGGGTGACGTAGTCCGGGCGGACGTTGCGGTACTGCAGGTAGTAGGCGTGCTCCCAGGCGTCGAAGGCCAGCAGCGGGGTGGTGCCCTGGCCGACGTTGCCGTGGTGGTCGTAGACCTGCTCGACGATCAGGCGCTGGCCCAGCGGCTCCCAGGAGAGGATGCCCCAGCCGGAGCCCTGGACACCGACCGTCGCGGTGGTCAGCTGCTTCTGGAAGGCCTCGAACGAGCCGAAGTGCTCGGTGATGGCGTCGGCGAGGGCGCCCTCGGGACGGTCACCGCCCTCCGGGGAGAGGTTCTCCCAGAACAGCGAGTGCAGCACGTGGCCGGACAGGTGGAAGGCGAAGGTCTTCTGCAGGCCGACCAGGCCGCCGAACTGCTCCTTGTCACGGGCCTCCGCCAGCTGGTCGAGGGTGTCGTTGGCACCCTTGACGTAAGCCGCGTGGTGCTTCGAGTGGTGCAGCTCCAGGATCTCGGCGGACATCGCGCGCTCAAGGGCGGAGTAGTCGTACGGCAGGTCGGGAAGCGAGTAGGTGCCCATCAGGACACGGCCCCTTTCGACGAGTTCAACGGTGATGATCGTGCCGGGACAAGACTATTGCGTATGGGTTGCAGGAACGAAGCATGGGCTCCTGCATATTCCCGATGTCCCGTCGTGCACAATGGGCACACGTATGTAATGAGCGACGGGGGCGAACGACCGTGACCGGTCGTCGGCTGCGCCGCGGGGTCGCCGTTCCCCGGAAGGGCTCCCCCGCGGAACCCACCAGGAGGCTCGCCGCGACTCCGGCGGGGCTCGCATCCGCACCCGGGGCGGAGCCCGCGCCCGGCGGTCCGTTCGTCACGCCCCCGGCGTCGCACCCCCGCCGGCCCACCGCCGGGCCGCTGCCGGCCCCTGCCGACCCCACCGGCCTTCGGCCCGTCACCCGCGTGACTTGACGGCCGTCTGACAACGTTTCGGTTGCGACGGCGGGCAATCCGCTCCGAGGCCTTCCCGACACGATACGACATGTGCCATTTTACATGTCACACATCGAGTGGCCGCTCCCCCAACACGCGGCCCCGAACGGCCTCGGAGGCCCCCACAGATGCGCCCCTTCCGCATATCCAAGGCCACCGCACGCAGGCTCCCTGCGCTCGGTGCCGCCTTCTTCATCGCCCTCGGCCTCTTCGCGCCGCAGAGCCAGGCCGCCCCGGCCGGTACCGCCGCCCCCACGGCCAAGGCCGCCTCCGGAGTCGCCGCAGCGCCCGCGCCGAAGGCGATCCCGGTGCCCAAGTCCCCCGACGCCGGCACCGGCGGCCGCCCGCTCGCTTCCGAGAGCACCGGCAAGGACACCGGCACCAAGTCGGTCACCCCGACCCCGTCGGCCGCCGCCAAGAGCGCCAAGCAGTTCTCGGCGGCCGCGGCTGCCGTCAACTGCGACCTCTCCGGCGTGATGGGCGCCTCGGGCAGCGCGCTGGTCCAGCAGCTCAAGGCGCTCCCCGACGTCACCTGCACCTACCCGCTGTTCAACCTCACCGGCACCGACGCCGGGAAGGTCTTCCGCGAGGCCCAGATGGTCACCGTCGCGGACGCCCTGCGCACCGCCTCGGCCACCTACCCGGGCGACAACAGCACGGGCATCGGCCAGCTGGTGATGTTCCTGCGCGCCGGCTACTACGTGCAGGGGAACAACGAGGCCGCCGTCGGCAGCTACGGCACCGCCCTGCAGACCGCGATCCGCGGCGGGCTGGACGCCTTCTTCGCCGCCCCGCGCAGCCAGGACGTCACCGAGGCCAACGGCGCAACCCTCAACGAGGCCGTCACCCTCATCGACAGCGCCGACGAGAACGGCCGGTACGCCGGCGTCGTCAAGCGGCTGCTCGCCGGGTACGGCAGCAACTGGCCGGCCTCGATGAAGCTCGCCGTGGACCACGTCGAGTGGGTCATCGAGGGCGGCTTCGACCTGAAGTACGGCGACACCGGCTTCATCGCGGCCCTCCAGGCCGACCCGTCCATCGCCACCGCCTGGGCCGGGTTCGTCACCCGCAACGCCGCCCAGCTGGACGGCGGCGACGTGGTCACCCGGATCGGCATGCAGCTCGGCAACCTGGTCTCCGTGGACAGCCTCCGGACCCAGGGCCGCCCGCTGGTCAAGGACCTGATCAACCGGTACCCGCTGGTCGGCGCCTCCGCCCCGCTCACGATGAACCTCGTCTGGTTCGCCGAGAAGCAGGACAAGGGCAACTGCACGTACTACGGCACCTGTGACCTGCCGACCCGGCTCGTGCCGCTGGTCCTCGTCAACACCCAGAACTGCAACGCCAACCTGCGGGTCCGCGCCCAGCAGATGAGCACCACCGAGCTGGCGAACACCTGCACCAGCCTGATCAACCAGGACGCCTTCTTCCACAAGGTCATCAAGGACAACGGGGCGGTCCCCGGCGACCTGAACACCAACCTGGAGGTCGTCGCCTTCGACGACTACTACAACTACAAGCTGTACGCCTGGATCATGTACGGCATCGACACCGACAACGGCGGCATGTACGAGGAGGGCAACCCGGCCCAGGCCGGCAACCAGGCCCGCTTCATCGCCCACGAGGCCGACTGGCTGCGCCCGGAGTTCCAGATCTGGAACCTCAACCACGAGTACACCCACTACCTCGACGGCCGCTACAACATGGCCGGTGACTTCGAGGCCGGCATGACCACCCCGACCATCTGGTGGGTCGAGGGCGTCGCCGAGTACATCTCGTACCACTACCGCAACGAGCGCAACGCCGGCGCCATCGCCGAGGCCGGCAAGAAGACCTACAAGCTCAGCGAGCTGTTCGACACCGTCTACGACCAGACCCCCGACGCCGACGTCAACTCGACCCGGGTCTACCGGTGGGGCTACCTGGCGGTCCGCTACATGCTCCAGTCGCACCCGGCGGACGTCGACACGGTGCTCGCCAAGTACCGCGCCGGTGACTGGAACGGTGCCCGCACCTTCCTGAAGCAGACCATCGGCACCAAGTACGACGCCGACTTCTCCACCTGGCTGACCGCCTGCGCGGCCGACAACTGCGGCACCCTGCCGACCTCCCAGGCCCCGCTCTGCACCATTGCCGACCCGCGCCAGTTCGACAAGAACTGCCGCCGGGACAACCTCGCCGCCACCACCGGCAACTACAGCTACCACTTCCTGTACCTGCCGGCCGGCGTCCAGAAGCTGACCGTCACCACCACCGGCGGCACCGGCAACGCCGACCTCTACTACGGCGGCGGCAACTGGGCCACCACCGGCTCCTACCAGGCCAAGTCCACCAACGCCGGGAACAACGAGACGCTGACGGTCAACAACCCGCCGTCCGGCTGGGTCTACTTCAGCCTCGCCGCGGCCCAGACCTTCGGCGGCGTCAGCGCCACCGTCACCTACCAGTAGTCCGCCCCACCGGTACCGGTGGACGCTCCACCGGACCCCGGTGGTCCGTGTGAACAGGGAGGGCCCCGCCGAACCGGCGGGGCCCTCCCTGCACGTGATCTGACAACGTTTCGGTTGCGGCGGGCGGCAATCCGGTCCGAGCCCTTCCCGGCGCCATGCGACATGTGCCATTTTACATGTCACACATCGAGAGGTCGCGTGCCCCAAGGCGCGACCACAACGGCCCCGGAGGCCCCCACAGATGCGTCCCTCCCGGATATCAACGGCCAACGTGCGCAGAATCCCTGCGCTCGGCGCGGCCTTCTTCATCGCGCTCGGCCTCTTCGCACCGCAGAGCCAGGCCGCTCCCGTCGGCACCACGGCCCCGGCCGGCGTGAGCGCCGGCGGCCAGGCCGGCTCGACGCCGCGGTCGATCCCGGTCCCGAAGTCCCCCGACGCCAGGAACAACACCCCCTACGAGCTCTCCTCGCAGGACTACGGCAAGCAGTCCACCGTGCCGGCGCCGCCGGTCGCCGCGCCCCTCAAGACGGGCAAGCAGTTCTCGGCCGCCGCCGGCGAGGACCCCTGTACGGGCCAGTACGACGTGATCAACGCCACGGGCAGCGCGTTGGTCCAGAAGCTCAAGGCACTGCCGTACGTCGACTGCACCTACCCCCTGTTCAACCTCAGGGGCGAGAACGCGGCGAAGACCTTCACCGAGGCCAAGATGGCGACCGTCGCCGACGCGCTGCGCGACGCCTCCGCCACCTACCCGGGCGACAACAGCACCTCCGTCGGACAGCTGGTGCTCTTCCTGCGCGCCGGCTACTACGTCCACGAGGTCGACCAGGCCTCCGTCGGCACCTACGGCCCGACGCTGGAGACCGCGACCCACGCCGCGCTGGACGCCTTCTTCGCCGCCCCGCACAGCAAGGACGTCACCGACGCCAACGGTGCCACCCTCCAGGAAGCCGTCACGGTGATCGGCCAGATCAAGGGCCTCGGTCGGTACCAGGGCGTCCTCAAGTGGATTCTGGCCAGCTACGACGGCAGCTGGACCCCCCAGATGGACAAGTCGTTCAAGCACTTCAACTGGATCATCGAGGACGGCCTCGACCCCAAGACGGTCGACAACCAGGGCTGGAAGGCCGCCCTCAAGGCCGACTCCAGCATCCTCGACACCTGGTCCGACTTCATCACCCGCAACGAGGACCTGCTCAACCGTTCTGACATGGTCAGCAACGAGGGCCGCTACCTCGGCTACGCCCTCGCCGTCCCCGAGCTCAAGGCCAAGGTCCGGCCGATCCTCAAGGACCTGATCAACCGGTACCCGAACGTCGGCCCCACCGCCGCGATCACCATGAACCTGGCCTGGGCCACCCGCAAGTTCGACAAGAACAACTGCGCGGCCTACGCCATCTGCGACCTGAACGACCGTCTGATGCCGGTGATCCTGCCGATCCAGCACACCTGCAACGCGAACCTGAAGATCCGCGCCCAGGACATGTCGGCCGCGCAGCTGGCCTCCACCTGCACCAGCCTGGTCAACCAGGACGCCTACTTCCACAAGGTGATCGGCGACAAGGGCGCGATCCCGGGCGACGTGAACACCAACCTGGAGGTCGTCGCCTTCGACGACTACTACAACTACTCGCTGTACGCCTGGTCGTTCTACAACATCGACGTGGACAACGGCGGCATGTACGAGGAGGGCAACCCGGCCCTGCCCGGCAACCAGGCCCGCTTCATCGCCCACGAGGCCGACTGGCTGCGCCCGACCTTCCACATCTGGAACCTCAACCACGAGTACACCCACTACCTCGACGGCCGCTACAACATGGCCGGCGACTTCGACTCCAACATCGTGACGCCGACCATCTGGTGGGTCGAGGGCATCGCGGAGAACATCTCCTTCGGCTACCGCAACCTGCGCAACACCGAGGCGATCAACGAGGCCGCCAAGAAGACCTACAAGCTCAGCGAGCTGTTCGACACCGTCTACGAGGAGGACGGCGACCCCGACGTCAACTCGACCCGGGTCTACAAGTGGGGCTGGCTCGCCGTCCGCTACATGCTCCAGGAGCACCGCGCGGACGTCGAGGCCGTGCTCACCAAGTACCGCGCCGGTGACTGGAACGGTGCCCGCACCATCCTGAAGCAGACCATCGGCACCCGCTACGACGCCGGCTTCGACGCCTGGCTGACCGCCTGCGCGAGCAACAGCTGCGGCCCGCTGCCCGAGGCCCCGGTCGCCCCGGCCATCCCGGTCTGCACCATCGCCGACCCGCGCCAGTTCGACAAGAACTGCCGCCGCGACAACCTCGCCGCCACCACCGGCAACTACAGCTACCACTTCCTGAACGTGCCGGCCGGCGTCCAGAAGCTCACCATCACCACCACCGGCGGCACCGGCAACGCCGACCTCTACTACGGCGGCGGCAACTGGGCCACCACCGGCAACGCCCTGGCGAAGTCCACCAACGCCGGCAACAACGAGACCCTGACGATCGACAACCCCCCGTCCGGCTGGGTCTACTTCAGCCTCGCCGCCGGGCAGCAGGACTTCAGCGGCGTCAGCGCCACCGTGCAGTACCAGTAGGCCGGTTCACCGGAACCGATGGAACGCCCGAGGGTTCCTGAGACCCCCGAGGCCCCAGAGGTCCGATGAGGTCCGCTGAGGTCCGCTGAACGAGGAGGGCCCCGCCGCACCGGCGGGGTCCTCCGTCGTGCCGCGGCCCAGGCCGCGACTCAGGACACGGCTCAGGCCACCGCTCAGGCCCCGGCCGACCAGGTGATCACCGGCGGGCGGACCGCCCCGCAGAGCGGGTGCCCCTTGGCGTCGGTCAGGCCGAGCCGGCCGGCCAGCAGCCCGCCCGCCACCGCCGCCCCGACGGTCTCGGGCGGGACGGCGTCCAGGAACAGCTTGGCCCGGCGGAGGAGTTCGGGTCCGTCCGGGCCCGGGGTCAGCCACGAGAGGTAGACGAACCGGCCGCCCGGGCCGCCCTGCACGTACGGGCCCAGCAGGTCCGGGCCGGCCGGCCCGGCCTTCACGGTGCACTCCAGCGTCCAGACCGCCCCGGCCGCGTCGCCCGCCACCGGGTCGAGCAACTCCCCCGGTGCGCCCCTGCGCTGGACCCCCACCAGGACGGCGGTGTAGCCGGGGAACCCGGGGACGGGGGCGCAGCTGCGGCCCGGCAGGTCGGTGGCCTCGATGCGGAGGCGGACGGTGCTGTTCGTCGGCATGCCCCCATCCTGCCGGTGCGCGCCCACAGCGGCCGCGCACGGCTCACCGCTCGCCGCTCACACGGTTCACGGCCCGAGCGGCCCCAGCGGCCCGAGCGGCCCGGGCGGTTCACGGCCCGCGTCAGGTCGCACCGGCTCCGCGGCTCACAGCTCCTCCTCCGGGGGGAGGCGGTGGACGCCCGGGAGGTGGGAGTCCAGTTCCCCCGGCTCGAAGCGGCACATCCCGACGGCGTGCCAGAACTCGCCGGCCACGTCGCCCTCGCACTTGTAGGCCCCGGACGGCAGCAGCGCCGCCCAGCCGTCGGGGGCGCCGAGCAGGGTGGCGAGGGCGGTGGGCCGCCCGGCGGCGCCGATGCGCCAGAGCCGGACGGTGCCGTCCTCCCCGCCGCTGGCCAGCAGCGAGCCGTCCGGGCTGAAGGCGACCGCGAGGATCCGGCCGGTGTGGCCGCGCAGCCCCGCCACCTCCTCGCCGGTGCGCGGGTCCCACAGCCGGACCACCCGGTCGTCGCCGGCCGTGGCGAGCAGCGGCCGGGTGGGGTGGGCGGCGGTCGTCCAGAGCCGCCCGACGTGGCCGGTCAGCCGGTGCCGGACGACGCCGTCGCCCCAGACGAGCGCGGTGCCGTCCCAGGAGGCGCTGGCCAGCCAGCTGCCGTCGGGCGCCGGCGAGACGCCGTACACCCGGTCGGTGTGTCCGTCGAGTTCGGCCTCGACCCGGCCGGTCCCGATGTCGGAGATCCGGACCCGGCTGTCGTCGCAGCCGGTGAACAGCCGCCGCCCGTCCGGGCTGAACGCGATGGAGCGGACCCGGCCGCGGTGCTCGCGCAGGGTGGTGAGGTGGGCCCCGGTGCGGCGGTACCAGATGCGGACGGTGTCGTCGTCGTTGGCGGTGGCCACCAGGACGCCGTCGGCGCTGAACGCCTCGGCCCAGACGTGCTCGGTCTCGACGTCCATCTCCCGGAGGTACTCGCCGGTCCTGGCGTTCCACAGGCAGAGGTCGCCGTCGTTGGTGGCGGTGGCGAGGACCGCCTCCTCCGGGCTGAACTCGGCGGAGACCAGCCGGCTGCTGCGGCCGGAGAGTTCGCGCACCCGGCGGCCGGTGGCCGGCTCCCAGAGCCGGATCACGCCGTCGTTGCCGCCGGCCGCCAGCAGGGTGCCGTCCCCGCTGAAGCTGAGCGAGCCGATCCGGCGGCCGTGGCCGCGCAGGAGCTGGCGGCTGCGGCCGGAGGCCGGGTCCCAGAGCCGGACCAGGCCGTCGTTGCCGCCGGTGACCAGCAGCGCGTCGGTCTCCGCGCTGCCCCGGCCGGCGCCGGGGCGGAACCGGCAGGCCCAGACGGAGCCCCGGTGCTCGGGCGGCTGGCGGCGCAGCGGCACCACCTCGTGCCCGGGGCCGCCCGCGACCCGCCCGTCGGGCTCCGTCCGGGCGGCGCCGTCGGCCCGGGGGATCCGGGTGACCCGCCAGACCCGGACCCCGCCGTCGCTGTCGCTGGCGGCGAGCCGGCTGCCGGCCTCGTCGAAGGTGACCTGGTAGATCTTGCCGCCGGAGTCCTCGGGGCGGCCGGCGGGCGTGCCGTCGAGCGGGTTCCAGAGCCGGACCTGGCCCTCGGTGTCGCCGCTGGCGAGCAGGTCGCCGTCCGGGTGGAAGGCCAGCGTGTAGATCCGGCCGGCGTGCCCGCGCAGGGTGTGCAGCAGCCGGCGGCCGGCGGTCTCCCAGATCCGCACGGAGCCGCCGGTCCCGTCGTCGCCGCCGTCGCCGGTGGCGATCAGGGTGCCGTCGGGGCTGAACGCGGACCGGTAGACGGTGCCGCGGTGGCCCGGGAACACGGCGAGCCGGCGGCCGGTGGAGGTGGACCAGAGCCGTGCCCCGCCGCCCTGGTCACCGGTGACCAGGAGGGCGCCGTCCGGGCTGAACACCGCCGTGTAGACGGGCGCGTCGTGGCCGGGCAGGCGGTGCAGCGGGCGGCCGGTGGCGGTGTCCCAGAGGGTGACGACCCCGTTCGGGTCGCCGGTGGCGACCAGTCGCCCGGCCGGCCCGAGCGAGACCGGCCAGACGCCGCCGGGGTGGACGTCGAGGCGGTGCCGGCACTCCCCGGAGACCTGGTCCCAGAGCCGGACGGTGCCGTCGGCGCTGCCGGTGGCCAGCACGTCGCCGGCGAACTTCACGGCGTAGACCCGGCCGATGTGGTCCTTGAGGGTGCGCAGGGCGACCCCGGTGACGGCGTCGCAGACCAGCACGCTGCCGTCCTCGCTGCCGACCGCGAGGAGCCGGCCGTCCGGGCTGAACGCGACCGGCTCGGGCAGCCGGGTGGAGCGCACGTCGAACCCGTAGGGGACGCCGACCTCGGACGGGCTGAATCCGGCCTCGACGGGCAGTCCGGGAGCGATCGCGGCGGCCCGCAGTTCGGGCGCGGCCAGCACCTCCGGATCGGTGACGGCGGAGATCAGCGCGGCCCGCTGCCAGCGGCTGCCGCGCAGCCGGGCGGCGCGCAGGTCGGTGCGGACCAGGCGGGCGCCGCGCAGGTCCGCGGACCGCAGGTCGGCGCCGGAGAGGTCGGCGGCGTCCAGCCGGGCGCCGGCCAGCGTCGCGCCGCGCAGGTCGGCACCGGACAGGTTGGCGCCGAGCAGGCGGGCGTCGGTGAGGTCCGCGCCGGACAGGTCGACGCCGGACAGGTCGCGGTGCGAGAGGTCCTCGCCGGCCAGGGACGCGCCCCGCAGGTCGGTGTGGGCGGGCACCCGCAGCCGGTCCAGCACCTTGACGGCGTTGAGCCGGGCGGCCTCGCCGGTGTCGTGCGCGCCGTCCAGGACGGACCGGGCCCAGTGCTGGCAGACCTGGTGGTCGGCGAGGTCGCAGAGGAACTCGACGGCCAGCCGGCTGAGCGGGCCGCGGCCGAGCAGTTCCGTCTCGCCGCGCTCCAGCGCGGCGGCGGCCGCCCGGGCGACCAGCCACTCCACCACCGAGCCGTGGATGAAGTGGAACATGCCCTCGTCGGAGCGGATCAGCAGGCTGCCGGAGCCGACCGCGTGGGCGAACTGCGAGGTCGGCATCCGGTTCTCCGCCAGTCCGCCCAGCACCCCGGCGATGTCCACGATCTCGTCCAGCGGCATGGCGGTCCGGCCGCTCTCCCACAGGCGCAGCGCCAGCAGCGTGACGGCCTGCCAGAGCTGGTCCAGGTGCAGGCCGGGGGCCGCGCCGGGGCCGCCCTGGCCGCGCTGCTCCTCGAAGCGCAGCCAGGAGGTGAAGACCTCCTGGTAGAGGCCGGCGGCGCTGAGCGCCCGGCCGGCGCCCGCGACGGCGCGCAGCCGTTCGTGGTCGAGGTCGGCGACGAAGCTGAGCAGGCGGGGGTTGCTGCAGAGCGCGAGCAGGTCCGGGATGGCCTCCAGCAGCCGCATCCGGCGGGCGGCCGCGTCCGGGTCGCCGTACCGGTTGGCGAGGTAGCCGTGGATCTGGTGCGGGGTGAAGTCCTGGACGGCGATCAGCCGGCGCTGCGGGAGCAGGCCGACCCGCTCGCCGAGCGCGGTGAGCACCTGCTCGTGGGAGCTGAAGTGCTGGGTGCGGCTGGTGACGACGATCTTGGCGCTGTCGACGGCGGCGTCCAGCAGCACCTGGAGGTGGTCGGCGGCGCGCTCGTAGCTGACCCGGTTGACGAGCTCGTCGAAGCCGTCGAAGAGCAGCACGACGCGGCCCTGGCGGAGCATGTAGCGGAACGCCCGCAGGTCGAGGGTGTCGATGCCGTGCTCGGTCAGGTGGGCGGCCACCAGGCCGTCCAGCGAGTGCGCCTTGTCCAGTGCGTTGAGCTCGATGAACAGCGGTGACAGGTGCGGGAGTTCGGCGGGGATCCGGCGGGCGAGCTCGCGCAGGGCGAAGGTCTTGCCGCGGCCGAAGTCGCCGAGCAGCAGGATGAACCGGCCGTGGTCGGAGTCGAGCAGCCGGAGCAGTTCGTCGACCAGGCCCTCGCGCTCCCGGACGCCGGGGCGCTCGGCGTCGCGGTAGCGCTGCGGCAGGTAGAGGCCGGGCAGGTACTGGCTGTCGGTGCTCAGCCGCTCGCTCTGGGCGGCGACGTGGCCGCGCAGGTCCAGCAGGCCCTGGAACTCCAGGAAGCTGCGCAGCCGCACGCCCCGGCGCCGGGCCCGCTCGCGCAGGGCGCGGGGCGGCGGCGGGCCGTCGTAGACCAGCTCGGCGTCCAGGTTGGTGCCGTCGGCGTGCACCTCCTCGACGAAGCGGTCGACGTCCTCGACGGTCGGGGTGTGCACGCTGACGGCCACCCGCTGCTGGCGGACCAGGCCGGACTCGGCCCAGGTGACGAAGAGCTGCGGCGGGGTGCCGTCCACCGCGCGGATCTGCGCGCCCTGGTGGCGGGTGCGGCAGACCTCGGAGACCCGGGCCAGCAGGGCGTCCAGCGGCGAGGCCAGCGCCCGGGTCTCGCGCTCCGCCCCGGTGGCCGGGTGCGCCTCGTCCACCTGCGGCGGCTCGACGGTCGGGGCGGCCGGGGCGGGGGCGGCCGGCTCGGGCACCGGGAAGGCCCGCCCGGCCCGGCGCCAGGTGGCGGCCATCCGCTGGACGACGGCGTCCGGCGCGGACCACCGGGTCAGCCCCTCCCGGGTGAGCTGGAGCAGTTGGTGGCCGCCGGCGGGCGGGGCGCCGACCACGGTCACCCCGCCGGCCGAGGTCGCCAGCTCCCCGACGGCGGTGCGGGCCGCGGTCGGACCGTGCAGCAGCAGGTGGAGGCGGGGCGCGGTGAGCCGGGTGAACCGGTCGACGTCGCGCAGCGGTTCGCCGTCCGGGCCGTTGCGGGCCGGGCGTCCGACCGGTGGCCGGGAGCCGGCCGGGCGGACGCCGGCGGTGTGCGGGCCGCCCCCCGGCCCCGCGCCCTGGGGGCCGGCGACCGGGTGGCGCAGCGCCCCGATCCGCAGCCAGCCGTCGTTCTCGTAGGGGCGCAGCGCCTGGGCGAACCAGGCGGCCTGCTCGGGGCCCAGCCAGCCGTACCGGTCGTCGGGCCGGTGGGACCAGGCCATCGAGGAGTTGAGGCCCGCGACGACGGTGCCCAGCTCGGGCACGGGGAAGAGCGTCCACGGCTGGGCGCTGTCGAAGACGACGTCCAGGCCCTGGTAGAACTCCTGGAACAGCCGGGCGTAGTGCCGCCACTTGGGCCAGTACGGCGGGGCGGGCCGCAGTTCGTCGGCCTCGCAGGTGGCGAAGTAGGCGCGGGAGGCGGCCTGGCTGACGTCCTGCCCGCCGGGGACGATCGCCACCCGGTGCGGTTCCAGGCCGAGCAGGGCGCGCATCGCGGTGAGGAAGGAGAGCGCCTGCTCGCACTCGCGGGGGCTGCCGGAGGCGGTGAGGTCGCCGGTGACGACCACCAGTTCGGGCGCGGGGGCGCCGGAGTCGGCCAGCTCGACCAGGTCGCCCCAGATGGCGGCCTGCAGGTCGACCGGGTCGTTGCCGCGGCCGAACTCGGGCCCGGCCAGGTGCAGCACCGTCACCGCGTCGCGTCCGCCGGACCGGCCCGCGGACTGCGGGTAGTCGGGCTGGACGGACGGCCTGCGCCGGCCCGCCCAGCCGGTGCCGCCGACCGTCCGCGGCCCGGGGACCCGGCTCTGGGCGGCCGGGGCCGGCGCGCCGGGGGCGCCGGGGGCGCCGCCCGGGTAGCCGGGGCGCAGCTCGGGCCGGGACCGGCCGTCCATGGCCGCCGCGACCCGGGTGAGCAGCAGCTGCCGGGCGCGGGCGGGCTCGTCGACGCCGACCAGGTCGATGTAGGTGAGGGTGGCGAGCAGGCCGTCCACCGGGATGTCCTCGATGCGGACCGTCACCAGCCGGCGGTCCGGCGCGTCCGGGTCGGCGCGCAGCGCGGCCTGCCACTCCATGCGGCCGTAGCGCGAGCGCTCGTAGTTGCGCGAGAGCAGGGCGATCACGGCCGCCGACTCGGTGACCCCCCGGTCCATGAAGTCGACGAAGTTGCTGCCGGGGACGAAGTCCCACGCCTGGAGGAACGCCCGGTAGCCGGCCTCCTCCAGCGTCCACGCGATCCAGGCGGCCCACCGTTCGTCGGCCGGCGAGTAGCTGATGAAGAAGTCGATCGGCCCGGGGCCACCCGGGGTCGCGTCAAGAGCCCCCATGGAGAGAGCTTATGACCGATCCGGACGGGCTGAACCCTCTTCGCCCGCAACGGTTTCGGGTGATATCCGGTCCGGATTCCGCGAACGCACGACCGGTGGCCGGTCGGGCGTGCGAGTGGCGGCCTCGACCCGGGACGCCTCGTGTGCGACCCTGACGTCCGTGTTCGCGTACTGGCCCGCCGTCCGGCGACTTCACCCGCTCGACCTGCTCGCCGCCGGCCTGCTCGTCCTCGGCCTGCTCTTCCTTGCCACCGGGCTGCTCCCGGCGGACTCCGCCGGGGCGGCCGTGGAGCGGGTCGCACCGCTGCTGGCCTTCCTGGGATCGGTCATCGTGCTGGCCGAACTGACCAGCGCCGCCGAGGTGTTCGACGTACTCGCGGCCTGGGTGGCGCGGGCCGGCCGGGGCAGCTACCCGGTGCTGTTCCTGCTCTGCGTGGGCTTCGCCGCGCTCACCACGACCGTGCTCAACCTCGACACCACCGCCGTGCTGCTCACCCCGGTGATGCTGGCGCTGGCCACCCGGGTGGGCATCGCGCCGCTGCCGCTGGCGATGACCACGGTCTGGCTCGCCAACACGGCCAGCCTGCTGCTGCCGGTCTCCAACCTGACCAACCTGCTGGCGGCCGACCGGGTCGCGCTCTCCCCCGCCGGGCTGGCCCGGGCGATGTGGGCGCCGCAGCTGGCCGCCCTGCTCGCCACCATGGCCTGCCTGTGGGGGTTCTACTGGCGGCGCGGGCGGCGCGGCGCGGACGGGTACGAGCCGCCGCCGGCGCACCGGCCGAAGGACCGGGTGCTGTTCCGGATCTGCGCGCTGGCCTGCGCCGGGTTCCTGGTGGCCAGCCTGGCGGCCGTGGTGCCGCTCTGGGCGGCCTCGGGCGCGGCGGCCGCGGTGGTCGTGGCGGCCTTCGCCGCACGACGGCCGGAGGGGCTGCAGGCCTCGTTGATACCGTGGCGGCTGCTGGTCATGGTGCCCGGGATGTTCCTGGTGGTGCAGACCGTGGACGCGCACGGGCTGCACCGGCTGCTCTCCGAGGCGATCGGCACCGACGGCGGGGTGCTCGGCCTGTTCCGGGCCTCGGCGGTCGGCGCGGGCCTGTCCAACCTGCTCAACAACCTGCCGGTCTACCTGGCCGGGGAGGCCGCGGTGCCGGCCGGCAACCACCAGCAGCTGCTGGCCCTGCTGATCGGCACCAACATCGGTCCGCTGATCACTCCGTGGGCCTCGCTGGCGACCCTGCTCTGGTACGAGCGCTGCCGTTCGGCCGGGCTGCGGGTGCCGCTGCGGAGCGTGGCCGGGACCAGCGCCGTGCTCGCCGTCGGCGGGGTGGCGCTGGCCACCGCGGCACTCGCGGTGGCGGGCGGCTCCTGAGGCGTCCGGGAGGGGCGGGGCTCCTGGGGTGGCGCTGCGGGGGCGGAGGCCGGGCTGCGGGCGAAGGCCGGGCTGCGGGGAGCGGCTACCCGGGCGGCGCCTGGGGACGGGGCGGCGCCTGGAAGCCGGACGGCGCGTGGGGGCCGCCGGGGAGACCGGCCCCGGCGACCAGGTCGAGCAGGTACGGCACCACCTCCGGACGGCCCGCGACGTAGCTGCGGGCGGTGTCCGGCTGTCCGATCCGCGCGCTGAACCCGCCGCCGTCCAGCGCCCGGACCACCAGGCCCGCCTCGGTCGCCAGCAGGCTTCCGGCGGGCAGGTCGACCTCCTCCGCCCGGTAGCCGACGAAGCCGTCGATCAGCCCGCCGGCCAGCAGCGACCAGGTGAGCAGCGGCGCCCACAGCTGGAGCACCCGGCGGGCTCCCCGCTCCAGCCCGTCCTTGAGCGCCCGGGCCACCGGGTCGTCACCGGCGACGCCGTGCCCCTGCGTCCAGCCCAGCACCGGCCGGACCGCGCCCGGCGGACCGATCGGGGCGCGCAGCCGCCCGGCCGGCCCGTACGCCCCGCGGCCGCGCACCGCCCGCCAGGTCCGGCCGGCCACCGGGTCGTGGACGACGCCGACCACCGGCTCGTCGTCCACGCAGAGCGCGATGCCCACCACGTAGGCGGGCAGGCCGATCACCACGTTGTTGCTGCCGTCCAGCGGGTCGACCAGCCAGGTGCGGCGACTGCCCGGCGCGCCCGCCGTGGCACCGCCCTCCTCGGCGAGGATGCGGTCCGCCGGGAAGCGTTCGGCCAGCCGGCGGGTGACCAGCTCCTCCGCGAGCAGGTCGAGCTCGGTGACGACGTCGCCGTCCTCGCCCTTGGTGTCCACCCGGAAGGCGTCCAGGAAGCGGGCGCGCAGCAGGGCCCCCGCCTCCTCGGCGGCCAGCACCGCGACCCGGCACTCGTCCGCGTAGGCGGGCGGTCCGGAGCCCTCACCCGGTTCTCTCGTGTCCACTGATCCTCCTGACTGCCTCTTCGGCGATCCGGGCCGTCCGGTCCGCGTCGCAGAGCCGCCGCACCACGCGGCGGGCGGTGCCGTCCACCGGCCCCAGCACCACGTCCACCGGTCCCGGCACGGTCCGGCCGAGGACCACGGTGGCGGCCGGTGCGCGGTCGGGCAGCACCGTGGCGTGGAACTCGCCCGCGCCCAGGGTGTACGTCTCGCCGCGTGCGCTGGTCTGCTCGGCCAGCGGCTCCCAGCGGACCAGCCGCGGGGTCGGACGGATCTCGTCCGTCCCCCCGGTGCTGTACACCTCGAACGCCCGGTGCGTCGGCCGGCCCGGGTCGTCGTACACCCCGACCCGCAGGTTGCCGACCCGGCCGTAGAGCACGCTGCTCTTCAGCTCCCAGCTGTG
Source organism: Kitasatospora sp. NBC_00458 (assembly GCF_036013975.1). Taxonomy (NCBI): domain Bacteria; kingdom Bacillati; phylum Actinomycetota; class Actinomycetes; order Kitasatosporales; family Streptomycetaceae; genus Kitasatospora; species Kitasatospora sp. NBC_00458. Next base: position 1,538,476 of record NZ_CP107904.1, read on the forward strand.
GCAGTGGATCTCGCGCTCCAGCCCGGCCGCGGCCGGGTCGAAGACGTGCACGCACACGCCGTGCGCACCGTCGCGCAGCACGGGCAGGCAGTAGAAGCCGAGCGGGTGGGCGACCGCGCGCAGCGCCCGCGCGCCGGAGGCCACCTCGGCCAGGAGTCCGCCGACCAGGCCGTCCAGCCCCGGCTCGGCGGAGGTGCGCCCGGTGGCCCGTTCGAGTGTCGTGAAGAGGTTCATGGCTCCCCCTGATCTCCCCCAGCGGGCGCGGTGCGGCTACCGGCGGTACGGGTTCTCCGCGTGCAGCGCCCGGTCGATGATGTCGCCGACGTCCCGGTCCGAGAAGGCCGTCGGCAGCGGGATGCGCAGCTGCTCGAAGAGCCGCCGGGCCTCGTCCGCCGTCGGGTCGTCGCCGAGCGGTACGGTGTCCCGGAGGTCGAGCTTGACCGCCTGCTCCCGGTAGTGGTGCAGCTCGGTGACGTAGTAGTCGTACAGCGGGCGGCCGCGTTCGACGTAGATGCTGACCCGCCCCGGGTCGTCCTGGGTGATGATCAGGCAGGACGCGGAGACGTCGAACCGCAGCGAGGGGGCCACCTCCGAGAGGTGGACGTCGATCTCCAGGGTGTCCAGCCGCTGGCGGTACCAGGCGGCGGCCAGCACCGTCGCGTACGACTCCTTGCGGGTGCGCTCCACGCTCCAGCCCGCGTCGTGCGTGCCGTGCGCGCCGTCCGCCCGGCTGCCGAAGGTCCCCCGGAAGCGTGCGTACGCGGCGCAGGCCGCCTCGTCGCCCGGGTGCACGATGTCGATCTTGACGGTGAGCGCGCGGCGCCGCCGCCGCGCCTCCTGCACGCACTCGGGCAGGGTGACGGCCCGCAGGTACGTGCCGGTGCCGCCCTTGAACACCCACCGGTCGGTGTCCTGGCGGGCCCGTTCCAGCGCCCCCTCCAGGTCGGCGCCGGCCAGCTCGCGCACCGACGCCAGGTTCTCCAGCGCCTCCCGGGCCCCCGTCGTCGCCTCCCGGATGTCCACCACCCGCCGCCGGCGCTCGGCGAGCGAGCCGTACACCACGGCGGCCAGCACCAGGAGCGTGGCGCCGGAGACGACGTTGTCGTCCAGGCCTCCCCCGAACAGGTCGAGCAGGCCGACGACCAGCGCGCCCAGCAGGGCCACCACGCCGTCGGAGTTCCTGAGCACCCACGCGATCGCGCTCTCCAGCCGTCGGCCGGACCCGCCACCCCCGTGCACCACGGCGGCACCTCCCTCGACCGTCAACATGGTAGGGGTGGCGGGAAGTTGACGGCCAGCAGGTTGCCGGTCGGGTTCGGGTCGCGAACCGGTCGCATCCTGGCAGCCCCGGGCGCACGGGGGCGGTCGGACGGCCTGGGCGCAGGGGAGCCCGCCCGGCCGTCGGACCGTCGGGGGCGGGCCGACGGGGGTGGGCCGACGGGCGGACGGGGGGCGGTCAGCGGAACAGACCCGCGTGCTCGGCGGCCCACGCGCCCAGCGTGCGCGCCGGGGCCCCGGTGACGTCCCGGACCGTGGTCGTCACCGGCTCCGGGTCACCGATCCGGGCCGCGACGAAGTCCAGCGCCCCGTCCGCGACGGCCGGCGGCCACCCCCCGGCGAGCATCCGCAGCCGGGCGTCCGCCCTGGGGACCTCCTCCCACCGGGCCGGGCGGCCGACCGCCTCCCCGATGATCCGCACCTGCTCGGCCTGGGTCGGCGAGGCCGGACCGGTGAGGTCGTACCGGGCCCCGTCGTGCCCGTCCCCGAGGAGCGCCCGGACGGCGACGGCGGCGATGTCGCGCTCGTCGACCGGCGTCAGACCGGCCGCGCCCCCGAAGCCGCGGACCGCCCCGGTGGCCCTGAGCTCCTCCGCCCACCGCAGGGCGTTGGCCATGAAGCCGTGCGGGTCGTGCTCCGGGCCTGGGCGGCCCTCCCCCGGCAAGCCCCCGAGCACCCGGCCGGGGGCCCCACCGGGGGTCCGCCCGACGGCCCGCCGCGCGGGTGGGCCGCCGCCCTCGGCGACCCGGCGGTCGGCCGCGCCCTCGACGGCATCCACCGGCGGCCGGCCGACCCCTGGACGGTGGCGGGCCTCGCCGCCCACGGCGGACTCTCCCGCGCGGCGTTCGCCCGGCGGTTCACCACCCTGATCGGCCGACCGCCGCTCGGCTACCTCACCTGGTGGCGGATGACCACCGCGGCCCGGCTGCTCCGCGACACCGACGGCCCGCTCAACGCCGTCGCCGCCCAGGTCGGCTACGGCTCGGAGTACGCCTTCGCACACGCCTTCCGGCGCGAGTTCGGCCTCGCCCCCGGCCGTTACCGCAGGCAGCAGCGGACCGGACGGCCACCGGCCTCCCTAGACTGACGTCCACCGCCCCCGCCGACAGGAGAGTTCCGTGCCCCCCGCCAGGATCGCAGTCGTGACCGCCCGCGCCGCCGCCGAGTACGACGCCGACCTTCCGCTGATCGTCGACGCCCTGCGGGCCCGGGGCCTCACCGCCGAGGCGGTCGACTGGGACGCCGGGGACGCGGAGTGGGAGCGGTTCGACCTCGCGGTGATCCGCTCCACCTGGGACTACGCCGAGCGGATAGCGGACTTCCTCGCCTGGACGGACAAGGCCGCGTGCGGCACCCGGCTGCGGAACCCGGCGTCCGTGGTGCGCTGGAACAGCGACAAGCGCTACCTGGCGGAACTCGCCGGACACGGCGTCCCCGTCGTGCCCACCCGCTTCCTCGAACCGGGCGGGCCGTGCGACGAGGCGGACTTCGACCTGCCCGGCGGCGTCGTGGTCAAGCCCGCCGTCTCCGCGGGCTCCCGGGACACCGCACGCTACGAACCCGGCCGGACCGCCGACGCCCTGCGCCACGCACGCCTGCTGCTCGACCAGGACCGCACCGTGATGGTCCAGCCCTACCTCCGGCGCGTGGTGGAGGGCGAACGCGCACTGGTCTTCGTCGCCGGCGCCTTCAGCCACGCCATCCGCAAGGGCCCGGTCCTGACCGAGCCCGGAGTGATCGACAACCTCCGGGTGGCCCACCCGGGGGTGACCGCCCACGACCCGACCGAGGCGGAGCTCCGCACCGCCCGCGCGGCCCTCGCCGCCGTCCCCGGCACCGAGCCGCTGCTGTTCGCACGGGTGGACCTGGCGCTGGACGACGCCGGGGAACCGGTGGTCATGGAGCTGGAACTGATCGAGCCGAACCTGTTCCTCGCCCACAACCCGCAGGGGCTGGAACGTTTCGCCACCGCCGTCGCCGCCCTCGCCACCGAGGCGGGCGGGACGGACGGGACCGGCCGAGCGGGCGGAGCCTAGGGGCACCGGACGGACCGGGGGCGTCCGGACCGGCTGTCGGCCGGCAGCCGCCCGTCAGCCGCCCGTCAGCCGCCCGTCAGCCGCGCAGGGTGGCGGCTGCCTTGTAGGTGCGCAGGACCGGTGCGGTCTCGATCCGCGCGATCGCGTCGAGGGCGACACGGCGGGTCAGGTAGCGGTGCAGCGCCTCGGCGTCGGCGCACAGCGCGTGCGCGACCAGGTTCGTGGGGCCGGTGGTGGCCGCCACGACGGCCAGTTCGTGGTGGGTCGCCAGCGTGGTGGCCACCTCGTCGAGGCGGCTGGGAGCCACCTGCATCCAGAGCAGCGCGGACACGGTGGCGCCGAGGACCGCCGGTTCGATGTCGACGTCGAAGAACAGCGCACCACGCGAACGCAGTTCGGCCAGACGGCGGGTGACCGTCGCGGGCGTGGAGCCGACCGCGGCGGCCAGCTCCGCGTACCCGAGCCGGGCGTCCTCGCGCAGGGCCGCCAGCAGGCGCCGGTCCGCCCCGGTGAGCGTGTACGGGGCGTCCTCCTCGGCGCGGACCCGGGGACCGTGGGCTCGCAGCCGGGCCTCCTGCGCGGGCGTGAGCACGTCCACCCGGCCCCGCCACGCGGTGGGGCCGCCCAGGTAGGTGTGCAGCAGGTAGTGCGCGGACACCCCCGTGATCCCGGCGGTGCGCGGGATGTCGCGCAGCAGGAGGGAGTGCGCGTCCGGACCGCTGGGCGCGGTGTGGATGATCGCGACGATCTCCGTGCCGCCGGAGGTCAGCCGGACCCACGACGTGTCCGGGCGTCTGGCCAGCGCGGCCGCGATGTCGTGCGCGGTCCGCGTGGCGGCGGTCAGCCGGACGAACCACTGGTGGGTGCCGGAGCTCCGCGGGTCCGGCAGTGCGACCACCCGCAGCCCGCCCTCCGCCTGGAGGCGGCGGTAGCGGCGCACGACGGTCTGGGGCGAGGAGCCGAGGACATCGGCGATGAGGGTGAACGGGGCCCGGGCGTCCACCTGGAGGGCGTGGATCAGGCCCCGGTCGAGAGCGTCCGGTTCGAGCACATCCCTCAAAATAGCCGACTCCGATGGCGGAAATCACCGATCCGGCGGCCGGGAGTGGAGGCTGCTGCGGGCCCGGACCGAGGGTGGGGGCCGGGCAGGACGCCGGGGCCGACGGGCCTGACGGGCCTGACGGCCAGGCGGCCGGTCGGCCAGTCGGTCGGTCGTCTGACGCGTCCCGGGTCCGCCCGACACCACATCGACACCCTCGGGGGACCGACCTCATGACCGAGCACTACAAGTCCGGCACGCCGACACCCACGCCCACACCCACGTCCACGGCCACGTCCACGGCCACGTCCACGGCCTCGCCCGCCGACACCGCCTCCGCCACCGCCGGGTACCCGCTGCGGTGGACCGCCCTGATCGCGCTGCTCACCGCCGAGGCGATGAACCTGCTCGACGCCACCGTCGTCCAGGTCGCCGGCCCCGCCGTCCACGCCGACCTCGGCGGCAGCGCCGCCACGATCCCCTGGTACAGCGCCGCCTACACCCTCGCCTTCGCGCTCGGCCTGCTCCCCGCCGCCCGCCTCGGTGACATCGCCGGACGCCGCCGGGTCTTCCGGATCGGCGTCACCGCCTTCGCGCTCGCCTCGCTGGCCTGTGCGCTCGCCCCCGACGCCGCCGCCCTCATCGGCCTGCGCGCGGTCCAGGGCGCGGCGGCCGCCCTGATCATCCCGCAGACCTTCGGGCTGATCCGCGCCATGTTCGACGGCGACGAACTGCCCAAGGCCCTGGGCACGATCGGCCCGGTCATGGGCCTCTCCGCGGTCCTCGGCCCGGTCGTGGGCGGCGTACTCACCCACGCCGACCTGTTCGGCAGCTCCTGGCGCGCCGTGTTCCTGGTCAACCTGCCGCTCGCGGCCGCCGTCCTGGCCATCGCGCCGCGCCTGCGCGAGGACCGGGCCCCCGAACGCCCCCGCCTCGATCCGGTCGGCACCGCCCTGGCGATGACGGGCACCGCCCTGCTGGTGTGCCCGCTCACCGCCGGCACCGGTGCGCCGACGGCCACGGCGTGGGCCGGCTCCGCACTCGGTGCGGCCGTCCTGCTCGGGTTCGCCGCCCACCAGCGCCGCGCGGCCGCCACCGGCCGCACCCCGCTGGTCGAGCCGTCCCTGCTGCGCGGCCGTGCGTTCCCCGCCGCGCTGATCACCTCCGCCCTGTTCTTCGCCGTCATGAACGGCGTCATGATCACCGTGGTGCTCCAGCTGGAGCTGGGCCTGCACACCAGCCCGCTCACCGCGGGCCTCACCGTGCTGCCGTGGTCCGCCGGGCTGGCCGCCGCCTCCTGGGCCGCCGGGAGCCGCCTCGTCCCCCGCTTCGACACCCGCGTCCTGCACGCCGGCACCGCCACGCTCGCCGTCGGTCTCGCCGCCGCCGTCCTCGCCTACCGGGCCGCACCCTCCGGCCACTACCCGGCGGGCCTCCCCGTCGCCCTCGGCCTCGCCGGCCTCGGCGCGGGACTGTTCACCCCGCCGTTCTTCACCGCCGCGCTGCGCCGCGTCTCCCCGCAGGAGACCGGTTCGGCGGCCGGGCTCCTCAACGCCGCACAGCAGCTCGGCGGCACCCTCGGCGTCGCCGTCCTCGGCGGCGTGTACCTGGCCGGCGACCGCTCCGGGCGGGCCTCCGACCTCAGCGCCCGGTACGCGCTGGCCACCGCCGGGGCGCTGCTCCTCGCGACCGCGGCCGCAGCCCTGGTGATGACGGCACGCCGCCGCCCGGCGAGCACCGGCGACGCGTCCGCGGCAACCCCGCAGACCACCGGGGACGCCCCTGCCGTGTCCGTGAAATGACCGGTCCTCAACGAGACCGGCCCCGCCACCCCCGGTACGCCGTCACACACCGAGCCCGTGCAGTGGACCCTCGACCAGCGGCCGGCCGTGCACGAGGTCATCGGCCGGCCGCTCCGCAGCTACGACGACTGGGCCCGGGAGAACGTCGACCGCTTCCGCTGAGCCGCCCGGGCCCCGGGCCCGGGCGGCTCAGATCAGGTCAGGTCAGGTCGAAGACCAGGCGGGCGGAGACCTTGCCGGAGAGGACCTCGTCGAAGCAGGCGTTGACGTCGTCGAGCCTGCGGGTCTCGCGGATGACGCGGGTGCGGCCGAGTGCGTGGAGGCGGAAGACCTCGGCGAGGTCCTCGCGGGTGCCCACGATCGATCCGATCACCTTCGTGCCGTTCAGGACGGTGTCGAAGACGGGCAGTTCGAGCCTGCCCTCGGCGGGGAGGGCGACCAGGACGAGCGTGCCGCCGCGGCGCAGCGCACCGTAGGCGGCCTGGAAGGAGGCGTTGCTGACGGCGAGGGCGACGGCCGCGTGGGCGCCGCCGAGCTTCTGCACCTCGGCGGCGACGTCCTGGGTGCGGGCGTCGAGGACGTGGTCGGCGCCCAGTTCGCGGGCCAGGGCGAGCTTGTCGTCGGTGACGTCGACGGCGATGGTCTCGGCGCCGCTGATCCGCGCGTACTGGAGGGCGAGGTGGCCGAGGCCGCCGATGCCGGAGACGAGGACGCGGGTGCCAGGCCGGGCGCCGGAGACCTTGAGCGCCTTGTAGGTGGTGACACCGGCGCAGGAGAGCGGCGCGGCGTCCAGCGGGTCGATGCCGTCGGGGACGGGCACGACGTAGTCGCCGTGGGCGAGGGCGTGTTCGGCGTAGGCGCCGTCGACGGAGTAGCCGCTGTTGTGCTGGTGCAGGCAGAGCGTCTCCCAGCCGGACACGCACTGGTCGCAGCGTCCGCAGGCGTCCGCCAGCCACGGGATGGCGACCCGCTCGCCGACCCTGACGTGCCGGACCTCGGCACCGGCGGCCTCGACGATGCCGACGCCCTCGTGGCCGGGCACGAACGGCGGGGTGGGCTTGACCGGCCAGTCGCCGTGCGCGGCGTGGATGTCGGTGTGGCAGAGCCCCGAGGCCTCCAGTCGGACCCGGACCTGGTGCGGCGCCGGCTCGGGGACGGGGCGGTCCTCGATCACGAGCGGCTGGGTGAAGTCGTGGACGACGGCGGCCTTCATCTCTGTGCTCCTGCCCTTCGCGGTGCGTTCGGCGGACGGGTCCGGGCGGCCCCGGCCCCGTCCACCTCCATCCCACGCCCGTGGCCCGGCGCGCGACAGGGCCGGAGGGGCGGTCCGGCCGGGCCGATGGTCCTGGCCGCACCGGGCCCTCCGGACCGTTTCGCACCAGTGTCGCCCGAATGCGCCCGCCCGGCACCCCGTGCGGGCCGGTACCGCCGGGCAGCGCCCGGCGCCGACCCGGGGCGTGTCACCCGGCCGGCCGGGCCGCCGCGGCCGGGCCGGGTCGCACCTCCGCGTCGCGCCCTCGCCGCGGCCGGCCCCTGGTCACACGTCCCGGCGGCGAACCACCGCGACGGTGACCACCGCGGAGACCAGCGCCCAGGCCGCGAGCGCGATCCAGGCGCCGGGCACGGTGGGCGGGTACTCCCCCAGCGTGGCCGTGGTGTGGGGGTTGAGGGCGAGCCGGGACTCGGCCGCGAGCGGCAGGTGGTTGCCGATCTCCTTGAGCCAGCGGTAGCGCTCCCCGCCGAAAACCATCGGCAGGACGAAGAGCAGTCCGACCACGCCGACGATCGAGGCGGTGGCATGCCGCAGCACGGCGCCGAACGCCATGCCGACCAGCGCGCAGACCGGCACTCCCAGCGCATAGCCGGCGACCGCCCGCAGGCAGCCCTCGTCGGAGAGGGAGAGTCCGATGCCCCGGGAGGCCAGCATGGCGTTGGTGGTCAGGAAGGACGTCAGCGAGACGGCGGTGCCGAGCACCAGGCAGACCATCGTGACCAGGACGACCTTGGCGGTGACCACCCCGCGCCGGTCAGGGACGGCGGCGAAGGTGGTGCGGACCATGCCGGTCGCGTACTCGCCGAACACCGTGATCGCCCCGAAGCAGGCGGCGGCCAGTCCCATGACGGAGGCGGCGATGCTGCCCAGCCCGTGCCAGAGCGGGTCGTAGGAGTAGGGGGGCATGCCAGGCGCCTGGGCCGGCGGGTGGTCGATGTAGGGGAGGTCGGTGCGGACGGCGTTGATGTTGATCGCGAGGGCGACAAGGGCGCTCAGCGCGAGCATCCAGTACGTCGACCGGAGCGAGCGGGTCTTGATCCACTCGGCGGCGAGCAGGTCGGTGAACCTCGGACGGGTGTCGGGCAGGGCTGCGGCGGTCATCGGGCTCCTCCGGTGCGGTGGTCGGCGTGGTCGGCGGTCAGGGCCATGAACGCGGACTCCAGGGACGCGGTGCGGTCCGCGAGCTGGTGGAGGACGACACCGTGGCGGTGGGCCAGTTCGCCGATCCGGGCGGCCGGCAGGCCACTGACCTCCAGGGCGGCGCCGTCCGCCGGCCTGACGGTGCCCCCGGCCCCGGCGAGCACCGGCGCCAGCGCGCCGGCGTCGGGCGTGCGAACCGTGACGGCGGAGCCGGCGTGCCGGGCCGCGAAGGCGGCGAGGCTCTCGTCGGCGATCAGCCGCCCCCGGCCGATCACCACGATCCGCTCGGCGGTGTGCTCCATCTCGGCCATCAGGTGACTGGAGACGAACACCGTCCGCCCCTCACCGGCCAGTCGGCGGAACAGGCCGCGCACCCAGTGCACGCCCTCCGGGTCCAGGCCGTTGAGCGGCTCGTCGAAGAGCAGCACGGGCGGGTCCCCCAGCAGGGCGCCGGCGATGCCGAGGCGCTGCTTCATGCCGAGCGAGAAGCCGCCGATCCGCCGCCCGGCCGCCGAGCCGAGCCCGACCTCGTGCAGCACCTCCTCCACACGGGTGGCGGGCAGGGCGTTCGCCCGGGCCAGCGCCCACAGGTGGGCCCGGGCGCTGCGCCCGCCGTGCACGTCCTGGGCGTCCAGCAGCGCGCCGACGTGGCGCAGCCCGCGCGGACGGCCGGCGAACGGGGTGCCGTCCACGGTGACGGTGCCACCGGTGGGCGCCACCAGGCCGAGGATCATCCGGAGGGTGGTGGACTTGCCGGCGCCGTTGGGGCCGAGGAAGCCGGTGACCCGGCCCGGCTCCACCGTGAAGGTCAGGTCGTCGACGGCGGTGGTCCCGTCGTACCGCTTGCTCAGTCGGGTTGTCTCGATCACGGGGACAACCCTGCCGAGGGCGGGCGGCCCGCCGCATCGGCCCGCCGGCGAAACCCTCGGGCGCCGTACCCGCCCCCGGGCTTAGGCCCGCGGGCCGATGGCGGCCCGGCAGGCCGCGGCTAGGATCGGCCGGGTGATCATGATCCAGACTCCGCCGCCGCTCAGGAGAGTGCCGCCCGCCGTGTGGGTGGGCGGCGGCTGGCTGACCGTCATCCTCGTCCGCTCGCTGCAGCGGCCGGACGAGCTGCGGCGGCTGTTCCGCTACCACGGCAACATCGAGGACGCACCGCTGGCGGTCGCCGCCGTGGTGACGACTCTGGTCGCGCTGCTGCTGACGCGGCTGCCGGTGGCGGCCGTCGCGGTGGCGCTCGCCGGCGGTGTGTTCTCGCTCGGGATGGACGTGCAGGCGACGCCCGTCGTGCTCTTCCTGCTGGCCGACCTGCTGGTCGGGTACACGGCGGCGACCCGGCCCCGCGCGGTCTCCGCCCTGGCCGCCGCGCTGCCGACCGCCGTGGTCGCCGCCGAGACGGGCTGGCGGCTGGCCTCCGGCTACGGCGTGAACTTCTCGGTGCAGGCCGCGCTGCTGTCGACGGTGGCGATCGCCTGGCTGGTCGGACACACCGTCCACCAGGGCCGGGCGCACACGGCGGCCGTTCGCGCCCAGGCGACCCGGCAGGCGGTCACCGACGAGCGGCTCCGGATCGCGCGCGAGCTGCACGACGTGGTCGCGCACCACATCGGCATCATCGCCATCCAGGCCGGGGTGGGCAGCCGGGTGATGGACACCCAGCCCGCCGAGACCCGCAAGGCCCTGGACGCCATCGAGTCCACCAGCCGGGAGACCCTGGCCGGTCTCCGGCGGATGCTCGGCGCGCTGCGCCAGGGCGCCGGGGAGGCGGCGCAGCTCGGCCCGGCTCCCGGGCTGGACGAGCTCGACGGGCTGGTGGCACGGACGGCGGCGGCCGGTGTCCGGGTCGACCTGCGACGCGGCGGGGAGCCGCGCGAGCTGCCGGCCGACGTCGACCTGGCCGCGTTCCGGATCGTCCAGGAGGCGGTGACCAACGTGGTGCGGCACTCCGGCACCCGGGACTGCAGCGTGACGGTCGACTACCGGACGGGTGAACTCGTGCTCTCCGTCGTCGATTTGGGATGCGGATCGGAGTCGGGGGCGGGGTCCGGGGCGGGGTCCGGGGCGGGGATTCACGACGGCTTCGGGCTGACCGGGATGCGGGAGCGGGTCGGCCTGCTGGGCGGCGAGTTCAGCGCCGGGCCGCGCCCCGGGGGCGGCTACCGGGTGGCCGCGCGGCTGCCCCTCCCCGTGGAGGTCGCCCGGTGATCCGGGTCGTGCTGGTCGACGACCAGCCGCTGATCCGCACCGGTCTGCGGGTGCTCATCGCCGACACGCCCGATCTGGAGGTCGTCGGCGAGGCGTCCGGCGGGGAGGAGGCCGTCGAACTGGTCCGCGCCGTACGGCCGGACGTCGCGGTGATGGACATCCGGATGCCGGGAACGGACGGCATCGAGGCGACCCGCCGGATCACCGCAGACCGGTCGGCGCGGACCCGTGTACTGGTGCTGACCACCTTCGACGACGACGAGTACGTCTACGGCGCGCTGCGCGCCGGGGCGAGTGGCTTCCTGGTCAAGGACATGGCGCTGGAGACCATCCTGGACGGGATCCGGGTGGTCGCGGCGGGGGACGCGCTGCTGGCCCCCGGCGTGACGCGCCGACTGGTCGCGGAGTTCGCCGCCCGTCCTCCGGAGCCGGCCCGCGCCGACCGCGGCTCCGTACCCGGGTCCGACCCTGCGGCCGGGCTGGCCGCGGCGGGCGTCACCGAGCGGGAACGCGAGGTGCTGACGCTGGTCGGACGCGGCCTGTCCAACGCCGAGATCGCCCAGGAGCTGGTCATCAGCACGGCCACGGCGAAGGCGCACGTGGCACGGCTGTTCACCCGGCTGGGCACTCGCGACCGGGTCGGGCTGGTGATCTGCGCCTACGACTTCGGCCTGGTATCGCCGCCCGGCTGACGATGTCGGGGCGGCGGCGTCGGTTGGCGGCGTCGGTTGGCGGCCTCCGTTGCGGTGGCACACCACCAGTGGCGCACCACCGTGGCCGGACAGCGCGGTCGGCCCGTCGCCGCGTCCGGGGCCGGTACACCCGAAGGTCGTTCCAGAAGGTCCGGAACGACCTTCAGGCCCGCGGACGCGTGGCGTTCCCGGCGGCACGCGGCTCGGTGGTCTGCCGCACCTGGTCGGCGTCCCAGGCGATCAGCATCCGCAGCGCGTCGTCGGACGGGCTGCCCGGCTCGGCCGTGTAGGTCACCAGCGCCTGGTCCGGGTCGTCCGCCGGGCGCAGCGTCTCGTAGACCAGCTCCATCCGGCCCACCAGCGGGTGGCGGAAGCCCTTCAGTCCGGAGGTCTTGTCCCGCACCGGGTGCTCCGCCCACCAGTGGCGGAACTCCGCGCTGCGCATGGACAGTTCGCCGATCAGCTCGATGAGCTTGGGGTCGTCGGGCCGGCGTCCGGCCTCCAGGTGCAGGAAGGCCGCGTTCTCCCGCGCGCAGCCGGCCCAGTCCTCGTAGAGCTCGCGGGAGGCGGGATCGAGGTAGGTGATGCGGGCGATGTTCCGCTCGGCCGGGTCGAGTGCGCCGTAGTCGCCGAGCAGGGCGACGGCGGGCCGGTTCCAGGCCAGGATGTCCATGCGGCGCCCCATCACGACGGCCGGGACGTCGATCATCGCGTCGAGCAGCCGGGCGAGCGTGGGCCGGACCCGCTGCGGGGCCGCGGCGGCGCGGGCCGCCGAGGCCCGGGCCGCCGGGGCGCCGCCGGGGCGTCCGCCGCCCGGCCTGGTGCGGGCGAGGCGGTGCAGGTGGCGGGCCTCCTCGTCGTCGAGGCGGAGGGCCCGGGCGACGGCGTCGAGCACGGCGTCCGAGGGGTTGCCGACCCGGCCCTGTTCGAGCCGGGTGTAGTAGTCGACGCTCACCCCCGCGAGCTGGGCGAGCTCCTCGCGGCGCAGCCCGGACACCCGGCGTCGGCCGCCGAAGTCCGGCAGGCCGACGTCCTCGGGCCGGAGCCTGGAGCGACGGGTCCGCAGGAACTCGTTGAGGCTGATCGCTGTGCTGCTCATATGACGATTCTCTCTGCTCGGGGCCCCGTCAGCCTGGCCCTGGCAGGGCCAGGCTGACGGGACGGGCGGTTCGGGCCCGGCCGGGCGACCGGCGCCGGGCTCACCAGCCGCCCGCGACCGCCACCACGCCGCCGTCCACCACGAAGTCCTGCCCGGTGATGTAGGAGGAGCGCGCCGAGAGCAGGAAGGCCACCGTCTCCGCGATGTCCCCGGCCTCGCCCAGCCTGCCCAGCGGCACCTGGGCCAGCACGGCGTCCCGCTCGGACTGCTCGGTGATGACCTCCTCGAACATCTCGGTGACGATGTATCCCGGGCTCACCGAGTTGACCCGGATGCCGCGCCCGGCGAAGTCGCTGCCCAGGGTGCGGGCCAGGTTGTGGACGGCCGCCTTGGTCGCCGCGTAGACCGGGGCGTTGGGCAGGCCGCGGTGGAGCGTCCAGGAGGCGTTGAGGACGACGGACCCGCCGCCGGCGGCCTCCAGCAGCGGCAGGGCGTGCTGGACGGTGAAGAAGACGCCCTTGAAGTTGACGTCCACGGTGTGGTCGAAGGACTTCTCGGTCACCTCGGCCGGCAGCTCGAAGACGCCGACCCCGGCGTTGGCGAACACCCCGTCGAGGCGTCCGTGCCGCTCCCCCACCCGGTCGGCGAGGCGGGCGAGGTCGGCCGGCGCCGCCGAGTCGGCGCGCACGGCGAGCACCCGGTCGCCGGCGCCGAGCGCGGTCTCGGCGCGGCGCAGCCGCTCCTCGGAGCGGCCGGTGATGACCACCTCGGCGCCGGAGGCGAGGAGGCGGCGTGCGGTGGCGAGGCCCATCCCGCTGGTGCCGCCGGTGATCAGCACGGTCTTTCCGGCGAACTCGCCGTCGGTGCCGGGGGTGTGGTCGCCGTTGTTCCTGGTTCCGCTGTTCTCGGTCATGGGTCAACCTTCGCGGCCGCCACCGGGGGCCTACCAGGCCCGATCGGACCCTGGGTCCGGCAGGACCACCCACCGGTTCCGGGCGCCCACCCGCCCTGAACCAGCCGGGTTCCGCCCGGGTTCCATCGAGATCCGATTCTCCCGATCTATATATGCCGGTGAACGACATATATAGTCGTCCTGCATGCGGCGCCCCAGCGGGCCGCGCCGCGGTTCGACGTGCCCGTCCGCCCCCGGGGAGCGGGGTACGGGGTGCGGGGTGCGGCCAAGCCGGCCAGGGAGGAAGCAGAGTCCGATGGGACAGATCACCGCAGAGGCCACGGAGGCCACCGAGGCCGCCGGAACCATGGGAACCACCGGGACCACCGACGCCGTCGCGGCCGAGGAGAGCGCCGGGCGGGCAGGGGCTCCGGGGGGTGCGGGGGGCACGGCCCCGCCGCCGGCCGGGCTCACCGACCGGGCGGTCCGGCGCCTCGCGGCGCTCCGCCTCCGCCGCTGGTTCCCGGCCGCCGCGCTGGCCGCCGGCTACCTCGTCCAGGTCCTCTTCCGGCTCGTCCTCGCCCGGCACCTCGACTACCCCTCGGTCCACCCGGACGAGGAGTCCTACCTGGTCCTGGCGCGCGTCCTCGCGGGCCGCCCGACCACCGAGATGCCGGTCGGCGTGGTCATCCCCGGCGGCTACCCGCTGCTGATCTCCCCCGCGCTGCGGATCGCCGACGACCCGGTGACCGCCTACCACCTGGTCCTGGCGATCAACGCGCTGATCAGTGCGCTGGTCTTCCCGCTCGCCCACCTCGCCCTGTGGCGCCTCGGCCTGACCCGCCGGCTCGCGTACGCCTTCGCCGCCGCCACCGCGCTGCTGCCCCCGGTGGTCTTCTACTCCCAGTTCGCGCTCACCGACGCCGTCCTGCCCGCGCTGATCCTCGCCTGGCTGCTCTGCCTGCACGGCTGGCTCTCCGACGGACCGGTGCGCCGGCGCGCCTGGTACGCGGCCGGGGCCGGGGCCGCCGCCGCCTACGCGATGGCCACCCACGACCGCGGCGGTGTGGTGGTGGCCCTGACCGCCGCCGTGTTCGCCGGTGTCCTGGTGTTCCGCCGTGCCCCGTGGCGCACGACCGTCGCCGGCCTCGGCGCGCTCGGGGCGGGCGTGGTCGGTGCCGAACTCCTGGCCAGGTGGCTGCACGCGCAGTTCACCGTCGAGGACAGCGACGTCGGCGGCTTCCTGTGGAAGGGCCTCACCGACCCGGAGGCCACCCAGCGGACCCTCACCAGGACCGCCGGCCAGATCTGGTACTTCACGGTCTCCACCTGGGGGATCGGCGGCCTGGCCGTCGTCGCCTGCCTGTTCGCCCTGTTCGGCCGCCGCGTCCCGCTGCCGCACCGGCTCACCGGCGGCGTGCTGGTGGCGCTCCTCGTCGGGACCGCCCTGGCCTCCGCGGCGGCCCTCCCGGACGACGGCCGGATCGACAACTGGGTCTACGCCCGCTACACCTCGTACCTGGTGCCGGCCGCCTTCGTGACGGGCACCGCGGTCCTCGTGCGCTGCGGCCGCCGCGCGCTCGGCAGGGCGTCGGCCGCGACCGCGGGGCTGATCCTCCTCCTCGCCGTGCTGGTGATCGGATCGGCCGGCTCGAAGCTGCGCACCCAGGGCTTCGTGCTGTGGGGCCTGCCCGACGTGTCGTTCCTCACCGCGGACTGGAGCCGGCTCTCCATGGTCCGGGCGAGCGCGGCCGCACTCGTGATCTTCTGCGCGGTCCTCCTGGTCCGGACCGCCGGGGGCCGCAGGGCGTTCTGGGCGGTC
Source organism: Kitasatospora sp. NBC_00458 (assembly GCF_036013975.1). NCBI lineage: Bacteria > Bacillati > Actinomycetota > Actinomycetes > Kitasatosporales > Streptomycetaceae > Kitasatospora > Kitasatospora sp. NBC_00458. Next base: position 1,553,754 of record NZ_CP107904.1, read on the forward strand.
GGCGTCTCCCTCGCCCTGTTCGCGGGGTTCGCCTCCGCGACGATCACCGAACGCGTCTCGCAGCCCCACTCGGCCTGGCGCAAGCCCCTGGCCACCGGCTTCACCCAGAGCGCGGGGCTGCGGCCGGACGACAGCGTGGTCTTCGCCTGGGACCTCGATTGGACCCTGCGCACCACCCAGACCTTCGAGGTCTACCAGGGCCGCGTCTGGTACCGCGACCCCCGCTGGCAGCCGATCCCGCCGGCGGCGACCGCGCTCGTCACCCCGCTGCCCGAGCAGGGGCGGGCGCCCGAGGCCTACTGGCCCGCGCACCCTGCCGACTGGTACGTCGACCGGGTCGACGCGCAACACAACTGGGCGCTGTGGCGCAAGCGTTGATCCTTCCGGCGGAGGCCGGCGAGCCCGACTGCACGGGCCGTTCGCCCCGGGACCGGTCGGGGCCGGCGTCGAGCCGACGGGCCGTCGAGCGGACGGGCCGTCGAGCGGACGGGCCGTCGAGCGGACGGGCCGTCGGCGCGGTCGGCGCCGACGGCCCGGGAATCGGGAATCGGAGAGCGGGGAGCAGGGAGCGGAGAGCGGGGTCGGCCGAGGGGCTGCGGCGGGGCGGCCGCGGCCCCTCAGCCGACCACCGGCAGGTCGACGTAGGAGGGCCGGACGGAGCCGTGGCCGATGGTGTAGGCGGCCCTGCCGTCGGCGGGCCGGAGCTCGAAGGAGTCCGGGTTGGCGGCCGCGACGGTGAGCCGGATCCGGTCGCCGGCCTTGAAGAGGACCGAGGTCGGCTGGAGGTCGAGGGTGACCCGCTGGGGCGTGCCCTGCGGGAACGGGGCTGCGTCGGCGGCCGCGAAGGTGCGCGGGGTGCGCAGCCGACGCCAGTCGGGGTTGCTCCACCGGGAGGCCACCGCCCGCTCGGTGAGGGCGAGTTGGCCCTCGGTGATGTAGGTGACCCGGCCGTCCGGCGCGACGTCCTCCAGGTAGACGTGCAGTGCGCCGTCGCTCGCCCCGCCGACGCCCGTCACGTCGAGGGTCACCCGGCCGAGGCCGGTCACCCTGGTGTCCTGCCGGACGGGCGGGCTGGTGTAACTGAGCAGGTCCCGGTCGACGGCGGCCCGGTCGGGGTAACTGACCGGGTCCCCGGTGAGGTTGGTGTTCCAGCGGTCGAGCGGGCCGGTGCCCGCGGTGGGGTGGAGGGTCAGCGGGTCGGTGTCGGGCCGACCGGTGACCGGCCTCGGAGGCTGCCGGCTGAGGGTGTTGCCGTCGGCGAGGTAGAGCCGCCGGTTCCGCGTCCCGGGGACCGGCCAGCGGTCGGTGGTGCGCCAGGTGCCCTCGTTGAGGGTGTAGTAGTGCACGAGCCGTTCGCCATCGGGGTGTTCGCCGTCCCTGACGTACCGGTCGAAGAACGCGAGCGTCCGCTCGCCGATCTCGCGCCGCTCGGCGTCGGTGAGCCTGCGGCTCGGCTGGAAGGGGTCGGCGAGGTAGCCCTGGCCGTGGTTCCAGGGGCCGATCCAGCTCTCCTGGGTGTTCGACAGGCCGGAGAACTGGGAGAGCACCCCGTTGGGGGTACCGGCGTCCAGCCAGCCCGCGTCGGTCAGGACCGGGACGCCGCCCGCCTGAATGGCCCCGCTCTGGCCGGCCACGCTGGTGACCGCCCAGCTCTGCGGACCGTCGGTGTAGTCCCGGTGGGCGCCCTTGCGGGCGAGGTCGACCAGGTTGGCGTTCCCCGCGTGCTCGACGCGGGCCGCGGCGCGCAGCGCGGGCCCGTCCGGCCCGTCGACGGGCCTCGGCGCGAGACCGGTCAACCCGTACTCGTCGCAGATCCGCCGGGTCTCGTCACTGGTCGCGCAGGTGGTGCCGCCGGCCTGGTCGAGGATCCGCAGCAGCGTGCTGTAGACGGCGACCCGCGGCTCGATCAGCAGTCCGCCGGGGCGGATCAGGTCCTCGTAGGGGTCGAAGTCGTAGGAGTTCGGTGCGGCCGCCGTGATGTGGTGGTTGCGCAGACCGAGGGCGAGTATCGCCGTGTCGCCGCCGTAGGAGACGCCGGTGGTGCCGACCCGGCCGTTGGACCACGGCTGGGCGGCGATCCAGTCGCCGAGCGCGCCGCTGTCCTTGATCAGGCTGGTGCCGAGTTCGGCGTCGAGGGTGCCGAACGAGGCGCCGGTACCACGCAGGTCGGTCACCACGTAGGCGTAGCCGCGGGCGTTCCAGACACTCGCCGGACCGGACCGGGGGTCGCCCTCGGACCCGTCGGAGCGGTCCCTGGAGCGCCAGTACCGCGAGGTCTCCAGGACGGTCGGCAGCCGGCTGCCGGCGGTGGCGCCGGGCGGCAGCCAGACGTCGGCGGCGATCCGGACGCCGTCCGGCATCGCCACGTACAGCGAGCGCAGCCTCGGCAGTTCACCGCCGGCGGCCGGACCGGGGTCGGCGGCGGCCGGCGCGATCGAGCACGTGAGCGCGGCGACCGCGGCCAGCAGCGCGATCAGCGGGCGGCGGAAGTGACGGGATGATGGCACGGGTGTGCTCCCTCTGATGGCGACCGCACCACGAGGCCGACCTGCGCGGACGCCCCCCGGCGTGTCGATGTGTCGATGTGTCGGGGGACCCTCGGCATGGCGATCGCCCGATGAGTCCGATGCTCCGTCAGTGCGGCGTCCGACGCCCGCCCCCGTGTCCGGCGTCGGGCGCCGCACACGCCGAATCCTCGCGGTGACGGCCGGTACCGCGACATCCCACGTTCATGGGGGGCGGAATCGGCCCACCGGGGCCCCGCCACGGCCGTCGGCCGGTCCCTAGGGGGCTCCCGTACCCCCGGTGTCCGGGTCCGGTCGTCCGTCCGGACGGTTTGTGCACGGCGGGGCGGTCCGCCGGAACCCGGGGGGCCCGCGGACCGTCAACCTGCGCAGGAGCGGGGGGCGAGGACTACGGACCTCAGGAGAAGCACATGACTCGGCAGGGCGCGCTCCGGCGCGGAACGGGTGCTGCGGCGATGGCCGCGGCGGTGGTGATGGGGACGGCGCTGCCGGCGGTGGCCGCAGGGGCCGGTCCCGGCGGACCAGGGCACGGCGGGGGCGGGCACGGCGGGGGCGGGCACGGCGCGACCCGGGCGGCGATGACGACGGCCGTCCGGTCCGAAGGGCTGCCCGGGATCATCGCCAGCGCCCGTACAGGACAGCAGAGTTGGACCACGGCGATCGGCACGGCGGACACCACCACCGGACAGCCCCGATCGCCGCGGGAGCGGTTCCGGATCGGGAGCGTGACGAAGATGTTCGTCGCGACCGTGATCCTCCAACTCCAGGCCGAGGGGCGGCTCGACCTGGACGACACGGTGGAGAAGTGGCTGCCCGGGGTGGTGAGCGGGAACGGCAACGACGGCTCGGCGATCACGATCCGCCAACTGCTCAACCACACCAGCGGGCTGACCGCCTACGACGACGACCCCGGCATGGCGGCCCTGCTGTTCACGCCGCAGTTCCTGACACATCGTTATGACACCTACACGCCGGAGCAGTTGGTGCGCATCGCGGTGTCGCACCCGCCGGTGTTCGCGCCGGGCGCGAAACGCGAGTACTCCAACACCAACTACGTCCTGGCCGGGATGATCGTCACGGAGGCGACCGGACGCCCGTACGCCGCGGAGATCGAGCGGCGGATCATCGGGCCGCTGGGCCTGGACGGCACCAGCGTGCCCGGCACCGCCACCACCGTGCCCCGGCCGCACGCACGCGCCTACTCCAAGCTGTTCGGCGGCTCGGCGACGCCCGTGGACACCACGGAACTCAACCCTTCGATGGCGGGCGCCGCCGGCGGGATCATCTCCACGACCGAGGACCTCACCCGGTTCCTCTCCGCGCTGATGCGCGGACGGCTGCTCCCGCAGGCCGAGTTGGACGAGATGCTCACCACCGAGGGCCCCGGCGGGCTCGGCATCAGCGGCGGCAGGCTGTCCTGCGGGGTCGAGGTGTGGGGCCACGACGGCGGCATCCACGGATCGTCGACCCTCGCACTGACCACCCGGGACGGTCGGCACGCCGCCGCCTTCAACACCAACGCCGACTGGTTCACCGGCAAACTCAAGCTCGCCGAGGCGGAGTTCTGCGGCTGACCCGCGTACGGGACGGCCGACGGTCCGAAGCCCGGAAGCACCGACGGCCGGAAGCACCGACGGCCGGCGGGCCCGGCGGCGGGGGCGACGAGAGTGGTCGCCTCCGCCGGCGGGCCCGGTTCAGGTCACGCCACCCGGCGGGCCCCTTCGGACGGGATCGCGGTGTGGATGTGGGGCTCGGCGTACCCGGCGGCCGCGAACGCCGCGGTGACCTCCTCCGCCACGGCCTCCGCCACGCCCGTCTCCACCAGGGCGATCACCGAGCCGCCGAAGCCGCCGCCGGTCATCCGGGCCCCGAGCGCCCCGGCGGCGACGGCCGTGGCGGCGGCGAGGTCGGTCTCGGGGCAGGAGACCCGGTAGTCGTCGCGCAGCGACGCGTGGCCGGCGGTGAGGATCGGCCCGAGGGCGGCCGGACCACGGCGGTCCAGCTCCGCGAGGGCCTGCTCGACCCGCGCGTTCTCGGTCACCACGTGGCGGACCAACGGGCGGAGCTCCTCCGGGAGTTCCGGAAGGGTGACCGGGAGCTCGGCCACCGAGAGGTCGCGCAGCGCCGACAGCCCGAGCAGGGCGGCCGCCCGCTCGCACCCGGCCCGCAGTGCCGCGTAGGCGCCGTCGCCGAGGTCGTGCTGCACCCGGGTGTCGATGACGAGCAGGGCCAGACCGGCGCCCGCGAGGTCGAGCGGGACGTGCCGGGCGGACAGGTCGCGGGTGTCCAGGTGGAGGGCGGCGCCGGCCCGGCAGGCCATCGAGGCCATCTGGTCCATGATCCCGCAGGGCACCCCGACGAACTCGTTCTCCGCCCGCTGGGCGAGCAGGGCGAGCCGGCGGGCGTCCAGGCCGAGCCCGTACAGGCCGTCGTACGCGATGGCGACGGCGCATTCGAGCGCGGCGGAGGAGGACAGGCCCGCGCCCGCGGGCACGTCGCTGTCGAACGTCAGGTCGGCGCCGCCGACGGGGTGGCCGGCCTGCCGCAGGGTCCACACGACGGCGGCCGGGTACGCGGCCCAGCCCTTCACCCGGCCGGGGGCCAGCTCGGCGACGTCCAGCTCGACGACCTCTCCGGGCGTCCGGGAGGAGTGCAGGCGGAGCAGGGTGTCGGAACGGCGGCGGCCCTGGACGCGGACGGTCTGCGGCAGGGCGATCGGGAGCACGAACCCGTCGTTGTAGTCGGTGTGTTCGCCGATCAGGTTGACCCGGCCGGGGGCCGCCCAGACGCCTTCCGGAGCGTGGCCGTACAGCTCCGCGAAGGCGGTGGAGGTCGTGGTCATTGCTGCTCCCCGCCGGTGGTGGTCGCGACCTCGCGCAGACGCCGGGCGGCGTCCTCCGGGGCGACGTCGTTCATGAAGGCCTCCATGCCGGACTCGGTGCCGGCGAGGTACTTGAGCTTGTCGGCGGTCCGCCGGACGGTGAACAGCTCCAGGTGCAGGGCGAGTTCACCGCCGTCGACGGTCGGGGCCTGGTGCCAGGCCGAGATGTACGGCGCCGGTACGTGCCGCTCCGCATCGCCGAAGAGCCGGTCGAAACGGCGCAGCAGCTCCAGGTAGACGCCGGGGAGTTCGGCACGCTCGTCCTCGTCCAGACCGGTCAGGTCGGGGACCCGGCGGTGCGGGTGGAGGTGAACCTCGTAGGGCCAGCGGGCGGCGAAGGGGACGAAGGCCGTCCAGTGCTCGCCTGCGAGCACGACCCGCTCGCCGTCCGCGCGTTCGGCGGCGACCAGGTCCTCGAAGAGGTTGCGTCCGGTGGCCGCGCGGTGCCGGGCGGCCTGCTCGATCATGCGGGCGGTCCGCGGGGTGGTGAACGGCAGGGCGTAGATCTGGCCGTGCGGGTGGGCGAGGGTGACGCCGATCTCGGGGCCGCGGTTCTCGAAGCAGTAGACCTGCCGGACGCCTTCCAGCGCGGAGAGTTCGGCGGTGCGGTCGGTCCAGGCGTCGAGCACCAGCCGGGCGCGGTCCTCGTCGAGGTCGGCGAAGGAGGCGGAGTGGTCGGCGGTGAAGCAGACCACCTCGCACCGGCCGGTCCCGGGGCGGGTGGTGTGCAGCGGGTCGCCGGAGGTCGGCTGCACGGGGTGGGTGGCGGGGTTCCCGGCGAGCGAGGGGAAGCGGTTCTCGAAGACCGCGACCTGGTAGTCGGCGGCCGGGATCTCGCTGAGCCGCCCGTCCCGCGAGGGGCAGAGCGGGCACTGGTCGGCGGGCGGGTGGTAGGTGCGGACCTGGCGGTGCGCGGCGACGGTCACCCAGGCGCCGGTCAGCGGATCGAGCCGCACCTCCGAGGAGGGGGCGGCGGCGTCCAGCGGCCGCAGGTCGGCCGCGTCCCGGCCTGCGGGGGCCTCGCCGCGGTCGAAGTAGATCAGTTCACGGCCGTCGGCCAGCCTTGCGGCGGTCCTGGTCGTCGAACCGGCCAGGCCGGCCGTCGTGGTCACCGTTGCGGCCATGTCCCGCTCCCTTGCATGGAACTCCCCTTCAACAACATGAACAAACAATATCTAACATTTACCAACATGGCTGCCACCCATCGTCGCACGGCCCGCCGGGCACCCGGCGGGACGCGGTGGCGGAGGCCGGTGGCCGGGACACCCGGCACCCCGGGAGGCCCTGCGGGGGACGTTCGGCACGAGGGGCCGGCCGGTCGGAGACGGATGGCCCGGGCGGGGCCTCGGCGGCAAGACGCTCAACACGGCGGGGACGCCCCGGAGGCGGACCTCCGACGCCGAACCGCCCGTCCCGCCCGAGCCGGACGGGCGGGCGGGCGGGCCGGACGGACGGACGGGCCGGACGGGCCGGACAGGCGGGACCTCGGCGGCAGGACGCTCAGCGCGGCAGGGACGCCCCGGGGGCGGTCCGTCGGCGCCGAGCCACCCGGGCGGGGCGGTCGGCCGCGGCAGGTCGGGCGACCCGGTCCGGGCGCCAGGCGCGGGTGGCCAGGAGCGCCGAGCCGAGGGCGAGGACCCCGAGGGCGACGGTGGCGGCCGGGAGGCCGGCGGTGGCGCCGAGCCAGCCCGCCAGGGGGTAGGCGAGCAGCCAGCAGCCGTGCGAGAGCGAGAACTGGGCGGTGAAGGCCGCGGGCAGCTCCGCCGCCGGCACCGCGGCGCGCAGCAGTCGGCCGCCGGGAGTGAGGATCAGCGAGCCCGCCGCACCGAGACCCGCCCAGACGGCGAGCAGTGCGGGCCACCGCCATCCGCCACCACCCCCACCACCGTCGCCACCGCCACCACCGCCCGTCGTCGTGAGGACGGCGAGGACGGCGAGCAGTCCGGCGATGCCGAAGGCCGCGGGGAGCATGACCCTGCGGTCGGCCACCCGCTCCAGGACCCGGGGCAGGAGCAGCGCGACCACCATCGAGCCGCCGCCGTACGCGCCGAGCGCGAGCGGCACGTCCCCGGCGGATCGGCCCAGCCGGTCGCGGACGTAGACGACGGTGTTGACGATCACCATGGCGCCGCCGGCGGCGACGGCGAGGTCCAGGGCGAGCAGCGCCCGCAGGCGCGGGACGGACAGGAAGAGCCGTAGTCCGTCGAGCGACCTGGCCGCGAGGGACGGCGTCCGCGCCGGGCCTCCTGTGGCCGACGCTTCCCCCGACCCGCTCCTCCCGCCGCCCGCCGCCGTGCGGGCCGCCGCGACCGGCAGGACCGCCGAGACCACCAGGACCGCCGAGGCGACGAACCCGACCACCGTCCCCCAGAACAGCCAGCGGTAGCCGACCAGGGCGAGCAGTCCGGCGGCCAGCGCCGGGCTGACCAGGCTCTCGGTGTCGTAGGCCAGCCGGGACAGCGACAGCGCCCGGGTGTAGTCGCGCTCGTCGGGCAGCACCTCGGGGATCACCGACTGGAACGCCGGGGTGAACGTCGCCGAGGCCGCCTGCAGGACGAAGATCAGCAGGTAGACCTGCCAGACGCTGGTGACGAAGGGCAGTCCGAGCGCCACCGCCGCCCGGGCCAGGTCGGCGGCGACCAGCAGCCGGCGGCGCGGGATCCGGTGGGCGAGCGCGGCGACGACCGGGGCGATCCCGACGTACGCCGCCATCTTGATCGCCAGGGCGGTGCCGAGCACCGATCCGGCGGCGGGGCCGGCCAGGTCGTAGGCGAGCAGGCCGAGCGCCACGGTGGCCAGGCCGGTTCCGGCGAGGGCGACCACCTGGGCGGCGAAGAGGTGGCGGTAGGTGCGGTCACGGAGCACGGAGAGCACGGGGGACTCCGATCGACTCGGCGCGCGAGGTGCGCGATGCGCGCGTGGGGCGCGAGGGCTCGAACCAGGGACGTCTCCTCCAGGATAGGACAACATGTGCATACGTGTGCACCTATTGGAGATGGATCCCCTCCGCGAACGCCGCTCCCGCGCGGGGACACCTCACCCGCGCCGGGTCGCTCAGTCGTGCGGGGGCAGCCCGCTGATCTGGTGGTCCGCGACGTTCAGCGCCTCGTGCACCAGCCGGCGCAGATGGCCGTGGCGCAGCGTGTAGACCACCCGCCGGCCGTCCTTGCGGGTGGCCACCAGACCGGCCAGCCGCAGCTTGCTCAGGTGCTGGCTCACCGACGGCCGGGCCGCACCGCAGTACTCCGTCAGCGTCGTCACGTCGGCCTCGCCCTCGCTCAGCCGCTGCATCAGGGCGAGCCTGGTCCGGTCGGCGAGCAGGGCCAGGATCCCGGCGGCCACGTCGAGCCGCTCGTCCGCACCGGACTCCTGCGACACGTGCGCACCTGACACCTGGAGGCTCCCGCTCATGGCCTCATCGTAAGGGGCGCACGACCCGCCCTCACCCGCCGGGAACCCACCGATTCGCGCCCTACGCCACCCTTGCGCCCCTGCCGCACGCCGACCCCGCGACGGACCTCGACGACGGACCCCGCGACGGACCCCGCGCGGGCCCGCCGACGAGGCTCGCCCCCCCACAGGGGCCCGCCCGCACCGGAACCCGCGTGCCTTGATTGGATACGTGGATGGACGACGACCTCCACCCGGAATCGGGCCTCGCCAAGAGCGTCTGGGACGACACCGACTTCGAGGACATGGGCTGGCACGACGCCACCGTCCACGGCCTGTACCTCCAGCCGACCGACCTCCTGCCGCGGCTGCTGCTCGACCTCGACTACGTCGTCCGCTGGGTCCACCCGGAAAGGCGCTCGAAGTCCTTCTCCTTCTGGGTGGCCCCGGTGACCCTGGTGTTCGAGGAGGTCTGGGACCTCACGGGCGGCCTCGACCTCACCAGCGGGATCCCCACGCTGGAGATCGCCGATCTGCACCGGCTGACGCCGGACGACGGCCGGGAGGAATATCCGCTCTGGCACGTCGAAGGCCATGAGTTCGACCTCAGGTTCCGGTCCGACGGCTTCCGCCAGTACTTCCGGCAGGCGCCGCGGCACGTCCCCGGCCCGGAACTGTCGCCGACGGAGCGCGGCGGGTGCGCGTTCACGGAGGCGGGCTTCGACGGACGCTGACGCGTTCTCCCCGCCGGGAGGCCGGCGGCGGGTCCCGGCCCGCTCAGCCCTCCCGGAGGTCCTCGATCCGGCGGATCTTGCCGACCGACCGCTCCAGGCTGTACGGGTCCAGCACCTCGACGTCCACGCTCACCCCGACGCCGTCCTTGACGTCCCGCGCGATGGCCGCCACCGCCGCCTCCCGCTCCGCGGGCCCGGCGTCCGGCCGCGCCTCGACGCGGACGGTCATGTGGTCCAGGCGGCCCCGGCGGGTCAGCCGGAGCAGGAAGTGCGGCGCGACGGCCGGGGTCCGCAGGAGGACCTCCTCGATCTGGGTCGGGAAGACGTTGACCCCGCGCAGGATGATCATGTCGTCGCAGCGCCCGGTGACCTTGGCGATCCGGCGGAACGCGGGGCGGGCGGTGCCGGGCAGCAGCCGGGTGAGGTCGCGGGTGCGGTAGCGGACGACCGGCAGCGCCTCCTTGGTGAGCGAGGTGAGGACCAGCTCGCCGTCCTCGCCGTCCGGCAGCGCCCGGTCCGTGAACGGGTCCACCACCTCCGGGTAGAAGTGGTCCTCCCAGACGTGCAGGCCGTCCTTGGTCTCGACGCACTCCTGGGCGACGCCGGGGCCCATCACCTCGGAGAGGCCGTATATGTCGACGGCGTGGATGTCCATCCGCCGCTCGATCTCCCCACGCATCTCCTCCGTCCACGGCTCGGCGCCGAAGATCCCGACCCGCAGCGAGGTGGTGCGCGGGTCCACGCCCTGGCGCTCGAACTCGTCGAGGAGGGTCAGCAGGTAGGACGGGGTGACCATGATGATCTCGGGCCGGAGGTCCTGGATCAGCCGGACCTGGCGGGCCGTCATGCCGCCGGAGGCGGGGATCACCGTGCAGCCGGCCCGTTCGGCGCCGGCGTGCGCGCCCAGGCCGCCGGTGAACAGCCCGTAGCCGTAGGCGATGTGCACCGTCTGGCCGGGCCGGCCGCCGGCCGCGCGGATCGATCGGGCGACCACGTCGGCCCAGACGTCGAGGTCGTGCTCGGTGTAGCCGACCACCGTCGGGCGGCCGGTGGTCCCGCTGGAGGCGTGGATCCGGCGCACCCGCTCCCTGGGGACGGCGAACATGCCGAACGGGTAGGTGTCGCGCAGGTCGGCCTTGGTGGTGAAGGGGAACCGCGCGAGGTCGGCGAGGGTCCGGCAGTCCCCGGGGGCCACCCCGGCGGCGTCGAACTTCCGGCGGTAGAGCTCGACGTTCTCGTAGGCGTGGCGCAGCGTGGCCCGCAGGTGCTCCAACTGGTGGGCCCTCAGTTCACCGGCGGTCATCCGCTCCCCGGCGTCCAGCAGGCCGTCCGGGAGCGGCTCGCCCAGGCGCCTCCCCGGGGCGGCCGGTCCGGTCGCGTCCTTGCCGGTCATCGGGTCTCCTTCGCGCCGTGGCACCCGCCCGACCCACCAACCGACCGATCATTCGGCTCCTGTCGGACCGGGCCATTGACTCAGTACCCGAACCACGTGTCAAGGCCCGCCGCGCCGACGGGGCCGGGGCCACCCGGGGGTCGGCCCCACCGGCCCGGGTCGCCCCCGGCCCGATATCTGCCGAACGGCAGATGGCAGCGGCCCTCCGGTCCGGAAGGCTCGGACCCGTCACCTTCCACCCCTCGCACCGGCCGGGAGAGCGGAGCACATGCCCCACCTCGAACGCGAACCAGAACTCGACCTCGTCGACGTCACCAAGGTCTACCGGGGCGGCAAGCGCGCCGTCGACGGCCTCTCGCTCCGGCTCCGTCCGGGACTGCTCGGCCTGCTCGGCCCGAACGGCGCGGGCAAGTCCTCGCTGATGCGGATCGTCGCCACCGTGACCCGGCCGACCAGCGGCCGCGTGCTCTACCAGGGCGCCGACGTGCTCGCCGAACCCGACCTGCTCCGCCGCCGACTCGGCTTCCTCCCCCAGGACTTCGGCGTCCACCCGAACCTCACCGCGCCCGCGTTCCTGGCCTACCTGGCCGCCGCCAAGGGCCTCCCGGCCCGCGCCGCACGGGCCCGGATCGACGAACTGCTCGCCCTGGTCAACCTCACCGAGGCAGTCCGGCGGCCGCTCGGCGCGTACTCCGGCGGCATGCTGCGCCGCGTCGGCATCGCCCAGGCACTGCTCGGCGACCCCCGGGTGATCGTGGTCGACGAGCCCACCGCCGGGCTCGACCCGGAGGAGCGGGTCCGGTTCCGGAACCTGCTGAGCACCCTCGCCGCCGACCGCGTGGTGCTGCTCTCCACCCACATCGTCTCGGACGTCGAGTCGGTCGCCGGGGACATCGCGGTCGTCGCCGGCGGCCGGCTGCTGCGCCGGGGCACCCCCGAGGAGCTGCTGCGCGACCAGGCCGGGCGGGTCTGGGAGACGACCGTCGACCCGGCGGCGGTGCCCGCCGTCCAGGAGCGGTACGTGGTGAGCCGGATGGTCCGCACGGGCGACGGGCGCCTCCGGCTGCGGCTGCTCTCGGACGGCGCGCCGTCCGCCGACGCCGTGCCGGTCGCACCGGACCTGGAGGACGCCTACCTGGCCCTGGTCCGGGCCCCGGGCGGTGCGGCCGCCCCGGGCGCGGGCCCGGGTGCGGTCGCGGGCCCGAGCGGGTGGGGGGTGCGGCGGTGACGGGGCGCGCGCCCGACCGGCGCCGGGCGGCGTCCACGGCGCGGAACGGCAGGGACGGGCGGGACCGGCCCGGCGGCCGGGTCCGGCGCAGCGGTCGCCCGGCCGGGCCGGGGACGCTCGCCAGACTGGCCGTGGGCGACTTCCGGGACCGGGTCCGGCGCCCGGCCTACGCGGTGACCCTGCTCGCCGCGGTCGGCCTCGGCCTGCTGGCCGTCCCGCCCGCCGACGGACACTGGGTGATCCTCGCCCTCGGGCAGTACCGGGGCGAGTACAACAGCGCGTACGTCGGCACCGCGACCGCGCTGGCCGGTGCGCTCTGGCTCACCCTCGGCGGGTTCTACGTCGTCCGCAAGGGCCTCGGCCGCGACGAGGAGACCGGGGTCGGCCGGATCCTCGCGGCCACCCCGCTGCGGACCGCCGACCTGCTGCTGGCGAAGTTCCTCGGCAACCTGCTCGTCCTCGGCTCGATGCTCGGGGTGCTCGCGCTCACCGCACCCGCCCTGCAGCTGGTCCGGGGCGAGGACCGGGCCGTCGATCCGATCGCCCTGCTGACGCCGTTCCTGCTGCTCACCCTGCCGCTGCTGGCGGTGACGGCGGCCGTGGCCGTCTTCTTCGAGACCGTGCCGCTGCTGCGGGGCGGCCTGGGGAACGTCGCCTGGTTCGTCTTCGCGCCGACCCTGCTGATCGCGGGCGAGGCCCCCGGCGCGCCGTTCGGCGGGCTCGGCCTCGGCCCGGCCGCCGCCTCGCTGAGCGACGGCCTGGCGGCGCGCGGCGTCGATCTCGGCGGCGAGGAGTTCAGCCTCGGCCTCACCAGGGTGGACCCGCCGCTGGAACCGTTCCCGTGGGACGGCACGGCGTTCGGCGCGGGCTTCCTGGTGCAGCGGCTGCTGCTGGTCCTGCTCGCGATCGGGCTGGCGGCGCTGCCCGCGCTCTGGTTCCACCGGTACGACCCGGCCCGGGGGTCGGGCGGGTGGGCGGACCCGGGCGGACGGCGGGCCGCCGACGCGGAGCCGTTCCCCGTCGCACCGGGGGCCCCGGTCACCTTCCCCGTCGCACCGGCTCCGCTCCCCAGGCCCGCCACCGTCGGCGGATCGGGCGGCGGATCGGGGCGGAACGACTCCGGACGCGGCTTCGGGCGCGGCTTCGGGCGGCTGCTCGCCGGAGAGACACGGATCCTGCTCGGCGAGGCCTCGCGCTGGTGGTGGCCGGTCGCCGCCGTGCTCGCCCTGGCCGGGCTCGCCGTCCCGCCGGAGACGGGCACGGGCGCGCTGCTGCCGGCCGCCTGGGTCTGGCCGGTGCTGCTCTGGTCCCGGCTGGGCAGCCGGGCGGCCGAGTACGGGCTGGAAGTGCTGCTCGGCGCCTACCCGGCCGCCCGGGCACGGCTGCTGGCCGAATGGGCCTCCGGGGTGCTGCTCACCGCCCTGACGGGCGCGGGGGTGCTGGTCCGGCTCGTCGCGGCCGGCGACACCGCCGGGGCGGCGGCCTGGGCGGCGGGCGCCCTGTTCGTGCCCTCGCTGGCCCTCGCACTGGGCGTGCTCTCCCGCACCCACCGGCTGTTCCAGGCGCTCTACCTGCCGCTCTGGTACCTGGTGGTGAACCAGGTCGCCGCCCTGGACTTCATGGGAGCCGTCCGCCGCGCCGGACAACCGGCCGGACCGTCCCCGCTGCTGGTCGCGGCGGTGGCCCTGGCCCTGCTGGGCACCGCGCTGCTGACCGCCTCGGCCCGCCGCGCCGCCCGCGCCTGATCCGGGCGGCCCTCCACCCCACGGAGGGCCGCCCCTCCGGCACCCGCCCCTCCGGCACCCGCCCCACGGGCACCCGCTCCACAGACGCCACGACTGCGGACGCGAGGCTGCGGACGCGAGAGCCGCACCGCGGACCCGGGTGGACCGACCCCGTTGGGACCTGCCGTCCCTGACGGTGCGCCCGCCCGTCCGGCGGGTGACCGGACGCCCGCCACCCCTGGTTCGACGGACGGCGCCCTGCCCGGTGGACGGCTCTCCCGTGGCGCCGTGGCAGCGGTGGCGGCGAGCCTCGTGCACGGGGCCGACGCGGGCCCGGCGCCCACCCCTCCGGACCGTGCCCACCCGTCCGGACCGTTCACCACTCCCGCGCCGCCTCCAGCAGCCGCTCCCGCACCCGCGCCACCGCCGGGCCCGGCACGCCCGGACGCTGCACGAGGTAGCCGGTGTTGATGGGCGGGTCCGCGGGCTCGTCCAGCAGGACGAGGGCCCCGGACGCCAGCCCGGCCGCGCAGAGGTAGCGCGGCACGACGGCGTAGCCCGCGCCCGCCGTGACGGCGGAGACGACACCGCGCAGGTCGGGCACGGTGAGCGCGGCGTGGCAGACCAGCCGGCGGTCGAAGACGTGGCGCCAGTACCGCCGCACGATGGGCAGGTCCTCCGCGTAGGCGACCAGCGGCACCTCGTGCAGCGCGGACGGCCCCTCGACGGCGAGCCGGCCCGCCAGGCGCCCGGCCCAGACCGGGGCCGCGACCAGCACGAACTCCTCGTCGCCCATCGGCACCGCGGTCAGCGCACGGCCGCGCGGACGGTCGGTGGCGATCACCAGGTCGTGGCGCCCGGCCCGGAGCTCCTCCAGCAGCGGCCCGGTCAGCCCGGGTGTGACCCGCAGCCGGATCCCCTCGGCGACCAGCGGGGCGAGGGCGGGCAGCGCCAGTGTGCCGAGCAGTTCGGCGGGGCCGGCCAGGTGGACCGGCTCGGCGGCCTTCGGCGGCCGGGCGCCCGGGCCGGTGACGGCGGCGAGCGCGTCGAGCGGGTCGGCGATCCGGCCGGCGAGTTCGTCGGCGGCCGGTGTCGGGGTGACGCCGCGCGGCTTCCGCTCGAACAGCTCGCGCCCGGTCTGCCGTTCCAGTGCGCGGATCTGCGAGGTCACCGTGGGCTGGGAGAGGCCGACGAGCCGGGCCGCGGCGGTGAACGAGCCGGAGCGGTGGACGGCGAGGAAGGTGCGCAGCAGGTTCAGGTCGGCGGGCACCGCGGGTTCGGCGTCGGGGCTCTGGCTCACGCCGCCAGCCTATGCCCGCGGAGCAGGGCCTCCCGGTCGGTCCTCCGGCCGTCGGGCCGGGAGGCCGTCCGCGCCGGAGGCCGTCCAGGAGGCCCTGCTGTCACTCCCCTACTGCTGTGCTCCCGCCGCCCTACGCCCCGGCCGCCGAGCGCGGGAACCGCAGCCGCGTGTCATGCGGTCCGACCCGACTGGGCGCCGTACGCAGGTCGGTCGGAGCCTCCAGCGGCTCCGGGTGTCCCACGGCCTCGACCGGACCGGGTCCGCGGACGGTGAACTCGAAGTCCCGGTGCGCCTTGGTGCCCAGGGCCGGCGGCACCTGGATGCGCCCGTCGCCGATCATGCGCCGGATCTCGGTGCGGCTGACACCGAGCCCGAGCATGAGCAGTCGTTCGACGCGGACCGGTGCGGGCAGCTCGAAACCGACCAGGACCCTCAGCGGTGTCGGGTCGTCGAGCGCGTAGAGCGGTGTGCGGGTCTCCAGTTCCCAGGTACCGGCCCAGTCGAGGCCGTACCCGTTCTTCGCGGCGAGCGACGCGCTCATCGCCAACTCCCGCACCACGGCGGGGTCGTTGGTCTCGTACGCCACCAGGCGGGCGGGCTCCAGCGAGGAGACGTGGGCGCGCTCGTGGACCGGCGCCTTCGAGGTCCGGTCGCACGCCGCGCAGCTCAGGAGGAGCCACACGTCGAGGAGCTTGCCACTCGCGTTGACGCGGATCCTGCCCGAGGGGCGGTGTCGCGTACCCGGGCAGTCCGGGCAGGGTCGCACGACGGTGGGCAGCGCGGACTGACGCACGGCCCACAGGGCCTTGCGGTCGGTATTCATGATGGTGGTTGCTTTCAGGACTAGGCAGGAGCTCTCGCGGGCGGGCCGCGGCTCCCTGGATTCGACGGATGCGCACGTGGGCGCGGGTCATCGCCTCGGGGCCGAGCCGTCAGGCTCCGAGGTCGACCGCGCGACAGGGCGGTTGTTTCTACGTGGCAGCCGTTACATGTCCATGCGGGCGATCATGATCGGGGCGACGCCCGCAGGCAACTCGTTTTTCCCCGGCCACTCGTGGCCACCGCTCGGACGCCCCCGCCCGTCCCCGCCCGTCCCCGCCCCACCGCCCCGCCCGCCCGGGGTCAGAGCCACCGGGCCAGGTCCGGCGCGCCGCCGCTGACCACCGCGGTGACCGGGAGCCCGGCGGCGGCGAGCAGGCCGGCCGCGACGGTCGCCCGCCGACCCCGCCCGCAGACCGTCCAGTACTCCCGGTCCGGTGGCAACCCGGCGATCCGGTCCGGGAGTTCGGTGAGCGCGATGGCGAGTGCACCGGGCAGCGGCGGATCCGGGTCGGGGCGGACGTCGAGGACCTGCACCGGGCGGCCCGGGACGGCCGCGCGGGCACCGGGCACCTCCGAGACGTCCGCCGTCCGCAGGGCGGCGAGTGGTCGGCCGGAGGCCTGCCAGCGCTCCACCCCACCGGCCAACTGGCCGACCAGGCGGGCGTCGTAGCCGATCCGCAGCAGCTGGACGACGGCCTCCCGGGCGGCGTCGGCGACCGGTTCGGGCAGGACCAGCACCAGCGGGGTCCCGAGCGGGACGACCTCGCCGATCAGGGCCGCGAAGGAGCCGTCCAGTTCGTCGCCGAGCGAGCCGGGGAGATGGGCGTCGGCGTACGTCCGGCGGTCGCGCGCGTCGATGACCGACGCGCCCCGCCACACGGCCTCCTGGACCTCCTCGGCGGTCAGCGGCAGCAGGTGCGGCGGGCCGCCGAGGACGGGCGGGCCGGACCGGTTGAGCGGGCTCATCCACCGGTAGTAGGCGGGCGGCGGCGGGAGTCCGCCCAGCCGGGCGGCCACGAACGCGTCCTCGTCGGCGGCCAGCAGTGCCGGGTTGGCCCGCCGCTGGTCGCCGACGGTGCTGGTCCTCGCCGAGCCGGTCCCGGCGGCACCGGTGGCGGCGCCGGGCCGCGGCGCCGGATCGGACGGCTCGGCCCCTCCGTCGGAGGGCGCGAGGTCCCGCCCGGCCGGGGGTGTGCCGATCGTGCAGGAGCTGCCGGCCCCGTGGGTGGGCAACACCCTCGTCCCGTCCGGCAGTCGGGAGAGGCGGCGGATCGACCGGTACTGCGCGCGGGCGAGTTCGGCGGTCCGCTCGGGGCCGGAGAGGTCGGTGCGGCCGGCACTGCCGACCAGCAGGCTGCCGCCGGTGAACACCGCCACCGGGTGGCCGCCCCCGGGGCCGTCGTCGAGCACCAGGTAGGCGGTGTGCTCCGCGGTGTGACCGGGCGTCTCCAGGGCCTGGACGCGCAGGCCGCCGACGGCGACCTCGTCACCCTCGGCGAGCGGCAGGTGGTCGAAGCCGTAGCGGGCGCGGGCCGGGCCCGCGACGGTGGCGCCGGTCACGGCGCGCACCTCCAGGGCGCCGGAGAGGTAGTCGTTGTGCACGTGGGTCTCCAGCACGTACCGCACCCGCAGGCCGCGTGCCTCGCAGGAGGCGAGCAGCGGCCAGCAGTCCCGCTGGGGGTCGATCAGCGCCGCCTCGTCGCCGGACGCCAGCAGGTAGCTGGTGTCGCCGAGGGCGGCGGTGGTGACCGGTTCGACGGTGTTCCGGCTCATCGGTGCGGCCCTTCCCGTTCCGCTCGCGGCCCGCCGCCGCGGTCGCCGTTGCCGCCGCCGCGGTCGCCGTTGCCGGTGGCGCGGTCGGCGGTGCCGCAGTTTCCGTCGCCGTTGGCGGCGGTGCCGGGCCCCTCCCCCGTCGGCCGCCCACCGGGCCGCCGTGCACCGTCCGGCTCCCCCGCCGGCTCTCCGTCCGGCACGGCCACGACCTCCACCGACACCCCCGCGACCGGGTTGCAGCCGTACCCCTGCTCGTTCCACGGCGCCCGCATCGGCTGCGTGTGCCCGTCGGTGTCGGTCGCCCGGGCCTGGAGGAGGCGCCGGCCCGGCACCCGCGGGGTCCACTGGTACCACCACTCCGCCCACGCGTACCGCCCGGCCGCCGGCACCAGCACGGCCTGCCGCCAGTCGGCGCCGCCGATCCGCACCTCGACCTGCCGGACCTGCGCACCGCCCGACCAGGCCCGCCCGCGCACGACACAGGCGACGCCGGCCGGCAGCCGGGTGTCCGGTGCGGGCGCGGTGATCAGCGACTTGACCCGGATCTCGCCCACCGGCCCCTCGGGCGTGCCGTCCGGCATGCCGCGCGAGCCCCGGTAGAGGTACTCCTCGGCCTGGAACGGCCCGTGGAAGGGCTCGGCCACCGCCCGCACGTCGACCAGCCACTTGACGTCCGCCACCCCGTACCGGCCGGGGACGACGAGGCGGACGGGCGCACCGTGGCCGGGGCTGAGCAGTTCGCCGTTCATCCGGGTGGCGAGCAGGGTGTCGGGGTGCCGGGCGAGTTCGACCGGCAGGCTCCGTTCGAAGGCGGTGCGGCGGCCGTGCAGCTCGCCGAAGTCGGCTCCGGTGAAGACCAGTTCGACCGCCTCCGGGCGCACCCCCGCCCGGTCCGCCAGCACCGCGAGCGGCACCCCGGCGAACCGGGCGCAGCCCACCGCCCCCTGCTCCCACGGCAGTCCGGGCGGTCGCGGCGTCATCAGGCTGCGGCCGTTGCCCGCGCACTCCACCATCACGTCCAGCTCGCGGACCGGCAGCGCGGCCACCTCGTCGTAGCTGAGGGAGAGTTCGCGTTCCACCAGGCCGTGGACGTGCAGCCGCCAGCGCTCGGGGGTGAGCCTGGGCACGCCGAAGTGGTCGCGCACGAAGAACGCGGCGGTGGGCGTGAGCGGTTCGGCCAGTGCGGCCGGCGGGGTCTGGGCGTTGTAGGGCCGCTCGGTGACCGTGTCGGGCCTCCACCGCGTCGTCCGGCTCCTGCTCATCGCGCCCCACCACCCGTCCCGACGACCGCCGCGCCCGGAGCGCCGGAGGCACCCGCCGCGCGCGAAGCACCCGACGTACCCGATGTCACCGATGTCACCGACGTACCCGACGCGCCCGGTGCGCCCACCGGGCCCCGGCCCCGGAGCCGATCCAGGGCCCGGTGGGCGCCCAGCGCCTCGAAGGCCGCCGCCGCCCCGGCCCGGAGCGCCCGGTCCCCCTCGGCCGGGCCCGGGTGGGCCGCCAGGGCCAGGGCCTTCTCCCGGGCGGCCCAGAACGGCTGCCGCCCCCGCTCGTACAACGCGGCCGCCGCCAGGTGGCGGACCCTGGCACCGCGCGGGTCGCCCCGCGCCGCGGCCAGCGAACCGAGCGCCGACTCGGCCATCGCCCGCCACGCCGAGCTGTCGGACCGGGACGACACCCGCCGGGCCGCCGCCGCGTGCTCGGCCGCGCCCGCCGGGTCACCGAGCGCGGCGAACGCCTCGGCCGCCAGCGGGTAGAGCGGCGCCGTGCAACTCGGACACTCTCCGCGCAGGGCCGCCGACGCGGCGGCGGCGCAGGCCGCGCGGGCGGCCTCACCGGGCTCGCCGCGCTCCACCGCGTCCAGTGCGGCCGCGGCGTACAGCCGGCCGAAGACGTGCCGTGCCACGGCGGGCGGGGCGGCCTCGGCGGCGGCCGTGCCCCGCCCCAGGTGGTAGGCGGCGGCCGCGCTGTCGCCCCGCCCGGCCGCGTACTCGGCGAGCCGCTGCCGGGCCGCCCCGCCGGAACGGTCGTCCAGCTCCTCGTACAGGTGGGCACTGCGCTCCAGGCAGCCGGGCGCCTCGTCCCAGCGGCCGCGCAGCAGCAGCGACTCGCCGAGCAGGCACCAGGCGAAGGCCTCGGCCCGGCGGGCACCCCGGACGTGCGCGAGGTCCAGGGTCCGCCGCGCGTACTCCTCGACGCCGCCGGCCTGCCCGTCGCCGTACAGCTGGTACTGGCCGGGGCAGGAGTGGATGTCGAGGGCCCGGGCCGTCCGGCCGTCCTCGTCGGCGGAGGCGCCGAGCCGTTCGATCTCCCGGTGCAGGCCCTCCCGCCACGTGCCCCGGGCCTGGTGGACGGCGGCCAGCGCCTCGCCGGCCGCGGCCAGGTCATCACCGTCGCCGTGCTCACCGGCGAGCGCCAGCCCGGCCTCGGCCGCCTGCAGCGCCTCGTCGGGGCGGCCGGACCCGCGGAGCCAGTCGGCGCGCGTCCGCAGCAGCCGACCCGCCTCCGCCGGGTCGCCGCCGGCGGCCGTGAGCGCGCGCTCGGCGGAGGCCAGGTGCGGTTCGGCGGCGGAGGCCTCGCCGGTGCCCGCCAGCAGGGCGGCGGCGGCCTTGCGGTGCAGCCGCGCCGTCCGCAGGCCCGACCGGCCGGCCGGCGGGGTCAGCACCCCCGGGGAGGCGGGCAGGTCGACCACGGCCGGCTCCAGCGCCGACCCGTACGCGGCGGCCGCGCCGGCGGTGTCCCCGGAGCGCATCCGCGTGTCGCCGACGCCCTCCCAGAGCTCGCCGGACAGTTCCACCCGCACCTGCCCGCCGGTGCGCACCTGCTCACGCAGCCGCTGCGCGGCCGGCCCGGGCCCCTCCGTACCGTCCGAGGCGTGCTCCAGCGCGGCGGCCAGCCGGTCGTAGGCGTGCAGCGCCTCGTGCCGCCGGCCGGCCAGCGCGTGGACCCTCATCAACGCGAGCGCCGCCTCCTCGTGCAGCGGGTCGGCGGCCACCGCGCGGCGCAGTGCGGCGGCGGCCCCGTCCAGGTCGGCGTGCGCCTCGTGCAGGCCGCCGAGTTCGACCAGCAGTGCCAGGTACTCGGCGTGCAGGGCCCGTTCACGGTCGGCCACCCACTCCTCGTAGCGCTCCTCGGGCAGCAGGTCGCCGCCGTACCGGGCGACCGCCCGCTCGTACGCGTCCGGGTCGCGGGCGCGGCGGGCGTGCAGGGCGGCCTGCTCGAAGTCCTCGACGTCCACCCGGAGCGGGGTGCCGCGCAGGGCGAGCAGTCCGCCGCCGGAGTCGAGGTGGGCGCGGGCGCCGACCGGGTCGGGGCCGAGGGCGCGGCGCGCCTCGTCCAGGGCCCGCCGGAGCCGGTCGGCCGCAGCCTCGGGGGGCTGGTCCGGCCAGAGGCTGCCGAGCACCTGCCCGCCGTGGAGCCGGTGCCCCGGCGCGAGCGCGAGCAGTTCGACGAGGTTCCGGGACTTCCGCATGCGCCATCCGCCGTCGGCGACCTCCCGGTGGCCCACGCGGACCCGGAAGCCGCCGAGGAGCCGGATGCGCAGTGCGTGCATGCGCGGGTGCCTCTCCGTGCGAACACTTCGAACGTACGTCGGCGGTCGCCCGTCGGCGACTTCCGGGCGGAGCGGAGCGGGGACGGCACGGGCGGGCGGGGTCCGCTGAGCCGACCCGGGCGGCTCGGCGGCCCCGACGCTCCCGGTGGTCCCGGGCAGCGGGACGACGCGGGCGGGCCGTATCCGCAGGGCGGGGCCGGGCAGCTCGGCAGCCCGGACGGAACGGGTCGGCCCCGGGCAGGGGACAACGCGGACCGGCCGCAACCACGGAGCCCGCCCCGACGGCGCGGGCGGTTCACGTCCGCCACGAAGGACCCGGCGCTCCGGCAGCCCGGACGGTCCACGTCCACGTCCGCAGTCTCAGCCGACGTGGACGGGCCCCAGGCCCCGGGGCCGCTCAAGCCGCCGGGGCCGGGGCCGGGGCCGGGGCCGCCCGACGGTCCGGGCGCCCCCGTCGCGCGGGCGGCCCACGTCCACGGTGACGGCCCCGACGGCCCCGACCGCCGGACAGCTCCGGCCGCGCGGCCGGGGCTGCGGCGGGGTGCGGGGGCGGTCGGAGCGCCCGGCGCCCTCATCTCGGATGGTGCTACTGTCACTAGCACCATGTTGCTGAAGCTGGACGCCGGGGACTCCCGCCCGCTGCACGAACAGGTCGCCGGGGCGATCCGCCGCGCCGTCGCCGAGGGCGAGTGCACGGCTGGTGAACGCCTGCCCCCCGCAAGGGAGTTGGCTCTGGCGCTGGGCGTCAACGCCAACACCGTGCTGCGCGCCCTGCGGGTGCTGCGCGACGAGGGCGTGCTGGAGTTCCGCCGCGGACGCGGGATCACGGTCGCCCGGGGAGCCGACCGGCGCTCGGAACTGCTGGACGCGGTACGGCGGCTGGTCGCGGACGCGGCGCACGCCGGCTACGGCAGGGAGGAGCTCGTCGAGATGATCAGGGGGCTGGAATGAGCGACGGCGTGAACGGGGAGAAGCGCGGGGCCACGGGCCAGGCGGATCAGGCGGATCAGGCGGGCCAGGCGAACCGGCCGGGCCCGCCGGACGCGGAAACCCCCGCCGCCCCCGCGGCCCGGGCGGCCACCGCCGCCGCGGTGACCTGGGCCTCCGTGGTCGCGGTCCTGCTGCTCACGCTCCCCTGGGCGGTGCGCGACCGGCTGCCGGATCCGCTGGCCACCCACTGGGGCGGCGAGGCACCCGACGGCTCGACGTCCCTGCTCGCGGCCGCCGTCGGACCGGCGCTCTGCTGGGCGGCCGTGGTCGCCGCAGCGGCCGTTGCCCGGTGGCGGGCCGGGGCGGCGGCCCGGCCGTGGGTGGGCGCCGGACTGGGATTCACCGGCGCGCTGCTCGTCGGCGCACAGGCCTCGATCGTGCACGCCAACCTGGACCGCCCGGACTGGCAGCACGCGCGCCCGGTGGGCCCGGCCGTCGCGGTGGCCCTGGCGGCGGCGGTCGCGGTCGGCCTGCTCGGCCGGGGACTCGCCCGTCGGCGCGGCCCCGGGCCGCTGCCGGTGACGGCGTCCGACGCACCGGGGCTCGACCTGCCGGACGGACAGCGGGCGGTCTGGCTCTCCAGGACGGTCAACCCGTGGCTGGGTCTGCTCGCCGGCGTGTTCGGGGTGGGCGCGGTCGCGGCGGCACTGGCCGCGCTCGGCGGCCTGGGCGGACCGGGGTGGGCGCTGTTCGCGCCCCTGGCGGTCGTCGCGGTCACGGCGGCAGGCTGCTCCTCGGTGCAGGCCCGGGTGACCGAGCGGGGTCTGGACGTGGCGTTCGGCCCGTTCGGCTGGCCGGCCCGGCACTGGTCGACGGCGGACGTCGCGGCGGCCCGGGCCGAGCAGCGCACCCCGGCCCAGGTGGGCGGCTGGGGCTACCGGCTGAGCGGCCTGGGCACGACGGTGATGCTGCGGCGCGGGGAGTGCCTGGTGGTCCGTCCGCGCCGGGGCGTCGAGTTCGCGGTCAGCGTGGACGACGCCGAGCGGGGCGCCGCCCTGCTGAACACCTTGGCCGCCCGTCGGGCCGGCTGACCGGCACACCCGCCGGACAGCCGTCGTCCCGACGGCCCAACCGGCAACCGGGCACAGCAGGTTGACGCCCCGCCGGCTTTCCCGGAGGAGCCCCTCCGCGAACGGGACACTACCGGAGCACCGCCACCGAGTGAAGCCCTAGATGAAAGTGATTATCAACGCTACTCTGCCTCCGGGCTCGCCACATGACGGTGAGCAGACAGGACTTGCCGCGTACCCCGCGGCGAGCGGGCTGAGGGGCGGTCACCGTGGTGGAGACGAGTCTCGGCAGCGTCCGGAAGGCCCCGGTACCGCAGGCGGCGACCTCGCCGCCGCGCCGGGGCGCAGCCGGCCTGCTGACCGGAGCGCTGGTCGTCGCGGCGGTCACCGCCCCGGTGCTGGCCTGGACGTGGGACTCCGGCGGCGTCCGCGCCTGGCGGACCCTGCTGGTGGCGATCGTGGTGCAGGGGCTGCCCTTCCTGGTGCTCGGCACCGTCGTCTCGGCGGCGATCGGCGCGTTCGTCCCGGCCCGGGTCTTCGCCCGGCTGCTGCCCCGCAACCCCGCGCTGGCCGTCCCGGTCGCCGGGGTCGCGGGCGCCGTCCTGCCGGGCTGCGAGTGCGCGTCGGTCCCCGTGGCCGGGAGCCTGATGCGGCGCGGGGTGGCTCCGGCCGCCGCGCTCGCCTTCCTGCTCTCCGCTCCCGCCGTCAACCCGGTGGTCCTGGTCTCCACCGCCATCGCCTTCCCCGACGCCCCGGAGATGGTCCTCGCCCGGCTGGCGGCCTCGCTCGGCACGGCACTCGTGATGGGCTGGCTCTGGGTCGCCTTCGGCCGCCCCGAGTGGCTGCGGCTACCCAAGGGACCGGCCGAGCGCAGTGCCGGACGCAACCCGCTGGACGAGTTCCGGCGCGGCCTCCAGCACGACTTCCTGCACGCCGGCGGCTTCCTGGTGGTCGGCGCGGCGGCGGCCGCCACCTTCAACGTGCTCGTCCCGCCGTCCGTGCTGCGGACCTTCTCGGACTCGCCCTGGCTGGGCGTCCCGGCGCTCGCGGTGCTGGCCGTCGTCCTGGCCGTCTGCTCGGAGGCGGACGCCTTCGTGGCCGCCTCGCTCACCGGCTTCTCACCGACCGCCCGGCTGGCGTTCATGGTGGTCGGTCCGATGGTCGACCTCAAGCTGATCGCGCTGCAGTCGGGCTCCTTCGGCCGCGGCTTCGCCGTGCGCTTCTCCTCCGCGACCTTCGTGGTCGCCGTCGTCGCCAGCCTCCTGACCGGGGCCGTCCTGCTCTGACCAGCCCTCCCGGGGCCGCCCCCGGCCCCGGGACCCACTGCGGGACCGGCCCGCGAGCGGACACCCCGGCGCCCCACCGGATCCGTCCCCCACCGTGAACACCAGCCCGCCCGCGCCGGCGAAGCGCGCCGCCCCGTCCCGGCGCGCCGGCCCGGTGCCGGCCAGATCCGACAGGAGTACCGAAGGTGCACACCGTTCCCCCACCGGGCCACCCGCGCCCCGACCGCCCGCCGCACCGCCTCGCGCTCCCCGCCCCCGCCCCCGCCCCCGCCGCCGTACCGCCCCGGGCCGAGAGCCCGGACACCCGGGGAGCGCGGAGGTGAACGCCGCCGCCCGCACGCTGCGCGCCCGGGTCCTGGCGCTCGCACCGTCCCTGCTGCTCGCCCTGGTCGGCACCGCCCTGCTGCGGATCACCGTGGGCAGCGACGTCTTCCTCCAGTACGTCAAGGAGGAACTGCGGATCCCGCTGGTCGTCACCGGCCTCATCCTGCTGGCGCTCGGCGTCGCGGGCACGGTGACCCGGCTGACCGAGGGGCGGCGGGAGCCCGTCCTGGAGTTCCGCCGGGACGCCGAGGGCAACGCCCAGTGGCACCGGCCGGCCGCAGCCGCCGGCCACGACCACGACCACGCAGGCCACGACCACGCGGGTCAGGACCATGCAGGTCAGGACGGCAGCGGGCACGGATCGGCGCACGGACAGGGCCACGGTCACGGCCACGAGCACGGGCCCCGGGTGGCCTGGCTGCTCACCGTGCCGGCCGTGCTGCTGCTCTGCTTCACCCCGCCCGCACTCGGCTCGTTCACCGCCTCGCGCGAGGGCACGGACGCCGCCGTCGACACCGCCGCCTACGCCTCGCTCCCCGAGCCGCCGGCCGCTCCGGCGGCGGTCACCGGGCCGACGGCCATGGGCCTCGGCGAGTTCATCGCCCGCAGTCGCGACCCCCGACAGGGCCTGGCCGACCGCCCGGTGCGGCTGACCGGGTTCGTGACCCCCGGCACCGCCCCCGGCGAGTGGTACCTCAACCGGCTCGTCGCCAGTTGCTGCGCCGCCGACGCCCGGCGGCTGCGGGTCCTGGTGCACGCCGACGGGCCGGTCCCGGCCACCGACAGCTGGGTCGAACTGACCGGCGTCTGGCGCCCCACCCCGGACGCGCCCGCCACGGCGGCACCGCGGCTCGACGCCACGGAACACCACGGCGTACCGCAGCCACGCGCGCCGTACCGGGACACTTCGCCCTCCCCGGAGAGCTGAGGCGGGGCCCGCCGAAGCGGGGGCCGGGCCGGTGGCTCGGCCCCCGCTTCGCCCGGCCCCCGTGCGCGCCCCCCGCCCTCAGCCCTTCCGCTTCGGCCGGCCGCGCCGGGCCGCGCCGGAGCCGCCGCCGGACGCCGATCCGGAACCGCCGCGCGGACGCCCGCCACCGGCCCGCCCCCCGGCCGCCTTGGCACCGGTCCTGCCCGGGACGGGCTTCCCGCCGGCGGACTTCCCGCCGGTCCTGCCACCGGCGGCCTTGCCCCCGCCGGACGGCTGCTTCGCGGGCGCGGCCGCGGCGGCGGTCTGGCCCCGGCCGCGCGAGCTGTTGACCGTCCGGCCGCGCACGATCCCGATGAACTCCTCCACCAGGTCGGTGGTCTGCTCCTCCGGCCACGACAGCGCCACCTGGGACTGGGGCGCGTCCGTCACCGGCCGGAAGACGAGGTCGCGACGGTGGTGCAGCCGGGCCAGCGACTGCGGGACGAGCAGCACGCCCACCCCGGCCGCCACCAGCTCGATCGCGTCCGCCGTCGTCGCGGGCCGCTCGAAGGCCGGGCGCCCGGGCAGCTCCGCCCAGTCGAGGGTGTCGTCCAGCGGGTGGAAGACCACCTCGTCGGCCAGGTCGCCGGGCGCCACCTCCTCCGCGGCGGCCAGCCAGTGGTCCTTGGGGAACACCACGACCGTCACCTCGGTGTACAGCGGGATGGCGCTGAGGCCGGTCCGGTCGACCGGCAGCCGGACCAGCCCGGCGTCCGCCCCACCGGCCCGCAGCGTCGGCTCGGCCTCGGCGGCGTCCACCGCGACCAGGGCCAGCGGGACGTCCGGCAGCCGGTCCGCCCAGACGCGCGCCCACTTGCCGGGCGTCACGCCCGGGACGTACGCCAGCCGGAACGAGGGTGTCACCTGCATCTCTGTCACCCGGGTAAGGCTACCGACCGTGAAAGGCGGTGCCGCCCGCTCGCTTACCCTGGTGACCATGACATCGCTCAAGCAGAAGACCACGCAGACCATGAAGCCGGCGACGGCGGCGAAGAAGCTCGGGGTCTACCTCGGCGCCACCCCTGCCGACTTCCAGTCGGGCGTGATCTCCCGCGAGGAGCTCACCGCCCTGCAGACCGAGCCCCCGCAGTGGCTCCAGGACCTGCGCCGCAACGGCCCGCACCCGCGCTCCGTGGTGGCCAACCGGCTCGGCATCTCGGTCTCGGGCCTGGCCCGCGGCGGCGTCGCCGAGGCGCTCACCACCGAGCAGATCGACGCCCTGCGCGAGGAGAACCCGGACTGGCTGCAGCGCGAGCGCACCATCCAGGCCGAGGTCCGGCGGGAGACCCTGCGGGTCAAGGAGAAGCACGAGAAGGAGGAGAAGCAGCGGCAGAAGGCCGAGGCTGCGGCCCAGCGCGGCCAGGCCCGCTGACCGGCTCCGCCCAGCTCCTCCCCGTCGCCCGTCCGGCCCTGGTCGTTCGTTCGACCCGGTCACCCGACCGGCCCAGGCCGTTCGTTCGACCCGGTCGCCCGACCGGCTCTCGCCGACCGTTCGGCGCCCGCCTTCCCCCGGCCCTCCGGCGTTCGCGCCGGAGGGCCGTCGCATGCCCGTGGAAGGCCGCGCCGGGCAGCGTCCGCCCACCCGGGCGTTCGCACACATGCGCCCCCGGTTCTCCGCCACCCGGCCCCGGCGGACGAGGACGGCCGCGACGGCCCGACCGGGGCGGGCGACCCGGCCGCCGGTCGGGTGGCGGCGCAGAGCCGGGCGGGTGACCCGTCCGACGTGTCGGCGGCGGTACGGCGGCACCGGCGTGCGTCGGTGGGAACGCGCCTCTCCCCAGCGGCGTGCGCCCCTGTCCCCGGACCTGAGAGCCGCCCATGCCCCCCACCGCGCAGCTGCGCCGCCTGCTCCCCGTCGCCGTGTGCACCCTGGCCGCCGCCGTCCTCGCCGCCCCAGCGGCGCACGCCGCGCCACCGGGCCCGGGAGGAAGAACGAGCGCGAACCGGGGGGCGGACATCGACTGGGACCGCGTGGCGGCCTGCGAGAGCAGCGGGAACTGGCACATCAACACCGGCAACGGCTACTTCGGCGGCCTCCAGTTCGACCAGCCGACCTGGAAGGAGAGCGGCGGCCTCGCCTACGCACCCCGCGCCGACCTGGCCACCCGCGAGGAACAGATCGCCGTGGCCCACCACCTCGCCGGGAAGCGCGGCCTCGCACCGTGGCCGGTCTGCGGGGCCCGGGCGGGGCGGGACGGCCAGCGCCCGCTCGCCCCCACCTCCGCGGA
The DNA here is from genome assembly GCF_036013975.1 of Kitasatospora sp. NBC_00458. Classification (NCBI taxonomy): domain Bacteria; kingdom Bacillati; phylum Actinomycetota; class Actinomycetes; order Kitasatosporales; family Streptomycetaceae; genus Kitasatospora; species Kitasatospora sp. NBC_00458. The sequence goes on from NZ_CP107904.1 coordinate 1,581,885, forward strand.
CGCCGCGGAGGCAGCGGACGCCGTGGAGGCTGTGGAGGCTGTGGAGGCTTCGGACGCCGTCGGCGCCGCACCCGGCCCCTCGTCGGACGCCGCCCCCGACTCCGAGGCCTCCGGCACGCCCGCCGGGCCGCCGCCGGCCGACCGGCCCGCCACCTGGACGGTGCGGGACGACGACACCCTCGACAGCATCGCCGACCTGCTCCAGCTCCCCGGCGGCTGGCCGGCGCTGTACGAACGGAACCGCGCCGCACTCGGCGACGACCCGGACCTGATCCGGCCCGGCCAGCAACTGGCCCTCCCGCTCTGACGGCCGGGACACGACCGGGACACGGCCGGCGCCCCCGGGCGCCGGCCGTTTCCGTTGCCCCGGTGCCCGCTCCCGGCCCTCGACGACTGGACCCCGCCCCGGCCCTGCCCAAGGGTCCGTCCTCACATGTCAGCCGTCCGCCCGGAGGGCAGGCGGGCCGGGCGGCCCCGCAAGCAGCCGGCGCGGCGCGGCTCAGGCCGCCAGCAGTGGCCCGAGTTCGGCGGCCCACTCCGGATGGAGCGCGACCTTCTCCTCGTGCAGGGCGAGGATCTCCCGGGCCAGCGTCGGCGTCATGTCGTCGGACAGGTCCGGGCCTATGGCGAGCCTGGCCAGGTGGGGCATGATCTGCGGGTCGCCGGCCAGGTGAACCGGGTCGTGCATGTAGCGCCGCAGGGCCGGCAGGTCGGCGATGCCCACGCAGAAGGCATGGGTGAAGCCGTCGCCGGGATCACCGAGGTCCTGACCCACCGTCGAGAACGACACCGACTCGACGGAAGCGGTGCGCCGCATCACCGCGAGCACGTGCTCGCGTTCCTCCTCCGTCGCGGTCTCCTTGAACGCGAAGCGCAGCATGTGGACGATCACGCCATCTCCCCCCATTCGATTCAAGTGAACCAGCTGGTTCAAAAATTCGATCCAGCTGGTTCGACACTACACTGAACCCATGGGTTCAGAAGTGTCAACCGGGGCCGTGCGCAAGACCCGTGGGCGAACGGAGCGGCGTCAGGCGATCCTGGACGGCGCGTTCACGGTGTTCGCACGGCGCGGCTACGCGCAGGCGTGCGTGCAGGAGATCGCGAAGGAGTCGGGTGTGGCCAAGCCGACCGTCTACAGTCACCTCGACGACAAGGAGAGCCTCTACCGCGAGGCCGTCGGGGCCGCCGCCGACCGGATCGGCACGCAGGATCTCGCCGTCGTCGAGGAGCTGCGTGAGGCCGCCCGGGACGGCGATCCGCGCGCCCCGCTCACGGCCGTGGCCCGCGGCCTGCTGCGGTCGTTCGGCAGCGAGGACGCCCGCGCCGTACGGCAGTTGACCTCCGCCCAGGCCGTACAGTTCCCCGACCTGGCGACGAGCGTGCGCGAGCGCACCGCCCTGCGCTTGCGCTCCGCCCTCGCCGACCGCCTGGCCCGGCTGGCTCTCACCGGCCGCCTGCGCCCGTGCGACCCGGAGCTCGCCGCCGAGCACTTCCTCTCCCTGCTCACCGGCCCACTCGCGTACCGCCCCGACGCCGACCCCGACACCGTCGCGGACTCCGCCGTCGACGTCTTCCTGCGCGCCTACGGTCAGTGACCCGATCCGACCCGACCTGCAGCCGCGGAGCCGCCGCGCCGGCAGGTACGGCACCCGCGCGCCCTCCGGCCCTGGACCACGGGACGAGGGCGGCCGTCCGCAGGAGCAGCACGGATCCCCCGGCCCATCCTCAGAGCCCCACCTCCAGGCCGCCGCAGGCGTGGCGGGCGGGTCGACCGGCCGGGCGGGTGGCCGGCCGGGCGGCGAAGGAGACCGCCTCCATCAGCCTCCGGTGCCCGGTCTTCTGGACGGCGGCGATCCGCCAGACCGCTTCGCCGTCCGCCTCCTCCCCGCCCGCCCGCTCGCGGACCAGGGTGTAGGTGGCGACCTTGCCGAGCCTGCCCGGGCGGCGGCCCTTGTAGGTGTCCCCGACGGTGACCGCCACGGCGGTGTCGGGCCCGTGGAAGCGGAGCTCGGCGACCTCCAGCGCCAGCCGGGTGCCCTTGAGGAAGCTCTCGAAGAGCGCCTGGTGGGCGCGCCCGATCTCGGGGCCGCCGCGGTAGACGGTGCCGACGTAGGTGACGTCGGTCGCGTCGGCGGTGAACAGCTCCCCGTAGGCGGTCCCGTCGCCGCGGTCCCACGCCTCGCGGGCGCGCTCCAGCAGGGCGCGGACGGCGGCACGGTCGGCCGCGTCGGCGCCGCCGACCCGGGCGTCGGTGCCGGTGCCGGTGTCGATCTGGGCGTTCATGGGTCCCCTCCCGTGACGGCTCCCCGAGAAAGATCTCTTCCTCGAAGATTTATCTTCCTTGAAGAAGAGATTAGGCGGGAGGGTTCCGCCCGTCAATCCCGTCGATCCCGTCGATCCCGACAGCCATCAGCAGCCAGCCGCCAACCGTCAGCCCCACGGCCGGACGAACGGACGGTTCAGGTGCGAGGTGGCGAGGACGGCCCCGGTGCGGCGGGCGTCGTCCAGGAGCCGCTCGCGGCTGTGCCGGGCCGTCGCCGGATCCGCCTCGAAGGCGTAGCGCACCGCCGGGGCCGCCAGCTGGACGGCGTGGACCAGCACGTCCCCGGTGACCAGCACCCGATCGCCGCCGCCCTCGACCAGGACCGACTGGTGGCCCGGAGTGTGCCCGGGCGTGGGCAGCAGGGTGACGGTCCCGCCGGGGCGCCCCCCGCCGGGACCGGCGCCCGCGAGCACCGTCCGGCCGTCCGCCTCGTGCAGCAGACCGGCCCGGCGCAGCGGCTCCACGACGTACGTCATCGCCGTCCGGGTCGGGGCGAGCGCGGCGATCTCGGCGCGCTGCACCACGTACCGCGCGTTCGGGAAGACCGGCACGCCGTCGGGCATCACCGACCAGCCGTAGTGGTCCTCGTGCAGGTGGGTCAGGACCACCGCCTCGACGTCCGCCGGCCCGATCCCGGCGGCGGCCAGTGCCCGGGGCAGCCGGCCGGGGACGGGCGCCCAGCCCGAGGCCGGGCTGCCGACCGGACCGACTCCGGTGTCGACCAGCGTGACCCGGCCGCCGGGCCGCCGGACGGCGAAGCAGCGGAAGTCCAGCTCCCAGGTGTCGCCCGGCCCGAACGCCGCCGGGTCGATGCACCTGGCCCGCTCCCAGTCGGCCGGTGCGGCGTCCGGGAAGGCGGCCTGGCGGGTGCCGGGGAAGGGGCCGTGCGCGTCCAGCAGCGCCAGCACTTCGTACCGGCCGAGCCGCCGCACGACCGTCCCGCCCGGGGCGGGCTGCCCGGCGCCCCCGGTCAGGGGCTCCGGGTCCCGCGCGGGCGGCTCCGGGGCCCGGGCGGGCGGCTCGGCGGCGTGCGCGGGCGGACCGGTGAGGGGTAGGAGGGCGGCCGCGCCCGCGGCGGCGAGGGCGCCGCGCAGCAGCTGTCGGCGGGCGGGGCGGTCGGGCAGGTCGTTCACCGTGGCTCCTCGGGATTCCGGACGGACGGGAGGCGGACGGAACAGGGCAGGGCGGGGCGGGGCAGGACGCAGCGGGCGGGAAGGAACCCGTGCGGGGAGGGCGGGCCGGCGCCCTGACCCCCGTCCGGGGCGCCGGCAGGACCCAGGCTCCCGCCGCGGCCCGCTCCGCGGCTTGTCGTTTCTTGCGCGATCCGTCCGTGCCCGCGCAACCGGCGACAGCCGCCGCCCGCGCGAGTAGGGTGCGGCGCATGCCGGTCGACCGCACCTGCCTGTTGAACGGCGACGACCTGTACGTCGCCGACGTGCACTGCCAGGACCCGCCGCACGGCTGGACGGAGCTGCGGCCGGCCACCGTGTTCGGCCTGGTGATGGTGCGCCGGGGGCTGTTCCGGGGCCGGATCGACGGCGTCGAGCAGCTGCTCGACCCGACCAGCGTCTACGTCGAACGGATGCACAGCGAGCAGCAGTTCGCGCACCCGTGCGGCGGTGACGTCTACACCGAGCTGGTGCTCTCGGAGCCGCAGGTGGCGGCGCTGCTGGGCGGCGACCCGGGCGTCCCGCAGGGCCTGGTGTTCACCACCCCGCCCATGGCGCTGGCGCAGCGGCTGCTGACCGCCCGGGCGCGGGACGGCGCGGACCCCTTCGAACTCGCCGAGCGCGCCCTGGCGCTGGCCGCCGAGGTGCTGACCGCGCTGGCCCCGGCGCGGGTGGCGAGCGGTCGGCCGGTCCGGGACGCGGACCGGCGCCGGGTGGTGGACGCGGCGCGGGTGGCGCTGGCGGCCGACCTCGGTCTCGGCCTGGAACAGCTCGGGCGGGCGGTCGGCTGTTCCCCGTACCACCTCAGCCGGGCCTTCCGGGCCGTCACCGGCGAGGGCCTCGCCCAGTACCGGAACCGGTTGCGGGTCACGCTTGCCATGGAGCGGCTGACCGAGGGCGAGACCCGACTGGCGCTGCTGGCACACGAGTTGGGATTCACCGACCAGGCGCACCTGACCCGGGTGGTCGGGCGCGCCGCCGGCCTGCCGCCGGGGCGGCTCCGGAGGCTGCTGGGGCCGGTCGGCAACGCCCCGTCGGTGTCCGCGGGCTGACCGGGCCTCCGCTCCGGGTCTGCGGCGGGTACGGCCCCCAGCCCCGGAGCCGGACCCAGACCCGGCTCCGGACCCGCCTCCGGACCCGCCTCCGGACCCGACTGTCAGTGGCCGGTGGCAGGATCCCCTCGAACGACACGAGGAGGCCGTCATGGGCACCTGGGGCATCGGTCCCTTCGAGAACGACACCGCCGCGGACTTCGCCGGCACCCTGGACGAAACCCCGGCGGGTGGGCGGGAGGAGCTCGTCCGCAGCGCGCTGTCCCGGGTGGCCGGCACCGACGCCGAGGACTACCTGGACTGCGACGAGGCGGTGGAGGCCGTGGCCGCGGCCGCCCTGATCGCGGCGCAGTGCCGGGGCGGTGAGCCGGTCAGCACGAGCTACGGCCCCGACGAGGCGCTGCCGGTCTTCGCGGCGGAGCTCCGGCCGCTGGCCGTCGACGCCCTGGACCGGATCGTCTCCGAGGAGTCGGAGCTCGCCGAGCTCTGGGACGAGACGGACGAGGGCCCGGACTGGCGGCAGGACATCGGCCGTCTCCGGGCGGTGCTCGATCCCGCGCCGGCCGTGCCGGATGCGCCGCTGCCCGGCCTCTGACGCCGCGGTCCGGCGGGACCGGACGGCAGCGGGGCGGAAGGCAGTGGGGCCCGGGCCGTCGGGGCACGGGCCGGGGGGACCGGGCCGGGGGGACGGCCGGGCGCCGGGCGCGCCGGGGCGCGTAGGCTCGGCGGATGCCCACGATGCCGCACCCGCTGACCAGCCTGAACGACCGCGAGGCGCTCGCCGCCCGGTTCCGCCACGACCCGGAGCTGCACCTCTTCGAACTCGGCGACCTCGACGACCCGTTCTGGCAGCACACCACCTGGTACTCCCTCACGGACGGTGCCGAGGGTGCGGACGGTGCCGAGGGTGCGGACGGCGCCGAGGGTGCGGAGGGCGCCCCGGACGGCCCGGTCGCGCTGCTGTACGGGGTCGGGGAGCTGCCGACCCTGCTCGGCCTCGCGCGTCCCGATCGGGACGGGCGGCTCGCCGATCTGCTGCGGGCGATGCGGCCGGTGCTGCCGGAGCGGTTCCTCGCCCACCTCACGGGCAGCGGGGCGGAGGCGCTCGCCCCCGGGTACCGCGTCGAGCACCGGACGGCGATGCTGCGGATGGCGCTCACCGACCGGGACGCCCTCGACGGCGCCGCCGGGGCGTGGCGGGTCGAGCCGCTGGGCGCGTCCGACCTGGCGGACCTGCTCGCCCTGTTCGCCGCCGGGTACCCGGGCAACTGGTTCGACGAGCGGATGCTGACGACCGGCCCGTACGTCGGTGTCCGGGACGCGGACGGTCGGCTGGTCGCGGCCGCGGGCGTGCACGTCCACTCCCCCGCCCAGCGGGTCGCGGTGGTCGGCAACGTCACCACCCACCCGGAGTTCCGCGGCCGGGGGCTGGCCGCCGCCTGCACCGCCCACCTCTGCGAGGTGCTGTCGCGGACCACCGACCACATCGGCCTCAACGTCCGCGCCGACCACCCGACGGCCCTCTCCCTCTACCGCCGCCTCGGTTTCACCACGGTCACCGCCCTCGACGAGTGCGTCATCGCGGCCGTCTGACCCCGGCCCCGGCCCACCATCCCGCGCAGGAAGTCGGACCGGCCGACTTCCTGCGCGGGCCACTCCGGTCCTCACCGTGAACCAGGATCGCCGGCCGCTCCAGTCCGTCCGGTCCCGTTCCCCGGCTCCGTCATGAGAGGGGAACCACTCGACCGTGCGCGATCGAACTCGGCCTCGAACCCACCACATCGGCGACTTTTCAAATCAAAGTCGTTCAAGTGGCCTTGCACGTCAGCCGTCGTGGTCAAGCTGAGAGCCCGCCGTCCACGGTGACGGCTCGCGACCGAGGGGACCGCATGACAGAGGATCCGACGCTCTTCGCCCAGACTGCGGGAACCACCCTGGTCGCCCTGCTGACGACGGGGGCCTTCCAACACGCGAAACAGGCCGTACTCGATCTGTGGCACCGGATGAGCCCTGACGAGGCTGCCGCAGTCGACCACCAGCTGGAGGCGACCCGGACGGCCCTGATGCGGGCGGAGGAGGAGGGCGACGAAGATCGTGAGCGCGAGCTCGCCGGCTGGTGGCAGGAGCGCCTGACGTTGCTGTTCGCCACCGACCCGAGCACCATCGGCACTCTTCACCGGGCCCTGACACAGGCCGCGCCCGAGAGCAGCCGGACGCGAACCGGCGGCATCCGGCTGACCGCCCGGGCCAACGGCAACGCCCACGTCTTCCAGGCCGGGCGGGATCAGCACATCATCGGACACTGAGCCGGGGGCCAGCTGCAACACCGGAGGCGCGGTCCGAGGCGAAGGCCCTGCGGTCGGACCGCCACGTGCGTCGTCGGAGGATCGGAGCATTCGCTGTTTCCCCGCTACGGTGAACTCTTTCACTACAAACAGATGGCGAGAACCTCCGGCCCGGGCCAGGTCAACCAGGCCGGTCGGGATCAGGTGGTGGTCCGAGCCGATGTCGCCAACGTCCACCTGACGGATCGGCCTTCACCGGAGTTCGCCAGGGCGTCGATCGCGCCGCCCAAACTGACACCCCGCAGACTCCACGGCCGCGAGGCCGAGTTGAAGGAGCTCGGCACCCAGGACCTGCAACAGTTACGGGGGGAGATCACCGTCCTGCACGGAATGGGCGGGATCGGAAAGACCGCGGTGGCTCTGACCATCGCCCAGGCGGTCCGCCGCGGTGGCGCCCGCGTCTTCTGGGTCCAGGCCTCGCACCCCGACAGCGTCATGGCCACTCTGCACCAGATCGCCGTTCACCTGGGCGGCCCCGAGACCCTTGCCCGCGAGGTCGCTGCGGGCCGTTTGAACGCCGCGGACATGGCGTGGGAAGCCCTCCATTCGAGCAGCCGGCCCTGGTTGCTGGTGTTCGACAGTGCCGACGATCCAGTCGAGATCGAGCGGGAACTGGGACCGGGCTGGCTTGACGCGTCCGCCTCCGGGGGAGTCCTGGTCACCACCCGCCACGGAAGCACCGATCTGTGGCCGGCCCAGGCCCGGATGGTGAGACTCGAACCGCTGGACCCCCACTCCGGTGCCCGGATGCTGCTCGATCTTGCCGACAGGGGTGAGGCGGACTCCGCCGAACGCGAGGCTGCCCGCGCCCTGTCCGAACGGCTGGGAGGCATTCCGCTCGCCCTTCGCCTCGCCGGGTGCTGCGTGTCCCAGCCGCTCTCCTCCCTGCCTGACTTCGCGGCCTTCCGGAGCGCTCTCGACCGCGATTTCGGGAACGTCGTCGACCACGCTGCTTCCGCGTCCCTACGCCCGCCCACCGAGGACGACGCCCGAAGCCTGGTCATGCGGACCTGGGAGGTGTCGCTCGACGCCCTGGAGCAGCAAGGCATCCCGCACGTTCGGTCGATCATGCGGGTCCTGTCGTGCTGGGCCGCACGACCCGTCCCGCTGGCACTGATCTCACCGAAGGTCTTCTCCAGGACGCACGGAGCGGACGACGGCCCCTGGGATGATCTCGTCGTGAGGCGCGCGCTGAGGGCCCTCAGCGCCGTCGGACTGATCGACATCGTCGACGAGAACCCCGTGACCAACCCGCTGGAGGGCGAGTCCTTCTACCAGTGGGCCAGTGACGACCAGACGCACAAGTGCATCGTCGTGCACCCGTTGGTCTCCGAAGTGAATGCCGTGCAGTTGGAACGCTCCCCGGACCGCACCCGCAGTTGGGAGGCCGCCGCCCGATGCCTCGGGTCGCTCAGAGGCGTGTGGGGCACGAAGGCGACCGCGAGCTACTGGCAGCTGGCGCTCCCTCACCTCATGTCGATGGTGGACCGCCTTCCCGTCTCCTGCGACGGGCTGTTCGACACAGTGGTGGGCACTCACACATACCTGAGCAGGTACCTGAGGATGTCCGGCCAATACGAGACCGCGTACAGGTCTGCGATGTCCCTCCGCGGGCGGATGGACGGCTTCCGGCCCAGCGACCGGATCCGTTTCGCGGTCGAGTACAACTGTGCGGAATGGTCGTGGCACATGTCCCACTTGGAGGAGGCCGACGCGCTGGCCGCAGAGGCCTGCCGTCTGGCGGAGGGCTCGACCGGGGCGAGCGCGGCCACCCGGTTCCAAGCGTTCATGGCCCGCGAGCTGTCCATCGCGATCCACGCGGAGCGCGGCTTCCTCGAATCGGGAGAGCGGATGGCGCGGGACTTGTGCCGCGAGATCGAGGAATCTCCCGAATTCATCCAGCTCGGGGCGCAGGCTCATCACCACCTTGCCACCATCCTCAGGGAATCGGGCAGGCTCAAGGAGGCAGAACAGCACTCCCGGCGAGCAGTGCGACTCTCGGAGGACTTCCAGTTCGCGCCCTTCACCCGCGCCGTCATCCGCCATGAACTGGGGGTCATCCTGTGGCATCGGGGCCGTCTCGACCAAGCCCGAAAGCTACTCGTCAAGGTCCTGCGGATGCAGACCGGCTTCCTGCCGCCGTGGCACCCCTCCGTCCTAGTCACCCGCTACGATCTCGCGTCCCTCCACGGGATCGAAGGGAACCTGATGCGGGCGCTCGCCGAGTTCGTGGACATCCACCTCACCGAACAGGACGTACTCCGGAAGGGCCATCGCAACACGCTCCAGACCATGCATCAGATAGGCCAGATCTTGGTCGAGCTCGGCGAGCTCGACCAAGCGGAGAAGACCCTCCGAACCGTGGACGAGGAGTACCGGACCCAGCGGCTCCAGGACCGCACGGCGGATGTGCTCTCGACCAGGCACGAGATGGTTCACATCAAGGCCCAGCGCGGACAGCACTCCGAGGCCCACCGGGAATGGGAACAGATCCTCAAGGAGTAACAGGCCCGCTTGGGAGCCGATCATCCGTCGACGCTGAGGACCCACTACAACTGGGCCATCTGCTGGGCGACTCTGGGATTCCCCGGTGTCGCCCGAATCGAGATGGAGAAGGTGGTCGCGGCACGTCGACGCGTACTCGGGGCCGATCACCACGAGACGGCCCAGGCCGTACGGATGCTGGCCGACCTCACCCGCCTTCCCCCGGCGGGCTGGCGCTTCGGGGGGCGCGGCAGACGGCGCAACGTGCCGACGAACCGACGGGAGCGCAGGCAGCGCGGCAACTCCCCCGGCTCCGGTCCGACGTAGGTCCTCCCCTCCGGATCAGCGCGCGGCGTTCGGCGGCCGTCTGACCCCGGCCCCGGCCCACCATCCCGCGCAGGAAGTCGGACCGGCCGACTTCCTGCGCGGCGGCGTGCCCGGGAGGTGCGCCCGGGCGGCGTCGCGGTGTCAGCGGCGTCGCGGTGTCAGCGGGTGACCGGCCAGGAGAGGGTGGCGGTGAGCCTGCTCCGGAGGGCGGGGTCGATGACGGCGGGCGTCGGGTCGGTGGCGGTGGCGGTGAGGGTGTGGACGCGGCCGCGCGGCCCGGGGAGCGGCACGGTGGCGAGGTCGACGGTGGTGCGGCCGCGCAGTTGCGGGAGCTCGCGGCCGTCCAGGGACCACCGGACGGTGGTGCCCGCGACCGGGAGGCCGAGGGTGAGCCGGTCGGCCCTGGTCAGCGGGGTGCCGGCGGGGGTGGGGCTGGTGAGCGGGACGGCATGCCGGTAGAAGCCGGCGATCATCGCCTCGCGGCCGGGCAGGTTGAACTCGCGGCCGAGCGAGCGCATGATCGAGTTCTCGGTCGGCCGGTAGAGCCCCTTCGGGTAGTAGCCGCCCCCCTCGTACGCGCCGACGACGCCCCCGTCGGGCGAGGTCCGGCCGATCCAGCGGTACCACTTGGCGTGTTCGCGGGCGAGCCGGTCGGCGGTGCGGGTGCTGATGTTGGGTTCGCCCGGCTCCCCCTCCTCGGCCGGGTAGGTGTCGGAGCCCTCGTAGAAGTACTCGTCGGCGAGCTTGCCCAGCGAGTGGCCGGTCTCGTGCACGGCGATCTGCCCGGACTTGGCGTTGCCCCCGGCGACGGTGGCGATGCCGTCGTAGCCGAGCGGGGACGCCACGTTGTAGCCGGCGCCGCCGTACTTGGCGGTGTTGGCGACGACGAGGACGAGGTCGGCCTGGGGCGCCTTGGCGGCGTACTTCTCGACCGCACCGGTGTCGACGCAGAGCAGTCGCTCGATGTCCTCGCACCAGAAGTAGGAGCCCAGCGCGGTGTTGCGGACGGTGGCGCGGTCCGGGTCCCCGGTGACGCCGGACTCGGTGGAGACGGTGGCGACGGCCCAGACGTTGAAGAGGCCGCGGTAGGCCGCGTACGGCTCGACGGCGCTCATCTCCTGCCACTTCGCGACGGCGTCGGCCTGGAACTTCGCCTGCTCGGAGGCGGTGTAGCCGTCGCCGATGACGACGACGTCGAGCTTCTCCGCGGTCCCGCCGTTGCGCAGGACCGGCGTGACCTCGCCGTCCCCGGCGGCGGGCGCGAGGCCCGGGCGGGCTCCGGCGAGGTACGGGGAGGCGTCGGGCACGGTGGTGTGGCCGGCCGGGCCGTCCTCGCCGAAGACCTCGACCCGGTGGCGCGCACCGGCGCCCGGTCCGGCGGCCGCTCCTGCGGCCGGTTCGGCGGCGGAGCTCGCGGCCGGGACGGCACCGAGGGCCGCGAGGGCCAGGGCTCCGGTGAGGACGATCGAGCCGAACCTTCGGTTGCGCACGGGAGTTGCTCCTCTGAGGGGGAGGACCGATGATCCGCCATGCTATGCACCTGACAACCCGTCGGCACAAGACCCGCGCACGCCCCGGCCCCGGTCCGCCGGACGGGCCCGCCACCCGGGGCGGCGGGAGACGGCGGCGCGGAGGCGGCAGGAGACGGCCGGGAGGCGGCGGCCGGGCCGCCGGCCCCCGGCGACCTCAGCCCACGTGGACGCGCGGACGCCGCGAGCGGTCGGGTTCGGCCTCGCGCAGCACCTCGCGGGTGACCGGCGCGACCTCGCCCTGGCCGAACAGGAAGAACCGCAGGAACTGCGCGAAGGGGTTGCCCTCGGTCCACTCGAAGTAGATGTGCGGCTGCTGCCCGGTCCGGTCCCGGGCGGTGAGCAGCAGGGCGGCCAGCGCGTTGGGCACGCTGGAGCTCTCCAGGGTGAGCACCCGGTAGCGGTCGTGCAGCACCTCGCCGTGGACGGTCAGGACGGACTCGAACTCCGACGGGTCGCGGATCGTCACCTCGACGAAGACGAGGTCGTCCTCGGCGGGGATGTCGTTGTCGGTACGGATCTGACGCTTCTTCTCCTGGTACTCCGCGAGGTCCCGGCGGTGCGGCTCGTTGGCGATCAGCCGCAGCGGCCGGTGGGTGTAGTCGCGGACGAAGCGTTCGGCGGCCTCGTCGAGGACGACGTCGGTGACCCTCAGCTCGAAGGCCCGCTTGAGCCGCGAGAGCAGTGAGACCAGCACGATCGCGGCGATGAAGCAGGCGCCGATCTTCACGCCGTCCGGCCGCTCGGCGACGTTGAGTGCCGTGGTGTAGACGAAGACCGCCGCGATCACCGCGAAGCCGATGGTCCAGCCCCGCTGCCGGGCCTTGCGGGCGGCGATGGTGACGGCGATCGCGGCCGAGGAGATCAGCACGAGGACGCCGGTCGCGTACGCGCCGCCCTGGGCGTCGACGCTGGCGTCGAAGATCCAGGTGACCAGGAAGGCGATCAGGGTCAGCACGATCACCATCGGGCGCACGGCGCGCGCCCAGTGCGGGGCCATCCCGTAGCGGGGAAGGTAGCGGGGCAGCAGGTTGAGCATGCCGGCCATCGCGGAGGCGCCGGCGAACCAGAGGATGAGGATCGTGGAGAGGTCGTAGACGGTGCCGAAGGCGCTGCCCAGGTTCTCGTGCGCCAGGTAGGCGAGCGCGCGGCCGTTGGCCTCGCCGCCCGGTTCGAAGGCCGCCTTCGGGATCAGCAGGGTGGTGATGAAGCTGGTGGTGATCAGGAAGACGCTCATGATCAGTGCCGCCGTGGTGAGCAGCTTGCGCGCGCCGCGGATCCGGCCGGTGGGGCGTTCCTCGGTGTCGTCCGGGTCGCCCTCGATGTGCGGCATCACGGCGACGCCGGTCTCGAAGCCGGAGAGGCCGAGCGCCAGTTTGGGGAAGGTGACCAGCGCGACGCCGATCATCGCGACCACGTTGCCGTGCTCGGCGGTGAGCGCGTCCGTCCAGTCGGTCACCAGGTCCGGGGACTCGACCACGTGGTAGAGGCCGTTGACCACGACGACCACGTTGAGCGCGAGGTAGACCCCGACGAGCACGACGGCCAGCCCGATCGCCTCGCTGAAGCCCTTGAGGAAGACGCCGCCGAGCAGGGCGACCAGGACCAGCGTCACCACGACCTGCCGACCGGCGAGCGTGCCGGTCAGGTGCGGGTTCTCGACCATGTGGGCGGTGGCGTCGGCGGCGGACAGCGTGATGGTGATCATGAAGTCGGTGGCCGCGAAGCCGAGCAGGGCGAGGACGAACAGCTTGCCCTGCCAGAACGAGAGCAGCCGCTCCAGCATGGCGATCGACCCCTCGCCGTGCGGGCTCTCCCGGGCGACCCGGCGGTAGACCGGCAGTGCGCCGAACAGTGTCACGGCGACCAGTACGATGGTCGCCACCGGGGAGAGCAGGCCGGCGGCGAGGGCGGCGATGCCCGGCTGGTAGCCGAGGGTGGAGAAGTAGTCGAGGCCGGTCAGGCACATCACGCGCCACCAGGGGCGCCCCTGCTCGACGGGGAGCTGGGCGTGCGGTCCCGGGTGCTGCTTGGCCCGGTCGGCGAGGCCCTCCAGCAGCCAGGACCGGAACCGCTGCCGGGCCGACGGCGGCTCCCCCGGCGTCGGGACCCTTCCCGGCGCGGCGCGACCCGCACCCTGGTCGCCCGCCTCACCCGCACCCGACGAAGCCACCCTGCACCCCTGTCCACGTCCCCGAAGTCGCGTGCCGCCGGGCCGACGGCCAGGCGCAGGCTATGCGACCGGGGCCGCCACCTGCGGGAACGTCTCCGGCGGAGTCCCCTCGTCGGGTCAGTCCCGGACAGCCGACGGCCCCGCCCGCCCCGTCCGCCCCGGAACCGGGTGGTCCGGGGCGGACGGGGCGGGCGGGGCGGGCGGGGCCGTGGGGTCCGCGTGAGCGGGCCGGGTCAGCGGAAGGTGCGGAGCCGGAGGCTGTTGCCGACCACGAAGACCGAGGAGAAGGCCATCGCCGCCCCCGCGATCATCGGGTTGAGCAGTCCGGCGGCGGCCAGCGGGAGTGCCGCGACGTTGTAGCCGAACGCCCAGAACAGGTTGCCCTTGATGGTGGCCAGGGTGCGGCGGGAGAGCCGGATGGCGTCGGCCGCCGAGCGCAGGTCGCCCCGGACGAGGGTGAGGTCGCTCGCCTCGATGGCCGCGTCGGTGCCGGTGCCCATGGCCAGGCCGAGGTCGGCCTGGGCGAGCGCGGCGGCGTCGTTGACCCCGTCGCCGACCATGGCGACGACCCGGCCCTCGGCCTGCAGCCGTCGGACGACGGCCACCTTGTCCTGCGGGAGCACCTCGGCGATCACGTCCTCCGCCGGGATGCCGACCTCGGCGGCGACCGCGTGCGCGACCGCCCGGTTGTCCCCGGTCAGCAGGACCGGGCGCAGGCCGAGCTTCCGCAGCCGGGCGACGGCCTCGGCGCTGGTCGGCTTGACCGCGTCGGCGACCTCCAGGACGGCCCGTGCCTCGCCGTCCCAGCCGACCGCGACGGCGGTCCGCCCGGCCTCCTCGGCCGCGCGCTTCGCCTCGGCGAGCACGGGCGGCAGGTACTGCGCCCAGTCGGCCAGCAGCGCCTCCCGGCCGGCGACCACGGCGTGACCGTCCACGACGCCCTGCACCCCGAGCCCCGGGACGTTCTCGAACCCCTCGACGGCGGGCAGCGGGCCGGTCCGCTCGGCCGCCGCGCCGGCGATGGCGGCGGCGATCGGGTGCTCCGAGGCGTGCTCCAGCGCGCCCGCCAGCCGCAGCGCCTCGGTCTCCCCGGTCCCGTCCGCGGTGTGGACGGCGAGCAGGGTCATCCGGCCGGTGGTGACGGTGCCGGTCTTGTCCAGCACGACGGTGTCGACCCGGCGGGTCGATTCGAGCACCTCGGGCCCCTTGATCAGGATGCCGAGCTGGGCGCCGCGCCCGGTGCCCACCAGCAGGGCGGTCGGGGTGGCCAGGCCGAGGGCGCACGGGCAGGCGATGATCAGCACGGCGACGGCGGCGGTGAAGGCGGCGGTCCAGCCCTCGCCGGTGCCGAGCCAGTAGCCGAGGGTGGCCAGCGCCAGGAGGATCACGATCGGCACGAAGACGGCGGAGATCCGGTCGGCGAGCCGCTGGGCGGCGGCCTTGCCGTTCTGCGCGTCCTCGACCAGCCGGGCCATCCGGGCGAGCTGGGTGTCGGCGCCGACCCGGGTGGCCTCGACCACCAGCCGGCCGCCGGCGTTGACGGTCGCACCGGTGACGGCGTCGCCGACCGCGACCTCGACCGGCACCGACTCGCCGGTCAGCATCGAGGCGTCCACCGCCGAGGCGCCCTCGACCACCACCCCGTCGGTGGCGATCTTCTCGCCCGGGCGGACCACGAACCGCTCACCGGCCGCCAGTCCGGCGGTCGGGACGCGGACCTCGACGCCGTCCCGCAGCACGGTGACGTCCTTGGCCCCGAGTTCCAGCAGCGCCTTGAGCGCGGCCCCGGCGGAGCGCTTGGAGCGGGCCTCGAAGTAGCGGCCCGCCAGGATGAAGGCGGTGACCCCGGCGGCGGCCTCCAGGTAGATGTTCGAGGAGCCGTCGCCGCGGGCGACGGTGAACTCGAAGCCGTGCCGCATGCCGGGCATCCCGGCGTGGCCGAAGAACAGGGCCCAGAGCGACCAGAGGAACGCGGCGCCCGTGCCGAGCGAGACCAGGGTGTCCATGGTGGCGGCGCCGTGCTTGAGGTTGGTCCAGGCGGCGCGGTGGAAGGGCCAGGCGGCGTAGGTGACGACGGGCGCGGCGAGGGTGAGCGAGAGCCACTGCCAGTTGTCGAACTGGAGGGCCGGCACCATCGCCATGGCGACCACCGGGAGGGCCAGCGCGAGCGCGGTGACCAGGCGGCGGCGCAGCGGTTCGAGCTCGTCCGCCGCCCGGCCGGTCGGCCCGGCGCCCGCCCCTCCGTGTGTTCCGGCCGCCTCGGGCGCTTCGGCCGCCTCGGGCGTCCCGCCCGCGCCCGGGGCGGCCTGCGGCCCGGCGCCGGCGGGCCGGGGCAGGACGGCGGTGTAGCCGGTGGCCTCGACGGTGGCGATCAGATCGGCGACCGCGACGCCGGCACCGTCGACGGTCACCCTGGCCTTCTCGGTGGCGTAGTTGACGGTGGCGGTGACGCCGCCCATCCGGTTGAGCTTCTTCTCGATCCGGGCGGCGCACGAGGCACAGGTCATGCCGCCGATCCGGAGTTCCACCTCGGTGGAGGCGGGGGCCTGGGTGCTCATCTGGGCTCTCCTCGTGGTCGTCGAGCGGAGTGGTGGGGCGCTGCGCGGAGCGGGTGGTGGAGGCGGTGCGGCCGGGTGGGCCGGGTGGGCCGGGTCGGGGCCGGGTACCCCCTGGGGGTAGTACCCGAGCCCCGGCGGCGGGCGGGCGCGGAGGTCAGGCCCGGCCGGTCAGCTCGTAGCCCGCGTCGTCGACGGCGGCGCGCAGGGCCTCCTCGTCGAGCGCGGCCCCGGCCGAGACCGTCACCCGGCCGGCCGCGACGTCGACGCGGACGGCGGTGACGCCGGGCAGCGCGGAGACCGCCTTGCCGACCGCCTGCTCGCAGTGGCCGCAGGTCATCCCGGCGACGGCGTAGACGGTGGTGGCGGGCGCCTCCTCGATCGCTGCGGTGGCGGTGGCACTACCAGCGGTGGTGGCGGTGGCGGTCGAGCAGGTGCCTTCGGTGGAGCAGCACACGGGGTTCCTCCGGTGGTGGTGGGCCGCCGATACCAGGTGGGGGTATCGGCGGCGGTGATTCCTTTATACCCCTAGGGGGTATGCATCGCAAGCCTTCGCCCCCTTGCTTCAATACCCCTCAGGGGTATCCAGTGCAGGCACTCCAGGGGTCTGAGGCCCGCCCGGCCCCCGCCCGCCGGGCCGCCGGACCGCCGGGAGCCGGGATCCCGGGCGCACACGCGGCCCCGGACCGGCCCGCACAAGCCCGCACGCGCCCGCACAACGCAGGGATCCCGCCCGATCGCGTGGATCGGACGGGATCGCGGGACCGTTCGCGGTCGGGACTCGTGAACCGTCGCCCCCCGCACCCGCGGGGAGCACTCCTGTGGACGTCGAGCCGCCGGAGCGCGGTCGGCCCGGGTGATGTGCGCGGGGGTCGGCCCCGCCCGCGACACCACCGCGGACTCCACCGCCGTCAGCCGAAGTACCCCAGCGCGCCGACCGCGCAGAGGCCGCCCGCACCCATGAAGACCGGCATCAGCACCTTCAGCTCCACCCAGCTGCCGGCCCGGAAGCGCATCCCCTTCGGCGGGCCCAGCGGGTACCAGCGCCTGCGGCCTATCGGTATCGGCCAGAGCACCGGGCAGCCCGACACGGTCAGCGCGTCGCCCAGGCAGTGCACCAGCGCGCCGAGGGTGATCGGCAGGCCGATCCACAGGTACTCCTGGCCGGGCTGGTCGAACAGCCAGAGCGAGCCGTTGCCCGGCTTGTCCAGGACGTACGTCAGCATCCACGCGCTGGTCGCGCCGAGCAGCCAGACCAGGACGTCGCTGGAGACCCGGGCGTGCCGCCACAGCAGCCCCTCGATCGCCAGCACCATGTGGACGAAGAGCACCCCCAGCACGCCCCACCGTCCGCCGTACACGGTGACGGCGGACGCGCCCGCCCCGCACAGCACCGCCCAGACCCACGTGTGGGTGAGCGTCCGGTGACCGCCCGATCGGCGCGGGTCGTGCTTGCTGCGGGTCGCCTTGTAGACGGCGTACGAGAGCTTGTCGATCACCTCGCAGAGGATCCGCGACACCGGGCCGAACGCCCGGGATATGGTCGCTGCCTTGTGGTCGAGGTCAGGCGCCAGTGCGGCGCCCGCGCAGATCAGCGCGCCCGCCAGCAGCACCGGCCACGGCATCGGCTCGCCGAGCCCCGCCGCGATCGCCCCTGCGCCCAACCACGCCGCCGCGCCCGACAGCGAATGCGCCGGTCCCATCATGTCCTGGCTCCCGCCCTCGTTCCGAACCGCCCGTCGCGAGGGCTTCGCGAGGGCTTGACGGGGCGGCAGCTTAGTCGCCCATGATCGAAACCACCCGGTCGCGCGGACCCCGCCGGCCCGCCCGCGGGTCCGCACGACGGGGACCGGACCTCCGGACGAAGGACCGTGACGGACCGTCACCGGACACCGCCGCCCCCCGCGCCCGGGCGGGTCGCGGGAGGAGGAGGCGGCGGTACGGGGCGGCGGGGTCGGGCCGCCCCGCCCTCCACGGCCGGATCGCACCCGCACCGCACGGGACCGCCCGGCGTCAGCCGAGGGCCGGAGGCCCGGACGACGGCCCGGACGACGGCTCGGACGACGGCTCGGGCGGCCGCCCGGGCGACGGCTCGGACGGCGGCCCGGCTGCGGCCCTCGCCGCCGAGCGCCCGTCCGTCGGCACCGGCACCGGCACCGGCACCGCAGTGACGCCCGGCATCCCCGGCACGCCCGGCGCCCCGTCCGCCGCACCGCGCCAGCGCGGCCGGGTGAGGGTGGTGGCCGCGCGCAGCAGCCACTCCACCGGTCCGTACGGATGGCGGGCCAGCCACCGGCGGCAGAACACCGCCTGGGCCGCGAACAGCACGACGCCGATCAGTGCGACGCCCGGCGGCGGGACCCTGCCGACCAGCCCGGCACCGACACCCGTGAACACCAGGACGCAGACCAGCGACTGGGTCAGGTAGTTGGTCAGGGTCATCCGCCCGGCCGGTGCCAGCACCGCGACCATCCGCCGGCCGAACCGGCCCCGGGCGGTCCGCAGCACGGTCGCCGCGTAGGCGGCGGCCAGCAGCGGCGCGGTGACCACGTCCACCCCGAGTGCGAACACCTGGGCGGAGGCGCCGGGGTGCCGCAGCGCCGAGTACGTGTACACCGCCGCGCCGAGCAGCCCGACCGGGAAGCCCCAGGCCTGGATCCGGCGCAGCGTCCGGTCGTGCCGGCCGAGGTCGGCCAGGGCCCGGTGCCGGCCGGCGGCGAGCCCGAGCAGGAAGGCCGCGAGCGCCGCCGGGGCCTGGAAGAAGGCCAGCAGGAAGACCACGTCCGGCAGTTGGTCGAGGTGGGCCCCGATCACCGGGCCGAGCCCGCCGCGCAGCGCCTCGGTGGCCCGCTGCGCGTCGGCCGCGGCCGCGGCCGCGGCCCGGTCGCCCCCGTCGGCGCCCCGCAGCGCCAGCGCGAGCAACCCGTACGCGGCCGAGGTGACGGTGAACAGGACGACCGCCGTGCGCACGGCGGTCGCCGGCCGGATCCGGCGCAGGGCGAGCAGGACCAGCCCGAGCACGGCGTACGTGGTGAGGATGTCCCCGGGGAACAGCACCACCGCGTGCAGCACCCCGAGGGCGAACAGCCCGGCCAGTCGCCGCAGGAAGCGCGGGGTGAAGCGGGCGCCGTGCCGTTCGGCGGAGTCGAGCTGGAGGGTGAAGCTGTAGCCGAAGAGGAACGAGAACAGCAGGAAGAACTTGGCCTCGAACAGCAGCGCCACCAGCAGCCGGACGCCGGTGTCGAGCGGCGAGCCGAACCCCGGCTCGTCCACGCCGGTGCCGTGGTAGGCGGAGGCGAGGTAGGTGATGTTGACGGTCAGGATGCCGAACAGCGCGAACCCGCGCAGCGCGTCGACGTCGGCCAGCCTGGCCGGTCCGTTCCGGCCCCCGGTCCCGGCCCCGCCCTCCCCCTGCACCGCGCGGCCGACGGTCTCACCCCTGTGGTCGCCCATGGATCCCCTCCAGAAACTATCGCATTGGAAACTCTCGTTTCGAGCATGAACGTTATATGATTGATCGCGCAAGCTCGACCGGCTCGACGAGAGGGGCGCCGCGATGACGCCGAACGACAGGAATCCGGCAGAGGGCGGCCGACCCGCGGTGCTGCGCGCCGTCCCGGTCGGCAGCGAACGGCGGGTGGCGGCGCTCTACTGGGAGGCCTTCGGCCGCAAACTCGGCCCGGCCCTCAACCCGCCCGAGGCCGGACGCGCCTTCATCGCCGAACACCTCCACCACGACCGCGGCATCGTCGCCGTCCACGGCGGGCGGGTCGTCGGCGTGGCCGGGTACCAGCTCGGCGGACACGGGCTGACCGGCGGCGACGCCGGCGACGTCCTCGCCGCGTACGGGCTCTTCCGCAGCCTCCCCAGGCTCGCCGTCCTCGCCCTGTTCGAGCGCACCCCGGAACCGGGCGAGCTCGTCATGGACGGCATCGCGGTGGACGCGGCGCAGCGCGGCCTCGGCATCGGCGGCCTGCTCCTCGCCGAGGTCGCCGCCGTCGCCGCCGAAGCCGGCTGCCGGCGCGTCCGGCTCGACGTCATCGACGTCAACCCGCGCGCCCGCGCCCTCTACGAACGACAGGGCTTCACCGCCGCCCGGACCGAGCGGACGCCCTACCTGCGCACGCTGCTCGGCTTCGGTGCCGTCACCACGATGTACCGCCCGGTCACGGCGGCCGACGCGAGCCGCGCGGGCACTACCGGCGGCGCGGGCACTACCGGCGGCGCGGGCGGCTGACCCGAGGCGCTGGACACGACGAAGACGCGCAACCCGCCCACGACGAACCACCCGACCACCACCACCGACCCGGGCGGCGCGGGCGCTACCGGCGGCCGGCGCGGGGGCGAGCACGGGGGCGGGGTCCCGGCGCAAGGGTTCGGGGCCCGCCAGGAGCCGCCCCGACCGGGGTGGCTCCGACGGGCCCCGCCGGGGGCGGGCCCGTGGGCGGTCGAGGGGAACCACGGTCCCCGCCGAGGAGGCGGGCCGGACCCCGGTCCCGGGCCGGAATCGGCACCCGGTCCCAGCTCCGCACCACATGCCGATGGGAGGATGGCGCCGACGACGACGGTCGCCACGCCCCGGGACGGCCCGCAAGGCGCCGACCGAGGGAAGGCCCCACCCCATGGCGACACACCGACCGCCCGCCCGGCTCCCGCGGAGCGCCGACGACCCGCTCTGGACGCGCAACGACGCGCTGATCGCCACCGGGGCGACCGCGATGGACCTGTTCGGCTACGGGCTCGGCGCCGCCGAGGGCCTGCCGGTCACCTCGCTCGGGCTGTTCCTCGCCGCCCTCGCGGGCCTGCCCCTGCTCGCCCACCGCCGCCATCCGCCGGCCGTCCTGGCGGCCGTCCTGGCCGTGAGCCTGGTGCAGAGCCTGACCGCACCG
Organism: Kitasatospora sp. NBC_00458; assembly: GCF_036013975.1. Taxonomy (NCBI): domain Bacteria; kingdom Bacillati; phylum Actinomycetota; class Actinomycetes; order Kitasatosporales; family Streptomycetaceae; genus Kitasatospora; species Kitasatospora sp. NBC_00458. The sequence goes on from NZ_CP107904.1 coordinate 1,602,734, forward strand.
ATGGCGCACCACTTCAACACCACGATCGCGGTGGCCCTGTTCCTGGCCACCCGGACCGGACGCGCCGCCGTGATCGTGCCCGGCGCCCTGACGGCGGTCGTCGTCCCGCTGGTCGGCCAGGGCCGGATCCTGCCACCGCCGGCCGCGGACCTCGGCGGCGTCTCGTTCGCGGTCGCCCTGGTGGTCGGCTCGGCCCTCGCCGCCAGTCGCTGGCAGCGTGAGATGGCGATCAAGCGCACGCTGCTGGCCGACCGGGCGGTGGCCGACGAACGCCGGCGCATCGCACGGGAGTTGCACGACATCGTGGCCCACCACATCACCACCATGCAGCTGATGGCCGGCGGTGCCCGGGCCAACCTCGACCGCGACACCGAGGTGGTGCGGGAGGCGCTGGTCTCGCTGGAGGGGTCCGGGCGGATGGCGCTGCGCGAGATGCGCCAGCTGCTCGACGTGCTGCGGGCCGGCGACGAGCCAGAGGAGTCCCCCGCCGCCCCCCAGCCGGGCGTCGGCGATCTGCGGCGCCTCGTCGAGGAGTCGGAACGCGCGGGGCTGCCCACCGAGCTGACCGTGCACGGCGAGGAGCGTCCGCTGCCGCCGAGCGTGGGGCTGACGGTGTACCGGATCGTGCAGGAGGCGCTCACCAACACCCGCAAGCACGCCGGTCCGACCCGGGCGCGCGTCCGGCTGACCTACCGGGCCGACGAGATCGCCGTCGAGGTGCAGGACGACGGCGCCGGGGTCCCGGTCGGTGTCGGGGCCGCGGGCGGCGCCGGGGTCCTGGTCGGCGCCGGAGGCCCCGCGGGGGCGAAGGCACCGGCGGGGGCCCGTGGGCACCGGGGAGGTTACGGCCTCACCGGCATGCGCGAACGCGTCGCCCTGCACGGCGGCAGCCTGACGGTCGGGGGTCTCGACGGCGGCGGGTTCCAGGTGGCGGCGGGCCTGCCGCTCCCGCCCTCGTCCGCGGGCGGGCCGTCCGCCTGAGGTGTCCCGGGCCCGGGGTGCCCCCGGTCCCGGGATCGCGGCCCCGCGTACCGGGGCCGCTGTCGGGGCCAGCCGGGCGATCCAGCCACCGCCGGGCCGGACGGCGCGCCCGGTGGTGACCGCAGCGGCGGGCCCGCCGCGGAACCGGCCTCGGCCCGGTGCGGCCCGAGCCGCACCGGGCCGAGCCGCACCGGGCCGGGCCACGCCGGGCCGGGCCTCCGACTCAGCGGCAGAGGGCCGAGTCCACCAGCGCCTCCACGTGCTCGTCGATCTCGCGCGTCGGAAGGACGGTCACCGCGATGCTGACGGCCCGGCCGTCGTCCGTGACGCCGCCGCCGGTCCGGTAGCCGGGGATCGTGCCGCCGTGGCCCCAGGCGAGGCCGCCGCAGGACAGCGGCGTGCTCGTCAGACCGAGCCCGTAGCCGATGCCGGGGCCGATCTCGGGGGCGGGCACGGTGGTGCGCATCTCCGCCAGTTGCGCGGGGGCGAGGACCCGGCCGCCGAGCAGCGCGGTGAAGAACCGGTTGAGGTCGCCGGTGGTGGAGACCATCGCGCCCGCGGCCCAGCCCCAGGAGGGGTCCAGCTCGGTGTAGTCGCGCAGCGGCCCGCCCTCCGTCGCCCGGGCGTAGCCCTTGGGGTGGGGCTCGCGGATGGTCCGGTCGCCCGGGACGGGGAAGTAGGTGTGCCGCAGCCCGATCCGTTCGACGACGCGCCGGTTGATCTCCTCGCCGACCGGCCGGCCGGTGACCTTCTGGATGATCAGGCCCGCGAGCAGGTAGTTGGTGTTGTTGTACTCCCACTTGGTGCCCGGCGCGAAGTGCGCCTTCCCGGCGAGCGCCCGGTCGAGCAGGTCGCGGGGCTCGACGTAGCGGTCCTTGTCGCCGAGGGCGGCCTCGCGGTCCACGTACTCGGGGAGGCCGCTGGTGTGCTGGAGCAGCTGGCGGACGGTGATGTTCCGCCCGTCGATGCCGTCGCCGCGCACCAGGCCCGGCAGGTAGGTGTCGACGGGCGCGTCCAGCGCCACCTTGCCCTCGCCGACCAGCTGGAGCACCACCACGGCGGTGAAGGTCTTGGTGTTGCTGCCTATCCGCACCTGCCCGTCGACGGGGACCTTGGCCCTGGTGGCGAGGTCGCCGACCCCGGCGGTGTGGTTGCGGGTGCGGCCGTCGCGGCCCTTGACCGCGGCGAGCACGCCGGGCACGCCGTCCTCGCGCACCAGTCGCTCCAGGCGCTGCTGGACGGTGTCCGGCCGGGCGGCGGCCGAGACGTCCGCCGACGGGGCGGCGGACTCGGCGGTGACGGTCTCCTCGGCGGCGGATCCGGCGGTGGGCCCCGTGGTGGGCCCCGCGGTGGCGGTCGCCGACGGCGCGCCGTCGGGCCGGGTGCTCGCGTTCGCCGGCGGGACCAGCACACCCGCCGCCACGGCGACGGCGGCCACGACGACCGCCGCCGCGAGGGTCCTGCGATGAGGACTGCCCGGACGGCGCCGGGGCGAAGCGGACGGGTGCGCTGCGTACTCGTTCACGGAACGGACTCCTGTGCTGGAAGGCTCTCCGGGGTTCCCCGGCCGGTTTCCAGAGGACCACGCGGCGCCCCGCCGACACGTCCGCGCGCAGGACGACCCCGCCACCGGGAGCCGGGTCCGGTCCGCGGCCGGGCCGGGACCGTGCTCCCGGCCCCAGGGTCCGTCCGCCCCGGCCCCGGAGTGTCCCCCGGGCAGCCCGGCCGAAGGACCGTCAGGCCAGCTCCTCGCCGTACACGCGCTCGACCTTCAGCACCATCAGCACCCGCCGGTCGGCGACCATCACCGACCGGTACTCGTCCCAGTCCGGGTGCTCGCCGGCGGCCCGGCGGTAGTAGTCGACCAGCGCCGCCACCTCCGGCCCGTGCGGGTCGCGGCCCGGCCCGAACAGCGTCGCGGTGCCCTCGGCGGTGGCCCACGCCCAGCCGTCCGCCCGGGTCACCTCCAGCGCGGCGCGCGGGTCCCGGCGCAGGTTCACCGTCTTGGCGCGCCCCTCCGTCATCGACACGTAGAGCAGCTCGGCCTCACGGTCGTAGTAGGGCATCACGGGCGAAAGCTGCGGGCGGCCGTCGGACTTGAGGGTCGCCAGCACGCCCAGCCTGCTCGCGGCGAGCAGGGCGCGCGGATCGAACGGCGCCGCCGCACCCGGCCCGCCCTCGGCGGCGGGGCCGGTCGGCCCGGCGTTCTCGTCGTGCCCGGCGTTCTCGTCGTGCTCGGAGTTCTCGGAGTGCTCGGTCTGGTCGGTGCGTTCGGTGGTCATGGCAGAAGCATGCACCTTCCTACCGGTGTGAAGGTCAAGGGGAAACGTGCGTGCCGATCGGGGAGTTGAGCCGCCGGACCGGGTTCCACGCGCCCCCCGCGGCCTGACGACGACGCGGTCCGGCCGGGACGCGCCGCCGCGGGGGCGTGTCGGCGACGAGGTCTCAGCGGCCGCTGATAGCTTGCCCGGGCCGCGGGTCGGCAGGATCCGGGAGTTCGTGCGGAAGTTCGGTACGGGAGGTCGGTGCGGGTGTCGCGCAACACCGAGACGGTCGAGAGGTACCTGGACGGGTTCCGGCGCAACGACCACGCGTTGATCCTGTCCTGTCTGACGGAGGACATCGAGTGGACGGTGTTCGGCGGCTTCCGGCTGCGCGGCAAGGAGGCGTACGACGCGGCCGTCGAGGGGCCGGGGTTCGTGCCGCCGCCGCGGCTGGACGTGGTGCGGACGGTGGAGCAGGACGACGTCGTGATGGCGGAACTGACCGGGTCGGTGCGGCGGGACACGGGCGAGCTGATGCGGATGTCGATGGCCGAGGTGTTCGTCATGCGGGACGGGCTGATCGCCGAACGGCGCGCCTGGGTGATCGAATTGAAGGAGAACGACTTCCGCTGACGCTCCGTCCGCCGAGGGTCCGTCCGGTGCTGCGAACGGGCGGTTCGGCCGTCGGCGGGGCGGCGTGGCGAGGGGCGGCTCGGGCGGCGGTCGCGGGGCGTGGGGTTAGGTGACGGTGGTCCCCTCTTCCCCTCCCCAGGAGTCGTCATGACCGTCCAGGAACCGCTCCCCGCCGGCACGATCCTGCTCAGCGACTCACAGGCCTTCAGCTGCGCCGGGGCGGTGTTCCGTGTCGACCCCGCGACCGGTGCGGTGCGCCTGCTCTCGGTGGCCGGCGACCTCCGGGGGGCGACCGGGATCGCCGTCGAGGCGGGCGGCGACGTCCTGGTGACCAGGGACCGGCCCTTCCCGGGCGGCGGCAGCCTGGTGCGGATCTCGGCGCGCTCCGGGAAGCAGACGGAGGTGTCGGCCGACGGCCGGTTCGCCGGTCCGGCCGGTGTGGCCGTCGAGGCGGGCGGCGGCGTCCTGGTCGCCGACCTCTTCGCCACCGGCCCCGGTGCCGTCGTCCGGGTCGACCCGGCCACCGGTGGGCAGGGCGTGCTGGCGCCGGGCGACGCCGTCGACAACCCGCCGCAGCGGCCGGCCGGCATCTGCGTGGCTCCGGACGGCTCGGTCCTGGTCGTCGAACAGGCCGGTGCCGCCGCCGAACACGACCACGCCGCCCGGGTGGTGCGGATCGACCCGGTCAGCGGCGCACGGGCGACGGTGACGGAGGGCGGTGAGCTGCGCAGCCCCGTGGACGTGGCGGTCGACGGGTACGGCGGCATCCTGGTGGTCGACGCCGACGCGTTCGACGGCTTCGGCGGCGGAGTGATCCGGGTGGACCCGGTGACCGGCGCGCAGAGCGTGGTGGCCTCCGGCGGCGGGTTCGCCGCGCCGGCTTCGCTCGCGATCGAGGCCGACGGCAGTCTGCTGATCACCGACAACGAGGCGCTGGACGGGATCCGGGTCCTCTTCCGGGTCGACCGGGTGAGCGGCGAGCAGCAGGTGATCGCCTCGGGCGGGGACTTCCGGGCCCTGAGCGGGGTGGCGGTCGTCCCGCCGGCACCGGTCGTCCCGCCTGCGCCGACCGTCCCGCGGGCCCCGTAGGCCGAAGGGGCCCCGGAGGGCACCCGGCGACGCGAGACGAGGACGGCGCCCGGACGGATCGCGTCCGGGCGCCGTCGGCGCCGCCCTCGCAGGGGGGCGGTCATGGGGGCGGGATCACTCCGCCGCGTGGACCAGCTTCCCGCCGACGTACGTCCGCAGGACCCGGGCCCGGGCGATCTCCTCGGCCGGGGCCGTGAAGACGTCGCGGTCGAGGACGACCAGGTCGGCGAGGTGTCCGGCCCGCAGGCTTCCGGCGTCGTCGTGACCGTTCACGTGGGCCGTGCCCGCCGTGTACGCGGCGACGGCGGACGCGAGGTCGAGCCGCTGCTCGGGGAGGAAGACCCGGCCGTCGGTCGCCTCCGGCTCCATCCGGTTGACGGCCACGTGGATCCCGGCGATCGGGTCCGGGCTGCTCACCGGCCAGTCGCTGCCCGCCGCGAGGGTGGCACCGGCCCGCTGCAGCGCGCCGAACGGGTACTGCCAGGCGGCGCGTTCGGGGCCGAGGAAGGGGATGGTCAGCTCGTCCATCTGCGGCTCGTGGGCGGCCCACAGCGGCTGGATGTTGGCGATCGCGCCGAGCCGGGCGAACCGGGTCAGGTCGTCCGGGTGGACGACCTGGAGGTGGGCGAGGTGGTGCCGGGTGCCGCGCCGGCCGTTGGCGGCGCGGGCGGCCTCGACGGCGTCCAGCGCCTCGCGCACCGCGCGGTCGCCGAGCGCGTGGAAGTGCACCTGGAAGTCGAGCGCGTCGAGTGCGGTGACGTGCGAGCGCAGCTCGGCGGGGTCGACGAAGCTCAGGCCGCTGTTGCCGGTGGCGCAGCCGCAGCCGTCGAGGTACGGGCTGGTCATGGCGGCGGTGAAGTTCTCCGCGATGCCGTCCTGCATGATCTTGACGGCCGTGGCCCGGAACCGCCCTCCGGCCAGTTCCGCACGGCGGGCGACCAGTTCGGGGATCTGCTCGGCGCCCCGGTCGCGCTCCCACCAGAGCGCGCCGGTGACCCGGGCGGTCAGCGAGCCGTCGAGGTCGGCGGTGCGGTAGGCGTCGGACGGGTCGGGCTGGCCGTTGAAGACGCCGAGCAGGGCGTCCTGCCAGCCGGTGATACCGAGGGAGTGCAGCAGCCGCTGCGCCCTCAGCAGGCCGGCCAGCCGGTCGGCGGCGGTCTGGGCCGGGACGAGCCTGGCGACCAGCCCGGTGGCGCCCTCCTGGAGGACGCCGGTCGGGACGCCGTCGGCGTCCCGCTCGATCCGTCCGTCGGCCGGGTCCGGGGTGGTCCGGTCGACGCCGGCCAGTTCGAGCGCGCGGCTGTTGACCCAGGCGCCGTGGTGGTCCCGGTTGGTCAGGTAGACGGGCCGGTCGGGGACGACGGAGTCGAGGAGCCGGCGGTCGGGCAGGCCGCCCTCGAAGCTCTCCAGGGACCAGCCGCTGCCGGTGATCCAGGGCCGGTCCGGGTGCGCCTCGGCGTACTCGCGCACCCGCAGCAGGTAGTCCTCGACGCCGACCGTGCCGGTGAGGTCGCACTCGGCGAGTTCCTGGCCGCCGGAGACGGCGTGGATGTGCGCGTCCTGGAACCCGGGCAGCAGCAGCTTGCCGGTCAGGTCGACCACCTCGGTCGCCGGTCCGATCAGCTCGCGCACCTCGTCGTGGCCGACGGCCGTGATGCGCTCGCCGGTGACGGCGAGGCTGGTCGCTCGGGTGCGGGCGGGGTCGCCGGTGTGGACGGGTCCGTGGGTGAAGAGCAGATCGGCCTTGGTCATGGGTGGTGCTCCAAGTCGGGTGCGGGACGGGCCGGGAGGTGTCCGGCCGGGGTGGGGCGCGGCGGCCCGCGGACGGCGGCCCGGCGATCCGCCGCGGGCCGCCGCGGGCCGCCGGACGGATCAGGCGGCGGGGTCGGCGGGGGCGGCCGGCACGGTGGGGGCCGCGGGGCTGCCGGGAGCGGCGGGGCTTCCGGGGGCGGCGGGGACGGTGACCTCGACCACGTCGCCGACCGGGTGGTGCGCCCCGGCGTCGGCGCCGCCGGCCCCGGCGGACTCCGGGAAGAAGTACGGGGAGCGGCGGTACCAGCGGGACCAGGCGGCGGCGACCAGTCCGGAGCCGATCATCAGCCCGGGCACCAGCAGGTTGAACCAGCCGTTGTCGGGGGTCGCCTCGAAGTGGTCGGCGGAGACGTAGAACGTCCGGACCAGGTACCCGCCGACGGCCAGCAGGACGGCCGCGCCGACCAGCGGGGCCACGACCGCGCGCAGCCCCTCCAGCGGAGCGGTCCGCAGCAGGTGCCGGAAGCGGACGGCGGCGGCGATCGCCGTGAGCGCGTACGAGAGCGCCACGACGATGCCGATCGCGTTGACCGCGGCCGAGATCAGGTCGCCGACGACCGGGATGCCCACCGACAGCAGGGCGAGCACCACGGCGATCGCGGTGATCAGCAGGGTGGCGACGGCAGGGGTCCCGTGCTTGGGGTGCAGCCGCATCCAGACCGGGCCGAGCGTGCCGTCGCGCCCCATCGCGTACATCCCGCGGGCGGTCGGGATGACGGACGCCTGGAGCGAGGCGATCGCCGAGAAGGTGAGGGCGATCAGCGGGAGCGCCGCGAGCGGCTGGTCGGCGAGCTTCTCGCCGAAGTACGTCAGGCCCTGGGCGCCGTTGTCGGCCAGCTCCTCCAGGGGCAGCACCCGCTGGAAGGCGGTACCGGCGAGCAGGAACAGCGCGAGCATCATGGCCAGCGCGATGAATCCGGCACGGGACGCCTCGCGCGGCTCGCGGACCTCCTCGCCGACGCTGAAGACCGACTCGAAGCCCCAGTAGCAGAACACCGCGAGCACCATCCCCTGGGCGAGCGCCTCGGCCGACGGGATGTCGAAGGGGTTGAACCACTGGAGGGAGAACGGCTGGTCCCCGGCGAACAGGCCCCAGAAGCAGAAGACCAGCAGCACCGCGTACTCGAAGACCAGGAGGTACTTCTGCAGCCGGGCCGCGAGGTCCAGTCCGCGCACCGCGACGAGGGCGGCGCCGATCAGGACGACCAGGCCGATCAGGGTGCACTGGAGGGTGGAGTCCGGGTCGAGCCGCAGCCCGGCCACGCTGCGCACGCCGGCCTGGTCGGCCAGCTGGACGAGCGCCGAGCCGGTCACCGTCGTCGTGTAGGCCATGAAGACGATGGTGCCGAGGGTGTTGACCCAGCCGGAGAGGAAGCCGAGCCAGGGGTTGAGGGTGCGGCCGATCCAGCTGTAGCTGCTCCCCGCGTCCGGCTCGACCCGGTTGAGCCGTCCGTAGGCGCCGGCGATGCAGAGCACCGGGAGGAAGGCCAGCAGCATGATGGCCGGCAGGTGCAGGCCGACGACGCCGGCCGTCAGACCGAGCCCGATGCCGATGCTCGTGGTGGCCGCGGTGGTGGTCGCCGCGATGGTGACACTGCCGCCGATGCCGATGGAGCGGCGCATCGCCGCGGGGGCGCCGGGGGCGCCGCTTCTCGGACCGTTACCCGTGTCCTTGGACGTACCGGCCAAAGGATCACCGCCTTGATCGTGGGGGACTCGGCCGAACGGCCGGTTGGCGAGCCATGAAACCTCCGGGTCCATTCACACGTCAATGCCGTTGTCATAAGCTCCGGCCATGGCCGAGCGAGTTGTCCCCGAGCCGCAGCGGCGGCGCAGAAGACCCACCAAGCAGGGCGTCGTCCTGTCCGAGCAGTTGATCGTCGAGACCACGTTGCGGCTGGTCGGGCGGCACGGCGCCGAGGCGCTGACCGTCCGCCGCCTCGGTGCCGCCCTCGGCGCCGACCCCAGCGCGATCTACCGGTACTTCCACAGCACCGACGACCTGCTGCTGGCCCTGGCCGACGAGTTCGTCGGCCGCGCCCAGAAGGGCTGGACGCCCACCGGCGACTGGCGCGCCGACCTCCGTGAGATCGGTCTGCGCCTGCACGCCTCGTACCAGGCCCACCCGCAGGCCGCGATACTGGCCGCCCACCGGACCACCGGGCGCGAGCACGAGGTGCGGGCCGTCGAGCGGATCCTCGGCGTGCTGCGCGGGGCCGGCTTCCCGGACCTCGAAGCGGTCCGGATCTACCACGCCTTCGTCGACCAGGGTCTCGCATTCGCGGCGCTCGACGCGGCGGCGCTGGCCCTGCCGCCCGCGGCGCAGACCGCCGACCTGGAGGTCTGGCAGGCCCAGTACGGGCGGCTGGACGCCGCCACCCACCCGAACATCGCCGCGACCGCCGGGCTGCTGGCCCTCGACATGCGGCGCAGCGGGTACCCGTTCGCGTTGGAGCTGCTGCTGGAGGCGGCGGCGGCCCGACTGGCCGCGGCGGGCGGGGGCGGCGGTGCGGGCGGCGGTGCGGGCGGGGGCGGCAGGAGCAGGGGCCGGACGGGCGGGAGCACGGGCGGACGGGACGACAAGGGCGGCGGTGGCAGCGGAGGCGGCAGCGCCGGTCCCCGGCCCGGTGCGGGCCCGGGAGCGGCGTAGAAGCCGACGTCGGAGGGGGTGCGGGCGGTCCGCGAGGCTTATGTCAACGCTCTTGACCTAAGAGCGGGCCCGAGGTCTCATGGCGGGAACCGGAGGCCCCACCCCCCTCCCAGCACCAGAGGAGTTCCCCATGGACCCCGTCCACGCCCTCCAGGACGCCCTGCCCACTCCCTTCTGGCTGGACGCCCCCGACCGCCCCCGGCCGCTCCCCGCCCTGACCGGCCCCACCCGGTGCGACCTGCTGGTGGTCGGCGGCGGCTACGCCGGCCTCTGGACCGCCCTGATCGCCAAGGAGCGCGACCCCTCGCTCGACGTCGTCCTGGTCGAGGGGCACGAGGTCGGCTGGGCCGCGTCCGGGCGCAACGGCGGCTTCTGCGAGGCCAGCCTCACCCACGGCCTGGGCAACGGCCACCAGCGCTGGCCCGGCGAGCTCACCCGCCTGGAGCGCCTCGGCGCCGAGAACCTCCAGGCCATCGAGGACACCCTCACCCGCCACCGCATCGACTGCGACTGGCGGCGGTCCGGGTCGATGACCGTCGCGACCGAGCCGCACCAGCTCGACGAGCTGCGCGAGTACGCCGCCCTCGCCGCCCGCCACGGCACCGGCCTCACCCTGCTCGACACCGACGCCGTCCGCGCCGAGATCGACTCCCCGACCTTCCTCGGCGCCGCCTGGGACCGCGACGGCGTCGCCATGGTCGACCCGGCGCGCCTCGCCTGGGGACTCAAGCGGGCCTGCCTGGACCTCGGCGTGCGGATCCACGAGAACACCCGCGCCCTCTCCCTCGCCGAGTCCGGCTCCGGCGTCGCGGTGCGCACCGCGTACGGCCGGGTGCTCGCCCGGCGGGTCGCCCTCGCGACCAACGCCTTCCCGTCGCTCCTCCGGCGCCACCGCCCGTACACCGTGCCGGTCTACGACTACGCCCTGATGACCGAGCCGCTCACCGACGAGCAGCTCGCCGCCGTCGGCTGGCGCAACCGGCAGGGGTTCGCCGACTCCGCCAACCGGTTCCACTACGTCCGGCTCTCCGCCGACAACCGCATCCTGTGGGGCGGCTTCGACGCGGTGTACCACTACCGCGGGCGGGTGCGCGCCGAGCACGACCAGCGCCCGCAGACCTTCGCCACCCTCGCCCGGCACTTCGCCCGCACCTTCCCGCAGCTGGAGGGCGTGCGCTTCACCCACGCCTGGGGCGGCGCCATCGACACCTGCACCCGCTTCTCCGCCTTCTTCGACCTCTCCCACCACGGGCGGGTCGCGTACACCGCGGGCTTCACCGGCCTCGGCGTCGGCGCCACCCGCTTCGGGGCCGAGGTGATGCTCGACCTGCTGGCCGGGACGCCCACCGAGCGGACCGGACTGGAGATGGTGCGGCGCAAGCCGCTACCCTTCCCGCCCGAGCCGATGCGCTGGGCCGGCATCGGCCTGACCAAGTGGTCCCTGGCCAGGGCCGACGAGCGCGCGGGCCACCGCAACCTCTGGCTCAGGAGCCTGGACCGCCTCGGTCTGGGCTTCGACAGCTGACCCGCCCGACCCGTCCCGCACGTCCGACCCGGCCGACCCGGCCGACCCGGCCGCCAAGGCTCCGCCACCCGCACCCTCGCCACCAAGGAAGCACCCCATGACCGCCAGCTTCGCCGTGAACATCCCCGACGCCGACCTGGAGGTCGAGCCCCTCGACCCGGCGCAGATCGTCTCGGGCACCCCGCAGATCACCGGCAAGGTCCTCCGGGAGTCCGCCGACGGCCGCCGGATCCAGGGGATCTGGCAGATCACCCCCGGCGTCGTGACCGACACCGAGGCGGAGGAGCTGTTCGTGGTGATCAGCGGCCGGGCCACCATCGAGTTCGAGAACGGCCCGACCCTCCACGTCGGCCCCGGCGACGCCGCGATCCTCCACGAGGGCGACCGCACCACCTGGACGGTCCACGAGACGCTGCGCAAGGCGTACAGCATCACGCTCAGCGCCTGAGTCCCCGGCGCCCGGCCGGCGGCTCCGCCGCGGTCCGGCCCGAACGCCCCCGGCCGTCTCCCCCGCACTGCTCGCCGGGGTGACGGCCGGGGGCGTTCCCGCCTCCGTCGCCGTTCCCGCGACCGTTCCCGCCACCGCCGCCGGGGACCGGGGACCGGGGACCGGGCGCCGGACGCCGGACACCGACGGGGCGGCGCCCACCGACGCGGTGTCGGACGGCGCCGCCCCGGGGGGGGTGGGCGGGTGGCCTCACGGGGGGGCTACTTCGGGTCGCGGTCGAAGGTGGCGGTGGACCAGCGGTAGCCGAGGAGTGCGAGGCCGAGGCACCAGGCGAGGGCGAGCCACCCGCTGTGGCCGATCCCGGTGCCCAGGAGCAGGCCGCGCAGGGTCTCGATGGCGGGCGTGAACGGCTGGTACTCGGCGACCGGCTGGAACCAGCCCGGCATGGAGTCGACCGGGACGAACGCGCTGGACAGCAGCGGCAGCAGGATCAGCGGCATCGCGCTGTTGCCCGCCGCCTCGGCGTTCGGACTGACCAGCCCCATGCCGACGGCGATCCAGGTGAGCGCCAGCGCGAAGAGCACCAGCAGCCCGAACGCCGCCAGCCACTCCAGGGCGCTCGCACCGACGGACCGGAACCCGACCGCCACACCGACCGCGCCCACCAGGACCACACCCGCCACCGAGCGCAGCACACTGCCCGCCACGTGCCCCACGAGCACCGAGGGACGGTGGATCGCCATGGTCCGGAAACGGGCGATCACCCCCTCCGACATGTCCGTGGACACCGACACCGCCGTACCGACCACGGTGCTCCCGACCGTCATCAGCAACAGCCCCGGAACGATGTAGGCCACGTACGCGGAGCGGCCGCCCCCGCCGAGGCCGGCGCTCATCGTGTCACCGAAGACGTAGACGAAGAGCAGCAGCAGCATGACCGGGGTGAGCAGCAGGTTGAGCGTCAGGGACGGGTAGCGGCGCACGTGCAGGAGGTTGCGCCGCAGCATGGTGGCGGAGTCGCGGGCGGCCAGGGCGAAGGTGCTCATCGGGCGTTCTCCGTGCTCTGCTGCGGGACGGCGGCGGGGGTGGTGTCGGCGGTGAGGGCGAAGAAGACGTCGTCGAGGTCGGGGGTGTGGACGGTCAGTTCGTCCGCCTCGATGCCCGCCGAGTCGAGCCGGTCGAGGACGGCGCGCAGAGCGCGCTGGCTGCCGTCGCCGGGGAGTTGCAGGGCGAGCGCCTCGTCGTGGCGGGTGGCGTCGTGGAGGGCGGAGGCGGCGGAGCGGTAGGCGGTGGGGTCGGTGAAGCGGAGCCGGACGTGGCCGCCGGGGACGAGCCGCTTGAGTTCGTCGGCGGTGCCCTCGGCGGCGATCGTGCCGTTGTGGAGGACGGCGATGCGGTCGGCGAGCTCGTCGGCCTCTTCGAGGTACTGCGTGGTGAGGAGGACGGTGACGCCGTCGGCGACGAGTCCGCGGATGACGCCCCACATGGTGTGGCGGGAGCGGGGGTCGAGGCCGGTGGTGGGCTCGTCGAGGAAGATGATCCGCGGCCCGCCGACCAGGGTCATGGCGATGTCCAGGCGGCGCTTCATGCCGCCGGAGTAGGTGGAGGCGGGCTTCTTCGCGGCGTCCACCAGGTCGAAGCGCTCCAGGAGTTCGGCGGTCACCCGCCGGCCCTCGCGCTTGGACAGGTGGTGCAGGTCCGCCATGAGGAGCATGTTCTCCTCGCCGGTGATCAGGCCGTCGACGGCGGAGAACTGGCCGGTGACGCCGATCGCGGCGCGGACCGCCCGGGGGTCGGTGGCCGGGTCGTGGCCGCCGATGCGCAGGGTGCCGGCGTCGGCGGTGACGAGGGTGGAGAGGATCTTGACGACGGTGGTCTTGCCGGCGCCGTTCGGACCGAGCAGGGAGAAGATCGTGCCTTCGGGAACGGCCAGGTCGACGCCGTCGAGAACGGTCTTGTCGCCGTAGGACTTGCGCAGCCCGTTCGCCGCGATGGCCAGGTCGGTCATGGTGGGTGTTCCTCCGTGCTCGGGTGTGCGGGGTGGCGGGGCTGGGCTCGTCGTTTCTGACAGCGGAAAAGCTACGTTGCTTTCCAAGTCTCAGCAAGAAGTTCATTGCAGAAAAACACCATAACTGCAGGTCAGATGGCTTCAATCGTTGCAAAGGATTGAAGCCAAACGCAACTGACGGCCTTGTAGTCGTTGCAATGAAATGGCGATGAACGCTATGCTGGCGGCACCACGGACCACGAAGGAGACCCCGATGCCGGGAGGCAGGCTCACCCAGCAGGAACGTCAGCAGATCGCGGTGGGACTGGCCGACGGCCTCGCCTACGCGGAGATCGCCCGACGCCTCGACCGCCCCACCTCGACCGTCACCCGCGAGGTCATGCGCAACGGCGGCCCCACCACCTACCGCGCCGACCTGGCCCACCGGGCCACCGAACGCCGCAGCCACCGGCGCCCGCAGACCTCGCCCCGGGGAGCGCAGACGCCCCCGCAGGCCCACGGGCGCGACCCCGAGGCGGTGCGCGAGTACGAGGAGCTCTTCACCACCGTCCTCATGGCGTCGGGCATGCCCAAGATGATGTCCCGGGTGATGTCCTGCCTCACCCTCACCGACACCGGCAGCCTCACGGCGTCCGAACTCGCCCAGCGCCTCCAGGTCAGCCCGGCGTCCGTCTCCAAGGCGATCACGTTCCTCGACAGCCAGGGACTCGTCCGCCGGGAACGCGACGAACGGCGGCGCGAGCGCTACGTCGTCGACGACGACATCTGGTACCAGTCGATGATGTCCGCCGCCCGCTCCACCGCCCACATCGTCGACATCGCGCGACAGGGCGTCGGGGTCCTCGGCCCCCGGACCCCGGCCGCCACCCGCCTGGAGAACATCGCCCGCTTCCTCGACTACGTCGCCGAGAGCACCGCCCGCGCCGCCGAACAGGCCCGCGAGATCCTCCACTCCACGACCCCCGCGGCACCGGCACCGGCACCGGACGACGGTGACGGCGCCGCCGCCGCACAGGGGGACCGCGACCCGGAGCACGGCGGAGCCGTCCGGCCGGTCATGTGACCACCACCTGCTGTGCGGGGCGGGTTCACCGGCAGGGTCCACCCGAGCGCGGACGGCCGGTGCCGCCCGCTGTCCCCGGTCGTCGCGCCGGGGCAGCGGGCGGACTGCACGCAGTTCGAGCCGGTACCGGAGAGGATCCGTGTCCCGCGGACAGGGCCGGGCGGGCCACGGAGGACGCCCGGCAGCGTGGCCGCCGACAAGGCCTGCGGCAACGGCCCGTGCCGCGCCCACCTGCGCAGGCGCGGCATCCGGCACACGATCCCGGAGAAGGCGGGCAGTCAGGCCGCCCGCCTGCGCGAAGGCTCACGCGGCGGGTGCCCGCCGGCCTTCGATGAGAAGCGGTACAGGAAGCGCAACACCGTCGAACGGGCCGTCGACGAGCTCAAGCACGCCCGAGCGGTCGCAACCCGGTACGACGAACACGGGTACGACGAGCACGGGTACGACAGGCGCGGATACGTCTGGCTCGGCACCGTCACCGCAGCCGCTCCCGTCGTCCGGCTCCGCACATGATCGCCCGGAGAGCTCCGCCCGGTACTCCGGCGGGAGTCCTCCATCGGGCCCCGCTCACCAGGTCACGGGCAGTGACCGCATCCCGTAGATGAACGACTCGGTACGGAACCCGCGCTCGCCGGCCAGCCGCAGCCCCGGCAGCCGGCGGAACAGCGTCTCCAGGGCGATCTGGAGTTCGGCGCGGGCCAGCGGCTGGCCCAGGCACTGGTGCACGCCGAAGCCGAACGCCAGGTGCCGCCGGGCGTCCCGGTCCAGGTCCAGCTCGTCCGTCGCCCGATGGCCGGCGCCGCCGAACACCGCCTCGTCCCGGTTGGCGGTGGAGAGCATCGCCATCACGCCCTCCCCGGCCCGGACGGTGACGCCGCCCAGCTCCACGTCCTCCAGCGCCACCCGGGGCAGGCCGGTGTGCACGATGGTCAGCAGCCGCAACAGCTCCTCCACCGCGCCCGGCAGGGTGGCCGGGTCGGCCAGGCCGGGGATCTGCTCGGGGTGCTCCAGCAGCAGCGCGGTCGACAGCGCGATCATGCTCGCGGTCGTCTCGTGCCCGGCGACCAGCAGCAGCACGCCCATGGCGGCCGCTTCGTCCGGGGTCAGGTCGTCCCGCGCCGCGAGCCGGCTGAGGACGTCGTCCTCCGGCTGTTCGCGCTTGCGGGCCGTCAGGTCGCGCAGGTAGTCCAGGACCCCTTCCTGGGCCTCCCGGAGCTGCTCCACGGTGCTCTCCTGGCTGAGCATCGTGCGGCTCAGGCTCTGGAAGCGGTCGTGGTCCTCGTACGGCACACCGAGCAGCAGGCAGATCACCAGCGAGGGCACCGGCAGCGCGAAGTCGGTGACCAGGTCGGCCGTGGTCCGGCCGGCGGTCATCCGGTCCAGTGCCCCGTCCACGATCCGCTGGATCTCCGGGCGCAGCGCCTCCACCCGCTTGACCAGGAATTCCCCGGTGAGCATGCGGCGCTGGCGGGCGTGCTCGGGGTCGTCGAGCCGCAGGAAGTCCGGATTGTCGGTGATCAGCTCGCGAGCGCCGGCGATCAGCAGCGGGAAGGCCGGGTGGCGTATGTCGGCACTGAACCGGCGGTCGGACAGCACGGTGCGCACCTCGGCGAAGCCGGTGACCAGCCAGCAGAGGTCGCCGTCGGGCAGCTCGGCCCTGGTCACCGGCCCGGTGGCGGCGGCCTCGGCGTACGCGGGCGGCGGGCCGAACGGGCAGCCGCCGGAGTGCCGGGCCGGCACCGGGAGGACGGGGGCGGTGGATGCGGTGGTCAAGGCGTGGGTCTCCTCACGTCGCGGGTGTTCTCGTGGGGTTCGGGGCCCGGGAGGGTTCCCGGCGGCCTGCGGGCCGGTGGCGGGGGTCCGTCAGGCCCCGGTCCGCGCGGGCTCGTCCCCGGTGACGGTGATCGCCCGGCCCGGGCAGAGCTCGGAGGCGAGAATGACGTCGTCGAACTGCTCGGGCAGCACGTCGGTCTGACGGAGCATCACGAGACTGTCCCGGTCGTCCTGTTCGAAGACCGCGGGGGCGTTCATCACGCACATGCCGGAGCTGCAGCAACGGTCCCTGTCGACGCTCACCTGCATGTCGGGCACCTTTCGCCAGGGCGGCGCCGGCCGCCCGGCGGCCGCCTCTCGTTGTCACGGTCAACCTAGCCATCGCTGGTCCGTTCACGGAGGGGTACGGTGGCCGGATCGAGAATGGCTGATTCGGTCCCTGTGCGTGAACCCCGTTGCGGCGCAGTGCGTTTCAACCCGCGGTACCTCGCCGGACGGGTCGGCGGACCCGGCCTCGCGGACGGCCCCGCAAGCCTTCGGTGGTGGCCAACTCCCGTACGGAGGAGGCCGTTTCGGCCTCGGCGGCGCTCTTGTCCGGCCGGCAGTGCACCACCCGGGCGAACCGCAGGGCCGGCCCGGCGGGGTAGCGGGGGGGCTGCCCTGTGGGGTAGCCGGGGGCTGCCCCGTAGGGCCGGCCCGGCGGGGCAGCGGGGGCGGCGCCGGAGGCCGTCGAAGGCGACCTCGACCAGTTCCGGCCGGACCAGCACCGTCCGGGCGTCCCGCCCGGTCTCGCGGGCCGGCAACTCGGCGGTCTGCCGGGCGAGCGTCCGGCCGATCGGCCCCTTGAAGGTCCTGCCGGGCATCACCCGCGGGCCGAGCCCCGGCTCGCCGGCCGCCCGGGCGTCCGCGAGGCCCTCGGACGGTCCGAGGCGGTCGCACGCACGCCCTAGCCGGAGCACTCGGGACACCGGACACCGCCACGGACCGGCCGCCCCGGTGACGGCGGCGACCACGTGGCCGCGGCGTTCACCGGCGGCTCCCGCGGACGACCGCGCCGCCCGGGTCGGCCCGGTACCCGGGCTTCGGCCGGGAGCGCTGCCGACCGGGGCCCGGAAATCCGGTGGGTGGCGGCCGCCGTCTCGGATAGGTTGCCGACAACCGTGAAGATCACGGCGGCCCGCCAGGCCCCGACCCCGGTCGACGACGGCGGGTCAACCGCGCTGTCCCGCCGGCCCGTTGCCCCACCGGCCCGCTGCCGTGTCTTCTTGTCGACTCCGGCCCGCAGGCGCCGAACCGATGGCGCGGCACCGGCGAAGGCGGTCCCGGTCCCGCGCCGGGACCGGGACCGGGGCACGCGGGCCGAGGACGAGAAGGAGTGCCGTGTCCGAGACCGATGAGGCCATCCACGACCTGCTGGTGGATTCCGCGCCACCGCCCCCGGACGGCCGGGTGGCGGATCTGGGCTGCGGACGGGGGCCCACCCTCGCGGCCTTCGCCCGCCGGTTCCCCGCCGCCCGACTGATCGGGTTGGACGTCTCGGCGACCGATGTCGGGGCCGCCCGGGCCGCACTCGCCGACCACCCCGGCGGCGCCGACCTGCGGGTCGCCGACCTGTCCGAGCCGCTCCCCCTGGCGGACGGCAGCGTCGACTCGGTGGTCTCGTACAACGTCCTGGAGTGCCTGGCGGATCCGGCCGCGCTCCTCCGCGAGGTGGCGCGGGTCCTACGGCCGGGCGGACGCGCGGTGATGGCCCACGTCGACTTCGACTCCCTGATGATCGCGGGAGCGCCCCGCGAGCTGGACCGCCGGATCTGCCACGCCTTCACCGACGACCAGCAGCCGTGGATGGAGCACGTCGACGGCCGGATCGGACGGAAACTCCCCGGCCTGCTGGCGACTTCACCGCTGGTGGTCGAGCGCGTGGTCCCGCTGGTGACGGCCTCGACCGAGCTGACCGGTCACGCCGCCCGCCGGATCGGGCACATCCGCGAGGCGGTCACCTCGGCCGCGGCCGAGGGCCGCGCCCCGGTCTCCCCCGCGGAGGTCACGGAGTGGGACGCCGCCGTCCGCCGGGCGGCCGCCGAGGGACGGTTCTACTTCGCCGAGACGGCCGTCGCCGTCATCGCCCGGACGGCGGCCTGATCCCGGAGCCCCGCCGGGCCGACGGGCTGCCCGGCTGCCGACCGGCCGCCCGCTGATCGACCGCCGCCCGGCCGGGCCGGTTGCCGGCCGAAAGCCCTCCTGACGGACCGGCACCGGCGTCACGGGCCCGAACTCCCGCCCCGCAGGCCTTCGGTGGGGTACGGATCATTGCGCCCGCCCGCCGCTCCGTGATCGAGTAAGGCCTGCCTTGGTCGAATCGGGGCGGGCGGTGGCGCCCGGCGGACACGGGGAGGACGCGGCATGAGCGGCACACGGGGGTCACGGGGACCACGGGGATCACGGGAACCGCAGGGACCGCCGCAGCGGGAAGCGGGCCGGCAGCACCGCCCGGCCGGCACCGCGACCCCCGGCTTCACCTGGGAGGCCTCGGACGGCTGTGCGCTGCGGGCGACCCGGTTCGGCAGCGGCCCCGCCGTCCTCCTGCTGCACGGCGGCGGCCCGGACCACCACAGCCTGCTCCCCCTCGCCGTCCGGCTGGCCGACGCCTTCACCGTCCTGCTGCCCGACCTGCGCGGCTACGGGCGCTCCGTCTGCCGGGATCCGGAGCTCCACACGTGGAGCCGCTACACCGCCGACGCCCTCGAACTGGCCGACCGTCACAGCCCCGAGCCGGTCGCCGTCGTCGGCACCGGGCTGGGTGCGACCATCGGCCTGCGGGCGGCCCTCGCCCGGCCCGACCGGGTCGGGGCGGTCGCCGTCATCGGCGCCGAGGAGATCGAGGACGACACCGCGAAGGCGGCCGAGACCGCGTTCCTGGACGCCTTCGCCGCCCGCATCCTGACGGACGGTCCGGCCGCCGCCTGGGAGCCCGCCCTCGCGGGCATGCCGCCGCTGATCGGTGCGATGGTCCGCGACGCGATCCCCCGCAGCGACCCGGCCAGCACCGCCGCGGCCTGCGCGATCGGCCGCGACCGGGCCTTCCGCGACGTCCACGACCTCGCCCCGGTCACCGCTCCCGTCCTGGTGGTCCCCGGCGGCGACCCCCGTCATCCGGTGGCAACCGCCCGCGCGATGGTCGAGGCCCTTCCGCGCGGCGAGCTGGCTCCGGTCGCCCTCGGTCCCGACTGGCACACCGCCGACGACCTCGCCACCGGCGTCCTGCCCGCGCTGCGCCCCTTCCTGCTGCGCCACGCCGCGCCGTCCGCGCCGTGAGCCCGGGCGGGGCCGGGCGGGGCCGGGCGGCGCCCGCCGCTCCGCACACGGAGCGTGAGGCTGCTGGTACCTTCGGCGCATGGCTGACTTCGACGCGGTGGCCGACGCCTTCGTCCGGCACTACTACGGCACCTTCGACGGCGGCAGCGCGGCCCGGAGCAAGCTCACGGAGCTCTACCGGCCCGAGTCACTGCTCACCTGGGAGAGCCGGCGGGTGCAGGGCGCGACCGGTATCGCGGCGGCTCTCGCCCGGCCCGAACTGGCCGCCGTCAAGCACCGCATCAGCACCGTCGACGCCCAGCCGACCCCCGGCGGCGGCGTCCTGGTGACGGTGGTCGGCACGATCGCGGTCGGCAGCGCCTTCGACAAGCCGATGCTGTTCAGCGAGGTGTTCGCCCTCCAGCCGGTCCCGGACGGCGAGGAGGGCGACTACTTCGTCCGCAACCAGATCGCCCGCCTCATCCTCGGCTGACGGTCCCGCCCGGCGCGACGGCGCCCGCCGGATGTCGGCCGCCCTCCTGCCCGAGGCCGCGGACCAGCGCGAACGGGGCCGCACCGAGCGCCCGTATCACCCCATCCGTAGTACTCTCGCCGAAGTGGTTTGAACGCAGTGCTGCGATCGGAGCGGTGTCAATGGCGCGCAGGAACGACGAGCGACGAGCGGCCCTCGTCGACGCCGCGATCGAGGTCCTGGCGCGGGAGGGCGCGCGCGGACTGACCTTCCGAGCGGTCGACACCGAGGCCGCCGTACCCGTCGGCACCGCGTCCAACTACTTCGCCAACCGCGACGACCTCCTCACCCAGGCCAGCGCCCGGGTGTACGAGCGCCTCCGCCCCGACGACGCCGCCGTCGCCCGCCAGCAGGCCGGCGCGACGGACCGGGAGTCGTACGCGGCCTCGATGCACGAACTCGTCGACCGCGTCAGCTCGTTCCGCACCGGCTACCTGGCCCTGCTCGAACTCCGGCTGGAAGCCACCCGGCGCCCCGGCCTGCGCACGATCCTGACCGAGCGGGTCCGCGCCGACCTCGACGCGAACATCGCCTACCACCTCGCCTCCGGCCTGCCCGGCGACGAGACCACCGTCCGGCTGCTCTACCTGACGTTCAACTGGCTGATCGTGGAGCAGCTCACCCTGCCCGACGTCCTCTCGGAGGCCGAACGCCACGCACTCGTCAACGCCGCGGTCGACCGCCTCGTGACGGACTGACCTCGTGACGGACTGACCACGGCGGGGTCCCGCACGGCGGCGGCCCGCCGGGGCGTCGCAGCGGCGGCCCGTCGGCCCGTCGGCCCGTCGGCGGGAACGGGCGGGCCGAACGCCGCACGGACGAGCCCGGTTCCGGCTGACGTCGCACCCGAGCCGACGCCTTTCCGCTCACAGCCGCGACCACCACATGCTGTTGTCTCCCTCCACCCCCTTCCACACCATGTGCAGGGTTCCGTCGAGCTCGCAGATCGCGGGCCCCTGGGAGGTGCCGACGCCCTCCATGCCGATCTGGCCCGTGAACTCGGTGCCGTCGAAGAACGAGAAGTAGATGCCCTGGTCGTCCGCCGCGCCCTTCCATGCGACGAGGAGGCGGGTGCCGGACACGGCCAGCGACGGCCCCGCGCTGGTGCCGACCTGGACGAACACGCCTCCGCCGCTTTCCGTCTCGGCGTAGACCAGATTCCGCTGCGGCTGCCAGGCCGGGTCGGCCTCACTGCGCGAGGAATAGTAGATCCTCGGATCGTCGCCCACCCCCTTCCAGAACATGTAGAGCCTGCCGCCGACCTCCGCCAGTGCCGGCGAGTCCGACGTGCCGACGCCGACGACGTTCCGCTGGGAGCTCCACACGCCCGCCTCCCGCCTCGCCCACCAGATGGAACTGTCCCCGTCGACACCCTTCCAGGCCATGTACGGAGTTCCGCTGAGGAGAGCGAGCGCGGGGCGGCCACTCGATCCGACACCCTGGACGTTCTCGACCCTGGACCAGCCGGTTCCGGGGTTCGTGGACGTGTAGAGGCCCTGGTCGTCCCGGCTTCCCTTTCACGCCATCAGGATCCCCGTGGACAGCCCGTCACCCCTCGGGACCGCGGCGAGCGCCGGACTGTGCGAGGAGCCGAAGTCCCCGGTGATTCCGCTCTGCGGGCTCCAGCCACCCGGCCCCAGCTCCGATTCGTAGAGGTTCGAGTCGTCGCGGCTTCCCTTCCACACCATGTGCAGGATGTCGGTCGTGGCGTCGAGCCCCACACCCCTGGTCACGGCCAGAGCGGGACGGTCCGAGGTCGCCCGGTCCCCGAGCGACTCCTGGCCGGACCACCCGTAGAGGCTGAGGATCGCGTTGATGCTCTCCGCGTCCACCACCGCAGTGCTGCGGATCGTGGGGTACATGACCGAGGCCGGGCTGTTCGAGTGCGCCAGCCCCAGCAGGTGACCGATCTCGTGCACCGTGGTGTTCAGCAGGGAGGTCGCCGTCCAGGTCTCCGCGAGGTCGAGGTTCAGAGTGCCCACCGGTGGCCCGGCGCCGGTGGCCAGGGTCCCGCCGGGAGCTCCGAACCGGGCGTCGGCGAGTGGTGTCACGAAAGCGCCGCGGACGTCTCCGCCCGTACTCACCGGCCTGAACGTGAAGAAGCCGGCGAGCGCGCTCTGCCAGGCGCCGAACGCGGCTGTGACGGTGGCGACGACGGTGGCGGGCGCCAGATTCGCCCCCGTGGGATCGACGGAGACGGTGAGCACCCGCTTCGGCCAGCGGCCGTTCGGCGAACCGAAGGTCCGGACGTCGATCGGTGAGCTGATCCGGTCCGGAACCCCGCACGTACCGAAGACGGTCTCGAAGCCGGCCTTCTCGGCGAGTCCCCTCAGCGAGGAGACTCCCTGCGACCGGCAGACCTCTCGCAGACTCAGGGGGCTCTCCGAATGACCGAGCCGGAGGGCCGTCTGCCGAAAGTTCATCATCTCCCCCGATTCCCTCAGGGGCGCACTCCGTCGGAGGACGCCGAGGACTGGGTCACTGCCACGGGGATCCGAGCGGGCTACTCGTCGCCCTCGACGGGTTCGCCCAGCAGGACCTTCGACCAGACGGCCACCGGCCCGTCCGGTGCCTCCTTACTGCCGACGCACAGCCAGAGGGTGATGCCCTCCTCCCGCATCCTGCCGGCGGCGCAGGACGGACGGGAGGGCGGGAGGTCAGGCGGGAGGGCGGGAGGTCAGGCGGGCGGGCGTCGGGGGCGGGCGGGCGTCGCAGCGGCCCGTGTGCGTCAGGCGTCGGGGTTCGCGCCCTGCTGGACGCGCTTGATCCGCTCGGCCTGGAGCGCGCTGAACTGCTGCAGCGTCCGGTGGTCGCGCTCGTCCTCGTCGAGCTCGATCAGGGCCACCACGGTGCCGACCCGCAGCACCATGGACGCGGCGACGCCCCCGCTCGCGGAGTCCGCGGAGTCGGCGGGCTCCTCGAAGCCCTGCGACTGGTCGGCGGCCACCTTCAGGCCGATCGCCCGCACGTCGCCGTCGTCCTTCTGCATCGACGCCGCCAGCGCCTCGAAGACGGGGCCGGAGTTCTCGACGGAGTCGAAGGTCAGCAGGGTGAAGCGGATGTCGTTGTCGGTGTCGGAGGCCAGCTCGTAGCGCACGGAGCCGCCGAGCTGAAGACCCGTACAGTCCATGTTCAGCTTCTTCCGGCAGGTCTTGGTCGCCTCGGCCTGCTGGATGATCTCCGGCGGCTTCGCACCGGGGCTGCTCCCCCAGCCGGAGGGGAGCGAAGCCACGCTCGGCATCGCGTCCCGCACCTGGTCGGGCTCCGACAGGGCGACGGCGGCCCGCACCGCCGCTCCCCCGCCGGAACTGCACGCGCCCGCGCCCAGCGCGAGTGCGGCGACCGTTCCCGCCACTGCGAGACTGCGCCCGTGCCGCTTCAACTTGTCCATCGCGGTGCCCCGTTTCACTCTTCACCTCAAGATCGGAAGCGGACATCAAACCACATGATCACCTGATGACTTCTGCTGCTCATGTCATGTCTGTACCGGGCGCCGACCGGACTGCACGGCCCCCGGCGACCGCCGCCGGAGCACCCGCGCCACCGCTCGTCCCACCGCCGAACAGCACACGGGCACACCGTCGGTGGACGTACGAGGAACCCCTCACATCGCGTCGGACGCCGTCCCGCACCATCGGCGGGAGTGTGCACGCCCGACTGGCCGGCCACCGCCTCACCGTGGCGCGGTCGCCCCGGCCGGGAACATCGGCAGCGCCAGGAGGAGCCGGTCGGCATCGGCCCGTGAACGCTGCCCGACGATCCGTCCGCCCGCCTGCTCCCGCGTCACGGCGCCTGCGGCACAGGCTCCTTCGGCCAACCCGGTGAGCAGGGCCGTCCGGCGAGGCGTCCGGCAACGGCAGCCCGTACGCCCCCCCCCCCGCGATCCGGAAGTCCGCCCCGGACCGCCGGGCGCCCACCCGACGCGACATTCGGACCACCGACCTGCCCACGATCAGCTCGACAAGGCTCAGTGAATCGAGATCGGGCACGTCTCGTCCTTTGCAGCAGGACGGCACGTACCGCATCAGCCTGGCCGGCTTCACCAGGTGACGGCGAAACCCGGGACGAAAGGCCGCACTTCCCCGACCCCACCGTCCATTCCCTGAAGCGACGACAGCCCGTGACCGCAGCACGGTAGGCATGGCTGCGATTGCGGAGATAATTCGGGACTCGGTTCGTGTTGCGCTACGGCGCGAATCGTGCTGGTCTGGAGTGGAGACACATTATTGATCTACTGGCCACGCCGCAGGATGCGCCGGGCAAATCACCCCTCTCGCGCACCGAGCAAGGCGTAACTCGACCCAGCACGTCTCTCAAGGGGGCGCTGCGCTCCTCTACCGCGCGCGCATCGATTCCTCTGGCTTCACGGAATCGGCGGATTGACCCCCGAGAACGATAGGTGCCGAAATGGCCGTTCCCTATTCAACGAATGACGTTTCGTCCCAGCGCTTCGAGAATCCTCACCACCACGTCCCAGAAGAGGTTTCCAGGGCCTTTCAGGATCTCCATGAGCGTGATCTCGCCGAGGCGAAGAGACAGGAAAGTATCGCCCGAATAGCCCGCCCAAATGGAGAGCGGAGGAACGTGCAAGCCGAGATGTATTCGGCAGTCGCACGATCCGCGGGCGTCGACATCACGGAGCTGCAGACACAGATTCTCAAGTCCAGAGCGAACACGTCCTCTCGACTCCGGGAGGCGGTGGAATCCGACCTGGCGCCGGCCGGACTTCCATACGAGCTCACTCCTGTCGACTTCGCGCCGTCCTCAACCGACCGAGCCAGCCACGACTTCTGGCTGGCGAACTCCCAGTGGTGGCACCCTGGTGACGCCGACTGGCGCGCCGAACCACGCGAGGACGGCCTGCACTTCACCGGCCACCTCACGCATGACAGCGGTGACTTGCGGTTCGCCAACTTCGGTTCGGTGAGTTTCTTCGAATTGCAGCCTGAGCGTATCCCCGCATCGGGCTCGGGCTTGTGGCGCTCCGCCCCCCACGTCGAGCTGTTCGGGGGCCTGGTCGGCCAGACGATCAACGGAGGATTCTTCAGCGGGGATCAGTGGTCCAAATGCTGGCTGTCCCTGAGGCAGACAATCCTCCAGTTCGGGTTCGGCCCGAACCCTGTGGCCATCGGCCAGGCCTTGGGAGGACGGAACCTCATGTTCCTCGAAGGTGAGAGCCTGACAGCATTCCCAAGGTTCTCCGGATTCGAGGGGATGCCTGTGCTTGATTTCGGAAACATCAACGGCTCACTGAGCCTTTGGGCTCACCTGGAAGTGCGATTTGATATTCAAGTCGAGGGCTCCGGAAGCCTCGTCTGGACGGATCCCGATGTCCTGCTTCGCGGTTTTCAGTGGCCGCTGATTCCACTGTGACGGTTCGTCGGCAGCCAGGACTGCAGTGGGGTCGTCACTCGATGGAAGAAAGGTGGAGAAGGCATGCCCCTTCAAGCAGTGCCCCCAAAAACCACTGACGTCGGACTGGTGGCCCGCGCCGTATCCATATGGGTCCGGCAGGAAGCCGAGTCGATGTCCACCCTCCCGGAGGAGACACAGCAGCGGCTGTCCACCGAGCGGCTCAGCCAACTTGAGAAGCTCAATGTACTCACCGGTGAAGAGGCTCAAGAGCTGCGGAGCCGTGCAACACACAACCGCCCCGGGAATCCGGCCGGACGCGGCATCGAACCCCGGCCACCCGTCGCCGCAGTCCTCCGGACAGTTCAAAGGGCCGGTGCGATGACGAGGGAGGCCGGCGTAGAACCGGTGACGGCGCTTCTGAGCGTACAGGGAGGCGCCCTACTCGGAGCGGCGATCGCCGGTCCGCCCGGCGCGACCGTCGGCGCGGCGGTGGCCACGAGTGTGCTCTTCGAACCGGTCCGTCAGGCGCACGCGTTCGACAATGACTGGAGCTGGAGCGATCTGTGGGAGACGCTGCAGTCCATATACGTCTGGATTCTGGCCGAACTGGAACTGCAGAACACACTGTGAGTGGCCGCCTCACGGCGGAACGCCCGCTCCCGTTCCGCCCCGGACAAGTCGCGAAGGATCGAGGCTAGGCTCACGGGCCATGAGCATCAACGGCCGATATCTCCGGTTGAGCCCACGCCAGTTGCAGCGGGCGGCGACGGAACCCGACTGGGCGCGGGAGTGGGTCGCCGAACTGGACGAGGACGAGGAGGAGGACGGCGCGGCCGACCGGGGGCGACTGCACGAGACCGGATCCGCCGGGGCCGTACTCGAACTCCTGCTCCGCCGGCACGACTTCCCCGTCGACGTCGTCCACGGGGAGGAGGAGCTCACCGCCGCCGGGGACTGGGGCTACGGCCCGCCGCGCTGCCTCACTCCGGAGCAGGTCGGCACCGCCGACGAGGCGTTCGCGGCGCTGCCTCCCGGCACGCTCGTCGACGGGATCGCCCCGGCCGAGCTCGCCGCCGCCGTCCCGCTGCCCGCCGGCTGGACGGCCGAGGACGTCCTCCACCTGGCGTCCGGCCACTACCGCGCCCTCGCCGACTTCCTCCACACCGCGGCCCGCTACCGGCACGCGGTGCTCGTCTGGTCCGAGTAGGCCCGCCCGGGCGTCGGTGCGCGCGGGGCCTGCGCCCACACCCCGACGCCCCGGCACACGGGACGCCTTGCGGCTCCCCCTCCTCCCCCTCCTCCGCGAGGAGCCCGCCATGAGCGCGCGGGCGCCTCCCGGCCGTGCGCCACTCGACGAGTCGTCACCCCGTGCGGCGGTCCGATCCCCGTGCGGCGGTCCGATCCCGGGCCGGCGGTCCGATCCCCGGCCGGCCGGCGGCGCGCCGGTGTGTAGGACATCCCCCGTCCGCCATCTCTGCGACGGTGGACGCCGAACCGGGAGGTCCGGAACACCTCCCCCGACAGCCGCACACCCGATCCGACGCGAGGAACAACCCGCATGACCGTCCTGGACACCCGCGCCCTCAACCGGGCCACCCTCGCCCGGCAGTACCTGCTCACCCGCGAGGACACGCCCGTCCACACCGCCGTGGCGCACCTGTGCGGACTCCAGGCGCAGGAACCGCAGGAACCCTTCACCGGCCTGTGGTCCCGGATCGCCGCCTTCCGGCCGCAGGAGCTGGACGATGCGCTGACCGGACGCACGGTCGTGCGCACGCACCTGATGCGCCGCACCGTCCACCTCGTCACGGCGGACGACGCGCTGGCGTGGCGGGCCCGCCACGACGCCATGCTGCGCCAGCGGGCGACGGCCGCCTACCGGCGCGAACTCGCGGACGTCGACCTGGACGAACTCGCCGCCGCCGGACGGGCGGTCGTGGCCGACGGACAGCCCCGCACCATGGCCCAACTCGTCGGAGAGGTCGGGGACCGCTGGCCCGCTCCCCCGCGCCGGGCCCTGGGCGAAGTACTCGTCGCCGCGCTCGTCCCGATGGCCCAGCTCCCGCCCCGAGGCCTGTGGGGCACCAAGGCCGGTGTCCGCAACCTGCCCCTGGCCACCTGGCTCGGACGCGAGGTCCCGCCGCTCCCCGACGGCGACGGCGACCCCGTCGGACGCCGGCTCGTACGGCGCTACCTCGCCGCCCACGGTCCAGCCGCCACCGCAGACATCCGCGCCTGGAGCGGACTCGCCGGACTGCCCGCCGCGGTCGCGGCCGTACGGGAGGAGCTCGTCGCCTTCCGCGACGAGCGCGGCCGGGAGCTGCTCGACCTGCCCGCCGCACCGCGCCCGCACCCGGACACCCCCGCACCCGTGCGGTTCCTGCCCGCCTTCGACAACGCGATCCTCGGCTACGACGACCGCAGCCGCATCATCGACGACGCCCATCTCGGCCTGTCCGTCGCCGGGCAGCGCGCCGTCCTCGTCGACGGGCGCGTCGCCGCCACCTGGACCCTGCGGGACGAACGGCTCACCGTCACACCGCTGCGCCCGCTGTCCGCCACGGAGCAGGACGAGATCCGCGCCGAGGCACAGGCCCTCGCCGCGTTCCACGACGCCGACCCCGCCCGGGTACGGATCACCTCCGGGGACGTCTGAGGCCCACCCGCCGCCGGCCCGTCCGCGCGCATCGACACCGCACACCCCACGACGACCAACGCCGGTCTCCGGGGGAAGCCCCGGAGACCGGCGTCACTCACCGCATCCGATCACTCACAGTTCACCGACGGCGTCCGGAATCCCGACCGAACCCCCTGCTCGGGGTGCCGAGCCAGGGGTGCCCCGGGCGTCGGAGTCGGAGTCGGAGGGGGACGTGGGGTCGGGAATCGAGGTGGCCCACGCGGCCATGGTCTGAAGCACCGGTCCCAAGCCCTCACCCAGCGGCGTGAGGCGGTACTCCACGCGCGGGGGGATCTCGGGGTAGGCGGTCCGGGTCACGAGGCCGTAGGCCTCGAACTGGCGCAGACGGCTGGTGAGGGTGTGCGGGCTGATCCGCGGGAGCGCCGTGCGCAACTCGGTGAAGCGGTGCGGGCCGTGCAGCAACTCGCGCACGATGAGCGTGGCCCAGGGCCCTTCGAGCAGGGTGAGGAACCGGGCTACGCCGCATTCCGGGAGCGGGGTGATGGACACATGTTCACCGTAGCCCATTAGTGCAGTTGAAGTAACTGGTGCACTGTGTGCACTAATGGCTTCATGACCTACGTGATCCACGGCGCCACCGGCGCCCAAGGCACTCCCGTCGCAGCCGCCCTCGCCGCCGTCGGCGCCCCCGTCACCGCCCTCACCCGCAACGCAGACGCGGTCGTCGCCGGCGCTCGGGTGCGGGCGGTCGACCTCCGCGCCACCGACGCGCTCACCGACGCCTACCGCGGCGCGGACGGCGTCTTCGTCCACCTCCCCATCGGCGGGCCGGAGGACCGGCTGCGCCACGCCCACAGCATCGTCGCCGCCCTGGACACCGCCCGCCCGGGCCGTGTGGTGTTCTCCACGAGCGGCGGCACGCCCTTCGAGTCAGCCGACCCGGCGGTCACGGCCGTCGTCGACGGGCTGAAGCGGAGCGGCCTGTCCCACGCGGTGATCGCGCCGCGCCTGTTCCTGGAGAACCTCCTCCTGCCGCCCGTTGTCACCGGGGTCCGCGAACAGGGCGTGCTGCGCTACCCGCTGCCCGCCGACCACCCGGTGTCGTGGACCTCGCACCTGGACGTCGCCGACCTCGTGGCCGCTCTGTTCCGCCGCCCGGACGTCACCGGCCTGATCGAGGTCGGCCTGCACCCCGCTGTCACCGGCCCCGAACTCGCCGAGGCGTTCGCCGCCCGCCTGGGACACGCCGTCACCTACGAGCCGCTCACGCCGGCGGCCTTCGGTGACTCGCTCGCCCCCCTGCTCGGCGCCGACGCGGCCGCCGGTGTGGCGGGACTGTACGAATTCCTGGGCACCCTCCCGGACAACGCGATCGCCCCCGACCGCTCCGCCCAGACGGTGCTCGGCCTGCAGCCCCGCACCACCCTCCAGTGGCTGACGAGCGCGGTCCGGTAGAGGTCCGGGTCCGGCGCTCCTCTTCGAGTTCGGCACCGTCTGACGCAATCCGTCACGGGCCCTGACCGGCTTCCCGGACGCCGTCGGTGAACTGCGAGTGACCGGCCCCGGCGTTGGCCATTGTGGGGTGCGTGGTGTCGATCGCTCGCTCACCCGCCACGTCGCAACACTTCGCCCCGTCGAGCTGGGAGCACCAGCTCGACGGGGCGGAATCGTCAGAACCCCTCATCAACCGACAGCGTCCGGGAACAGGTCGGGGCCACTGACCTCGGCATCAGGCGGACCCGAACTCCTCGGCCCGGACGGCGGCGACGAAGGAGCGCCAGGCACCGGCGGGGAAGACGAGAGCCGGCCCCTCGGGATCCTTCGAGTCACGGACCGGGACAACGTCGGGGAGTCCAGGGGCCACCTCGACACACTCACCGCCCTGACCACTGTGAGAGCTCTTGCGCCACTCGGCGCCCGACAGGTCAACGTGCATGGCGATCAAACCCCTTCCACCGAACCCAACCGAGACTTCAACCTGCGCCGAATATCCCCGCCCAGGATCCCGGCCGGGGCCACTGACCTCCGCATCAGACCGACCCGAACTCCTCAGCCCGGACAGCGGCGACAAAGGAACGCCAAGCCTCGGCGGGAAAGACGAGAGCCGGACCCGCAGGGTCCTTCGAGTCACGGACCGGCATCACACCCTCGTAGCCGTCAGAGACCTCAACGCACCCGCCTCCACCATCACTGTGGGAACTCTTGCGCCACTCGGCGCCCGACAGGTCAACGTGCATGGCGATCAAGCTCCTTCCGCCGATCCCATTCGAGGCTGCTCCGAATATCCCCGCCCCAAGGACATCGACACAACAGCAGACGTCAAGGTCCCCACCCAGACACAGCGCGGCCCCGACCAGGATCCCGGTCGGGGCCACTGACCTCCGCATCAGACCGAACCGAACTCCTCAGTCCGGACAGCGGCAACGAAGGAGCACCAAGCCTCAGCAGGGAAAACGAGAGCCGGACCCTCGGGATCCTTCGAGTCACGGACGGGGACGATGCCGGAGAAGCTGGCAGTCACCTCTACGCAGGACCCACCGTTGTTACTGTGGGTGGATTTGAACCACTCGGCGTTCGACAGGTCTACAGGGCCGTTCATGACGTTCCTTTCACGCCTGACGGATCATCTCCAGAGAGGCGGCCTTCGGCAACGCCTCCACTGCCAGCTGCTGGTAGTCCTTCCCCAACACCCGGCAGTTTCATCCGCCTGACGAGAAATCCGCGCAGCTGAGACTCCGAGTAGGCGAGCAGCGACCCGGTTTCGGCCATCGTCAGTACCGTGAAGGGCAGCTCCTCAGCCAGGCCATAGGGAGCGATCCGGACGCTAAGACCTGGCCACCAGCTTGTCCTCGACCAGGATCCCGGTCGAGGACACTCGTGCCAGCATCAGGCGGACCCGAACTCCTCGGCCCGGACGGCGGCGACGAAGGAGCGCCAAGCCTCGGCAGGGAAGACGAGAGCCGGACCCTCGGGATCCTTCGAGTCACGGACAGGGACGACGCCAGGCAGGTCTGCGGCAACCTCGACGCAATCACCCCCCTGGCCACTGTGAGAACTCTTGCGCCACTCGGCGCCCGACAGATCAACGTGCATGGCGATCAAGCTCCTTCCACCGATCCCATTCGAGACTTCAACCTGCGCCGAATATCCCCGCCCCAAGGACATCGACACAACAGCAGACGTCGACGCCCCCACCCAGATACAGAGTGGCCCCGACCAGGATCCCGGTCGGGGCCACTGACCTCTGCATCAGACCGAACCGAACTCCTCAGCCCGGACAGCGGCGACGAAGGAGCGCCAAGCCTCGGCAGGGAAGACGAGAGCCGGACCCTCGGGATCCTTCGAGTCACGGACCGGCATCACACCCTCGTAGCCGTCAGAGACCTCGATGCATCCACCCCCACCATTGCTGTGGGAACTCTTGCGCCACTCGGCGCCCGACAGATCATGGTGCATGGCGTTCAAGTTCCTTCCGTACCTCGTGGATCATGGCCAGGCTGGCCGCGCGGGGAAGTGCGTCCACCTGTAGCCGATCGTACTTTCTCAGCCAGCCTCCGACCGTGTCGGCATCCTGCTCCAGATATCCCCGTTGAAGCGTCTCCGTGTAGCCGACCATCGCGCGATTGGGGAGGGTCAGAAGGGTCACCGCGTGCGAGAGCGGCCGCTCCTCGGCCAGGTCGTGCGGGGCGATCTGGAGAACGACGTTCGGGTGGGAGGACAACTCCTCAAGGTGAGCAAGCTGCTGAGCCATGACGGACCTGCCACCGATCGGACGGCGGAGGACTCCCTCGTCCAGGACGGCATGGACGGCCAGACTCCGTCCCAACAGCCGCTGCCGGACGGCAAGAAGACTCAATCGCTCCTCCGCCTGCGCTGAAGTGGCCTCGCCGCGACGGACGATGGCGGCTTCGTACGCGGCGGAGTAGGCAGGGTGTTGCAGAACGCCCGGCACCATGTCCGTTTCGAAGAGACGTATGCCGATCGCCTCGCGCTCCTTGGCCGCGAACTCTGGAAAGCCAGGAATCAGCGCTCCGTTCTTCCAGCTCCACCACAGCAGCTCAAGCGCACCGCCGGCAGCCAACGCCTCATCGGCCCGCTCGACGAACTTTAAGCTCGGGGCCTGCTTTGCCCGCTCCACGTTGGAGATGTAGACACTGGAGTATCGAACCAGTGTGCCAAATTCGACTTGGGTCAACGACTTGTTCCTCCGCGACCTGCGGAGTTGAACAGCGAATGCGGCAAGGGGGGATGACGTGGGGTCAAGTTCTTCGCAGTTCAAGATCTCTCCACTTAAAGCCCGCGCGTCTAGAGAGTTGAAGTCCTTCCGATCGTAGCCTCAACTCCTCCACCATGGATGCGGATCGTAACGATCCCCATGCACAGCGCTACCAGTGGAGCCAACATGTCCAGCTGCCGCCGTATGCCCGTTTACTCCCCCGTCGTCGGCGAAGTGGTGCGCGATCTCGGCCACCGCGCTCCCACCGGCGGGGTCGTCGAAGGGGTCTACATGGACACCCTCAACGGCCTCGCCTACCTCCGCCACGAGGGCGGCGGGTGTGAGTGGACCACCAAGCCCGAGCACGTCCAGGCCCTCCCCCAGCCCCGCTACCTCGCCGTCCAGCAGCCCAGCCGGCCGCGCGCCAACGACCGGGCGTGAACCGGGCGTTCAAGCTGGTCGCCACCGCCGTCGGCGTCCCCGCCCTGAGCGCCCTCGCCGCCACCGCCGTCTGCTGGCCGATCCACGACGGGCCGCTCGGGCCCCAGCTCCTGATCTTCGGCCTCATCCTCGCCACCGGCATCAGCGCGGGCCTGCCCGCCTGCTTCGCCTGGCTCTCGCCCGACGAAGCCGACGGCACCGACGCCGACCCCACCCCCTGAACTCCCGCGCGCCGGTGTGGTGCGGCGCACGGGAACCCCGGCCCGGCTCGCGACCCCAGCGCGAGCCGGGCCGGAACCACCATCACCACCCCCCGCCCCCAACTCCCCGAAGCCCCGGAGGCCCCCTTGCTGCACCAACTCCCCGGCATCCTGACCAACCCGCCCCGCCGCCGCCACGGCCACCAGGCGCTCATCCTCAACCGCGACGGCGCCCTCCTCCTCATCGGCCGCTCCCACACCTCCGGCCTCCACCTCCCCGGCGGCGACGCCGAACGCGACGAACTCCCCCACCTCGCCGCCCGCCGACACACCGAGACCCAGACCGGCCTCGTCCTCCCCCTCCGCTCGATCCTCGCCACCGACCACACCGAAGCCGCCCTCCTCCCCGAAGCCCTCACCTTCATCCACTGGGGCGGCCGCCTCACCTCCGCACAGGAAGGCATCGTCGCCCGCCACCGCCCACCCCACACCGTCACCGCCGTCCACTGGCTCCACCGCGCCCAACTCCTCGACGCCATGCCCCCCGACCACTACCGCCGCACCACCCAAGCCCTCGACGCCCTCACCAGAGGCGCCCACCTCCCCCTCCTCCTCCGCGGCACCCCCGCCGACTGACCCCGAACACGCCGACGCCAAGGGCCCGTTGCCCTCCGCCATCGGAGGGCAACGGGCCCCGAACACTCCCGCAGCGGCCCTCACCGGCGGTGCCGATCTCCATGACCCGGTTGCCCCTGACGCACAACCCAGGGCTGCCGGCCCATCGTGGACAGGTGCGCACGGGCACACAGGTCCGCACACACATCCCGACGACCGCGACCGCCCCTTGCCCGGCGGGCGCAGTGCCGACCCTCCTCCCCGCCGCCGCGGCAGCGCGCAGCCTCGCCATCCGTTTTCATTTGACCTCAAGGTCAAAAATGCTGCTACGGTGGCGCGATGGGCAGGCCGAAGCAGTTCGATCCGGACGTGGCGGTGGAGCGCGCGATGGGCGTGTTCTGGCGCAAGGGGTACGCGGCGACGACACCGCAGGACCTCGTGGACGAGATCGGCATCGGCAAGGGGAGCCTGTACAACACCTTCGGCAGCAAGCACGCCCTGTTCGAGCGGGCGCTGGCGCGCTACCGCGACTCGCAGGCAGCTTGGCTGGAAGCCCTCCTCGATCACCCCGGCTCGGCGAAGGACCGCCTGCGCGGGGCACTGGAGGCACTGGTCGAGCTCGACCTGAACGACCCCGACCGACGCGGCTGCATGGCGGTCAACACCGCCGCCGAGCTGGCCACTTCGGACCCGGGAACGGCCGACACGGTACGCAGGATGTTCGCGCGCACCGAGGGCGCGTTCCGGGCGACCGTCGAGGAGGGGCAGCGTGCCGGCGAGATCTCCGGCGACCACGACGCGGCGGCCGTGGCCTCCTGGCTGCTCGCGACGGTGATCGGCATGCGGGTGCTGGCGAAGACCGCCGAGGACCCCGCGCAGCTGAGGCGGGTCGCGGCCGCGACGATGGTGTCGTTGTAGTTCGGCACCACGAATCGGCGCCCGGCTCTTTTGCGGCCCATTTTTGTACCTGTGGTTCAAATATATTCGAGGAGTCTGCCATGGAGCTCGACATCGCCGGGAAGACCGCCGTCGTCACCGGGGCCAGCCGAGGGGTGGGCCTCGCGATCACGCGGCAGCTCGTCGCCGAGGGAGTCCGCGTGGTCGGTGCGGCCCGTACGATCACGGCCGCGCTGAAGGAGACCGGGGCCCACCCGGTCTCGGTCGACCTGAGCACACCGGAAGGCGCCGAGAGCCTGGAGACACAGGCGCTCGCCGAACTAGGCGGCCTGGACGTCCTGGTCAACAACCTGGGCGGCGGTGACGCGTTCACCCTCAACGGCTTCCTCGCGACCGACGACGCCCTGTGGGCG
The DNA here is from genome assembly GCF_036013975.1 of Kitasatospora sp. NBC_00458. Lineage (NCBI taxonomy): Bacteria > Bacillati > Actinomycetota > Actinomycetes > Kitasatosporales > Streptomycetaceae > Kitasatospora > Kitasatospora sp. NBC_00458. The sequence goes on from NZ_CP107904.1 coordinate 1,637,581, forward strand.
CAGAGCTTCGAGGTCAACCTGTTCGGCACGGTCCGGGTCACCCGTCGGCTGCTGCCGAGCCTCCTGGAGCGCCGCGGTTCGGTGGTGAACATCTCGTCGATGAGCGCCCGCCTGCCCGGCACGGGACCGATCGAGTACGGCGTCGCCAAGGCGGGCCTCAACGCGTTCTCCAAGGCGCTGTCCGAGGAGTTCGGCCCTCAGGGCGTGCGCGTGAACACCGTCTCCCCCGGTCCGACGCGTACGGGCATGTGGGAGGACCCCGACGGCTTCGGCGCCCGCCTCGCCCGGGCGAACGGTGTCGGGCACCGCGACTTCGTGGCCGGAGTGCCCGCGGCGATGGGCATGACCACCGGCCGCATGGTCGAGCCCGAGGAGGTCGCGGCCGTCGTCGCGTTCCTCGTCTCGGACCGCGCGGCAAGCGTGACCGGCGCGGACTACTTCGTCGAGGGCGGCGGCATCAAGACGGTGTGAGGCGACGGGCACGCCGGGGGGGTGAAGACGCGTCCTCCCCGGCGGATGCCCTACTCGCCGCGGACGCAGGCCCGTTCACGTCCTCGGGCGTCGGGCCTGTCGGGCACGCCCGGCCGGCGGGCACGTCGGGCACGTCGGGCACGTCGGGCACGTCGGGCCGGCGGGCGTTCCGGTGGAGCCGCCGGTGAACTCGCCGGCGGTCGGGCGCAGGCGTCGCACCAGTGGCCACGACAGGCTCAACCATCCCGCCCACCAGGCCTGTTGCTCGTGTCCAGGACCCGGACAACCGGTGTCCGCGGTTCCGGCCAGATGGGCGATCGGTTCGGGCCAGCTCCATCGGATCGCGGGGCCCGGACGGACGGAGGCTGCCTACGGTCGAAGGGTCCGTTGGCACCTGTCCTCGGGCGGGACGCGCGGCCGCGACGACCGCACCCGCACCACGCACCACCCCGGCCCCCTGCGCGTCCACCGCCCGCTGCCCGCTCCGTGTGTACCGCCGAGGTAGGGAGTCCGCTGTGCCGTCCTTGCTGCGCTACGAGATCCTCACGGATCCGACGTCACTGCCGGCGTCGTCCGACGGGGCGCCGTCCGTGGGGTCGCTGTACGTGATCGTCTCCAACATCCACCAGGAGGAGGTGGAGTTCAGGTACATCGACGTCGAGATCCCGATCGGCCCCGACCCCGACCACCTGACCACCGACTCCTCGGCGATCACCCCGAGCCTCACCCTCTCCTTCCTGCCGCCCTGGCTGCCGGACCCGAAGTTCACCTGGAACGCCACCCTGGGCCTGTTCCGGGCCGAGCACTCCCAGTCGCCGGGGCAGCGGGTCACCCTGCCCGGCACGGAGTCGATCGTCCTCAAGCTGGAGAACGTCCCCGTCTCCCGGGGCGGCGGCCTGACCCTCGTGAAGATCCACGAACGGACCGGCGGCGGCGACCAGAACGCGGCCATGCCGACGGACTCCTTCACCACCACGCTCGCGGTCGTGAAGCAGGCGCCGAGGAACCCGCGCAACTTCCGCCCCTCGCGCGCCCTGCTGGACGCGGACGCGGGCCAGCAGCTGCAACTGCAGTGGGACGGGCCCGGCAACCTCGACTACTGGATCCGCTACCCGGACGGCACGGTGGAACTGGCCGCCCAGGCGACCACCGCGCCCCCGGTGGTCGACCAGCCCTACAGCTTGCCCGTCCCCACCCCGAGGCGCGGCACCACGTACACCCTGCTCGCCGGGACGGCCGACGGCGGGCAGCCGCAGTACGGGTACTTCCTGACCACCACCGTCCACGCGCTCATCCCCGAGTTCGAGAGCGGGACGCGCTCCCCGTGGGTCGAGGGGACCACGGACCGGGGCCGGGTCACCTTCACCCCGGACGGTGCGAAGGTCGACGACCTGAACCAGACCCCGGGGACGGTGTACGCCAAGACCGCCGACGTGCACGACGTGAGGACCGAATCGGTCAAGGGGCGGACCTCCGACTCCGGCTGGATCGACTTCCCCGACACCGGCATCGACGTCTACCACGGCCTCAACAAGGACCTCGGCGTCGTCACCGCCGACCGCGCCGACGTCAACGGCGTCAACACCAAGTGGGTCGGCGACCGCGCCGCGGGCAACGGCTGGATCGGGTTCCCCCAGAACGGCATCGACGTCCGCAAGGACGGCACCCAGGAGTGGGGCACCGTCGCCGCCGACAAGGCCGACCTCAACGGCCTCAACACCAAATGGGTCGGCGACCGCGACGGCGGCAAGGGCTGGATCGAGTTCCCCCAGGCCGGCATCGACGTCCGCAAGGACGGCGGCCAGGAGTGGGGCACCGTCGCCGCCGACAAGGCCGACCTCAACGGCCTCAACACCAAATGGGTCGGCGACCGCGACGGCGGCAAGGGCTGGATCGAGTTCCCCCAGAACGGCATCGACGTCCGCAAGGACGGCGGCCAGGAGTGGGGCACCGTCGCCGCCGACAAGGCCGACCTCAACGGGATCAACACCAAGTGGGTCCAGGGCCGCAGCACCTCGGACGGCTGGATCGAGTTCCCGACGTCGGGCCTCCGCGTCTACCGCGACGGCGGGCACGACCTCGGCGACGTCTCCGCGAACCGGGCCGATCTGAACGTGGTGAACACCGTCAAGGGACGCGTGACGGGCCCGCTCACCGTCGGCGGGGGGATGCAGCTCAGCCACGAGGGTGAGCGGATGTTCGTTACCATGCCGGACCGGATCGTGTTCTTCGGGATCAACGAGTTCAAGAAGTGGGTGACCTTCGACCGGGGCGTCGGGATCGCCTTCGGGCACGGCACCGTGCAGATGACCAAGGAGGGCGGCGTGCTGGTCCACGGCAGCGACGTCCAGATCCAGCAGGGGAAGCTCTCCATCTCCACCGGCAACCCGCCCCAGGTCAGGGAGTTGTAGGAGGCCCCGGCGCCCCCCCGGCTCGCGGGTGACGTGAGCGCGAGCCGGGGTCGGACGGCGGGCGTGCGGGGGCGTTCCCGGACACCGGGAACGCCCCCCCACGCCGGGTCAGGAGCCGGAGCCGGGGTTCGGGTTGACCGCGAACGCCTCGAACGCGCGGAACTCACCGACACCGGTCCAGACGTTCCCGCCGTAGCTCCAGCCGAGCCAGCCGCTGCCGCTCAGGGACGCCCTGATCCCCATGGGACCGCTGTCCGTCCGGAACTCGATGGCCTGGACGGCCACGTAGTGACCGGGGATGCCGACCTGGAGGTACTTGCCGTCGTCGGCGCAGGACCAGCCCTCCCAGTTGGTGCCGCCGGCCATGAACACGCGGGCGCAGAGACCGAACCAGCTGCCGGTGACGAACCTCAGCGCGCCGATGGTCTGGCCCTGGCCGACGGAACCCGCGACGGCCCCGTTGCAGACCGCGTTCTGCCACCCGAGGCCGATGACATCGGCCTGGTAGCAGATGGTGCGGCCGTACGCCAGCGTCTGGTCCGCGCCGCCGCGCCCGGCGTCCACCACCCCGCCCTTCACCGCCCCGGCGGGCGCGGCGCCGACGAGGGACAGGCCGATCGCCAGGGCGGCCGCAGCCAGTGCCTTACCCGGTGACTTGCGCATGGGCGTTCCCCTCCAAGGGGGTTGGGATGGGTCGGATGACCCGGACAGTCCGACCGTGCACCCGCAATGGTCTACACCAATCTCCACCCGGTCAATACAAGAGGTTCACAATGACCCCACGAGGACGGGGACTTGGCGGACATTGCGCAATTCGAACGGTCCGCATCCCTCGCCGCAGGAGGGTCCGCCCGGGTCAGCCGCCGGGATCCTATGAATCGGTCCAGCGAATCGGGTGACCGGAGGGATCCGTGGTGAGCCAGGATCCGTCTCCCAGGGGCTCGACGTCGTACGGGTCCTCCGAGGGAGCGTCGAACTCGGCTCGGACCTGGCCCGACGGCACATCGACGCGGTAGCGGCGGAACCACTCCTGCTCGTCCTCGGTTTCGCCGATGAGGGTGACGATGACGGTGTCCTGGGTCAGGTAGCCGCCGCTCCATTCCACGCAGATCTCGTCCGGGTCGTGTCCGAAGGCGTCGACGGTGAGGGCACACGCCACCTCGCCGCCGGGATAGGTGTGGATGGCGATGTCGGTCTGCCCGTGGTCGACGGTCATGAACTGGTGCCCATCAGGCGACAGGGCGATGAGGCACCGGTCACCCCAGGGATAGTCGATGAGCTCCATCCGCGCCCCCGTCAGCGACGCACGGTAGATGACCGAACCGTCCTGCCCTTCACCCACATTGAGCAGGACCTGATCGCTCGCCGGGTGCAGCAGTTGCCGGCAACCGTGCCCGACGGTCTGCAGATCCGCCTGGGCGATGAGCGCTCCGGTCCCGGCGTCCAGGGCGACCCATTGGTCGGGGCGGTTGCGCCCCGCCATGGCGTCAGGCCGGTAGACCCACACCACACGTCCGTCCGACGACAGCATGCAGCCGGGCCGGCTTCCAAATCGCCGGTCCGACCGCGGTTCGAACGGTGACCGCCAGACTTCGGCCCCGTCTGCCGACACGCAGACGAGTGCATCGACGGTCGCGTAGTAGGCGAGCTGAAGACCGGGGGACACTGCGTGGTCGACGACGTCGTCGTCGGGAGACGGCCGAAAGGACATGACGGGCGACAGCACGCCACTGGCACCGGCAGCCAGGTCGTAGGCACAGATGCGTCCGTCGACGAGCCGTGTGATGAACCGCATGGGGCGGGGGGATCGAGCCATGCCCCGGAGGTTAGCGCCCAGGCGGTTCTTCATTGCCGGCAGCCCTGGAGGCTCCAGCCGTGGAAAGGGGATCACCCCGCCTGCAGACCGAACAGGAGGTCTTCCGGCAAGCGCAGGCGCGGGAAGCCGGCGCCGCAGGGAAGGAGCAGGAACGACCCCGCACCGACGAGGGCCCCCGCCGGTTCAGCTCGGCGGGGGCCCGGATCGGCCCGGCGGCAGCGCCGCCGGTCAATCGTCGATCAGTACCGGTCGGCCGGGGGTCGGCCGGGGCGGGCGGGCGGTGGAATGGACGTCACTTACCGCACCAGCCCGGGCCCTTGCCCCACCAGTCGCCGGAGTTGTAGTCCCGGCCGCCGTAGTAGATACACTGCCCGGGCGCGTAGAGGTAGGCCGTGGCGTAGTAGCTGAAGTCCCGGAATTCCTCCTGCCGCCCGCTGCCGTCGCCGAAGGTCAGGTAGGCGCCGGTCGGGGTCGGAGTACCGACCCTGGAGTTCTTGATGGTGGCGACGCAGTTCTTGCCGGTCGCGCTGCTGTACGTCAGGTAGACCGTCGAGGTGCCACCCGGCAGGTTGAAGGAATCCTTCGTGGCGTAGCTCGACCCGCAGGCCGTCTGCGGGGTGTAGGCGGTGACGGCCGCGTCGGCGGTCGCGGGGACCGCCAGCAGAATCGAACCGGCCGCCACCGCGAGCGCGGCCATGCGCGCGGAATTCCTACCGAACATCCTGACTCCTTCGTACGGCTCGTACTCCTGGCAACTGACGTGCCAGACCATGACAACAGCCGAACCCCGCAATCGCCGGTCGCCGTTTGCGCGTTGTCCGGAACCGGATCGAGGACGGTCCGATTCCGCCCCGGAATTGTCGGCGAATACCGGAAGTGGAACCGGAACCGCCCGACCCGGCATTTTCGCGATTTCCTGGAATCGCCGAGAATTTCCGAAACAACCCACCCCAGGGGATTTCACCGGAATGAGGTGCGGGCATATTCCTCCGGCCTCTGCACCGGCTCGCCGCCCGGCGCCGCCTCCGGCCCAGGCTCCGGGTCGGGGGTCGGGGTCGGGGTCGGGGGTCGGACCGGGCTGGGCCGGGCTCCGGGCGGCGGGCTCGCTGCCAGACTGTCCGGATGGGTACCCCCGAAGCACGGCCGCCCGGGCACCGGATGTCGTTCGACGCCGCCGCCGACACCTACCGGCGCGGGCGGCCGCCGTACCCGGACGCGGTGTTCGAACTGCTGGCGGCCCGCTGCGGGCTGCGACCCGGCACCCGGGTCCTCGACATCGGCGCCGGCACCGGCCTGGCGACCGGGCCGCTCCTGGCGGCCGGCGCCCACGTGGTCGCGGTCGAGCCGGGCGAGCACCTGGCGGCGATCCTCACCGCCGAACTCGCCTGCGACCGGCTGGAGGTGGTGATCGGCGAATTCGAGACCGCCGACCTCGGCGCCGCCGGCGCGGGCGGCTTCGACCTGGCCGTCGCGGCGACCTCGCTGCACTGGCTGGACCCGGTCGTCTCGACCAGGAGACTCGGCGAACTGGTCCGGCCGGGCGGTCGGGTGGCCGCGTGGTGGACCGAGTTCGGCGACACCCGCCGTCCCACACCGTTCCGCGACCGGCTGGACGAGGTGTACCACGACCTGCTGCCCGCCGAACCCGGCTACCGCGACAGCCGCCCGCGCGCGCTCGACACCGACCGGTGGCGGCGGCAGTTGACCGCCGGCGGCTGGTTCGGCGAGGTGGCCGTCGACGTCGTCGAGTGGCACCAGACGCTGACGCCGCGGACGGCACGGGATCTCTGGTCGACGTTCCCGAACATCGCCGAACTCGCCCCGCCGGCCCGCGAGGAGTTCCTGACCCGGCTCGCCGCGCTCGTCGAGGACCAGGGCGGACGGGTCGAGGACCCGCGACTGACCGTGCTCCACACCACCACCCGCACCACCACCCGCACCACCGTCTGAGCGGCCGCCCGAGCGGTCCCGCGGTCGGGTCCCGCCGGGGGCGCCACCGGGGATCCCGCCGCCCGCGAAACAGTAGCCATGGACATAGTAGCCATGTACTCTATTTTCATGAGCAAGGGTTCACCGGGCCCCACGCCCGGCTTCCTGGTATGGCGGCTCGCCAACAAATGGCGCGTCGCGGTCGATCGCGCGGTGGCCCCGCTGGGCCTCACCCACGCGCAGTACGTCGTGGTGGCCTCACTGCACGGCATGCAGCGCACCGGCGAGCAGCCCAGTCAGCGCCGACTCGCCGACCACACCGGCCTGGAGGCGCTGTACGTCTCGAAGCTGGCACGCGCCCTGGAGTCGGCCGGGCTGATCGAGCGCACCCGCGACCCCCGCGACCCCCGCGCCGTCCGACTCGCCCTCACCGAACAGGGCGCGGCCGTGACGGGGCAGGCGATCGCGGTCGTCCAGGAACTGCTCCAGCAGCTGCTGGAGCCGCTCGGCGGCCGGGACGCCGAACGGACGCGCGCGTTCACCGACGAGCTGAGGACCCTGCTCGACACACCTCTCGCTCCATTCCCACCGGACGACACGAGCACCCAGGGGACATCACCATGACCACCGCCGCCACCAGCGCCACCGCCTCCACCACCGCCTCCACCACTGCCGCGCCCGCCGCCGACGCCCGCATGCTCGGCCTGGCCCACTACGCCGCCCGCGGCGTCCTGGAGCACGTGCTCGCGCGGCACGGCGTCACGTTCCAGCAGCAGATCGCCCTGCGCGCCGCCGTCACCGCGGACGGACCGCGGACGGCGGACGACCTCACCGCCCAGGTCCGGGCCTCCCTCAAGGCCGCTCCGGCCGACGTCCGCGCCACCCTCGACGAGCTGGTGGCCGGACGACTGCTGGTCTCGGACGGCGCCCACCTCCGCCCCACCGACGCGGGGCGCGAACTTCTCGCCACCGTCGCCGGGGAGACCGCCCCCGTCAGCGCCCGCATCTGGGGCGGGATACCCGCCGAGGACCTGGCCGCCGCCGGCCGCGTCCTCGCACTGGTCACCGAGCGGGCCGACGCGGAACTCGCGGCGCTGACGGCCTGATGACCGATCAGGCGGATCGGGAACAGAAGCTGTTGCGGATCACAGCTGCTCGCGGCGCCCGGCACGACCGGAGTCCGGCCGGCAGTCCGGGGACGGCCGACGGTATGGGGACGGCCGACGGCCTCCGCGGTCAGCGGCAGATCCAGTAGCTGTCGCGGGCCGGGTGCCGGCGCCGCTCACCGGACGGCCGGGCGACCACGACCTCGCCGTCTTCGTACGAGATCCGGTCACCCGCCGCGACGAACACCGGCTCGTCCAGTCCGACCCGGAAGTCGGAGTGGAGCAGGAACTCGCTGACCAGCAGCATCCGCGACACCGGGGTGACGCCGTCGAGATTCACGCGCATGCGCCGAGCATCCCGGAGGGAGCGGTGCCGCCGCTACGGGTTTTCGGGGCGCCCCGACCGCCTGTGGACGGGCGGGCCGTGGCACGCCCCGGACGGACGAGGGCGCCGGGCCGGTCTCGGGCTCAGGGGTCGGCGGGGTGGTCGGACCGCCGGAGGGCGAAGGCCGCCTCGGCGGTGCGGCAGAGGGTTTCCACGGCCTGGCGCAGCGAGCGCCAGGAGGCGAGGCCGACGAGGATCCCGGCGGCGGCCGAGGGCCACCACCAGAGGCCGACGGCGGTGAAGGCGACACTCCACACCAGGGCCTCGCAGGCGGCGTCGTAGGCGTCCCGGGCCGCGCCCAGCGCCTCCCTGGACGGGTCGGGGGCGCCGAGGAGGAGGCCCGTCCAGGCCTCGGCGACGTCCTCGCCGGTCGTCGCGCGGATGCGCTCCTCCGCCGCCCGCAGCCGGTCGCCCGACCAGGTGGGGCCGGCGGGAGCGGACGGGTTCGCGCGGGCGCGGCGGGCGTCGAGCCGGGCCGCGCGCAGTTCGTGCCCGGCCGCGCGGGCCCGCACGGCCTCCCTGGCGATCCGCTCGGGCGGTGCCCAGCGCCGTGCCCGCCGACGGGTCAGCCGCCGCCCCAGCGGCGTCAGCCACCAGGGCCAGGCGCCCGAGGCCAGCGCGCCGACCGCCCCGGCGGCGAAGGGCACCAGGAGGGCGGCCGCCACCGCGGCCACCGCGAGGAGGGCGAGCACCGCCGCGCTGTCGGGCGTCAGGCCGTCGCCGAACCGCAGCACCCCGGCGGTCGTCTCGCGGGCGAGGCCGACGTCCGACCAGTGGCGCCACCCGAGCCGCCCGCCGAGGGCGGCGACGACCACGAGGAGCGCGGCCGGCAGCAGCCGTCGCAGGAACCACCCGTCGGGGATGCGTTTCTGGAGTTCGAGGAGCAGTCCCATGCGCGTCTCAGTCCACCCGCCGCAGGGGTCCGCCGCTCAGCGCGCAGAGCCGGGCGCCGGACGCGTCCCCGGGCGGGGCGGCGGCGTCGTCCGGCAGGTCGACCCGGGCGCACCGGCCCGTGGGGCAGATCCAGCCCACCGAGCGCGGCACCGGCCCGCCCGGCCAGTCGCCGACGGCGCCCATCGTGGTGCGCAGCCCGATCCCGCCGGGGATCCCGGCGTCCTCGGCCGCCTCGTGGAGGTCCCGTACGGCGTCGCGCCACGCGCCGGTGGCCGGGTCGCCGTCCCGGACGCGGGCGAAGGGCGCGTCCCAGTGCGCCGGGCCGACCAGCTCGCGCAGCGCCTCGGCGTTGCGGCACAGGTACTCGACGGCGTCCTCGAAGAGCCGCCGCTCCTTGCCCCCTGATCCCATGACCGCTCCTCCCGGTCCCCGCCGCCGGTCCCACCGGCCGTTCCCGCCGATGCACCGCGTGCCGACGATACGCCAGGATAGTCTGTTCGGGTGACGGACCTTCACGAGCGGGTGCAGGCACGGTTGTTGGCGGCTCACAGTGCTCGTGACAGCGCGCCGTTGCGGGCGCCCGGGGCGGCGGACGAGGCGTTCGCACTCCTGGCCGAGGCCGCACCCTCTCCGGAGGGGCTCGTCGACCTCGACATGGTCCTCGCGGTCTTCTGGACGTTCTTCCTCCGGCACGAGGGCCCCGACGACCCGGAAGCCGCCGCCAACGTGCTCCTCATCGGCGCCACCTTCGGCTTCCTGCAGCCGCGCGTCCCCGCGCACGTGGTGCTCCCGCCGCAGCTCGGGGAGTCGTTCGACCCCGCCGACCCGCTCCACGACGCGCGTTTCGCCCACCTCGCCGGCGCGGCCCACGCCGAGCTGCTCGAAGCGCCCGACACCACCGGGCCGGACCGGCTGACGGCGCTGGGGAGCGCGCTCGCCTGGTCCGCGCACGCCCGGAGCCTGCTCCCGCAGGGCCCGGACAGCGACGTGGAGCTGAGCCTGCAGGCGCTCAGGTTCGAACTGGCGCGCTTCCAGCTCGCCGCCGACCCGGACGCGCTGGCCGCCGCGGCCCACCACGGCCGGGTGGCGAGCGAGGTGCTGTCCGCCGTCTCCCCCGCCGACCTGGACGAGGCCGCCGCCGGGGCGGCCGCGCTAGCCCTGGGGACGGTCCTCGACGCGGCCCGGATGCTCGGCGATCCCCCGTTCGCCGAGGTCGACCGGCTGATCGCGGCCGCCCCGGCCGGCACCGTCCCGCCGGAGGCCCTGCAGACCCTGCACATGGTGCGCGCCCTGGAGGCCGACTCGACGGCCTGGCCGGGGCAGTTCGAGATGCGGATCGGCCTGACCCTCGCCGACGCCGGCGTCCGGGAGCACGACGCGGCCCGGATCGCCTGCGCCGTGCGGCGGCTGGACGCGGCCCTCGCCGCCACCCCGGCCGGGCACCCCGCGCATCCCGTCATCGCCGCCGCCCTGGCCGAGGCGCAGCGGGCGCTCGTCCGGGAGCGTGCCGACGGGGGCGGCGGCACCGACGGCGGTGGCGGGGGTGACGGCGGTGACGGGAGCGGGGTGACCGGAGCGACCGGTCCGGACCCGGCGGTCGATCCGGACGCGGCGGCCGACCTCGTCGAACGTCTGAGGGAACTGAACGAGCACCTGGGAGCGCCGCCCGACATCGAACTGGAGGTCCTCGCCCTCACCACCACGTTCGACGGCTTCACGGTCTCCGACGAGCAGATCACCCGGTTCCGCGCCGCGCTCGCGGTGGTCCCGGCGGAGGAGCCGCGGCGCTACGCCTACGTCGCCGTGCTGGCCTCCCTCGCCGGTGTGCGGGCCGACGACCTGCGCGGATCCGACCCGGCCCGGGCCGCCCGGCTGGAGGCCGAGGCCCGGGCGCTGGCCAGGGAGGCGGTCGCCTCCGCCCCGCCCGGCCTCTCACTGAGCGGCCTGCTGAGCGGGGGCCACTTCCACGCGGCCCTGGCCCTCGCCGCGGTCACCGCGGTCGCAGGCGACCCGGACGGCGGCTTCGAGGACCCGGAGACGGCCCGGATGGCCACCCTGCTGGCCCGGTTCGGCAGCCTGGGCCTCGACGCACCCGACCGGCCCGGCGTCGAGGGCACGGACGGTGCGGGCGCGGGTGGTGCGGGGAACGACAGGCTCGACGACCGGCAGATCGAGGCACTCCGCGGGATCCTGGCCGACCTCCCCGAGGAGGAGACGGACCTGCGGAGCTACATCGCCGCGATCCTCGGCATCGCCCTGTCGGCCGAGGCCACCGACTCCCGGGACATCGGCGCGTTCGACGAGGTGGTGACGCTGCTCCGCTACGCCCGCACACACAGCCCCGAGAACTCCGCGGGCATCGACGACATCCTGGCCCGGGCACTCACCTTCCTCTCGGCCTTCCGCCTCGACCCGGAGGCCGCGCGCGAGGCCGCCGCGGTCCTCGCCGAGGCGGCGGCCGGCCCCGCGGACCCGCTGCTGCCCACCGGTCCCGAGCAGGAGGTCCTGTCCGCCCACACCGAACTCCACAGCGCCCTGCAGAACTACGTGCTCGGCCACGACCCCGACCAGCTGCTCCGGGCCCGCCAGGTGGCCCTGCGCCTCCGGGAACTCGGCGCCGGGGCCGACGGCCGGGGGGCGGACCCGCGCCTCGGGCTCGACCTGATGGGCGACGACTACCTCAACCTGCTCGACGCCATCGGCCCGGGCGGCGGGCCCGTCAGGGTCATCACCGACGAGCACCTCGAACGGTGCCGGGCGACGTTCGCCGCCTGCCCGCCCGGCCACCCCCGCCGGCCGAGCACCGCGATGACGCTCGCCAACATCCTCGTCCAGCGGGTCCTGAAGATCCGGGTCGACGACCCCGAGGAGGCACGGCGCCTCATCGACGAGGCCGGGCGCGTCGTCGACGCCGTCGCACCGGAGACCCCCGCGGGCTGGGGCGAGCTGATGCGTCACTCCCTCACCGTCGCCACCGACGCCCTGAACGGCACCCCGATGCGCTCCATCGACCTTACGACCGCGCCGGGCGACCCCGGGGAGGAGCCCACCGACCCCGTCGAGGCCCTGGCGCGACGGGTGATGAGCAGCCTGCTGGGCGACTCCGCCGCACCGGTCGCGGACCTCTTCACCGCCTCGGCGTGGATGCGGGCGCACCGGGAGATCGGGAACGCGGCCGGTGCCCTGCGGCGGTCGGGGCCGGGCGTCGCGGCGGCCCTCGGGCACCTCGAAGCGGCCGTCGAACTGCTGCCGCAGGTCACCGACCGGGGCAGTGACCAGCGGTCCGCCGAGCACGGGCTGGTGTCGTTCGACGGGGACCTGCGGGGCATCGCCGAGCTGCTCCTCATGACGATCACCGTCCGCGAGGTGCGCGCGCGACTGGCGGGGCTCGGCGTCGGCCGGGAGGAAGGGGGAGCGGAGGAAGGGACGGAAGACGGAGCGGAGGAGAACGGGACGGGGACGGGCACGAGGACCGGGACCGGCACGGGGACGGGGGCGGAGGTCTCGGCGGGGGCGTTCCACGCCTCCGGCATCGGCATCGTGCGCGGCCCGGACGTCGACCGGACCGTCGAACTGCTGGAACGCGGCCGCGGGCTGCTGCTGTCCCGGCGGATCGAGGCCCGCGCCGACCTCGGCGCACTCCGGGCCGCCCACCCGGCGCAGGCGCACGAGTTCGAACGCCTCACCGAGCTGCTCGCCGACCCGGCCGCCACCGCGACCGGCGCCGTCCCCGAGCGGACCAGGCTCGCCGGGCTCCACGCCTCGCGCGACCTCGACGAACTGATCGGCCGGATCCGCGCCCTGCCGGGGTTCCACGACTTCCTCCGCCCCCTCGACGGCGACCGGCTGCGCGCCCTCGCCGCCGACGGGCCGGTCGTCCTGCTCAACCAGGGCCCGCACTACTGCCACGCCCTGGTGGTCACCGGCCGGTCGATCACCTCACTGCCCCTCGCCCCCGGGACCGCCGAACTCGCCGACGCGGCCCAGCGGCTGAGCGCGGCCGTCGACGCCATCAACGGCCAGGGCGCCGCCCGGCCCTCCCCCGCCGCCCTGGTCGCCGCCGGGGCCACCGCCCGCCACACCCTGTCCTGGACCTGGCACCGGATCGTCCGCCCCGTCCTCGACCTCCTGGGGGCCGCCGGGCCCGTGCCCGGCTCCGGGGGTCCCTGGCCGCGGATCTGGTGGATCCCCACCGGGGCCTTCCACGCCCTGCCGCTGCACGCCGCCGAGTGCACCCTGCCCGACTGCGGCGAGGGCGGCTGCGGTGCGGCGCTCGACGCCGTCGTGTCCTCGTACGTCCCGGGGTTCCAGACCCTGGCCCACGCGCGCTCCAGGGCCGCCCACCGGGAGACCGGCGACCGGGCCGCCGACGGCACCGCCGCGCTGATGGTCGCCGCACCCGAGGACGACATGCCCGGCGTCGCGGCAGCGGCCCACTACGCCGCCGGACTGCTCCGGGCCCCCGCACCGCTGATCGGTGCCTCGGCGACCCGCGACGCCGTGCTCCGCGCGCTCGGCGGCACCCCCTGGGTGCACTTCGGCTGCCACGCGGCCACCGACCCGGACGAACCGTCGGGCGCCCTGCTCCACCTGCCCAGCGGCGAGCGGCTCTCCGTCCTGGAGATCTGCCGGGCCCGGCCGCGGGCCGCACGGCTCGCCTTCCTCACGGCCTGCGGCACGGCGCGCACACCGGACCGGCTCAGCGACGAGGCCATCCACATCACCAGCGCCTTCCTGGTCGCCGGCTTCCCCGAGGCGGTCGGCACCCTCTGGGAGATCGACAGCACCCACGCCGACGCGGTCACCCGCGCGTTCTACCGCCGGGTGACCGACGGGGACGGCGCGGCGAGTGCGCTCGCCCTGCACCACACCGTCCGCGAACTCCGCGCCCGGATACCCGGCCGCCCGCACGTCTGGGCCGCCTACGTCCACGCGGGCGCCTGACCCCGGCCGGGGCCCTCAGCAGTGGTCCTCGCCGTAGCGCAGGCGGCGGCCCGGCCCGGCGCGGAACCCATGGGCCGGGTGACGTCCGAGGGAGGGATCGCCGCCGGGCCCCGCGTACGCGTTCCCGATCGGTGCCCGGAGTGCCGGGCGGTCGCCGTCCACCGTGGCACGGGGGCCGATCCCGCCCGTGTCGCCCCGGATGAGGGGCGGCGTGGCAGCGTCCCTGACGAGTCGGCGGACGGCGCGCAGGTCCAGTCGCCTGCGGTGCAGGACCCCGCGCGTCCCCGCGTCGTCCGGCAGTGCCACGACTCCTTCGAGGCTGTCGGGGTCGGCGGTGACGTGCTCCATGGGGCGGGTCTGCACGGCGGGGCACCCCCGTCACCGGCCAGGGCCCCGGCGGGTCAGTCGCCCGGGACGCCGGGGAGGCCCGGGACGCCGGGGAGGCCGGGGGTGAAGCCGTCGAGCGCGCGGGAGCAGGGGCAGGTGCGCTCGGCCGGGAGGGCTTCGAGGGCCTTGAAGAGGACGGTGCGCAACCGGTCGACGTTGCGGGAGAAGACCTCCAGCACCTCGGCGTGGGTCACCCCGGCGCCGCTCTCCACGCCTGCGTCCAGGTCGGTGACCAGGTTCAGGGAGGTGTAGCAGAGGGCGAGTTCACGGGCCAGGACGGCCTCCGGGTGGCCGGTCATGCCGACCGCGGACCAGCCGTTGGCGGTGAACCAGCGGGACTCGGCGCGGGTGGAGAAGCGCGGCCCCTCGATCACCACGAGGGTGCCGCCGTCCACCGGCTCCCAGGCGGCGGCGCGGGCCGCCGACAGGACGGCGCCGCGGCCGGCCGGGCAGTACGGGTCCGCCATCGGGGCGTGCACCACGCCCGGGACGGAGCCGTCGGGGAGCGGGACGCCGTCGTAGAAGGTCTGCTCCCGGCCCGAGGTGCGGTCGACGAACTGGTCCGGCACGATCAGGGTGCCCGGCCCGTACTCGGGGCGCAGGCCGCCGACCGCGCAGGGGCCGAGCACCTGGCGGACGCCCAGGGAGTGCAGGGCCCAGAGGTTCGCCCGGTAGTCGATGCGGTGCGGCGGGATGTCGTGCCCGCGCCCGTGCCTGGGCAGGAAGGCCACCCGCCGCCCGGCGACCTCGCCGACGAACAGGGAGTCGCTGGGCGGCCCGTACGGCGTCGTGACGGTGACCTCGGTGACGTCGTCGAGCAACGCGTACAGGCCGGAGCCGCCGATCACGCCGAGTTCCGCGTGCGGGGCCGGGGCGGATGCCTGCGGGGCCGGGGCGGACGTGCGCGGGGCCGGGGCGGATGCGGGCCGGGGCGTCGGCATGCGGGCACCTCTCATAGGGTGGTCGGTCCTGCTCCGACCACCCTACGAGGACTGTGGGGCCGCGGCGGGGGATGCCGTCCGGCGGCCGGGCCCGCCCTGCGGGCGGGTCGGCGGCGGGCACGGCTCCGCGCCGTCAGCGGGGTGCGCCGCCCGCGGTCAACTCGGCCACGGCGTAGGGCCGGTGTCCGAGCATCGGAACGCGCAGCACGGCTGCGGCGATGCGCTGGGCGGGGCCGATCCGCTCCATGACCGGGTGCTCGGCGACGGCCTTCCAGCCCGGCGAGGCCGCGGCGAGCCCGGCGGCGCCGCGCGCACCCGAGCGGAACCGGGCTCCGGTGGCCCGGGAGATCGGGTGGAGGCCGCTGCGGGCCACCCAGGGGTGGAAGAAGTCGGCCAGCAGGCCGGTGCCGGGCCCGAGTCTCCGGTGGACGTCGGCGAGGAAGCCGGACACCTCGGCGTCGGAGAGGTACATGAGCACGCCCTCCGCGACCACCAGGGCCGGGCCCTCCTCGCCCGCCAGGGCCTCGGTCCAGTCCGGGTCGGTGATCGACGCCGCGTGCAGCCGGACGGCGCTGTCCGGCAGCAGCCGCCGCCGCAGTTCGGCGACCTCCGGCACGTCGACGCCGATCCACCGCACGCCCTCGGACACGGCGTCCGCGAGGCGGGCGTCCCGGGTGCAGAGGCCGATGCCGACGGAGACGACGGCGCCGTCGGGGTGGAGCCGGGCGAACCTGCGCACCAGGGCGTCGAAGACGATCGCGCGGTGGATCGCGCCGACGGCGTTGGAGCGGTCGGTCAGCACCTCCTCGGCCCGGAACCCGGTCCGTTCGAGCACGGCGGCCGCCAGCGGGTCCCGGAAGTCGGTGCCGGGGAGCAGCCGGTCGGCGTGCGCGCGACCGTAGAGCGGGGTGAGCAGCGTACTGGCCACGCCCGAAAGGCCGTGCGCCGGAGAGTCCTTGGGCATGAAGGTTAGCCTTACCTAAGTTTGGTGTCCGGTCAAGGGGCGCTTTCTCGGCGGCGGTCCGTCAACTCCCCTTCGAGGACGAGGGCGAGGGCGAAGACGAGGGCGAGGGCGCGGCGGCCGGTTCGCCGCCGCGCCGTGTCGTGCCGCGCCGTGCCGAGCTCAGAGGAGGTGGTCGAGGAGCCGCCCGAGGAGCCGGTCGGCGAGGGCACGGGCGGCACCGGCGGCGGCGCCCTTCGCCGCCTCGGCCCCGAGGCCGCGCCCGGCGGTCGGCCCGGGGGCGGAGGTCCGGTCGGGAGCGGGAGCCCGCCCGGGAGCGGAGGCCTGCTCGGTGGCGGTGGGCGCGGCGCCCGGCTCAGGGGCGGCGGCGTGCTTGCGGGACATCGGGTCCTCCCCGGTCTGGATGTCGTGGATGCGGTCGGCCGGCCGGCTTGAGCAGCAACGATTCCGGGCGGAGCGGCAGGCGGACGGAATCACGGACGGTCCCGGACCGTCCCGGATCCGCCCGCCGTCCGCGCCGGTGGGGCACTACCCTGAGAGGCCTGCCGGCGGACGATCACGGACGCCCACGGACGATCGCGGACCGGCGGAGGGCAACGGCACGGGCAGTGGTGGGGGACGAAGCGTGGCCACAGGGGAGAACCGGGAATCGCAGCGGGTCCTGCGGGAGTTCGCGGAGCGGCTCGACCAGCTGCGCCGGGACGCCGGCAACCCGGACGGCCCCCAGCTCATCGACGCCGACCCGAGCGGCAGGCTCACCAGGAGCGGCATCAGCGAGCTCCTGCGGGGCCGCGCCGGAGTCTTCCGGGTGCACGACTGGGACCTCGTCTCCGCCTTCGTCCACGCCTGCGGCACCTACGACGCGGCCAGCACCCGGATCCTGCCGCCCGGCCGCACCGACCCGGCCGTGTGGAAGAGCGCCTACACGGGGCTCGTGAACCAGGTGGAGGCGTTCGACCGCAGCGGGCGGGAGAGCCGCACCCCCGCCCCGCCCCTGCCGGAGCTGCCCGCGCTCGCGCCGCTGCCCGCCGTACCCGCCGGCTTCACCGGCCGGGAGCAGGACCTCGACGGGCTCCTCGCCCTCATCGGGCCGGCCGGCGAGGGGCCCGCTGCGGACGGGCCGGCCGGTGGAGGTCCCGCCGCCGGATCCGCCGTCGTGGTGGCCGCGGTGCGCGGGATGGGCGGCATCGGCAAGACCACCCTCGCCCTGGCGGCCGGCCACGCGGCGATCGGGCGGGGCGACTTCACCGACGGCGTCCTCCTCGACCTGCTCGGGTACGACGAGACCCCCGTCGACGCGGGCCAGGCCCTCGACAAGGTCCTGCGCCTGCTCGGGCTCGACCCGGCCCTGATCCCGCCCGACCACGACCAGCGCGCCGCCCTCTACCGGTCCCAGCTCGCCCTCCGCGCCCGGCGCGGCGAACGGCTCCTGATCGTCGCCGACAACGCCTCCCACACCGACCAGATCGAACGGCTCCTCCCCGGCGACGGCCCCCACCGCCTGCTGGTCACCTCCCGCGACGACCTCTCCGCCGTCGGTGCCCGCCTCGTCGACCTCGACGTCCTCGCCCCCGAGGAGTCCGCCGCCGTCCTCGACCTCGCGGTGCGCACGGCGCTCCCCAGGGACACCCGCGTCACCGCCGACCCCGACGGCGCCCGCCGCATCGGCGAACTCTGCGGGCGCCTGCCCCTCGCGCTGCGGATCGCCGCCGCCCAGCTCGTCGCCGACCGGAGCCTGACACCCGCCCGGCTCGCGGACGACCTGGAGGACCCGGACGACCGCCTCGACCTGCTGGACGACGGCACGCGCGCCGTCCGCGCCGTCCTGGAACGCTCGGTCCGGCGCCTGACGACCCCGCAGGAGGAGCTGTTCCGCCTGCTCTCCGTCAACCCGGGGCCGGACCTCTCCACCGACACCGTCGTCGCCTACAGCGGACTCGGGAAGCCCAAGGACGTCCGCGCACGGCTGGCCGCCCTGCAGAAGGCCAGCCTGGTCCGCCAGGACCGGGAGACCGGCCGCTGGAGCATGCACGACCTCGTCCGCGCGTACGCCACCGAGCGGGCGGCGGGCCACCCGGCGGTGAACGACCGGGCCCTGCGGCGCCTCCTCGACCACTACGAATCCGCCGTCAGGGACGCGAACGTCCACCTGGTGCTGGGGTCCGATGGGAACCGCGCCACCTTCGGCGGCCGCACCCCGGCCCTGCGGTGGCTCGACTCCGAGTACTCCAACCTGGTCGCTGCCGTCCACGCCGCGCACTCCACGGGCCGTCCGGACACCGTCATGGTGATCGTCCCGTACCTCGGCGCCTTCCAGTCCTTCCGCCGCCACCTCGGGGACCACGTCGGCCTCTCGGCCCTCGCCCGCGACGCGGCGGCGGCGTCCGGCACGCCGCACCACCTGGCCAACGCACGGACCAACCTCGGGATCGCGTACCAGGAGTCGCTCCGGTACAGCGAGGCGGAGCGCACCCACCGCACCGCGCTCGCCACCTACCAGGAGCTCGGCTACCGGCAGGGCGAGGCCCCGGTGTGGACCAACATCGGGATCACCCTCCAGGAGACGGGCCGCCACGAGGAGGCGGAGGCCGCCCACCGCACCGCGCTCACCGCCTACCAGGAGCTCGACCACCGGCACAGCGAGGCCGTGACCTGGACCAACCTCGGGATCACCCTCCACGGGATGGGCCGCCACGAGGAGGCGGAGGCCGCCCACCGCACCGCGCTCGCCACCTACCAGGACCTCAACGACCGGCACAAGGAGGCCGTGGGGTGGAACAACCTCGGCACGTCGCTGCGCGTCCGCGGAGAACTCCGGGCCGCGGTGGAGGCCGGTGAGCGGGCCGCGGCCATGTTCGACGCGCTGGGGGACGACTACCGGCACGGTCAGGCGCTGGGCGAGCTGGCGTTGACGCTGACGGCGTCGGGGCGGCCGGACCGGGACGTGCGGGCGGTGCGGGAGGCGGCGGCGGAGGCGTACCGGCGGGCCGGGGCGGAGGACGAGGCGGTGAAGGTCCTGGAGCGGGACGGGGCAGGGCCGGCGGACGGCGAAGGGGACGGTGGAGGGGCGTGACGGTGGAGGACGCGGGGTTCGACGGGCTGGTGCCGGTGGCGGAGGGGCCGGGCGGGCTGCGGGTCTGGGGCGTGGCGGAGCCGCCGCGGTCCGGGCTGTACGGGGCACCGGTGGAGGTCAACGTCCTGCTGGAGGCGGGCGAGGAGCCGGAGCGGCTCGACCTGTCGCTGCTCGGCGAGGTGGTGGCGGACGTGGACCGCTTCGTCGGGGCGGCGCTCGGGCTGGTGCGGCGGGTGCTGGCGGCGGAGCCGGAGGTGCTCGGGCTGACGGCGGAGGAGGCGGGGCGCCACCTCGCGGGCTCCGACGCGGAGCTCCCGCTGGGCGCCCCGCAGATCGACTTCCACCTCGACGGGTGGCAGCTGCGGTTCACCGAGGGCGCCCTGCCGGTCTGCGACCCGTACGGGGCGGCCGTGGTGTTCGACGGGCTGCGGCCGGTGCGCTTCGAGGACCTGCGCGATGCCGAGCCGGTGGAGGAGTAGGGCGTTCCCTTCAGGCCCGGCCGGTCGGGGCCTGAAGGTCAACAGAGGGCGTCCCAGTCGTGGAGGGCCCGGAGGGCCGCCGCGCGTTCGGCCGGGGTGGCGGTGTCCGGGGCCGGGGTGAGGAGGTAGTCGGCGACGGGGGTGAGCAGGAGCCGGCCGTCGGGGGCGGGGACCAGCCGGGCCTCGTCCCAGTCGTGGCGGATGACCGCGCGGCGCAGCAGGGTGCCGTGGCGGGCGGGGAGCCGGGGCGTGGCGGCGGCTTCGCCGCGGCGCCGGTGCTCGGGGGCGAGTTCCGCTTCGAGGGCGGCGCGGACCGGGGCGAGCGGGCCGAGCGCGAGGTGGGCGGCGGCGCGGTCGAGGAGGGCGACGGCCTCGGGGGCGAGCCGGTAGGCGGCGATGACGGCGGCGGTCTCGGCGGCTTCGAAGGGCTGCCGGTCGAGGGCGGCGACGTCGAGGACGTCGGCCGGGCGGAAGGGGCGGCGGAGGCCCTCCTCGGCGAGGGCGATGAGGCACTCGACGTGGTCGTCGGCGACCAGGTAGGGGCGGACGGGGACCCCCGCGCCGTCCCCGTCGAGGGCGGCGGTGGTGAGGCGGACCCGGTACCAGGGGTCGACGAGCGGGTCCTCGGCCGGCCAGTGGACGGTGACGGCGGTGTGGTGCGGGCGGTCGCCGAGCAGTGCGACCTCGATGTGCTCCACGGGCTGGTCGGTGACCAGGCGGACGACGGCCTGCCAGAGGGCGGCCTCGCCGGGGGCCACCAGGTCGAGGGTGTCCAGCGGCCGGAGCAGCCCGGCCGGGTAGTAGCCGGCGAGCGGGAGGCCGCGCAGGGCCCGGACGCCGGTGGAGCGGGCGAGGTCGCCGGCGAGGCGGGTGTAGCGGTCGGCCCGGTCGCGGGCGCGGCGGAGTTCGGCGCGGGCCGGCGCGCCCATCCGGACGTCGTCGCCGGCGAGCGCGGAGAGCACGAGGGCGGGCAGGTGACGGCTGGTGCGGGAGCGGTGGAGCAGTGCGGCCGGCCCGTCGGCCGGGTCGACGTCGAGCAGGTGGTACAGCAGAGCGGTGTTCACGGCGTCCGCCTCCGAAGGTATGGTCGTGGCCCGGCGTCACCGGCGGCCGACGGCGGGGCGGGCGTGGCCGGAGCGCAGGGGGTTCCCGGCCGTCCGGGCGGAGGCAGGCGCGGGGTGGACCGGCCCGCGGCGGCAGCGGCCTTGGGGGGTAGGGGAGTTCGGGAAGCAGGGGGTTTCCCTGTGCCCGGGGTGCAGGGCTGGGGTGGGGGCGGACCGGACCGTCTCCGGTGGTCCCCGGCACGGTCCATCCTGCAGGGCGGCGTTCAACGCCTGGTCACCGCAGGCTCAACGGACCCTCGACACCGGGCGGCGCACTGTGATTTATAGGTGACACAAAGTCTGACATGTGCACGAGCGGGGCGGGCACTGTCCTGGGGCAGCTGGGGGCAGGATTGGGCGATCTCCGTTTTTCGTTACTCGGTCTGATGCGGGCGCACCGCGGCGCGACGGCGCTGAAGGTGGGCAGTCCGCAGCAGCAGGCGATGCTGGCCGTCCTCCTGTTGCGGCCGGGCCATTCGGCGAGCGCCACCGACCTGATCGCGGCGCTCTGGGGAGAGGAGCCGCCGAACGCGGCGATGACCACCGTCCGCACCTACGCGTGGCGGTGGCGGAAGATCCTGGACGGCGCCGTGGAGGGCGGCGCGACGACCGGCGGGACGACCGGCGGAACAGGCACCGCCGGCGGAACAGGCACCGGCACCGGCAGCAGTGACGACAAGGCGCCGAGCCTCCTGGTGTCGATGGGCGACGGCTACCGCCTCGTCCTGCCCAAACTCGCGGTGGACACCGCCGAGGCCGAGTCGCTGGCCGCCGAGGCCGAGCGGACGGCCCGGGCGGATCCGCTGCGCGCCCGCGACCTGCTCAACCAGGCGCTGGAACTGTGGCAGGGCGAGCCGCTCGCCGGCATCCCCGGACCGTTCGCGGAGCGGCACCGGCAGCGGCTGGAGGAGCTGCGGCTGACCCTCCTGGAGGAGCGGATCGGCCTCGACCTCGCGCTCGGCCGCTACTCGCGCTGCATCCCGGAGCTGACCGCGCTCACCACCGAACACCCGCTGCACGAGCGGGCGTACGGGCTGCTGATGCGCGCCCTCTACCAGGCCGGGCGGCAGGCGGACGCACTCGCGGTGTTCCGGGGCGTGCGGCAGCTGTTCCTCGCGGAGCTGGGCGTCGGGCCGGGCACCGAGCTGGACCAGCTGCACCGGCGGATCCTGGAGGGGGACCCGGCACTGGCCGCCCCCGCCGCGCCGGAGCCGGTGGCCGCCGTACCCGCGGCGGCGGGCGGCGGCCCCGAGGCCGCCGGGGCGGAGGCGGACGGCCGGGAGGAGCCCGGCGAGGAGCG
This sequence comes from Kitasatospora sp. NBC_00458, assembly GCF_036013975.1. Taxonomy (NCBI): domain Bacteria; kingdom Bacillati; phylum Actinomycetota; class Actinomycetes; order Kitasatosporales; family Streptomycetaceae; genus Kitasatospora; species Kitasatospora sp. NBC_00458. The sequence continues at coordinate 1,659,781 of NZ_CP107904.1, forward strand.
CGGGACGGCCCGTCCGGCCGCCGCACCACCGCGCCCGGCGCAGCTGCCGCCGGACGCCGCCGACTTCACCGGTCGGACGGCGCCGGTCCGGGTGCTGGACGGGGCGCTCGGGGCGCCCTCCGCGCAGGCCCTGGTGATCGCGACCGTGGTCGGCATGGGCGGGGTCGGCAAGACCGCGCTGGCGCTGCACGTCGCGCACCGCGTCCGGGACGCCTACCCGGACGGCCAGCTGTACGTGGACCTGCGCGGCTCGGACCCCGTCCCGGCCGATCCGGAGGCGGTGCTCAGCGGGTTCCTGGTGGCGCTCGGCGTGGCGGCCGACGTCGTCCCGGACGGACTGGACGCGCGGTCGGCGCTGTTCCGCTCGGTGGTGGACGGGCGGCGGCTGCTGCTGGTCCTGGACAACGCCAAGGACGCCGCGCAGATCCGGCCGCTGCTGCCCGGCGCGGTCGGCTGCGCGGTGCTCACCACCGGGCGCACCCGGCCGGCCGGGCTGCCCGCCACCGTCCAGGTCGACCTGGACGTGTTCCAGCCCGCGGAGGCGCTGGACCTGCTCGGCCGCACCATCGGCGCCGAGCGGCTGGCCGCCGAACCGGAGGCGGCGCGGGAGCTGGTGGTGGCCTGCGGGCACCTGCCGCTCGCGGTCCGGATCGTGGCCGCCCGGCTGGCCGCCCGGCCCGGCTGGACGGTGGGGACGCTCAGCCGCCGCCTCCAGGTGGAGCGGCGGCGGATCGACGAGCTGCGGATCGGGGACCTCGCGGTCGCGGCGGCCTTCGAACTGAGCTACCGCCAGCTGACCGCCGACCAGTCCCGGGCGTTCCGGCTGGTCGCCTCGGTGGACGGGCCGGACATCGGCCTGGCCGCGGCCGCCGCGCTGCTGGACCTCGACGAGTACGACGCCGAGGACCTGCTGGAGGCGCTGGTGGACGTGGCGATGGTGGAGTCGCCGTTCCCCGGCCGGTACCGCTACCACGACCTGCTGCGGGCGTTCGCCCGGCGGCGGCCGGCGGAGGGCGCGCAGCCGGACGGGGACCACGGGGAGGCGGTGGCCGCCCGGGACCGCCTGCTGGACCACCTGCTGGCCACCGCGTGCACGGCGTTCCAGCACGCCGTGCCGGGCGATCCCGCCGCGGGCGCGCTCGGTCCGGCCCGCTCCCCCGGGGTCCCGCTGACCGGGCGGGACGCGGCCCGGGAGTGGGCGGCGGCGGAGCGGGCGGGTGCGGTGGCGCTGGCGGCCCAGGTCGCGGCGCACGCGGGGGCTTCGGCGGAGGCCACCCTCGCGGGGGCCACCACCACGGGGGCCTCCACGTCGGCGGCCGCCGCACCGGGTCACGGTGCGGCGGGTGGCGGCGGGACGGGCGGGGCGGGCGGGGCGGATGTGCCGGAGGGGGCGGACGGGGCGGCGCTGCGGGCCGCGATCGACCTGCTGATCGCGCTCACCCCGTTCGTACTGACCCCGCCGAGCCGTCAGCTGGCCGCCACCGCCGACGCGCTGGCCGAGGCGGCGGCGCGGCACCGGGACGTCCGGGCCGAGGGGCGGGCGCACTTCCTGCGCGGCAACGTCGCCCTCGCCGCGACCCGGCTGGACGCGGCCGAGGCGGCGGCCCGGCAGGCCTCCGACGCGGCGCGGGCCGCCGGGGACACGGTGATCCTCCGCCAGGCGCTCAACGACCTGGGGCTGATCTGCCAGTTCCTCAGCCGCTACGACGAGGCGGTCGACCACTACGACGAGGCGCTGCTGCTGGCCAACGAGCTGGGGCACCGCTCCGGCGCGCTGGTGACCACGGTGAACGCCGCGCTGGCGCGGGTCCGCAGCGGTCGGGCGGACGAGGCGGTGGCGATCTGCCACGAGGCGCTGGCCGAGCTGCGCACCCGGCAGGACGACCCGGGGCGGGCGTACACCCTGTACGTGCTGGGGCTGGCGCTGCACGCGCTGGGGCGGCACGAGGAGGCGGTCACCTGGTTCGGCGAGTGCCTGACGGTGGCGGTCGGGGCCGGTCTGCGGGACCGGGCGGCGCACGCGCGCTACCGGCTGGCGGACAGTCTGCGCTCGCTCGGCCGGACCGACGAGGCGCTGGAGCACGCCGGGCAGGCGCTGGCGCTCTGCGAGGAGCTGGGGGCGGAACGCGACCAGGCGCAGGCGCTGGTGGTGCTGGGCCGCTCGCTGGCGGACCTCGGACGCGGGGCCGAGGCGGGCGCCAGGCTCCGGCAGGCGTTCGAGATCTTCGGCCGCCTGGGGCTGCCGGAGGCCGCCGAGGTGGCGCGGCTGCTCGCGGAGCCGGCGTTCGCCCTGGTGGATCCGTGAGCCGGGCGGCCGGCGGGGCGGCGGTTCCGCGGGTCGCGGATCCGTGGGGCCGGGGGCGGGGCTGTGGCTGTGGCTGTGGCTGTGGCTGTGCAGAAACGGTTCTGCATGACGGGGGCGGGCCGGAGTGGGCCCTGCGCCGGGCTCAGGAGCCGGTGCTGTTCCAGTCGCCGTGACCGCCGGTCGGGGTCGGGGTGGGGGTCGGGGTCGGGGTGGTGGTGACCACCCCGCCCTGGCCCGCACCGGCCGCACCGTCGGCCATCGCCGTACCGGCCGCACCGAGGGCGATCGCCAGGCCGAGGCCCGCGGCGGCCAGGCGGATCCGGGTGGGACGGAGGTTCGAACGCTTCGCCATGACTGCTCCCTGGGGTGTCTTCCCTGGTGGGAAGGCGTTTTCCGGGCTGATGGGATCAGCATGGCAAGGCGCGTTCAACGGCAGATCGACGCACGAGCACCGTGCGTCGATCGCCGCCGTTGATCCGGGTGTCGAACGCCCCCGCCCGGGCGGGGCCGCCCCGCTACGGGCGGATCTCCAGCGTGCAGCACTTCACGCTGCCGCCGCCCTTGAACAGCTCCGAGAGGTCCATGCCGATCGGCCGGAAGCCGCGCTCCCGCAGCCGGTCGGCGACCCCGGTCGCGGCCTCCGGCAGCACCACGTTCAGGCCGTCGCTCATCGCGTTCAGCCCGAACACCTCCGCGTCCGCCTCCTCCACCAGCACCGCGTCCGGGAACAGCCTCCGCAGCACCGCCCGGCTGCCCGCCGAGAACGCGCCCGGGTAGTACATGACCTCGTCGCCGTCGAGCACGCTCAGCGCGGTGTCGAGGTGGTAGAAGCGCGGGTCGACGAGGTCCAGGCCGATCACCGGCCGGCCGAGGAACTCCTGCGCCTCGGCGTGGCCGGCCGAGACGCTGCGGAAGCCCCGCCCGGCCAGCAGGTGGCCGCCCGTCAGCAGGAGGTCGCCCTCACCCTCGTTGACGTGCTCCGGGTCGTGCGTGGTGAAGCCGTTGGCGCGGAACCACTCCAGGTAGGCCGGCCCCTCGGCGGCTCGCTCGGCGTTGCGGAACCGCGCGCCGAGCACCCGGCCGTCGACGACGGTCGCACCGTTCGCCGCGTACACCATGTCGGGCAGGCCGGGCAGCGGGTCGATCAGGTCGACGCGGTGGCCGAGTTCCAGGTAGAGCTCGTACAGCCGCTCCCACTGGGCGACGGCGAGGCCGGTGTCGACCGGCTTGGCCGGGTCCATCCAGGGGTTGATCGTGTAGCTGACCTCGAAGTGGGTCGGACGGCACATCAGGTAGCGGCGCGGGCGGGCGGTGCGGGTCATGGCGGGGCTCCGGGAGGTGAGGGAGGGAGGTGAGGGAGGGAGGGGCGACGGGCGGCGACGAGCCGGGGGGCGGGATCAGGACCGGGACCGGGGCCGGGACCGGGTCAGGAGGAGGCCGGCCGCTCGGGGAAGCTCCGCAGGCCGCGCAACGGGCTGGCCAGCAGCACCGCACCGGCCGACAGCAGCACGCCCGCCATGATCCAGATGGTGGTGCGGGCGCCGAGCACCTCGCCCAGCCAGCCGCCGAGCAGGGCGCCCACCGGGATGGCGCTGAAGTTGACGGTCGAGGCGCTGGCCCGGATCCGGCCGATCATCGCCGGCGGGCAGTACGACTGGTAGAAGCTCCCGGCGATGACGTTCCCGGCGATCACGCCGCAGACCGCGACCGACCAGGCGACGGCACTCGCCGCCAGCGGCAGCTGCTCACCGGCCAGCGGCAGCAGCAGGATGAACGGCGCGGCGACCAGCTCGCAGAGCAGCAGCCCGCGCGCCGTGCCGAACCGCCGGGCGATCCGGCCCGCCAGCGCCGCACCGGCCAGGCCGCCGACCGACACCACCGCGAAGACCAGGCCGATCCCGCCGGGCGTCACCCCCACGCTGCGGACCAGGAAGACCGTCTGCACCGCCTGGATGCCGTTCAGCCCGAGGTTGCCGACGGCGCCGAAGACCGCCAGCGTCCGCAGGTACGGGTCGCCCGCCAGGAAGCGGACGCCCTCGCCGATCTCCTTCAGGATGCCGCGCCGCTCGGAGACCGGCGGCGGGGTCTCCTCGACCCGGATGGTGCCCACGCAGAGCGCCGACACCAGGTAGGTGACCGAGTCGGCGAGCAGCCCGCTGGCCGCTCCGAACACCTGGGAGAGCAGGCCGGCCAGGCCGGGCCCGGCGATCTCCGCCGCCGAGTCCCCGGAGCGCAGCTTGACGTTGGCCTCCAGCAGGTCGTCCTTGGCGACCAGGGCGGGCAGCACGGCTCCGTACGCGGTGGAGAAGAACACCTTGACCGCGCCGGCCAGCAGCGCGACCGCCACCAGCTGGCCCATGGTCAGGACGTCGAACCAGCCGGCCACCGGCACGCTGGCGAACAGCACCAGCAGCAGCAGGTCGCAGGCCAGCATCACCTTGAGCCGGGGCCAGCGGTCCACCCAGGCCCCGGCCAGCAGGCCGAGGAAGAGCCACGGCACCCAGGCGGAGGCGGTCAGCACGCCGACCATGAACGGCGAGGCGTCGAGGGTGACGACGGCCACCAGGGCGAGGGCGACGTTGCCGACGGCGGTGCCGAGCCCGCTGGTCGTCTCACCGATCCAGAGCTTGCGGAAGTCGCCCTGCGCCCAGAGGCCCCAGCGGTTCCTGCGTCCCTTGTCCGGCTGGTCCGCCACGGGCGGCGGCGGGGCGGAGACAGTGGTCATGACGGGTCACTCTCCAAGCTTCTGGGCCAGCACGGCGGCGATCCGTGCGACGGGTTCGGGCTGGGTCATGGCGCCGTGCTCGCAGGCGACGCGGTGGAGCGTGACGTGCCCGTCCACGTACGGCCGCCAGGCCTTCTCGTAGGGCCAGTCCGCCGGCTTGTCGAGGGTGGCGCCGAAGAAGAGGACGTCGCCCCGGTAGCGGTCCGGCACGTGCTCGGCCATGAGTTTCCGGTGGTGTTCGAAGACGTCGGGCAGGATCCCGGCGGCCTCGCCGAGCAGCGCGGTGAGGTCGGCCTGGCCGCGCCCGTCGGCCGGGTCGTAGCCGAGCGAGGCGAGCAGTTCGGCGAGGGTGTCGACGGGCTCGTCGGACGGCGGGGCGTCGGCGTGCCCGGCCGGGTCGGCCGGTGCTCCGTCCAGGAGGGCCAGCAGGGCGACCTCGGCACCGTCGGCCTGGAGCCGGACGGCCATCGCCTGGGCGACGACCGCGCCGAAGGACCAGCCGAGCAGGTGGTACGGGCCCTCGGGCTGGACGGCCCGCAGCTCGCGCACGTAGTCCTCGGCGATCTCGGTGACGGCGGCCGGGGAGCCGCCGTGCAGACCGCGGGCCTGGAGGCCGTAGACCGGGCGGTCGGGGCCGAGGTGGCGCAGCAGGCCGGAGTAGACCCAGCTGATGCCGGCGGCGGGGTGGACGCAGAACAGCGGTGCCCTGGTGCCTCCGGCGCGCAGCGGGAGCAGGACGTCGAGGGCGTCCGCGCCCGCCGTCCGGGCCGGGGCTCCCCCGCCGGTGGCGGTGCCGGTGGCGGCCGTCGGGGAGTCCGCCGGGTCGAGGCGGCGGGCCAGCCCGGCGACGGTGGGGGCCTCGAAGAGGGCCCGCATGCCGAGGTCGGCGCCGAGTGCGGTGCGGATCCGGCCGAGCAGCTTCATGGCGAGCAGCGAGTGGCCGCCGAGGTCGAAGAAGCCGTCGTCGACGGAGACCCCGGGCAGTCCGAGGACCTCGGCGAAGAGGTCGCAGAGCAGCTTCTCGCGCGGGGTGCGGGGCGGGCGGCCGGTGGGTGAGGCGGCGAAGTCCGGTGCGGGCAGGGCACGGTGGTCCACCTTGCCGCTCGCGGTCAGGGGCAGGGCGCCGAGGGTGACGAACGCGGCCGGGACCATGTGGGCGGGCAGCGACTCGGCGGCGAAGGCGCGCAGTTCGGCCGGGTCGAGCCGGTCGGCCGGGTCGAGCGGGTCGGGCAGGTCGGCCGGGTCGGGCAGGTCGCCTCGGCCGGTCGGCCGGTCGCCGGGGGCCGGGTCGGCGACCAGGTAGGCGACCAGCCGGGGGCCGGCGGCGGAGTCCTCGCGCGCCGTCACGGTGGCGGCGAGGACGCGCGGGTGGCTGGTCAGCACGTGCTCGATCTCGCCGGGTTCGATCCGGAAGCCGCGGATCTTGACCTGCTGGTCGGTGCGGCCCAGGTACTCGACCCGGCCGTCGCGGGTGCGGCGGACGAGGTCGCCGGTGCGGTACATCCTCTCCCCCGCGCCGAACGGGCCCGCGCCGAGCAGGTCGGCGGCGAACGGGTCGGCGACGAAGCGTTCGGCGGTCAGGCCAGGCCGGCCGAGGTAGCCGCGGGCCAGGCCCGCCCCGGCGAGGTACAGCTCCCCGGGGACCCCGACGGGCACCGGGTTCAGCCGCCCGTCGAGGACGTAGGCCCGGGTGCCGAGGACGGTCCGGCCCAGCGCGGGGCGGTCGGTGTCGGCGAGCGGCTGGATCAGCGCGTCGACCGTGGACTCGGTGGGCCCGTACAGGTTGTACGCGGTGGTGCCGGGGGTCTCGCGCAGCCTCGTCCACAGGGACTGGCCGACCGCCTCGCCGCCGAGCAGCACCACCTGCGGCGCGGGTGCGTCCAGCAGGCCCTCGTCCAGGAGCCGTTCGGCGTAGGAGGGGGTGACCTCCAGGACGCCGACCCGCTCGGTCCGGAGGTGCCGCACCAGGGCGGCGGCGTCGCGGCGGACCTCGTCGCCGATCAGGTGCAGCTCGTGGCCGGCGACCATCCAGAGCAGGCCGTCCCAGGAGGCGTCGAAGCCGAGCGAGGCGGTCAGGGCGACGCGCAGGCGGCCGTGGGACCGCTCCGCCGCGCCGATCGGGCCGGTCGCGGCGCGGTGGGAGGCGAGCAGGGCGGCGATCGAGCCGTGGTCCACCTGCACGCCCTTGGGGCGGCCGGTGGAGCCGGAGGTGTAGACGACGTAGGCGGTGTCCCCGGCGGCGGGGGCGACGGCGTGGCCGGCGGGGCCGCTGTCGGCGGCGGCCCGGGCGGCGGCGCCGTCCACCGGGCCGGGGCGCAGGGCGGGACGGCCGTCCAGCAGCTCGGGCAGCGGCCAGCGGTCGTCGGTGAGGACGAGCGCGGGCGCGGCGTCGGCCAGCATCGCGGCGGTCCGGTCGGCCGGGTACTCGGCGTCCAGCGGGAGGCAGGCGGCGCCGGACTTGAGGACGGCGAGCAGGGAGACCACCGTCTCGGCGGAGCGCGGCAGCGCCAGGGCGACCGGGGAGTCCGGGCCCGCGCCCGCCGCGACCAGGCGGTGGGCCAGGCGGTCGGCGAGGGCGTCGAGTTCGGCGAAGGTCAGCCTGGTCCCCCCGGCGACCAGCGCGGTCGCGTCCGGTGTGCGGGCCGCCTGGCTCGCGAAGGCGGCGGGCAGCAGCGGCACCCCGGACGGCAGCGCCTCGCCGCCGGTGAGGAGTTCGGCGCGCTCCGCGGCGGAGAGCAGCTCGACCCGGCCGATCGGCAGCTCGGGCCGGGCGGCCACCGCGGCCAGCAGCCGGCCGAAGCGGACGGCGATCGACTCGACGGTCTCCCGGTCGAACAGGTCGGTGGCGTAGTCGATCGCGCACTCCAGTCCGGCGGGCGCGCCGTCCTGGTCGAAGGACTCGCCCATGCCGACGGAGAGGTCGAACTTGGCCTCGTACCCGCCGACCGGTTCGACGGCGGCCGGCAGCCCGGCCAGGTCGAGCGGTGCGTCACCGGACCCGCCCGGAGTGCCGCCCCGGGCGCCGCCCTGGAGCAGCAGCATCACCTGGAAGAGCGGGTGGCGGGCCGGCGAGCGGGTGGGGTTGAGCTCCTCGACCAGCCGCTCGAACGGGACGTCCTGGTGGGCCTGGGCGTCGAGCTGGGCCTCCCGGACCCGGCGGAGCAGGTCGGCGAAGCCCGGGTCGCCGGAAGTGTCGGTGCGCAGGACCAGGGTGTTGACGAAGAAGCCGACCAACTCGTCCAGCGCCTCGTCGGTGCGCCCGGCGACGACCGAGCCGATCGGCACGTCGGTCCCGGCGCCGAGCCGGGTGAGCAGCGCGGCCAGGCCCGCCTGCAGGGTCATGAACATCGTGACCCGCTGCTCGCGCGACAACTCGACCAGTGCGCGGTGGAGTTCGGCGCCCAGCTGGAGGACGACGCGGTCCCCGCGGTGGCTGCTGTCGGCCCGCCGGGGGCGGTCGGCCGGGAGGGCGATCTCCTCCGGGATCCCGGCCAGGGTCTCGCGCCAGTAGGCGAGTTGGCGGGCGGCCAGGCTCCCGGGGTCGTTCTCGTCGCCGAGCAGCTCGCGCTGCCAGAGGGCGTAGTCGGCGTACTGGACCGGGAGTCGCTCCCACTCGGGCGCGGCGCCGTCACGCCGGGCGGCGTAGGCCCCGGCGAGGTCGCGCAGCAGCGGGCCCATCGACCAGCCGTCACCCGCGATGTGGTGCAGGACGAGGACGAGCAGGTGCTCGTCCGGGGCGAGCGGGAGGAGGTGGGCGCGGACCGGCAGGTCGGCGGCGAGGTCGAACGGGACCGCGGCGCAGGCGGCGAGCTCCGCGGCCGGGTCGGCGGGCGGGGCGGTGCGGTGGTCGAACGGCACCCGGGAGTCGGCGGGGGCGAGGATCCGCTGGTGGGGCTCGCCGTCCTGCTCGACGACGAGCGTGCGCAGGCTCTCGTGCCGGTCGACCAGGTCGCCGAGGGCGGCTTCGAGGGCCGCCGGGTCGAGCGGCCCGGTGAGGCGCAGGGCGATCGGGAGGTTGTAGAGGGCGCTGGGGCCCTCCATCCGGTCGATCAGCCAGAGCCGCCGCTGGGCGAAGGAGAGCGGCAGCGGATCCGGGCGCTCGCCGGCCGTCAGCGCGAGCCGGGCGCCGGAGCCGTCCAGCCGCCGGTCCAGGCCCGCCGGGGTCGGCGCCTCGAAGACGTCCCGGATGCCCAGCTCGGCGCCGAGCGCGCTGCGGACGCGGCTGACGAGCTTCATGGCGAGCAGCGAGTGGCCGCCGAGGGCGAAGAAGTCGTCGTCGATCGAGACGGTCGCCAGCCCGAGGACTTCGGCGACGAGGCCGCAGAGCAGCTCCTCGCGGGCGGTCCGGGCGGCCCGGCCGCCGGCGAAGAGCCCGAAGTCCGGGGCGGGCAGGGCGCGGCGGTCGATCTTGCCGCTCGCGGTCAGGGGCAGGACGTCGAGGGTGACGACGGCGGCCGGGACCATGTGGGCGGGCAGCGACTCGGCGGCGAACCGGCGCAGTTCGAGGGCGAGTTCGGCACCGGCGGGGGCCGGGGCAGCGGGGTCGGCGGATGCGGCGGGGCTCGGGGCCGCGGGGGCGACCGTCGCGCAGTGGGCGACCAGGCGGCGGTCGCCGTCCGCGCTCTCGTGCAGGGTCACCACGGCCTGGCGGACGGCCTCGTGGCGGGCCAGCACCTGCTCGATCTCGCCGGGTTCGATCCGGAAGCCGCGGATCTTGACCTGCTGGTCGGTGCGGCCCAGGTACTCGACCCGGCCGTCGCGGGTGCGGCGGACGAGGTCGCCGGTGCGGTACATCCTCTCCCCCGCGCCGAACGGGCCCGCGCCGAACAGGTCGGCGGCGAACGGGTCGGCGACGAAGCGTTCGGCGGTCAGGCCCGGGCGGCCGAGGTAGCCGCGGGCCAGGCCCGCCCCGGCGAGGTACAGCTCCCCGGGGACCCCGACGGGCACCGGGTTCAGCCGCCCGTCCAGGACGTAGGCCCGGGTGCCGGGCACGGTCAGGCCCAGGGACGGGCGCTCCGAGTCGGCGAGCGGCTGGATCAGCGCGTCGACCGTGGACTCGGTGGGCCCGTACAGGTTGTACGCGGTGGTGCCGGGGGTCTCGCGCACCCTGGTCCACAGGGACTGGCCGACCGCCTCGCCACCGAGCAGCAGCACGCGCGGCGCCGGCTCGTCCAGCAGCCCTTCGGCGATGAGCTGTTCGGCGTAGGAGGGGGTGACGTTGACGGCGTCGAGGCCGGCCGCGCGGACGTGCCGGACCAGGGCGGCGGGGTCGCGGCGCAGGTCGTCGTCGATCAGGTGCAGCTCGTGGCCGGCGACCATCCAGAGCAGGCTGTCCCAGGAGGCGTCGAAGCCGAGCGAGGCGGTCAGGGCGGCCCGGATCCGGCCGTGCCGCCGTTCGGGGCCGGCGAAGGTCCCGGCGCGGTGCGAGGCCAGCAGGGCGGCGATGGAGCCGTGGCTGACGACCACGCCCTTGGGGAGCCCGGTGGAGCCGGAGGTGTGGATGACGTAGGCGGCGTCGGCCGGGCCGATCCGGACGGGGAGGGCGTCGGCGGGCCGCCCCGCCCACAGCTCCTCGTCGGCCCGGAGCTGCGGGAGGCCGTCCAGGGCCTCCGGCAGCGGCCAGGCCGCGTCGGTGAGGACGACCGCCGGGCGGGCGTCGGCCAGCACCCGGACGGTGCGGTCGAGGGGGTGGTCGGCGTCCAGCGGGAGGAAGGCGGCACCGGCCTTGAGGACGGCGAGCTGGGCGACGACCGTCCCCGCCGAGCGGGGCAGGGCCAGCGCGACCAGCGACTCCGGGCCGATGCCGGCCGCGGCCAGGCCGTGCGCGAGGCGGTTGGCGCGGGCGTCGAGTTCGGCGTAGGTCAGCCGGGTGTCCCGGAAGACCAGCGCGGTGAGCTCCGGGGTGCGGGCCGCCTGCGCCTCGAAGGCGGCCGGGACGAGCGGCCGCTCGGCGGGCAGGGGCCGTGCGCCGCCCAGCAGTTCGGCGCGCTCGCCGTCGCCGAGCAGGTCGGCCCGGCCGATCCGCCGACCGGGCTGCGCGGTCACGGCGGCGAGCAGCCGGCCGAAGCGGGCGGCGATCGACTCGACGGTCTCCCGGTCGAACAGGTCGGTGGCGTAGTCGATCGCGCAGTCCAGTCCGGCGGGCGCACCGTCGGGGCCGAAGAACTCCTCCAGCGTCACGTTCAGGTCGAACTTGGCGACGCCGGTGCCGGCCGGCAGCGGCTCGGCCCGCAGACCGGCCAGCTCCGACTCGGCGTCCGCGTTGGACTGCAGGACCATCGCCACCTGGAAGAGCGGGTGGCGGGCCAGCGAGCGGGCGGGGTTGAGCTCCTCGACCAGCCGATCGAACGGCACGTCCTGGTGGGCGTAGGCGCCGAGGCCGGTCTCCCGGACCCGGCCGAGGAGTTCGGCGAAGCTCGGGTCGCCGGAGGTGTCGGTGCGCAGGACCAGGGTGTTGACGAAGAAGCCGACCAGGTCGTCCAGCGCCTCGTCGGAGCGGCCCGCGACGACCGAGCCGATCGGCACGTCGGTCCCGGCGCCGAGCCGGGTGAGCAGCGCGGCCAGGCCCGCCTGCAGGGTCATGAACAGGGTGACGCGGTTCTCCCGCGACACCTCGACCAGCGCCCGGTGGAGTGCGGCGTCGAGGGTCAGCGCCACCCGGTCGCCGCGGTGGTCGGCGCGGGCGCCGCGCGGGCGGTCGGCCGGGAGGGCGATCTCCTCCGGGATCCCGGCCAGGGTCTCGCGCCAGTAGGCGAGTTGGCGGGCGGCCAGGCTCCCGGGGTCGTTCTCGTCGCCGAGCAGCTCGCGCTGCCAGAGGGCGTAGTCGGCGTACTGGACCGGGAGTCGGTCCCACTCGGGTGCGGCGCCCTCGCGCCGGGCGGCGTAGGCCCCGGCGAGGTCGCGCAGCAGCGGGCCCATCGACCAGCCGTCACCCGCGATGTGGTGCAGGGCGACCACCAGGACGTGCTCCTCGGGCGCGACCCGGAGCAGGGTGACGCGGACGGGCGGCTCGGCGGCCAGGTCGAAGGGGCGGCGGGCGGCCCGGTCGACCTCGGCGTCGACGGATTCGGCCGTGCAGTCGAGGAGTTCGACCGCGAGGGGGGTTCCGGCGGGGGCCGGGATCAGCTGGTGGGGCTCGCCGTCGTGCTCGGCGATGACGGTGCGCAGGCTCTCGTGCCGGTCGACCAGGTCGCCGAGGGCGGCTTCGAGCGCGGCCCGGTCGAGCGGCCCGGTGAGGCGCAGGGCGAGCGGCATGTTGTAGAGGGCGCTGGGGCCCTCCATCCGGTCGATCAGCCAGAGCCGCTGCTGGGCGAAGGAGAGCGGCAGGCGCTCCGGGCGGGCCCCGGCGGTCGGGGCGGGCCGGGTGCCGGAGCCGTCCAGCCGCCGGTCCAGGCCCGCCGGGGTCGGCGCCTCGAAGACGTCCCGGATGCCCAGTTCGGCGCCGAGGGCCGAACGGACCCGGCTGAGCAGCTTGGTGGCGAGCAGCGAGTGGCCGCCGAGGGCGAAGAAGTCGTCGTCGGCGGAGACCTCCGGCAGGCCGAGGACCTCGGCGAAGAGTCCGCAGAGGATCTCCTCGCGGGCCGTGCGGGCGGCCCGGCCGCCGGTCGCGGCGGCGAAGTCGGGGGCGGGCAGGGCGGCCCGGTCGAGCTTGCCGTTGACGTTGAGCGGCAGCGCGTCCAGGACCACGAAGGCCGCCGGGATCATGTAGTCGGGCAGGGTGGCGGCCGCCCGGGCGCGCAGTGCGGCCGGGTCGAGCCGCGGCGTGCCGACCAGGTAGGCGACCAGCCGGGTGCCGGCCGTGCCGTCCTGGTGCGGCAGCACGGCGGCCTGGAGGACGTCGGGGTCGGCGGTGAGGGTGGCCTCGATCTCGCCGGGCTCGATCCGGAAGCCGCGCACCTTGACCTGGTGGTCGGTGCGGCCCAGGTACTCGACCGCACCGTCCGGGCGGCGGCGGGCGAGGTCGCCGGTGCGGTACATCCTCTCCCCCGCGCCGAACGGGTCGGCGACGAAGCGTTCGGCGGTCAGGGCCGGGCGGCCGAGGTAGCCGCGGGCCAGGCCCACGCCGGACAGGTAGAGCTCGCCGGGGACGCCGGGCGGCACCGGGTTCAGCTGCCAGTCCAGGACGTGCGCGCGGAGGTTGGGCAGCGGGTGGCCGATCAGCGGGCGGCCGCCGTCGGCGGTGACCGGGTGGAACAGCGCGTCGACGGTGCACTCGGTGGGTCCGTACACGTTGAGGACGGCGGTGTCGGGGGCGGCGCCGAGGGCGGTCCAGAGGGACTGGCCGAGGGCCTCGCCGCCGACCATCACCAGCGTGGGCGGGCAGGTGGTGAGCAGGCCCTCCTCGACGAGCCGTTCGGCGTGGCCGGGGGTGATGTCGAGGATGTCGGCGCCGGTGCGCGCGAGGTGGCGGACGACGGCGGCGGCGTCGCGGCGCAGGTCGTCGTCGAGCACGTGGAGCTCGTGGCCGGCGACCATCCAGAGCACCGCCTCCAGCGCCGTGTCGAAGGACAGCGAGGCGGTCTGGGCGAAGGTGAACCGCCGCCCGGGCCGGGCCTGTTCGGCGACGGCGATGGTCTCGGTGCGGTGGAAGCCGAGCAGGTTGGCGAAGCCGGCGTGGCGGACCACCACGCCCTTGGGGAGGCCGGTGGAGCCGGAGGTGTAGATGACGTAGGCGGCGTGTTCGGGGCCGGCCGTGGCGGGAGGGTCCCCGGCGGGCCGGTCGGCCCACGCCCCGGGGTCGGCGGGCAGGACGGGCAGGCCCGCCAGGACCTCGGGCAGCCGCCAGCCGTCGGTGGTGAGGACGGCCGCCGGTCGGGAGTCGGCCAGCATGTGGGCGATCCGGTCGCGGGGGTGGTCGGCGTCGAGCGGCAGGAAGGCCGCGCCGGCCTTGAGGACGGCGAGCAGGGCGACCACCGACTCGGCCGAGCGGGGCATCGCGAGCGCGACCACCGACTCCGGGCCGACCCCGGCGGCCAGCAGGCCGTGGGCGAGGCGGTTGGCGCGGGCGTTCAGCTCGGCGTAGGTCAGCCGGGTGTCCCGGAAGACCAGCGCGGTGAGCTCCGGGGTGCGGGCCGCCTGCGCCTCGAACGCCGCCGGGACGAGGACGTCGGCCCCGGCGCGGACGGCGCCCTGCCAGTCGGCCAGCGCGGCCCGGCCGGCCGCGCCGAGCACGTCGAACTCGGCGACCGGGCGGTCCGGGTGGTCGGCGGCCTGGGCCAGGACCGCGGTGAGGGCGGTGGCGAGCCGCTCCGCGGTGGCCGGGTCGAAGAGGTCGGTGGCGAACTCCAGGCCGCCCTCCAGCCCGGCCGGGGTGCCGTCCGGGTGGTGGCGCTCGGAGAGGTTGAGGGTGAGGTCGAAGGCGGTGGTCGGCAGGCCGAGCGGCTCGTACGCGGTCCGGGTGCCGGGGAACTCGGGGCCGCCGCCGGCCGTGTTGTCGAAGGCGATCATCACCTGGAAGAGCGGGTGGCGGGCCAGCGTGCGGGCCGGGTTCAGCTCCTCCACCAGGCGCTCGAAGGGCACGTCCTGGTGGGCGTAGGCGGCCAGGTCGGCCTCCCGGACGCGGGCCAGCAGCTCGGCGAAGGTCGGGCGGCCGGCGAGGTCGGTGCGCAGCACCAGGGTGTTGGCGAAGAAGCCGACCAGCTCGTCGAGGGCCGGGTCGAGCCGGCCGGCCAGCGGGGTGCCGATCGGCAGGTCGTCGCCGGCGCCGAAGCGGTGCAGCAGGGTGGCGTAGGCGGCCTGGAGCACCATGAACAGGGTGACGCCGTGCTCGGCGGCGAGGGCGGCCAGCCGGGCGTGCAGGGCGGCGTCCAGCTCCAGCGGGACGACGTCGCCGCGGTGGGTGGCGACCGGCGGGCGGGGGCGGTCCAGCGGGAGCGGCAGTTCGTCCGGCAGGCCGGCCAGCGCCTCGCGCCAGTGGGCGAGCTGGCGGCTCAGCGGGCTCTGCGGGTCGGTGTCGGAGCCGAGCAGCCGGTACTGCCAGAGGGTGTAGTCGGCGTACTGGACCGGGAGCGGGTCCTGGACCGGCCGTTCGCCGCCGAGCCGGGCGGTGTAGGCCTCGGCGAGGTCGCGGAAGAGCGGCCGCAGCGACCAGCCGTCGCTGGCGATGTGGTGCATGACGAGCAGCAGGACGTGCTCGTCCGGGCCCTCGGGCCGCAGGTAGGCGTGCACCGGGACCTCGGCGGACAGGTCGAAGGTGTGGCCGGTGAGCTCCTCGACCGGGCGGTCGGTGACGCTGAGCAGCGGGGCGGGCGGCGCGGCCAGCACCCGCTGGTACGGGACGCCGTCCTGCTCGCCGAAGACGGTGCGCAGCGCCTCGTGCCGGTCGAGGACGTCGCCGAGGGCGGCTTCGAGGGCGGCCGGGTCGAGCGGGCCGGTGAGCCGCAGGGCGAGGGTGACGTTGTAGGTCGCGGCGGGGCCCTCGGCCTGGCCGAGGAACCAGAGGCGGCGCTGGGCGAAGGAGACCGGCAGGTGTTCGGGGCGCTCCGCGGGGCGCAGGGCGGGCCGGGCGGGGTCGGTGGCGAGGCGGGCGGCGAGCGCGGCGACGGTGGGCGCCTGGAAGAGGTCGCCGATGGCGAGTTCGGCCCCGAGCTCGGTGCGGGCGCGTCCGACCAGCCGGGTGGCGAGCAGGGAGTGGCCGCCGAGTTCGAAGAAGTCGTCGTCGATGGTGATGCCGTCGATGCCGAGGACCTCGCCGAACAGCGCGCAGAGGGTGCGCTCGCGGTCGTCGCGCGGGGCGCGGCCCTCGGCGTCGGCGCCGAGGTCGGGGGCGGGCAGGGCGCGGCGGTCGACCTTGCCGTTGGCGTTGAGCGGCAGGGCGGGGAGGACCGTGACGGCGGACGGGACCATGTAGGCGGGGAGCGACTCGGCCGCGAACCGCCGGAGTCCGGCGGCGAGTCCGGCCGGGTCGTCGGAGGTGGCGGCGCAGTAGCCGACCAGCCGGGTGTCGCCGGGGCGGTCCTCGCGGGCGACCACGATGACCTGCCGGACGGCGGGGTGGCGGGAGAGCACGGCCTCGATCTCGCCGAGTTCGATCCGGAAGCCGCGCAGCTTGACCTGGCCGTCGATCCGGCCGAGGAACTCGATCGCGCCGTCGCCGGCGCGGCGGCGGACCAGGTCGCCGGTGCGGTACATCCGCCCGCCGGGCGTGAAGGGGTCGGCGACGAAGCGTTCGGCGGTCAGCGCGGGCCGGCGCCAGTAGCCGCGGGCCAGGCCCGCCCCCGCGACGTACAGCTCGCCGGGGACGCCGGGCGGGACGGGCTGCAGCCGGGCGTCCAGGACGTGGGCGCGCATGTTGTCGAGCGGGCCGCCGATCGGCGCCCGGGGGCCGTCCAGGTCGGCGGCGGTGAGGTGGTGGTGGGTGGCGAAGGTGGTGGCCTCGGTGGGGCCGTAGACGTGGGCGAGCAGGAGGTCGGGGCAGCGCTCCAGGACGCGGCGCATCAGGGTGCCGGAGGCGGCCTCGCCGCCGGTGCTGACGGTGCGCAGGGCGGCGAAGGTCTCCGGGGCCTGCTCGGCGACCAGGTCGAAGAGCGCCTTGGTGAGGAAGACGGCGGTGACGTCGTGCCGGGTGGCGACGGCGTGCAGGGCGGCGGCGTCCAGGGTGCCGGGCGGGGCGATCACGACCGTGCCGCCGGCCAGCAGGGGCGTCCACAGCTCGTAGGTGGCGGCGTCGAAGGCGTGCGGGGAGTGCAGCAGGATCCGCTCGTGCCGGCCGTCCCGCCAGCGGCGGTCGGCGGCGAGGTCGACCACGTCGCGGTGGCGGACGGCGACGCCCTTGGGGGTGCCGGTGGAGCCGGAGGTGAACATCACGTAGGCGAGCCGGTCGGGGTGGACGGTCAGGCCGGGGTCGTGGTCGGGGCCGTCGTGCCCGTCGCCGGGGCGGACCACGGCGGCGGTGTGCGCGAACCCGGGGTCGGCCCGGTCGGTGAGCAGGACGGGGGCCCCCGTGTCGGCGAGCAGGGCGGTCATCCGCTCGGGCGGCAGGCCGGCGTGCATCGGGACGTAGCAGCCGCCGGCCTTGAGCACGGCGAGGGTGGCGACGACCAGGTCGACCGAGCGTTCCATCAGCAGGGCGACCGGGCTCTCCGGGCCGACGCCGTGGGCGACCAGGTGGTGGGCGAGCCGGTTGGCGCGGGCGTTGAGCTCCGCGTATCCGACGGTGCCGCCGTCGTGGGCGAGCGCCACCGCGTCCGGGGTGCGGGCCGCCTGCGCCTCGAACAGTCCGGGCAGGGAGCCGGTGCGGAGCGGTGCGGCGGTGGCGTTCCAGGTGTCGAGCAGGCGGGTGCGCTCCTCGGGGCCGAGGATGTCGAGGGTGCCGATCGGCGCCGCGGGGTCGGCGGCCGCGGCGGCCAGCAGCCGGCCGAGCCGCTCGAACAGGGTGGTGACGGTGGACCGGTCGTAGAGGTCGGCCGCGTACTCGGCCGAGCCGGTGAGGCCGGCCGGGGCGCCGTCCGGGCCGTACTGCTCGGTGATGCCGATGTTGAGGTCGAACTTGGCGACCCGCAGGCCGAGCGGTTCCGGCTCCGACTCCAGCCCGGGCAGGCCGAGTTCGCCCTCCTCGTGGTTCTGGAGGACGAGCAGGGCCTGGAAGAGCGGGTGGCGGCCGAGCACGCGGGCCGGGTTGACCTCCTCGACCAGCCGCTCGAACGGCACGTCCTGGTTCGCGAAGGCGTCCAGCTGGGACTCCCGGACCCGGCCGAGGAGTTCGGCGAAGCCCGGGTCGCCCGAGGTGTCGGTGCGCAGCACCAGGGTGTTGACGAAGAAGCCGACCAGGTCGTCCAGCGCCTCGTCGGAGCGGCCGGCCACGCCGGTGCCGAGCGGGATGTCGGTGCCGGCGCCGAGCCGGGTGAACAGGGCGGCCAGGCCGGCCTGGAGGACGGCGAACAGGGTGGACCGGTGCGCACGGGCCAGGCCGGCCAGCGCGGCGTGCAGTTCGGGTCCGTAGGCGAACGCGACGGCGTCGGCGGCGCCGGTCGGGACGGGCGGGCGGGGGCGGTCCGCGGGGAGCTCCAGCTCCTCCGGCAGACCGGACAGGACTCCTCTCCAGTGGTCGAGCTGACGGCTCATCAGGCTGTCGGGGTCGGACTCCTCGCCGAGCAGCTCGCGCTGCCAGAGGGTGTAGTCGGCGTACTGGACCGGCAGCGGCTCCCAGTCGGGGGCGCCGCCGGCCAGCCGGGCCCGGTAGGCGGCGCCCAGGTCGCGCAGCAGCGGGCCGAGCGACCAGCCGTCGCCGGCGATGTGGTGGAGCACGACGAGCAGCACGTGCTCGGTGGGCGTGAGCGAGAAGACCGTGACCCGGACGGGGAGTTCGGCGGCCAGGTCGAAGGTCCGGGCGGCGGCCCGGTCCAGCACCGCCGGGTACTCCCCGGCCCCGGGCCCCGGTGCGCAGTCCACCGTCTCGAAGGCGGCCGCCTCCAGGGCGGCCGTCGCCTCCGCGGACGGCAGGATCCGCTGCACCGGGACTCCCCCGGCCACCGGGAACACCGTGCGCAGCGCCTCGTGCCGGGCGACCACGTCCGCCGTCGCGGCACGCAGCGCCGCGGTGTCCAGCGCACCGCGCAGGCGGACCGCGAACGGCAGGTTGTAGAGCGCGGTCGGCCCTTCGATCTGGTCGACCAGCCAGAGCCGCTGCTGTGCGTACGAAACCGGGATCACGGTGCTTCCTCTACTCACGTCTGCTCACGCCACTGCGTGGGAAGGGGTGGTGGACTCGGGCCCTCAGGCGGGGACGGCGGCGGTGGGCAGCACGCTGGGCCGGCAGTCCAGGACGTCGACCGGGCGGCCCATCGCGACGGCGATCCTCCGGTCGCCGCGGAACGGGTCACGGCCGTGCGCGCAGAGCACGTTGTCGACCAGCATCACGTCGCCGACCTGCCAGGTCTCGCGGACGGTCGCGGCCTCGTAGGCGGCGTTGAGCGCGTCCACGTCCTCCCGGGAGAGCGGTTCGCCGTCGCCGAAGCCGGTGTTGAACGGCAGGCCGTCCGGGCCGAACTCGTCGGCCATGGCCTCCCGGATGTCCGGGTCGAGCGACCACTCGCTCCAGAAGGCCAGGTGGTTGAACCAGACCTCCTCGCCGGTGTGCGGGTGGTGGATCGTGGCGGAACGCAGCTGGCTGGTACGCAGGTTGCCGTCCGGCTGCCACTCCCAGGAGATGCCGTTCTCCCGGCAGTACTGCTCGACGTCGGCGCGGTCCTCGGTGCCGAACGCGGTCCGCCAGCCGAGCGAGACGTAGTCGGAGTAGGCGCGGTTCAGCGTCCAGCCCGAGGAGCGGCCGCGCTCGGCGAGGTGCTCCGGCAGCGCGGCGAGGACCTTGCGGACGTCGGCGGTCGGGGTGGCGCCGCCGGCCTCCGGGGCGGTCAGGCAGGCGAAGAGCAGCCGGCCGGGGAAGGTCAGGGTGTAGCTGTTCTCGTTGTGCATCCGGATCGACTGGGCGGGCGGCAGGTCGGTCGACGAGAAGACGCCGTCGCCGAAGTCGCTGCGCGGGGTGGCCTTCTCCCGGTACGGGGTCGGCTCGGGGATCAGCACGTCGCGGACGGCGGCGACGTCCGCGCTGGCCGCCACCGGCAGCCCGCGCAGGAAGATCGTGCCGTGCTCGTGCAGGGCGGCGGTCAGCTCGGCCTCGTTGTCGCGCAGCCAGGCGCAGGCCTCGGCGAGGTCGGCGCCGGCCGGCACCCGGGTGAGGGCGGGGCGGCCGGGGTTCAGCTCCCAGCTGATCGGCATCGCGGCGCTCACCGGGCGCCGAGGGCGGCCACCAGGCCGGCCGGGCGGATGTCGGTCCAGTTCGCCTCGATCCAGTCGAGGCACTCCTGGCGGGTGGCCTCACCGTGGACGGTGCTCCAGCCGGCCGGCACGTCGATCCAGACCGGCCAGAGCGAGTGCTGGTTCTCGTCGTTGACCAGCACCAGGTAGCCGGCGTTGTCGTCCTCGAAGGGGTTGCTCATGGTGGTCTCCTCGAAGGGGGTGTGGCCTGGGGTGTGGTTCGAAGTTATCGGCGGCGGACCGGCCGGAGCGGCACAAGGCCCGGCAGGTGAGCGGCAGTTAGCCGGCTGCCGGGCGGGGCGGGAGCGGGGCCTGGCCGGGGGCCGGGACGGGGCCGGACGGGGGCCGAGCGGGGTCCACGGGCTGCCCGGGAACGCGAACGCGACCACGGGCCCCCGGTCGGGGTCGGGGTCGTGGTCGCGTCGGTGGTGGTCGTGGTCGTTGTCGTGGTCGTGGTCGTGGTGGCGGGGGTCGGGTTCGGAGTCGTGGCCGGGGACCGGACGGAGGCGGGTCGGCACCGGGCCGGCCCGGGCGGCGCGCGGTCAGCGCGGGGTGATCCGCACCGGGAGGTGGTCCAGGCCGAAGTTGATGATCGACCGGTTGTACTGCACCGGACCGGCCGGCTCGATCGCCGCCGCCTTCTCCAGCGCCGCCGAGAACAGCGCGCCCAGCTCGGCCTTGGCCAGCGGCGCGCCGATGCAGTAGTGGGCGCCCAGGCCCAGCGCGAGGTGCTTGTTGGGCGAGCGGTCGAGCAGGACCTCCTCGGGCCGGTCGAAGGCCTCCGGGTCGCGGTTCGCGGACCAGACCCAGACCGCCACCCGGTCGCCGCGGCGGATCCGCCGCCCGGCCAGCTCGACGTCCCGGCTCGCGGTGCGCAGGGTGTGCAGGCCGACCGAGGTCCACCGCAGCAGCTCGTCCACTGCGGAGTCCATCGACACCTCGCCCTGCTGCAGCCTCCGCCACAGGTCCGGGCGCTGGATCAGGGTGTGCAGCCCCATCGCCGCGGTGTGGCGGACCGTCTGGACGCCGCCGACCACGATGTTGTCCAGGTTGAGCACCACGTCCTCGACCGGCATCAGCCGGCCGCCGACCTTGTAGGTGGCCATCATGGAGATCAGGTCGTCGCGCGGGTCGGTGCGGCGCAGCATCACCTGGTGCAGCAGGTACGGGATCAACTGCTGGTGGCCGGCCCGGCGTTCCTCCGGGGTGTTGCCGAGGAAGGCCACGTCGCAGACCCGGACCATCATCTCGCGGTCCTGCTCGGGGACGTCCAGCAGGTCGCACATGACGGCGAGCGGCAGCGCGGACACCACGTCGACGAGGTCGACCTCGCCCTGCTCGACGGCCCGGTCGAAGAGCTCCCCGGCCCGCTCCGCGATCGACCGGGAGGCGCCGCGCACCCCGCCCTTCGAGAAGAACGGGTTGGCGGGGGCGCGCAGTTCGCGGTGCCGGGGCGGGTCGGTGAGGGCCATCATCCGGCCCGAGCCGACGGGCACGTTGCCGACGCCCGCGCCCAGCAGCGAGCCGGACTCCGAGCTGAACACGGCCGCGTTGCGCAGCACGTCGGCCGACTCGCGGTAGGTCATGACCGACCAGACCGGTCCGTCGTCCAGGGTGTCGGTGCGGTGGACGGGCGCCTCCCGGCGCAGCGCGTCGACCAGCGCCGGGGTGTCCGGGCGGGCCCAGAGGGCCGGGTCGGTGAGGTCGACGGAGGTGGTGGTCACCATTGCTGCTCCCTGGTGTCGTGCGCGGGGACGGAGGTCTGGCGGGCCGCCAGGAGGGTGGTCAGGAGGGCGACCGGGCCGGGCCGGTCGACGGTCGCCAGGAGGTGCCCGCCGGGGACGACGTGGTGGCCGAAGTCGCCGCGGGTGTGCGCGGCCCAGCCGGTCAGGTCGGTGGCGGTGGACATCGGGTCGTCGGCGCCGGCCACGGCGTAGAGCGCGGAGCCGATCGGCGCGTGCGGCCGGTGGCGGTAGGTGGCGCTGACCGCGAGGTCGGTGCGGATGCCCGCGAGGGCGAGGTCGACGAGGTCGGGGTCGGCCCGGACGACCTCCTCCAGGCCGGTGAGCCTGAGCAGTTCGGGTGCGTCGAGGTCCTTGGACTCGCGTTCGGCCCACTCGGCGGGGCAGGGCGCGGAGGCCGCGACCACCAGCTCGGGGCGGAGGTCGGCGGGCAGCGCGCGGGCCACCTCGTAGGCGAGCAGGGCGCCGAAGCTCTGCCCGTAGAAGCCGTACCGGACGCCGCCGCCCAGGTGCGGGGCGAGGGCCTCGGCGACGGCCGCGACCAGCGTGTCGAAGTCGGCCGGCATCGGGTGCCGGCTGCGGCCGCCGCGGGCCGGCGGGCGCAGCGCCCAGACCTCGGCGGCCGGGGCGAGGGCCCGGGCCAGCGGGGTGTAGGCGGTGGCGTCGCCGCCGGCGTGCGGGAAGCAGAACAGCCGGAACGGCCGGTGGGGCTGGGGTGCGGGGACGAACAGCCAGTCGCCCTCGATCCTCGGGCGGGCGGCGCTCCGCGGGGGCTGGGCCTGCGGGGCGGCCGGCGGTGCGGCGGCGGTCCGCGGCGCGGTGACGGTCATCGGACGGCCGCCCGGCGGGCGGTGAGCGCGGGGCGCGGGGCGGCGGTGCCCGCCGCGGCGGCGCTGCGGACGGCGGCGGTGAACCCGGCCAGGTCGGCGGCGTCCAGCAGGTGGCGCAGCTGGAGCTCGACGTTCAGCTTGCGGCGCAGCAGGTGGACGACGCGCAGGGCGGCGAGCGAGTGGCCGCCGAGGGAGAGGAAGTCGTCGGTGGGCTCGACGCTCGGGACGCCGAGCACCGTCCGCCAGACCTCGGCGACCTGCTCGTCCACTCCTGCGGGCCCGTCGGCCGCGGAGGCGCCCGCCGGGGTGCCCGCCGGGCCGCCTCCCGGGGCCTCCGCCTGCGGTGCGGGCAGGGCCCGGTGGTCGACCTTGCCGTTGGGGGTGAGCGGCAGCGCGTCCAGCACGGTCACGGTGGCCGGCACCAGGTGGGCGGGCACCGTGCGGCGCAGCTCGGCGAGCAGCTCGGCGGGGCGGACCGCGCCCGTGACGTAGCCGGCCAGCCGGACGTCCCCGGGTGCGGCCTCGTGCACGGTGGCCGCGGCGGCGGTGACCCCGTCCAGCCCGGCCAGCGTGTGCTCGACCTCGCCGAGTTCGACCCGGAAGCCGCGCAGCTTGACCTGCCGGTCGACCCGGCCGACGTACTCCAGCAGGCCCTCGGCGGTGCGGCGGGCCTGGTCGCCCGTCCGGTACATCCGGGTGCCGGCCGGGCCGAACGGGTCGGCGACGAAGCGGCCCGCGGTCAGCCCCGGGTGGCCCGGGTAGCCGTGCGCGACGCCGGGCCCGGCCAGGTAGAGCTCGCCGACGGCGCCGGCCCCGGTGACCGGGGCGAGCCGGTCGTCCAGCAGGTGGACGCGGACGCCGGGCAGCGGTTCGCCCAGGTGCGGGCCGGGGCCGGTGATCCGGGCGGTGACCGCCTCGACGGTGCACTCGGTGGGGCCGTACAGGTTGAACGCCTCGATGCCGCCGTCGGCCAGCTCGCGCCAGGTGCGCTCGGGCACCGGCTCGCCGCCCATGAACAGGCGCGGCACCCGGGCGCCGGCCAGCGGCTCGCGGAGCAGCTGCCAGTGCGAGGGCGTCAGGTCGAGGTCGGTGACGCCGTGCTCGGCGAGCAGCCCGGCCAGCCGGGCCGGGTCGGCGCGCCGGGCGTCGTCGATCACCACCAGGGTGTCGCCGCGGCAGAGCCTGGTCCACTGCGGGACGGAGGCGTCGAAGGAGACGCTGGCGTTCCAGCCGACGACGGCCGGCTCGGGGCGGAAGGCGCCGGTCCGGGCCAGGGCGTCCAGCAGGTGGGCGACGCCGCCGTGGGTGACCTCGACGCCCTTGGGGCGGCCGGTGGAGCCGGAGGTGTAGATGACGTAGGCCGGGTCGAGCGGGTGCGGGGCGGCGTCGGACCGGGTGTCGTCGGCGGTGCCCGTCGCGTCGGCGTCCGGGCGGAGCACGGCGACGCCGGCCGGGACCGGCGGGGCGGCGTCGGCGCTGACCACGGCGGCGAGGCGGGCGTCGGCCGCCATGAAGGCGATCCGCTCGGCCGGGTAGGCCGGGTCCAGCGGGACGTACGCCGCGCCGGCCCGCCAGGCGGCGAGCAGGGCGACCGGCAGGTCGGCGGTGCGGGCGAGGTGGACGCCGACCCGGTCGCCGCGCCGGACGCCGTGGGCCCGGAGGGCGCGGGCCAGGGCCGCGGTGCGGCGGTCCAGGGCGGCGAAGTCGAGGCTGCCGTCGGCGGCGTGCACGGCGGGACGGGCGGGGTGGGCGGCGACGGCGGCGCGCAGGCCGGTCAGCAGGTCGGCGGGCACGGCGGCGGCGGGTGCGGTGCCGGCGGGGGTGGCGGGCGCGGCGGGGGTGGCGGCCGGCTCGGCGAAGGTGGTCATGCGGGGGCACTCCTCGGTCAGGTCGGGGCTGGTCACAGCGGGTGGGTGCGCGCGGAGCGGGTCGGCGCGCGGAGCAGGTGGGCGCGCGGAGCAGGTGGGCGCGCCTCACGGCGGCGGGACGGCGCTCGGTGGCCGCCCGGGCGGGCGGTGGCGTCAGACCGAGGCGGCCAGCCGGGCCAGCGCCGCCGCGTAGGCGTCCATGAACTCCTCGGCCGTGGCGTCGTCGACCAGCGTGCGCTGGTGGTCGACCGCGAGCAGGACGCGCTCCGAGACCGGGTCCTGGATCAGCGAGGCGCCGAAGGCGAAGCTGTTGGGCTCGTGCCGCAGGGTGGGTTCGGAGCCGATCCGGCCGTCCTCGATCCGGGCCGAGCCGAGCCGCCCCAGGGCGTGGAACCGCAGGTAGCCGAACTGGCTGTCGAGCGCGGTGTCGGCCATCATCCGGGCCAGCCGGGCGAACGGCACCCGGCGGTGCGGCATCATGTCCAGCTCCTCCCGGTGCACGTGGCGGACCAGTTCGGCGAGGTCCTCGCCCGGTTCGGCCACCAGCGGCACGGTGTTGAGGAACAGCCCGTACACCTCGGTGCCGCCGAGCCGCTCCAGCCGGCCGTTCATCGCCAGCCCGGTGGTGACCCGTGCCCGCCCGGTGATCCGGGCCAGCGCGTGCAGGTGGGCGGCGAGCGCGACCGACTTGACCGGGACGGCGAGCGCGTCGGCGGCCCGCCGCAGCTGGCCTGGCGCGTCCGGGAGGACCCGTTCGACCGTGCGCGGCAGCTCGTGGACGTCCTCGCTGCCGGGCCAGAGCTGGCCGGTGGCGCCGTCGAGCCGGCGGTGCCAGTAGTCCAGGGACCCGGCGTCCCCGGCCGCCGCCCGTTCGACGGCGACGAAGTCGCGGAAGGCGGTGCGCGGCGGCGGGGTGGGCGCGGACGCCGGGTCGGCGGCCAGTGCGGTGTGCCGCTCCAGGAGTTCGGTGAGCAGCGAGGTGAAGCTCCAGCCGTCGAGGATCGCGTGGTGCTCGGAGACGGTGAGCTGGAACGCGTCCTCGGCCAGGCGCTGCACGGTGATCCGGAAGAGCGGCGGCACGGCGAGGTCGAACGGCCGCTCGCGGTGGTCGTCGAAGACGGCCCGGACCGCCGCGTCCTGCTCCGCCGGGCCCGCGCCGCGCAGGTCGGCGAAGGAGACGGGTGCGGGCAGGGTGCCGTGCACGAGCTGGAGCGGTTCGCCGTAGCCGGAGAGGTCGAGGCCGGTGCGGAGCACCGCGTGCCGGGTCATCGCCTCGTTGACGGAGCGGTGGAACGCGGTCTCGTCGAGGTCCCCGGCGATCCGGTAGGAGTTGACGTTGTGGTAGCTGTCGGTGCCGCCGGCGACCTCCATGTGGAAGACCATGGAGAGCTGCATGGAGACCATCGGGTAGGCGTCGACGACGTCCGGCGGCAGCTCGGCCCGGTCCTCCTCGGCGAGGAGGGCGAACGGCCGGTCCGCGCCGGGGTCGGCGGCCGCCGGGCGGGCGAGCGGCAGCAGGGCGGCGACGGTGGGGGCGTTGAAGACGTCCCGCAGGCCGACCTGCCAGCCCCGGTCGTGCAGCACGCCGGCCAGCTGGACGGCCCGGATCGAGTCCCCGCCGAGGTGGAAGAAGTCGTCGTGGACCCCGATCCCGGGGACGCCCAGCACCTCCGTCCAGACGGCGGCGAACAGCTCCTCCTCCGGGGTGCGCGGTTCGGCGTGCCGGCCCGCGGCGGCGGGCGAGGGGCGCCCCGGGGCGGGCAGCGCCGCCCGGTCGACCTTGCCGTTGACGGTGAGCGGCAGCGCGTCGAGCACGGTGACGGTCGCCGGGACCATGTAGTCGGGCAGCGAGCGGCCGAGGAACCCGCGCAGGTCGGCCGGCTCGCGCCCGGTGACGTACGCGGCGAGCCGGTCGTCGTGCACGGTGACCACGCAGGCGTCCACGTCGGGGTGGGCGGTGACGGCGTTCTCGATCTCGCCGAGCTCGATCCGGAAGCCGCGGAGCTTGACCTGGAAGTCCGCCCGGCCGACGTACTCCAGCGCGCCGTCCGGCAGCCGGCGGGCGACGTCCCCGGTCCGGTAGAGCCGGGCGCCGGGCGGGCCGTACGGGTCGGCGACGAAGCGTCCGGCGGTGAGGCCGGGCCGGCCCCAGTAGCCGTGGGCGAGGCTGCCGCCGCCGATGTACAGCTCGCCGGGGACGCCGGCCGGGCAGGGGCGCAGCCAGTCGTCCAGGACGAGTGCGGTGAGGTGCGGCATGGGCTCGCCGACCAGGCTCCGCTCGAAGCCCTCGCCGCCCGGTGCCACGTCGTGGGTGGTGACGTGGACGGTGGTCTCGGTGATGCCGTAGAGGTTGCAGAGCCGGGCGGGCGGCAGCGGGTCGAGGTCGTGCCAGCGCTGGACGACGCCGGGGTCGAGGGCCTCGCCGCCGAGCATGATCCACCGCAGGTCGGGCAGGGCCCGGGGGTGGCGGCGCAGGGCCGGTTCGAGCTGGCGGAGCGCGGACGGGGTGAGGCAGAGGTGGGTGACGCGCTGCTCGTCGAGGAGTCCGGCGAACTCGTCGGGCGAGCGGCTGGTCAGGTAGGGGACGACGACCAGGCGGGCGCCGTGCAGGAGGGCGCCCCACAGCTCCCAGACCGTCCAGTCGAAGGCGTAGCTGTGGAAGAGCGTCCAGACGGCGTCCGGGCCGAAGCCGAAGTGCGGACGGCCGGATGCCAGGAGGCGGCTGACGTGCTCGTGGGCGACGGCGACGCCCTTGGGGCGGCCGGTGGAGCCCGAGGTGAAGATCAGGTAGGCGAGGTCGTCGGGGCGGCCGACCGCCGGGGGCCGGGTCGCCGGGCGGTCGGCGATCTCCGCGGCCCGCGCGGTGAGGTCGAGGGTCTGCCAGGGGCCGTCGGGGGCCCGGTCGGGCCGGTCGGTGACGACCGCGCCGACGGCGGTGTCGCCGAAGACCAGGGCGGCCCGGTCGGCGGGGGCGGCGAGGTCGACCGGCACGTAGGCGGCGCCGGTCTTGAGGACGGCGAGGATCGCGACGGGGACGGCGGCGGTGCGTTCCAGCAGCAGGCCGACCCGGTCGCCGGGGCGGACCCCGCGGGCTATCAGGGCGTGGGCCAGCCGGTTGGCGCGGCGGTCGAGTTCGGCG
The DNA here is from genome assembly GCF_036013975.1 of Kitasatospora sp. NBC_00458. Classification (NCBI taxonomy): domain Bacteria; kingdom Bacillati; phylum Actinomycetota; class Actinomycetes; order Kitasatosporales; family Streptomycetaceae; genus Kitasatospora; species Kitasatospora sp. NBC_00458. The sequence goes on from NZ_CP107904.1 coordinate 1,687,144, forward strand.
TAGTCGAGGGTGCCGTCCGGGTCGCTGACGGCGGGCCGGTCGCCGTACGCGTCGGCGGCCCGCTCGAACAGGTGGTGCAGGCAGTGGCCCCGGTCGAGCCGGGCGGGACGGTGCGGCTGCCCGGCGGAGGTGAGCCGGAGCACGGTGGCGTCCGGGTCGGTGAGCGCGGCGTCCAGCAGGTCGGCGTAGTCGGCGGCGAGGCGGCGGACGGTGCCGGGGTCGAAGAGGTCGCTGTCGTACTCGGCCTCGCCGCGCAGTCCGCCCCCTGCGGTGCCCCCGCCGGGGCCGGCGGTGTCCTCGAAGACGGACCAGGTGAGGTCGAACTTGGCGGTGCCGTTGGAGCGGACGGTGCGCTCGGCGGTGGCGGCGCCGAGGGCGAGCGGGGTGCGGTCCTCGGCGTGGGCGCCGAACACCACCTGGACCAGCGGCGGGTGCTCCGGGGTGCGGTCGGTGCCGAGCAGGTCGACCAGCTGGTCGAAGGGCACGTCGAGGTAGCCGAAGGCGTCGAAGGCGCCGTCCTGGACGTCGGCGAGCAGCCCGCGGAAGGTCGCGCCGGGGGCGAGCCTGATCCGCAGCGGCAGCAGGTTGACGAAGTAGCCGAGCAGGTCGGCGAGTTCGGGCCGGTTGCGGGTGGTGACGGGGGTGCCGACGAGCAGGTCGTCGGCGCCGGTCCAGCGGCCGACCAGCAGGGCGAACGCGGCCAGTTGGACGGTGAACGGGGTCACGCCCTCCTGCTCGGCGAGCGCCCGCACCCGGGCGGCGGTGCCGGCGGGCAGGTCGAACGGCTCGGTGCGGCCGCGCTGGCCGCGTTCGGCGGGCCGGGGGTGGTCGGCGGGCAGTTCCAGCAGGGCCGGGGCGCCGTCGAGCCGGTCCTTCCAGTAGGCGAGGTGCTCCTCGTAGGGGGTGTCCTGCTCGTCCAGCGCGTAGTCCGCGTACTGGGTGGCGAGTTCGGGCAGCGCGGGTGCGCGCCCCGCGCCCGCCGCCCCGTACAGCTCGACGAGTTCGCGCTCGAAGACCTCGGCGGACCAGCCGTCCCAGACGATGTGGTGGACGACGAACAGGAGGGTGGTGCGGTCGTCGGCGAGGCGGACCGCCTCGGCGCGCAGCAGCGGGCCGGCGGTCAGGTCGAAGGGTTCGGCGGCGCGCTCGTCGACCAGCCGTTCGGCGCGCCCGGCCCGTTCGTCCTCGGGCAGGCCGCGCAGGTCGGTGACGGCGAGCGGGACGGCGAGGGTGTGGTGGACGTGCTGGCGGGGGCCGTCGGGGTGCAGCGCGAAGGTGGTGCGCAGCGCCTCGTGCCGGGCCGACAGGCCGTCCAGCGCCCGCCGGAGCAGCGTGAGGTCGAGCGGGCCGGTGACGTCGTACGTCCAGGGGGTGGTGTAGGTGGCGGCGCCCGGGTTCAGGCGGTCGAGGAACCAGAGGCCGCGCTGCAGGCCGGAGACGGGGGCGGTGCGGGCCACGCCGTCGGGCGGCGGGGCGGGGTGCCCGTCCGGGCGGGCGGCGGGCGGGGCTTCGGACGGGCTCACGGCCTCGTTCCCTTCGGTGCGTCGGTGGGTCTGACGGTCCGTCATCACGCGGCCAGCCGTTCGGCGATGGCGCCCACGGTGCGGCCGCGGAACACCACGTGCGGCGGCACGCGCGTCCCGGTGTCCCGCGAGAGCCGCATGGCGACCCGGACGGCGGCCAGCGAGTTGCCGCCGATCCGGAAGAAGTCGGCGTCCGGGCCGAGGTCGGCGGGGAGTTCCAGGACGGCCCGGACGGCGTCCGCGACCAGCCGCTGGCCCGGGGTGAGCGGGTCGGCCGGGGCGGCGGCGCGGTCGGCCGGGGCGGGCAGGGCGCGGCGGTCGACCTTGCCGTTGGGGTTGAGCGGCAGCGCGTCCAGCACGTCGAGGGTGGCGGGCACCATGTGTTCGGGCAGCAGCGCGGCCAGGTGGTCGAGCAGCGCGTCCGGGTCGGGCGGGGTGCCGCCGGCGGTGACGTACGCGGCGAGCCGGTGGTCGCCCGGAGCGGGCTCGTGGACGGTGACGGCGGCCTCGTGGACGGACGGGTGGCGGGTGAGCGCGTCCTCGATCTCGCCGGGCTCGACCCGGAAGCCGCGGATCTTCACCTGGTCGTCGATCCGGCCGGTGATCTCCAGCAGGCCGTCCTCCGTCACCAGGCCGAGGTCGCCGGTGCGGTAGAGCCGCTCGCCGGGCGTGCCGAACGGCGAGGCGACGAACCGCTCGGCGGTCAGGCCGGGCCGGCCGACGTACCCGTACGCGAGGCCGCCGCCGGCCGCGTACAGCTCGCCGGTGGTGCCGGGCGGGACGGGGTTCAGCCGCTCGTCGAGGACGTGGACGGCCTTGCCGTGCAGCGGGTGGCCGATCGGGATCGAGGTGCCCGCGGCGTCCTGCGCGGTCGCCCGGTGGCAGGTGGTCAGGCCGAGGCTCTCGACCGGGCCGTAGCCGTTGGCCACGACCAGCCGCGGGTACTGCTCCAGCGCCTTGCCGACGTGGGTGACGGAGGCGCGCTCGCCGGCCGTGAACGCCACCCTGAGGTCGTCGTAGGTCTCCGGCAGCTCCTCCAGCAGGAAGTTGAACAGGCTGGCGGAGAGCTGGAGCTGGGTGACGCCGTGCCGGCGGGTCAGCTCCGCGATGGACTGCGGGTCGGGCCGCTGGCCGGGCTGGAGGACGCAGGTGCCGCCGAACGCCAGCGCGCCGTACAGCTCCAGGGCGAAGGCGTCCCAGGAGACCGGCGAGCACTGCAGCCACACCTCGTCGGGGCCGAACCGGGCGTAGTCCTGGCCCAGGTAGGTGGTGGTGAGGGCGCGGTGCGGGACGGCGACGCCCTTGGGCCGGCCGGTGGAGCCGGAGGTGAACATCACGCAGGCGAGGTCGGCGCCGGTGACCGGCAGGCCGGGGTCGTGGCCGGGGCGGGCCGCGACGGCGGCGGCCTCGGCGTCGAGGTCGAGGTGGCCGGCGACGGGGAACGGCGGCTCCGCGCCCCGGTGGGTGACCAGCAGGGCGGCGCCGCTGTCGGCGACCGCGCCGGAGAGCCGCCCGGCCGGGAAGTCCGGGTCGAGCAGGGTGTAGGCGGCGCCGGCCTTGAGCGCGGCGAGCAGGGCGGTCACCAGGTCCGGTCCCCGCTCGACCAGGACGGCGACGGTGTCGCCGCGGCCGATCCCGCGGGCGGCCAGGTGGTGGGCGAGCCGGTTGGCCCGGGTGTTCAGCTCGCCGTACTCGACGGCCTGTCCGCCGGAGACCAGGGCCGTGGCGTGCGGGTCGCGAGCGGCCCTGGCCTCGAACAGGGCGTGCACGGGCGCCTCGACGGCGGCGGCCAGGGTGCCCAGCCAGGCCTCGCAGAGCTCCGCCATGGTGGACTCGTCGAACAGGTCGGAGTCGTACTCGAAGCGGCCGGTGAAGTCGGTGCCCCGGTCGTCGACGGAGACCGACAGGTCGAAGCGGGAGACCGGGTTGGAGTACAGCTCGCGGGTGACCTCGGTGCCGCCGATCGTCAGCGGCCGGGAGTCCAGCGGGTGCAGCTCCAGCAGCACCTGGCAGAGCGGGTTGCGGTCCTCGGTGCGGTCGTCCGGCCGGTCCTCCAGCACCGCACCGGCGATGTCGTCGAACGGCGTCTCCTGGTGGCGGTAGCCGGCGATCGCCACCTCGCGGACGTGCCGGACCAGTTCACGGAAGTCCGCGCCCTCGTCGAGCCGCACCCGCAGCGGCAGCAGGTTGACGAAGTAGCCGATCAGCGCGTCGAGTTCGGCCCGGCCGCGGACGCTCACCGGGGAGCCGAGCACCAGGTCGCGCTGCCCGGTGCGGCGGTGCAGGGTGAGCGCCAGACCGGCCAGCAGCACCATGAACGGGGTGGCGTCCTCGCTGCGGGCCAGGGCCCGGACCGCCTCGGCGACCGGGCGCGGCATGGCGAACCGGTGGAAGGCGCCGCGGAACGCCTGCACCTCGGGCCTGGGCCGGTCGGCGGGCAGCACGGGCTCGGTCGGGGCGTCCCGCAGGTGGTCGCGCCAGAAGTCACGCCGGCTCCCGGCGGAGGCGTCCTCGTACTGCCAGGCGCTGTAGTCGGCGTACTGCACCGCCAGCTCCGGCAGCACCGGCGGGCGGCCCGCGGCCAGGGCCTCGTAGAGCTCGGCGAGTTCGGCCTCCAGGACGGGCAGCGAGCCCTCGTCCCAGACGATGTGGTGGCAGAGCAGCAGCAGGGTGGACACCGCGCCGGAGCGGTAGAGGTGGGCGCGGACCAGCGGGCCCGCCTCCAGGTCGAACGGGACGAGCGCGGCCTCCGCGAGCAGCTCGCCCACCTGCGCGGGTGCGGCCTCCACCACGGTGAACGGCAGCTCCACGGACGGGTGGACCACCTGCCGGGGGCCGTCCTCGCCGAACGCGAAGGTGGTCCGCAGGGCCTCGTGGCGCCCCACCACCCCGGACAGCGCCCGCCGCAGCAGCTCCGGGTCGACCGGCCCGTCGAACCGGAACACCCAGGGCACGATGTACGTCGGCGCGCCCGGGTTCCACTGGTCCAGGAACCAGAGCCCGCGCTGGAAGGTGGAGAGCGGCGCCTCGGCGGCCCCCGTCCTGACCGGCGCCGGGCGCGCGCCGCCCGCCGAGGCGGTGACGGCGGCGGCGAACTCCGCGAGGGTCGGCGCGTCGAAGATGGTGTACGGCGAGATCATGCCGAAGACGTCGAAGACCCGGCCGACCACCCGCACGGCGGTGAGCGAATCCCCGCCCAGGTGGAAGAAGTTGTCGTCGGCGCCGACCTCGGCCACCCCGAGCACGTCCGCCCAGACGGCGGCGATCAGCTGCTCGGCCGGGGTGCGCGGCGGGCGCCGGCCGGCGGCCGGGGCGGCGGGCGCGGCCTGCGGCTCCGGCAGCGCCGTCCGGTCGACCTTGCCGCCGGCGGTCAGCGGGAACGCCTCCAGCGCGGTGACGGTGGCCGGGACCATGTGCTCGGGCAGCCGCTCGGCCAGGAAGTCGCGCAGCACGGCGTAGTCGGGGGCGGTGCCGGTGGTGTAGGCGGCCAGCCGGCCCTCGTGCGCCACCACGACGGCCCCGGCGACGCCCGGGTGGCCGGCCAGCACCTGCTCGATCTCGCCCGGTTCGACGCGGAAGCCGCGGATCTTCACCTGGTGGTCGGTGCGGCCGACGAACTCCAGCGGTCCGTCGTCCGGCTGGTCCGCGGCGGCCCCGGCCCGGCGGACGACGTCGCCGGTCCGGTACATCCGGGCCCCCGGCTCCGGCGCGAACGGGTCGGCGACGAACCGGCCCGCCGTCAGGCCCGGGCGCCCGTGGTAGCCGGAGGCCAGCAGCGGCCCGCCCAGGTACAGCTCCCCGGCCGTGCCGGGCGCCACCGGCCGCAGCCGGTCGTCCAGCACGTACGCCCGGCGGTCACCGAGCGGACTCCCGATCGGCACGGTGTCCGCGCCCCCCGCCCGGCCCGCCGACTCGTGGACGGTGGCCGTGATCACGGTCTCGGTCGGCCCGTAGGCGTTCAGCAGCGGCACGCCGGTGGCGTCCCACCAGCCGGCGGCGGTGCCCGGGTGGAGCCGGTCGCTGCCGGAGATCATCAGCCGCAGGGTGCGCGGCGCCCGGCCGCGCTCGCGGAGCGCGGCCACCACCTCCTGGAAGTAGCCGGCGGCCACGTTCGCCACGGTGACGCCCTCGGCGTCCAGCAGGTCCAGCAGGGCGGCGGGCGCCACCAGCTGCTGCTCGGGGACGACCACGCAGGCGCCGGCCGAGAGGGCGGTGAGCACCTGCTCGACGGCCACGTCGACGGTCGGGCGGGCGAAGTGCAGCACCACGTCGTCCCCGGTGAGGCCGAAGCGCTCGACGGCGGCGGCCAGGTGGCCGGTCAGCGCGGCCAGCGGGACGTGCACGCCCTTGGGGCGGCCGGTGGTGCCGGAGGTGTAGACGAGGTACCCGGCCTGCGCCTCGCGCCCGCCGCCGGGGCTCGCGTCCGCGGCGCCCGCGTCCCGGGCGTCCCCCTCGGACCGGGCGTCCCCCTCGGACGCCGCGGCGCGGAGGTCGACGAGGTTCCCGTCGGTGTAGGCGAGGGTGGCGCCGGCGTCCTCGCGGATCCAGCGGTTGCGCTCCTCGGGGGCGTCCCGGTCCAGCGGCAGGTAGGTGGCGCCGGCCCGGAGGGCGGCGAGCAGACCGACCACGTGGTCGAGCCGGTCCCGGCCGGTGACGGCCAGCGTCCGGCCGGGCGCGATCCGGGCGGCGAGGGCGCCGCTCAGCTCGTCCAGTTCCCGGTAGCGGACCGTCCGGCCGCCGAGCCGTACGGCCGGCCGGTCCGGGAATCGACGCGCGACGGACATGAAGGGGAAACCGCGAGATTCCATCATCCAACCCCGATGAATAAGCGACTCTGCTGGCAGTGGTGTCGACGATAGGGCGGCCTTTCCGGCCCGATCGGCAGAATGCGCGGAAGTGCATCGGCAGTTTCAACTGCCGCTTGGTGATTGATGGTCGGGAAGCACGAGCGGCCCGCCGACGCGCTCGTGAGCGTGTCGGCGGGCTGCCGCGGAATTCCTTTCCGCTACCCGGCGGCGGGGGGTCCGGGGAATTCCCGGGACCACACGTCGTCGCGGTCCAGTGCGGCCGGTGCGTATTTCCCGAGGGCGCTGATCAGCAACCGCAGTTCGAGGGCGAGGCAGTCCGCGAACCGGATCAGCCCGGCCTCCGGGTCCTCGGCCGTGGCGAGCAGGGCCGCCCGGCCCAGCCCCACCGCCCGGGCGCCGAGCGCCAGGCTCTTGACCGCCCGGGCGCCCTCCCAGATCCGGCCGGAGACCAGCAGGCAGGGCGGCGGCCCGGCGGCCGCGATCCGGCGCAGGCACTCCGCCAGCGGCAGCCCGACCTGCGCCGGGAACGCCCCGGGCGCCCAGCCGGTACCGCCCTCGGCGCCGTCCACCGTGACGGCGTCCGCCCCAGCCTCCGCGGCCACCCGGGCCGCCTCGGCGACGTCCCGGCCGGGGTGCAGCTTCACCCAGACCCGGGCCCGGGGGAAGTTGTTGCGCATCAGCCGGACCTGCTGGCGCAGGATCTCCGAGGTGAAGGTGCCCGGCGTGCTGGACCGCAGCACCCGGCCGTCGCCGAACACCGGGTCCAGCCCGTACCGGTCCCCGAGCCGTCCCGCCGCGTCGGCGTCCAGCACGGTCATGCCGCCCAGGCCCGGCTTCGCCCCCTGTCCCACCTTCAACTCGAAGGCCAGGCGGCCGGATTCGAGCAGCGGGAGCGCCGCCGGGTCGCTGTAGACGAGGTTCCAGACCTCGGCGTCGGCGTCCTCGGTGGACTGCTGGACCGCGACCCCGCCGAGTCCGTCCGGCAGTTCCGCGGCGTAGGCGCGCAGCCGGCCGAGGAGCGCCCGGTCGGCGGCCTCGCCGAGCCGGCCGTAGCCGTTCACCGGGACGACGTTCTCGCCGATCACCATCGGCAGGCCGAGCGCCCCGGCCTGCCGGCTCAGCGCCAGGCCGAGGTCGCCGCCGGCCGCCCGGGTGGACCCGAGGGCGGACACGTACACCGGCAGCGCGGAGGTGAACCCGCCGACGGGGGTGACGAGTTCGACGTCCCGGTAGTCGGGTTCGCGGCCCAGGTCGATCAGCCGGGCCAGCCGCTGCGGCATGAAGACCGGCGGGACGATCCGCAGCGCGTCCAGCGGGTCGCGTGCGTCCAGCGGCGCCTGCGGGCCCGGTCGCCCGTCCCCGTGCTCGGCACCGAACAGCACCCGCCCGTACTCGCCCGGCGGCGGGAAGGCCGCCGCCGCCCCGGCCCGGGCGCGCTGCCGGACCTCCTCCTCCGGGAAGCCGGGCGCGGAGAGGTCGCTCACGGGGACACCACCCCGGCCAGCTTCGGGAAGGCGCTGGCCTGCCAGACCGCGTCCAGCCCGGCGACGTAGCGGGTCAGCCGCTCGACGCCGATGCCGAACCCGGCGCTGGCGGGGACGCCCTCCCGGACCAGGTCCAGGTACCAGCGGTACTTCTGCGGGTTCTCGCCGGTCTCCCGCATCCGGGTGACGATCTCCGCGTAGTCGTTGGTGCGCTGGCTGCCGCTGCACAGCTCGCCGTAGCCCTCGGCCGCGATCAGGTCGAAGTTCCGCAGCAGGCCCGGGTCCTCGGGGCTCTCCCGGTCGTAGAAGCCGCGCGAGCCCTTCGGGTAGTCGGTGACGAAGAACGGCCGGTCGCGCTCGGAGGAGAGCAACGCCTCGCCCGCCCAGTCGAGTTCGGCGTCCGGGCTCTGCGGGTGGCCGAGGCACCGGAGCTCGGCCACCGCCTCGGCGTGCCGCATCCGGCCGAACGAGCCCTTCAGCAGCTCGGCGAACGCGCCCGGGTCCCGGCCGAGTTCGGCGAAGTCCTTGGGCAGGTCGCGGACCGCGCTGCCGACCATGTGCACCACCAGCTCCTCGACCAGCCGGACGGCGTCGTCCCGGCTCGCCCCGGCCACCTCCACGTCGAGCTGGTGGAACTCGGCCAGGTGGCGGTTGGTCCCGGCGGTCTCCAGCGGCTCCAGCCGGACGTTCGGCGCGATGCAGAAGATCTTGTCGAACGCCAGCAGCGAGGCCTGCTTGTAGAGGATGGCGCTGGTCATCAGCTTGTAGCGGTGGCCGTAGAAGTCGATGTCGACCTGCTTGGAGCCGCGCGAACCGGGGTCGGTGACCGGCCCGATGATCGGCGGGAGCAGCTCGGTGAAGCCCTGCTCCCCGAGGAACTCGCGGGCGGCGCCGAGCAGTCGGTGCTGGATGCGGAGCGCGCTGCGGGTGGCCGGGGAGGTGAGGTGCCGGCCGGGGTCGACCGGTCCGGGAGCGGCTGAAGGGGTCGTCTCGGTCATGGTGAGGTGAGTCCCAACTCTCGTCGTGCGGCGGGTGTGCGGGGCGGCGTGGGCACGGCGCGGGCCGGCGCGGGCACGCCGCGGGGCGGTTCGGGGGCGGTGGCGCCGGACCGGGCGGTGGCACCGGCGGCGGCGCGGGCGTCGTACGTCCGCTGGACGTGGGAGAGCGCGGTGAGCAGTTCGGCCGAGCCGAGGATCGGCGGCCGCGGCCCGCCCGAGAGGCCCGCGATCGGCATCGAGCCGACGCCCGACCAGGACAGCCGGCCGTCCGGACCGAGCGAACTCCGGGCCCGGCCGGCGTTGTCGGGGTGCAGGCAGTAGGGGACGTCCAGGTAGCCGGCCGCGAAGGCCCGGACCAGGGCCCGGCCGATGTCGGCGTCGAGCTCCAGCACCGCGCCGATCAGCGCCCTCGCCTCCGCCTCGATGCCGGTGTCCGGGACGGCGGCCAGCGGCGGGCGGGTGCGTTCGTCGGCGGCGGCCACCGCGGCCGTCTCCAGCGCCGTGACGTTCTCCCCGACGGTGGGGATCCGGTGCGCCTCCGCGGTGGTCTTCACGATCAGCCGGGCCGCGCCGGTGCGCACCGCCAGCCGGGCCGCCTCCTCCAGCAGCAGCCGGGCCCCGCCCGGGGAGCGCGGGAAGACGCCCATGTAGGCGTAGAGGACGACGTGCCGGTCGACGTCCGGGAGCAGCTCGTCGGCGAGCCGGCCGAGCACGGTGAGCGCCTCCTCGTCCTGCCGCAGATCGGCCTGCTGGGCGTAGCTGAGCGAGATGCTGCGCAGTCCGTGCTGCCGGAAGAACAGGCCCTCCAGCACGCTCACCGCGATCAGCAGGCTGGGCGGGCAGAGCTGGCCCATCAGACAGCCGCCGAACGTCTCCAGGTGCGGCTCGGCGCCGAACTCCCGGATCGAGGCGAGCAGTTCGCAGCTGCGCTGCCAGCAGGCCACCGCCTCGTGCAGCGGGGTGCGGCTGTACGGCAGGCAGTACGAGACCGGGCCGCCCTCGGTGGCGTCCAGGCCGACCGCCAGCAGCGCCCGCACGATGTGCTCCGGCATCGCCGAGCCGTGCCGGACCTGGACCGGGAAGCCCGCGTCCACGACGCCGCGCAGCACCGCGCGGGTGACGTCCGGCGGGTGGGTGGCGATCGGGTAGCCGTTCAGGCCGACCCCGTCCGCCAGGGCGCGGCGGGCCGCGGCGAGGTCGCCGGTCCGGGTGTAGCTGTCCAGGGTGAGGGTGCCGACCGTGACGGCGGCCGCGTCCCGGGTGGCGAGCAGGCCGTCGCGCATCCGCAGCGGGTCGGCCATGCCCATCCGGGGCTGGACCACCAGGGCGCCGGCCGCCCGGGCCTGGGCGACGAAGGCGCCGAAGCCGGTCGCGGCGACGTACGGGGCGGCGGGCGGTTCGGGGCGGGGCTCGGTACGGGGCTCGGTGCGGGGAGCGGCGGGCGGCTCGGTGCGCGGGCGGGGATCGGCGCCGGGACCGGGGCGGGCGCCGGGCGCGGGCCCGGGCCCGGGCCCGGTCACAGCAGCACCCCCACGGCCAGCGACCGGACGTAGGACTGGAACTCCGCGACCGAGCGGCCCTCCTCGAAGACCCCGTCGAACCCGGCGGCCAGCAGGGCCTGCTGCCGCGACGGGTCGCCGGGCCCGGCGATGCCGAGCTTGCCGCCGATCACGGTCGGCGTGCGGCCCAGCTCCGGGCAGGCGCGCAGCGCGCCGATCACCCGCATCCCGTCGTTGAACCCGTGCCCGTTGACGCTGCTCAGGACGATGAGGTCCGGCTCGATCCGGCGGCACTCGGTGACCAGCAGCTCGTCCGGCACACAGGCGCCCAGGTTGGTGACCCGGTGCCCGAGCTCCTCCAGCAGCAACTGGAGGAAGACCAGGTTCCAGGTGTGCGAGTCCGAGGCCATGGTCGTCACGACGACGTCCAGACCGGCCGGCTCGGCCGTTCCGTGCTGCTTCAGCTGCTCCACGGCGCAAAACCTTTTTGTCGGTAGGTGGTGGGGAGTCCCGGCCGGCGGTCGCGGGGGCCCGGCACGGCCGGAGCGTCCGGGGTCCGCCCGGTCGGCCCGTCCGCCCGTCCGCCCGGCCCGCAGTCCGCAGTCCGCCCGGTCGGCCGGGCGCCGGCCGTGAACAGAACGCTAGGGAGCATCCGGCCACCGGACCGGCAGCTCACCCGGCAAGAGACGGGCAGTATCGGCCGCGCCGCACGCCTCGCAGGCGCCGCACGCGCCCGCCCGGCACCTCGGCGGGGACCGCCGGGATCCGGTGCGGGCAGGCCCCGTCAGCCCGCCGCCGCCAGCACGGGGTAGGCGGCGCCGAAGAGCCGGCGGCAGAGGTTCAGCACGGTGAACCGGACGCCCTCGCGCGCCTGGACGCTGCGGATCAGCCCGCTCGCCAGCAGCTCGTGCACCGCCGCGAAGCACTCCTGCGGCGGCCGGCCGGTCAGCTCGACGGCGTCCTCCCCCGACCAGTCGCCCGGCTCGGCCGCCAGCCGCTCCAGCAGGTCCCGCTGGCCGAGCGTCAGCCGGTCCAGCGCCGCGCCCAGCGCCGCGCCGACGTCGCCGCGCCCGCCGTACCCGGCCGGCGGCGGCGCCAGGTGGAACGGCCCGTCCGCCAGCCGCGCCACCAGCTGGCGCGGGGAGAGCACCGTCGACCATCCGGCCGCCAGCTCCAGGGCGCCGGGCAGGCCGTCCAGCTGCCGGCAGAGGGCGGCCACCGCGGGCGCCTCGTCGCGCTCCAGCCGGTAGCCGGGGCGCAGCCGCCGCAGGTGGGTGAGGAGCAGCCGGACGGCGCCGACCTCCGCCAGCGCGACCGGGTCGTGGTCGAGTTCGGGCCCGGGGGTGGGCAGCGGGGCGAGCGGGATCACCTGGCCGCCGGGGAGCGGCTGCGGCACCCGGGCGGTGATCAGCACGCGCAGGCCGGGGCAGCGCTGGAACAGTTCGTCCAGCAGGACGGTGTCCACCCCGGCGTCGGCGCCGTCCAGCACCAGCAGGGTGGGCCGGTCGCCGACGGCTCTGACGAGGTCGGCGCGGCGTTCGGGGCCGGCCGCCGGCAGCCGGGCGCAGTCGACCCAGCGCACCGACCAGCGGGCCGCCAGGTGGAGTCTGCGGGCGACCTCCAGCACCAGCCGGGTCTTGCCGACCCCGCCGAGCCCGGCCACCGTGACCAGCCGGTCGCCGTGCACCGCGAGGGCGTCGGCCAGGACCTCCACCTCCACCTCGCGGCCGACGATCGCGCCGCGGGCGACCGGTGGCGCGGTCGGTTCCTCGCGGGGGTCCTCGGCGAGCGCCTGGCGGCGCGCGGCCGCCTCGAAGACCGTCCGGTTGCGGCCCTCCAGCCGCAGCGCGTCGGCCAGCAGCCGGACCGTCTCCTGCCGGGGGCGCTGCACCCGGCCGCTCTCCATGTCCCGGATCGCCCGGACGCTCAGGGTCGCGTGATCGGCGAGCACCTGCTGGGTCAGGCCGACCCGCTCGCGCCGGATCCTGAGCAGCTCTCCGAAGCCCGCCGTCGACTGCAGCGACTGACCGCCGTCCATGCCTCGTCCGCCTTCCGTGGTTGGCCAGCTACCGGGGACCGGCGGTCCGCACGGCCGCCGGGCGCGCCGAGGGCGGCGCCGGCCGGTGTGACCGTTCGAACCGTGTTCCCCCCTGGCGCCGATGCTCCACGGCCCGGTTCTACGGCCGATCAACGGTCGATCACCGCACGTTCACGGGGCCTTCGCATCGTCCACGAACGCAACGCACGGCGGGACGAGGGGTACGGGGTACGGGCTGCGACCTCCGGCCCGGGGCCCGCCCCGCCGGTACGGGAGCGGCCCGGCCGTACCGCATCGGGGAGCGGTACGGCCGGGCCGGCGGCTGGGGGGTGCGGCGGGGGTGCGGCGGGCGGCGGAGCGGGCGGGGGTCCTCAGGCCCGCTGCATGCCCGGGTTGTAGGCCTCGCTGACGAACGACGCCGCCGTGGAGACCGTCCCGCCCGGCCGGGTGATGTGCGAGACCACCCGGTAGTCGGCCCGCGCGTGCTCCTCGTCGAGGGTGATCGCGGTGTAGCCGCGCCGCCCGTCGTAGAACTTCAGGTGCGGGTTGGCCGCCGTCAGGGTGGCCCAGTTGGCGGGCTTCTCGGCGCCGTCGCCGTCGCTGGCGATCGAGGTGCCGACGATCTCGACGCCGACGGTCCGCGAGTCCGGGTCGTCGAAGTTCCGCTTGACGTCCATCGCGTACGCGACGTGCACGTCGCCGGTGAGGACGACGAGGTTCTCCACCCCGATGTCCTCGGCGCCCGCCAGGAGCCGCTCGCGGGCGGCCGGGTAGCCGTCCCAGGCGTCCATGGAGAGCCGGGACCTCGCGTCGGTGGTGTTCTTCCGGCGGGAGAACACCACCTGCTGCGGGACGACGTTCCAGACCGCCCGGGACTTGCGGAAGCCGTCCAGCAGCCAGCGCTCCTGGGCGGCGCCCATCAGGGTGCGGCCCGGGTCCTCCGACTCCGGGCTCGGGAACTGCCAGCCGTCCCCGTTGGCCTGGTCCGAGCGGTACTGGCGGGTGTCGAGGATGTCGAACTGGGCCAGCCGGCCGTAGTGGTGGCGGCGGTACAGCTTGAGGTCGGAGGCGTCCGGCCGGGGCATCCGCAGCGGCATGTTCTCCCAGTACGCGCGGGTGGCGGCGGCGCGGCGGGCGACGAAGGCCTCCGGGGACTGGCCCTTCTCGGGGATGCCGGCCGCGTAGTTGTTCTCGACCTCGTGGTCGTCCCAGGTGACGTACCAGGCGAAGGCGGCGTGCGCGGCCTGGAGGTCCGGGTCCGCCTTGTAGAGGGCGTACCGCAGGCGGTAGTCCTCCAGCGTGGTGGTCTCGTGGCCGAACACGGCGGGCAGGGTCCGGTCGGTGTACCGGCGGTCGCCGCCGGCCGCGTCGATGCCGTACTCGTAGATGTAGTCGCCGACGTGGAAGACGGCGTCCAGGTCCTCGTTCGCGAGGTGCTTGTAGGCGGTGAAGTAGCCGTCCTCGTAGGCCTGACAGGAGACCAGGCCGAAGCGGACCCGCTCGATGTTCCGGCCGCGCGCCGGGCTGGTGCGGGTCCGGCCGACCGGGCTGACCCAGGCGCCGACCCTGAACCGGTACCAGTGCACGCGGTCGGCGTCGAGGCCGTCGACGTCGACGTGCACGGTGTAGCCGAACTCGGCGTGGGCCCGGGCGGTCCCGCGCCGGACGACCTTGCGGAAGTGCTCGTCGCGGGCCACCTCCCAGTCGACCCGGACGACGCCGGCCGGCGGCAGGCCGTGGCCCGGCTCCAGCGGCCGCGGCGCCAGCCGGGTCCAGATCACCACGGCGTCGGTGAGCGCGTCCCCGGAGGCGATCCCCAGGGTGAACGGGTCCTCGGTCAGCGTGCGCGGGGCCAGCTCGGCGTCGGCCGCGTGCGCACCCGGCAGGTTGGTGGTGAACGCCAGCGCGGCGGCGGCCGAGGTGACGGTCAGGAACCGGCGGCGGCCGACCCCGAGGCGCGTCGCGGCCTCCCGGAACTGCTGCTCGTGCGAGGCCGGTTCGTCTGTGCGGGCCATGTGTCAGGACGCCTTCCGTACGCGGGGCTGGGGCCGGCTGGGCACCGGCTGTGCACGGAGGGATTCGACCGGCCCGCCCGGTACGCCGGGCGACCGTTCGTCGGCGCCCGAGTGATCATCAGGTGATGACACCGGCCGAATCGGACAACCGGTCAGATACCGGGCCGCGCCGAAGCGTTCCGGCCCGCCCTCACCGGCCCCGCCCGTCCACCCTCACCGGTCCCGCCCGTCCACCCCCACCGGCCCCGCCGGTCCGCGCGCGGGCGCCGCACCCCCACTCGTCCGCACACGAAATCGGGTGCGCACGTACGCACCCGTCCGACCTCGTCCGTGATATTTTCCGCAGACCCGCACGCACTATTCCACGGCTCCGACCGGCACATTTCCCCAAGTGGTCGGCATCATTCCGCTTTGTCAAACCGACTTAATGCGGCCGCAACAGGAGCGGCTTTCTTCGCGGCCGACCGGGTGCTAGCCTCGCTTCAATCTCGCGCCGCTTGGATCACCCTTTACCAGGGGATTTCCCGCCGGATTCTCCCGACCGCCCGCGCGGCGTCCCGGTGATCACCCCCACGCACGCCGTCCCGTTTCGGTAATCCTGAAAGGGTTCAGCATGTCCGTCTCTCCCGCCGCCACCGCCACCTCCGGCCTGCTCGCGCCCCGGCCGATCGTCGGGCTGCTCACCGACTTCGGACTCGTCGACGACGCCGTCGGCATCTGCAAGGGCATGGTGCTCAGCATCGCCCCGCACGCCAACATCATCGACGTCACGCACGACGTCACGCCGTTCGACATCTACGAGGCCAGCCTCTACATCCGCGACTCGTTCCGGTACTTCCCCGGCGAGGCCGTGTTCGCGTGCGTCACCTTCCCGCACACCGGCGTCCAGGACAACGCGATCGGACTCCGCACGCCCCAGGGACACACCTACTTCGCACCCAACAACGGACTGCTCACCCGCATCGTCAAGGAGGCGGGCGTGGCCGAGGTCCGCCGCATCACCTCCGAGAAGGTCCGCCGCCCCGTCATCGACCCCACGTTCTACGGCCGCGACATCGTCATTTCCGCCGCCGCGCACGTGGCCGACGGGATACCGTTCAGCGAAATCGGCGACGAAATCGAGGTATCCGAGATCACGCTGCTGGACGTCGCCGAACCCACGGTCGCGGACGGCTGGATAGTCGGCGAGGTCGCGATTCTCGACAAGAACTACGGGAACGTCTGGACCAGCATCACCCGGGAATTCCTGGACGAGCACGGCGTCGATTTCGAGGCGGAGCTGGAGATCGAGGTCGGCACCGCCCGGCTGGCCACCCCGCTGCGCCGCACCTTCGGCGAGACCGGCGAGGGCGAGCCGCTCGCCTACATCGCCAGCCGCAACCAGCTCGGCCTGGCGCTCAACCAGGGGAACTTCGCCGCCCGGTACGGCGTCGAGCGCGGCCACAGCGTCCGCGTCAGGGTCCGCTGACCCGGAACCGCGGATCCCGCCCCCTCCCACCCCACGACCGGAAGGGCCCACCACCGTGCGTGCGCAGGGCTACCTCTACGCGCTGCTGACCGCCGCCTTCTTCGGCGCCGGCGCCGTCCTGGCCAACCGGGTGACCCGCGAGATCGATCCGCTGCTGACCACCGAGCTCAACCTGTCGATCGGCGCCGTGCTGCTGGCCGGCTACCTGGCAGCACGGCGCCGGCCGCTGGTCCCGCGCGGGCTCTCCGTCCGGGACCGGGCGCGGATCGGCTTCGTCTCGGTGGTCGGCACCGGCCTCTCCCTGGCCCTGGTGATCACCGGCCTGAGCCGGACCAGCCCGGTCAACGGCGGCTTCCTGATCCAGCTGCAGGGCCCGACCGCCGTCCTCGCCTCGGTGCTGCTGCTCCGCGACCGGCTCCGCTGGTGGCAGTCCGCCGGCCTCGCCGTCACCCTGGCCGGCGGCGTGCTGGTGGTGCTGCGCGAGCCGGGCGCCGGCTTCACCGCCGTCGGCAGCGGCGACCTGCTGGTGCTGGCCGGTGCCGTCCTGGCCGGACTCGCCTTCCTGCCCGCCAAGTCGCTGATGGCCAAGGTCCCGGCGCTCCAGCTGAGCCTCTGGCGGCTGGTACCGGCGGCGGTCGTCCTGCTGCCGGTCCTGCTGCTCGCCCCCGGGCCACTGCGCTGGCACCCGGACACGGGCACCCTCGGACTCCAACTCCTGCTCGCCGTCACCAACTTCTGCCTGGCGTACGTGACGCTGCACCTCGCGCTGGACCGCCTGCGGCCCTGGGAGACCGCGAGCGTCCTCCAGCTCGAACCGGCCTTCACGGTCGTCGTCAGCCTGCTGGCGCTCTCGCTGGCGCCCACGCCGCTGCAACTGGCCGGCGGCGTGCTGATGATCGCCGGCGGCCTGGTCTCCAACCGCCCCGCGCCCGCGCCGCGCACGGAGCCCGCCCCCGACCCCCCGCCGACCCCGGACGGCGGCCGCCTG
Organism: Kitasatospora sp. NBC_00458; assembly: GCF_036013975.1. Lineage (NCBI taxonomy): Bacteria > Bacillati > Actinomycetota > Actinomycetes > Kitasatosporales > Streptomycetaceae > Kitasatospora > Kitasatospora sp. NBC_00458. The sequence continues at coordinate 1,703,965 of NZ_CP107904.1, forward strand.
CCGTCGCCCGTACCCGCCGACCCCGCCTACCAGAACAGCCGAGGTACCACCCCATGAAGGCGATCCGCGTCCACGCCCACGGCGGCCCCGAGCAGCTGCGCATCGACGACGACGTGCCGGTGACGGAGCCCGCCGCCGGCGAGATCCGCATCCGCACCGAGGTCATCGGCGTCAACTACGTCGACGTCTACCACCGCCAGGGCGTCTTCCCCGTCCCGCTGCCCTTCGTCCCGGGCTTGGACGCCGTCGGCACGGTGGACGCCGTCGGCCCCGGCGTCACCGAGGTGGCCGTCGGCGACCGCGTCGCCTACGGCGAAGTACCCGGCTCCTACGCCGAGTTCGTCACCGTACCGGTCCGCCTGGCGACCGCCGTGCCGGACGGCCTCGACTCCGGCCGGGCGGCCGCGGCGATGCTCCAGGGCCTGACCGCCCACTACCTGGCACACGACTCCCACCCGATCGCCAAGGGCCAGGTGGTCGTGGTGCACGCGGCGGCCGGCGGGGTCGGGCAGTTCCTCGTCCAGTTCGCCAAGCGGGCCGGGGCGCACGTGATCGGCACCGTCTCCAGCGACGAGAAGGCCGAACTGGCCGCCGGGCTCGGCGCCGACACCGTGGTCCGCTACGACCGGGAGAACTTCCGCGAGGTCGTCCGCCGGGTCACCGACGGCGCGGGCGCCGACGCGGTGTACGACTCGGTCGGCAAGGTGACCTTCCTCGACAGCCTCGACTCGCTGCGCCCGCGCGGCACCCTGGTCGTCTACGGCCGGGCCAGCGGCACCCCCGACCCGATCGACCCGTTCCTGCTGGTCCAGAAGGGCTCGCTGCGGCTCACCTGGCCCAGCCTCACCCACCACGTGCAGACCCGCGAGGAGTTCACCACCCGCACCGGCGACATCTTCGCCGGCCTGGTCGACGGCACCCTGCGGGCCCGGATCGACCGCGAGTACGACTTCGCCGACGCCCCCGCCGCGCACGCGCGGCTGGAGAGCCGCGCGAGCCTCGGCAAGATCCTGCTGCGCCACCCCTGACGCACCGGCGGCGGCACGGCCACCGGCAGCGGCACCGAGCCGGCCGCAGCACCGACCCGCTGCGACGGCACGCCCGACGGCGCCCCGCGCGTCCGTCGCCGGCACGCCGCCGCCGTCACCGCGCCACCACCACCGCCCGACGCCTCGCCGGACTCCGCCTTCGCCGGCGGGGCGTCGCCCCAGAACGGGAGGACATCGACCATGGCTCCCCACTCCCCCGGCCCGTCGGCCCGGCACCGGCAGATCGCCGTGGTCGGCGCCGGCCCGCGCGGCCTCTCCGTCCTCGAACGGCTGCTGGCCAACGAGCGGTCCCACCCCTCGGCCACCACACTGACCGTCCACCTCGTCGACCCCTACCCGCCCGGCGCCGGGCGGGTCTGGCGGACCGACCAGTCCCGCCTGCTGCTGATGAACACCGTGGCCTCCCAGGTCACCGTCTTCACCGACCCGAGCGTCACCATCGAGGGCCCGGTCGAAGAGGGACCGAGCCTCCACCAGTGGGCCAAGTCCGCCGTCCCGCAAGGCGGTCCGGGCGAGTACGACGACCAGGTCCGGGCCGAGGCCCGCGACCTCACGCCCGACGACTACCCGACCCGCGCCTTCTACGGCCGGTACCTGCTGGACGTCTACCGGCGGGTCCGCTCGACCGCCCCGGCCCACTGCCGCGTCGTCGAACACCGCACCCGGGCCGTCGAGCTGACCGACGCCGACCCGCTCCCGGGCGCGGCCCAGGTGCTCACCCTCGCGGACGGCCGGCGGCTCGGCGGCCTCGACGCGGTGGTCCTCGCACTCGGCCACCTCCCGACCGGCCCCACCGCCGCCGAACGCGCCCTGGCCCGCGCCGCCGCCGCACACGGACTCACCTACCTGCCGCCCGCCAACCCCGCCGACGTCGACCTCTCCACCCTGCCGCCCGGCCGCCCCGTCCTGGTCCGCGGACTCGGCCTCAACTTCTTCGACCACCTCGCCCTCCTCACCCGGGGCCGCGGCGGCCAGTTCACCGAACGCGACGGACGGCCGGTCTACCGCCCGTCCGGGCAGGAGCCGCTGATCCTGGCCGGCTCCCGGCGCGGCGTGCCGTACCACGCGCGCGGCGAGAACGAGAAGGGCGCCCACGGCCGCCACACCCCCCGGCTGCTCACCGAGGAGTACGTCGCCCGGCTGCGCGAACGCGCCGCGGCCGGCGAACCGGTGCGCTTCGCCCGCGACCTGTGGCCGCTGGTCGCCCGGGAGGTGGAGGCCGTCTACTACGCCACCCTGCTCGCGGCGACCGGCCACCCCGGGACCGGCACGCGGCTCGGCGAGGAGTACCTCGCCGCCGCACCCGACCGGCTGGCCGCCCTGCTCGACCGGTACCGGATACCCGCGGCGGAACGCTGGGACTGGCACGCCCTCTCCCGGCCGCACGCCGGCCGGCGCTTCACCGACCGGGCCGAGCACCGCGGCTGGCTGCTCGGGCACCTCGCCCGGGACGCCCGCGAGGCCCGCTCCGGCAACCTCAGCGGACCGCTCAAGGCCGCCCTGGACGTGCTGCGCGACCTGCGCAACGAGATCCGGCTCGCCGTCGACCACGGCGGCATCGAGGGCTCCTCCTACCGCGACGACCTGGAGTCCTGGTACACCCCGCTGAACGCCTTCCTCTCCATCGGCCCGCCCGCCTCCCGGATCGACGAACTGCGCGCCCTGGTCGAGGCCGGCGTGGTCGAGGTGCTCGGCCCGGACCTCCGGATCGGCCTCGACACCACCGGCCCGCAGGCGGTCTTCACCGCGTACTCGCCCGCCGTCGACGCGCCGCCGCTGCGCGCACCCGCCCTGATCGAGGCGCGGCTGCCCGAACCGGACCTCCGCCGCACCGGCGACCGGCTGCTCCGGCGGCTCCTCGACGCCGGACAGGCCCGCACCTACCGGATCCGGGACGCCTCCGGCACCGCGTACGAGACCGGGGGCCTGGCCGTCACCGAACGCCCCTACCGACTGCTCGACGCGGACGGCCGCGCGCACGGACGGCGGTTCGCCTACGGCGTCCCGACCGAGGCCGTGCACTGGGTGACGGCGGCCGGCATCCGGCCGGGCGTCAACTCGGTGACGCTGGGGGACTCCGACGCCATCGCCCGCGCCGTGCTCGCCCTGCACCCGCTCCGGCCCGCCGCCGCACCCGCCCCCGGTCTCCGTCCGGCCCTCGCCGAACCCGCCCCGGCCGGCGGCGTGGCGGTCTGAGCCCCGGGCCTCAACCCCCGGTCCTCGCACCCCGAGCCTCCCGAACCCCCCGCACGCCCCGCACCCGCCCCGCTCCGCCCGCCCGCGGTCCGCCCGGACCGCCCACCTCCCAGGGATTCGCCATGTCCAGGCGGCTGTTCACCTCGGAATCCGTGACCGAGGGCCACCCCGACAAGATCGCCGACCAGATCAGCGACACCATCCTCGACGCGCTGCTCCGCGAGGACCCGGCCTCCCGGGTCGCCGTGGAGACGCTGATCACCACCGGCCAGGTGCACATCGCCGGCGAGGTGACCACCACCGCCCGCGCGGACGTCGCCGCCCTCGCCCGCGCCAAGATCCAGGAGATCGGCTACGACTCCTCCGAGAAGGGCTTCGACGGCGGCTCCTGCGGCGTCTCGGTCTCCATCGGCGCGCAGTCCCCCGACATCGCCCAGGGCGTCGACAGCGCCTACGAGGCCCGCACCGGCGGCTCCCCGGGGCACGCCGACGACGACCTCGACCGGCAGGGCGCCGGCGACCAGGGCCTGATGTTCGGCTACGCCACCGACGAGACGCCGACCCTGATGCCCGTCCCGATCGACCTGGCGCACCGGCTCTCCCGCCGCCTCGCCCAGGCCCGCCGCGACGGCTCGGTCCCCTACCTGCGCCCGGACGGCAAGACCCAGGTCACCATCGAGTACGACGGCGGGCGGCCGGTCCGCCTCGACACCGTGGTGGTCTCCGCGCAGCACGCCGCCGAGATCAGCCTCGACGGCCACCTGACGCCCGACATCCGGGAGTTCGTGGTCGAGCCGGTGCTCGAACTGCTCGCGGAGGACGGCATCAAGCTGGCCACCGACGGGTACCGGCTGCTGGTCAACCCGACCGGCCGGTTCGAGATCGGCGGCCCGATGGGCGACGCCGGCCTGACCGGCCGCAAGATCATCATCGACACCTACGGCGGCATGGCCCGCCACGGCGGCGGCGCCTTCTCCGGCAAGGACCCGTCCAAGGTCGACCGCTCCGCCGCGTACGCGATGCGCTGGGCCGCCAAGAACGTGGTCGCGGCCGGCCTCGCCACCCGCTGCGAACTCCAGGTCGCCTACGCCATCGGCAAGGCCCAGCCGGTCGGCCTCTTCGTCGAGACCTTCGGCACCGAGACCGTCGCCCCGGACCGGATCGGCGCCGCCGTCGCCGAGGTCTTCGACCTCCGCCCGGCCGCCGTCATCCGCGACCTCGACCTGCTGCGCCCGATCTACGCCGCCACCGCCGCCTACGGCCACTTCGGACGCGAGCTGCCGGACTTCACCTGGGAGCGGACCGACCGCGCCCAGGCCCTGCGCACCGCGGCCGGCGCCTGACCCGGCGCGCCCGCCCGGGCCGGGGCGCGGGCTGCAGCCCCAAGCCCCGTCCCGGCGGACGCGCCCCTCCCCCTCTCCTTCCCACCTCCTCTGGCGGACGCCCATGCGCTTCCTGGAACCAGGCACCGGCCGGCTGCTCGCCACCCCGCCGGCCGGCCACGACCTCACCTACGACGACGTCTTCATGGCCCCCGGCCGCTCCGCCGTGGGCTCCCGGCAGGACGTCGACCTCTCCTCCGGCGACGGCACCGGGACCACCGTGCCGCTGGTGGTCGCCAACATGACCGCCGTCGCCGGCCGGCGGATGGCCGAGACGGTCGCCCGCCGGGGCGCGCTCGCCGTCCTGCCGCAGGACGTCCCGCCGGCGGTGGTCGCCGACACCGTCGCCTTCGTGAAGAGCCGTCACCTCGTCCTGGACACCCCGATCACGCTCAGGCCCGCGCAGACCGTCGGCGAGGCGCTCGCCCTGCTGCCCAAGCGCGCCCACGAGGCGGGCGTGGTGGTCGACGACGCCCACCGGCCCGTCGGCGTGGTCACCGAGCGCGACCTCACCGGCGTCGACCGGTTCGCCCCGCTGGACGGCGTCATGTCCCGCGACCTCCTGCTGCTGGACGCCGCGACCGCCGCCGCCGACCCGCGCGCGGCCTTCACCGCCCTGGACGCCGCCAACCACCGCTACGCCCCGGCCGTCGACGGCGCCGGCCGGCTGGTCGGCGTCCTCACCCGCACCGGCGCACTGCGGGCCACCCTCTACACCCCGGCGGCCGACTCCACCGGCCGGCTGCGCGTGGCCGCCGCGGTCGGCATCAACGGCGACGTCCCCGGCCGGGCCGCCCGGCTGCTGGAGGCCGGGGTGGACGCGCTCGTCGTCGACACCGCGCACGGGCACCAGGAGGCCATGCTCAAGGCGCTCGGCCTGGTCCGCGCGCTCGATCCGGGCGTGCCCGTGGTCGCCGGGAACGTGGTCACCGCTGAGGGCGTGCGGGACTTGGTCGAGGCGGGCGCCGACATCGTCAAGGTCGGGGTCGGCCCGGGCGCGATGTGCACCACCCGGATGATGACCGGTGTGGGCCGTCCGCAGTTCTCCGCCGTGCTGGAGTGCGCCGCCGAGGCGCGCCGGCTGGGCAGGCACGTCTGGGCGGACGGCGGGGTGCGCCACCCGCGCGACGTCGCGATGGCACTGGCCGCGGGCGCGTCCAACGTGATGATCGGCTCCTGGTTCGCCGGCACCTACGAGTCGCCCGGCGACCTCCGGGCCACCGCCGACGGCCGCCGGTACAAGGAGTCCTTCGGCATGGCCTCCGCCCGCGCCGTCCGCGACCGGACCTCGCTGGACTCCTCGTACGACCGGGCCCGCAAGGCCCTGTTCGAGGAGGGCATCTCGCACTCCCGGATGTTCCTCGACCCGGCCCGCCCGGGCGTCGAGGACCTCATCGACTCGATCGTGGCCGGCGTGCGCAGCTCCTGCACCTACGCGGGCGCCGCCTCCCTGGAGGAGTTCCACGACAAGGCCGTCGTCGGCGTCCAGAGCGCCGCCGGCTACGCCGAGGGCAAACCGCTGCACGACGGCTGGAGTTGACGCCGGGTCAATTCCCTTCAGAACGGCGGCGGGTGGGGGACGGGACCCCCCGCCCGCCGTACGCGCCCCCGACGGCCCGCGCCGGAAGCGCCGTCCGGCGCGGTGTCAGGCCGGGGCCGGGGTGGGGTGGAACCGGCGGGCGAGGTAGTCCGACCAGGTCGCGTGGAAGGCGGCGGCGAGCCGGGAGTTCGGGGCGATCAGGTCGAAGGCGTGGTAGGCGCCGGGGTAGAGGTGGAGTTCGACCGGGACGCCGTGGGCCCGCAGGCGGGTGGCGTAGTCGAGGTCCTCGTCGCGGAAGGAGTCGAGGTCTCCGACGGCGATGAAGGTGGGCGGCAGGGCGCCGAGGTCGGTGCTGCGGGAGGGGGCGGAGTAGGGGCAGACGTCGTCGGTGCCGGCCCGGTCGCCCAGGATCGCCTGCCAGGCGAGGAGGTTGGTCGAGCGGTCCCAGATGCCGATGTCGGTGATCTCGTGGCTCGACGCGGTGTCGTTGCGGTCGTCGAGCATGGGATACGTGAGCGACTGGAACAGGGGCGCCACGCCGCCGCGGTCGCGGACCAGGAGGGTCGTGGCCGCCGCGACGCCCCCGCCGCCGCTCTGGCCCGCGATGCCGATGCGGGCGGCGTCCAGACCCAGGGCGTCCGCCTCGCGGCAGATCCACTGGTAGGCGGTGAAGCCGTCCTCGGCGGCGCCGGGGGCGGGCGTCTCGGGGGCGAGCCGGTAGTCGACCGCGGCGACGGCGCAGCCCAGGGCCGCGCCCAGCCGGGTGAGCCACGGGTCGTCCTGGGCGGCGAAGCCGAGCACCTGTCCGCCGCCGTGGAACCAGACGAGGACCGGCAGGGGCCCGGGCGCTCCGGTGGGGCGCAGCAGGCGGACCGGCACGTCGGGGCCGTCCGTCCGGCTCACGAGGTGCGTCTCGACGGTGACCGACGGGTCGACGGGCTGTGCGTCCGCGGCGGCCTCGGCCTGGGCGCGGAACGCCGCGCGCGTCGCGGCGAGGTCCGTCAGGTCGAACGCGCCGTTGGGGGTCATGGGGACCGCGTCGAGGGCCTGGCGGAGTTCCCGGTCCATCAGCGGGCGGGATGCGGGCATGGTGGTTCCTGCTTTCGGGGGAGGCGTTTCGGGCGCGGGATCGGCGGAGTCGCCGGAGCCGGGGGCGGAAGCGGAATCAGGGGCGGAAGGAGTCGATGACGACCACGCCGGTCGGTCCGTAGGTCTCCAGGGACTCCAGGACCCCGCTCGCCTCGTGGAGGCCGACGGTGCGCGAGACGATGCGGCCGGGGTCGAGGCGGCCGGCGGCGATCATGTTCAGCATCGTGCCGAAGCGCTGGCCCTGCATGCCGAAGGCGCTCAGGAACTCCAGTTCCCTGACCATCATCACGTCGACCGGCAGCGGGACGTCCCCCTGCTCCGCGGAGGTGGTGTGTCCGAGCTGGAGGTGGCGGCCGCGGGTGCGCAGGGAGAGCACGGAGTTGCGGCAGGCGGCGGCGATGCCCACGGCGTCGACCGACACGTGCGCGCCGCCGCCGGTGAGGGTCCTGACCGCTTCGGCGGGGTCGTCGGTCGCCGCGTTGACGGTGTGGACGGCGCCGAGTGCGCGGGCGGCGTCCAGCTTGTCGTCCGTGATGTCGATCGCGATGACGTTGGCGCCGGTCGCCGCGGCGATCTCGACCGTCGACAGCCCCATGCCGCCCCCGGCGCCGTACACCGCGACCCATTCGCCGCCGCGGACCTTCGCCTGGTCGACGACGCCGTGGAAGGCGGTCATGTAGCGGCAGGCCAGCGCGGCGACGTCCACGAAGCCGACGCCCTCCGGTACTTCGACCAGGTTGACGTCGGCGAAGCGGACCATGACGTACTCGGCGAAGGCGCCCCAGTAGGACACCCCGGGCACGAGCGAGTCCACGTGCTCGCAGACGTGCTGGTTGCCGCTGCGGCACATCTCGCACGAGCCCTCGCCGGGGTTCATCGGGAAGATGACGCGGTCGCCCTCCTTCCACCCCCGCACCTCGCGGCCGACCTCCACGACGGTTCCGGCGAACTCGTGGCCGAGCACGAACGGGGCCTCGACCCGCGGTCCGCCGGTCCAGAACTCCCCGGCCCACAGGGCCCAGTCGGTGCGGCAGATCCCGTTCGCCCCGACCCGCAGGATCGCGCCGTCCGGCGGGCAGACGGGGTCGGGCACGTCGCGGACGACGAGCGGCTTGTGGAGTTCCTCGATGACTGCGGCGCGCATGGCGCGGCCTCCTCGTGCTGCGGGGTGGCGGGAGCGGGGTGTGGCGGGAGCGGGGAGCGACCGCCGATACGTCCACCTGTTGAACCGGTGGACTTGGAAGCTAGCCGCTTGCCCGGAATCATGTCAACCGCATAAAGTGGTGGACATGGACGACAAGGACGGCAGCCACGAGGGACGCCAGCGCGCCAAGGCCGACTTCCGCTTCGACGACGCGCGGCTGTGCTTCGCCTTCGCCGGCACCCTCGCCGACCGCGGCGCGGACACCCCCTTCGAACGGCTCGCCCGGCCCGAGGACTTGGGCCGCTGGGCCGTCGAGAGCGGCTGCGCGACGGCGGCGCCGCCCTGCTCCGGGGCCGACCTCGACAGCGCCAGGCGGCTGCGCGAGGCGGTCCAGCGGACCGGCCGCGCCCTGGCGGACGCCGCGCCGCCCTCGCCCGAGGACATCGCACTCGTCAACCGCGCCGCGGCCGCGCCGCCCTCGACGCCCGAACTCGCCCCCGACGCGGCCACCCTGCACTGGCACGGCGACACGGTCGCGGCGGTGCTCTCGATGGTCGCCCGGGACCTGATCACCCTCTGCGCGTCCGAGCACCGCACCCGCGTCAGCATCTGCGGGAACCCCGACTGCGGCGTCCCCTTCGTCGACACCTCCCGCGCGGGCGCCCGCCGCTGGTGCTCGATGAAGACCTGCGGCGCCCTCGTCAAGAAGCGCGCCTACCGGGCCAGGCGGCAGACGCCCGCCGACGACGCCCGGTAGCGCACCGCCGCGCACTGCGCGCCGCGGGACCGGACGGGCCCGGGGCGGCACGCAGCGCGGCCCTCTCGCAGGGTCAGCAGGGGCCGCAGCCGCCGGGCGGCGGGCAGGGCGGGCAGTCGGGGGCCGCCTCGACGCAGACGGTGACGGAGTCGGTGTTGCCGGCGGGGTGGAGGTCGGTCTCCACCGCGTGCGCCGTGGCGGTGTTGGTGACCGGACCGGTGACGGTGGCCTTGGCCCGGAGGGTGAGGGTGGCGTAGGCGCCCGCGGCCAGCGTTCCGACGCTCCACCGGCCGGTGTCGGGGTTGTAGGCGCCGGTGCCCGGCGTGGCGGAGACGAACCGCAGACCGGCCGGGAGGGCGTCGGTGACGATGGCGCCGGTCGCGGTGTTCGGCCCGGCGTTGTGGACGGTGACGCGGTAGGTGACGGTCTGGCCGACGGTGACGGTGGTGGCGTCGGCGGACTTGGTCACGCTGAGGTCGGCGGCGGGGAGGACCGGGGTGTCGGCCTGGCCGGAGGTGGCGGTGAGGGGTTCGGGGGTCGGGCCGAGCCGGTTCTCGTACGCGGCGGTGGCGGTGTTGGTGACGTGCCCGCCGGCGCTGGCCTCGTCGATGGTGACCCGGTACTCGACGGTCGTGCCGTTCGGCAGGGTGTCGGTGTTGGGCAGGCTGCCGCCCTGGGTCGCGGTGGCGTCGTTGCCGAGGTTGAACACCACCCGGTCGCCCGCCGGGTCGTAGAAGGCCTGGTCGTCGCCCCGCCGGTCGGTTTTCGCGCCCCGGTTGGGCCCGTCGACGATGCGCAGGGACCCGGGCAGGTAGGTGGTCCCGGCCGGGACGGCGTCGGTCAGGACGAGCGCTTCGGCGGCGCCGCCGCCCTCGTTCCTGGCGACGATGCGGTAGGTGATGACCTCGCCCACCTGGAGGGGCCCGTCGGGGACGGCGAACTTGGTGAGGACGACGGAGGGGGCGGTGCCGAAGAAGATGCCGTCGAGGAAGTTGCCGATCCCCTGGTTGCCGCCGGCGGCGGCGACGGAGCGGAAGGCGAAGCGGGTGACGGTCTGCCCGGCCGGGACGGTGTAGGTCCCGGTGTAGAAGCCCCAGGCGGCGTTGCCGTCGGTGAACTGGCGCTGCTGGACGGCCGCTCCGGGCCTGCCGATGTCCAGGGCCATGGTGTCCTGGCCGAGCCGCCCGCGGTGGTAGAGCCGCCAGTAGAGGGTGGCGCCGGGGGTGGTGGACAGGTCCTGGTAGAGGGTGGACACCTGGTTGGCGTTGAGTTCGGCGAACTGGGCGCCGTCGGCGGAGGGGACGCCGTTGAAGCCGTCGTGCCAGACCTCGATCAGGTGGTCGGTGGCGGTGCTGAGCCAGCCCGGGACGTGGTTCGGGACCTGGGTCTGGGAGGCGTCGGGAAGGAACGCGTTGCCGCCGGCGATGGGGGGCTGCTCGAAGCTGCCGTTCACCAGGGCGATGCGGGACGGGACGGGAGTGGTCACGGTCGTTCCCTTCGATCGATGCTGCGGGCCGGACGCCCACCGGGGCGGGGTCCCGCGGATCCGGACGGACGGGCCGCCGGTGCACCGGGGCGGCAGGGCCGGTCGGGGCGACCGGGAGCCGGGCCGTACCCGGGTGCGGTGGTGGGGGGATGGGGGAAGGTGCCCTCGGCTGTGCGGCACACCCCGGTCTCCCGGTGCGCGGGAGACGGCGGCCGTGGGAGGCGTCCGATCCCAGCGTGCGCAATGGTTCCTGTACGCACGAGAGCGTGCGACGGGGCTCCCGGAGCGCACCGGGGCGCGATCCGCGCAGGACGCGCCCCGGCTCCGGGCGGCCCGGGCGACCACCGCGGGCCCGGGCCGCCGCGCTCGCGGGGCGCCGTTCACTGCGGGGCACCGTTCACTGCGGGGCGCCGTTCACTGCGGGGCGGGAACGGGGCGGCCGGCGGGGGCGGCCGGCTGCGACCCGCGCGCCGGCTCCGGGCCGAGGCGGCGCCGGAGGAGGACGGCGGCGAGCGCGACGAGGGCGAACACGGCTCCCGCCCAGGGCAGTCGGTGCGCACCGAGGGCGGACACCACCAAGCCGCCGGCCGCGGTGCCGAGGGTGATGCCCAGGTTGGAGAAGGAGATGAAGAGGCTGTTGCCGAACTCGGACGCGTCCCGGGCGTCCCGGGCCAGCCAGCCCTGGCTGACGACCAGCCCGCCCGAGTGCACCGCCCCCCAGAGCAGCACGCCGACCGCCATCGGGACGGCCCACGGCCCGACGGCGTACACCACGGCGTAGACGAGCACGTAGAGGACGGGGAAGGCGGTCACCGTGCGGACCGGGTCGCGCTCCAGCAGCCGGCCGAAGAGGAGGTTCCCGGCCACCATCACGATCCCGAACGCCATCAGCGCCGCGCCGACCCGGGAGCCGCTCAGCCGGGTGACCTGCTCCAGGTACTCGGCGAAGTACCCGTAGACCGAGAACATCGCCGCGAACACCGCCACCACGGCCAGCACCGCCAGCCAGAGCCGGGGCCGCCGCAGGATCCGCAACTGGGCGCCGTAGGAGAGGCGTTCACCGGAGGGCATGGCCGGGAAGAGCGCCAGGACACCGAGCAGGGCGAGCAGGTTGACGCCCGCGCCGAACCAGAACGCGGCGGCGAGGGAGAGGTGTTCGGCGAGGTGGGAGGTGAGCGGCACGCCGAAGGCGAACCCGGCCGTGACACCGGTGAAGACGGTCGTCGCGGCCCTGGTGGCCCGCTGCGCCGGGACGAGCCGGGCGGCGGCGGTGAGCGCGACCGAGAAGAACACCGGGTGGAACACCGCGGGCACGATCCGGAAGGCGAGCATCACCTCGAACCGGTCGGTCAGCGCGTAGACGGCGTTGGAGGCGGCGAACACCGCGAGCGAGACGGCCAGGACCGTCCTGCGCGGGACACGGGAGGCCAGCAGGGTCGCGAACGGCCCGGTGGCGGCGACCACGAGCGCGAAGACGCCGACCAGCCAGCCCGCCGTGGACGGTGCGACGCCCAGTTCCCCGGATATCCGGGGCAGGACGCCGACGACGCCCATCTCGGTGGTGATGATCCCGAACACCCCCAGGGCGAGGGTCAGGACGACAGGGCCGGTCTTTCGCATGGCAGCCTTCCGCGCTCGGGCCGGGGCGGCTCACGCCCCCTTGATCGAGCTATAAATCTAGATAATTAGATGAATCATGCCGAAAAGAACGGCGCGCCACGGGGCGCGCCGGACGGTGGCCGGGAGACGTCAGAGCTCGTCGCGGACGTACGCGGCGAACGCGGCGATCGTCTCCTCATTGCGACGGTAGAAGGTCCACTTGCCGACGCGCTCCGAGTCGAGGAGCCCGGCGTCCCGCAGGGTCTGGAGGTAGCCGGAGACCACCGACTGGGCCAACCCGGACCGCTCCCGGATGTCCGTCACGCACACGCCGATGTGGAACCCCACACCGCGCTCGCGGTAGTACTCCTCGTCGAAGTAGCGCTCGGGCGTCTTCAGCCAGCGCAGGAAGTCCGCGCGCGCCGGATTCGCCAGCGCCTTGTGAACGGCCAGCGGATCCACCCCGCACTCCTCCCGTACGACGACCCCGACAACGCATCCAATATTCTCGATACGAAGAAACGTGTCAAGCGCGGAGGCGGGGAGGGGCCGGGCGGGGGGATCACTCGGGGACGATGTTCTCGGCCTGCGGGCCCTTCTGGCCCTGGACGACGTCGAAGACGACCCGCTGGCCCTCCTGGAGTTCACGGAACCCCTGGGCGGCGATGTTCGAGTAGTGGGCGAACACGTCCGGGCCGCCACCGTCCTGCTCGATGAAGCCGAAGCCCTTCTCGGCGTTGAACCACTTCACGGTGCCTGAGGCCATGCTCTTCTCCTTCGGGGACGGGTCCCGCACGGTGCGGAGCCCGGTGTTGGGCGCCTGGTCCGGAGAATGCTGCGCAGCAAAACGCGCAGGGCGTCACGACCGCGGATGAGAGCTTCGGAACCACGACTACGTAATGAAAACGTTACACGAGTACCCGGGACCTCCGCCGCTCCTGCGGGAGTGCCGCCCGATGGCCCTCCCGGGGGACTCCCGCCGCCCGCGCACCAGCCGCCACCAGGGATCTTCCGGCCGGTCGGGGCGCGGCCGGGGCGGTGGTCGCACACCGGCGGGACCGCCGGGGTCCGCCCCCGTACGGCCGGGCCCGGGTCACCCCCCGCCCGGCCGCCCGAAGGCCGCGAGGAGGTGCCGGAGCGCCGGGGCCGGGGGGCCGGGCGGGGTGACGAGCGAGGTGGTGACGGTGACGCCGGCCAGGGGGCGGACCGCCACCCCGGGGAGCTCGGGGAGGCCGTTGACGTCGTAGAAGACCGTCCAGGAGGCCGTGCCGGAGGTGCCGATCTCGGCGAGGGTCTCGCGGAGGGTGGTGAACGGCTCCCCGGGCGGCGGGTCGACGCCCGCCGCCCGGCAGGCCCCGGTGAGGAGGGCGTGGAAGCCCGGGTTGCGGTCGGGGGCCGCCCGGCGGAGGGGCAGCCGGGCGAGCCCGGCGAGGCGCAGCGACGGCTCGGCGGCCAGCGGGTGGTCGGCCGGGAGGGCGACGTGGAGGGCGTCGCGCCAGACGGGGGTCACGGTGAGGCCGGGGGCGTCGGCGGCCGCGCGGAGCAGGGCGGCGTCGAGGCCGCCGGAGCGGAGGGCTTCGAGGCGCTCGGCGGGCGGCGCCTGGCGCAGGCGCACGCGGAGTGCGGGCGCGCGGGCGGCGAGGCGGGCGAGGACCGCGTCGAGGCGGCCGTCCGGGGTCTGGACGGTGCCGAGCCGCAGGATGCCGTCGGTGCCCGCGGCGACGGCGGCGGCCGTGCGGCGGAGCCGGTCGGCGGCGTCGAGTACGGCGCGGGCCTGCGGGAGGAGTCGCTCGCCGGCGGCGGAGAGGCGGGTGCCCCGGGTGGAGCGGCCGAAGAGCGGCACGCCGAGTTCGCGCTCCAGGCGGCGGACCTGCTGGCTGACGGCGGACTGCACGATGCCCAGCCGCTCGGCGGCGCGGCCGAAGCCCTCCTCCTCGGCCACCGCGAGGAAGTACTGCAGCTGCCTGATTTCCACGGGCGTTCCCTCCGCTCATCTCGATCGGTGATCACCGCCTGCTGCGATTGCCCCTGGCCCGTCGATCACCCCCCGGGTCGAATGGTGCCGTACGCACGGCCCGGTGGGTACGCACGCCCGGTGAGAGGGAGAGAAGCATGACGACGGATCGGTCACGTGCCCTGGTGGTCCTGCCGGAGGAGGCCGAGCGCCTCGCACTGCCCGCGGGCGGCGCGTTCGGCCTGCTGGTGGACGCGGACGCGACGGACGGCGCGTTCGGCGTCAACCGGCTGACCCTGGGGGTCGGCGCGGACGGCGCCCGGCCGCACCACCACGCGGTGTCCTGGGAGCTTTTCCACGTGCTGGACGGGGTGGCGGAGTTCCTGCTCGGCGGGTCGCTGGTGACCGTGCCGGCCGGCGGGGTGGTGTCGGTGCCGCCGATGCTGCCGCACGCCTTCGGGGCGGCGGCCGGGAGTCCGGCCGATCTGCTGGTGGTCGCGACGCCGGGGGTCGAGCGGTTCGGGTACTTCCGCGCGCTGGCCGACACGGCCTGGGGGCGGCGGTCCCTCGACCGCCTGCTGCCTCTGCAGGACCGCTACGACGTCCACTTCGGGTCGAGCGACGTGTGGGAGGCGGCCCGTCGTTGACGCGCCGCCCGCTCGACGGTCCGTCGGCGTTCTTCCCCGGAATCCGGCACCCGTGCCGGATTTCTGCGGCCCTTGGGCGCCGGCGGATACCGGAGGGCCGCTCCCCCGGCCGCGACCGGCGGGAACGCCCGACATGTTCCGGTACGCAGGATGTTTTTGACGGTCGGTCAGAAGTCGGCCGCGTCCGAATTCCGCGAAACGGCGCCCGGATCGGATCGTTCACGTACTCCCGAATCGGCGGGCGGGGCGCGAGTCGCCGAGCGTGAGCGTACGACTACTCCACGGAGCCACTCCGGCCACATCAACCCACCCAGGCAGACCCCGTCACGTTCACATGTCAACCACACATCCTTGAAGCGACATCCTCAACAAGCATTGTGGCTACGCATGTTCGAAGGTAGAGTCCCGGTCCGCCGAGCACCGACAAGAGCTCGCGGGCATTCTTTGGGGCGGGCATGACAAATAACCGCAACATCCACGAGGCCAGTTCCGACCTGATTGACGCGTTCACGGAAACGGCGGGGCGATATCCCGAACGCCCGGCGGTCGTCCACCATGGGCGCACTCTGACTTATCGCCAACTCCACGAGTCGGCAAGCTCTTTGGCCGCTCGACTGGGGGACTCCCCCGGCGTGGTCGCCGTCCCGGCGGTGCACGCCCCGGAAACGGTCGTCGGGCTCCTCGGGACACTCGCCGCAGGGGGCGTGTACTGCCCGGTCGATCCGGCCTTCCCGCCGCAGCGCCGACAGGCGATGCTGTCGGCGGTGGGCTGCCGCACCGGGCTCGCGGCGCCGGCCGGCGACCGGGGCTCCCCGGACACCCCGGACACCCCGGACACCCCCGACGCCCCGGACACCCCGGGCACGTCTGGCAGTTCGGGCGGTTCGGGCGGTTCGGGCGCCCCGACCGGACCGGAGGTCGTCGACCTGCCGCGATTAGCCGGAGCCGACACCGCCCCGCCGGGGGCGGCACCGGGCGGCACCGGCCCCGAGCGGCCGGCCTACCTGCTCTTCACGTCGGGTTCGACCGGGCAGCCGAAACCCGTCGTGACGCCCCGCCGGGCGATCTCCGCCACCGTGCACTCCCTGCGCGGGCTGTTCGGCCTGACCCCCGACGACCGGGTGCTCCAGTTCGCCTCGCTGAACTGGGACACCTGCTTCGAGGAGATCCTCCCGACCCTGACCGCGGGCGCCGCGCTGGTGCTCGACGACGAGGCGCACAAGGGGTCCTTCCCCCGGTTCCTGCGGATGGTCGAGCGTGAACGGATCACCGTCCTCGACCTGCCGACCGCGTTCTGGCACGAGCTGGTCCTCCACCTCACCGAGGAGCAGGCCGGACTGCCCGAGCGGCTCCGGCTGCTGGTCATCGGCGGCGAGGCGGCCAACCCGGCCCGGCTCGCCGACTGGAGCCGCCTCGACACCGGGCGGATCCGCCTGCTCAACACCTACGGCTGCACCGAGACCACGCTGATCACCCACGCCGTGGACCTGCACGGGCCCGGGGCCCCGTCGCCCGGCCCGGACTGGGCGGCCGGCGCGCGGGCACCGATCGGACGGGCCCTGCCGCACGTGGTCGAACGGATCGGCGAGCAGGGCGAGCTGGTCATCGGCGGACCGGCGGTCGCCTCGGGCTACCACGGGCTGCCGGAGGCCACCGCGGCCCGCTTCACGGTCGCCGACGGCGAACGCTGGTTCCGCACCGGCGACCGGGTGAGCCGTGCTCCCGACGGCGTGCTGACGCACCGGGGCCGGCTGGACGGCGAGATCAAGGTGCGCGGGATCCGGGTCGACCCGGCCGAGGTCGAGGCGCACATCGCCGGCCACCCCGGCGTGAGCGCCGTGGCCGTGA
The DNA here is from genome assembly GCF_036013975.1 of Kitasatospora sp. NBC_00458. Taxonomy (NCBI): domain Bacteria; kingdom Bacillati; phylum Actinomycetota; class Actinomycetes; order Kitasatosporales; family Streptomycetaceae; genus Kitasatospora; species Kitasatospora sp. NBC_00458. Next base: position 1,720,656 of record NZ_CP107904.1, read on the forward strand.
CCGGCGCCACGGTGGCCGGCCGGTCCGCCCTGGTCGCCTACCTGGTGCCGCGCTCCGGGGCGGCCGCCGGAACACTGGACGCCGACGTCCGGGCCTACCTGCACGGCCGGGTGCCCGGACACCTCGTGCCCAGCCGGATCACGGTCGTGCCCGAGCTGGTGCTCACCGCCAGCGGCAAGGTCGACCGGGCGGGCTCCCACCGCCGGCACTCGGCGAGCCCCGGCGCACCGGCAGCACGGACCGCCACGCCCGCACCGGCCACGCCGGCCGCACCCGTGGCACCGCACAGACCGGGCACCCCGGTGGACCGGGCGGAACCGGCGCCGGCCGCGCACGCCGCGCCCTCCTCCCGCTAGACGCACCCGACACACGGGGCGGGCCCCGGGCGGATCCCCGGCCACGACCGCCCCCAGCCCCTCACCAGCCCCCTCGGGTGCGCCGACAGGCGGCACCCGCCGGTCACGAAATGGAGAGCCTCGATGAGCGTTGACACCACCTCCGCCGACGCCGAGGACGTGGTGGCGATCTTCCGCCGCGTCCTGGAGACGACCGACGTCGCGACGGACTCGGACTTCTTCCTCCTCGGCGGTGACTCGCTCATCGCCACCCGCGTCCTGAGCGCCGTCGCCCGCACCTACGGCGTCGAGCTGTCCTTCGAGGACTTCGTGCTCGCGCCCACGCCCGAGGGCCTCGCCCAGCTGATCGCGGCCGCCGGATGAACGCCCGTGACACGCCCGCCGGGCGGCGGCAGGACGGACCTCGGCAGCCGGCCGGTGACGGGCGGCCGGCCGGTTCCGGCGCCGCGCACGGGGCCCGCTCCGCGGTCGTCGTCGGCGCCGGCCTCGCCGGGCTGACCGCCGCGAACGGCCTGGCGGCCCGCGGGGTCGAGGTCACCGTGCTGGAGGCGCGCGACCGGGTCGGCGGGCGGACCCAGGGCCGCGAGGTCGCCCCGGGCTCCTGGGTCGACGCCGGCGCCGCCTACCTGGGCGACCGCCACACCGAACTCCTCGCCCTGCTCAAGGAGTCGGACCTCGACACCACACCGACCACGATGCTCGGCGCCAGCCGGTTCGCGCTCGGGAGCGGGGCGGACGCCGAACACGCCACCCGGGACGGCCGGTTCCCGCCGCTGAACGCGGTGGCGCTCGGCGACCTGTTCGACCGGCTGGCCGAACTCACCGCCGCCGTACGGCCGGACGCGCCGTGGCTGACCCCGGACGCGGAGCGGCTGGACTCCCTCACCGCCGCCGAGTGGGCGGACCGGCACCTGGCCCACCCGGACGCCCGGCTGTTCTTCCCGCTCTTCCTGGGCGAGATGATGGCCGCCGACCCGGCCGAACTGTCCGTCCTGCACATGGCCTTCTACCTCCGGTCGGGCGGCGGCCTGCGCTACCTCAACGCCTTCGAGGGCGGCGCCCAGCAGGACCGGGTCGCGGGCGGCGCCCACCTGCTGTGCGAGCGGCTGGCCGAACGGCTCGCCGGCCGGCCCGGCTCCCGGCTGCGGCTCGGCGAACCGGCCCTGGCGGTCCACCAGGACGCCGACGGGGCCACCGTCCTCACCGGGCAGGGCGGTCACCGGGCCGACGTGGTGGTGGTCGCCCTGCCGCCCCTGCTCGCCGACGGCCTCGACCACCGGCCCGAACCGCCCGCCCGGCGGGCCGGCGAGCGCACCGGACGCGGCTGCGCGGTCAAGGTCAACCTGGTCTACCCGTCGCCGGTCTGGCGCGACCACGGGCTGTCCGGCTGGTCGGTCAACGCCGAGGGCCCGCTGCTCTCGACGGTCGACGACTCGCCGTCGGCCGACGGCGTCGGCGTGCTCACCGGGTTCGTCACCGGCGCCGAGGCCCACCGGTTCGCCGCGCTGGATCCGGAGCAGCAGCGCGCCGCGGCCGTCGCCCAGGCCGCCCGGCTCTTCCCGGTGCTCCCGGAGCCGATCGGCTTCCATGTCACCGACTGGGTCAACGAGCCCTACAGCAAGGGCTGTTACGCCGCGCTGTTCGGCCCGGGCGACTGGCTGCGGCAGGGGCCGACGCTGACCGCCGCGCACGGCCGGGTGCACTGGGCCGGCACCGAGACCAGCACCGAGTTCTTCGGGCTGATGGAGGGCGCGATCCGCTCCGGGCACCGCGTGGTCGCGGAGATCCTCGACGGTCACCGCTGAGCCCCGCCCGCACCACCGCTCCGCCGCACCACCGCACCACCACCGCACCACGGCCCCGCCGCACCACCACCGCAGCGCCGGTAGCCCACGCACGCCCGCACCGCCGCAGCACGCCCGCGCCACCGCAGCACACCCGCGCCACCGCACGGAGCAGCTCCACCGCACGAACCTGTCCGCCGAGCACCAGTTCTCCCACACCACACCCGGCCCGCCCCCGCGTCCACAAGAACCGCGCCCGGGCCACCCCCTCAGGAGACCGCCATGAGCGACCAGAGTTCCATCCACCCCGCCGGCCAGAGCCCCGTCGCGCCGCTCGCCGCCCGGGAGCGGCTGATGGCCGAGCCCGGGCTCGGGGCCGGCAACTTCCTCGAACACGCCATCGCGGTGAACCCCAACCGCGCGGTCCCGTTCGCCTTCAGCCACCACACCGACCACCGGGGCGCCGTCGTCCTGCGCGGCCACAGCCTGCTGGACCTCGCCGCGCTGCGCGACCGGTACGCCGCCTGGTACCACGCCAACGGCGTGCGCCCGGGCGAACCGGTCGCCGTCGTGGTCGGCGAGGGCCTGGAGCCGCTGCTGCACTTCCTCGCGCTGTCCGCACTGGGCGCCGTTCCGGCCCTCGTCAACGACGCCATGCGGCACGACGTGATGGTCCGCTACCTCAACCACGTCGGTGTGGTCGGCGTGGTCGCCGACGACACCACCCGCCTCGCCGCCGCGTACCGCGAGGACCCGCAGCGCCGGCCCCGCTTCCTCGCGCTCACCGCCGAGATCCAGGCCTTCGACGCCGCCGCGTCCGGCGGGCTGCCCGACGTGTACCCGTACCGGCACGCGACGGACGACGTGGTCGCGCTGATCCACTCCTCCGGCACCACCGGCACGCCCAAGTCCACGATCCTGGCGCACCGCCAGTTCTGGGACGGCAAGCAGCCGCGGATGGTGCGGTTCCCCGCCGAGCCGTACGACCGGCTGATGTCGCTGATGCCGCACACCCACGCGGGCGGCCTGAGCTACTTCCTGACCGCGACCCTGCTCGGCCTGCCGACGGTCGTGATGGCCGACTGGCGGCGCTCGGTGGTCGAGCCGGTGATGGAGGCGTTCCGGCCGACCATGGTCGCCTCCTTCCCGCGCACCTTCGTCGAACTCGCCACCGGGGAACTGCCGGTGGCGGGCGCGGCCCGGGTGCACTCCTGGTTCAACACGGGCGACAGTGCGCACTACGGGCACATCCGGCGGCTGGTCGGGCTCGGCGAGCGGCCCGCCGGGCTGATCCGGCCGTGGCTGCTGCCGAGCGAGAAGGCCGAGCAACCGGCCCTGCCCGGTTCGCAGTTCGTCGACGGGCTGGGCTCCTCCGAGATGGGCATGGCGCTGTTCGGCCAGGTGACCACGCCGGAGAGCGTGCGCGACGACCGCTGCGTCGGCAAGCCGCTGGAGGTCGTGCTCAAGGCGGCCGTGCTGGACCAGGACGGCTCGGAGGTCCCGGACGGCACGGTCGGGCTGCTCGGCGTGGTCACGCCGTCCCGCACGCCCGGCTACTGGAACAACGCCAAGCTGACCGGCAGTTTCGAGCTGAACGGCTACTGGCTGACCGGGGACGTCGCGCGGCGGGACGCCGACGGCTCGTTCTACCACCTCGACCGGACGGTGGACGTCATCGACACCGTCGCCGGCCCGGTCTACAGCCTGCCGATCGAGGAGGTGCTGCTGGCCGACTGTGCCGGGCTGGTCCGGGACTGCTCGGTGGTCGGTGTGCCCGGCGCCGCCGGGGAGGGCCAACGACCCATCGCCGTCGTCCAGTTGCAGACCGAGGCCGAGGACGCGGGTGCCGAGGACGTCCTGGAGGCCGCGAACAAGGCGCTGGCGGGGGCCGGGCTGGCCGCACTCGCCGCCGTCCGGATCGCCCGCACCGCCGAGGAGTTCCCGCTCGGGCCGACCGGCAAGGTGCTCAAGCGCGAGCTGCGGACCCGCTTCGCCACGCTCTTCACCGACCGGTAGCGCCGGATGGACCTCCCCGGACCCCCCGCCCCCGCCCTGGCCCCCGCTCCCCCCGCACCCGCCTCGGCTCCCGCACCGCCCGCCGCCGACCCCGCAGCCCCCGCCCGCACCGCCCGCCCGGCACGCCCGGCGGCGGGACAGCCGTACCAGTACGTCCGCACCCCGCTGGTGGAGCCCGACTGGCGCCGGCTGCCGGGCTGGCGCGACGTCACCGAGGCCGAGTGGCGCGACGCCCAGTGGCAGCGGGCGCACTGCGTGAAGAACGTCCGGCAGCTTCGAGCACTCGCCGGCGACCTGCTCACCGACCGGTTCTACGAGGAACTCACCGCCGACCAGGCCGAGTTCGCGACGATGCCGATCCTGTTGCCGCCGCAGATGCTCAACACGATGGCACCGCACGCCCCGACCGGGCCGGAGGCGTTCACGGAGGCGTTCCTGGCCGATCCGGTCCGCCGCTACATGCTGCCGGTGCGCTCCGACCGGCACCCCCGGTGGCCCAGCCACCCGAAGGCCGAACGCGACTCGCTGCACGAGGCCGAGATGTGGGTGGTCGAGGGCCTCACCCACCGCTACCCCACCAAGGTGCTGGCCGAGCTGGTCTCCACCTGCCCGCAGTACTGCGGGCACTGCACCCGGATGGACCTGGTCGGCACCTCCACCCCGCAGGTCACCAAGACCCGGCTGGTGCTCCGGCCGGCCCACCGGCAGGAGCAGATGCTGGACTACCTCAAGCGCACCCCGACCGTGCGCGACGTGGTGGTCTCCGGCGGCGACCTCGCCAACGTGCCCTGGCCGCAGCTGGAGTCGTTCCTGCTGCGGCTGCTGGAGCTGGAGTCGGTCCGCGACATCCGGCTCGCCAGCAAGGCGGTGGTCGGCCTGCCGCAGCACTGGCTGCAGCCGCAGATCCGCGAGGGCGTGGCCCGGGTGGCCGCCGTCGCCGCGCGCCGCGCGGTGAACCTGGCCGTGCACACCCACGCCAACCACGTCCGGTCGGTGACCCCGCTGGTGGCCGAGGCGGCCCGCGGGCTGCTGGACGCGGGCGTCCGCGACGTCCGCAACCAGGGCGTGCTGATGCGCGGCGTCAACGCCACCCCCGGGGACCTGCTGGACCTCTGCTTCGCCCTCCAGGGGGAGGCGAACATCCTGCCGTACTACTTCTACCTCTGCGACATGATCCCCAACGCGGAGCACTGGCGGACGTCGGTGCACGAGGCGCAGCGGCTCCAGGAGGCGATCATGGGCTACCTGCCCGGCTACGCCACCCCCCGGCTGGTCTGCGACGTGCCGGACCTCGGCAAGCGCTGGGTGCACCAGGCGGTGGCGTACGACCGCGAGCGCGGCATCTCGTACTGGACCAAGAACTACCGCACCGAGCTGGAGATCCGCGAGGGCGGCGGCCCGGCCGACGACGCGCCGCTCGACCGGCGCCACCCGTACTACGACCCGGTGGACACCCTTCCGGAGTCCGGTCGCCGCTGGTGGACCGACCGCTCCGGCGGAGCGTCCTGAACCCCTTGGAAGGACCCGTGGTGAACGCCACCCCGACGAACCACCCCGCCCCGGCGCACGGCCCCGGCCCCGGCCCCGGCCCGGCGGAGGACGCCGGCCCGCTGCGCCGGATGTGCTGGATCTTCCCCGACCGCGAGTCGAGCCGGATGTCCGCGACCTGGCACCACTTCTTCTGGGACCTCTACGCGGAGATCGCCGGGGAGCTGGGCCTCACCTGGTGCCGGCACTCCCCCGACGCGGTGACCGTGGACGCCACCGACCCGGCCCGGCCGCTGGTGTACGTGGACGAGGAGCTCGTGACGCCGCAGGACACGCTCTTCATCACCGCGCTCTACTCGCTGCCGTACCAGTCGATGGACGTCTTCAACCAGTACGCGCTGTACACCGTCCTCGAACAGGCCGGCTTCTACCTGCCGTTCCCGCCGCAGATCTCGCTGATCGGCAACGACAAGCTCGCCACCGTCCTGTACCTCGCCGACTCCCCGGTGCCGCCGATCCCGTCGGTGCGGATCGGTACCGGCCGGGACATCAGCAAGCACCAGTACGAGGTGGCGCTCGGCGGCCTGACCTACCCGGCCATCGTCAAGCCGTCCGGCTGGTGCGGCGGCGGCGGGATCAACCTGGCCCGGGGACCGGAGGACATCCGGGGCCTGGCCAGCCTCGCCCAGGGCGGCGACACCACGCTCGTCGCCCAGCCGTACCTCGGGGACGGCACCGTCGACTACCGGGTCTACGTGGTCGACGGCGAGCCGTACGCGGTGATGAAGCGGATCCCGGAGGCCGGCTCGCCGGTGGCCAACGCGAGCCGGGGCGGGGCGATGGAGTTCCCGTCCGTGCCGGAGGAACTCGTCGCCGCCACCGCGTACTTCGCCGAGAAGCTGCGGATCCCGTTCTTCTGCGTCGACTTCCTGTACGACGGCGAGCGGTACTGGTTCTCCGAGCTGGAGCCGGACGGGGTGATCGCCCCGGACTGGTCCGACCCGGACCGCACCCTGCAGCGCGACGTCACCCGTGCCCGGTTCACCGCCTACCGCGACGCGCACGCCAAGTGGCTCGCCGACGCCGGGGCTTCGGCGGCCCCGACGGCCCGGGCGCCGATCGCCCCGGCGGCCGGCGCCACGACCGCACCGACCGCACCGACCGCACCGACCACCACCCCCCGAACGGACCCCCGATGACCGACGCGTTCTCCCTCCCGCCCGAAGCGGCCGAACCGCTGCTGCACGTCGCCGGCCGCACCCTCGACCGGCTGCGGACCGTGCCCGGGCTGGCCGCGCGCTACGCGGACCACGACGGCACCGTCCGCACCCTGGACGGGCTGGCCGCGCTGCCGCCGCTGGTCAAGGACGACCTGAACACCGCCCTCGCCCACCTGGAGCCGCGCTCGGAGTCGGGCGCCACCTGGCTGTTCCAGAGCGGCGGCTCCACCGGCGCCCCCAAGGTCGGCTACGCGCCGACCGGCTTCTACATGGCGGGCGTCCACGCGCACTGGCAGCCGCTCGACCGCGAGGACGTGTTCGTCAACGCCTGGGGCGCCGGGCGGATGTGGGGCGCGCACTTCCTGGCCGCCGGGCTCGCCGACCTGTCCGGCTGCCGGATCATCGCGCTCGGCTCGGTCACCCGGGAGGAGTACCCGGACTGGCTGGCCTTCCTCGCCGACCGCCGGGTGACCGCGATCGGCGGCACCCCGAGCGTGCTGCGGCTCTGGTTCGCGCACGCCCGCGCCGCCGGGATCAAGCTGCCCGCCCTGCGCAAGGTGCTCTGGCTGGGCGAGGCCTGGCAGCCGCAGCTGGAGGAGGACATGGCGGACGTCGCGCCGGACGCCCGCCGCTGGGGCATGTTCGGCTCCACCGAGACCTGGGTGGTCGGCACCAACACCCCGGACTGCCCGGCCGACACCTTCCACCCGCTGCCCTCCCAGCTGGTGCACGCCGGGCCGGACGGACTGCTGGACTTCACCACGCTCGACCCGGAGATGCTCAACCCGGTGCTGCGCTACCGCACGGGTGACGCGGGCGGGTTGACGGTCTGCCCGTGCGGCCGGCCGGGCCGGGCGATGCAGGTGCTGGGGCGGCGGGACAGCGTGGTCCAGGTGCGCGGCCTCGGCCTGCACGTGGACGAGCTGGTCGCCCGGGTGGAACGGGAACCGGGCGTCTCCCGGGCGCAGGTCGTGATCACCGAGAACGGCGGGCGCGCCACCGGGGTGGACGTCCTGCTGCTGACCGGTCCGGACACGGCGGTCGACGCCGAGGGGCTGCGCGCCGAGCTGCTCGCCGCGACCTTCACCCTGAGCACCGCGTTCCAGCACGACCCGGAGAACTTCCGGGTCCGGCCGGTCGACGAGCTGGTCAGCAACGACCGCACCGGCAAGACGGCCGCCTTCGCCGTCCGGGAGGCCTCGTGAGCCCGCGGCCGGCGGGCCTCGGGGGCCTGCGGAAGCCGTCCGACCTCGGGCGCGGCTTCAACCTGTTCTGGACCGGGCAGACGGTCAGCGTGGTCGGCGACCGGATCACCGTCTTCGTCGTGCCCACCCTGATGATCTTCGTGCTGCACGCCTCCCCGCTCCAGGTCGGCGTGGTGGCGATGGCCCAGTACCTGGGCATCCCGCTGCTCGGGCCGATCGCCGGGGTGCTGGTCGACCGGTGGGACAACCGCCTCACCATGCTCGTCTGCGACCTGGTCCGGCTGGCGGCGGTCCTGGTCATCCCGGTCGCGTACTGGCTGGACTTCCTCTCCACGCCGCTGCTGTTCTGCTGCGTGGCGGCGATCAGCGGCGCGACCATCTTCTTCAACGTCGGCTACCTGATCGCCGTGCCGGCCGTGGTGGAGAAGGACCAGATGGTCCGCGCCTACTCGCGGCTGGAGGGCAGCAACTCGGTCTCCGAGGTGGCCGGGCCGTCGATCGCGGCCGGCCTGTACAGCGCGCTCGGCGTGGCCGCCCTGGTGGTCGACGCGGCCAGCTACCTGGTCTCCGCGGCCTGCTTCCGGTCCATGCGGCCCTGGGGCGAGCGGAACGTCGTCGAGGGCACGGTCTGGGAGCGGCTGACGGCCGGCTTCCGGCTGAACTGGGCGGACCCGGTGCTGCGGCGGGTGGTGCTGTCGGGCGTCACGCTGAACTCGGGCGGTCCGGTCTTCGTCACCGTGCTGCCCGTCCTCGCCTACCGGGGGCTGGACGTGTCGGTCGGCGTCCTCGGCGCCGCCATGTCGGTCGGGGCGGTCGGCGCACTGGCCGGCGCCGTGGTCGCCCCGCGGATCAGCGAGCGCCTGGGCCTGGGCCGCGCCCTCGCCTGGTCGCTGCTGCTGCACTGCCTGGTCGGGCTCGGCGTGCTGGCCGCGCCCGCGCTGCCGGCCGGCCCGGTGATCGCCGTGACGATGGGCTGCTACGGCTTCTTCATGTCCGGCATCAACGTGTGCAGCGCGCCGACCCGGCAGGCCCGGATGTCCGCCGAGAACCAGGGCGTGATGCACGCGGCGTTCCGGACCGTCACCTGGGGCGTGATCCCGCTGGCCGCGCTGGCCGGCGGCCTGTCCGTGTCCGCGCTGACCGACCGGCTGGGCATCCTGGACGCGGCCCGCTGGACGATGGTCGGCGGCACCCTGCTCGCCGCCTGCTCCTTCCTGCCCGCGCTCGGGATCCAGCCGCTGCTGGACGCCGCCGCCCGGGAGCGGAAGCAGGCCGAGGACGCCGCACCGGAGCTGACGGAGAGCGCGCCGTGAGCGGGCCGGTGGTGCTGATCACCGGCACCTCCTCGGGCATCGGCCTGGCCACCGCCGTCGCGGCGGCCCGCGCCGGGTACCGGACGGTCGCCACCCTGCGCGACCCGGACCGCGCCGGGGAGCTGGCCGAGGCGGCCGGGAAGGCGGGCGTCACCCTGGACGTCCGCCGCCTCGACGTCACCGACGCCGGCTCCGTGGCCGACTGCCTCGACGGCGTCACCGCGGCGTACGGGCGGCTGGACGCGCTGGTCAACAACGCCGGGGTCTCCAACTCCGACCCGACCCTGGAGATGTCCACCACGGCGGCGCTGCGGGCCAACCTGGAGGTGAACTTCTTCGGCGTCGTCGAGGTGAGCCGGGCCGCGATGCCGCTGCTGCGGGCCTCCGGCGGCCGGCTGGTCACCGTCGGCAGCGTGCACGGCGTGGTCGGCCAGCCGTTCAACGAGGCCTACTGCGCGGCGAAGTTCGCCGTCGAGGGGTTCATGGAGAGCCTGGCACCGGTCGCGGAGGCGCACGGCGTGCGGGTCTCGGTCGTCGTCCCCGGCTTCGTGCCGGACACCCGGTTCGGGATCTTCCCGGACATCGACCGCCGCACCCTCCAGGCCGCCTCCGGCCCGTACGCGGCCACCTTCGGCGACTACCTCGACTGGGTCGGCGGCCAGGGCTGGGAGGCCGCCGGGCAGCCGGCCCGGGAGGTCGCCGACGTGGTCGTGCGGACCCTGCGCGCCGAACGCCCCGCCTTCCGGGTGCCCACCAACGCCTGGGCCGCCGAGTACCTGGAGCAGAAGCTCGCCGACCGGGACGGCTCCGCCGTCCAGACCCTCGCCCGCACCTGGATCGGCCGGCCCGGGACCGGCTGAGCCGCACCCGCGCGGCACGTCCGCGCCCAACACCCGCGCCGCCCCGCACTCCGGCGGCCCCACCCCCAGCAGTCAGGAGAAGCACCGTGCCCGCCAAACCGCTGCCCGAGCTGGTCGACTTCGCCCGGAGGAACTCCCCCTTCTACGCGGAGCTGTACCGCGACCTGCCCGAGCGCATCGACCACCTCACCCAGCTGCCCGTCATCGAGCAGACCGCCTTCTGGGCCGCCAACTCCTGGCCGGAGAACCGCCTGCTGACCGGGCCGCTGCTCGACGGGGGCGTCTACAAGACCGGCGGCACCACCGGCGTCCCCAAGTTCTCGCCCTGGTCGCGCACCGAGCACGCCGACTCGGTCACCGCCTTCGGCGCGGGCCTGGTCCAGGCCGGCCTCAAGCCGGGGCACCGGGTCGCCAACCTGTTCTGGGCCGGCGAGCTGTACGGCGGCTTCCTCTACATCGAGAACGCCCTGCACCACGCGCCGGTCGACAACGTCCGGCTGCCGGTCGGCGCCGCGCCCGACGCGTACATCGCCGACCTGATCGAGGACTTCGGCGTCGACGTGCTGGCCGGCGAGCCGATGAAGCTCAGCTCGGTCGCCGAGTACCTGGTCAAGAACGGGAGGACCGCCGAGCGGATCGAACTGCTGCTGTTCGGCGGGGACCTGCTCTTCGCCGACCTGCGGCCGCTCCTCTCCCGGGCGTTCCCCAAGGCGGCCGTCGCCTCGATCGGCTACGCCTCGGTGGACGCCGGGCTGGTCGGCGCGCCGGTGCCGGGCGACGACGTCCGGGTGCACGAGGCCTTCCCGAACCGCACCGTGGTGGAGCTGGTCGACGACGTGACCGGCGAGCCGATCACCGCCGCCGGGGTGCCCGGCCGGGTGGTGGTCACCAACCTGTTCCGCACCCTGATGCCGATCCTGCGCTACCCGACCGGCGACCGCGCCGAGTGGGTCGACCCCGGGCGCGGCCGCTTCCGGCTGGTCGGCCGGTCCGTCGAGGGCGCCCGGATCGGCACCGTCGCGATGCCGACCGAGGAGATCCGCGCGGTGCTGGTGGCCGCCGACCCGGACCGGCTCATCTCCGGCATCCAGCTGGTGCAGCGCCGCTGGGACGGCAAGGACGGCCTGGTCCTCCGGCTCGGCTACACCGAGGAGCCGCCCCCGGCCGGGCTGAGCGAGCAGCTGGTCGAGGCGGTGTACGCGGCCCGTCCGCTCTACCCGCACGACGTGGCGGACGGCGCGATCCACCACCTGACCGTCGAGTGGGTGCCGCGCGCCGAGTTGGTCACCAACCCCCGCACCGGCAAGCTCCAGCAGGTGGTGGACGAGCGCCCGCCGGCCTGACGCGGTCGCGCCGGTGCCCGGACGGGGGCTCTCCCCCGTCCGGGCACCGGCCCGTCAGGTCCCGGACCGTCAGGCGTCAGGTTGTGTGCGGCTTCCCGGCCAGCATCACGCTCTGGCCGCGGAACTCCGCGATCACCGTCCCGGCCCCGTTCCGGACCGTCACGTCGTAGACGCCGGTGCGCCCCGACCGCGCCCGCTCCACCGCCTCGGCGACCAGCTCGTCCCCGACCGCCGCCGGAGCCAGGAAGGTGACCTGCGCGGCCTGCGCCACCGTCACCGGGCCGTAGCTGTTGCACGCGTAGGAGAACGCCGCGTCGGCGAGCAGGAACAGGTAGCCGCCGTGGGCGATCCCGTGCCCGTTCACCATCGACGGCGCCACCCGCATCCGCATCAGCGCCCGCCCGGTGGCCACCTCGTCGAGCGCGATGCCCAGGCCGCGACAGGCCAGGTCGCGCTCGTACAGGGCGGCCATCCGCGAGTTCAACCCGGCGGGTTCCGCCGCCACCGCAGTCTCCGCACCCATGACATCCTGCTTTCCCCGGGGACGGCCCGAAGTGGTCGGTGTGCCGCGCGTCCGCATGGCAACCGCATTACACCGAGGCCCACGACGGGCTGTCAACGGTCCACCGGGTGAACGGAATCCTCCCTGGAGCGGACGCCTCAGAGCAGGCGCTTGATGTCGCCGCGCGCCCGGTAGAACGAGCCGCTGCCGGACTCCAGCACCTCGGCCACCAGGTAGCGGGCGCCCGGCACCCGGATGTCCTTCGGGAACTGCACCCGGCGGGTCGCGTCGAAGCCCGGCGAGACCACCCGCACCCGCAGCCGGGCGCCGTCCTGCACGCACTCCACCTCGATGCCGCCCGCCGCGCCCGCCGAACCGGCGACCACCGCCTCGATCTCCGCCCCGGCCACCGCGGCCGTCCAGCCGCTGCCGTCCACCTCGGCGGCCTGCGGGAGCAGGCCCTGCTCCGCGTCGCGCACCGCCGCCTCGCTCGCGTCCAGGCAGACCAGCGAGCCGTCCGTGGTCACCAGGTACAGCCGGCCGTCGCGGTACTGCATGCTGTACGCCGAACCGCTGCCGGTGCCCAGCTTCCACAGCCGGGTGCCGTCGGCCGCGAAGCAGTACACCGAGGAGTGGTTGTCCCCGGCGAAGACGAACCGGCCGTCGGGCGAGGCCGCGCAGGAGAAGACGGCCGCGTCGCAGCGGTAGCGGGCCACCTCGGAGCCGTCCGCCTTGCGCAGCCGGTGGACGGAGCCGCGCGACGTCCCGGCGAACACCTCGTCCCGCTCCTGCCAGCCGAACAGCACGGCGCCGTCGGTGCGGGTGTGCCAGACCGGCTCGCCGCCGCGCGCCGCGTACCGGGCCACCCCGCGCGAGTGCCCGTGGTAGACGCCGTCGGCGTCGCAGCGCACCATCCAGCCGTCGGTGCCCTCGGCCTTGCGCCGCCACTGGAACTCGTCCTCGTGGTCGACGGTGGTGATGCCGCCGCGCGCGTCGGCCACGCCCAGCACGCCGTCGTGGATGTCCAGCCAGTAGATGTCGACGTCCTCGGCTATCTCGTACGCCACCCGCGGCACCTTGCCGCCGAGGTCGTACACCTTGCCGTCGTCGCAGCCCGCGTAGATCCACCAGTCGTCCGCGACGATGCACTTGACGCCGTCGGGCAGCCCGTAGCGGCCGGTCACCCGCCCGTCGTGGGTCAGCGTGTAGACGTCGCCGCGCTCGTTGCCCACCCAGGCGTGCTCCTCGCCGACGAAGACGCCGAACGCGGCCGCCCCGGAGCTGAACCGCCACAGCACCGGCGCCTGGCTGGCCGTCGAGCGGCTGCTGACGATCGCCCGCCGCGTCACCTCCCGGCGCTGCCGCACCCCCCGGACCGCCGGGGCGTAGCCCTTGCGGACCTTCTCGCCGATCTTCTTGGCGGCCGCCGCCGCGGCCTTCTCCGGCGACGGGTACGCCGTCGTCTTGGTCTGGCCGCCGTCGCCGATCCGCCCGTAGGTGACCGTCACCTCCACCCCGGCGACCCGGACCTCGTAGAACTTGTGGGCGCTGCCGCTGTCCTCGGACAGCTCCAGGTACGTCGTCTGATCGGCGGCGGTGGCCGGCATGGCGGGGCCCCTTCCGGGCGCGATGTGCATGGGGGGTGGAACGGACTTCGGTGTCCGGGGCGGTGCGCCCCTCGACATCCCAGAACATAGAGGACGTCACCGACAACCCGGCGGCCGGAGGGGTCGTCATCCTGCCCGAACGGACCTTCCGTTCCCCGCACACGTCTGACAGCATCGTCCGCTATCCGGTGATCAGGCACCGGGGTCGGTGCGGCGTCCACGGCGGGAGAGCGGGGCGTACGGGGGCGGGAGACGCGGATGCAAGGCCAGACCCTCGACCCGGTCCGCGCCGAGCACCAACCCGCCCCGTGGGTGCGCACCAGACTCCGGTCGGCCCGGCTCGCGGCGGTGCTCAACGCCGTGCTCGTGCTCGCCGCCGTGTTCCTCACCGCCGCGCTCCCCCGGGCCGTCGACATCAGCGCGGACGCCGCCCTGCGCGACTTCCTGCGCGCCCGCAACGCGAGCGGGACCAGCCTGTACAGCACCTCCGAGGTCCGCGCCGACGACGGCGCGGACGAGCTCGCGGCGGTCGCCGCCGAACTCGCCTCCCGCACCGGCGGGGAGTTCCGGATCGCCGACAGCGGTCCGGTCCACGGCGTCTTCGGCGCCAAGGCCACCACCCTCGGCAACCCCGGACTCGCCCGGCCCGACGGCTACTCCCCGGCCCTCCACCTGCTCCACCTCGCCGCGCTCTCCGAACACGCGGACCTGGCCGCCGGCCGGTGGCCGACCGGCGCGCCCCGCGACCGGCCGATGCCGATCGCGGTCTCCACCCCCGCCGCCGAGAAGATGAACATCCGCCTGGGCGACGTGCTCCTCTCCGAGATGGACCCCGCCCCCGCCCGCGGGGTCGAGGTCGTCGGCCTCTACACCGCCCACGACGAGGCCGACCCGTACTGGACCGACCTCAACTGCGTGACCCGCGGCTGCCTGGACATCCCCGACACCGGCGAGAGGCTCCGGGCCTGGTACACCACCGGCGTCGTCGGGGACGACTCGCTGGCGAGGCTCGTCGAGTGGGCCAAGGGCGGACACGCCTTCTGGCGGCAGCCGGTCGACCCGGACTCCCTGCGCGTCGACCGGCTCCCGCAGGCCGCCACCGAGATCAACTCCTACCTGACCGGCCCCACCGCCGCCGGCCTGATGGTCACCACCGGCCGCTCCGACCTGCGCACCGTCTCCCTGCTGCCGCAGCTGTTCACGCTCGCCACCGAACGCCGGGAGGCCGCCGCCCCGCTGGCCGCGATCGGCCCGGCCGGACTGGCCGGCGTCGTCGCCGTGGTGCTCGGCCTGGCCGCCGCCCTGGCCGCCGACCGGCGCGCGCCCGAGGTCCGGCTGCTCCAGGCCCGCGGCGGCTCACGGCACGGGATCCTGCGGCGGCTGCTCGGCGAGGGCGCGGTGACGGTACTGCCCCCCGCCGTCCTGGGGACCGCGCTCGCCCTCCTGCTGCTGCCGACCCCCCGCCGGGGTGCCGCCGTCCTGGCGGGCGCCGCCGTCGCCCTGGTCTGCCTGCTCGCCTTCCCGCTGCGCGCCGCGGCCCTGCTCGCCCGCCCCCGCCCGGCCGGCGGCCGGCGGCGGCTCGTCGGCGAACTCGCCGTCCTCGCCCTGACGGCCGCCGCCGTGGCGGAGGTCCGGCGGCGCGGCGTCGCCCCGTCCGGCAGCGGACTCGACCCGCTGGTGGTCGCCACCCCGCTGCTGATCGCCCTCACCGCCGGCCTGCTGATCGCCCGGATCCAGCCGCCGCTGGTCGGCGCCCTGGCCCGGCTCGTCGGCCGGCGGCGGGGCGCGGTCGGCTTCCTCGGCCTGGCCCGCGCCGCACGCGGCACCGGCGACCGCCCGCGCCCCGCCGTCCTGCCGGTCCTCGCCCTGCTGCTCGCCGCCACCACGGCCGGCTTCGGCGCGAACCTGGTCGACGCGGTGGACTCCGGCCGGGTGCACAGCTCCCGGCTCGCCGTCGGCGGCGACGCCATGCTGAGCGGACCGACCGGCATCACCCTGCCGGACTCCTTCACCGCCGCCGCCGGCGGACTGCCCGGGGTGACCGCCTCCACCGCCGTCTTCATGGAGACCGACGTCGTCGTGCTCCGGCCCGGCGACCGCCCGCTCACCATCTCCGTCGTGGTCGCCGACCCGGTCGCCTACGCCGAGATCTCCCGCTCCCTCGGCCGGGGCGCCTTCGACCCGGCGGCACTCGGCGGCGCCGCGGCCGCCGCCCCCGCCGGCGGGGTCCCCGAGCCGGCCGGGCTGCCGGACACCCCCGTCCCCGCGCTGTACTCCGCGGACCTCGTCGCCCGGCTCGGCGGTGACGCCGACAGCCGGCGGATCCGCTTCCGCAGCAACGGCGAACTGACCGCCGCCCGGGTCGCCACCATCGACGCCACCCCGGCCCTGCGCGACTCGACCCGCCCGTTCATCGTCCTCCCGGCCGGGCCCTCCGTCGCCCTGCTGCCCGAACTCGCCCGCCGCACCTACTGGTTCGCCGTCGGCGACGTCGACCGGCAGGCCGTCCGGCTGCTGGCGCACCGGCTGCCGGTGACCGAGATCGTCGCCGACACCGCCCGCCTCACCGGCATCCCGGCCGCCGGTCCGAACCCCGACTCCCTCCCCGAGGGGTACGCGATGTACACCAGCGAGGAGTTCATCGCCGAGATCGCCGCCGACCCCGTCCAGCACGCCGCCTCACGGCTCTTCCTGGTCACCGCCGCCGGCGCCGGGGCGTTCGCCCTGCTCGCCGTCCTGCTCACGCTGCTGCGGGCCGCCCCGGACCGCGCCGCGTCGCTGGCGCGGCTGCGCACCATGGGCCTGCGCCCGCGGCAGGGCCTGGCGCTGATCCTCACCGAGACCCTGCCGCAGACACTGCTCGCCGCGGCCGGCGGGGCGCTGGCGGCGCTCACCGCCGTCACCGTGCTCGGACCGGTCTTCGACCTCTCCGCCCTGCTCGGGACCAGGGTGCCGCCCGGCCTGCCCGTCAGCGGCTGGGCGGTGGTGCCGCCGACGCTCGGCCTCGCCGCCCTGGTCGCGGCCGGGATCCTCGCCGAGGCGCTGGTCTCCGGCCGCCGCCAGATCGCCACCGAGCTGCGGGTCGGCGACGGCGGCTGAAGGGCCGAGGCGGGGCGGCCCAGCAGGAGGGCTCAGCGGCGGCAGGGCCCCGCGAGAGGGCGGAGTGCCGGGACGGGAGTGCCGGGGGCGTCCCCGGTCCGCTGCGGCGGTGCGCTACGGCAGCGGGCCGTCCGGCACCGGCCCGGCGCCCGGGGCGGCGGACCGGACCGTGGCGAGGTACTCCTCCGTCAGCTCCGGGGATGCCAGCCAGGCCGCGTAATCGATCGGCTCGGCATAGGTGTTGGCGAGCCTGCGGGCCACCGCCGGGTGCTCTGCGGCGGCCCCGAAGACGGCCTGGAGGTGGTCGGGCATGGTCAGCATCGACGCCGTGAACTCCACGGTGTGGCGGGCGTGCCGGTGCCAGAAGCGCTCGAAGGTGTCGTGCATCCACTCCGTGGTGAACGGCTCCCCGCGCCGGGCGACGATCGCCACCAGGTAGGCGGCGGCCGCCCGGGCGGCGCTGTTCGCGCCCTGGCCGGTGATCGGGTCGTTCACCACCAGCGCGTCGCCGATGCCGAGCACGGCCGGGCCGTCCGCCCCGCCCGCCGCCGCGCCGCCACCGCCGCTGCCACCGCTGCCGCCGCTGCCGCCGTCCAGCCGGGCGACCGGCCGCCGGACCTCCGGGGTCAGTGCCCCGTACAGGGACGCCCCGGCGTCGGTCGGCTCGGCGGCCTCCCAGAGCTCCGCCTCCCAGGGGAGGTACGTCCGCAGCGACTCCCGCATCCTGCGCAGCTGTTCGTCGGGGTCGGGGCGGTCCGCGAAGCAGTCGAACGGGCTGCCGGGAACGGCCTCCCAGAGCAGGATGTCGCAGGGGCCGGAGAGGGTCAGCGCGGGCTGGAGGTACAGCTCGCCGACGCCGGGGACGGCGTGCATCCGGGCCCGCGGTCCGGCCGACGGGTCGGGCGCGCCGACCCCGTGCGCGTACAGCGCGGCCAGCGTCCGCTGCGGGGCGTCGAACGGCGAGCGGGCGGCGTCCCGTTCGAAGATCCCGGCCAGTCCGCCGCGGCCGACGGCGACGACCGTCAGCTCGTTCGCCGCGGCCAGTTCCCGCAGACCGGCCCGGTCCAGGCTCCGGTACTCGACCCGGCCACCGCGCTCGGCGACCAGCTCCAGCCAGCGCGCCATCTTCAGCCGCTGGTCCACCGACTGGGCCGGCTCGTCCAGCGTCATGGTGAACTCCAGTGCGCGGACGCCGGGTTCGGGCACCAGCACGGCGTCCACGTCCCGGACGGCGGGCGCCGCCCCGGCCCACAGGTCGAGTCCGGCCGACCGCTCGATCCGCAGGGCCGGGCCGAACATCGCCTGCGTCGACAGCACCGGTCCGGCGAGCAACTGCTCCGGGGTGCGGGCGGAGACCACCGTCACCCGGTACCCGCCGAGCGCGAGCAGCCCGAGCGCGAGCTGGAGTCCGGCCTGGCCCGCCCCGACGATCGCGATCCCGCGCATGGTGTCCTCCGCCCGTCGATGTCCACCGTGTGACCGCCACACTACGTCAACTCGTCCGCCGGTGAAGCGGGATGACCGCGGTGTGACGGCCCTCCGCTCCGCACCCGGTGCCCGTGCCGAGATCAGTAGGCTGGCCGGAGCCGGACCGGGCGGGCGCCGGACGTACGCGGCCGCCGGACCGGGCGGCGGCGCCGGGACGCGGCGCCGGTCGACGACGAGGGGAGGCCCGGCCGATGGCACGGGTGGTGGTGGTGAGCGGCGGCGGCACCGGAATCGGGTACGCCGTGGCGGAGGCGTTCGCGGGCGAGGGCGAACAGGTGGTGCTGACCGGACGGCGCGCCGAGGTGCTCGACCGGGCCGCCGAGCGGCTGCGGGCCGCGCACCCCGGCGCGCCGGCACCGGTCGCCCTGGCCGCCGACCTGTCCGATCCGGCCGGGGCCGGACTGGTGGCGGCGGGCATCGGCGAGCGGTGGGAGCGGGTCGACGTCCTGGTCAACAGCGCGGGCGGCAACGCCGCCCTCGGCGCCCCCGCCGGGCGGACGGACGGCCTCGCCGGCGCGGCCTGGCACTGGCAGGAGAACTTCCGGGCCAACACCCTCACGGCCGTCCTGCTCACCGAGGCGCTCAAGGAGCGGCTGGCGGCGCCCGGCGGCCGGGTCCTGCTGATCGGCTCGATCGCCGCGTACCGGGGCTCGGGCTCGGGTTCCTACGGCGCGGCCAAGGCCGCGCTGCACCCCTACGCCTACGACCTGTCCGCCGAACTGGGGCCGCGCGGCATCACCGTCAACGTGATCGCCCCCGGCTACGTCGCCGACACCGGGTTCTTCCGCGGCGCGCTCTCCCCGGAGCGCGAGAAGACCCTGGTCGAGCAGGCCGACACCCGCCGGGCCGGTCGCCCGTCCGACGTCGCGGAGACCGCCCGCTGGCTGGCCTCGCCGGGCGCCGGCCACCTGACCGCCCAGATCATCCAGGTCAACGGCGGCGCCGAGCACGGCCGTTGAGTTCCGGCACCCGCCCTCCGGCGCCGCCGCGGAGCGGCTCGGCGCCGGACCGGAGACCCGCGCGGGGCGGTCCGGCCGCGGCTGTCGACTCCCGCGGCCGGACGCGCCCCGTGCCCCCGGTCCGGCCCCACACCGGGCCGGGGCCCGCCACGGACGCCGCGCTCAGCCGGAACTCGCCCGCACGACGAGTTCCGCGGACAGTTCGAGCCCGGCGCCGGGCACCTGCTCACCCCGCACCTGGGCCAGCAGCAGCCCCACCAGTGCGACCGCGATCCCCCGCAGCGGCAACCGGACCGAGGTGAGCGGCGGGTGGAGGTGCCGGCCGAGCGGGGTGTCGTGGAAGCCGGTCACCGCGAGGTCGCGGCCGACCAGCAGGCCCTCGGCGCGCGCGGCCTCGTAGACGTCGAGGGCCGCCAGGTCGTTGTCGGCGGCGAGGGCGGTGGGGCGGTCGGGATCGCGCAGCAGGGTGCGCAGCGTCCCGGCCGCCGGCACCGGCACGACGTCCAGGCCGAGCCGGCGCGCCTCCCGGTGGAAGCCCTCCCGGCGCGCCGCCAGCCACGGCAGCTCGGCCGGTGCCTCCACCGCCTTCCCCGGGTCCGCCTCCTCCCCGACCGGCCGCACCACCGCGGCCACCGCGGCGGCCACCGGCGAGCCGACGAAGCCGACCCGCCGGTGGCCGCGATCCGCCAGGTGACGGGCGACCTCCGCCGTGGCGGCGGCGTTGTCGATGTCCACCCAGTGCTGCGGCAGCCCCGGCGCGGTGCGGCCGAAGGAGGCGAACGGGACGCCGACCCGGGCCGCGTGGGCGACCCGGGCGTCCTCGGGGAGCACGTCCGCGAGGACCAGCCCGTCCACCTGGCGGGCCGCGACCAGGTCGTCGATCGCCGCCCGGGCCTGCGCCTCCCCCGGTGCCGCGCGGACCAGCAGGACCCGGTGGCCCTCCGCCCCGGCCGCGTCCACCAGGGCCTCCAGGAACCCCGCCATCAGCGGGTTGGGGTCGAACGGGTCGTCCACCGGCGCGAGGTAGCCGATGGTGCGCCGCTCGCCGGTCCGCAGCGAGCGGGCCGACTGGTCCGGCCGGTAGCCGAACCGGTCGATCGCGGCGGTGACCCGGGCGAGCGTGTCCGGGTGGACGCGGTGCGGGGCGTTGAGCGCGTTGGAGACGGTCTGCCGGGACACGCCGGCCGCGCGGGCGACGTCCGCGATGGTGGTGGCGCGGCGCGCGGGGCGTGTTCCCTCGGTCATGGCTGCTCCGGTCGGTGGGTCAGTTGTCGCCGTCCGGCACCTGCGCCGGACGGCGCAGGGTCAGCAGCCCGCCCCGGGGGACGGTGACGGTGACACCGCCGTCCACGAGGTCGACGGTGCCCCGGTGGACGGTCCGCCCGCGGGCGTCCTGGACGGTGGCCTCGGCCGCGCCCCGGCCGCCGACGAGCCGCACGTCCGGATCGGCGTCGGCGTTGGCGACCAGCAGGCTACGCCACGGACCGGCACCGTCGCCCGCGTCCACCGGCAGGGCCGCGTAGCGGGCGACGACCGTGGTGCCCGTCCCGGCGCCCGCCGCGGTGACCATCGGGTAGCCGAGGTCGGGCCGGGCCGGGAGCAGTTCGCCGAGCTGCAGGGTGTCGACGTGCTCGCGGGCGACGCCGAGCCAGAAGGCGAGGGCCTCCCGCTGGGCGGGGCTCTGGACGGCGAGGTCGACGGAGATCTGCGGGACGGAGAAGAGGACGTTGATGAGGTGGCAGGCGAGCTGCTCGGGGCTCTCGGTGGGATGCCACATCAGCATGTCGGCGTGGACCGCGAGCGGACCGGCGATCAGCCGGGTGTCGATGGTGCGCTGGCGGTTCTCGTGCGGGCTGAGCGGGCAGTCGGTGGCCCGGATCATGGTGGCGTAGGGCCACAGGCCGGGGCTGACGTAGGGCTGGCGGTGCTCGATCATGCCTTCGGGGCAGGCCGCGTCGACCCGGCGGCGGATCTCGGCGAGCAGCAGGTGCAGGCCCTCGTCGACGGTGGCGCAGTCGGCCTCGGGGCCCGCCTCCGGCACGTCCTGGACGCCGAACCAGTCCACGAAGTCGACCTTCAGCCCGTCCATCCCCCACTCCTCGACGGCCCGGGCGAGGCTGTCGGCGAGGTGCTGCCGGACCTTCGGGTAGCGGGGGTCCGCGACGATGGCGCCCATGTGGTCGGCGTGGGCGAGGGCGTAGCCGGAGAGGGACTCCCAGGCGGCGCTGTCCTTGCCGATGAAGGGGAGGGCGTACCAGAGCAGGTAGCGGACGCCGAGGTCGTGGACGCGGCCGACGTGGGCGGCGGTGTCGGGCAGGGAGCGGGGCTCCCAGTCCCCGCAGTGGGCGTAGCCGCGGGTGCGGTCGGTGGTCATCCAGCCGTCGTCGACGATGATCGTGTCGAGGCCGAGCTCCTTGCCGAGGGCGGCCTGCCGTTCGACGGCCTCGGGGGTGATGTTCTGGTGCAACGAGTACCAGGTGGAGTAGGCGGGGCGGCGGGCGACGTCGGGGACGGACGCGGTCCGGCCGGACTGCCACCAGTCGGCGACCGCGGCCAGACAGCGGGCGAAGTGCCGGCCGGAGGTGTCGATCCGGACCGTCAGCCGGCCGGTGGCCTGGACCCAGTAGCGGAAGTCGCCGGTCTCCTCCAGGACCCCGGCACCGGCCAGGGCGTCCTCGCGGTCGGCGGCGAAGGCGCAGATCGCGCTGTCACCGGTGCCGACCAGGGCGGCGACGGGGGCGCCGCGGGAGAGGGTGACCCGGCGCGGGGCGCTCCAGGCGGCGGGCAGCCAGCCGGTGCCGCGCGGGTCGGGGGTCCAGAAGGCGGTGGCGTCGACGCAGGGGGTGCGCCATTCGATCCGGACCTCGCCGGCGTCCTCGGCGGTGACCTCGATGACACCCTCGGCCACCGTGCGCACGCTCGCCTCGCCGGTGACCAGCAGGTCGATGCCGTCGGCGGCGACCCGGCGGGGGCGTGCGGTGGTGGCGGGGGCGTGCGGCTCCCAGATCTCCTCGTGGCCGGCCTGCTCGGCCGGGGCCGACGGCTCGGCCTGGTTCGACGGGTCGGTCGGGATCGACTGTTCGGCCGAGGTCGACGGGTCGCTCTGCTCGCTCGTGGGCGGTTCCATGGTCAGCCTTTCGTGGCACCGGCCAGCAGGCCGGAGATGAACTGGCGCTGAAGGGCCAGGAAGAGGGCCATCATCGGCAGGGTGGACAGCGCCGTCCCGGCGAGGATCAGGCCGTAGTCGGTGTTGCTCTTCATGCCGTGCAGGGTGGCCAGGGCGACCGGCAGCGTGTGCATGTCGGGGCTGCGCAGGGCGATCAGCGGCCAGACGAAGCTGTTCCACGAACCGAGGAACAGGAAGATCCCCAGCGCGGCCAGGACCGGCCGCATGACCGGGACGACCACGCCGAACAGCACCCGGAGCTCGCCCGCACCGTCCACCCGGGCGGCGTCGAGGAGTTCGTCCGGCATGCCGGCCAGGGCCTGCCGCATCAGGAAGATCGCGAAGGGCACGCAGAGGCCGGGCAGGATGAGCGCCTGGTAGCTGTCCATCAGGCCGAAGGACATCATCATCTTGAAGAGCGGCACCAGCAGCACCTGGTCCGGCACGACCAGGGTCGACAGCAGGACGACGAACAGCGTCGTCCGGCCGCGGAACCTGAACTTGGCGAAGGCGTAGCCGGCGAGCAGCGCGACCACGAGTGCGCCGATGGTCTGCACCCCGGAGACCAGCAGGGAGTTGAGGAGGACCCGGCCGATGCCGATCTTCGCGTCCAGGTGCGAGAGGTTCTCGCCGAGGTGGGAGCCGGGCAGCAGCTTGGGCGGCCAGGAGAAGATGTCGGCGTCGCTGTGGGTGGCGGAGATCACCAGCCAGTAGAAGGGGGCGACGGACAGGCCGGTGACCGCGGCCAGGATCAGGGTCGTGGGCCAGCCGCGCAGCCGGGCCCGGAGCCCCTTCCCCGCCGTCGTCCCGGTGGTCGGAGGTGCCACGCGGGTCGCCCGCGTCGTCAGGGTCATTCGCGTTCTCCCATCAGGCGCATCTGGACCGCGCCGAGCACCGAGACGATCAGGGTGAGCGCGTAGGCGATGGCGGAGGCGTAGCCGAAGTCGAAGTACCGGAAGCCGTTGTCGTACAGGTACATCGAGACGGTGAGGGTGGCGTTGTCGGGGCCGCCGCGGGTGAGGACGTACGGCTCGTCGAACAGTTGGAGGGTGCCGATGGTGGACAGCACCACGGTGAACAGCAGGACGGGGCGCAGCGCCGGCAGGGTGATCGAGAAGAACCGGCGCAGCGGGCCGGCGCCGTCCACCATGGCGGCCTCGTACAGCTCCTTCGGGATGCCCTGCAGGCCGGCCAGGTAGATGACGGCGTTGTAGCCGGTGTAGTGCCAGGTGAGGACCAGGACGACGGCCATCCGGGCCCAGAAGCCGTCGCCGAGCCAGTCGACGCCGGACAGGCCGATCGCCTCCAGCAGGCTGTTGACGGCGCCGCGGTCGGTGTCGAGGAGGAAGGCGAACACCACGCCGGTGGCGACCAGGCCGGTGACGGAGGGCATGAAGATCCCCAGCCGCCAGACGGTGCGGAAGCGGACGAGCGCCGCGTGGAGGGCGACCGAGAGCCCGAGCGCGAGCGCGAGCATCAGCGGGACCTGCACGACGAGGATCCGGGCGGTGTTGCCCAGCGCCGTCCAGAACAGCGGGTCGTCCAGCAGCTTGCGGTAGTTGGCCAGGCCCGCGTTGCGGGTGTTCGCGCCGGAGCCGGTGGTGAGCGACAGCAGCAGCGAGGAGACGATCGGGTAGGCCTTGAACACCCCGAACGTCACCAGCGCGGGGGCGAGCAGCAGGTAGGGCAGGGCCTTGCGGCGCAGGATCGCGCGGCGCCGGGAGGGTGGCGGCGCCGGGATCCGGGGCGGGGCGGCGGGGCGGAGTGCGGTCGTCACTTGATCTTGCGCCCGGTCTGCTGGGCCAGCTGCTTGGCGGCGTCCTGGAGGGCCGCGGCGGGGTCGGCGCCCTTGGTCAGGACCTTGGCCTGGGCGTCGTTGACCAGCTTGAGCGCGCGGGCGAAGTCACCGGAGTAGTTGGTGGCGTCGCCGCCCTGGCCGAGCAGGTCGGCGAAGGTCTTCAGGACGGGCTGGCCGCCGTAGTAGGCGTTGGGCGCACTGTAGATCGGGTCCTGGTAGGCCGCGGTGAGCGCGGGGAAGACGCCGCCGGCGTTGAACATCGAGTTGACGGAGGCGGGCCGGGTGAGGGCGTACTCGACGAACTTCCAGGCCGCGGTGCGCCGGGGGCTGGTGGCGGAGACGGCCAGGTGGGTGGAGTTGACGATGGCGGTGCGCTTGCCGCCGGGGGTGACCGCCGGCGGCTGGGTGAGGCGCCAGTTGCCGCTCTGCTCGGGGAACTTGCTCTCTATCCAGTGCGCACCCCAGGACGCCAGCGGGTTGGCGCCGAGCTTGCCCTCCTTGATCTGGCTGCGCCAGATGGTGGAGCTGGCGGCGTCGAGGATCAGGCCGGCGTCGTCGAGGCGCTTGACCAGGGTCAGCGCGCGGATCGCCTCCGGGGAGGAGACGGTGATGTCGCCCTTGAGGTCGAAGTAGAAGGCGCCCTGCTGCTGCATGAGCGACTGCAGGAAGTCGAGGTCGGGCGAGGGGGTGCCGGACTTGTTGATGCCGAACAGCGCGACGCCGGGGTTGGCGGCCTTGAACTTCTCGGCCACGGCGATCAGGTCGTCCCAGGTCTGGAACGTGGTCGGGTCGATCCCGGCCCGGTCGAACATGTCGTTGCGGTAGAAGAAGCCCTGCGCGTTGACCTCCCAGGGAAGCGCGCGGATGCGGCCGTCCTTGTCGGAGACGGCCGGCCACAGGCCCTGGGCGAACTTGTCCTTGTAGCCGTCGGCGCCGAGCGCCGAGAGGTCGGCCAGGCCGCCGGGGAACTTCTCCAGGTAGCCGGGCAGGTAGTCGCAGCCGATGTGGAGGACGTCGGCCAGGCCCTGGCCGCCGGCCGCCAGGCCGACCGTGATCTTGTCCCAGATCGCCGGGTTGCCGACGTCCTGGACGTCGACCTTGATCCCGGGGTTGTCCTTCTCGAACGCGGGGACCACGCCGCGCAGCGCCTCGGCCGCCGTGGTCCAGGACCAGACGGTGATGGTGCCGGTGGCGGCGTCCCCGCCGGAGGAGCCGGAGTCGGAGCCTCCGCAGGCGGACAGGGCGCCGCCGGCGGTCAGGGCGAGCAGGCCTGCGCCGGAGGCCCGCAGGAGGTCACGGCGGGAGAGGTGTGACATGTCATGCCTTTCTGGAAAGAAGGGGGACGGCATCGAACGGGAGGACCGGACGGGGACAGCGGGTGGGAGCTGCCGGTGGGAACTTCCGGTGGGAACTGCGGGCGGGCCGGCGGGCAGGGACAGCGGGTGGCTGCGGGCCGGGTGCCCGAGGGGTGCGGGCGGTCCGCCGGTCGGGCGGATGCGGGCGGCCCCCGCGGCCGGGCGGTGCACCCGTCCGCCGGTCGGGCGGTGCGGGCGGTGCGGGGTCGGGCGGTACGGGGTCGGGCGGTACCGGGCGGGGCGTGACCGGGTAGGGCGGTGCACCCGTCCGCCGGCCCCGGGGGGGTCGGGCAGGCGGACGGCACGGCGGTCGAGCGGTCAAGCGGTCGAGCGGTACGGGGGTCGAGCGGTCAGGCGGCCCGGACGGCGCGGACGGTCCGGAGCGCGTCGCCCAGCAGGCCGGCCGCGGCCGGGTCCGTGCTGGCGTGCGGTGACAGCCGGATCCAGCCACCGCGCAGGGTGGTCGAGACGCCGGCCTCGGCGAGCACGCGGTGGACGGCCGCGGGGTCGGTGCCGGGTAGTCGCAGCCGGGCGATCCCGCTGACACCGGGCGTCTCGCCGACGCCGCGTTCGCCGCCGTGGGTCTCGGCGCCGGCCGCGCGGGCGGCGCCGAGCAGGCCGTCGAGCGCCTCGGCGATCAGGGCGTTGATCCGGCCGATGCCCACGTCACGGGCCAGCGCGAGGGCGGCACCCAGGGCGGCGACCGCAGGACCGTCGGGGTTGGTGACGGTGTGCGCGACGGCGCCCGGCCGGGCGGGGCAGGGGTGTCCGGGGGCCTCGATCGGGTCGACCACGCCGGACCACCCGCCGAGCCCGGGCGCGAGCTGCCCGGACACCCGGTCGCGGACCATCAGGACGGCGGCGCCCCAGCCGGCCCGCAGCCACTTCTGGCCACCCGCCGCGAGGACGTCCGCCGCGTCGGCGGCGAACTCGACGGCGCCGAGCGCCTGGATGGCGTCCACGACCAGGACCCGGTGCGGGCCGATCGCCTCCTTGATGGCGGCGACCGGTGCCCGGGTGCCGGTGGCGGCGTCGACCGCGCAGACCGAGACGGCGCGCACCCGGTCGTCCAGGTGGGCCCGGACGGTGTCCGCGGTGAGCGGCCCGTCGATCTGCCGGACCGTCAGTCCACCGTTCCCGGAGGCGCGCAGCCAGGGGTAGAGCGCGCCGGGGAAGTCGGACCGGCTCACCAGCACCGTCCCGCCCGAGGGCCCGGCCGTCCCGCGGGGTGCGGCGGCGCCGAGCGCGTGGGCGGCGGCGAACAGTCCGTGCGAGGTGGAGCTCACGAACGCGATCTCGTGCGGCGCACAGCCGAGGACGTCGCCGGCCGTCCGGGCCGCCGTCGCGGTCTGCGCGTCGAGCCCGTCCAGGATCTCCCAGCCCTCGCGGTGGAGGCGTTCGGCCGACCGGGCCAGGACCTCGGTCACCCGCGCCGAGACCGGCCCGAACCGTGCGAAGTCCAGATAGCCGGACGGCTCTGCAAACTGCCGCAGATACTCCGGCACAACCAGAACCGCCATAGCCTCACCCTCGATTTGAACGTTCAAATCCACAGAAACAAACAGAACCAATCAGCCCCGAACGAGCGGATGCCAGCAAACGCCCGCCATCGAGTTCCCGTCAAGACCTCTGGAGGGCAAAAGCCCAGTCCGAGACCCTCTCGTTACCCGGCGCCCTAACTCATCACAACACCTACTTGCGCAATGCAATTTGACATTACTATTTTACTGATCGATGAGTCGGCACCCCATCGCCGACTCCCTCACCCCCACCTTCGACGCCCCTGCGCCCCCGGCTCCGGCACGGCCCCGCCGACCGCCGCCGCCGGCCCGCACGGGCATTCCGTACGGCCGCCTCCCCCACCCCCGGCCCTGCGCGGTGGCTTGCGCACCCCACTGCTCCACGTCATCAGCACACCCTCACACCTCTTCAGGAGTCCAGGTGACCCCCACCGCTCCACGCCTGCGCACAGTCCTGCTCTCGGCAGCACTCGCAGTGACCCTGGCGGCCCCGCTCATCCAGAGCGCCCAGGCCGCCGCCCCCAGCGCAGCCGCACCGACCGCCGCTCCGGCGCCGATCTCCGTCGCCGGCCCCTCCGGGGGCGCCGCCCACGGGGACAGCGCCCACGGCCACGTCGCCCACGGGAGCGCCGGCCAGGACAGCCCCCCCTTCCCGGAGGGCGCCCCGTCCTCCGCCGCCCTGCAGCCGACGACGACCGCCGGGCAGCCGGTCGCCGACCCCGCGGGCACCCCCACCCCCGCCCTGGCCGCGCCGAGCCCGGCCTGTGACCTGGCCCTCTTCACCTCCCTCGGCCCGGCCGCCCTGGCGGACTTCCTCTCGGACCCCGCCCACGGCTACGACGACTGCCTGCTCCCGCTGTTGGGCACGTGGCGCCCGGAGCTCGCCAAGGTCATCACCCAGGAGCACGTCCGCACGGTCGCCGACCGGATCACCTCCCTCGCACCGCGCTTCGACCCCGCCAACAACCTGAACCAGCGCGGCCTCTGGTACTTCCTGCACGTCGCGGTCCTGTTCGACTTCAACCACGGCGAGTTCGACTTCAACGACGACACCACCACCGCCACGATCGAGCGGGCCATCGCCGCCTACACCGCCAACCCCCGGGTGTTCGAGCCGACCACCGCGAACGGCAACGCCATGGGCGAGCTGCTGGCGGCCTCCACCGCCCCCAAGCTGCGCCCCGGCCGCCTCCCGCTCACCACCCGGGTGCTGGGCTACTTCGCCCCCGGCGGCGCCGCCATCGGCGACCGGGGGTGGAACTGGGCGGTCCAGCAGGCCCTCCAGATCAACGCCCAGGGCGTCGGCAACGTCGTCGAGGACGACGGCGACTACCGCAAGAAGGTCATCGCCGACCCCGCCTTCCGCGAAGCCCTCCGCGCCTACGCCTTCTACGGCCACCTCAAGGGCACGGACAGCGACTGGGCCGTCCGCGACGCGATGTCGGAGTACTCCCGCCTCTTCGCGATCGAGTCGCTCCGGCCCGAGCTGAAGGCCAACACGGGCGCCATGATCACCAGCGTCCGGAACGTCTTCGGCCGGCTCAGCCCCCAGTGGGGCTACGTCGCCGTCCTCGCCAACGACACCGGCCTCTGCGGGCAGTACGAGGCCTGCCGGACCGACCTCCAGCAGGAGGTCCTCCCCAACACCTACACCTACGACAACGGCTCCCTGGTCGTCCGCACCTCCCTCGACCGGGCCACCGCCGACCAGCTCTACTACGCCACCAAGCAGGTCAAGGCGCAGTTCTTCCGGACCGTCGGCACCGACCAGCCGCTGGCCGACGACACCCACCCCGTGCTGACGGTGCAGCTGTACGGGACCAAGACCGACTACCAGGCCCTGCAGTACCTGCTCTTCGGGATCGGTGACGTCGCCAACGGCGGCATGTTCCTGGAAGGCATCTCGACCTTCTTCACCTACCAGCGCACCTCCCTGGAGTCCACCCTCACCCTGGAAGAGCTCTTCCGCCACGAGTACACCCACTACCTCAACGCCCGCTGGGCGATCCCGGAGAGCGGCTACACCGACCGCTGGCCCTCCGACGCCACCTTCACGATGAACGAGGGCACGGCCGAGTACTTCGCCGGCTCCACCTCCGCGGACGGTGTCCGGGCCCGCCGGACCATGCTCCAGTCGATCGCCGACGAGAAGAGTGCCAAGAAGACCCCCATGACGGTCGACGAGGTCCTCCACGCCACCTGGTCCCAGTACGGGTTCCGCGCCTACCCGTACGCGGCCGCGTTCTTCAACATGCTCGGCGAGAAGCACCCCGAGAAGTTCACCGAGATGTACCGCCTGCTGCGCGCCGACGACCTCGACGGCTACAACGCCTGGAAGGACCGCCTCGGCCGGGACGCCGGCCTCCAGCGCGACTACACCGCGTACCTCGACGACGCGATCGGCCGCCTCCCCAGCCTGTACGTGCCCGTCACCACCTACGCCGCCAACGGCACGCTCAACTACGCCTGGGCGTCCGAGGTCCGCGACGCCTTCACCCGGGCCACCCAGAACACGCCCGTGTGCAAGGACAACGGCGACTGGTCCAACAAGATGCGCTTCAGCTGCAGCGGACGGATCACCGCCAACCTGACCAACTCCGTCGATGCCGGTAGCGTCCGCAAGGACATGGCGGGCACCATCGACTACTACCTCCTCGACCGGGGCGCCGACGCCTCCAACAACCTGGCCGACATGAACTGCTGGTTCGGCAAGGTCGACGTCTGGCCGAACGGCCGGGCCGGCACGGCCGACTACACCTGCGAGGGCCCGCTGCGCCGCTGACCGCGCGGCACCACCGCACCGGGTGAACGGGAACCGGGCCGCCTCGGCCCGGTTCCCCCCGTGCCGTCGTGCCCTGCGCCGCCCTCGTCCCGCCCTGCGCTCCCCCGGTCTCCTCGGCTCGACTCCGTCGGGGATCCCGGACGATCGGGCTCAAGTGCCGACGGTTCGCCAGGACTTCGGCCGGGGGGCGTCGTTCCCGTGCCGGGAGCCGGCGGCCCCGCACCCGTTCTCGTGAACTTGCCGCGCATGCCCGGGCGTGTCCGCGGATGCGTCCTCAGGCACCACGGATGCCTGCATAGGCTCCCGCCATGGACATCGTGATCCCGCTCTTCAGGCTCTTCGAGCCGCTCGACGCCATCGGCCCGTACGAGCTCCTGGCGAACGTCCCCGACGCCCGGGTGCGCTTCGTCGCGCCCGAACCGGGGCTGGTCGCCGACGTGCTGGGCGCCATGCGGGTGGACGTGCCCACCCGGTACACGGAGGTCGAGTCCTGCGACGTGCTGCTCGTCCCGGGCGGTGCAGGGGCGCGACTGATGCTGGACGACACGGAGTTCATCGACTGGGTGCGCCGGATCCACGAGACGACCCGCTTCACCACCTCGGTCTGCACCGGGGCGCTCATCCTCGGGGCGGCGGGGCTGCTCACGGGGCAGACCGCGACCACCCACTGGCTGGCGATGGACGACCTGGAGACGTTCGGCGCCACCTACACCGCGGAACGCGTCGTCCGGCACGGCAAGATCATCACCTCGGCCGGGATCTCCGCCGGTATCGACATGGCCCTGGGGCTGTGCGCGTTGCTGAGCGACGAACTCACCGCCCGGGCCATTCAGCTCTTCACCGAGTACGGCCCCCAGCCGCCGTTCGACAGCGGCTCCCTGGCCACGGCGACGCCCGAGGTCGTGGCCCGGGCCCGGGAGATCGTCAGCGGCGGCTGAGCCCGCCCGGCCCCGGCGTGCGCGCGGCAGCCCGGTTCGGCCATCGGCTCCCACCTGGTAGGACCCGCATGCCGGCCCCGCATCCGCCGTTGCAGCGCCGCGAGTTCGGCCTCCGGCCGGCCGCCGGTCCGCCTCCGCCGCGTCGGCGCACCAGGGCTCGGCCGAGCGCGCGGCGGGCGGAGCTCAGAGCCGGCGGAACATCACGTGCTGGCCGACCAGGCCGTGCTCGGGGTGGTCGAAGACCTCCGGCACGGTGCCGACCACCTCGAAGCCCAGCGACGTCCAGAGGTGCACCGCGGGCTCGTTGACCTCCACCACCGCGTTGAACTGGATCCCGTGGAACCCCTGTTCACGGTGCCAGCCGACCACGTACTCGCCGAGCGCGCGCCCGATCCCCCGCCCCTGGTACGCCGGGTCGACCAGGAACGAGCCGGTCCCGATGTGCGCACCGCGCCCGGGCTTGTTCGGCCCCATCTTCGCCGAGCCCGCGATCACCCCGTCCACGACGGCCACCACCGTCCGCCCCGGCGGCGCCTCCATCCACCACGGCTTCGCCTCCTCCAGGCTCTGCCCCTCGGGGAACGCGTACGTCCGCCCCTCCGCCATGATCGCGGAGTAGAACGGGTAGATGCTCGGCCAGTCCTCGTCTGAGGCGATTCGGATCTTCATCCGCGACACCCTACGGGCCCGCCCCGCCTTCCGTGACCTGGTTTTCCCGCCGCTCAGCCGATCGACCGGGCGGCGTCCGGCTCGGCGGCCGAACGGAGGAAGGCCTCCAGGCGGGCGGACTTCGCCGCGGTGGGCCAGACCAGCGCCCACTCGGTGGCCGGGGCGTCGTGGATCGGCACGAAGGTGATGCCGGGCGGCGTGTAGTACCGGCGGACGTGGGCGTTGACCGGGCAGACGACCTGCCCCGCGGCGAGCAGCGCGAGGAGCTCGTGGAAGGTCCGCACGGACTGTCCGCGCGGGACGGGGCGCCCGCTCGGCGTCGACGAGGGGAGCATCGCCTCCATCCAGTACCCGGGCACCTCGGGTCCCGGATCGGGCACCGGCCGGCCGGCCAGGTCCTCCAGCGAGACGGACTCGCGCCCCGCCAGGTCCGACCCGGTCGCGACCCCGAGGAGCCGCCCCTCGGTGAGGACGGTGGGCCCCACCGTGAGGTCCGGCTCGTGCACCGGGCGCCAGGTCACCTGCGCGTCGAGCCGGCCGGCCCGCAGCATGCCGAACGGGTCGCTGAAGTGGTACTCGACGACCTCCACGGTGCACTCCGGGTGGCGGGCCTCGAAGGCTTCGATGACCGGCCGCATCTCGTTCCCGAGAATCCCCATGACCCCCAGTCGCAGGGTGCCCCGCACGCCCAGCGCGGCATCGCCGGCCCGGGCCAGACCGCCGTGGATCAGGTCGTAGGCCTGCTGGAGCTCGCCCCGCAGGACGTGGCCGACGGGCGTGAGCGTCACGGTGCGGCTGGTGCGGTCGAACAGCGGGGCGCCGATGCGCCGTTCCTGCTTCTTGATGGCCTGGCTCACCCGCGCCTGGGAGACGTGCAGCCGCTCGGCGGTCCGGCCGAAGTGCAGTTCCTCCGCCAGTGCCAGGAATATCTCGATGTCGCGCAGTTCCACGGCTGCCCCCTCCCGTGCGATAACCCCGGGGTTATCGATCAGCGCGCGAAGTCTACGTTGATCACGAAGGCGCCCCGGCGGGAAGGTGGGACGGTCCGCGGAAGCGCCGTCCACCGAGGTCCGGACCGGGTGGACCGCGCCCGACCCGCGGCCGCGCCGCCCTGCCCCCGCACCCACCGGGCCCTCCGGTCCGCCCGCCGCTCCTCCTTCCCCCGCCCGCCCCGGGGTCCGTCCTGCGGACCGTCGGGCGGGCGGCGGCGAAGCGGATCCGGGCCCGGGCCCGGCGGGCGGGGCCCGCGGGCACACCCGACCGACCCCTCCGGAGGAAGAACCTTGCAGGCACGGACCACAGGACCGCCCCCGGCCCGCCCGCGCGGCGGCGCGGGGTGAGGGATGGACAGCCGTGAACGACCGGCACGACATGACGGTGATGCACACCGTGCACGAGGTACTGCGACAGCACCTGCGCGCCATCGCGGACGCCGTGGCACCCGCCACCGGCGGCGACCCCCGGGAGGAGCTGCTGACGGCAGGCGGCTGGGAGCCGTTCAAGACGGCGCTGCGCCTGCACCACGGCGCCGAGGACGACGCGCTCTGGCCGGTGCTCCGGCCGGCGCTCGACGGCCGGCCGTTCGACCTGGCGCTCCTGGAGTCGCTGGAGGCCGAACACCTCGCGATCGACCTCCTGATCGGGGCGGTCGACGAGGCCCTGGCCACCCCGGACACCGGCCCGGACCTCCTCACCGACCTGACCGGCTCGCTGGTCGCGGGCGTCCTGGGCCACCTCGGCCATGAGGAACGCGCGGTGCTGCCGCTGGTCACGGCGCTCGTGACCGAGGAGCAGTGGGCGCGCTTCGAGCGGCTCCACGCCCGGCGCACCGGGGCGGGCGCGGACCCGGCGCGGCCGCGTACGGACCGCCCCGGCCCCGGCACGTCCCCGCTCGCCCCGAACTCCCCACTCCCCCCGAACTCCCCACTCGCCCCGGACCCCGCGCTCGCCCCGGACTCCCTCGCCTCCCCGCTCGCCCCGGACTCCCTCGCCCGAAGCCTCCGCCCGGCGGCCGAACCCGCCGGCCCACCACCCGAGGAACACCTCACATGACGACAGTCGAACCCGCCCGACCCGCACCCGCCGACGCCACGCCGGAGCCCCCCGACCCGGGGACCGTGCCGCTGGGACGCTGGCTGGCCCTGGTGGCCGTGGCCGTCGGCACGTTCGCCATGGTGACCGCCGAGCAGCTGCCGATGGGGCTGCTCACCCCCATCGGGGGCGCGTTCGGCGTCTCCGAAGGGGTCGCCGGCCTGATGGTGACCGTGCCCGGGCTGGTCGCCTCGGCCGCCGCCCCGCTGCTGCCCGTCCTGATCGGCCGCCGCGACCGCCGGACGGTCCTGATCGCCCTGCTCGGCCTGATGGCCGCGGCGAACCTGCTCTCCCTGGCGGCACCGAACTTCCCCGTGCTGCTGGGCGCGCGTTTCCTGATCGGCATCAGCATCGGCGGCTTCTGGGCCCTCGCCGCCGGCATCGCCGTCCGGATGGTGCCCGAGGCCTTCGTCGGCCGGGCCACCGCGATCACCTTCGGCGGCGCCACCGCCGCCAACGTGCTGGGTGTCCCGGCCGGCACGCTGATCGGGGAGTTCAGCGGCTGGAAGGCGGCCTTCGCGACCGTCGGCGGGCTCGGGCTGCTCGTCGTGGTCGCCCTCTTCGCCCTCCTGCCGGCGATGCCCGCCGCCGAACCGGTCCGGCCCGCCACCCTGGTCGCCCAGTTCCGCAACCCGGCGGTGCGGGCCGGGGTGCTGACCACCTTCCTGCTCGTGGGCGGCCACTTCGCGGCGTTCACCTTCGTGAGTCCCGTCCTCCAGGACGTCTCGGGCATCGAGGCGGGGATGGTCGGCCCGCTCCTGCTGGCCTTCGGCGTCGCCGGCATCGTCGGCAACTTCCTGGTCGGCGCGGCCGTGGGGCGCGACATCCGCAGCGTCGTCATGGCGATCGGCCTGGCACTCGCCGTGGTCCTGGCGCTCTTCCCGCTCGTCGGCACGGCGCCCGTCGGCGGCATCGTGCTGCTGATCGGCTGGGGGCTCGCCTTCGGCGGCGTCCCGGTGAGCGTCCAGACCTGGATCCTGCGGGCCGCACCGCGCGACACCGAGGCCGCCACCGCGCTCAACACCTCGGTGTTCAACCTCGCGATCGCCCTCGGGGCCCTCTGCGGCGGCCTCGTCGTCGACGCGGCGGACCTCACCACCGCCCTCTGGACCGGTTCGGCGGTCGGTCTGCTGACCACCCTGACGGTCTGGCGCACCCGCAGGACCTCGCCCTGACCACCTGGCTCGTCACCCGCCCCTTCGTCCTCTTCTTCCCCTGTCCCCCGTCGGCGCCGGGCCCCGTCGGGGAGGCCGCGGGCACCTTCCCCGGCGGCACCCACCGGACGGCGGCCCCGGACCGGACGGGGGACGCCGGACGGCCCGTCCGGACGGCGGGAGACGGTCGGCCCCACCAGGATCCACAGGGCACCGGACGCACCGCCCGCCTCCCGCAGTACGCCTGACGACGCGGCCCGGAGGCGGTGGACGCCGTCCGCGGCCGCCCCTGCCGGGGCCGGGCGGCCGTGGACGCGGCGCCGCGGCGTCCCGCCCGGCGGACGGGCCGGGCAGGACGCCGCGGCAGCGGCGGGACACTGGGGTACTTCGGTGCGGAGCTCCGGGCCCGGGCGGGACCGGAGGGTCCCGCGGCTCGGGCGGCTCGGGTGCTTCGGGTGCTTCGGATGCTTCGGGCACGCCGGTCCGGTCAGTAGTAGTGGCGGCGGCCGCCGACCTCGTGGCCTACCGCGCCCATGATCCACAGGATCAGGCCGATGAGGGCCAGGACCAGGCCGATGGTCCACAGGATGGAAATTCCGGTGACGAATCCGATGACGAGGAGGATGACTCCGAGGACGATCACGACGATCTCCGTTCTGCCCCCCTCGGCTGTCGCCCTCCGCCGTTGCGGAGGCCACCCCTGCGCCTTTCCCGTTCCCGGCTCCTCAATCAGGCCCGGCGTGCACGGCCGTCCGCCCCGCCCGGCGGACCACCCACCGGACCGCCCGGCGGACCCCGGGCGGGCTACCCCGCGGCTCCCCCCGGCTCCCTCAGCGGCTCTCCGCCGCCGGGTCGGCCAGCCGCTCCCGCAGGCTGCCGAGGGTGGCGGCCAGCAACCGGGAGACCTGCATCTGCGAACAGCCGAGCTCCTCGGCGATCTCCGACTGGGTGCAGTCGCCCCAGAACCGCAGCATCAGGACCGTGCGCTCGCGCGGCGAGAGGTCCCCGAGCAGCGGCCGCACGGACTCCCGGAACTCGACCAGGGCGAGGTTGCGGTCGTGCTCCCCCAGCCGGTCGATCAGCGCGCTGCCGGTCTCGTCCTCGCGGTCCTCGCGCAGCGCGTCCAACGAGTCGGAACGGTAGGCGCGGCCCACTCCGAGCGCGGCGGCGACCTCGTCGGTGTCCAGGCCCAGGTCCAGGGCCAGTTCCTCCGCCGTGGGCACCCGTCCGAGCTCCTGCTCCAGGACGGTGGAGCGGCGGGCGACCTTCAGGTAGAGCTCCTGCAGACTGCGCGGCACCCGCACCGGCCAGGAGGTGTCGCGGAAGAACCGCTTGATCTCGCCCGCGATGGTCGGGATCGCGTACGTCACGAACACCACGCCCCGCCGGTGGTCGTAGCCGTCGACCGCCTTGATCAGGCCGACCGTGCCGACCTGGAGGAGGTCGTCCCGCTCGGCGGAGCCGTTGCGGAAGCCCCCGACGACGAACCGCACCAGCGGCATGTTGAGCTCGATGATCGTGCCGCGCACGTAGCCGTAGGCGGCCGATTCGGGTTCCAGTGCGGTGAGGCGCTCGAACAGGGCGTCGCTCACCGCCCTGGCCTCGGCCTTGCCCATCGCCCGCATCCGGGCGGGGGTCGGCCGGGGGAAGTCCTGTGCGGTCGTGGGCTGTGCGGTCGGAGCGTGCGCTGTCGGTGCGTGCGCGGTCGGCGTCGCGATGGTGAGGGCGGGCACGGGGGGTCATCTCCCTGGCTGGTCCCTGCGCCGCCGCACCCCGTGCGGACGGGGCACCGCGTCCGCCCGCGGACGGCGACGGACGGCCGCCGAGGGGGCGCGCAGGAAAGGGGATGGGAGACCGTGGCACCCGGCTTCTTCAGGCGTCGGCATCCCGGCACGGTGAGCGTGCCGTGAACCCGGCGGAGGCGCAGCCCGACCGCCGGTCCGGAGGGGGTCTCTGACCCGACACTCCGTTCTGTGTTGATACCCGCCCACCGGCGGACGAACCGCCCTGCGCGCCACCGATCGAGCCACGCCCCGACGCCCGGCCGGGGCCGCGCCCGGGCCGGACCGGACCGGGCTGGACCTTCAGGCCAGCCGGATGCCGATGACGCAGGTGTCGTCCTGCGGGTTGGGGGCCCGCAGCCGGCGCAGCACGTGGTCGAGGCAGCCCGGGATCCCCGGCACCTTGTACTCCTCCACCGCCCTGAGCAGGCGTTCCAGGCCCCGGTCGAGGCCCTCGTCGCGCCGCTCGACCAGCCCGTCGGTGAAGAGCAGCACCAGGTCGTCCGGTTCGAGGGCGAGGACCGCGCTGCGGTAGACGGCTGCCGGGTGGGCGCCGAGCAGCGGCCCGACGGGCGGGTCCAGGTAGCGGGCGACCCCGTCGTGGACCAGCAGCGGCGGCAGGTGCCCGGCCCGGGCCCAGGTCAGGGTGCGCCGCACGGGGTCGAGCCGGCCGCAGACGGCGGTGGCGATGAAGTCGGCGCCGAGGTGGCAGAGCAACTCGTTGAGGAGCTGGAGCAGCCGGTCCGGTTCCGCGCCGGTGAAGGCCAGGCCGCGCAGCGCGTCGCGCAGCTGTGCCATGCCGGCGGCGGCCCGCAGTCCGTGCCCGGAGACGTCGCCGACCACGATGAGGACCGTGCCGTCGGGCAGGGTGAGGACGTCGTACCAGTCGCCGCCGACCCGGGTCTCGCTCTCGGCGGGCAGGTAGCGGGCCGCGACGTCCAGGTTGGGCGCGGGCGGACTGCTCGGCACGTCCATGAGCGCGTGCTGGAGGGCGCGGACGGCGCGGTGCTCGACAGCGGTCTGGCGGACCTGTTCGGCGAGCCGGGCCCGGGTGTCGGCGAGCGCCTTCTCGGTGTGCCGCCAGGCGCTGATGTCCTGGATGACGCCGCGCACCGCGAGGACCTCGCCGTCCCGGTTCCCGGGGACGGTCTCGGCGATCGCCCGCACGGTCCGCGCGATGCCGTCCGGGCGGACCACCCGGAACTCCAGCGTGGCGGAGGCGTGCCCGGCGAGCAGCCGTTCGGCCAGGAGCCGGACGGCCTCGCGGTCGGCGGGCGCGACGGCGGCCTCCGCCTCGGCCGGGGTGAGCGTGCCGGACGCGGCCCGCTCCGGCAGGCCGAGCAGCCGGAAGACCTCGGGCGAGCAGTCGAGCCGTGCGGTGGAGACCTCCCACTGCCAGGTGCCGAGGCCGGCCAGCCGCTGGGCCTGGGCGAGCTGCTGCTCCCGGCGTTCCTGTTCGTCGTGGGTGCGCCAGCTGACCAGGACCCCGTCGAGGAACGGCGTGGCGTGCAGCGTCATGGTCGAGCCGTGGACGGCGCCGCCGACGATCTCGACGTACTGCTCCGCCTCCCCCTCGTAGGGCAGGCCGGAGGCCGCGACGTCGAGCAGGTGCTGGAAGGTCCCCGAGGAGACCATGCCGGGGTAGAGCTCGCTGAGCAGCCGGCCGGTGATGTCCTGGCCGGTGCGGCCGGCCAGGTCGACGGTGGCGGCGTTGGCGTGCGCGACCCGCAGGTCGGTGACCTTGCCCTCGGGCTCGCGCACGGCGTGCAGGATCAGGACCGGGTCGAGGAGGGCGTCCAGCACCGCCCGGAACCACGGCTCCCCGGCGGGCACCGGCACCCCCGCCTCGTCCTCGTCGGGGGCGAGCACCCGCAGCAGCTGGGCGGCGCACAGCCGGGCCAGCGCGGAGAGGTAGCGCTCGGTGGGCCGGTCCGGACGGAACGTCCCGGGCCAGCCGAGCTTCATCGCGCCGATCAACTGCTCGCCGGTGCGCAGCGGCAGGGCGCAGACGGTGTCGCCGGGGACGAGGTCCTCGCCCTTCAGGTCGGGGTAGCGGGAGGCGAACTCGGAGCGCCGCACCCAGACGGTGGCGCCGCCGCGGGCGGAATCGGTCAGCGGCAGGGACATGTTCGGGGGGATCCGCTGCCACTGGCTGAGCTGGTGGGAGGGGACGCCGTGGCTGGCCACCAGCCGCAGCGCGCCGTCCGGTTCCAGGACGGTGAGGGCGACCGCGCCGACGCCCAGCGGGGCGAGGGCCGTCTCGGTGAGCAGGGCGGCGAGCTCGTCGGGCGACTCGGCCGAGGCGAGGGCCGAGGCGGCGACGTGGTAGCGGGCCGCGAAGTCCCCGCCCGCGGGAGCGGCGACGGCCCGGGGCCGCGGGGAGTCCGGGCCGTCCCCCGCCGGACCGGACTCCCCGGGGCCGGGGAACGGCGCGGACGGCGGCGCGGGGAACGAGGCGGGCTCGTCGCCGTCCGGCGGCGCGGCGGTCCCGAGGAGGTCCGCGGCGATCTCGACGAGTTTGCGGTTGCTGTCCTGGGAGAGCTGGACCAGATGGCTGAACGCCTCGTCCGGGGTGCAGGCGATCCGCTCGATCAGGATGCCCTTGGCCTGCTCGATCACGGCGCGCGTGCGCATGGCACGGCGCTGTCCCTCCACCTCGCTGCGCAGCCGGTCGATGGTGGCCCGCAGCCGGGCGCTCTCGCTCTGCGGTTCCGACATCCGCCTTCCCCGGTCCGTTTCCGCCAAGGGCCCCGGCGCACGTGGACGGGCGGCCGGGGACGGTGCTGGGCACCGTGTCGAGGTTCCAGCCTAGGACCCGGCCGCCGACGGTGCCGGGCGGTGCCGAGCGGGTCAGGGTGGTGTCAGTCCGGGTGGCGGCCCGCGCCCGCCGCGGGCGGGGCGGAGATCTCCGACCACACGGTCTTGCCGCGCGCACCGGGCACGCTCCCCCAGGCCCAGGACAGCAGCGCGACCACCCGCAGCCCGTGCCGGCCGGGAACCGCCGGGTCGTCGTTGCGCCGCAGCACGGGCGGCTCGGGGCTCTCGTCGGACACCTCCACCCGCAGCCCCGACGGCGAGCGGCGCAGACGCAGCTCGATCGGGCCGCCGACGTGGCGGGCGGCGTTGGTGACGAGCTCGCTCACGATCAGCAGGACGTCCTCGGCCACCGCCTTGCGCTCGCCCCCGGCGGCCGGGAGCCAGCCCCAGTCGACCAGGGCCTCCCGGGTGAACGCGCGGGACCGGGTGACCGCCCCCGTGGCGGACCGCAGGGCCAGGCTCCGCTCGGCGTCGGGCGGCATCAGCCGTCCTGACCGGCGAGCGCCTCGACCACCGAGGGGAAGATGCGGAAGATCCCCTCGGCGCCGGTGATCTCCAGCATGCGGGCCACCATCGGGCTGGGCCCGGCGAGCACCAGCGTGCGGCCCCCGTCCTCGGCCGCGAGGCGGGTGCGCAGCAGCAGGTTCAGACCGGTGGAGTCGCAGAACGACAGGCCGTCGCAGTCGACGACGACCGGTCCGGGCGGGCCGCGCAGCACCGTCTCCAGTGCCTCGCGCAGCGGCTGCGCCGTGTCGTGGTCCAGTTCGCCCTCGGGACGGACGACCACGCTCCGCCCGGAGGGGCTGACCGTCACCGAGAGTCCCCCGGGGACACGGTCGGCTTCCATGGCCTGCTCCTCCCACGTCGTCATTCCACGATAGGCCGCATCGTCCCTCCCCGGTTCCGTACGGTCGTCTCGACGATCTTGCCGGTGGCCGTGCGGACGGCGTGCACCCGGCGGCCGATGGTGGCCACCACGAGCAGCCCGTACCCGGACGGCCCCGGCTTCCCGGCCGGCCGGAGCAGCTCGGGGCTGGTGTCCTCGACGGCGATCTCGACGCCCGCGTCGGCGACGGCCATGATCAGCCGGCACGGGCCCGGTGCGTGGCGGCACGCGTTGCCCACGAGTTCACCGACCACCAGGACGGCGTCCCGCCGGGTCTGCGGGCTCAGCCCGCCCCGGTCGAGGCCGGCCAGCTCGCCGAGGAAGCGTCCTGCGGCCCTTCGCGCCAGGCCTTCCGACCCGGGCGCTCCGTCCAGGTCGACGTCGAGCGAGGGGACACAGCGCACGACGTCACCTCGCCTCTCCTCACGTCCGGTCCGGACCTCGCGTCTACCCCGGGACGGCCGGCGGAACCCGGTGCCCGGGTCGCGGCGGGTCGCGACGGGTCCGGCCGCCGGGACGCTCCGGGGCCGGGGAGGCCCCGGAGCGTCGGGCGTCGTACCGGCCGAGCGTACGCACCGCGGGCCGCCCTCGCGGACGAGCGGAGCAGCGGGGCGGCGGACGATCAGTGCCCGGCGGCGTCCTTGAGCTTCTCTCCGGCCTGCTTGATGTCGCTCTTCGCCTGGGTCGCCCGGCCCTCGGCCTTCAGGCCCGGGTCGTCGGTGGCCTTGCCGACGGTCTCCTTCGCCTTGCCCTTCGCCTTCTCGGCGACGTTCTTCATCTTCTTGCCGGCGCTCATGGCGTCGCTCCTCCGTCCTCGGGCCGGGCGCGGTCGCTCCGGCGTCTCCGGGGCGTCTGCTCCGGTCCGCCGATCCGAAACCTCCGTCCGGCGCGGCCCCGGCCGGTTCCCCCGGCCCGTTCCCGGAAGACCGGGACGGATTCCGAGTGGCGGGCCCGCCACCGGGCAGACGCTCGCCGGGGGCCCGTCGAACCGGAGGAGTGACCGCCATGTCCCGCCCGGAACGCGCCGCGCGCCCCCGTCGACTGCTGATGTGCCCGCCCACGTACTTCTCGGTGGACTACGCGATCAACCCGTGGATGGTCCCCGGCAGACCGGTCGACCGGTCGCTGGCGGTCCGGCAGTGGGAGCACCTGGTCGACGTGTACCGCTCGCTCGGGCACCGGGTGGAGTTCGCCGCACCGGTGCCGGGGCTGCCCGACATGGTGTTCAGCGCGAACGCGGCGACGGTGGTCGACGGGCGGGTCCTGGTCGCCCGGTTCCGCCACCCGGAACGGGCCCCGGAGGCGCTGGCGTTCTGGCGCTGGTTCACCGGCCGCCCGTTCACCGAGGTCGGCATGGCGGCGCACGTCAACGAGGGGCAGGGCGACATCCTCGCCGCGGGCCGGACCCTGCTAGCCGGAACCGGCTTCCGCACCGAGCCGGCGGCCCACGACGAGGTCCGCCGGCGGCTCGGCCGCCCGGTGGTGACCCTGCGGCTGGCGGACCCGCACTTCTACCACCTCGACACCGCACTGTGCGTCCTCAGCGACACCGAGGCGGCGTACTACCCCGGGGCTTTCGACCGGGCCGGCCTGGCGAGGCTGGAGGCGCTGTTCCCGGACGCACTGCTCGCGACCCGGGAGGAGGCCGCGCGCTTCGAGCTGAACGCCTTCAGCGACGGACGTCACGTCGTGCTCCCCAACACCGCGGACCGGCTGGCCGACCGGCTCTCCGAGCGGGGGTTCGAGCCGGTCGGCGTCGACGTGTCGGAGTTCCGCAAAGCCGGCGGCGGCGCCAAGTGCTGCACCCTCGAACTCGATTCGGCGCCGTCCGACTGGTCCCGGCCCGAGGCGCCCGGTGCGGACGCCCGACCCGCGGACATCCACGCCGCGGACGCCCACGCCGTCGACGCACAGCACCTGGGCGCGTCCCGCACGCGTGCAGCCCGACCCGACGCGGCCTGAACGCCGCCCCCGCCCCCGGAGGCCACCGTGATCGAGACACCCCGAGCACCCCGCCTGCCCGCCCCGCGCGGTCCGCTCTCCGAGTGCGTCCGGACCGCCCTCGCCACCGGCCCGCCCGGCGGCACGGACCGGCTCCGGCCGTACCCGGCCGGCACGGACGACCCCTGGGGCGGGGACCTCCAGCTGGCCCTCTACGTCTGCTACGAACTGCACTACCGCGGTTTCGAGGGCGTCGACCCGGACTGGGAATGGGACCCTGAACTGCTACGGCTGCGCCGCGGGCTGGAGCGGCACTTCCTGGCCGCCGTCCGGGAGGAGACGGGCGAGCCGCCCCCGCTCGACGAGCTGCTCGACCGGCTGCTCACCGAACCGCGCACGGGCACCGGGCCCTCCCACTTCCTGCTCGCCCGCGGCGAACGCTGGCAGGCCCGCGAGTACCTGGTGCACCGCTCGCTCTACCACCTCAAGGAGGCCGATCCGCAGCTGTGGGCGGCTCCCCGGCTCGGCGGCGCGGCGCAGGCGGCCTTCCTCTCCGTCGAGTACGACGAGTACGGCGCGGGGCACCCGGACCGGGCCCACTCCCGGCTGTTCGCCGAGATGATGGCGGACTTCGGCCTGGATCCCGCGTACGGCCGCTACGTCGACGCGGCGGCCGCCCCCGCGCTGGCGGTCGTCGACCTGATGTCGCTGTTCGGCCTGCACCGGGCGCTGCGGGGCGCGCTGGTCGGGCAGTTCGCGGCCGTGGAGATCACCTCCTCGCCCGGGTCCGCACGGCTCGCGCGAGCCTTCGAGCGACTGGGCGCGGGCCCGGCCGGCACCCGCTTCTACGAGGAGCACGTGGAGGCCGACGCCGTGCACGAACAGCTGGTCCGGCACGGCGTGATCGCTCCGCTGCTCGCGTCGGAGCCCGGGCTGGCGGGCGACGTCGCCTTCGGGATCGCCGCGAGTTCGCTCGCCGAGGACCGGCTCGCCGCCCACCTGACGGCGTCCTGGGCCGCCGGGCACAGCTCGCTCCGGGGCGGACCGCTGACCGGCGGGGCGCCGCCCGACGGCTCACCGCGTGGTGGGCCGCTCACCGGGAGCGGGTGAACCGCCGGGGCGGTGGCGGCGGTGGCTGGTGTCGCAGAACGGGTAGCGGCGGCTGCGGCCGCAGGTGCACAGGGCCACCACCGGGCGGTCGGAGCGGACCGTGCCGCCGTCCGGGAGCACGACCTCCACCGGGCCCTCGATCAGCACCGGCCCGCGCTCGGTGAGCCGCACCCACCGCGGGACACCGGCCTCCGGACGGTGCGGCCCGTACGAGCGGGGCGGCTCCGGCGGTCCCGCTGCCTCTGACGGTCGCGGTGCCTCGGACGGTCGCGGCGGGCAGGGCTGACTCGGCGGGCAGGACGCGTCCGCCGGCTCCGGCGAGCGGCCCGGACTCGGCGGGTCAGGCAGGGCGCGCGCCACGGATCACCACCAGCTCCTCCTCCCGGACGCCCGGGTCGATCAGGCCGCGGCTCTCGAACCACGCGGCCCGCCCGGTCATCACCGGCCCGAACCCCTGGCGCCGCCGGGCCACCACCTCGGCCGCCAGCCCGGCCCGCCCGAGCGCGCGCAGGGTCGCCGGGACGTCCGCGAGCGAGGACTGCACCAGCAGCAGGACGCCGCCGCGCGCCAGCAGGCCGGGGGCCTCCCGGCAGATCCGGTCGAGCAGCAGCCGGCCGTCCGGTCCCGCGTCCCAGGCCCGCGCGATGCCACGCCGGGGGCTCCCGGCCCCCTCGGCGGGCACGTAGGGCGGGTTGCTCAGCACCAGGTCGAACCGCCGGCCCCGGACGGGCCCGGCCAGGTCGCCGTGGCGCAGCCGGATCCGGCGCCGGTGGAACCAGCCGTTCAGGCCCGCGGTCGCCAGAGCCAGCCAGGACACGTCCACCGCGGTCACCCGGGCCCCGCGACCGGCCGCCGCCAGCGCGAGCGCGCCGGTGCCGGTCCCGAGGTCGAGGCAGCGTGCCCCGCGCAACGGGCCCTCCCGGGCGAGGCTCTCCGTCAACAGGGCGGTATCGCCCTGGACCGGGTACACACCGGGTGGTCTGAACAGCAACATACCGCGCGCCTGCCCCGGATCCGCCCGCCCAACCGGCCGGTCGGGCGGACCGGCCCGCCGGACGTACCCGAACTCCGGCGGCGCGGGGCCGTGTCGACCGGCGCGCACCGGGTAGACGTGGAGGCCCAGCCGCCGGCGGCACGCCGGTGGACGGCCTGCGGAAGGAAGCACGCACCATGCCCAGGGGATCGAGCCCGAAGCGGGAGCGCCAGTACGAGCACATCAAGGAGAGCGCCCTGGACCGCGGCGAGAGCGAGGCGCGGGCGGAGGAGATCGCCGCCCGCACGGTCAACAAGGAGCGTGCGCGGCACGGCGAGTCCAGGACCGCCAGTCGCAGCTCCACGCACGACGTCTCCTCCGGCCACCGCGGCGGGAAGCGCTCGCACAGCGGCGCCGCCGGGCCGACGTACGACCAGCTCTACAACGAGGCCAGGCAGCGGGGCGTCAAGGGCCGTTCGAAGATGAACAAGCAGCAGCTCGAACACGCCCTCGGCCGGTGAGCACCGGCGCCGGTGAAAGAACGGACCGGTGAGAACGGACCGGTGCGCACACCGGTCGGAACACCTTCAGCACAGGGAGGAACGCCATGACCTACCCCGTCCCGTCCGACCCGGACACCCGTCCCCCGCTGCCCGGGCC
The DNA here is from genome assembly GCF_036013975.1 of Kitasatospora sp. NBC_00458. Classification (NCBI taxonomy): domain Bacteria; kingdom Bacillati; phylum Actinomycetota; class Actinomycetes; order Kitasatosporales; family Streptomycetaceae; genus Kitasatospora; species Kitasatospora sp. NBC_00458. Next base: position 1,765,537 of record NZ_CP107904.1, read on the forward strand.
CCCGGCACCCGGCCCCGGGCGCCCGACTCCGGATCCCGCCCCGGGCGACCCCCGGCCGTACCCGGCGCCGCCGGACCCGGTTCCCCCGGTGCCGGGCCCGCCGGTCCCCGGTCCCGGCCCCGACCCGGCACCCCCGCCGGTCCCCGCCCCGGGAACGGCTTCCCTGACCGCCTCCGGGGCGTCCCGGGGGACGCGGACGGCACGCTGACCGTGCGGCGGGGGCCCGGCGCCCCCGCCGCACCGGGGGGACCCCTCACCGGGGCCCCGCACAGAGACATCCAAGGAGGCCGGCATGGCACTCGTACTCTTCCTGCTCCTCGCCGCGGTCGTGCTCGGACTCGTCGGCGTGGTCGTCGACGGACTGCTCTACCTGCTCTTCATCGGTATCGCGGTCCTGGCCGTGGCCGTGGTCGTCTCCGCGGTCCGGTTCCGGCGCGGGGGCCGGCCCACGCCGCGCTGAGCCCCACCGCCGAGCCCCACCGCCGAGCCGCGCCGAAGGGCCCGCGGCCGTGCCCGGGCGGCCCGCCAACGGCCTGCGGAACGGGCGGGGCTCCCGGGACGTGCGGGACCTCCGGGCCGGGTGGGACCTCCGGGATCCGCGGGCACGGGTTGCGGGTATGACCACCGCGAGAGGAGACGGCAGCATGAACGACTTCGACGCGTTCGTCGACCTGCTGGACTACCCGGTCCAGATCGTCACCGCGGCGGCCGACGGGGAACGGGCCGGCTGCCTGGTCGGCTTCGCCGGTCAGTGCTCGATCCGGCCGCCCCGGTTCACCGTGTGGATCTCCAAGGCGAACCACACCTACGCCGTCGCCTCGCGCGCCGCCACCCTGGCGGTTCACCTGCTGCCGAGGCGGCGCCACGACCTCGCCGAGCTCTTCGGCGGCCGCACCGGCGACGAGGTCGACAAGTTCGCGTCCGTCGCCTGGACCCCCGGCCCGGACGGCGTCCCCGTCCTCACCGACGCCGCCGCGTGGTTCGCGGGCCGCATCCGCGACCGGGCCGACTGGGGAGACCACGTCGGGTTCCTCCTCGACCCCCTCACCACCCGCACCACCGGGCACCGGCGGGCGCTGTCCTTCCGCGACGTGCAGGACATCGGCGCCGGACACCCCGCATGACCAGGCCGGGCCGGGACACCCGCCGGAGAGGCCCACCGTGACGACCGACAGCACCCCGGCCGCACCGCGCACCGGCCGCGACGAGACGCCCGCGGAACGGGCGGACCGCCTGTGGACCGACATGCTCCAGGAGGTCCGCGTCGCGCAGACCGGCGCGCAGATCCTCTTCGGCTTCCTCATCGGCGTCGCCTTCACCCCGCGCTTCGCCGGCCTGCCCGACTTCGACCACGACCTCTACGTGGCCACCGTCCTGCTCGGCGCCGTCTCCACCGGCGCACTCATCGCCCCCGTGGCCTTCCACCGCTTCCTCGCCGGCCACGGCCTGAAACCCGAACTGATCCGCATCGCCGGCCGCCTCATCGCCATCGGCCTCGTCACCCTGGCCCTGACCATGGCCTTCGCCCTGCTCCTCCTGCTGCGCACGGCCACCGGCAACGACACCGCCGCGTGGATCCTCAGCGGCGCCGTCCTGCTCTGGTTCACCACCACCTGGCTCGTCCTGCCCCAACTCGTCCTGCACCGCGCCGCCCGCCGGCGGCCCCCCGGCGGGGCCACGGACTCCGGCACCCCTCCGGCTGCCGACCCCGAACCCGACCCCGAACCCGAACCCGAACCCGGCCCCGGCCGGTCCCGGTCCTGAACCGCACGCTCCCTCCGCGCCGACGTGCCGATGCCGTTTGCGGATCGTCGGACAGTCCGGACGTCCGGACATCCGACGGTCAGGACGACCGACGGTAGGAACGTCCGACGGTCAGGACGTCCGTCCATCGGGAAGTCGTGCAATCGCCCCCGCGCGCAGGGCTCCTGCGGCACGATGACCCCAACGAAGGCGCGGTGCCCCAGCGGCGACCGGGGCGGCAACCGGGGCGGCGGCCGGCAGTACGCCGGGGCGGAGCGGGAGTCGGCGGAGGGGGCGCGGGATGTGGGAGTCCGTTGCGGGGAGCGACCGCTGGGCACTGGCGGTGGTGTGCCTCGCCTACCTGGCCATCGTGTTCTTCACCAGCCGGGGCCTCATCGCCGCCCCGCGCTACCGGCAGTTGCAGGGCCGTGTGGCCGACGCCCGCGCCCAGCTGGCCGTGCTCGCGGCCGGCACCCCCGAGGACCCGGGCCGAGCCGACCCGGACCGAGCCGAGCCGGCCCGGGCCGCCGCGATCGCGGCGGTCACCGCGCAGCTCGACGGGCTGGACAACACCAGCATGGTCGTCTGGCGGCTCCGCCCCACCACGTGGGTCATCGCCATCCCGCTGTCCAAACTGGCCGCCGCCTGGCGGGTGCTGCACAGCGCCGAGCGCCGTCTCCTCCCCCTCCAGCCGCCCGGCGAGACCACCGCACGGCTCCGCGCGCTGCGGCTGCGCCTCGCCGCCACCGGCCTCCCCGGCGACGCGGAACTCGCGGCCGAGATCGCCGCGGCACCCGCCACCGGCCCGGAGGCCGCCGCCCTCCTGGGCGCCGCCACCGAGTACCTGCACGACCGGGAGGACGCCGAGGCCGAGCGCGAGTACGAGCAGCAGCGGACCGCCCTGTGGCTCGCCACCACCGGACTCGGCGCCGTCTTCCTGATCGGTGTGACGCTCGGCCACCATCCGACGATGGTCCTCGGCGCGCTGGGCGGGTTCCTGTCCCCGGTGGTCGGCGTGATGCGCTCCCAACGGCCCGCCTCCTGGGGCATCCTGGTCCTCGCCCCGGTCGGCGGGGCGCTCGCCGCCGTCGGCGGTCTGCTGCTGGTCCGGATGCTCGCCGATCCGGAGCTGAACCTCCTCGGCCACGTGTTCCTCGACAACTCCTGGAACGCCCCCGCGCGGCCCATCGCCCTCGCGATCGCCCTGCTCTTCGGGTTCTCCGGCACCCTCTTCTCACGCCTCGCCCTCACCGCGACCGGGCAGCTGGTCTCCACCACCGCGGCGACCGCCCGGCAGCAGCCGTAGGGACCGGCTCGCCGTCCACCGGCGGGGGCGGTAGGCGCCTCACCCCACGCCCCGGTTCCGGCCGGGCCCCGGTTCCGGCCGGGCCCCGGTTCCGGCCGGACCCCGGCTTCAGCCGAGGATGCCCCGGTCGTAGGCGGTGGCCACCGCCGCCGCGCGGTCGTTGACGCCGAGCTTCCCGTAGATGTGGGTGAGGTGGCTCTTCACGGTGGCCTCGCTGATGAACAGCACGGCGGCCACCGCGCGGTTGGAGCCGCCCTTCGCGACCAGGCGCAGGATCTCGGTCTCCCGCGTGCTCAGGGCCGCGCCGCCGGGGGACCGCACGCGCGAGACCAGGCGGGCCGCGATGGCCGGGGACAGCACCGTCCGGCCCTCGGCCGCGGCACGCACGGCGGTGAACAGCTCGGCGCGGGGGGCGTCCTTGAGGAGGTAGCCGGTCGCGCCGGCCTCGATCGCGGGGATGGTGTCCTGGTCGGTGTCGTAGGTGGTGAGCACGAGCACCCTGCTGCGCGGGCAGCGGCGCGCCAGCGCCCCGATCGCCTCGACCCCTCCCCCGCCGGGCATCCGGAGGTCCATCAGGACCACGTCGGGGTCGAGCCGTTCGGCCAGGGCGACCGCCGCGACCCCGTCGGCGGCCTCGCCGAGGACCTCGAATCCGGCCCCGGCGGCCGCGAAGATGCCGAGCAGTCCGTGCCGCACGACCGGGTGGTCGTCGACGATCAGCAGGGTGACGGGCGGTTCAGTCATGGTGCACCAACGGTACGCGGGCCGAGACGGCGGTACCGGTGCCCGGTTCCGACTCGATCTCGACGGCGCCCGCCACCCGTTCGGCCCGGGCTCGCATGCCGGCGAGCCCGAAGCCTCCGGTCGCGCCGCGCACGGGCGGGCGCAGCGGGTCGAAGCCGCGGCCGTCGTCCCGGACGTCCAGGCTCACCTCGTCGTCGAAGTAGGAGAGCGTGACGCCGGTCCTGGTCGCGTGCGCGTGCCGGCCCACGTTGGCGAGCGCCTCCTGGGCGATGCGGAGCAGGGCCGCCTCGCTCTCGTGGTGCATCGGCTCCACGGTTCCGGTGACGGTGAACTCGGCCCGTACGCCGGTCGATTCCGACCAGTGCGCCACGACGCCCTCCAGCGCCCCGGGCAGCGCGTCGTGCTGCAGCGGCGCCGGGCCGAGGTTGCGGACCGAGCGGCGCGCCTCGCCGAGGCTCTGCCGGGCCAGAGCGGCCGCCCGTTCGACGTGGTCACGGGCGGTGGCGGGCGCCGCGCTGTCGGCGGCCGCCTGGAGCTGGGTGACGATGCCGGCCAGTCCCTGGGCGATGGTGTCGTGGATCTCGGCGGCGAGCCGGCGCCGCTCGTCGTGGACGCCCGCCTCCCTGGCCTGGACGACGAGTTGGGCGTGCAGGCCCGCGTTCTCCCGCATCGCCTCCTCCAACCGGGCGTTGGCGCGCCGTAGTTCCGCGATGGTGTCGGCCTTGGCCCGGGTGCTCTCGCCCTCCTTGACGGAGAAGTGGTGGAGCAGCAGGGCGATCGAGCCGCTGAGCGCGTAGACCGCCGCGAATCCGGTCCACTGGGTGGGGCCGGTCGGCGGGAAGCCCCCGACGCTGACGGCGGACATCGGCACGGCCGTGGCGAGCAGCCCGGCGCGCGCCAGACGGGGCGGCAGCCAGCGGACGGCGTCGTAGTAGCCGATCAACGCGTAGACGAGGAAGGCCGGGGTCAGCCAGCAGAGCGCGCAGGAGATCACGAACCGGAGGGCGTAGTACACCTGGCCCGCGGTACCGGGCTCCGACGGTCCGGGCCGTGTCAGGCCTGGTCCCACCGGCCCGGGGGCCGTCCGGTTCCACCACAGGTGCAGCACGGTCGCGGCACCCACGAGCGCCGCCGCCCCGTACCGCTCGCCCGCCCCGCCGAGGCCGCCGGTGGCCGCCGCCCCCAGCGAGGCGACGCCCAGCAGGAGGCCCGGCGACCACCGGTAGAACTGTTCCCAGCGGACCTCCAGCGGCACCGCGTCACGCACCATGGGGCCATTCTGCGAGCCGGTCACTCCCAACGGAACCACCGCACGGCGGCGGCGACCAGGACGGCGCTCCACAACGCCGTCACCCCGAGCGCGGACCAGTCGGGCCACGCGCCGCGCATCGCCTGGTCGAGCGCCCGGGCGGCCGCCCCGAACGGGGTGGACCCGAGGATGCGCCGGGCGGCCTCCGGCAGGACCTGGGCCGGGCCCCACAGCCCCGCGGAGACGGCCAGCGGGAAGAACGCGACCGTGGCGACGCCGGTGGCGAGCTTCGTGGTCGGGGCGACCGCGGCGAGGACGGTGCCGAGCGCGAGCGCCACCAGGACGGCGAGGGCGAGGGCCAGCGCGTAGCCCGGCAGGTGCCCGGGCAGCGGCACGCCGTGGACGACCCGGCCGACGGCCAGGACGAGGAGCACCGAGCCGAGGGCCGTGACGGCGTGGAGGGCTATCTGCGCCGTCAGGAGGGTGAGCGGCCGGACCGGCGTGGTGGACATCCGGCGCAGGACGCCCTGCTCCCGGTAGCCGACCAGGACCCCCGGCATGACCTGCGTACCGGACATGATCACGGCGAGCAGCACCAGCACGGGGACGTAGGCGTCGACCATCCGCCGGCCGCCGAGCGCCGGGTCCGCCGCGCGGAAGGCCGGCAGCAGACCGAGGACGACCAGCAGCAGGGTCGGGAAGGCCACCACCCAGAACACCCCGGCGCGGTGACGGACGACCAGACGGGCCTCGGCCTTCAGCACGGCCGTCGACGCGGACACCTCAGGCCTCCCGTCCGGTGAGGCGGAGGTAGGCGTCGTCCAGCGTGGGGTTCACGACCCGGAGGCGGTGCGCCGTGATGCCGTGCCCGGCGAGCAGCGCGATCAGCGCCCCGACCGTCTCGTCCGTCCCGCACACGCTCACCCGGCCGCCCCCGGCCGCACCTCCGTGCCCGTCGTGGCCGTCCCCGTGGCCGTCGCCGTCCCCGTGCCCGTGCCCGTCGTGGCCGTCCCCGTGGCCGTCGCCGTCGTGGCCGTGCCCGTGCCCGTCCCCGTCCCCGTCCCCGTCCCGCCGCACGGACAGCACGCCGGGCAGCGCGGCCAGGTCGAGGTCGTCGACGGGGCGGGAGGGGGTGAAGGTGACGACCGTGGCGGCGTCGGTGCGGCGGATCAGCCCGGCGGGCGTGTCGAGGGCGACGACCCGGCCCGCGTCGAGGACGGCGATCCGGTCGCACAGACGCTGGGCCTCCTCCATGACGTGGGTGACGAGGAGGACGGTCACCCCGGAGTCGCGCACGTCCTCGACCAGCGCCCAGGTGTCGCGCCGGGCCCGCGGATCCAGCCCCGTGGTGAGTTCGTCGAGCACGACCGCCCGGGGGCGGCCGACGAGGGCGAGCGCGATGGACAGGCGCTGCCGCTGGCCGCCGGAGAGCACCCCGAAGCGGACGTCGAGCCGGTCGGTCAGGCCGAGCCGGTCGGCGAGCGCCCGCCAGTCGGCCGGGGCCGGGTGGAACGCGCTGTGCAGCCGCAGGGCCTCCCGGACGGTCAGGTTCTCCTGGAGCGCGCTCCGCTGGAGCTGCACGCCGAGGACGCGGGTGACGTCCCGGCGGTCGGTGCGCGGGTCGAACCCGGCCACCCGGACCCGTCCGGCGTCGGGCGTCCGCAGTCCCGCGACGCACTCGACCGTGGTCGTCTTGCCCGCGCCGTTCGGGCCGAGCACGCCGAAGACCTCGCCTTCCCCGACGGTGAAGGACACGTCGTCGACGACGGGCCGGCCTCCGTAGGACTTGCGCAGTCCGGTGACTTCGATGATGGGCATGCCCCGATGATCACGGCCCGGGGCCCCGCCGGGCATCGCCCGTCCCGCTCGACCGGGCATCCCCCGATCGGATGATGCCGGACGTCCGACCCGTCCGTGGAACCGGGAGCGCCGGGGCCCTCAGGAACGGGGAGGCCGGGATCGGACCGGACCCGGACCCGGACCCGGGACGCCAGGGCTCACTCCACCGTGATGCCCAGCAGCTCAAGGAAGGCGGCGGCAGCCGGGGGGCAGCCCTCCCGGCTCCAGACCACGTACTCGGCGCGGACCGGTGCGTCCGCGACCTCGATCGTGACCAGCCCCGTCAGGCTCGCGACGTACGACGGCGGGAGCAGCGCCACCCCCAGACCGGCGCCGATCAGCCGGGCCAGGTAGTCCGCGTTGGTCACCTCGAAGACGACCTCGCGGGTGAGACCCGCGGCGGCGAAGGCCAGATCGGACTGGGCCCGGCCCGCGGTCTTCGCCGGGAGGTCCACGAACTCCTCCGAGGCCAGCCGGCGGAGGTCGACCGAGGTCTCGCCGGCGAGCGGGTGCCCAGGGGAGACCACGGCGACCAGCCGCTCCCGGGCCAGTTCCCGCGCCATCACGCCCCGGGGACGCGCCGTGACCGGAATGCCGAGGAAGGCCACGTCGGCCCCGCCCTGCCTGACCTGCTCGACGAGTTCGTCGCTCGCCCCCACGCCGAGGCTGACCCGGGCCTTCGGATGGCGCCGGTGGAACTCCCCGAGGACGGCGGGGACGTCCACGGCGGCGACCGTGGGGATCAGCCCCACCGTCAGACGCCCGCGCACCTCCCCGACGGCCGCCGCGACCTCGGCGGCCGCCCGGTCCGCGGCGTCCAGGCACTGCCGCGCGGCCGGCAGGAAGGCCGCGCCCGCCGGGGTCAACCGGACCCGGCGGCTGGTGCGTTCGAAGAGCCTCGTGCCCAACTCCTTCTCCAGGCGCGCGATCTGGTGACTGAGTGCGGACTGCACCACCAGGCAACGCTGGGCGGCCCTCGTGAAGCTGTTCGTCTCGGCCACGGCGATCACGTAACGCATCTGCTGGAGCTCCATCGATCCATCGTGATACGCGATGCATCAGGTGACAAGCATGTGTTGGACTCATCGATGCGCCCGGCCCGACACTGATGGCGGGCGCACACGGCGGGCACGCCCCCGGCCGGCCCCGACCGGACGAGCCTCCGGTCGGGGCCCCGCCGGAGTCCCCGAAGCCGTACCGCCGCGCCGCCCCCACCCCACCTCCCGCGTCCGGACCCGGACGTGCCCGGACGTGCCTGGACGTGCCCGCTCGTGCCCGGACGAGCTCGCGCCACACCACCAGGCCGACCGATCGACGGACAACGCCGACCACGACACCCCGCGAGCCACGAGGCGAGACGTGAAGCGAGATGACGAACAGACAGAACCTGCCCACCGCGGCCCTGACCGGCCTGGCGCCGACGGTCTGGGGCAGCACCTACCTGGTGACCACCGAACTGCTGCCGCCGGACCGGCCGCTCCTGGCGACCACCGTGCGGGCCCTGCCCGGCGGGCTGGTCCTGCTGGCCCTCGGCCGGCGACTTCCCGCCGGACTCTGGTGGTGGCGCGCACTGGTGCTGGGCGTCCTGAACATCGGCGCCTTCAACTTCCTGCTCTTCGCCGCCGCCTACCGGCTGCCGGGCGGCGTCGCCGCCGTGATCATGTCGGCGCAGCCCGTGTTCGTGGTGGTCCTCGCCGCGCTGTTCCTCGGCGAGCGCGTCACGTCCCGGCACGCCCTCGCCTGCCTCATGGGCGCCGGGGGCGTGGCGCTGCTCGTCCTCAAGGGATCGGTCTCCCTCGACGCCGTCGGAGTCCTCGCCGCGGTCGGCGGGGCCCTGTGCATGGCCTCGGGTATCACCCTGACCAAGCGGTGGGGCCGCCCCGAGGGCGTCGGCCTGCTCACCTTCACCGGCTGGCAACTCACCGCGGGCGGCGTGGTCCTGCTGCCGTTCTGGCTGTCCGTGGAGGATCCTCCCGACGGTCTCACCGGCGCCGGGGTCCTCGGGTTCGCCTACCTCATCACCCTCGGCGCGGTCCTGAGCTACGTCGTGTGGTTCCGGGGCATCGAACGCCTGCCGGCCGTCGCGGTCTCCTTCCTCGCACTGGCCAGCCCGATCGTGGCGACGCTCCTGGGCTACCTCCTCAAGGACCAGACGCTGTCCGCCCTCCAGGTCGTCGGCATCGCCGTCGTCTTCGCGGCCGTCATGCTCGGCCAGTCCCGGCCGGCCGGGCCGCGGCCCCCGGGGAATCCCCCGACCGAGGCCCTCCCCGGAGCCCCGCCCCCCGCCGCCACCCCGCCCCTCCCTCCACCTCCACCTCCGCCGGCCCCTGCCCCTGTCCCGACGCCGAGCGCCAACCGGGCACCGCGCCCGACCACCTCCGGAGAGACGACATGACCACACGAGAAGTGACCCAGCCCGTCACACCGCAGAAGGAGGCGGGCCCGGCCGGCGGCTGGCCGGGCGTGGCCGCCATCACGGCCAGCCTCTTCGTCTTCCTCACCACCGAACTGATGCCCATCGGCCTGCTCACCCCGCTCAGCGAGAGCCTCCAGGTCTCCGTGGGCACCGCCGGCCTCATGGTCACGGCGCAGGGCGTCGCAGCCGGTATCGGCGTGCCGTTCGTCGTGGCGTGGACCCGCCGGGTCAACCGGCGCCGGCTGCTGGCCACGCTCCTCGCCGTGCTGGCCGTCGGCAACCTGATCACCTCGATCGCTCCGGCCTATCCGCTGATCCTGGTCACCCGCATGGTCATGGGCTTCGCCAGCGGCGCCTTCTGGGCCATCGGCGTCAGCATGGCGATGCGCATCGTCCCGGAGCGGCACGCCAACCGGGCCGCCGCCGTCGTGATGTCCGGCATCTCGATCGCCACCGTCGTCGGCATCCCCCTCGGCACCCTGCTCGAAAGCGCCGGCTCCTGGCGCACCACCTTCCTGATCTGGGCCGGCCTCAGCGCCGCGGTGCTCCTCGCCGTCGCCCTCACGATCCCGTCGCTGCCGTCCGCGAACGCGGTCTCCGTGCGCGAGGTCTTCGGACTGCCCGTCAGGAACGTGCCGCTGCGCCTGGTCCTGGTGATGGTCGTGTTCTTCGTCCTCGGCCACTTCGGCGCCTACACCTTCGTCCGCCCCTACCTGGAGGACAGCACCTCCGCCACCGTCGGCTTCGTCACCCTCGTCCTCGTCGTCTTCGGCGTCGGCGGCGCGATCGGCAACTTCGTCGGCGGCCGGACCGTCGAGCGGAGCCCGCGGGGCAGCTTCGTCGGGGGCGGCCTCCTCCTGGTCGCCGCACTCGTCATGCTGCTGACCGTCGGCGCGAACGACACCGGCGTCATCGCCGCCATGGTGCTGTGGGGTATCGCCTTCGGCGTCGTCCAGCTCAGCCAGATCACCATGACGCTCGCAGCGGCACCCGAGACCTTCGAGGCCGCGATGTCGCTCAACACCATGGCCTACAACACCTGCATCGCCCTGGGCGCCCTCATCGGCGGCCTGTTCGCCGACCACACCGGCGTCGCCGGTGTCCTCCGCTTCGGCATCGTCCTGGTATCCCTCGCCGTGCTCCTCCGCGCCGCCACCGGCCGCCGGCCCGCACCGGTGGACTCCCAGGTGCCGGACACCGCGTGGTCCCTGCACCACCCTCCCGCACCCGGAGCCTGAGCGGTAGCGTGTCGGCATGACGATCAACCACATTCCGGTGACGGTTCAACAGATCGGCGCAGCTCTGGCCGCATTGGGCCGGTACGAAGGAAACAACACGGCGGCCGAGCACGCCGACTACGCCGCGCAGTTCAGCCACCCCGACATCTACCGGGTGCGGCTGATCAACGCCCTGTTGGGCTTCGTGCAGAAGGAGGCGATGCTCGCCGACGAGGTCGAGCCGGACGCCGAGAACCCGATGGCCGCGTTGGGCGAGCAGCTGAAGTCCGCCGACGCCTGGGAGCTGTCGCCGCAGGTCGACTTCATACGCTGGCAGGTCGAGCGGGCCAGCATCCCGCTGCAGCTGATCGCCTCGGACCGGAACAGCGGACCGCTGCCGGTCGCCGCCGTGTACGCCGCCGAGGCGATGCACATCCTGCTGGGAAGGTTCGACACACCCGAGGCCGCCGTCGACCTCGACGCCCTCGCCGGCCACGTCGCCGAGGTGCGCAGGGCCCGCGAACTGCTGCGGGTCGCCATCGAGAACACCGACATCCTGCTGAACGCACTCGACCCGAACGGCGAGTAGCCCCCGGGCCGCATCCATCCCGTCCCGCCGCCCGTCCCGCCACCGGGCGGCGGGACGGAGGCGCGGTACATGACGGCGTCGGCCGAACCCGGTCTCGTCGGCGATGCGGAAGGACGCGATGCCGGGGAGCGGATCCTCCTCGAAGGCCTCGCGGACCCGGCGGACGGTGTCGGCCCTGGGGAGCAGGCCGTCGTCGTCCGGCGCCACCAGCACGTCGGTGCCGCCGAGTCCGCGCAGCCGCTCGACGCCCGGAGAACCGCCTCCACTTCCAGGCGCTCTCATGACCACACATCGACACGCGCGGGACGCTACCCGCCCGCCGGTCAGGCGATGAGGTCGAAGACCGTCTCGCTCTTCATCGCGGGGCTGACACCGGCGCGCAGGTAGGAGTTCATGGAGTTCGCCTCGAACTCGGTCAGGTCGGACGGGATGACGACCTCCACGGAGAAGGAGCCTCGGGCGTCCGTCTTCGTGTCCCGCAGGTCCCGCACCTTGTGATCAGCACCGAGGGGGTCCTTGACGACGAACGCAACCCGGACGATCACGTCGGGCGGGTAGTTCTCGCCCGTCAGCACCGTCTTGGCCCCGCCCCGCCCGCTGTCGGGGGAGGCGGTGAGGACACGGACAGCGGTCGGGGTCGCACTGCTGCCGGCCACCGCGCCGGGCAGCGGGTTGACGGACGGCCTTGGGCTTGCGCCGCCGGCCGGGGCCGCAGTGACGGTGGGGCCTGCGACCGTGACGGTCGGGCCGGGCACGGTGACGGTGACGGCCGGCTGCGGCCCGGCGTCGCTGCCGACCCGGGCCTGGGTGAGGAAGCCACCCGCGAACCCGGCCCCGAGGGTGACAACGGCCACGACGGCGGTGACCACCGCGCTCCAGCCCTGAAGGTCGATCCGGCGGCGATGCACCGGCGGGCGGCGGGCGGCGGCGCCGACGGCTGCGGGGGGATCCCGGGAACGGGCGGCGGCGTGGTCGGGCGGCTGGGCGTGGACGGCGCGGTCACAGAGTCTCCCCCTCGTTCTGCGGCCCACACGGGGCCATGATCAACGGGCTCTTGGTTACCACACCACATCGCGCCGTGTCGCGAACGAGGAAAGCCCATGGCGTGGAGGAGGCGAGCACGAAGCCACCGGCTCCCTTCAACGGGCGCGTGATCGTCGGCAGGGTATCGACGGCGGCCGGTGTGCCCCCGCCGGGGTCACGGGGCGGAAGCGTCCGGATCTCGGCGCCTGCGAAGGGAATCGGCCGGACGCCGTCGAGGTGGACGGTGAGAGCCCGAACGCGGGTGTCCCGGGCTGGCCGGGGGGCTACCCCCATCCGGAATTCGTCGAGCTCGTGCCGGCCGGAGAGAGGCACCCGGACCCGGGGCGGAAATGACGGCGGGTCAGGAAGGCCGGCGAGAGGTAGGCACCGATCCGATGAGAGGCCGTGGCACCAGCCAGACCATGCGACTCGACGGAGCATCGCGCAGGGCGCACCCACCCGACCCGAGTGCCCCGCATCTGTCTCGGTCCGACACGTCGCACTCTTCGGATCTACCTTCCGAAGAGGATCGGACGGGCACGCCTGCCCGACGCGCTTTACCAGGTCAGCGCACCCTTCCCCGTGCCTTGAGGGGGATGTCGGGGAGGGTGGGGGCGTGGAGGCGGGGGCCGTCGTAGCCGTGGACTTCGCCGAAGCGGGTGCCGGTCTCCCAGTCGTTGCGGGCGTGGAGGATCTCGTCGCCGGTGCGGGCGATGAAGTTCCACCACATACCACGGCTCTGCCGTTTCGTCCCAGGTCAGGGGCTTGATCGACCATCCGGGGTCAGCGAAAGGTCAGCAAGACGCCCGGGAGTCGACACCATGGCCACCATCAACCTCGTCCGCGGCATGGGCAGCTTCTTCAAGGAGTGCGAACACCCCGAGAGCCGATGGCCGAGGTGCCCGCACGAGTACAAGATCCGCTACCGCAACGCAGCCGGACGCCAGACCGAGGAGTCCGGCTTCGCCGCCCAGGACAAAGCGAAGTCCCGCCTAGCCGAGGTCTACCAGGCCCGCAAGAACAACCCGCAGAGCCAGCACAAGGCCGCCCGCATCCAGCAGTACAGCCCGATGCAGTTCCACGAGTACGTCACCGAGTGGAAGGCCGGCCAGCGCGACCTCAGCCCCAGCTCGCTCCGCCACCTCGACTCACTGCTCGTCCACCACCTCTACCCCGCCTTCCGCAGCCGCCGGATGGGCACCTTCGACCACAAGGTCGTCGAGGCCTTCATCCAGACCATGGAGCGCAACGGCGTCGGCCTGGCCACCCAGTCCAACGCCTTCGACAAGCTCAAGTCCATCCTGCTGGACGCCCACCGGCTCGGCCTCTACGACGACAACCCCCTCGACGGCGTCAAGCCACCCCAGTACGACCCCAAGCGCGCCGTCATCCCCTCCCCCGCCCACGTCCGGGACATACGCACCGCCGGCGACGACACCTTCCGCCTCGTCGCCGACCTCATGAGCGGCTGCGGCATGCGCAACGGCGAGGCCCTGGCGGTCAACATCAACAACATCGTCGCCGACGACGTCTACCGGATCACCGAGCAGGTCAACCAGACCACCAAGACCTACGCGCCCCTCAAGCACCGCAAGGCCGGCGACTACCGCGACGTCCCCCTCGCCGCCCGCGTCCGGCACTCCATCGAGCCGTACGCCGACACCTACGGCACCATCGACGGCTACCTCCTCCGGCACCCACGCGACCTGACCAAGCCCCTGCCCAACCACTACATCGCCAACCAGTGGAAGCGGATCAAGAACGACGGCCTCGTCGAGATCCCCGACGGCATGGTCGTCTACAGCCTCCGCCACTTCTTCGCCTCGAACTGCCTCGGCCACAACCTCCCGATCACCGACGTCGCCGAGTGGATGGGCCACAAGGGCATCGACGTCACTTTCAAGATCTACCGCCACCTCATGCCCGGCTCCATCAGCCGCGCCGCCGAGCTCCTCGACCTCGGCCTCGCCGCCTGAACACGCGGAGGCCCTGTCCGCAGCGGGACAGGGCCTCCGCACGCCAGTCACGCGACCTCAACCGCCGGACAGTCGCTGCTGCTTCACCCACGCCTGAACCTCGGACACCTTGAACTGCAACTTGGCGTTCCGCCCGCACCCGAACCTGTAGGGCACAAGACCCGCACGACCAGCATCGCGGTACACCCACGCGACAGACATGTTCAGGTACTCCGCAGTCCCCTTGGCACTCATGAACTGCTGGGTCACTCGATTCTCCCTACGACAGCCGACATCTGTCATGGAGAATCTCCCGCGAAGGACCGTTTGACCGCGCCGGAATCCTGTGCAGCCCATCCCCCTCAAGCTACTGGCGTGATGGATCAGCAGCGGTCACCCCTTGACCCCCAGTCGCCCGACCATAGCCATCGTTGCACGTCAGACGGTAGAAAGCCCGCGCTGTTCGTTCACCGAAAGGCACCTCAGAGACGGTGGTGAACGACGGGTGGTCCCCGGCAAGTCCCCACCGATACCGTTTGCCCGCTGTGACCCCTCAGCCGCGCTTGGTGGGGAACCGCATGCGGACGAGTAGAACTCGGGATACTCAATCCGCAGTCGTACTCGCCGATCTCGCTGTCACGGTGCCGCACGGGGATGGATGCGGAGCGACGGCCGAGGTCGCAGAGTAGAGTGGCCGCCGGCCACGGGACGGCCGCCTCGGGCGGGATCCTGATCCCGAGCGCCGCGTCCATCCGCGTGGGGTCGCGCGGACCGCCACGATCAGGCCGGCGGCCGTCCCCAAACAGGCCGGTGAACTCCAGCGCGTCCCGGCCGAGCCTCCCGTGGCTCGGGCCGTCGTCGGGCCCGAGGTGGACGACGCGGTCACGGCGCTCTCGACGTCAACGTCTTCGGAGTGCTGAACACCCCGCGGGCCACTGTGCAAGACGCTGCGGGCCCAGCGCTCCGGGCACGTCCTCGACATCGGCTCGGTGGCCGGCTTCGCCACCGCACCGGGCACCGGCCTGTACGGGGCGTCGAAGTTCGCCGTCGAGGGCATCACCGAGGCGCTGCACGGCGAGCTGGCCCCGCTCGGCGTGCGGGTGACGGTCGTGGAGCCGGGCGGGTTCCGGAGCTACTTCCCGAACGCGTCGAGCGTGCGGTCGAGCCGGCCTCCATCCCGGTCTACCTCACCGGTGCGGGCCCGGTCCGCGAGGCGCTCGCCGAGTTCGACGGCCAGCAGCCGGGCGGTTCGGCGAAGGCGGCCAAGGCCATCGTCGACGTCATAGAGGCCGCCGACCCGCCGCTACGCCTGCAGCTCGGCGCGGACGCCGTCGACCAGGTGGAGGCCGAGCTCGCCCTGGTCCAGGGCGAGCTCGACACCTGGCAGCACGTCTCCCTCTCCACGGCCGTATGAGCGGCCGGGGCGGGCGGGGCGGGCGGGCTTCCTACTTGAACCAGTACTGGACGCCGTCGTGCTTCGAGCACGTCCCGCTCGGGGTCTTGGAGGTCGACGGGGTTCCGTCCTTGCACACCGCCATCTGGTCGGGGACCGTCGGTGTCTGGCCGTGGTCCCAGCCGCAGAGGCCGACGGTGTGGTGGGCGCAGGTCCCGCCGGGGGCCGGGGCCGCCGCCGCGGGCTCGGAGCTGGGTGCGGCAGTCGGCGCGGGGGCCGCCTTCGTGGGCGTCGGCAGCGGCGGGGCGGGCGGGGCGGGCGCGGCCGCCGGGGGTGTCGTCGGGCTCGGCGCCGCCGTGGTCGGGGCGGCAGCAGCACCCGGGCAGGGTTCGGCGTCCTTGACGACCCCGAGGGTGACCTTCGTGGTCACCGGCGCGGCGGTGCCCGAGGCCGGGGTCTGCTGGCAGACCTTCCAGTTCGCGTCGACGATCTGGGTCCGCTTGTGGTCTCCCCCGGCGACGTCGGTCGACTCGACGCTCTTGAACCCGGCCTGCTTCGCCGCCGTCTTGGCCTTGTCGAGCTGGAGCCCCACCAGCTCCGGCACCGACGTCCCGCTCGGCGCCGCCGCCGCGACCGAATTCGCCCCCGCGGACGGCGCGGACGTCGACGCCGGCTCACACGCCGCCACGAACAACGCCAGCGCGGCCAGTCCCGCGTACCCGATCGCCGCCGGCCGGAACGCCCATCGCGCGGCTGTTCCGGCTATCCCACTACCCACGTTCCCATACCGCCTTCAAACTCGATGAAGAAGGCATGAAGCTATGCCCCGGGATCTCCACACAGCAAGCGGTTCCGGCAAACTCGTGCCGACGGTTCCACGACCGCCGAGCGGACCGCGCAGTCGGAACCGCCAGCTCAACAGCGTCGGTCCCTCAGGGAGCCTCGTCGGATCGACGGACGCCGCGCGGTAGGCGCTTCGACCGATCTGGATGACGCGGGCCGCCGGGAAGGTGGTCAAGGTGGTCCGCTTCGAGGTGACGATCAGCTGGAAGCCCTGGTCGGCAAGTCCCGAGAGTGTGTCGAACACCGCGCGTTCCGTAGTGGGATGCAGGAGTACGAAGGGCTCCTCGATCAAGACGATCCGGTTCGGCGCACTGTCCGACTCGGCCAGGGAGCACAGATTCGCCTGCCAGTTCTCGAGCCCGAAGGCTCGGCTGTCAAGCACCCGGATGTCTCGGTGGCTGAGGTAGTCCCGGCTCGCCAAGCTCGGCTGACCGATGGGGCGAGCAGAGTGCAACGAGTTCATGACAGGCCCGCTGTTCCCCATACACGTTGCAAGCCCTCCAGGGCTGATCACAAAACCGCTGGCCTGGGTGCCGTCCGCGTACAGGACGTAGTTGCGAGCCCTCCTAAGGCCTGTCTGACAAATGATCACCTGGCTGGTTCACGGAGCCAGAGGATCAGTGAGGCCAGGACGACTCCAGCGCGGTAGCGTTCGGCGAGCTTCTCGAAGCGAGTGGAGATCGCGCGGAACTGCTTCAGGCGGGCGAAGCACCGTTCGACCACGTTCCGGTCGCGGTAGAGGACCCGGTCGAAGACGGGCGGCCGACCGCCGAGGGCTCCGCGCCGTCGGCGGTTGTCCGCCTGGTCGCGGCGCTCGGGGATCGTGACGGCGATGCCCCGGCGCCGCAGCATGAGGCGGATCGCCCGGCTGGAATAGGCCTTGTCGCCCAGCACACGGTCCGGTGTCGTGCTCGGGCGGCCCGCAACGGCGCGCGGGACACGGATCCCGTCGAGGACCTGACCGAACGCGGTGGCGTCGTTGACGTTGCCGGGCGTGAGCACGATCGAGAGCGGCAGGCCGCGGCCGTCGACGGCCAGGTGGACCTTGGTGGTCAGTCCGCCTCGGGAGCGGCCGAGGGCCTGGCGCGTCTGCGAGCGGCCCGGATCTTCCAGTTCGTCCCCGTCTGTGGCCCCCTTTTACGGGCGCCGGCCGCGTGCTGGTGGGCCCGGTTGATCGTGGAGTCGACGGCGACCGTCCACTCCACCCGGCCCACCGCGTCGTCGCGGACCTGGACATGTTCCAGCAGCCTCGCCCAGGTTCCGTCCGTCTCCCAGCGCGAAAAGCGCTCGTAGACGGTCTGCCAGGGCCCGTAGCCCTCAGGCAGGTCACGCCACGGAGCCCCGGTCCGCAGCCGCCACAACACGCCGTTGACCACCTGGCGGTGATCACGCCACGGGCGACCACGCCCATCCACCTGCGGCAACAAGGGCTCTATCCGCGCCCACGCCGCGTCCGTCAACTCGCCTCGACCTGCCACAAGATCAATTATCAGACACGCCTTAGGCGATGACGGCGGCCAGCACTCCGGCCGGGCGCCGGCGGGCGAGCGCGGGCGAGAACTGTGTGATGGTCAAGTTCGTCTTCGGCGCCGCAGGCGGGACAGTCGGTGGCGGACCGCATGGGCGAGCCGCGTGGCGCGCTTCGGCTTGCGCCGATGGCGCCGATGGCGCCGTACGGCGGCGACCGGCGGCGACCGGCGGCGTACGGTTGTCGGCCGTCGCGGGAGCAGGCGGCTGGTCGGTGGCGACCTCGGGTTCCGGGTCGGTCTCCACGGCACTGGTGTCGTTCGACAGGTGCTCCCAGGCGAGGCCGTTCAGCCGGGCGATGCACGGGGCGCACGCGAACATCGGGGCGCTGACCGAGGCGACCGTGACCGGACCGATCCACAGCACGGCGACCAGGTCACGGCCGTAGTAGAGCCAGCACCGGCCTGTTTCCCAGGGGTTCCCGTCGTCGGTTGCCGGTGGCTTCGGACGCTCCGCTCGGGCGAAGGAGGCGATTGCGGCGAGCTCGGGTTCCAGCACCGGCGTCACGCTGTCCTCCTCTCCTGGCCGTTTCCGTCGGTGTCGTTGTGGCCGGGGCGGGCCTCGGCCTGCCGATGTCCCGCATTGCTGCCGGATCCGCTCGTCGGGGCCTGGCGGCGGGCCGTCCGGGCTCGCGCGGCCGGCGCCGGGGCGTTCCGGCGAAGGCCCGGGCTGTTGGACAACAGCGTCACCGGGACCGTGATCACCATGCCGGGGTCGATGAAGTGCAGGCCGAAGAACCGGTCGCTCTCGGGGTCGTCGGCCTCGTTGGAGCCGGCGTACGTGCGCGAGGGCGTGATTGCCGACGGACTGTCGAACGCTGCAGAGGCCGATACCTATCTCCTGGTCATCGGGCCGTCCGTTCAGCATGGGGCACGGGTCGGTGGGTGGCGGCGCCGATGCGGCTGATGACGGCGGTAGCCAGGGCAAGAGCGGCTCCGATGCGGTCGTCGAGGTCGGTCGGCAGGCTGCGCATCCCCAGGCCTGCGGTGGCCATGGAGGCGGCGAGCTGCTTCCGGTGAGCGCCGGGGAGATCGACGGCACGGGGATGAGCGAGCAGGTCGCGCGCGCTGTACCCCTCGGGGACTGCGAGTGCCCGCTCGACGGCGTGTCGGAAGAGCCGCTGCCCCTGTCCGGGGACACCGGCCGCCGCGGCGAGGTCGGCGACCGTCAGGGCCAGACGGGTGTCGAAGAGCGGCGTTCCGTCGCTGGGCCCGACGGCCCGGTGGGCACTGAGCATCGCCTCGGTCTGCTCGGGGCAGGGCCGCCCGGCGAGGAGCGAGCAGGCCACGGCCAGCGCGGCGGCGACGGCGGTCTCCCACGGCTCTTCTGTGGGGCTGTCGGCGAGCAGGCTCTGTGCCAGTTCGGGATGGCCGTCGGCGGCCATGGCGATGACGGCGATCTGGCGGCCGTCGAACATACGGCGGGCGATGTCTCCGGCCTGCTTCAGGTGGAGGTAGGAGTCGACCCACCGGCCGGCCCCTGTGAGGGCGCGGGCGCCGTCGTAGAGGAGGACGTTGTCCAGCCACTCGATGACCTCACCCCGGTCTGTCCCCGGGGCGGTCAGGCCGCGGAGGGTCACCGGCGTCCCGTCGAGAACGGCACCGTGGTCGGTGGCGACGGCATGGGCCAGCTGCTCAAGGAGGGTAAAGGCGGCGTTGCCGTCGGCCTCCCGGATGTTCAGCAGGGCGAGGTTGACCAGGGGTTCCAGGGCCAGGCAGGCCGATGCCGGCGGCAGCGGGCGGGCGGCGAGATGGAGGTTGGCGTGGTTGTGGCACAGGGCTCGGGTGAGGTCGGGCAGGCCGCGGTCGGCGGCGAGGAGCGCGGTGAGGTTGTGAACGCCTGCGGCGTCGACGAGGTTGCTGTGGGCGTCGGCCGATGCGGCGAGTTCGGTGAGCCGGGCGACCCGGGTCTCCAGCGGCAGGGCGAGGGCGCGTTTGCGCGGGACGAGGGGGAAGCGGCGGAGCACGTCGGCGAGCAGGACGGCCGTCATGAGGGTTCCTGGGTGGGTTCGAGGGCAGTGGCGGTGGCGGCGTGGGCCAGCAGCGCCTGGTGGTCGTGGGTGAGACCGAGCCGGTTGGAGTGGAACAGCTGGTGGTGGGCGAGGACCGCTCGCAGACCGCGCCGGAGCCGGCCGCTGTCGGCGAGGGTCCTCAGGTCCCGGCCGCATGCGGTGAAGGCGGCGAACCAGGGTGCGGCGAAGGCGAGCTGCCCGGTCGTGAGGAGCGCGGAGGTGGGGCTGGTGTCGGCCTGGAGCAGCACGGCGACGGTCTGGTGGAGTCGGCGCCCGCCGTCGGTTTCCGGCGCGGTCGGGCGGTGCCGCGCGATCTTGGCCCAGGTGTCGCCGATCTCGTACCAGTCCAGGTCCGCGCCGCGCATCATCGCGGTGCCGAGCAACAGGGACAGCTCGCGGCGTTGGTCGTCCACCTCGGAAGCGTGGACAGCGCGCAGGTAGGCGAGGGTGTGGTGGCTGTCGAGGTGGAACAGCCGGTGTGCGGCCTCCATGGCATCGTCGCCGCCGAAGGCGATCGTCTCGGGCTCGTAGATCACCGGGGTCCAGCGGGTGAGTGCGCCGGTGGTGCGGAAGTCCTCCATGACTGTGTCGACGGCGGCCGTGGCGGCGTCGGTGCTGTCGGCGGTGGCCGGCTGGTAGCGCAGCCGCCATCGGTCGCCCTTGCGTACGAAGTGCCATCCGGCGATCGCGCCCGTGCGCGTGAGCGCCGTGAGTCCGGGTCCGAGGTGTTGGGCGGCGAGCCTTTCGGTGGCGGCGGGTTTGGTCAGGTGGAGGTGGACTTGGAGCAGCGGGGGCGGGGACTTCTTGACGTCGCTCATCGCGGGGTTCTCCGGTCAGGTGAGCAGCAGGCAGCTGTCCCACCTGGTGGTGGCAGGCCGGCCGGGGGTCAGGGTGTGGAGGGCGAGAGCGGTGCCGGCCGTACCTTCGAGCAGGCCCGCCTCTGCCAGCGGTTCGATGAGGGTGGCGATCGCGTCGGCTGCCGTGCGGAGCCGGGCCGCGGTGGCGGGGTCGGTGGTGCGGGCGGCGAAGCGGTGAGTGAGGAGCCGTGTGCCGGCGGTGCCGTGGCACAGCGTGTTGCCGGTGAGCCCGGTCAGCTGCCGCGGGTCGGTCAGGCAGGTGAGGAGGGCGTGTTCGGCGAGTTGCCAGCGGTGGTGATCGCCGGTGGCGAGGGCGGCCAGGTGCTGGGCGTGGGC
Source organism: Kitasatospora sp. NBC_00458 (assembly GCF_036013975.1). NCBI lineage: Bacteria > Bacillati > Actinomycetota > Actinomycetes > Kitasatosporales > Streptomycetaceae > Kitasatospora > Kitasatospora sp. NBC_00458. Next base: position 1,786,585 of record NZ_CP107904.1, read on the forward strand.
GATGCCGGGAGTGCCGTAGCACCAGGACGGGCGGAGCGGGCCGTTCTGGAGGCTTCGGCCTACCCGTTCCTCAGCGGGTGTGACGGCTTCGGGCCACCACGGTCCGGTGCCGGTGTCCTGCTGCCAGGCGTCGAGCCAGTCGGTGATCCGGCCGATCGCTTCCCGGTGGCCGGGGACCCGGATGCCGTCGGTCCAGGTCAGGGCGAGGAGGGCGAGCGGGCCGGTGATGCCGTGGGCCAGTCCGAGGTTGCCGTGACCTCCGGGGTAGTGGGGTGAGGTGGCGCCGGAGGGCGCGATGTCGGTCCACCAGCCGGGCAGACCGCGCAGGGGTTCGGTGAAGCGGACCAGGTAGGTCAGCACGTCGCGCAGCAGGTGGCTGTCGCCCCGGGATCGCAGGGTGACGCCGAGTCCGGTCATGCCGTAGACGAGGTCGTACTCAGCGAAGATCGGCCGTTCGAGCCGGGTGATGCGCCGGTGGGCGGAGGCCAGGCGCCGTTCGGTCATCCGGTCGACGGTAGCGTCCAGCGCGGTGACCTGCCGCTCGAAGCTGCGGGGCCCGGTCGAGGCCCGGCGCAGGACGTGGGCGACGGCGGGGGCGCCGAAGAACAGGCCGGTTCCGGGGGTGGAGAGCACGGGCTGGCGCAGGCAGGCCGCGATCCAGGCATGCGCCGTCTTCCAGTCGCCGGCGCCGGTGGCGGCGCGCGTGATGTGCAGCAGGGTGATGCCTGGGGCGCCCTTGGCCAGGGACTGTCCCCACTTGGCGGAGGCGCTGTCGGGCGGGGTGAGGAGCGGTTCGGTGAGCGCGGCGAGCAGGTCGCGGTCGGCGGTAGTGGTCATCGGGGCTTCTCCGAGGTCCGGATGTGTGTCAGGGCGGCGGCTCGGGCGAGCCGGTGGCAGGCCCGCTCGTGGTCGGGATCGATGCCGATCGCCCGCGCGTGGTGCAGGTGCAGCAGCGCGCCGGCCACCTCGTCCGCCTTCGGGTCCTTGTGTCGGTCGAGCAGGTGGCGGTAGTCGGCGAGGGCTTCGGCGCGTTCGTGCCAGGCCCTGGCCAGGGCCGGGCCGGAGGCGGTGGTCTCCACCGCGGGCGGGGTGCCCGGTTGCCCGGTGAGGGCGAGCGTCTGCCAGCGGACGTCGCGGGGAAGGGCCTGCTCGGCGTGGTGGGGGACGTGCTCCAGCAGCCAGCGCGGTCCGGCATCGGCGCCGAGCAATCCGGTGGCCAGGAGCAGCATGCTCGCCCCGGTCACGGCCGTCCGGTCGGCCTTCGTCTGCTCGATGTGGGCGAGTTGGGCGAGGACGGCGCGGGAGTCGGCGGCGAACACCTCCTCGGCCTGGCGCATCGCCGCGCTCCGGCCGTAGCGGCCGTTCTCCGGCTGGTAGGTGTCCAGTTGGAGGCGCGTCAGCAGACCGGCCGCGCGAAGGTCGGCGGCCCATGCTCCGATCCTCTCAGCGGCTACGGCGAACGCCTCCGGGCCCGGCAGCGCGATCCGCAGCCGCAGGTGCGGTTCGGGGTCGGTGTGGCGCAGGAACCACCAGGCCGGGTCGTTGCCCCAGCGGCCCAGCAGGGCGGGCACGTGGGTCAGAATGTCGTCCGCCCTGGCCGGGTTGCCGTACAGGCGGGCGTACACCCAGCGGGACGCCCCGGGCAGGTGCCCGTCCCGGTGGCTGGTGGCGCGGACGGTCCGGCGGCGGGTGGACGGCAGCGGGCTCCGGGTGGAGTGCAGTTGGAAGGTGATCTCGTGCGCCCGGCCTTCGCACCAGCCGTTCGCCCCCGGCCCTGGAGCCTCGGTGAGGACGGCGGTGGTCTGCTGGGTGAGGTGGTCGCGCAGCAGGACCAGGTGCTCGTGCAGGTCCAGGTCGATCGGCAGTTTCAGGTCGCGCTGGGTCAGATAGACCCTGGCCGGGGTGCGGTAGAGCTTCAGCCATGAGCGGGCGGCGTGCTCCCACTCGGCCCACGACGTTCCCTGGGGCGGCAGGTCGGCGGCCGGGAGGTTCCAGCGTGCCGGGGAGAGGACGACACGGCCGCGGCGCAGCCGGGGCAGGAAGGGCAGCTTCCCGGCGGCTCCCCAGTCGAAGCCGGTGTACACGGGTGTGAACGCGCCGGTGATTTCGCACAGGAACCGGGCGAGGGGCTGGGTGTGTGCCCGGAACTCGACCGCGTTCAGCACGCGCGGCTCGACAGGACGGCGGTCGGCGAGGGAGACCAGCCACATCCGCCGTTCGTCCGCGCACACGCCGAGACCGTCCAGGCCCAACGGGCCGGTGTCGGAGCCCGGGTACTCGCCGAGCGGCAGCACCGGCAGGAGCGCGGGTGTCCGGGCAACGTTCTCGACGCGGGTGAACAGCGGCGGCACGGAGATCTGCACAGGCTGCGCGTCCGCGCGGAGCGCCGGCGCTGCGGAGATCGCCGCCGTCAGGGCATCCCGGTCGGCCTGGTCCAGGAGGTGGAGGAAGCGGCCCGTGGTGGTCCCTGCACCTCGGGGTGCGGCCACCACCGTGAGGGTGAAGGCGCCCGCGTTCAGCGCCTCCTTGTCGGCGGCGGCCAGATGGACGGTGAGTTCCGCGTGCGGCTGGACCGTCGCCGGAGCCGGTGCGGGAGCCAGCTGTTCCAGCAGGCGGTCGTCCAGGACGCGTTCGATGCCACCTTCGATCGCGGCCTTCTGGGCGAGCTCGAGCAGGCGGGCGTCGCGGCGCCCGAGCCTGGCCGGCGTCTCGGGAAGCAGGGAGTCCCGGTAGCGGGCGGGGAAGCCGAGTCCGGTGTCGGGGTTCACCAGCTCGGTGACGGGCACCACGGCCCCGGGCCCGTACCGCTCGGTGAAGCGGGCGTGGTAGTCGAGCCAGGCCGGGTTGCCTCCGGGGCGCGGGCTGAGCCGGGTCAGCAGCGCGACCGCGCCGGTGACTTCCCGCACGACCCGCTCGGGCAGCGCCAGCGGCCCGGCGTCCAGCCGCAGGTCGACCATCAGCGGCGGACCGGCCTCCGTACCGCCGGCCGTCGATGCCGTGATGGCCGACCGTGCCACCCGCTGTTCCCCGGGGTCGTCGAGGCGGTTGTGGCGCTCCAGCTCGGTATGGAGGCGGCGGAGGTCGGCGGTGATCCCGGTGGCCTCGGGGACGTCGTCCGCTCCGGCCTGCTCAAAGGCTGCGAGCAGGGCGCCGAGCGGATCGGTGGTGGTCATCGGAGGACGTAAGCCGCTCAGCAGCACGCGCTGCCGGACCAGTTCACCCAGCATCGCCCCGACCTGCCCGGGGTGTGCGTCGCGGAACTGCCGCTGCAGACGGTCGGCGAGCACGCCGAGGGGCACCGGCTCACGGGCGCCTTCCAAGGCGGCCAGAACCGCCCGGGTGGCACGCACCGACACCTCGACCGGCGCGCCGCCCGCCGGGTGCGACTGGACCGGCAGCACGATCCGCTCCCCGTGCAGCACGCGAAGGCCGTTGGCCACCACGGGCAGCCGGTCGGCCAGCAACTCTTCCAGCTGGTCGATGACGCCGGCCAGCCACCGCGCGTCGACCCGGGCCACCGCCCGGCCCGCGTCCCACACCGGGGCCGTCGCCTCGTCCCCGATCGGGCAGGCCGTCACCCCGGCGAACAGGCCGAACGGGGTCGCCCTGCCTTCCGCCCGCAGGATGTAGCGCATCACCGTGGCCGTCAGCCGGCCCAGCCGCGCGGTGCCGATCGGACGGCCCGCGATCACCTCGCGCACGCGGTCGGCCAGTCGGCCCCCGGCCGCAGCCTCGATCGCGGTCTCCAGCTGAGGGTCGCTCCAGGCCGAGCGGAGCCAGGATCGCCACGCCTCCGCGCCGGCGGGGGTGGGGTCGGCGAGATCGGGCCACTGCGGCGCGGCGTCGGCAGGGCGTGCCGCGGCGCGGATCAGGGCCGGTCCAACAAGGCGGTACAAGGGGATTCACCTCCAGGATCCGGGATGGCAAGGCCCGGGTGCGGCGGGCCGCACAGCAGCCGCACGCCGGGCCTCTGTCACACGGGACGGGACGGGTCAGACGTTGCCGCCGCCGCTGGCACAGGCCGAGCCGTCGCAGGTGCTGCCGCAGTTGTCGTCGGTGGAGCGCAGCAGGGCGGCGACGGGATCGGCGCCCTCCACGATCCGCACGTCCAGATCGAAGTCGCTGCCGGACATGGACACGGGCGCGGGCGGGGCCTCAAGGGTGCCGATCACGATGGTTCCTCCTGTTTCGTCGGTGGTACTTGGCTGCCTGGTCGCGGGTCACGGCCAGGTGATCGTGAGCCGGACGTACCGCTTGTCGATGACCGGCCCGTCCGGGAGCTGGTCGTCGGGGGTGCCGGCCGGGTAGGCGGTGAACACGGGGCCGGCGCCGGTGCGGTGCCGGCGGGTCCAGACGCCGACCTGTTCGGCGATCAGGTCGGCGAGGCGGTCACCGTCGGGGCCGAAGCCGTGGGCGCCGAACTCGAACACCGCCGGGTCGTCACCGATCTTGCGCAGCGCGAGGTAGGCGAGGCTGTCGCCGTCCACCACGAGCGGGCAGGCCATCCTGTTCGCCGGGGCGACGGTCCCGGTGTCGAGCGTGCGGTCGACGGAGATTAGGCCGAATCCGGGCAGCGCACCGGCCAGCCACAGGTACAGCGAGTCGAACGGCTCCTGGTTGCCGACCGTCACCTGCGTCCACCGCTCGACGCGCGGTGTCTCCAGCACGCCCGCGAGCCGGCTGGTGTCCGGCCGGTCGAGCTCGTCGAAGCGCAGACCGACCTCCTTGGTGCCGCGCGGCAGAACCAGGTGCTCGTCGTGCGCACCGGTGCCCTGCATCTTGACGAAACCGCACACCTCGGCGCTCACGCTGACCAGGCGCGCGCCGTCGCGGCGGAAGCTGATCGAGCGGGTCAGGCCGTGCATCCGCAGCGGCACCGTGATCTTCCCGCCCTCGGCGAGGCCGACGGTCCAGGCGGGCGGCAGGTCCCACGCGCCGACCGTGACGAGGATCCGGTCGAACGGCCCCCCGGCCACGGGCTCGGAGCCGTCGGCGAGCACCACCTTCACCCGGCTGTAGCCGGCCTCGTCGAGGAAGCGGGATGCGCGGTCCGTGACGAACGGATCGATGTCGACCGTCGTCACCTCCCCTGCCGGTCCCACGAGTTCGGCGAGCAGGGCCGCGTTGAATCCGCCGGATCCGATCTCCGCCACCCGCATCCCCGGGCGGACGTCGGCCTGCTCCAGCATCAGGGCCTGGATCTGCGCCGCCGAGACCGAACTCACCGCGATGCCGTGCTCATCGCGCTTGGTCACCAGGGCGCTCACCGGCTCGTAGGCCTCGGTCAGCGGCACCTCGGGGGCGAAGATGTGCCGCGGCACGGCCAGCAGCGCGGCGGCCACACGGTCCGTGCGGATCGTCCCGTCGGCACGCAGGGCTTCGACCATGGCCGAGCGCAGCTCCTCGACGGGCTCGTCGGTCTTCGGCAAGGTGGACATGGTGGCAACTCCTCTTTGTTGGGGCCGCGTTGCGTGTGCTGCGGCGGTCAATTCCTGAGATACACGACGGCGGCCGGTACCGGATGGCACCTCGGGAACACCTGGTGTCGGCCGGCGGGCCGGCTGGCGCCCGATCGGAGTCGGGTGCTCGCCGGAGGCTGGCCTGCCCGAGGCTCGGGAGGCCTGCGTGCCCAGCCCACGGCGTCGAGGTAGGGCAGCGGTGGAGCGGTGATGCGTCCAGCTCTGCTGAGGCAGTTCGAGCCGAACTGGCGGACCTGAAGGCGGTTGTCAGGGGACGAACCCGGAGGCCGATCGAGAGGCGGCCCGGGCTCTGCGGATCGCGACGGCGAGGTCTCCGGGACGGGTGAGCAGCCCGGTACCGTCCGGCTCGACCAGCCACTCCCGGCCGCCGACCCGGCCCACACCGGTTCCCGGCACGGGTATCGCCTGCGGGAGCCTGCCCGCACGGCGGCTCAGCAGCTCAGCCTCCGGGACGCCCCACTCCCCGCGCTCGATCGCCACCAGCCAGAAGCTGTACCGGCGGACGTGGTCCAGCAGAACCGGTCCGGGCCTGCGCCCGGCGGCCCGGAGGTCTTCCACCGCGGCCTGCCCCAGCTGGAGCGACAGCAGCCGGACGACGTCGAAGTGGATTCCGATCGGGATCTCGGCCAGCAGCCCCTGGCTCCACAGCAGTCGAGCGCGGACAGTGTCACCGCTGGCCTGCGCGAGCCACCAGCCCCCGCGCACGGCGGCCTCGGACATCCCTCCAGGTCGGCCACGGTCTGCCATGACTGCTCGCCCTTCTGCCTTGACGGAACAACTGCGGTACTCGGTCTGCGCACTCGACCCCGGCGGCCGTCACCGTGGAGGTGGCGGAAGTGGCCGGCTGGTCAAGCGGCCAGGTGGCCCCTGCCGGTCCGGCGGGTGCCGCGCGCCCTGGTCACCTGCTGCTGGCTCGTCGGCCGTACGTGCGCCGGTGCCGGCGTCGCCCGGGCCGGTGTGCCTGAGGGAACCTCCACCGCTGCCTCCGCCTGCGCGGCCTCGCGACCAGTCGTCGACGGCAGGTGGGCGTCGAGTTCGAACCAGACCGAGAAGCCGATGGGTCTGCCGACGTCGTCGGTGCGCTGCCCCCAGCCGACGTCGTCGGCGTAGCCGCCGAGGACCGCGAGGCCACGACCGCTGGTCGCGTCCAGATCCTCAACCTGTCCGTCCATCTCGGGGAGGGTCAGGCCGCCGTCGGTGACGGTGACCCGCAGCCTCCTGCGTGGCTTGTCCAAGTCGCCTTCGACCAAAAGTTCGGCCTTGTCTCCGAGGCCCACGTGCTCGACGCCGTTGGCCAGTAGCTCCGAGATGCACAACCTGAGCGCATAGGCCCTGTCGTCATCCAGGGTGAAGCCGTCAAGGTTGGCGATGCTGCGGACCAGCAGGTCCCGAAAGACGGGAACTGCGGAGAGGGTAACCGTGGCTCTGAACTTGGCAACGCGGATCATGGCAGGTCCTCCGGGGGTGTGCGTGTCGGCAGGGCTTCCCGGGCCGTCGATGGGAGACGGCATCGCGTCCGTCGCGTGTCCACAGAGATTCGCGGGACGGCGCGTACGCGGCAAACAGAACTCGTTACTGCTGCTCCGCCGAGCTCACGGGTTGGTGGCTTCTGCGACCGCAAGGCAGTAACTAGTTGCGGTTTTCCACTCCCAGTCAGTAACAGGTGACTAGGATTTCGTCAGCGGCTGGGGAGGTGGACAGTGGTGCACAAGCCGTCCTGCGCAGCGCGGATCAGAACGCGCGCCCAGGAGAGCGGTTGGACGATCGAGGCCACAGCGGCGGAGATCGTCAACTGCTGCGAGGCGAGCTGGCTTCGCGCCCATCGCCTTGGCCGGGGGAGGACGCTGCGCCAGGCGGTGGATGAGCTGATCCAACTGTGCGAAACGCGGGGGTTGGCTCGGCCTCACGTGGACCCGGACCAGTTGAGAGCTTGGGAGACGGGCCGAACGCCAAGAGGCGGAACGATCGATCTGCTCTGCCGCCTGTATGAGTCCAACGCTCAAGGCCTCGGCCTGGCAGGGGACTACCGACCGACACCGCACACCGGAGCCGACGCAGCCGTACCGACTCCAGGGCCAGGCAGCCTCCTGGTGCCGCGCCCGGCCACCTGGAGCGCGCCCAGCGACCCCTTCCGCGACCTGGTCGACTCCTACCGCCGTAAGGTCGAGGGAACGCTCGCCAGCACGACCGCCAGCGGTACCCAGTTGGAGGTCCTGGACGAGCAGATCATGGACCTGCGTCGGGCATACGTAGCCTCGCCCCCGAGCCAGATGGTGGCCCGGCTCGTGCAGCTCCTTGAGGAAGTCCGGCTTCTTGCCGCTGACCGGCAGCCGGCCGCGGTGCAGAGCCGTCTGTCCGAGATGATCGCCGTACTGGCGACCCTGGTCGCGGACGCCTTGATGAAGTTGGGCCGGTTGGACCAGGCCCGGCTGTGGTACGGAACGGCGCGCTCGGCGGCCGACGACAGCGGAAGCGGGGAGCTTCGGGCCCGCGTGCGGGTGCAGGCCGCGATGCTGCCGTACTACTACGGCCCGCTGGAGCGCGCTGTGAGCCTGACCCGCGAAGCCCGTCTGCTCAACCGCGGCCGGGCAACTTCCACCGGAGCGTTCGCCGCTGCCGCCGAAGCCCGCGCGCGAGCCCGGCAGGGCGACATCGAGGGCGCCCGGACGGCCATCGCGCAGGCCCACGACCTGTTCGAGCGGTGCCCTCCCTCGCCCCCTGACGATGCCTGGGCGTTCCCGCGGCGCCGACTGCTCCTCTACCTGTCCGGCGCGCACACCGCACTCGGTGACGTGCAGGAAGCCCGCCAAGCCCAGGACGAGGCCCTGTTGCTGTACCCAGACCACAGCGGCATCGACCCAGCCCTGCTGGCCCTTGAACACGCCATGTGTCTGGCCCAGGAGCACGACGTGACCGAGGCGTGCGAACTGGCCTGTCACACCATGCTGGCGGTCCCTGAAGCACATCGGACCGAGATCCTGGGTGTCCGCGCCCAGGAAGTGATCAACATACTGCCCGCCCGGGTGCATACCACCCGCGCCGTGCGCGATCTCGGCGAGGTTCTTGCCCTCCCGACCGGCACGAGGTGACAGGAACAGCCCTCGCCCGTCAGCCTTATGGGCATGACTGTTCCGGTTGTCATCGGCGGATTCGCCGAGTCCGAGGTGCACGCCGTCCTTGAGGAAGCCTGCCGTCGTATCGGAGTAGACCCTGCGGGTGCCGAAATGCTGCGCGGCCACACCAACGCGGTGTTCCTGCTCCGGGCCGCCGGAGCGGTGGCCAAGATCGCTCGTGCGGGTACCCCCGTGGGCGACGTCGAGCGCACCGTGCGGCTGGTCCGGTGGCTCAGCCAGCGCGACTTCCCGACCGTCGAACTGCTGCCGGTGGAGCAGCCCGTTCTCGTCGGTGAGCACGCCGTCACCTTCTGGCACTACCTCCCCCAATCCGACCACCCCGTGCCGGCCGCGCATCTCGCCGTACCCCTTCGCACCCTGCATCAACTCCCACCTCCTCCCTTCGAGGTCCGGCCGCTCGACACGGCCGGGGCGATCCGTCGGTCGATCGCGGCGATCACGGCTCTGCCACCTGCGGACACGGCGTTTCTGCGGCAGCGGTTGTCCAACCTCGAATCGGCACTGGCCAACGTTCACTTCGTACTGCGTCCCGGCCTTCTCCAGGGCGACCCTCAGCACCGAAACGCACTTCACCAGGGCGAAGCGGCGGTGCTGTGCGATTGGGACACGGCCTGTTTCGGCCCTCCTGAACTGGATCTCGTCACGGTGGAGATCCACTGCCGCCGGTTCGGCTACGGCCGCAGCCACTACCGGCGATTCGCCGACCTGTACGGCTTCGACGTGACCACCTGGAGCGGCTACGCCGTCCTGCGCGACCTGCGCGAGTTGCGGATGATCACCACGAATGCGAAGCGCGCCAGGACGGGCAGCTCGACTCTTGAAGAAGTCCGGCGCCGCGTCGAAGGGCTACGGCTTGGCCAGGTCGACTCCGGGTGGACCATTCTCTGAGCCGCTACGCGATCGCCCCGACGTCCGGCGCCGGGCGAGGCCAGGCCGGCTGCCGTCCGCGCACCACCATCAGCCGTATCCCGGCCACCTGAAGACGTTGCCGACGACGGTCCGCGCACCCCCTGGCCCCAAGGTGTGCGTCCGTCGGCAGGACCACGGCGTACAGCCCCTTCCCGGTGATGGACGTAACGACCGCCTCGGGATCGCTTCCGTCGTCGGTGATCACCGTGGAGAGCGCCAACTCCCGCTCCGCGCAGAAGCTCTGAAGTACCTCGGACAGGGCCTGCCTCCGGCGAAGAGAAGTGGCCACGGACGCGTTGAGAAGTCCAACAACCAAGGGAAGCGGTACAGGCAGTTGTTCAGTCAGCATCGGCCGCTCTCCTCTACCTCTGGGCCTCAGTTCCTCCAGCGTGCCGGGCACAGCCGCCGTGGGGAATGAACGGTTGTGGCAGTTGCGTGGCAGTTCCGCCGCACAGGCCCGTCGGTGAGTGCTTCGATGGTCGCCGATCCGGGAGGTGATGCACGTGACCGTGAGCGAGTGGAGCGGGGTCGAGGCCAGAGCCCTACGGCTGGCCAGCCGGCGCAGCGTCCGGGACTTCGCGGCGGACTTAGGTGTCGCGGTGCGCACGGTGTCGAACTGGGAGCGGCTGGGGGCGAGCACGACGCCCCGGCCGGACACCCAGGCGATTCTGGACACGGCTCTGGGCCGCCTCGATGCGGCCGCCGCGCTGCGCTTCGAGGCAGTCCTGTCGGGGAGCGGTCGGCCGGTGGCGGCTCGGGCCAAGGGCGGGCCCCGGTTGTGGGAGTACGAGACGTGGGCCGAGGACATCGAGCGGGCCGTGCTCGCCGCGTCCGGGCAGAACTTCGCGTTCGCGGAGAACCTGCTGGAGCGGTGGCGAACACGCTGGCCGGCACGCGAGTTGGACGACCGGGGCCTGTACCTGTTCGCGCGGACGACGACGCTCGCGGGCGATCTGCTGAGGGACCGCGGGGTGCTGCTCGGCCCGCTCTCGGCGTCGCGGTCGTACGCGGCGGCCCGGTCGGTCTTCGACCAGCTCGGTGTTCCGCGCCGGGTGGCGCAGTTGGACCTGTCGCTGGCGGTGGTCCGGGAGATGTCCGGTGACCTGGCGGGTGCGGCCGAGGCGTATGGGCAGTTGGCCGGCGACGTCCGGCTGAGTCTGCGCGATCGGCATCGGGCCGGGCTGTGGGTCGGCACGTCGTTGGACAAGCAGGGGCTGCACGAGGAGGCCGTACCGCTGATGCGTGCGGCGATCCGGGGGTTCGACGCCTTGACCGAGCCGGAGGACTGGGGCACCGCGCACCAGAAGCTGGCGCTGTTGCACCGCGGCGCGGGTGATCTCGGGGAGGCTGCCCGGATGATCGAGGTCGCGCAGTCGGCCGGCGGCGGGTCATCCCCCATGCAGCAGGTGCGGCTGGGCACGGCGCGCGGCCACATCCTGCTGTCCGACCCAGCGAGCGTCGGCGAAGGGCTGGCCCTACTGCACGAGGCCGCCACCCAGGCGGCCACGTACGGTATGAGCCACCAGCTGCGCGCCATCGAACGCATCCGAGGACGCCTCGACCGCGGAGGTGCGGCAGTCCCGTTCAGGTAACCAGGAGAAGCACGTGACGAGCACTTCCCGGCGCGAGATCACCGACCAGCAGTGGGCGGACACCGTGCTGCTGTGGGACTACCAGCAGATGGGCCACGACCTGCGGCCGTGCGACGTGGCGATCGGCCTGGGATCCCACGACCTCGGAGTGGCCGCCGAGACGGCCGGGCTCTACCTGCGCGGCCTGGTGAAGCGGATCGTCTTCACCGGCGGACCGAACCCGAGCCGGCCGGAGGCGTTCCCGCGCGGTGAGGCCGTGCACTTCGCCGAGCACGCCGTGGCCCTCGGCGTTCCGGAGTCCGCGATCCTGCGGGAGCCGAACGCCCGCAACACCGGGCAGAACATCGAGTTCAGCCGCAAGGTCCTGGCCGAGGCCGGCGTCCGAGTGTCCTCGGTGCTGCTCGTCTCGATGCCCTACATGGAACGGCGGGCGTACGCCACCTGCCTCCAGGTCTGGCCGGAGGTGGACGTGGTGTGCACCTCCAGCGCGATGGACCTGCACGACTACGCGAAATCGATCGGCGACGACCGGCTCGTGATCGACAGCCTGGTGGGTGACCTCCAGCGGGTCATCGAGTACCCGAAGCTCGGCTTCGCCGTCGCCCAGGACGTACCCGGGAGTGTCCACGATGCCTACCAGCGGCTCATCGACGACGGATTCACCAGCCGCCTTCTCCCCTGACCCTCGGCCGGCCCGGCCGGTGTGCGCGATCCACCAGCCCAACTTCTTCCCTCGCCTGTCCACCGTGGCCAAGCTGGCCGGCGCGGATGTGTGGGTGGTCCTGAACGATGTGCAGTTCGCCCGCCGCGACTATCAGCACCGGGCCCGGCTCGGCTCCTTCGCCGACGACAGCCGGGCCTGCTGGCTGACCGTCCCCACCCACCTGCCGGACGGCCGCTCGACGGTGATCCGCGAAGCCCGGGTAGTCGACGCGGCCCTCTCCCGTCGCCGAGTCGAAGGGGTTCTCCACGAGCGGTACCGGGCCAGCCCGACCTGGCCGCTGCTCGCCGAGCGGCTCCAGCCGGTCCTGGAGCTGTTCGAGAACACCGACCGGCTCGCAGAGATCGCGGAGGCGACCACCCGGCTGCTGCTCGACCTGCTCGGATGGAGGGGACGCGTGGTGCACAGCAGCACACTCGCCGCCGGCACAGGGCGGACCCAGCGGCTCGTGGACCTGTGCCGGGCTGTGGGTGCCGCCTCCTACCTGTGCGGCACCGGCGGGGCAAGGTACGTGGAGCCGTTGCTGTTCGCGGATGCCGGGATCGAGCTCCGCCCGTTCTCCGTGCCGGCCTCGGGGGTGTGGGAGGACGCGCGGTCGGTCAGCGCCGTGCACCCATTGATGGTGCACGGCGCGGCGGCTGTCCGGCACCGTGTCGCAGCGCGGCGTGGACCTGACGCCTGGCGGTGAGGAAGCGGACACCGGTACTGGCCGCCGGCAATCCGAGCGGCCCCGGCTATGTCCTGATCAGCCGGTCGGCGCCGCTTGGTGGGACCCTTCGCCGAGCACCAACCGCCGGAGGCCCCGCCCCTCTTCTCCGCAATCAGCTTCAAGCTGATGGGCAATCAGAAAAGTTAGCAACAGGTCAGCGTCGATACGAGCAAACCTTGCGACAGACGCGTAGACCTGAGAATCAACAGGCCTTGCACCTTGCCTCCCAAGGGGGCGAGTAAGCGAAGCGGAAATCGTTCTGCCATGGACCTTCAGATGCCCACACAGTCCTGCCGGCAGCGGCGAGCACGAAGACGACCCTCGATTCATCTTCCCAGGTCAGCGCACCCGCCCTCGCGCCTTCAGGGGGATGTCGGGAAGCTCCGGCGCCCTCAGCCGGGCGCCGTCGTAGCCGTGGACTTCGCCGAAGCGGGTGCCGGTCTCCCAGTCGTTGCGGGCGTGGAGGATCTCGTCGCCGGTGCGGCCGATGAAGTTCCACCACATGACGAGTCTCTCTTCGAAGGGGGTGCCGCCGAGGAGGAGGAGTGAGGCGTCGGTGTGGGCGTGGAGGGGGAGGTGGGGGCGGCCGGTGCCGAGGTAGAGCATGGCGCCGGGGTCGAGGGGGACGCCGTCGACTTCGGTGTGGCCGGACATGGTGAGGACGGCGTACTCGAAGTCGGGTTGGAGGGGGAGGCGGAGGCGGGCGCCCCGGGTGAGGGTGAGGTCGGCGCCGACGAGGGGGGTGTGGGTGGTGCCGGGTGAGGTGGCGGTGTCGAGGGTGCCGAGGATGACGGTGGCGTCGAGGCCGGGGGCGGTGACGTGGGGCAGGTCGGGGTGGTGTTCGAAGGCGGGGTCGGTGTGGCGGTGGCTGTCGGGGAGGGCGACCCAGAGCTGGGCGCCGTGCAGGAGACGGGCGTGCGGGCGGGGGGATTCCTCGGAGTGGGAGATGGCGCGGCCGGAGGTCATCAGTCCGAGTTCGCGGGGGCGGACGGTGGTGAGGCTGCCGAGGCTGTCGCGGTGCAGGACCTCGCCCTGGTGGAGCCAGCTGACGGTCTGCAGGCCCATGTGCGGGTGCGGCGGGACCTGCATGCCCGGCTCGTCGGCGATGTCGTCCGGTCCGTAGTGGTCGACGAAGCACCACGCACCGACCATCCGGCGGCCCAGGCTCGGCAGCAGCCGGCGCACCACGGTGCTCTCGCCCAGCGCCACCTCGCGGGCCGGCAGGAGGTCCCGCACCGGGCCGGAGCCGGTCTCGCCGCCGCAGGTGGTCGGGGCGGGCTTGAGATCGAGGTTGCTCATGTCGCGGATCCACCACCGGGGGGAGGGCGAAGGGCGGGCAGGCCCTGCGGCCGGGCGGCCGTCGGGATCGATCCTCCACCCGGACGGGGCGATCCTCCACCCGGGCGGCCACCCGACCGGGGAGGCCGGACCCGGCCCCCGGTGCGGGTGTCAGGTGGTGGTGCGGCTGGTCAGGGCGTTCCCGAGGAAGGAGACCACGTCCGGGAGGATCCGGCGCCAGTACGCGGCGTCGTGCGCCCCGGAGGTGAAGCGGGCCTGGACGGTGTCGCCGACCAGCGTGCGGGCGGCGTCGCAGAACGGGTCCTCGGTGCCGCACCAGACGCCGATCGGACGGCCGTGCGGCTGGTCCTGGTGGAGCAGCGGCTCGTGCTCGCGCCAGTCGGCCTCGTCTCTGAAGACGCCGACCGCCTCGGCGTCGCCCCAGGTGCGGAACAGCGCCGGGCTGAGGGCGGCCACCGGGCCGAAGCCCTCGCCCCGGTTGCGGGCGTAGCGCAGCGAGCCGAAGCCGCCCATCGAGATGCCCATCGCGGCGCTCGGTGCGCGCAGTCCTCGGGCGGCCAGCCGGCCGGGGAGTTCGTCGAGCAGCATCCGCTGCGGGTCGTCGCCGGACGGAGTGCGCCGCCAGTACGTGGCGTCGCCGCCGTCGAGGGCGACCACCGCGAACGGGGGGACACCCGCCGCGATGGCGGCGACCAGGATCTGCGGCAGCCCGAGCTCGGTCCACGCCCGGGAGGTGGCGCCGCGCCCGTGGAGGGCGACGCAGACGGGGAGTTCGGCGGCGGGCGGGACGCCGGGGCCCTGCGGCACGATCGTGATCATCTTCACGGTGGCGCCGTTGCGGGCCGCGGAGCGCTGCTCCTCGGTGCGGAGCGAGGGGACGACGGCCGGCCCGGCCGGGGTGGCGGTCGTCGAGGGGCTGCCGGATCCGCCCGCTCCGTCGGGCGCGGTGCCTGAGCCGGAGCCGGAGAGAGCCAGGGTCGCGCCGGTGCCGACGACGGCGAGGCCGCCGAGGCCCAGGCCCGCCCGCAGCAGCCCGCGCCGTCCGGGGCTTCCGGGGCTTGCGGGCCGTCCGCGCCGCCGGGCGGTACCCGCGGGCCCGGACCCACCCGGCGGCCCGGGGGGACTCGCGGGCGGGTTCCCGGCTCCCGGGGCAGGCTCGTCGGCGCCGAGGGTGGGCGGCGAGGACGGCGGCGGCGGTACGGCGGGCATGTCGCCCGTTCCGGTCCGTCCACTCCCCTGGTGGTCCCGGTCCACGGTTCTCCCCTCCGACAGTCAGTCAGCCAGCACTGTACGTCGGGCGGTCGGACCGGTCGCACCGATCCGGTCGCAAGCCGTCAGGAAGCGGCGCAGGAGCGATGGAGAGGGGTGGTGAACAGCGGCGAAGAAGGACCGACAGCGGCGGATAACGATCGAGAACGGTGGATAACGGTGGACACCGGTCGGAAGTCGGCAGGTCGGCCGGTGACCGGTGGCCGACGGTCACCGCCGACCGCCAGCCGCCGGCCGCCGCAGGCGCTCAGTGCGCGCAGGCCCACCAGGCTTCCGACGTCGCCCCGTCCGCGAGGGCGCGCAGCCCGGCGACCGCCGCGGCCGGGTCCTCCGCGCCGTACACCGCCGAGCCGGCCACGAAGACGTCCGCGCCGGCCTCGGCACAGCGCTCGATGGTGCTCACGGACACACCGCCGTCCACCTGGAGCCACAGCTCCAGGCCGTGCTTGGCGATGAGCTCCCGGGTGCGGCGGATCTTCGGGAGCATGATGTCGAGGAACGCCTGGCCGCCGAAGCCCGGCTCGACGGTCATGATCAGCAGCATGTCCAGTTCGGGCAGCAGGTCCTCGTACGGCTCGATCGGCGTGGCCGGCTTGAGGGCCATCGAGGCGCGGGCGCCCTTGGCCCGGATCTCGCGGGCGAGCCGGACCGGCGCGGCGGCCGCCTCGGCGTGGAAGGTGACCGAACCGGCCCCGGCCTCCACGTACTGCGGGGCCCAGCGGTCCGGGTCCTCGATCATCAGGTGGCAGTCGAGCGGAATGTCGGTGGACCGGGCGAGCGACTCGACGATCGGCACACCCAGCGTCAGGTTGGGCACGAAGTGGTTGTCCATCACGTCGACGTGCAGCCAGTCCGAGCCCCTGACGGCCTCGGCCTCCTCGGCGAGCCGGGCGAAGTCCGCGGACAGGATGCTGGGGTTGATCTGCGCCATGGGGCCTGCTACCTCTTCTTGCCTTCGTGCGAGGACCGCCCTGCGCGGGCCGGCCGCGGGGCCGCCCGGGGGCGTCCTGCGGGCCGTGCTGCGCGGGTCGGCCGTGAGGGTCGTCCTGCGAGGGGCCGGACGCCCGGCTCCGGGCGCCCGGCCCCCATCATCTCGCGCTCCGTCGCGGGGACGTCACCACCGAGACCTCCCCGTGACCCTCATCACACCCCCGACGGGGTTATCGTGACCGCCGCCGTGGTCATCAGCCTTGTACGACAAGCCCCGTACGGTGCGGCACCTGCACCGGTACCCTCAACCGGCCCCGACCCGTACCCGTCCCCCCGTCCGCACCCGTCCGCCGCTCCCCGCACCGCGCGCGCACCACCCGCAACACCCGCAACGCCCGCGCGCACCGGATGCACCACACCCTGCCGCCCGCACCACCCGTACCACCTGCACCTCCCTGTACCTCCCCGTTCCCCCGCGCTCCCTGCGCGCCCTCCGAGGAAGGTCTTCCGTTGGCCGATCTGGTCCACCCCGCCCGCGCCCTGTGGTGGCTCTTCGAGCCCGTGCACGCCGTCACCTACTTCACCCCCGAGGGCCGCTCCGCGTTCGAGGCGGCCGGGCTCCACGGCGTCGCGCGCGGCTACTTCGGCGGCCGCGCCGCCCCGCTCGGCGCGGTGGACGCGCCGCCGGTGATCGCCGCGTTCTTCAACTTCGCGCCCGCGCCGATCGAGCGCGCCCTCCCGGCGATCTGGAAGCTGGCCGACCCGGACAAAGCGCTCGCCGCCCGCTCCGCCGGCGCCTCGGCGGCCCTGGCCCGACTGCTGGAGCACGTGAACCCGGCCCAGGTCGAGCTGGTGGCAGACCTGCTGGAGACCGCCGTCTCCCGGCTGGACTGCGCCGGCCGCGTGCTGGCCGCCGCCAACGCCGCCCTCCCCCGCCCGGACAGCCTGTACGGGCGGCTCTGGCAGGCGGCCACCGTGATGCGCGAGCACCGGGGCGACGGCCACGTCGCCGCGCTGGTCTCCGCCGGACTGGACGGCTGCGAGGCGCTGGTGGTGCGCTGTGCCCTGGACGTGCGGCGCGAGGTGCTGCAGCCGTTGCGCGGCTGGACCGACGAGGAGTGGGACGCGGCCTCCGCCCGGCTGATCGAGCGGGGCTGGATCACCGAACGCGGCACCATCACCGAGTGCGGCCGGATCCGCCACCAGGCGCTGGAGGCCGCCACCGACCTGGCCGCCGCCCGGGTCTGGGAGAACAACCCGCGCGCGGAACTCGACCGGCTCGTCGCCGCGCTCAAGCCGATCTCGACGCTCTGTCGCACCGCACTGCCCCCGATCAACCCGATCGGACTCCCGGCCGCCACGGCCTGACCGGCCCGGGCCCGTACCGCTCCGGCGGTACGGGCCCGCACGGCAGCCGGACCGGCCGCCTCCGGCAGGATCGGCCCGCTACTCCCCCGCGGGGCCGGCGCCACCCGACCCCGCCGCCCCTTCGCGGGCACCGGCCGACGGCGCGGCGGGGGAGTTCCCGGTGGCGGAGTTCCCGGTGGCCGCCTTCCCGCCCCCGCCTCCCGACCGGAAGGCGAACCGGTCCGCGGCCCGCCGCCCCCGGCTCGCCAGCGGCAGCACTCCGGTGGCACCGGCCAGCCCGAAGGGCGGCATGTCGAAGTAGATCGACTCGTACGACCCCTCCGGCACGACGTACGTCTCGTGCCAGAGCCCGACGTTCCCGCGCGCCCGGCCCGCCTTCACCTTGCGGTTGAGCATCCCCCAGGCCTTGTGGTGGAAGGCGTCCGGCGCGGCCGCGTACCGGTACAGGCTCTCCTTCGACTCCCAGTACTGGACGACGTAGTAGGTGCGCGGCGAGGCGGTCAGCAGGATGCGCCCGCGCAGTCCGCGCCTCGGGTCCCGGGCGAGTTCGTGGAGCATCCGGAACATCGCCAGCATCACCGGGCCCCAGTGGTGGACGGCCCAGAACCGGTTGATCCGCATTCCGATGAGCAGGACCACGGTGTCTCCGGCCGCGGCCGCGGTGGTGTAGCCCGGAGTGGGTTTCGCGAACACGTCTGCCCCCGGTTCCCTGCGCCGTCGGCGCAGTCGTCCGCCGTCATGTGAGCAGTGATTACATCAGCGCACACCGACCCGGTCAACCCTCCGCGCAAGCACAAGAGCCTTACTTTCAGGGTTGGTTGGCGACTCCCCGCCCGAAGGTGTCCAGCACCTGCACGGCGACCTCCTCCGCCTTCTCCACCGGGAGGTACCCGTCCGCGATCATCTGCGCCAGCCCGTACACCAGCGCCTGTCCCGCCAGCCCCACCAGTGCCGGGTCACCGGGCCGCAGCCTCCCGGCCTCCTGGTCCGCGACGATCACCTCGCCGTACGCCTCGTTCAGCCCGGACAGCCGCTCCCGCAGCTCCGGATGCCGGGACGGCGCGAACACCCGCGAACGCACCAGCTCGAAGCGGTGCGGGTAACGGATCGCGTACCGGACGAAGCCCAGCCCGACGGCCCGCAGCGCCGACCCCTCGCTCGACTCCACCTCGGCCCACTGCCAGCGCTCGAAGTCCGCCAGCACCCGGTCCGCCACCGCCGTCAACAACGCCTGGCGGTCGGCGAAATGACGGAACGGCGCCCCCGCCGACACACCGGCCCGCCGGGCCACCTCGCGCATGCTGATCTTGTCCTGGCCCTGCTCGTCCAGGAGCTCGAACGCCACTCCGACCAGCGCCTCGGGCAGCGCCCCGTGGTGGTAACTCCCCCGCCCTGCGGGCCTCTCCGTCATGTCCGCAGTGCTACCAGCTACCCACCAGTCGGTCCAACCGGCTCCCGGCCGCCCCGGCAGCCGACGGCGACGGGACCGGAACCGGGACCGAGCCAGGGACGGCCGGGGCGGCCAGGGCGGGACCGGGCCAGGGACGGCCGGGACCGGGACCGGGACCGGGCCAGGGCCAGGGCCGCGAAGGGCCGCTCCGGCTCACTCCTCCGGCTCGGCCACCAGGATTCCCAGCAGCCCGGGGAACCGCTGCTCGACGTCGGCCCGCCGCAGGGTGGCCATCCGGCTGTTGCCGCGGTCGACCTGCCGGATCAGCCCGGCCTCCCGCAGGGCGCGGAAGTGGTAGGTGACGGTGGCCTTGGAGACCGGCAGCGCGAAGGAGCTGCACGTCCGCGCCGTGCCGTCGGGCGCCGCAGCCAGCTCGCGCACCACCCTGCGGCGCAGCGGATCGGCGAGCGCCGAGAGCACCGGGCCCAGCGCGATCTCCTCGACGCTCGGGTGGCCTTCGTCGTCCGGCACGGGGAGCACCTCCCTTCAGGTACGGATTGCATCGTACCTACAGGTTCGATAGCGTCCGGAAGGTACGAGATTTCCTGTACCTGCTTTCCTGTACCTGTCGAGGGGGAGACCCGCATGTCCCAGCCGTTCACGCTCGTCGGCACCGCCCGCCCCAAGCCCGAGCGCGCCGAGGAGCTGAAGCAGCTCCTGCTCTCGTTCGTCGAGCCCACCCGCCAGGAGCCCGGCTGCCTGGAGTACCACTTCCACGAGGACCGCGACGAGCCGGGCGTCTTCGTCTTCTACGAGGCCTGGCGCTCGCAGGCCGACCTCGACGCCCACCTCGCGCTCCCCCACCTGCGGGCCTTCTGGGAGCAGCGGATGGACTACCTGGAGACCGACCTCGACATCCGCTTCCTCACCATGCACAGCCCCTACGAGGGGAGCAGCCGGACGGGAGCGTCCGCCACGGCACCCCGGTGACCGCCACCGACCGCACCCGCTCCGCCACCACCCGCCCCGTCCGCCGTCACGACCGCGTCCACCTGCCCGGGCACGCGCCGGGCAGGTGGACGGCTCCGAACGGGCACACCGAACGGACCGGGGCCCGAACGGACACCCCGGTCGAACAGTCGCGGGCGGCCTACCAGGCGTAGTCCTCCGGGGCCGGCTTGTGGCCGGGGAAGAGCTCGTCGAGGCGGGCGAGGAGGTCGTCGTCGAGCTTGACGTCGAGGGAGTGGACGGCGGCGTCGAGGTGGGCCGGGGTGCGCGGGCCGACGATGGGGGCGGTGACGGCGGGGCGGCTCAGGAGCCAGGCGAGGGCGAGGTCCGCGGGGTGCTCGCCGACCTCGTCGGCGAGGTCCTCGTAGGCCTGGATGCGCTCGCGGTTGGCGCCGAGGATCTCGCCGGCGTGCTGGAGGGCGCCGCGGACGAGGCCGCCCTCGCGCTCCTTGCGGATGGCGCCGCTGAGGACGCCGCTGCGGAGCGGGGACCAGGGGAGCAGGCCGAGGCCGTAGTGCTGGAGGGCGGGGATGACCTCCAGTTCGATGGTGCGGTCGAGCAGGTTGTAGAGGGACTGCTCGCTGACGAGGCCGAGGAAGTGCCGGGCGCGGGCGGCCTCCTGGGCCTGGGCGATGTGCCAGCCGCCGAAGTTGCTGGAACCGACGTAGATGATCTTGCCCTGGGCGACCAGGACCTCCATCGCCTGCCAGATCTCCTCCCACGGGGTGTCCCGGTCGATGTGGTGCATCTGGAACAGGTCGATGTGGTCGGTGTTCAGGCGCCGCAGGCTGGCCTCGACGGCGCGGCGGACGGCGAGGGCGGAGAGCCGGCCCTCGTTCGGCCAGTCGCCCATCGGGGCGTAGGCCTTGGTGGCGAGCACGGTCCGCTCGCGGCGTCCGCCGCCCTGGGCGAACCAGCGACCGATGATCTCCTCGGTGCGGCCCTTGTGGTTGCCTTCGGCGTCCCGCCCGTAACCGTTGGCGGTGTCGAAGAAGTTGATGCCCCGTTCGTGGGCGCTGTCCATGATCACATGGGCGTCGGTCTCCTCGGTGTGCGGACCGAAGTTCATGGTGCCCAGGCAGAGTCGGGATACGGTGAGGCCGGTGCGGCCGAGGTGGGTGTACTCCATGGGGCCCAACCCTCCGACGCACCGGCTGTGGTGTCCAGCACATTTCGCATCGTGGCATCCGGGTACCGCAGGTGCCACGGACGCCGCCGGTCACCGACCGCCGTGGGTGGCGAACCTCCTTACGGCCGGGGGCTCGCGAACCGCCGCCAGCGCCCCGCACCGGATCAGGATGGCAGGGATAGCCGGGGTGGCCTGCTGCATCGGCCGGACTGAACCGGCGCGGCGAATTCCCGCACCTGGCGGCCGCGTTCGCCACCGCCGGGCCGCCGACGAGCGACCCGGACGCGACCTTCGACCGGGCGCTGGACCGGGTGATCACGGCCGCGCTCGCCTCCCCGGCGGGCCGGTGACGGCCGCCCGCCCGGACCCGCCCGACCGTCAGACGCGGCTGCGGGCCGCCTCCTGGCGGCTGCCCGGGACGACCAGCCAGAGCAGCCAGGCGCCGGTGCCGAGGATCAGCATGTTGACGGCGATCTGCCACGGGAGGCTCCCGAAGCCGGTCTCCCAGTAGCCGAACCAGGCCTCCAGCAGCGAACCGGTCAGGAACCAGAGCCCCACGTCGGCGACGACGGCCACCGGCCAGACCGCCATCGGGTGCCAGCGCGGGCGCGGCACCGCGTGCACGAGGGCGAGCACGGCCGTGATGCCGAGGGCGGTCGGCACGAAGTCCTGGTCCACCCGGTCGAGGTAGTTCCAGGGCAGGGTCGACCCGGTGATCCAGATCAGCGCCATGCAGCCGATGAAGCGCACCAGCATCGCCGACGCGGGGTGCGGCGCCTGCCGCGCGGCGGTGGCGGCCGGGGCAGCGGCGGCGGCCGTGGGAACGGGCGTGCCGTGGCCGCCCGGGGCCTGCGGCGGGTACCCCTCGGCCGGTGCACCGTAACCCGGCGGCGAAGGCGGCGAGCCCGGCGGAGTGCCCGGCGGAGTGCCGTAGCCCGGAGCGGGCGCCCCGTGGCCCGGCTGAGGCGTGCCGTAACCGCCCTGCGGAACGTAGCCGCCGCCGTAACCGCCCGGGCGGCCCGGACCGCCCGGGGCTCCGTAACCGCCCTCGGAAGCCCCGAAGACCCCGGTCGGCGCCCCGACACCCCCGGCGCCCCCTGCTCCCCCGACACCGCCGCCGAACGGCTGGGCCGCCCCGGGAACCACCCCGGAAGGCACCCCGGGACCCACCCCCGAAGCCCCCACCGCCCCCTGAGCCGCCGCCCCCTGAGCCCCCGCCGACTGCCCCGGCACCCACGCCCCGCCGCCCACTGCGGACTGCCACCCGCCGCCCGCCGACGGCCCCCCGCCCGCGGCCGTCGGCGTCGGCGCCTCCGCCGGCCGCACCGGCCCCGTCACCACGCCCGTCAGCGCCACCGCCTCCAGCGCGGCGAGCGCCTGCTCCGCCGTCGGCCGCCGCGCCGGGTCCTTGGCCAGCAGCGCGCCCAGCAGTGGTGTCAGCCCGTCAGCCCGCAGCGGCGGGCGCGGTTCCTTGGTGACCACGGCGACGCACAGCGCCCCGAACGTCTCCCCGCTGAACGGCGTCTCGCCCTCGACCGCCGCGTACAGCGTCGTGCCGAGCGACCACAGGTCGTTGGCGGGCGCCGGCGGCTTCCCCTCCAACTGCTCGGGGGCCATGTAGGCCGGTGTGCCGATCACCGCTCCGGTGCGGGTGAGCGCCGTGGTGGCGTCCGCCATGTGGGCGATGCCGAAGTCGGTGAGGATGACCCGGTCGCCCATCATGAGGACGTTGTCCGGCTTGAGGTCGCGGTGGACGATCCCGGCCGCGTGGGCCTGCTGGAGCGCCTTGACCATGGCCGCGCCGATCGCGGCGACCCGCGCCACGGGCAGCGCGCCGTCCCGGGAGATCGCGGCGGCCAGCGAGACACCGGTGACGAACTCCATCACGATCACCGGCGAGCCCTCGTGCTCGACGACGTCGTGCACGGTGATGATCCCGGGGTGGTTGAGCCGCGCGGCGGCCCGCGCCTCGCGCAGCACGCGCTGGACGAGCTGCTCGCGTTCGGTCTCGGTGACGCCCTGCGGGAGCAGCACCTCCTTCACGGCGACGTCGCGCCCCAGGGTGGTGTCCCAGCCGCGCCAGACCCGGCCCATGCCGCCCTGGCCGATCAACTCCCGCAGCTGGTAGCGACCCCCGACCAGCGCGCCGTTCTCCCCTGTCACGGAGGTCACCCTAGCGTCACCGGTCCTCGCCCTTGGCGTCGCGTCGTCAAATCGTTTCCGCTCGCCGCCTGGTAGCGCGTACCGTGACCCGGCCGAAGGATCTCCGCCACGGACCGGCCCGTGCCCCCTCCCACGAACAGGACGAACCGCCATGCAGCGCCTTCACGGCTGGGCCGACGACAGGTTCGGCGCCGTCGCCGACGCCTTCGCCCGCAACCACGCCGACTTCCCCGAGCTCGGCTCCGCGGTCACGGTCTTCGCGGACGGCCGGAAGGTCGTCGAGCTGTGGGGCGGGGTCGCGGACGAGCGCACCGGGCGGGCCTGGCAGGCGGACACCGTCGTCCCGGTGTTCTCCTGCGCCAAGGGCCTGGTCGCGGTCTGCGCCCACCTGCTCGCCCAGCAGGGCCGGCTCGACCTCGACGCGCCGATCGCCCGCTACTGGCCCGAGTTCGCGCGCCACGGCAAGGAGACGGTCACCACCCGGGCGGTGCTCGGCCACCGGGCCGGCATCCCGGTGCTGGACGCCGTGCTCTCCTTCGACGAGATCGCCGCCTGGACGCCCGTCGTCCGCGCGATCGAGGAGCAGGAGCCGCTCTGGGAGCCGGGCACGGCGCACGAGTACCACGGACACGTGTTCGGGTTCGTGGTCGGCGAGGTGATCCGCCGGATCACCGGCCTCGCCCCGAGCCGGTTCTTCCGTGAGGCGGTCGCCGAACCGTTCGGCGGACTGGACGCCTGGCTCGGCCTGCCGGAGGCCGAACTGCCGCGCCTGGCCCGGCTGGCGGAGGCCGAGGGCCGCCCTCCGATGCCCGGCCCCGAGCACCTGCTGACCCGCATCGTGACGATGAACGGCGCGCTGGTCTTCCCCGGCCTGGACGAGCCGCACGGCTGGAACGACCCGGCCGTGCACCGGCTCGAACTGCCCGGGGCGGGCGCCGTCGCCTCCGCGACCGGCCTGGCGGGCCTGTACGCGGCGGCCGTCACCGGGATCGAGGGCCGGCCGGGCCGCCTCCTCTCCCCCGCGACCGTGACCGACGCGCTGCGCGAACTGTCTTCCGGCAAGAGCTTCCTGGGCTTCGACGGCGGCTCCCCCTGGGGCTCCGGCGTGGTGCTGGGCTCGCCCGGGTCCCGCCCGATGCTCGGCGCCCGCAGCTTCGGCAACGAGGGGTCGGGCGGCCAGTTCGCCTTCGGTGACGACGAGTTCGGCATCGGCTTCGCGTACCTCTCGAACCGCATGATCGGCTACGGCGACGCCCGCGCCGACCGCCTGACCGACGCCGTCCGCACCTCCCTCTGCGCCGCCTGACGGCCGAAGGCCCGCCGGGCGGCCACGGCGGGGGGCGGGGCGGCGGCCGCCCGGCCCCTCGCCGTGGCCGAGGTGTCGACACGGAAACCCGCGCCCCCGCTCACCGGCAGGTCGACGGCTTCCGGCACCGGCCCCTGCGAGGATCGAGCGGTCCCGGCGGCACCGCGGCGGGTCCGCCCCCGCTCCACCACCACGACCCCGACCCCGTCCGCGACCACGACCGGAACAGCGACCGAGAGGGACGATGGCCATGAGCGACCCGGTGTCACCCGACGAGCCCGACCGGGACCCCGACGAGCACGTGCGGTTCGCGCGCTACCGCCGGGCGTTCGACGAGGTGGCCCCGGAGGACGCGGCCCGTCTCGTCACCCGCGTGCTCACCGATCCCGACCCGGCCGTGGCGAACAGCGCGGTGTGCGAGTACCTCGATCGGCGCGCCGCCGAACTGCTCACGGACCCCGGCTACCCGGCCTGGTCCCACGAGATGACCGGGCCCGCGTCAGCGGACGGGTTCACCGCGCGGCGCCTGCGCGAGTGGGACCTGCTCCGGGCCATGACCCTGGAGGAGCCGTGGGACGCCGCGCAGCTCCTCGCCGCGTCGAACTGGCTGCAGCTCGGCACCGCCGAACGCGCCCCGTCCCGGGCCGCCCTCGAAACCCTCGCCGACGCCGGCCGCACCCGCCGCATCCGCAACACCGCCCGCTCCCACCTGCCCCGCTCCCACTGACCATCCGCCCGCATCACGCACGGCAGCGCGGCCGTTCCCACGGCGAAGACCGCTTCCGGCAGCCGATCCGCCGTCGTCGCGGCGCCCGCCCCGGGTCGGTCTACTGGGTCTCGTCCAGGTGGTCGGCGTAGTACTCGACCGCCCGGCGGTACTTCTGCACGCCGGGGTCGGCGCTGGTCTCCCCCGTCACCCGGAGCAGGGTCCGCACCGCCTCGCGGGGCTCGCCGGTGTTGTACAGCGCCATCGCCAGGAAGGTCCGGAGGGCGGCGTCCTCCGGGAACTCCTCCAGGCCGCGGCGGAGCGTCGCCAGCGACGACTCGTAGCGGCCCAGCACCCGGTAGGTGCTGCCGAGTCCCAGCAGCGCTCCGTGGCGCTCCTCCTCGGACAGGCCGGAGCCGGCCAGTGCCCGTTCGTAGCAGGGGACGGCCTCGGCCTCCAGTCCGAGGGAGTCGTGCGCCCAGGCCGCCTGGTAGGCGAGCGCGGCGTCCTGCGGGTACCGGTCCGACAGGCGGATCAGCTGCTCGCACGCCTCCCGGGTGCCCTCCTCCCGGAGCCGTACCGCCTGCGCCAGGGCCGTCGTCCGCTGCTCGTCGTCCATCCGCCGCACGCTGCCACGACGCCACACGGACCGCAACCGGGTTGTGGTCCGCAGCGTGCGGCGGGGGCGGCGATGTGACGGCGGGTCGGGCTCCGGCGGTCGGCGGTCAGCCGCGGAGCGCCTCGTCGAGCTGTCGGCGGAGCACGGCGGGGCGGGTGCGGCCGGGGGCGCACTCCGGGAACCGGCCGACCAGTGCGCGGACCGCCGGTGGGGCGTGTTCGGCCGCCCGACGGATCTCCCCCTCCCCCACGGCCGGACCGGCCGGTGCCGCGCCGCCCACCACCGCCCCTCCGCCCGCCCCTCCGCCCACCGCGCCTGCGCCCGCGGCGAGTTCGAGGGCGAGCGCCGCGTGGACGGCGGGCTCCAGGGCGTGCTTCACCTGGTGCGGGGTGGCCAGCGGGTGGATGTAGGGGGACGCCGCCGCGTAGCCGGCGGCCCGGGCGGCGGCCGCGGCGGCGGGGTCGTCGACCTCGCGGGCGGCCGCGAGCGCCGCGTGGGCCCGGGCGCGCAGGAGCGCCGTCCGCCTCCCCTCCCGGGCGAAGGCGCGGGCGCCCTCGACCGCCTCACGCGGCCGGGTGTCACCGGGTGCCTCCGCCTCGAACAGCGCCAGCGCCCGTTCGGCGCAGTCGGCGGTCCAGAGCGCGAGGAGGCGGCGGTCGTCGTCGCTGATGCTGACCTCGTTCACCCGGTCATCCTGCCGGTTCCGGCGCCCCGCGTCTCCCGACCGGTCGGGAGACGCGGGGAGACGCGGGGCGGGGGCGAGGGCGGGACGAAGGCGGGGAGAGGGCGGGACGGGCTGGGTCCGCAGCGGCGCCCGAGGGTGATGACACGTCCATCATGCCAGCTCAGCGGGCCCTTTCGTAGGGTCGACGACACACTTCTCCGACCTTGTCCGGGCCCTTTCCCGACTCCCAGAATCTCCTCCATGACTCCCTCGACGAACATCGACCAGGACGCGGTCCTGCGAGCGCGGACCATGCTGCTCGGAACCGACCAGCCGAGCCTCGGCCAACAGGTCGGGGCGTACCGGGTGCTGGCGGAGGCCAACCCGTCCGTTCACCTGCCCCGACTCGTGCGGGCGCTCCTCCGGAGCGGCTGGGCAACGGAGTTGCGCGACCGGCCGGACCTCCGGCTGCCCCTGTTCGCCGAGGCGGCCGCGGCCGCCCGGCGCATCGACGCCGCCGACCCGGCGAGGACCAGGCTGCTGGTCGACGCCCTGTCCGGCTACCAGCACCAGCTGTACGCCGCCGGCCGGCGCTCGGAGGGGTTCGCGGTGTGCCGCGAGATGGCCGAGGCCGGACGGTCGGGCTTCGAACGGGGGCAGGTGGAGAGCCCCGTGCACGGGCACGGCCGGCTGGCGGCCGTCCTCGCCGAGGAGGGCCGCCACGCCGAGGCGGCGGCGATCCTCGGGAGGGTCGGGCGGAACCGCCGATCGGACGATGCCCAGGACGACACCTTTAGTGCACACTTCTGGAGGGTGGTCGCCTGGTCGGCCGAACTGGACGCGGCCGGTCTGCACGGGGAGGCCCTGGACGCGTTCGCCGCGCTCGTGGACGACACCCGCGCCGAGCACCGCGTCGACGGCACCGCGTCCGCCGTCCTCGCCTGGACCCTGGTCCGCCACGCCGAGATGCTGGACGCGGCAGGGCGCGGGCCGGAGGCGGGCACCGCCAGGTCCGAGGCCCTCGACCTCCTCACCGGGCTGGCCGACTCCGGGGAGCCCGTGAGCTGGAGCAACATCAACGCCTGGTGGGCCGTGCTGCTCTCGCTCTCCGGCCGGCACGCCGAACCCGCGGGCACGGCCGACGCCCCGGCCCCGCCGTTCGGCCAGGACGAGGACTGGTCACCCGACGTCAGGCAGGTCTACTCCGAGGGCCTGCCCGCCCTCGAAGCCTCGGTCGGCGAGCTCACCGCCCGCACGGCCGCCCACACCGGTGCGGACGGGTCGGGCTCCTGCCAGCACCTCGCCGAACTCGTCGCCGTCCAGCGGCGATTGACGATCCGCACGGCGGTGCTCCGGGAGCGGCGATGCTACATCCTTGAGCCGCTGCACACGCTGTTCGACGAAGGTGTGGCACTCGCCCGACGCCTCTCCGCGACGGCGGAGGCGGCGGACCGGGCCGGCGCGGCGGCGCCCGGAGGGCGGGCCGCGCTCGGCCGGGCCCTCACCGATCGCGCCATGTTCCGCGTGGCCGCCAAGCAGTACCGCGAGGCCCGCGACGACTTCCGGGAAGCCGTCGGCCTGTTGGGCTGACACGGGCGCGGGCGCAGGGGCCTCAGCGTGGGCCGCAGCGTGGGCCGGGGTGTACGAGGCCGGGGGGTGTACGAGGCCGCGGGCGTGGCGGGGCGCGGGCGCGGCAGGGCGGAAGCCGCAGCCGCGGGGGACCGCCCGGAACCGGGGCACACACCGCCCGGGCGCGGGGGCGGTCAGGCGGGCTGCCAGAGTTCGATCCGGTTGCCCTCGGGGTCGGTGACCCAGCCGAACCGGCCGACGCCCTCCATCTCCTGGGTCTCCCCGGCCACGTCCGCTCCCGCCGCGCGCAGCTGCGCGAGCATCGCGTCGAGGTCGCCGACCCGGAAGTTGAGCATGGTCTGCTGGGTGCGGGGCCCGAAGTAGTCCGTCCCGGACTCGAACGCCGCGAAGACCGTCGGCCCGGCGCCCTGCTGCCAGAGGCCGTTCTCGTCGGCGTCCAGGCCCAGGCACTCGCGGTACCAGGCGCCGAGGGACGCCGGGTCGGCGGCGCGCAGGAAGTACCCGCCGATTCCAAGCACTCGTTCCATGCCGCCATCCTGCCAGGGCGGCGGGCGGGCGGGCCCGGCACCACACCGTCGCCCGCTGCGCGCGTCCCCGCCCGGCGGCGAGGGGACCGTACGGCCGTCACGGACCGTCCGCGGCGGCGGGGACGCGCGGCCGGGCGCGTGCTCCGCTCCCGGGCGGTGAACTCCCCTCGTTCGGGTGGGGTTTGGGCGTTCTCCTGGCGCCGTGCCCGTTCGCCGCACTACCGTCGCGGTATGACCGACCTTGTCCGCCGTCGTCACGTGGACTACGGCTACATCGCCGGCGCGGGCTGTCCCGCCGGCCACTGACCGCGCCGCTCACGTCGGCCGCCCGGTCCGGGCGTCGAGGCCCGTGCGCCTCCGCCCCTCGGTACCCCGCCCTCCCGTTCGCCCTCCTTCCCCCAAGGGGACAGCCATGACCGCATTCAGCTCCGTCACCGAGCACTACCTCCACAACAACGCCGCCTACGCCGCCGGATTCGAGGGTCCGCTGCCGCTGCCCCCGGCCCGTCGGACCGCCGTACTCGCCTGCATGGACGCCCGGTTGAACGTCTACGGCGTCCTCGGGCTGAACGAGGGCGACTCGCACGTGATCCGCAACGCGGGCGGCGTGGCGACCGACGACGCGATCCGCTCACTGGCCATCAGCCAGCGGCTGCTGGGCACCGAGGAGATCATCCTGATCCACCACACCGACTGCGGGATGCTGACCTTCGGGGACGACGCCTTCCGCGAGTCGATCCGCGAGGAGACCGGCGTCAAGCCCCCGTGGGCCGCCGAGGCCTTCGCCGACCTGGAGACGGACGTACGGCAGTCGGTCGCGCGGATCAGGACCAGCCCGTTCGTCCCGAAGACGGACGCGGTGCGCGGCTTCGTCTTCGACGTGGCCACCGGCAAGCTCGACGAGGTCGTGCTGTAGGGGAGGCCGAAGCCCCGCGACCTGTTCGGCGCACCCGAGGCAGCCCCCCGACCGCCCGTGCAGGGCTCACCTCCCCGAAGCGGTGAGCCCTGCACGGGCGCGGTCCGCGGAGCCCGCCGATGCCCGCCGACAGGCGCCCGGCGCCGACCGGCACCCGCGGCCGTCGGCCCGGTTCAGAGCTGCTCGTCGTCCACCGCGCCGGGCGCCAACGCCGGTGCGGGGAAGGCGTACCGGGCCTCGCCACCGTCCCACCACACGCCGATCGCGAACACCGCCGCCGACTCCAGCAGCCCCGCCCGCTCCAGCCCGCCGCAGGAGGCGGCCGTGCAGCCCATCGACTCGACCAGCGCGGTCACCAGCTCGACAGCGCCCTGCGAGTCCGCACAGAACGGCACGGTGAGCGGCATGCCCACGAAGGCGGGGTGGGGCATGGTCCAGATGCTCTCGTGGCAGATGCCGAACACCTTGGCCACCCGGGCGCCGGGCGCCGCCG
This sequence comes from Kitasatospora sp. NBC_00458, assembly GCF_036013975.1. Classification (NCBI taxonomy): domain Bacteria; kingdom Bacillati; phylum Actinomycetota; class Actinomycetes; order Kitasatosporales; family Streptomycetaceae; genus Kitasatospora; species Kitasatospora sp. NBC_00458. The sequence goes on from NZ_CP107904.1 coordinate 1,816,507, forward strand.
CCGCGAGGCGCACCGCGATGGAGTCGCCGCCGCCGGACGTGGTCACCACCGGGCCGCCCGTGCCGGGCGCCATCGGCACGGTGCAGTCCAGGAGGGTCCGGCCGGCCAGGTCCCCGGCCAGGCCTCCCACCACCGCCACCGCGACGTCGGCGGGCACGGCGACCAGCACCGCCTCGCCGAACCGCGCCGCGTCCGCCAGCCCCCCGCTGCCCGCGGCCCGGATCCGGGTGGCCGTCTTCAGCGCCGCACCGGGGTCGCGCCCGCCCACCAGGACCTCGTGCCCGGCCCGCACCCAGGCCCCGCCGAGTCCCGCCGCCATGGCGCCCGTTCCGAGAATGCCGATCCGCATGCCGTTCTCCCCACCTCGTGTCGATGGCGGCCGACCGCCGCTCCCCGGACACTAGGCGGGCCGATACACACCGCACGGTAGGCATCGGCCGGGCAGGATGTCCGCATGGGAGATGCCGAGAACCCGCCGCCCGCACCGCACCACGGCACACCCGACGGCGCACGGGACGCCGTCGACCGGGAGGAGGACCTGGGCGGGGACGTGTTCGCGTCCGACTGCCGGGCCCGGATCGCCTTCGAGGTGATCGCCGGCCGCTGGGACAGCGTGGTCGTCTACATCCTCGGCGAGCAGGGTCCGATGCGGCCGCGCGCGATGCTCGCCCGGATCGGCGGGATCAGCCCGAAGGTGCTCAACGACGCGCTGCGGCGGCTGGAGTACAACGGCCTGGTCGAACGCCGCCGCTACGCCGAGAGCCCGCCCCGGGTCGACTACGCCCTGACGGAGGCGGGTGCGGCGCTGATCGGCCCGATCCGGGCCCTGGGCGCCTGGTCGGCCGCCCACGGTGACGCCGTGCTCGCCGCGCAGGACCGCTTCGGCGCCGAGGAGGCGCAGGGCGCCTGACGGGCGCGAGCGGACGGGAGTGCGCGCGTACGGGGCGCGGGCGGACGGGGCGTACAGCAGGGCGTGCGCGGCTGTTTTCGCGCCCCTCCCGCGCTTCTCACCCCAAGACGCGCGGCAGCATCACCCGCACCCATTCCTCCGGCTGCGACAGATGCGGAGCGTGACCGGCACCGTGGTAGAGGTGCCGTTCCGGCTTGGGCAGCGAGAGATCGATCAGGTCCAGCACCTCCCCGTACATCGGCTGGCTGTCGTCGCTCTGGGTGAGCAGGACGGGCTCGGTGAAGCGGTTCAGCGCGGTGAGGTCGAGGTCGAGCGCGTCCGGGTCGCGCAGCTCGTCCAGGTACGTCGGCGCGTTGCGGATGTACGTGTGCCGGACCGGCGCGGGCAGCTGCTCCCACGCCCCCGGTCCGAGGGCGATGGTGTCCACGTACAGTTCGGCGGCCGCCGCGGACTCCGCCTGCTCCAGCAGCTCCCGGACGGCGCTGATCCGCTCCGCGAAGGCCACCCCGATCGGCCGCAGCTCCGGATCCGCGAGCAGGACACCGGTCGCGGGCGGCTCGTGCACGGCCACGCCGCGCAACAGGTCGGGGCGGGCGGCGGCGAGGCGCAGGGCGACGAGGGAGCCGTAGGAGTCGCCGATGGCGTAGGCGGGCGCGAGGCCGAGGCCCCGGACCAGGCCCGCCAGGTCGGCGGCGTCCTCGTAGACGGAGCCCTGGGTGAGCAGGTCCTCGCTGCGGCTGTGCCCGCGCCGGTCGTAGGCGACGACGGTGGCCTGCTCGGCGAGACCGGGCAGTACGCGGGACCAGCCGTCGGCGTCGGTCCACGACCCGTGGACCAGGACCAGACCGGGCCCGGCGCCCCGGGTCTCGAAGTACAGCGACACCCCGTTCACCCTGATCTCGGCCATCGCGGGCCTCCCGACCTCGGTCGTGCTCCGACTCCGCCCCACCCACCAGCGTGACACACCCGGTCGCCCCGGTCAGATCAGTGGCCCGAGGACCCCGCGCCCCCAGCGGCCGAGCCAGGAGACGGTCACGGAGTGCTCCGCCTGGCCGTCGGTCGACTCGTCGTAGGGGAGGACGGCGGTGGGCGCGAGCCAGCCCTCCCCCGGGTCGATGCGCAGGCGCAGGACGCGCAGGGGGCGCTGGAGGGCGACGTAGCGGCGCAGGTCGGAGGTGGCGGGGCGGTGGTCCTCGTAGCGGTCGTGGACGGTGCGGCAGACGGACTTGATGTCGGTGTCGGAGAGGAGGAGGTAGCGGCTGCCCGGCCCGAGGTTGACGCACAGGCGCCGGCGGGCGGTCTCGCGGTCCGCGTAGGGGAGGTTCTGGTGGTTGTCGACGTGCAGGCCGGAGCGGAGCCCGGAGGCGGGGTTCAGGTGGGTGACGGGCAGGCCGGGGGCGTCGCAGGCCTCACCGAGGGTGACGGGGATGGGGTCCCCCAGCCCGTACACGAGGGTGGTGAGGGCCCGGAGGTCGAAGACGCTGCCGGGGAGGCGGAAGAGTTCGACCAGCCCGCTGTCCCGGGTGAGGACGCCGGGCGCGAACCGCTCGGGGCAGCCGTCGGAGAGCGGCTGCCAGGCGCCGTCGGGGAGGACGGCGGCGGCGTCGTGGCCCGGCCGGCGGGTCTGCCGGGAGACGCCGGCCGTCTCGCAGCGGGAGCGCAGGCGGGCCGGATCCTGGAAGGCGATGGCGGCGGGGTGCATGGCGAGGTGCTACTCCCTGTCGTGGCGGCGGCTGTCGAGGTAGTCGTCGGACCAACTGACCCCCCGGTTCACGGCCGTGGCGAACGTCATCCACCAGATGAGGTCGGCGGAGACGGGCTCCACGAGCGAGGAGGCGAGGGAGGCGAGCCCTGCACTGGCGGCGAACACGATGGCGACGGCTACGACTTCGGCGGGGGCGGGGCGGTTGCCGCTGTTACACATTCGGGTCAACTCCGGAGCAGGGGCGGCGGGTTGCGGTTCTCGTCGAGCAGGACACGCACCCACACCCGCTTGCCGGCACCGCGCCTGACCACGACGCCGAAGTCGAAGGCGAGTTCGCGGACCATCTCGATCCCCCGGCCGCCCTCGCCGAACCGGCGGGGGCGGCGCTCCAGGAGCGGGAGGTCGAAGCGCGGGTCCCAGACTTCGAGCCGACAGTCGCCGTCGAACTCCTGGAGGTAGAGCCGGACTTCGCCGTGCCCCTGGCAGGCGTGGACGACGGCGTTGGTGACGAGCTCGGAGACGATCAGGACGAGGTCGTCGACCCGCTCCCCCGCCCACCCCCAGGAGGTCAGCTGGTCGCGGATCCGGCGGCGAGCGGTCCGCACCGAGGTGCAGTGGTCGGTGAGGGCGGTCTCCCAGGTGCGGAGGACAGGCCGGCTCAAAGTGGACATGGCGAGCCCCTTCGGCGCATGCGGGAAGCTCCGTCAGGAGCGTGTCCGCTCGGTCACGTTGAGTGTGAATCCTCGCGATTCGAAAACACAACAGAACGTCGTAGAAAATCGGTGGATCTTGAAAGCGGCTTGAGTCGCGGCCCCGCTTGAGGCAAGACTGGTCATCAACATCCGAAGGGAGGAACCCACTTGACCACCGACCTCTCCACGATCCGGCAGATCAGACTCGGCGACGAACTGCGAGCCCTGCGACTGGAGCAGAACAAGAAGCTCCTGGAGGTCACGCGCGGTCTGAAGGGTTGGAGCGCGGCCCGGCTCAGCAAGATGGAGCGCGCCGAGCAGCCCGTCGGCCCCACGGACCTCGCGACCCTCCTGGACTACTACGGAGTCGGCGGCGCGGACCGGGAGTACTACGAGAACCTCCTCGGCAGCGGCCCGCCGAAGCAGTGGTGGCGCAACCTCGACTACGCCGAGGCGATCACGCCGGCGTTCGCGGAGTACCTCGCGCTCGAAGCCGAGGCATCGCACATGCTCGACTACTTTCCCTCCGGATTCCCCGGCCTGATCCAAACCGAGGGCTACGCCAAGGAGATGATCGCCGCCGGTCTCGACTCGCCCAACGAGGAGCGCGTCGAAGCCGGAGCAGAGGTCCGCATCCTTCGCCAACGCCGACTCACGGAAAGTCCGACCCTCACCTTGGAGGCGTACTTCGGCGAAGTCGCACTGCTCATCGCAGGCGATCAGTCCGTCCTCGCGAAGCAGATCCGCCACGCCATCGAGGTCGCACAGTCCGCCAACGTCACGCTGCACATGGTGCCGCTGAGTTGCGGACGCCCCGGCATCCTCTCATCGGGCATCACTCTCATGCGGTTCCCAGGCGATACCGAAAATGGCTTCGTATTCATCGAAGCCGTCGGCGGTATGCTCCCGCGTAGAACGGGACGCGACGTTCGACGAGCCGAGCGAGCCTTCGCGCGGGTCAAGCGGCATGCGTTGTCTCCCGACGACACCATCATCGCCCTTGAACGCAAGTTGGAAGAGCTGAAGTGAGCGAGAAGCACGACCCCTACGGCCACGACCCTGCCGACGCGAACTGGATGAAGTCTCCCTTCTCCGGCGATGGCAACGGCAACTGTGTGATCATCGCCCGCTTCCCCAACGGCGACGTCTGGCTCGGCGACGACAAGGACCTCACCCGCCCCCACCTCGCCTTCGACCACGCCGAATGGGCCGCCTTCACCAAGGCCATCACGACCGGCTCCCCCGACTTCACCGCCTGACCCACGAGGGTCCTGCCCACCCGGGTAGGACCCTCACTCGCACCGTAGGAGACCTCCGTGAGCGCGAAGCACGACCCCTACGACCACGACCCCGCCGACGCCGCCTGGACCAAGTCCCCCTTCTCCGGCGACTCCAACGGCAACTGCGTGATCATCGCCCGCTTCCCCAACGGCGACGTCTGGCTCGGCGACGACAAGGACCTCACCCGCCCCCACCTCGCCTTCGACCACGCCGAATGGGCCGCCTTCACCAAGGCCGTCGAAACCGGCTCCCCCGGCTTCACCGCCTGACCGGCTCGCCCTCCCCGTGGCCCGCGCCCGCGCTTCCGCTCAGTCGAGGTCTAGGACGACAACGGCGCGGGCGCGGACGGCCGCCACGGACATCAGGCGGGACCACCAGTGCGCCCGTCTGTGCTCGGTTCCCCGGCGGGGGACGTCCTCCACCAGCTCCGTCCAGGCCCGCTCGTCGTCGAGCCCCTCCGGCTCCGGCGCGAGCTCCTCGTCTTCCCCGTCCTCGCCCTCCGCCTGATCCACTGCGGGCATCAACTACCCCTCCCCACAAGCCGTAGAGCCGCAGCATAACTCCGGAACGGCCGCCTCGTCCCCGACCGCGGCGGCCTCGTCGTGCCACCCTCCCGCGGGAGTGCGAAGTCGGCGGGTCCGACGTCCCACTCGGCCTCCTCACCCGGGTCACGTGTCGTAGTACTCGCCGTCGTCCCCCTGGACCCGCGCGTCCAGCGCCCTCGCCAGCCGGCACATCTTCGCGAGCAGCTCATCGCCGGGATGCTTGGCCGAGATCCGCCCCGCACTCCACCACAGGGCCTCGCGGAGGAGTGGGCTGCCCCTCCCCCCGGGGCCGGCTTCGGGAACCCACTCGACGTCCCCCCGCCACTCCTCCGGCGTCGGCAGCATCACGAGTTCGGGATCGGCCGCGACCACCGCTTCCCATGCGGCCGCGCCGATGTCCTCGCCCTCGTCGTCCCACCAGTCCTGACGCCGCGTGATGTGCACGTCGTAACCCATACCGGCCAACGTAGGGCGCAGGACCGACACTTGATCACCGGGCCGGGGCCGGGGGTGGACCGGGGCCGCACGAAGGCGCCCGGGCCTCCGGCGCTCCGGCACGCTCCGCGCCCTCCTCCGCGCCCTCCCCCACAGGTCAGCGGGCGGGGCCGGTGGTCGTTCGAAGATCACCGAGCAGTATGATCGCTCCGCAACACGACGCGAAGGGGAGTTCGGTGGCGCGGGTTGCGGTGATCGGTGGAGGAATCAGCGGGCTGGGCACAGCGCTCATGCTCGGTCGTCGGGGCCACGCGGTCACGTTGTTCGAACAGGACGCGCGGCAGGCCGGGGACGACCTGCACCAGGACTTCTTCCGCTGGAGCAGGCCGCGCATCCCGCAGGCCGTCCAGCCCCACTCGCTCCTCGCACCGGTGCGCTCCGTGCTGCTCGCCGAGATACCCGACGTCTACGCGGACCTGCTGGCGCGCGGGGCCCGGGAGTACCACGAGTTCGACTGGTTCGGCGAGCACCCGCCGCATCGCGACGGCGACGAGGACCTGGTGACCCTGCGCACCCGCCGCATCGTGCTGGAGGCCTCGCTGACCTCGGCCGTACGACGGGAGCCCGGCATCGACGTGCGGCAGGGCGGCCGGGTGCAGGGCCTCACCTTCGACGCGGACCGCCCCACCCGGGTCACCGGCGTGCGGGTGGACGGCGGGGCGCACCCGGCGGACCTCGTCGTCGACGCGTCGGGCCGCCGCTCGCGCGTCCCCGACTGGCTGGTCGCGGCCGGCTGCCGCCCGCCCGTCGTCGAGAGCCACCGCACCGGGCTCGCCTACCTCTGCCGCTGGTACCGGCTGCGCGGCGACGGCCCGCGTGACCCGGGGAAGGTGAAGAACGGTTCGGCCGCGCCGTACGCGATCGCCGGTGTCTTCCCCTCCGACAACGACACCTTCGCGGTGAACCTGCTGCTCTCCACGACTGATCCGACCCGCGGCGCGCTCACCGACCCCGCCGTGTTCGAGGCCGTCGCCCGCCGGTTCCCCGCCACCGCCGCCTGGCTCGACCTGGACCCCGAACCGCAGTCGGCCGTGCTGGCGATGGCCGGCCTGGACAACCGCTGGACCTCGCTCGTCGACGAAGAAGGCCCGGTCGTCACCGGCCTGGTCAACACCGGGGACAGCCTCGTCCACACCAACCCCACCCTGGGGCACGGCGTGGCCTTCGGCCTGCGCGCCGCCCAGTACCTCGCCGGGCACGCCGACCGGATCGCCGCGGACCCCGCCGACTACCACGCCTGGGCGGCGCAGGCCCTCCGCCCGTGGTTCGACGACCAGGTGACGGCCGACCGCGCCAACGAGCAGCGCCTCACCGGGGGCGCGCCGCCGCCGGAGCGGCGGGCCGCCGCCCTGGCCGCCTGCGCGTTCGACGATCCCGTCGTCATGCGGGCCCGCGCCCACGTCCGCCACCTCCTGCAGCCGGCCGACGCCGCCTACGGCACCGACGAGGTGGACCGGCACGTCACCGCCTGGCTGGCGGCCAACCCGGACTTCTCCCCGGAGCACGACGGCCCGAGCCGCGCCGAGTGGGACGCGCTCATCCCGGGCTGAGCGCCCCCCGGCGACCCTGCGGCCCGGCGGTCCGCCGCTACTTGCTGTGCACGATCTGGATCAGGTTGCCGCAGGTGTCGTCGAGGACCGCCGTGGTGACCGGGCCCATCTCCGTCGGCTCCTGCGTGAAGCGCACCCCGAGGGCGCGCAGCCGCTCGAACTCCGCCGGCACGTCGTCCACCGCGAAGGAGGTCGCCGGGATGCCGTCCCTGACCAGCGCCGTCTTGTACGGCTTCACCGCGGGGTGGCCGTCGGGCTCCAGCAGCAGTTCGGTCCCGTCGGGCGCCTCCGGCGAGACCACGGTCAGCCACCGGTCCTTGCCGATGGGGACCTCGGTCTTCTTCACGAAGCCCAGCACGTCCGTGTAGAAGCGCAGGGCCTTCTCCTGGTCGTCGACGAAGACGCTGGTCAGGTGGATCCGCATGAGGCCCTCCGGGGCGTCGGGCCTGAGCCGCCGGGTCACGATGCGCTCAGGGGTTCGGTGTCCAGATCATGAAACCGGGTGCGCCGACGCCGCCCGCCCACCGACACGCGGCCCGTGGCCGGGCGCCGCGCGGGCCGTCGGGGCACGGACCGGCGCCCGGGGTACCGCCGGGCCGCTCCGGGCGATGCCCTGCCGTCCTCGGGAAGCCGGTGTCGTCCACGGCCGACAGCTCGGGCCGCCCCGGCCGCACCGCCCCCGACCGCACCGCCCCCGGCTGCATCGGCCCACACCGGCCGGGTGAGGACACCCGGCGGAGCGCTACCGGCCCACCGCCCGCCTGACGAGCGCGCCGATGCGCTCCTCGTCGGCCTCGGTCAGCTCCCGCACGGCGAAGGCGGTCGGCCACACGGCGCCGTCGTCGAGTGCCGCCTGGTCGCTGAAGCCGAGCGTGGCGTACCTCGACTTGAACTTCTCCGCGCTCTGGAAGTGGCAGACGACCTTGCCGTCCCTGGCGTACGCGGGCATCCCGTACCAGAGCTTGGGCGCGAGGTCCGGAGCGGCGGTCCTGATGATCCCGTGGATCCGCTCGGCGAGGACGCGGTCCGCCTCCGGCATCTCGGCGATCTTCGCGAGCACGTCCCGCTCCTCCGCGGCCGCCTTCTCCGCCCGGGACGAGCCGCGCCGCGCCGTCGCCTTCTTCTGCTCGCTCGCGTGGTCCTTCATCGCGGCCCGCTCCTCGGCGGTGAATCCGTCGTACTTCTCGGCGGTCGTGCCGGAGACCTCGGCGGGCGACTTCGTGGACGGCATGGCGGGTTCCTCTCGTACGGGGTCAAGCGAGACGGGGTCAAGCGGGGCGGGAGCGGGGGCCGGAGGTCAGGACGGCGTGGGGGCGAGCGACTTGGCGGCCTCCCAGGCGAACCCGTCCGGGTCGGTGAAGTCGTCGGCGGTGCCCCCGAGGACGATGCGGTGCGAGCCGGTGCCGTCGACGGGCACGCCGAGGTCCTTGGCGAGGGCACGGCGCTTGTACAGCGCCAGCGTGACCTGGCTGGACTTGCCGGGGGCGAACTCGGCGTACTTGCCGCCGAAGCTCTTGGCCACGGTCAGGCCCCGGCCGGTGTAGAGCTGCCTGGTGGCCTTCACGTCCTCGACGCCGATCAGCAGGACGACCGCGTCGATCTCGCGGGTGGCGGGGCCGGTGTCCTTCTTCGCCGAGGTCGCGATCTTCCAGATCGTCCCGTCCGGGGCCCGGACGACGCCGCTGTAGCCCCACAGCGACTTCGCGGCGGGCTTCAGGACCGTGGCGCCGGCGTCGACGGCGGCGTTGAAGAAGCCGTCGACGGTGGCCGGCCCGGACACGGTGAGCGCCAGGGTGAAGCCGCGGAATCCGGTGGAGTGCGCCGCGGACGCCCGCAGACGGATGTACGAGTCCACGCCGAAGGCGCTGTAGAAGCGGCCGGCGGCCTCGGGGTCGGCCACCTCCAGGGTGACGGAGGCGAGGGACGTACGGGCTGCGGTGGAAGCGGTGGTTGCCATGACCATCACGCTAGGGGCTGCTCGGCGGCCGGGGCTTCTCGATTCCTGACCGGTCTCGAAACCTGCTTCGCCACGCACGCCGGCATCCCCTCCACCTTGACCGCCGTCCCCGCGTCGGGGGCCGCTCCCGCGGCGTCGGTGTGACCGGCCGCCGCGTCCGCCGCCTGGCGCCGGAAGGCCCCGGGCGGCATGCCGACCAGCTCGGTGAAGCGGGTGGTGAACGTGCCCAGCGACGCGCAGCCGACCTCGAAGCAGATCTCGGTGACACTGAGGTCGCCCCGCCGCAGCAGCGCCGCCGCCCGCTCGATGCGACGCGTCATCAGGTACGCGTACGGCGACTCGCCGTACGCGGCCCGGAACTGCCGGCTCAGGTGCCCGGCGGACATGTTCACGTCCCGGGCGAGCGCCTCCACGTTCAGCGGCTGCGCGTACTCCCTGTCGATCCGGTCGCGGACGCGGCGCAGCCGCGCGAGATCGGCCAGGCGCTGCGCCTGGACGCGTGCACGCCGCCATTCGGACTTGCACATGGATCCGTCCTCCCCTTGGTCCTTCATCTTCCACTTCCCCTTCCACCGACGTCTTCGGGTGCCCGGTGGTCCGCCCGGGCGGACCACCGGACCCCGCCCGCCGGGCGGGCGGGCGCGGTACCGGCCCGCACCGCCGCACCGGCCCCGTACGGCTCAGCGCACCTCCTGGATGCGGACCAGGTTGCCCGCGGGATCGCGGAACGCGCAGTCGCGCACGCCGTACGGCTGCCGGGTCGGCTCCTGGACGACCTCGGTGTCACCGGCCTGCACCTTCTCGAACGTGGCGTCGAGGTCGGGGGTGGCCAGCAGGATCCAGCCGTAGGTGCCCTTGGCCATCATCTCGGTGATCATGCGGTGCTCGTCCTCGGTGATGCCGGGGTCGGCGGCGGGCGGCGCCAGCAGGATCGACGTGCCCGGCTGACCGGCCGGACCGACCGTGATCCAGCGCATCCTGCCCTGCCCGACGTCGCTGCGGACCTCGAAACCGAGGACGTCGCGGTAGAAGGCGAGCGACGCGTCCGGGTCGTCGTGCGGAAGGGCGGTCGTGTGAATGGTGATGTCCATGGTGAGCAGGCTAGGGGCGGCTCCGTGGAGCGCGCTTCTCGATTCCTGATCGGCCCGGACACACCAGGACGTTCACGGGCATCCCACCCGCGGGTCTCCGCCTCCCGTGCGGGTGCACTCCGCCGTGGGGGCCGGCGACCGTCGGGCCCGCGGACGACGTGGCGCCACCACGGCGTCAGGGGATGTCATGAGCGTCGTGGGCAAGGCCCTCCGCCCGATCGACGGCGAGCACCGGAGCGTCTGCACTCCGCACCCCCGGCGCCTTCCGGGTTCCGCCGCGGACGACGGTGCGTCAGGCCCGCTTCAGCGGACCGGCCGGCCGGGCGCCGCAGCACGTACTCGATCACGTGGCGGACGCCGGAGGCTGCACGACGGACAGCCGACGGGTGGCCTCCCGCACCGTCACGGCCAGCCGCCCGACCTCCACCGCCAGCCGCTCCCGCCCCGCCGGGGACAGGGTGAAGATCCGTCGGGCCCGCCCGTCGACACCCGGCCCCGGAGGTCCGGGTCCGCCGCCCACCCGGCCGAGCCCCGGCGGCCCCGACCGTCGCCGCAACCCTCAACCGGCTCGCAGGGCCGACAGAACGCTTCCCAGGCCCTCGCCGAGGAGCCCGAAGGCCCGGTCGGCGTCCGAGACGGCCTCGGGGTGGACCTCGTCCGCGGTGCGCCCGGCGACGATCTTCCGCCAGTTCTCCCGGGCGAGGACCTGGTGGACGGCGACGAGCTGGGTGGCGGCCAGCCGCGGCGCCAGGTCGTACGGCTCGACGGCGACCGCCTCGCGCAGGGCTTCGGCGAGGGCGTCCTGGTCCTGGGCGCCGAAGCGGGCGAGCCGCGCCTCCAGGGCCGGGGTGGAGTACACCAGGCCGTGGAAGGCGAGCACCTCGGGATGGTCGTTGAGGCCGGTGACGGGGTCGCGTTCCTTCAGGCCGGTGCGGAAGTGGCGGTGCAGCGCCGTCAGCGGCGGCTCCCCGGGGGCGCGCTCGCGCACGACGCGGGCCGCCTCGCCCTGGTGGTCGGCGAACCGGTGCAGGACCAGGTCCTCCTTGGAGGGGAAGTACCGGAAGAGCGTCGGCTTCGACACCTCCGCGGCGGCGGCGACGTCGGCGACCGAGACCCGGTCGTACCCGAGCTCCAGGAACAGCGTGATCGCCGCGTCGGAGATGGCCCGGTGCGTCCGCTCCTTCTTGCGCGCCCGCAGACCCGTCTGCTCGTTCATGCGGTCCACCGTAGCACGCGGTGCAACCCGGTCTCTATCGTTACCCGGTTGCGTTTTTAACCGGGTTGCGCTTTCCTGGAGGCCGAACGAACACGCCGAACGACACGACGAACGAACACGAGCGCGACGTGACGTCACGCAGACGAGGAGTACCTGTGACCAGCGTGCTGATCGTGGGGGCCGGACCGACCGGACTGACACTGGCCTGCGACCTCGCCCGGCGGGGCATCGCGGTACGGATCATCGAGAAGGCGCCGGAGTACCCCCGCAGCTCACGGGCCAAGGGCCCGAACCCCCGCAGCCTCGAAGTCCTCGACGACCTCGGCGTCGTCGACCGGATCCTCGCCGCCGGCGCGGAGCCCCCGGTGATGCGCAAGTACCGGGACGGGCGGCCGATCGCCGACACCCACCCGTACGAGGGCTCCCGTCCGACCCCGGACGCGCCCTACGACCGGGGGTGGCTCATCGCCCAGTGGAGGCTGGAGGAGGTCCTGAGGAACCGCCTCGCCGAGTACGGCGTGAGCGTCGAACTGGCCACCGAACTGGTCGGGTTCGCGCAGGACGGCGACGGAGTCGTCGCCACGCTCGCCGACGGCGGGCGCATCGGAGCGCGCTACCTGGTGGGCTGCGACGGCGGCCACAGTCCGGTCCGGAAGCTGCTGGGCGTCTCCTTCGCCGGCCGGACGGCCGAGGACCAGGTGATGGTCTGCGGAGACGTCGAACTCGACGGGCCGGACCGCGACCGCTGGCACCAGTGGTTCGACGAGGACGGCGCGGTGATGCTCTGTCCGATCCCCGGCACCCGGTCGGGGTGGTGGTTCCAGGCCGGGCCCGAACGGGACGACGACGGCAGTCCGGTCGAGCCCTCGCGGGAGGGCTTCCAGCGGCTCCTCGACCGGCACGCCAGGATGCCCGGCGCACGGCTGACCGACGCGTCCCTGCTGTCGACCTACCGGGTCAACGTGCGGATGGCCGACCGTTACCGGGTCGGCCGGGCGTTCCTCGCCGGTGACGCCGCGCACGTCCACCCCATCGCGGGCGGGCTGGGCATGAACACCGGCATCCAGGACGCCTTCAACCTGGGCTGGAAGCTGGCCGCGGTCCTGACCGGCCGGGCGGGGGCCGACCTGCTCGACACCTACGAGGAGGAGCGGCTGCCGGTCGCCGCCTGGACCCTGGACCTCACCTCCGAACGCCTGAGCGCCGCCCTGGAGGCCATCAAGGAGCCGGGCGGCGGCCTGGACGTGGTGTTCACGCCCGAGACGACCAACCTCGGTCTGGGGTACCGGTGGAGCTCGCTCTCCCGCGAGCCCGACGGTCGGCGCGGCGCTGCCGACGAACCCGGGCAGGACGGTCCGGGCGGCCGACTGCGGGCCGGCGACCGCGCCCCGGACGCACCGTGCCGCGACGGCGCGACCGGCGCCCCGGTCCGCCTCTTCGAGGTGTTCGCCGGTCCCCACTTCACGCTCCTCGGCTTCGGCGCCGGCTCGGCCCCGGCGCTGCGGGAAGCAGCCGCGGCGCACGGCGACGCCGTGCGGGTGTGCGCGGTGGACGCCGGGCCGGAAGGGCTGCTCGACGACCGGGGCCACGCCCGGTCGGCCTACGGGATCACCGGGGACGCGCTGGTGCTGATCCGGCCCGACAACCACGTGGCCCTGACCGCACCGGCGGACGACGCCCGGGCGGTGACGGACTACTTGGAGGGCCTCGGCCGCTGACCGGCCGCCGTCCGGCAGCCGACGCGGCACTCGACCGGCATCCGACAGGTGGTTCCCGGCCCCGCCCGGGCCGGGAGCCGCCCCCTGGCCGTCAGCCGATGCCGAAGCTCACGATCACCCGGGCCGGAGTCCGGAACGCGGCGCCGCCGGCGGGGGAACGCTCGACCAGGACGCCGACCCCCGTCCCCGTCCCCCGGTTCCAGTAGCTCCAGGCGGGCTCCCTGAGCGCCGGGCCGCAGAGCTCGTCGGGAGGCTCGCTCTCGCCCCTGACCATCCCGTACGGGCTGCCGTAGGCCCTGTCGAACAGGGGCTTCGACTCCGGGATCACCCCGGCACGGTGCAGGTAGTCCGGCACCTGGCCGCTGAGGAAGGAGACCGTGGCGACGCCGTTCCTGGTGAAGTAGTGGACGTCCGAGGCGTCTTCGGGGATCCGCACTCCCCCGTCCGAGATGACCCCGGACAGCACCGCGTCACTGCCCTCACAGGCCCGGGAGTCCCCGAAGGGGTAGTACAGGTCGTCCCAGAGCACCCAGACGACGCCCCCTGCCACCAGGGTGACGACGGCCACCACGAACGCCAGGCAGGACAGCCACCCGACCCGTCCGGCGGCATCGCGGGGAGCATCCTCCTCGCGGTCCAGCAGGGGGATCACGTCCTCCCCGTCCTCCCCCTCCTCGCCCGGCCCTCCGCCCGGCTCCTCGTCCAGTACGTCGTCCAGTACGTCGTCCAGTTCCAGCACCTCGTCCAGCGGGAATCTCCCGCCGTCCCCGCCCTCGGCACGCGTCAACGCCCCGTCCCCTCCCCCTGGTCGGCCACTGCGGCCCGGAGCGTCGGCCGACGGCGGTTCCGCCGGGGACTCCCCGGCGGAACCGTACCGTTCGAGTGCGCCCCTTCGGGGGCTCGGCCGCATTCCGGCAGGTAACGGCCACGGGGCACCCCTCCGCACCGGCCCTTCCCCAGCCCTTCCGCCGGGCCTTCCCGGCCCTTCCCCGGCCCTTCCACCGGGCCCGAAACCGACCCGGTTCCGGGCTTTCCGCCGCCTCCGACACCGTCGGCCGGTCCGCCACCGGAGCCGCGGCCCCGCACTGCCCGAAGAGGCAGACCTACCGTTCGGTTGGGCAGCCGGCCGCACCGGCGACCGCCCGCGGCCGCATGGCGGCCAAGCCGAGTTCACACTCCCGTGGGCCGGGGGCGGAGCGCGCCCGACCGGCGCCGTCACCCGCCCCCACCAGGCGACAACCACCCCGACGGGCACCGCCCGTCCGGGACGGGCCGGATCCCCCGGTCCCGCGCCGATCGGACGCCGCCGGAGCCGAAACCCGAACCGGAAGGGCAATCGGCGACCACGGCCGACCTCTTGACGGTGGATCTTCACGGGGATTCACTTCTGGACGACGGGAAGCGGGGAACGGATTCCGCGCATTCCGTGGAACACGCGGATTCCGCGCAACCCGTGGAATCCGCGCGCTCCGTATCCCGTCGCACACAATTCCGAGACAAGCCCTTTCCACCACCCATCGGAGGGATTTCCATGAAGCTCGTGCACTTCGTGAAGAAGGTCATGCCGGAGAAGAGCCTGAAGGCCTACGCGTGGTACCGCTGGGTCTAACGGGGTAGCTCGACTGCCCGGTTCGCGTCCGGCGGGGACCGAACCCCGCCGGACACGAACCGCTCACCCTTGGAGTGCCACCGATGCCCACACCCAGCACGGGGAACAGCGCCCGGACCACCGTCTTCGCACCACGGATCGAGGAACTCCTCCGCAAGCACCGCGGGGCCGACCTCTTCCGCCTGGAACGCGACACCGTCGGGGTCGCCGGCGCCGAGCTGATGGACGGCCTGCTGAGTGCCAGGCCGGCCAACGCCGAGGAGCGGCCCACCTTCAAGCCCGTCCAGCGGCGGCACGTCACCCGGACCGACGCGTCCGCCCTCATGCAGGCCGTCTCGGCCGACGTCCGGGCCGCGCTGAAGAAGCCCCTGGACGCGGCGGACGACCTCACCGGGAAGTGGCCGCACGTCGCGCACGTCCACCTCCGCAACCTGGTATTCGGCCGCGAGAGTTTCCGCTTCCGGATCCTGGTCGACCGCCGGCTGGAACTCACGCCGAAACTGACCTGGATGGCCGTCGCGGCAGGTACGGCCATGCTCGGAAAACCCGGGACGGAAATTCCGCTGTCCAATCTGGCGGCCCGGGCACTGGAGGCGGAGGGCTACGACGACCGGCGCTACGCCATGTACCTGTACCGGCGGGTCGCCGCGCCGATCTGCTTCACCGTGGCGGCACTCGTGACGAACGCGCTCTGGCTCGGTTCCCCGTTCGACGACGACGTGCCGAACCGCGACATCCTGTCGGAGGCGTTGCGGCTGCTTCCCCCCTCCTGGAACCTCCTCCGCGTGGCCTCCCCGGAATTCGGCGCCGTGGACGAACGGATCGGCGCACGGGACGACGTCCTGATGCTCCCGCTGCTGAGCCACCGTGACCCCCGCCTCTGGGACGCCCCGGACGAGTTCCGCCCCCGGCGGTGGGCCGACCTCGACCCCGAGACCCACCCCGGATACCTCCCGTTCGGCCATGCGAGCGAGCGGTGCTGGGGGCGGCACATGGTCATACCGCTGGCCGAGCGGCTCCTCGACATCGTCCGCCGCGACGGGCTCGTGGTGAGCCCCGACCAGACGGTCGGGAAGGTCGAACTCGACGGCCTGCTGGAGGTCGCCGGCGTCCGGATGGTCCGCCGCTGACCCACCCGGGCGGACGGGCCGGGCGGACGGCCGCAGGGCCGGCGATGCCGGGCCCGGCGTCACGGGCCCGGCTCGCAGCCCTCCGCGGGCCGCCGGTCTCCGCCCGACGGGTTACCAACGTCCGCACACGCTCGTTCTCCGGTGTGTGAAGACCCGAGCCCGAGCCTCCGCCGCCGCCGCGGCCGTCCTGCTGTCCGCCGGCCTCACCGCCGCCGCCGCGACCGCGACCCCGACCGCCGCCGCGACCCCGGCCTCGACCGCCACCGAACCGGGCACCGAGGCCGCCGCCGAACCCGCCGCCGAAGCCGCCACCAGCCTCCGCCTGACCGTCACCCCCGGTGCGACCCCCGCCGGTACGTCCCGCGCCGCCGCGCTGGAGTGCCCGCCCGGCAGCGCCACCACCCACCCGGACCCGGTCACCGCGTGCCGTCTCGTCGACTCGGTCGACGGCGACCTCACCCGCCTCGACGTCGACCCCGGCGTCTGCACCGCCGAGTACGACCCGTACACCGTCACCGCCTCCGGCACCTACCGGGGCCGTCCGCTCTCCTTCCGGCACACCTACGGCAACCGCTGCTCCCTCGCCCGCACCACCGGGGCCGTCTTCGCCTTCTGACCGGAGACGGACGAACCACGCAGTCCGAGCAGTTCGAGCGGCACCCCCTCGGCGGCCCGGGGCCGCGCCCCCACGGGCGGCCCCGGGCCGCCGCCGTTCCCCCCTCCGCCCGCCGTTTCCCCTCCCCCGCCCCGCCCTTCCGCGTGAACCGCGCCGCCCACCCGCCCACTCATCCACCCACCTGCGGATCCTTGCTTCACCTGCTATCTTGCTTTGCATGGTACCTGGTATGACAGACCCGGAAGGAAGCGGCGCAGCGGACGGCTCGGTGGCCACCCAGCTGCGCAAGGGGGTGCTGGAGTACTGCGTCCTGGCCCTGCTCAGGGACGGCCCGCGCTACGGCGTCGAGCTGCTCCAGGAGCTCGGCCGGTTCCCGATGCTGGCGACCAGCCAGGGCACGATCTACCCCCTGCTGTCCCGACTGCGCCGCACCGGGCTGGCCGACACCTTCCTGCGCGACTCGGCCACCGGCCCGTCGCGCCGCTACTACACCCTCACACCCGCCGGCCGGAGCGCACTGGAGGAGTTCGCCACCCTGTGGCCCGACTTCCGCTCGGCCGTCGACCACGTCCTCGCACCGGGAGAGCAGTCATGAACAACCCCATGGACGACCCGATGGAGCACCCGCTGGTCCGCGCCTACCTCGACACGGTCACCCGCCGCACCGCCGCGCTGCCCGGCGAGCGCCGCCGCGAACTCCTGGCCGACCTGCGCGAGCACGTCGAGGTCGCGCTCGCCGAGCACGGATCCGCCGACGAGAACGCGCTGCGGGAGGTCCTCGACCGGCTCGGCCGACCGGAGGAGGTGGCCGGTGCCGCGCTCGCCGAGGAGGGCCGGGCGCGCCCCGAACCGGAGAACGCCGGGCGCACCGCCCTCACGCTCTCCCTCGCGCTCGCGCCCCTGCCCCTGCTGGTCGTCCCGGCCGTCGGACCCGTCCTCGCGGTCGCCGCCGCCGTCGCCGCCCTGGTCAGGATCCGGAAGTCCCCGCAGTGGGAGCGGCGGGAGAAGAAGCAGGCGATCCTGCTGCTGCTCTCGCCGGTCCTGGTCACGCCCCTGATCGCCGTGCTCCTCTCGATCGCCTCGGGCGGCCTGGACCCGCTCACCCTCCTCGCCGCCTGCCTGGCCGGCGTCCTCCTGCCCGTGCTGGCGGTGCTCCGGCTCGCCCGCTCCGCCTCCCGCCTCCGCGCCGACGCCGGCGGCGTCACCGTCACCGCCTGACCCTGCCCGGTCGGCCCGCCCTGCCACGCCGTCCCCTCGTGCCCGCTCGGACACGACGGCCCCTGTCGGACCCGCCTGCCGGCATGGCGCCCGTGGACGGACCGGTGGAGCGGGTGGACGCGGACGACCAGGTCATCGGAGTGGTGGACCGCGGCGAGGCCACCCGGCACGGCTGGCTGCACCGCGTCGCCAGCACCGGCTGCCGGGGCGCGGAGGGCCGGGTCCTCGTCCACCGGAGCCGCACCGGACGCGCCGAACCTGCCGCCAGCGTCGACCGGATCGATCCGGGCGCCGAGGCCGCCGAGACCATCGCGGGCGCCGGGGCCGCCGGGGCCGAGCGAGGGGGCCGGGGGGACCGGCCGGCCACCTGACCGACCGCCACCGGGTGCCCCGGACCCGCCCGGTGGCGACGGTGATCACCGCCTGTGGAATGCTCGTCCCCGCCGCCGCAACGGAGGCACGACATCGGGGACGACGCGTCGCGGACAGCACGTCACGGACGGCGCACCGGGGACAGGGGGAACCATGGCGGTGGCGGAACTGCTGCAGGACCACGACGAGCGGGCCTGGCGGAACGCCCACCGGTTCCAGCGCTGGGGCGTGAACCTCCTCGGCGTCCTGACCGTCGTCGGGTGGATCTGGGCCATCGGCCTCGCCTTCCTGCCCGCCTCCGCCGGCAGCAGCGGCTCGTCCGACTGCGGATCACCGGCACTCGTCGACGACTCCTCCCGCACCTACGCCCGCGACCGCTGCGCCCGCGTCGTCGACGGACGGATCCGCAGCGCGGTCGGCCTCACGGTCCTGACGGTCCCGCTCTCCGCCGCCTGGATCTGGGGCGCGGTCACGCTCCGCCTCCAGCGCATCGAGGACACGGCCGCCCCAGACCACCGGTAGCACCGGGCGGGACCGGCAGCACGGGCAACACCGGCAGCACCGGCACCGGGCGGGACGTCGCCCCCTGCCCGACCGAGCGCCCCACACCGGCCGACTCCACCGCCGAACTCACAGACCGCACCGTCGCAGCCGCCCCGGGCCCCGGGCCTCCGGGCCTCCGCAGAACTTTGCAAAGTCCCTTCCCGGCACCCCGGCACCCCGGCACCCGCCCCGCCGGTCGCCCGAACACCCTGCGGCCTCGCCGTTCACCTCACGGACCGCGGCGCCGTGCGGCCTGGCACAACACTTTGCAAAGTGTTCGCCCGGCACCACGGAGCGCGCCCGCCCGCCCACCACCCCGCCCGCCCGCCGGTGGGCGGGCGGGCGGCCGAACGGGCGGCGGAGGTGCGAACGTGCAGGCGAGCGACGGAACAGGCGGCAGGCGGGCGGGCGGACGGGCAGCAGGCCGGCGAGCCGGACAGCGGGCGGGCGAACGGCCGGACAGGCAGCAAGCCGGCGAGCCGGGCAGCAGGTGGGCGAGCCAGCCGAACGGGCAGCAGGCCGGCGAGCCGGACGGCGGGCCGACAAACGGCTCGCCGACGAACGGCTCGTGGGCCGCCCAACCTTCCGCCCCCGACCTCCCCACCTCCCTGTGGCCGGGCACAGGACTTTGCAAAGTATTTCGCCGGCGCCGCCACCACCTGCGAGGCTGGACCCGATCCCGTCACCATCGGCCGACCGTTTCCCGCAGGAGCTGCGACGTGCACGACCTCTCGTACGACGACATCAAGTCCGCCGCCGACCGGATCGCGGGGCACGTGCGCCCGGTCGCGGTCGCCCCGGGGCCGGGCGGGGTGTGGCTGGCACTGGAGCACCTCCAGCACACCGGCTCCTTCAAGGCCCGGGGCGCGCAGAACTTCCTCCAGGCCCACCGCGAGGCCGGCACCCTCCCGGAGGCGGGGGTCACCATCGCCTCCGGCGGCAACGCCGGACTCGCCTGCGCCTGGGCGGCCCGGCAGCAGGGCGTCCGGGCCACCGTCTTCCTGCCCGCCAACGCGCCGCGCGTGAAGGTGGCCCGGCTCCGCTCGTACGAGGCGGACGTCCGGCTCGTCGGCTCGGAGTACGCCGAGGCCCTGGCCGCCTGCGAGGAGTTCGCCGCCGCCTCGGGTGCGCTCGCCAGCCACGCGTACGACCACCCGCTGATCGCGGCCGGGGCGGGCACACTGCTGGAGGAGATCACCCAGCGGATCCCGGACCTCGACACGGTGGTGGTCGCGGTCGGCGGCGGCGGACTGTTCGCCGGTGTGGCGACGGCCGCCGGGCACCACGGCGTGCGGACCGTGGCGGTCGAGCCGGAGAACTGCCGCGCGCTGGACGCCGCCATCGCGGCCGGACGACCGGTGGACGTCACCGTCGACTCGGTCGCCTCCGACTCCCTCGGCGCCCGCCGCGCCACCGCCCTCGCCGTGCAGGCCGCCCGCCGGGGCGAGGTCCGTTCCGTGCTGGTGCCGGAGGACGGCATCGTCCGGGCCCGCCGGGCCCTGTGGGACGACCACCGCCTCGCGGTCGAGCACGCCGCCGCGACGGCCCTCGCCGCACTGCCCGCCGCACTGCCCGGCGACCCGGACCCGGAGGGCCCCGGCGGCACGGGCTACCGGCCCGAGGCCGACGAGAAGGTCTGCGTCATCCTCTGCGGCGCCAACACCGACCTCCGCACCCTCACGGACGACGGGCAGTAGGACGGCCGCGAGGCCGTCGACGACCAGCCCGACCGGAGGAGTCCGACTCCGTCCGGCCGATCACGCGCGGAAGCGGTTGAGAACCGCAGGGGACGATCGGCCGGACGGACCCGCGGTCGGCCACCAGGCCGACCGCCCGATGCACCGTCAGCGTGCGACCGGCGTGCCGACCGGGTCCGCCCCGAACACACTCCCGGCGGCCAGGAGTTGCCGCTGCAGCCGAGCCTGACGCTCAGCCTCCGGCCCTGCGGTGATCGGCTTCGTCGGGCTGCGGTCCGGGGAGGTGGTGGATGCGGCCGACCCAGGAGTCGGGCGCCCCGGCCTCCTCCCATGCGACGTCGAGGACGGCTCCGTGGAACCCGTGCCCCAGTTCCCTCACCATCCCGGTGGCACGCGCCTTGGCCAGCTCGGCGTCGGCCTCCGCGGGGAGGTCGGGCA
The DNA here is from genome assembly GCF_036013975.1 of Kitasatospora sp. NBC_00458. NCBI lineage: Bacteria > Bacillati > Actinomycetota > Actinomycetes > Kitasatosporales > Streptomycetaceae > Kitasatospora > Kitasatospora sp. NBC_00458. The sequence continues at coordinate 1,837,290 of NZ_CP107904.1, forward strand.
GGTGCCCGCAGACGAATCCGCCGTCGGAGGTGACGAGGCTGTGGCGCCAGCCGCGCGGGGTCGCCACCAGGACGATGTCCTTCGGCAGGCCGAACGGAGCCCGCTTCCGTCGCCGGCTGCTCTTCATACGACCATTCAATCGGACCGGTCGAGCCACACCGAGGCCGGGCGGGCCCTCACCCCTGAACGGGTCGGACGCGCGCCCCACCGGAGGCCAGTGCTCCGCCCGCCTCGTTGCGCGCGGCCGGCCACTGGTTCTTCGAGCGAACCGCCAGCCAGGACGCTGTCACAGGCGATCGATAGCGTCGTCCCCGAGCATTGCTGCGCGAAGGGGGATCGATGACCAAGCAGATCACGGACATCATCAAGGGCTTCTGGCGAGAGGCTGCGGTTGCCGGCGATCGGGAAGCCCAGGGAGGCACCGATTGGCAGCCCCGGCGAGGATTCGCCACCAGCCCGCACAGGAATCTTGAGAACGCGCTGGTTGACGAACTTGTCCAACGGGGCATCGACCCCACCTGGATCCGTACCGGCCGCGCCGCAAACCTGCCCGGATTCCACGCCGTCGGGCGCCCCTGGGACATCACCGTTGTCCGAGACGGCATCCCCCTGGCGGCCATCATCGTCAAGGCACAGTCCAGTAGCGGGTTCTCCAAGAACGTGACGAACCGAGTCCAGGAGCTCATGGCCTCGGGATTCGACGTCCGGCGCGGCTACGGATCACCCGACCTGGATCCCTACCAGCCCTTCCTCGGGCTGATCTTCATCCTCGAAGACGGCAAGCAGGCAACCACGCCTACCGCCGGAAACCGACGAACCCCCTCGGAGGCTCGACGCCTGCTCTCCGTGAAGGACAGGTTCGCAGATGCCTTCCAACGCTTCCTGGTCGACGAGCTCTACGACGGGATCTGTTACGCCACCCCCAACACGGCCGGGGATGCGGAGCAGGTCGAGCCGCATGCGCAGATGAGCATGGAAGGGCTTCTCACAGCCTTGACCGATCATGTGTCGCAAGTCGGCGAGCTCAAGGATGGAAGCGGTCTGACATCTGTGCGGTTCGGTGAACTGCTGGTGCAGAACAGCGACATCGACGCACTGATGACCGGCTTCACCTCGACACGCAAGGGCCTCGTCGCCGCCGAAGCCGCAGTCATCCGCCGGCGCCGCGAGTTGATCGCGAACCTACGTGCGCTGGCCTTGTCCGATGGCGTCAACGAAACAGCCATGCAGACGGCCCTGGGAGGAAACTACTGGCTCTTCGGAGGTCAGTACGTGGGCGTAGCAGAGCGCCGGGACCTGATGCCCCTTCAGCAACACGACATCCCACTCATCTCGGCCGATCAGAGCCTCAACATCATCGAGCTCAAAGGTCCGGAGGCCCCACTGGTCCGGCGGCACCGGAGGAACCACCCGATCGTCACCAGCGACGTCCACGAAGCGGTCGGCCAGTGCATGAACTACCTGAGGACGATGGACGAGCTGGGCGCGGCCCTTCGAACCGTCCAGCGCAGCGATCTCGGCATCGACCACGACTACCGCCGCGCCCGTGCAACCGTCGTGATCGGCCACCCCGACAGAAGCGGATCGGCGACCCGAGAGGAAGTCGACCAGACCATCCGCACCTACAACGCGCACCTGAGCCGAATTCAGGTCCTCACCTATGCCGACCTCCTGGACGGCGCGGAGCGTGCCCTGAACTTCGAGGAACTCGCCGGCCGGTCCGAATGATCGGATCTGGTGGCGTGCGACGGCCGGGGGCGCCACCGAGGTGTGGCGGCCGCCGCCTGCGGACGCCGCACCTCCACTTGGGCGGCATTCCGGAAAATTTAGGTAAGCCTTGCCTATGTTCCCTAGGATGCGAGGCATGCAGAAGATCATCCGCACGTTAGCGGTCACCACCGCTGCCCTGCTCCTGGCCGCACCCGGCGCCGCCGCGACCCCGGCGGCCGCCGCGACCGGCTCCACCACCGGCCCCGCCACGGGTGCCGCCCGGCTCGAACTCCCGCGCCCCACCGGAGACCTGGCGGTCGGACGGGACACCCTCCACCTGGTCGACCGGAGCCGCAAGGACCCCTGGACGCCCACCGAGGACCGGGAGCTGATGCTCTCCCTCTACTACCCGGCGGTCGCCCGCACCGGCTCCCCCGCCCCCTACATGGCCGTCCCCGAGGCCAAGGCGCTGCTCACCGACCGGGGGCGGCTCGGCGAGTACACCACCCCCGAGCAGGTGGCCGCGACGCGCACCCACGCCCGTACCGACGCGGTGCCGCGGATCACCTCCCACCGCTACCCGCTGGTCGTGCTCTCCCCCAGCTTCACCATGCCGCGCGCCTCGCTGACCGCCCTGGCCGAGGACCTCGCCAGCCGCGGCTACGTGGTGGCCGCGGTGGACCACGCGTACGAGTCGGACGGCACCGTCTTCCCGGGCGGACGGCTGCTGACCTGCAAGGCGTGCGAGCAGGTCTTCCCCGACGGGTCGCTCCACCGGGTGTCGGACGGCCGGGCCCGCGACGTCTCCTTCGTCCTGGACCGGCTCACCGGCCCGCACTCCGCCTGGCGGTACTCCTGGCTGATCGACGCCCGGCACATCGGCATGGCCGGCCACTCCATCGGCGGCGCGGCCGCCTCGGCCACCATGGCCGTGGACCCGCGCGTGGACGCCGGCGTCAACATGGACGGCACGTTCTTCACGCCGGTGCCCGAGACGGGCCTGGGCGGGCGGCCCTTCCTGATGGTCGCGGGCGACCCCGCCCTGCTGCCGCCGGACTTCCCCGACACCTCGTGGGAGGACACCTGGCCGCGGCTGGACGGCTGGAAGCGCTGGCTGACCGTCACCGGGGCGGGCCACCCCGGGTTCACCGACTGGCCCGTGCTCGGTGACGCGGCCGGCTACCCCCACCCGGAGACGCCGCTGTCGGGCACCCGCTCGCACCAGATCGTCCGGTCGTACGTCGGCGCGTTCTTCGACCTGCACCTGCGCGGCATCCCCTCGCCCCGCCTGGACGGCCCCACGGCCGCCGACCCCGAGGTCGTGTTCCACCGCACGTGAGGCACGCGGCCGGTGGGCGGCGCACCCGCCGTGCGCCGCGTGCGCCGTCCACCGGCTCCACCGGTGTCGGGGTCCCCCCGAGGGCGGCTCGGCAGGTCAGGCGTCCACGGGCTGCCAGGCCGGGCCGCCCCCGTCCTGCCGGACGCGGCCGAAGACCACGTCGGCGAAGTGCACGCCGAAGCCGATCGTGCCGGGCTCCGCGAGCTCGGCGACGAGGCGGCGGCGGTGCTCGGCGGTCCGGGCGAGGTCGTGGTCGAAGGCCGAGGACCACTCGGGGTGGTCGATCTGGATCGGCGAGTGCACGGCGTCGCCGAAGGCGATGAGCCGCCGTCCGCCCCCGCTGATGACGTACTCGGCGTGCCCGACGGTGTGGCCGGGGGTGATCCGCACGCGGACGCCGGGGAAGACCTCCTGGCCGTCCGTGACCGTCCGCACCCGCTTGGCGAGTGCGTCGGCCTGTTCGGTCATGCCCTGCTCGTCCAGGAGGTCGCGCCGGTCCCACTCCGGCTCGGAGACCAGGTACTCGGCGTGGTCGAACACCGGCCGGTCGCCACCGGGCGCGGGGAGGGCGGCCCAGCCGAGGTGGTCGGAGTGGAGGTGGGTGAAGGCCACCGCTTCGACGTCCTCGGGGCGGCGGCCGAGTTCGGCCAGGCTGTCCGGGAGCGCGCCGCCGCGGATCGTGCCGAGGGGCCCTTCCGGGGCCCGCAGCTCCTGCGGGCCGAAGCCCGCGTCGATCAGCAGCGCACGGTCACCGTGCTCGACCAGCAGACCGCCGACGCTGCCCACGAGGTGGCCGGTGGCGTCCAGGTACTCCGGGTGCGCGGCCCACACCTCGTCGGTGGTGTCCCGGAGCAGCGGCAGCGGCCGGAGCCGCACGTCGCCGTCCGGCACGTAGGAGACCCTGATGTCGCCCAGCCGGATCGAGCGGATCCGCCCCGGGCGGCGCAGTCGCGAGTCCTGATCCGCCGTCAGATCTGCCATGGGTGCTCTCCCGTGGTTCGCCGTCGGGCCGTCGCCGGCCCGTCGCCGCGTCTTCCGCGGCGACGACGCCAACCATAAGCATCAAGCTTGAATCATTCAAGCTGTAATTATTCTGTCTTGATGAACTTGGTAGACTGCCGCCATGACGACGTCCCCCGAGCCGCAGGCCATCGCCGAGCGACAGCTGTGCGGTCTGGTGAACGGACTCGCCCAGCGGATCGCCGAGCACGTGCGGGAACGCGCCGCCACCCTGGGCCTCACCGCCTCCCAGGCGACCGCGCTACGCGAGATGAGCGGGCCGATGACCATGCGGGAGCTCGCCGAGCGCATGAGCTGCGAGCCCTCCAACACCACGTTCGTGGTCGACAAGCTGGAGAAGCAGGGCCTGGTCGAACGCCACCCGCACCCCACCGACCGCCGCGCCAAGCACCTCGTCCTGACCGCCGAGGGCACCGCGCTGCGCGAACGACTGCTTGAACTCCTCCACACGGACTCCCCGCTGTCCGGCCTCACCCCGGAGGAGCAGCGCGTGCTTCACGGCCTGCTGGAGCGGGCCGTCAACCCCGCCTGAACCCGCAGCGGCGCCTGCCTGCAGCCACTCGGACGCAGCGGCACGGGGGCACGCGGGCACGCCCGAACGGACCCGGGACGCGGCCGTTCGACCCCACCGATCGACCCGGGCCGCCCCGGGCCGCCCCGGAACGCCCTAACCGGCGCTGCCGACCAGCCGGGCGATCTCGGCGGCGACGGCCTCCGGCTCGGCCGCGACGGTGACGTGGGCGACCTCGTCGAGGCCGGTGTGGGTGCCGACGCGGACCGCCCGCTCCGCGTTCCGCAGGAGGTCGAAGTCGTTGATGTCGTTCCCGAACGCCACGTACCCGCCGATCCCCATCGACGTCAGGGCCTCCCACTTGGTGGTGGAGCCCGGGGCGAAGTCGATGATCGCCTCGTCCAGGTGGTGGTTGACCGTCAGCCCCAGGCCGCGGCCGGCCGCGGCGAGCGCCGTCATGTCCGACGCTCCGACGACGAGGAACTTGACGACCTCGGGGAGTTCGGCGAGGTCCACCCGGCGCGCGAGGGCGCCCTGGTCGACCCGGCCCAGGATCGGGTGGTCCGCGGGACCGGTGTAGGCGTAGTCCCAGGGCCCGTCCGCGAGGTAGACCGCCGCGTGGCGACGGACCTCCTCCAGCAGCGCGCCGAACTCGACGGGACCGAACGCGGCCCGGGAGCGCACCCGGCCGTCGACGGAGACGAGGCTCCCGTTGCCGCCGATCAGCACGGCGGACGGGAAGGCGCCGCCGAGCACAGGCAGGAGGTCGCGGACGGGCCGGGCCGACGCGAAGACCAGGCGGAAGCCGGCGCGCTCGCACGCGGCGATGGCAGCGAGGATCCGGTCGTCGATCGTCCGCCCGTCGAAGCAGAGGGTGCCGTCGATGTCGAAGACCGCCGTGCGGGCGCCAAGGCTGAGCATGATCGGATCATATCCGCCGACCGGTCCTGACCTGCGGCCGAGGCAGGGCGAGGAGCGGCCGGGGTGGGAGCGGGGCGGGGCCGGGTCAGCTCCCGCTGCCACCGCCGTCGCCGCCACCGCCGCCGTCACCGCCGAGGAAGGCGGACCCGTCCTGGGACCGCCCCCGGTTCCGCCGGGACCGGCGCACCAGCCCGCCCGCGCCGAGAGTCGCGGCGGCCACCGCGCGCACCCAGCGGGGACCGCCGCGCTCCGCCCACACCACGCAGACGCACCCGCCGACGACCACCACCAGCACGCCCACCAGCACCAGACCGATCACGTTCCCCACCTTCGTCCTCGTCCACGTGTCGTGCCGGTGATCCTCCCAGACCCGACCCGCTGCACCGTACCCGAACCGCCCGGCACCGCTCCCGGGCGATCCGGCGGCCCCGGCACCCGTCCCCCGCTCCGCCCGGGCGAGCCGCCTCGACGAACCCTCCCGCGCACGCTCTCGGTCAGGAGCGCCGGGTGGCGACGACCGCCGAACTGGCGGGTGTCGTGAGTACTTCGGTGCCGTGGAGGGCGGGATGGGTGAGGTAGAGGAGCCGGAGCTCGTCCACCTCGCCGCCGTAGCGGGGCGGCCAGTGGGACGAGGGCGTGAAGTCGTCCAGGATGAGGAGGCCGCCGGGGGCGAGCAGCTCGACGACCCGCTGGGGATCGTCGCGCTTGCCCCCGCCGTCGCAGAAGAAGACGTCGAACGGGGCGTGCCGTTCGAGCAGCCGCCAGTCCCCGGTGAGGACGCTGACGCGCTCGTCGTCGGCGAACGCCACGGCCGCCCGGCGGGCCAGATCCTCGTCACGCTCCACCGTGACCAGGCGCGCACCGGCGCCGAGGCCGCTGTGCAGCCACGCGGTTCCGACCCCCGCTCCGGTGCCGCTCTCGGCGATGACGCCGCCGGGCTTGGCGGCCGCGGCCAGACTCAGCAGCCGACCCACTTGGGGGAGGCAGCTCTTCGTGAACCCGGCTTCCGCGGCGGCCTTCTCCGCGGCTGCCACACGTGGCGGAACCGCACGTTCTGCCTGCTCCATGACCCTCCCCCTGCGAACGGTGAGGCCGACGCTACCCGCCGGCGGACGCATGCGCCCGGTCTTCCGCCCGTCCGGTCCCGGCGGCGGCCGCGGGGCGCAGCACCGGTGTCGGCGTACGGCCCGAACCACTCACCTGCGCACGGCCCCGCTCCTCCGGAGGCAGACCCTCACCGCGCCCCTGCCGTGCCGGGGGCGGACCCCGGGCCGGACCCCGGGCCGGGCAGGACCGTGAGTCCACCGCCGGGCACCGACGTGAAGCACCACCGCTCCGGCCCGGTGATCCTCCACGCCGACGACTCCCCCGGGCACGTCAGATGCAGACCGGTGTCGAACACCACCCGCAGGGCACCGGACTTGAACGCGACGGCGGACAGGACCGAGGCCCCGAGCAGTCGGAGCGCCAGGTCCCGTGAGGCCGGTGCGAGCGGCAGGCCGGGGTTCGCGTGCACCGGGCCGTGCGACAGGAGGGCGGGGCCTTCCACCCCGACCTCCCACCCCGGCGCGAGCGAGAGCACCAGGTGGGGAGTGGTGCCGACGCCGGTGACCGGTCGGCCCCGGAGGCCCGGCACCCACCGGTCAGCGTGTTCGACCGAGGTCGTGTCAGTTCTCACCCCTGCACCCTGCCCCGCTCCGCCACGGCGGTCCAGGGATTTACGTCCCCGCGCCGCGCCCGTCAGGCCGCCTCGGGATTCCGTCGGATGACCCCGGGACGGCCCAGGCCGACGGGCGGCGGACGCCGCGTCAACCCGGCGGTCCGGGGCCGGAGCCCGCCGCGGGCCCGTGCGCTTCTCACCGGATGGAATAGGGGGTTCCGCTCGCGGAGGTTCCTGCCAGACTGTGCACCACATGTGCCCGACACCGCGGGCCCGTGCTCAGCGACCATGCCAGGAGGCCGACATGACCGCGCCCAGCACCACCGCCCCCGAGACCCGCGACCCCGGCGACAACCGCGAGGCCGGCACACCCGGCACCGTGCGCACCTCGCTGATCAGTGGAGTCATCGGTGGCGTGATCGGCGCGGTGATGAGCGCGGCCGCCAACTACCTGATCGTCGGCACTCCTGACGACGAGACGGCCAACGCCGTCAACCACGCCGTGTCGGGCCTGATCAGCGGCTTCATGGCCGGCTTCATCGGCCTCCTCGTCCACCAGCGCAAGACGGCCGCCGCGGCGCGGCAGCGGTAGCCGCAGCCGTGACGGCCGCGGCAACGACCGCGGCGGCGGCAGCCGTGGCAGGAGCGGACGAGTGACGGCGGCCCGCCTCCCGACGGGGAGGCGGGCCGCCGTCACGACGCGCACAGGTCAATCCCAGTTGACCGCTCCGCATTTCTTGCAAATCGTCGGCTGCCCGGCGATGAGGTTGAAGATGGGATTCCAGTCGAGGCCGATGCGGTTGATGATCTCGTCGAACGTGCCGGGCTTGGAACCGAACGCCCGCGCATTGCTGACCTTCACCTGGTCGGTCACCCGCCGGCAGCCCTTGCCGTCGCAGTAGGCGGACACCGGCCTCCCCACACCGGTGTTGAGCAGGCGCTCGATGATCGACTTCGGGACGGGAACAGAGACGGTCACGGGAACCCCCTGGAAAAAGAGTTTCTGTCATGCGCAGCGTCGAATTCGCCGCGGGAAGTCCATCCAGGATCAGGCTAACCCCGCCGCCGAAGATTGGGAAAGCGAATTTCCGGAATTCTTTCCGACCTTTCCGGGAGCCTTGAAAAAATACCTGAGAATTCCCGCGAACCCGCAACAGGACGGGGACGGCCCGCGCCGGAAAGCACACGGCCCACCCCCTTCGGCAAGGGGGTGGGCCGTGAACCGTCCGTGAACCGGTCGGACTCCGGACGACGGACGGAGGACTCAGTCCACCGGGCGGCGGGCGGCGGAGACCCGGGCCGAGAGGGCTGCGAGCAGCTCCCGGGCGGGCTCCAGGCCGGGTTCCACCGTCAGCGCCCGGCGCAGCAGGAGCACGGCCGAGGAGTCGTCGCCGACCCGGGCCAGCTCCAGGGCCTCGTTGTAGTCGATCCGCCCGGCGTAGCGGAGCCTGACCAGGGCGGCCAGGTCCTCCCGGCAGGACGGGCAGCGCAGGGTCTCCGGGTCGGCGGGGAGTGCGCACTGGGGGCACGGCACGTCGATCGGAGGCACCGTGTCCACCGGTCCCGCACCCGGCAGCGGCCCAGGCTCCGGTTCCGCCCCCGGTACCGGTCCCGACTCCGTGCCCGGTCCTGTGCCCGGCGCCGCGTCAGCCCCCGGCAGCCCGCCCGCCGCCGGACCGCCCGCCGCCGGACCGCCCGCCGCCGGATCGTGCGCCGCCCGCTCGTCCGTAGGGAGTTCGCTCATCGCGGCCCCGCCTCCTCCGGGCGGACCGGGCCGAGCGACTCGGCCGCCGGCTCGCTGCCCATCTCGCGCTGCGCCTCCGCGTACAGCAGCAGCAGCGCCGAGGTGTGCCGGTTGGCCGCCTCCATGTTGGCCGACTCGACCGCCGAGTCGAGCCCGCGCAGCTCCGCCAGGATCCGCTGGGCCAGGGCCGGCGAGACCAGGTTCTGGTTCACGTAGACGTTGCACATGGTGAGCATCCGGAAGGTGTGCCCGAGCGAGTCGCACAGCTCGTCCGCGCGGGCGGCTGCGGCCATCGCGCCCTCCCAGTCGGCCGCCTCGCGACGCAGCCGCAGCTCCGCCGCCACCGAGCGGAGCCGGTCCAGGTCGCTCGGGTCGAGGTGCTTCTCGCAGTAGTGCAGGAACAGGCTCAGGTAGGCCTCCGAACCGCGCACCCAGCGCTGGGCCTTGAGCTGGCGCTGCGCCCGCTCCAGCGCCTCGTCCACCGACTGGCCCCGGCTCTGGCCGGCGGCCAGGTCGTCGAGGGTGTCCATCAGCCGCTGCGCGTCGCGCAGTTCGGCTTCGGTGAGCTCGGTCCCCCAGCGGTCGGTGAAGCTCTCGATCTGCCGCTGCTGCTCCTCGACCTGCACCTTGAGCTCGGGGTCGAGGGTGACCCGTTCCAGCTTGACGGTCTTCTCGCCGCCGCCCTGGATGCGCACCGAGAGGGTGATCGTGCGGTCCCGGTCGAGGCCGAAGGAGACGTCGATGGGGGTGCGGCCGCCCAGGCCGGCGGGCAGGCGCAGGGTGAGGTGCCCGATCAGCTCGTTCCGCTGGGCGGTCTCGTGCTCGCCCTCGTAGACGGCGACTTCGAGCCGCTGGCGCCCGCCGCCGGATACCACGAACTGCCGGCTGACCGGCGAACTCGTCGGGTAGCTGGTGTTCTTGGGGATGATGACGGCCAGCCGGCCGTCGTTGAGCTCGATGCCGAGGTTCTTCGGGGTGATGTCGAAGGGGTTGGTGACCTGCATCAGCTCGCCGCAGCCCGTACAGACCTCCACGCCGGGCGGGTTGACGATGCCGCAGGAGGCGCAGCGCAGGCCCACGTCCTCGGACGCTGTGGAGGCCACCCTGGTGTTCCCGGAGGCGGCGGAGTTCAGTGCCTCGCCGCAGAGTTCGCAGGAGGTGACGCCGGGGGCGGCCGGGGTGCCGCAGCGGGGGCAGTTGTCGGTGCGGACGACGGTGGCCGCCCGGGAGGCGGCCGGGGCCGCGCCGCCGCCCGGACCTCCGGTGGCCTGGCCGCACTTGGGGCACTCGGCGGCCGCGGTGTCCACCGGGATGTGGCAGCCGGTGCAGGAGACCCGGTCGCCGCCGAGCAGCGAGTGCGCGCAGTTGGAGCAGGCCGAGGCGGCCAGGTCCGCGGGGGCCCGGCATTCGGGGCACTCGACCTCGCCGACCAGCGCGGACTGCACGGCCGCGCCGAGTGCCACGCACTGCATCGGGTTGACGCCGCGGCGGACCCGCCGGGGCCCGAACACCTCGCCGAGGCGGCGCGCCACCAGCGGGATGGAGGTGGAGCCGCCGACCAGCAGCACCTCGTCGATGTCCCCGACGGTGAGGTTGGCCTGCATGATGGCCTTGTGGGTGAGTTCGATGGTGCGCTCGATCTGGGCCTCGATCAGTTCCTCGAAGCGGGAGCGCTCGAACTCCGTCTCCAGGACCAGCTGGCCGGCGCCGAGGCCGGGCAGGATCACCTCCGAGGACTCCTGGTGGGACAGCTCGATCTTGACGGTCTCGGCGGTGGACGCGATCTTGGGCCGGTCCCGCAGGTCGGGCTGGTAGTCCGAGCCGTACTCGGCCCGGATGTCGTCCAGCAGCGCGGTGGTGATCGCGCGGTCGAAGTCGTCGCCGCCGAGCAGGTTGTCGCCCTCGATGCCGAGCACCGAGACCGAGCCGGGCACCAGCAGCAGGATCGAGATGTCGAAGGTGCCGCCGCCGAGGTCGTAGACCAGGACCGTCCGGCCGTCGATCCCGGCCTCGGCGGTGATCCCGTAGGCCAGCGCCGCGGCGGTGGGCTCGTTGATGACCCGCAGCACGTGCAGGCCGGCCATCCGGCCCGCCTCCTGGGTGGCGGCGACCTGGCGCTCGCCGAAGTAGGCGGGGACGGTGATGACCGCCCGGTGGAAGGGCTCGCCGAACCGCTGTTCGGCGTCCTCCTTCAGCCGGTGCAGGATGATCGCGGAGATCTCGATCGGGGTGTAGGAGCGGCCGTCGAACCAGACGTTGACGTCGCCGTCGGCGCCCGCGGTGACCCGGTAGTCCAGCTCGCCGAGGGCCGCCTGGACCTGCGGGTCCTTGAACTTCCGCCCCATGAAGCGCTTGACCGAGCGGATCACGTTCTCACCGTCGAGGGCGAGGCGGCTGCGGGCCGTGGAGCCGACCAGCAGTTCGCCCTTGCGGCCGCGGCCGACGACGGAGGGCGTGGCCTCCTGGTTCTGCCGGTTGAAGACGATCTCCGGCTCGCCGCGGCGCAGGTGGGCCACCACCGAGTTGGTGGTGCCCAGATCGATGCCGAGTGTGCGGTACATGTGTTCCCCTCTTGCCCCTCGTGTTCCTAACGCTTCTTCCGCTTGCGCCGGTTGGCCGCCCGGCCACCCCTGGGCTTCGCGGCCCGTACCCGCGCGGCCTGCTCGGGGGCCGGCGGTTCGGGAGACGTCCGTTCGGCGGCCGGCGGTTCGGCCCCGGCGGCGGTGGATCCGGCGGCGCTCCCGGCGGCGCTCTCGGCGGCGGCCGGTCCGGCGGCGGTCCCGCCCACGTACACGGTGTCGGTGTCCGCCTCCGCCCCGGCCACCGGGCCGATGACGGTGCCGGACCCGGTTTCGGGACCGGTGCCCTCGCCCGCGCCGGCCCCGGTCGTGCGGCCTGATTCCGGTAGCACCGACTCCGGTAGCACCGACTCCGATAGCGCCGGCTCCAGTAGCACCGGCTCAGCCGGAACGTGCGCCGCGACCACGACCTGGGCCCGGCGCAGCACCTCGTCCCCCCAGAAGAAGCCGGTGACGACGGTCTCCACCACGGTCTCCGGCGCCACCCCGCGCCTCGGCTCACTGCCCACGATCTCGGTCAGCGCCGGGTCGGCCGCCAGTCCGTCCAGCCGCATCGGGCGCACCCCGGCTCTGGCGAGCTTGCCGAGCAGGCGGCGGCGGGTGGCCTCGATCCCGGCTCCCCGCCCCAGCAGCACGAGTTCACGGTCCAGGCCCAGGGACGCCAGCGCGTCGTCCACCTCGATCAGGGCCGCGACCAGCTCCCGCTGGGCGGACTTCGCCGCCTGCGCCTCCTCGGCCCGGCGGCGCTGCAGCATCGAGGCCCGGAACAGCAGTTGGCCGAAGGCCTGGGGCAGGTCGACCTCCAGGGCCCGCTGCGGGACCTCCAGCGGCTTGCGCGGCTCGGGTGTCGTCACGTCGTTCACTCCGGGATCTCGATCTGCGGCAGCACCGACAGGTCGGCGGCGAAGCGCGCGGGGACCGCGGGCTCGGGGTCGACACCGGCGGGGACGGGTTCGGCGAAGTCCGCCGCCAGCTCTCCGCCGTGCAGGACGAGCAGTTCGGCGGCGGACGGCAGCGGCGGACGGTCGATCACCAGCAGGGGTTCGGCCAGCGCGGGCGCGAGCAGGCCGGCCACCTGGTCCACCGGCTCGGGCGGGAGCGGCTGTTGGAGGTCCGCCTCCAGGCGCCGGTCCGGGTTGCGGAGCAGCGCCGCGGCCTCCTGGATCTGCTGGCGGGTGAAGCGGCCGGCCCGCATGGCGGGGCCCACGGCCAGGTTGATCTCGCGCACGCCGGCCGAGAGCGGGATGCCCAGGACCTCGTACGGTGACGGTTCGTGCAGTGGCATGGCGAGGGTCGTCTCTCCTTCTCTCCTCCGGACGGCGGACCCGGCCGGACGGCCGGGACGCGCCGACCGCCCGGCCCGGGGCCGGGGTTCCGGAGACTGGTTCTCCGGTGGCCGGTCCCGGCCACCGGTTGTCCGGGGCCGGTCGGGCCGGTCTGGCCGGTACGGCCGGTCCTCCGGAAGCCGATGGCCGGTCGGCCGGCGGCCGGGCGGTCCGGCCACCGGGTGCTGGGGATGGGTGGCCTCAGTAGAGCGAGTTGATCTTCTTCTGGAGTCTCTTCAGCTCCCGGTCGTCGGGGCAGTACTGGACGGCCGTCTTGACCAGCTCCCTGGCCTGCCGGAACTCCCGCAGGTTGGCCCGGGCGACGGCGTAGTTGCCGTACACGACGCCGAGTTCGCGGTGGAGCTTCGCGGTCTCCTCGTGCGAGGGGGAGAACTCCAGCGCCTGCTCCAGCAGCCTGGTGGCCTCCAGGTAGCGCGTCGCCTCGTACAGGTCCGCGGCCTCGCTGCGCCAGACGCCGACCATCAGCTGGCGGATGTCGACGGAGTCGTCGTAGGTCCGCGCCTTGCGGAGGATCGCGGCGCGCTCGGAGAACGGGCGCCCGGTCATCTCGTCCAGCATGTGGTTGGCCAGCATCACCGAGACCCTGCGGCGCGACTCGTGGCCGGTCTCGCCGGTCCACTCCGGGTCCGCCTCCAGGGCGGCGGCCATCCGGCTGACGGCGACGCTGGAGCGGTCGTTCATCGCGGCGTGGCGCGCCAGGTGGCGCATCACGAACACGTAGCCGAGCAGGTGGTCGGACTCCGGGTTGAGCGCGTGCAGTTCCTTCCAGAGCTCGGCCGCCTCCAGCAGGTCCGCCTCCGGGGCCTCGGCGTCGGTGAGGTCGCCGGCCCGGTTGCCGAGCACGGCCTCCAGGAAGTGCCGGGCCGTCGGGTCCTCGGGGGCGAGGGCCATGCCCTTGCGGAGCAGGCCGAGGGCCCGGGAGTAGTCCTTGGTCTCGTTGTTGATCTTCCGGGCCCACTGGGCGTAGGTCGCGCCGAGGTCGCCGCGCACCTCGGCGTGGTCCGGTGCCAGGTCCAGCGCCTGCTCCAGCAGTTTCGCCGCGCCTTCCTGGTCGTCGTCGCTGGCCTTGAGCAGGGCGCGGGCGGCGCGCAGCCCGGACTCGGCGGCGATGTCGGCGGCGTCCGCCGGGAGTTCGACGTCCGGGACGGTCCGGGCCCGGGCCAGGCAGTCGAGCGCCTCGCGCCACTCCTGGTGGCGGTGGTGCTCCCGGGCCTGGCCGACCAGCGCCTCGGACAGCAGGACCCGCCAGTCCTCGCCGCGCTCCTCCCCGGGGATCGCGTCCAGGGCGCTCACGGCGGCGGACTGGCGGCCCTGGAGCAGCAGGTAGCGCTGCGGGCCCAGGCCGTCGAACAGGCCGAGCGACCGGCCCAGCGGGTGGCCGTCCTGGCCGCGCCAGGCCCGCACCGCGCGCTTGAACTGCCGTTCCCAGAGCGGGACCGCGGGATCGTCGCAGAGCTCGCGGTGGAGCACGGGGCCGATCACGAGGCGCCGGAGCGGGCGGTCCGGCAGGGCGATCCGGACGTCCTCCCCGGCGAAGGCGGCGGCGCAGTGCGCCTCCATGCCGAGGCGGACCGTCCAGGCGTCCAGTTCGTCGCCGGTGCGGCCGCGGAGGACGTCCAGCTCGCGCAGGTCGGTGCGGAGCCGGTCGAGCAGCGCGGTCCGGGCCGCGGCGGCGCGCTGCTCCTCGACCGGGCGTCCGGTGACGCGGGCGGTCTCGGCCCAGAGGTCCGGCAGGTGCAGGGCCGCGGTGAGGCAGCCGAGGGTCCAGGACCAGAGCCGCTCGTCACCGCTCCGGGCGGGACCGGCCGCCCCCTCCGCCCCGGTGGTCGTTCCGGGCGCGGCGAGCCGGTAGCCCGCCAGGCCCAGGGCGTGCAGCAGCCGGGGGTGGGCCGGGTCCTTGAGCAGCAGGGCGCGGTAGCCGTCCCAGGCCTCCTGGTGCCGGCCCTCCGCCGCGTGCTGCCTGGCCTCGTGCTCGGCCAGCAGGCCGAGGGCGGCGGCCGCCTGCGGGTGGTCCGGCGTCAGTTCCAGTGCCCGGCGCAGGTCTCCCGCGGACCGGCCCGGCTCGCCGGACTCCAGCGCGGCCGCGGCCCGGCGGACCAGTACGGCGGAGCGCTCCCGTCCGGCCGTGTCCGGCAGTTCGGCCAGGGCGTCGTCCAGCAGACCGAGTTCGGCGCGGAGCAGCGCGAGGTCGAGGCGGACGGGAGCGGCGGCGGGGCTGTCGCCGAACGCCCCGGCCCAGTCCGCCAGGACGGCCTCGGCCTCGGCGGGGAGCCCGGCCCGGCGGGCGCAGTCCAGTACGGCGCGCAGTGCGGGGAGGGCGCAGTGGAGGCAGCGGGGCGAGGCGGCGGGTCCGGGGCGGTGCAGGTGGGCGGCGCAGCCGGCCCGGCCGCAGCCGCCGCAGGTGCCGGAGGCGGGACGGTCGCAGGCGCTGCAGGCGCCGGTCGCCGGATCGCCGGGGGTGGTACCGGCGGTGGTACCGACGGTGCGGGGCGCGGGACCGGCGCCCGGTGCGGGCCGGGGGCCGGGTACGCCGGGTACGCCGACCGTGGCGGGCGCGGCGGCCGGGGCGGCGTGGGCCGACAGGGAGTTGCGGTGCCACTCCAGCGCGCCGGACCAGTTGCCGGCCCGCTCGGCGAGCAGCGCGCGGAGCCGGGCGAGGCCCGGGTCCCCGGCCGGATCGGGTTCGAGGGGGGCGAGCAGGGCGATCGTCTGGACCGGGCGGGCGGCCAGCAGGGCGGCGGCGGCCAGGTGGTAGCGGTCGCGGGGCGTCGCGGCGGCCTCCAGCAGCCCGGGGAGCGGCTCGGTCGAGCCTTCGGCGAGGGCGAGCACGGCGCGCAGCCGGTTCCGCCGCCGCAGGGCCGCGCCGGGTGCGGGCACGGGCGCCGCGGGTCCGTACGCCGCGGGTCCGGACGCCGTGAGGGCTGCGGTCGGCGCAGGGCCCGACGCCGTCCGCCCCCACGCCGACGAGCCCGGCGCGCGCGGGTCCTGGACCGAGGGGCCGGGCACCGACGGGTCCTGCGCGGGCGGGTCCTGCGCGGGCGGGTCCGCCGGGGGCAGCACCCGGCCGAAGACCAGCGGCGGTGCCGCCGCGGGTGCCCCGCCGGGCGTCCCGCCGTCGGGAGCCCGCTCCTCGGCCCGGTCGGCGTCGGCCGGGGACACCGGGGAGACCGGGGCCGCCTCGGACAACGGGGACGACGGGGACGACGCGGACGGCTGGGCCGCCCGGGCGTCCGGGAGCGACTCCACCGGCAGCGAGTCCGCCAGGGCGAGGGCCGTCCCGGCCCGCTCGCGGTCCTCGGCCCGGTCCCGTCCGTTGACCAGCAGGTGGGCGGCCTCGCGCAGCGCGGCCTCCGCCAGCGCCACCGGGTAGCCGGGCGCGGCCGGGTCGTCGGCGGCGGCCTGCTGCCACAGCTCGCGGGCCGCCACCGGGTCGGCGGCGAGCCTCTCGCGGGCCAGCCGGTCGCGCAGCAGCGCGAGCCGGTCCAGCAGGTCGGCCGCGCGCAGCGGCTCCCAGCGTTCGAGCGCGCCGGCCGGGTCGCCGGTCCGCGCCAGGGCCAGGCCGTGGTGGAAGGCGGCGATCTGCCCCCAGCGGGAGTCCTGCCCGGCCTCGGCGCGCAGCAGCGGTTCCGCCTCCGCCGTCCGGCCGGAGGCGAGCAGTGCCGCGCCGAGCCGGACCCGGGCCGGACGCCAGCCGGGGGTGAGGGCGAGCGCCGTCTGGTAGTCGACGGCCGCCTCGGCGGGGCGCCCGGTGCGTTCGTGCACCAGGGCGAGCCCGAGCCGGGCCGGGGCGAACGAGGGCTGGGCGGCCAGTGCGGCCGTGAACTGCTCCTGGGCGCGGTCGTCGGCGCCGAGCAGCAGGGCGAGCCGTCCCAGCGCGTAGCGGGGCCTGGGGTCGGTCGGGGCTTCGGTGGCGGCGGCGTTCAGGTCGGCCCAGGCCGCCCCGGTGTCGCCGAGCCGCTGCTGGGCCAGGCCGCGGAAGAGCAGGGTCTCGGTGTGCAGCGCGGGCCCCCGGGACCAGGGCGACGCCTCGCCCGGGCCGCGTCGCAGGGCCTCGTCGAAGGCCACCACGGCCGGGGTGTCCTGGTGCAGGGCGTAGAGCTGGGTGCCCCAGCGGAACCAGAGTTCGCCGCTGCCGCCGGGGGCCGCCGCGGCGAGCAGCGGTTCGGCCTCGGCCGCGCGGTCGTCGAGTCCGCGCAGCAGGGCGGCCCGGGCCAGCACCGGCCACTCGCGGCCGGGGAGTGCGGCCATGGCCTGCGCGGTCGCGGTCTCGCGCCGTTCGGGCGTGCCGTCCCGGCAGAGGCGCTGCAGCCAGTCGCGGGCGCGGGCGGCCGTCGCGGCGTCGGCCTCGTCCGCCGCCGGGTCGAGTGCGTGGCCGGGCGCGTGGCCGGGCACCGGGCCCGCCTGGACGGCCCCAGGAGCTCCCGGAGCTCCCGGAGCTCCCGCGGCTCCCACCGCTCCTGCGGCGGCGTCGGGTGTGGCGGCGGCGCCGAGTCCTCGGCCGACGCCCTGACCGAGCCCCGGACCGCTACCGGTGTCCTGGAGGGGCCCGGCGCCGGTGCCCCGGACGGCCTCCGGACCCGGACCCTCGCCGGCCGCCCGTTCCATCGCCTGCAGGAAGGCGAGCAGCGGCCCGAGTTCGCCGTCCGGGGCCTGCATCCGCTCCTCGGCCATCCGCCGCAGGCTCCACCGGGGCAGTTGGCGGGCCGGGTCGGCCAGCAGCGGGAAGGCCTCGTGGTGCAGGGCGAACGTGGCGGCGGCGTCTCCGGCCGCGGTGGCCGCCTCGGCCTGGCCCAGCAGGGCGAGGCCGCGCTGGGGCCGGAGCGCGTCGGGCGCCGTCGCCAGCCGTTTGGCCAGCCGCGCGTACTGGCGGCGGGCACGCTGCGGCTTGCCCGCGGTGAGCTGGGCGGCGGCCCGGGTCAGCGCCGTCGCCACCGACGCCGGCTCGTGGGCCCGGCGGCGGCGGACCAGGACGGTGCCGCCCGCGCCTGCGAGTGCCGCCACGACCAACAGCAGCAGCACGAGCTGAGCCATGCAGTGTCCCCCTGCAGTCCGGAATCCCCCGACGTCATGATCAACATCCGCTGGACGATCATGAGTTGACGACTCTTCATGATGTTGCTCGGTGGCCATCAGGATAGGCCCTCCTCAGGGCGGACGAACAGAAAAGAGCACTATCCTGAGATCCGCGAGAGACCGACGCCGAGTCGGTGCCGGGCGTCAGTCGGGGGTCGAGTGTCAGAGTCGCGTTGGGTTCCCGGGCTCCGGTTCGGGCCGGAGTTCGACCCCGAGCAGTACGAACTCCTGGAGTTCCACCACCGGGGCGGCGAGGCCGAGGTGTGGCGGGCCGTCCGCACCGGGCACAGCGGCCTCAAGGAGCTGGTCGCCGCGAAGATCATGCTGGAGCGCGACCCCTCCGAGGTCCGCCGCTGGCTCGGCCGCTGGGACGACGTCTCGCACAACGCCCACCGGCTGGGCGTCAACGACCTGGTGGTGCCCAGCTTCCTGCTCGGCCCCTCCCCGCACCGGCCCGGCACCCGGCCGGGCGGCGGCCTGCTCGGCTACCAGATCTCGCCGTGGGTCGAGGGCGTTCCGCTGCACACCTGGGCCCGCTCCAACCGGGGCGGACTGCCGGCCGCCGCCGAGGTGCTGGCCCGGCTCTGCCGGATCGTCGACGAGCTGCACCGCAAGCGCTGGGTCCACCGCGACATCTCCCCCGCCAACGTCCTGGTCGACGCCGAGGGCCAGGTCAAGCTGATCGACCTCACCTTCCTCGCACCGCTCGACCACGCGCTCACCGTCGCGGTCTTCACCCCGGGGCACGTCCCGCCGGAGGCCGAGCGGGTCGGCGGGTTCCCCACCACCGCCAAGGACCTGTTCGCCGTCGGCACCCTCGCCCGCACCCTGCTGCTGCCCGACCACGGCCGGCTCGACCACCGGCTCGCCGTCGAACAGGCCCGCAACGAGCTGCTGGCCTGCGGGTTCGGCGAGGAGCTCGCCCAGTGGGCCTGCGAGCCGCTGGCCCGCGAACCGGAGCGACGGCCCACCCCGCTCGGCCCCTGGGCGGCGCGGGGGCGCGAACTCCTGCGCGCCCACCGGGCGATGCCGCGCACCGCCTGCCTCGCCGTCCTGCCCGACGCCGGCGGCCGGCCGCTGCTGGTCGCCGGCGGCGCCGACGGGGTCGTGTTCGCCGGCCCCGGCCTCGCCGGGCACCCGCCGCCCCCCGGCCCCGGACCGCGCGCCGTCCGCACCCTGGTCTGCGGCTGGGCCGGACGGCAGGCCGAACTCGCGGTGTTCGCCGAGGACCAGACCGGCACCCTCTGGGTCGGCAACGGATCCGGCTGGTGGGAGGCGGCGCGCGGCATCGGCGGACTCGCCGGAGCGGTCAACTCGGCGGGCGAGCTGGTCGTGTGGACGGCCGCGGGCGGCGCCCTGCGCTCGTACCGCTGGGCACCCGGCCTCACCCTCACCGGCCAGGAGCTGGCCGGCTGCCCGGCCGACCGCGTCCTGGCCGCCATGGAGGAACGGGCGGGCGCCTGGCTGCTCCTGGTCGAACACCGGGAGCGGCTGCTGCGCTGGCGGGTCGGAACCGACACCCCGCCCGAACCGCTCGGCCCCCCGGGCCCGATCCGCGCGGGGGCGCTGGCCCGGTCCTCGGCCGGCCCGCAGGCCGCCGCGCTGCGCCGGGACGGCTCGGTCCACCTGTACGGCGCGGAGCCGACCGGCGCGGCGAGCGAGATCGGCGACGGCGAACCCGCGCTCGGCGCCGCGATGGCCGGGCACCGCGGCGGTCCGACCGTCGCCCTGGCGGGCGAGGGCGGCGTACGGCTGCGGCTGCCCGCCGTCGGCAGCTCCCGGCGCCCCCGCTGGTGGCGGCCGACGCTGCGCCCGGCCACCCAGGTCGCACTGGCCGTCGGCGACGACTGGCGGCTCTGCCTGGCCGCCGTGGTGGAGGGCGAACTCCACTGCTGGCAGGAGGACTCGGGATACCGCTGGCAGCCGGTCGCGCTCCCCGGCCAGGGCGAGGACTGAGCGCCGCCGACCCGGGCGCGGCGCCCCGGTCCGCGCCCGCCCCCGGCGACCGGTGGCCGACCGGGTACACGGGCGCCGGGGTCCCCACGGCACACCCGCGGTGCCGTTCGGCATAGGTTCACCCGGAGTGCGCGCTTCACCTGCCGGTCGCGGACCGGGAAAGCTATAGTCGCGTACACGACAACTCCGCCCCGTCCCACCCCGCCCACCGGAGGTCGCCCGTGGCCCGGCTGCATGTCCGAACCGGTATCAACCCCGACGACCCGGACGCGCCCGTGGTGGCGCTGCTCGTCGACCCCGAGGGCCCGCCCGGCGAACGAGCCGTCGCACGACTGGGCTGGTACGGGCACGAGGGGGACGGCGCGGTCTTCCTCCTCCCCACCGACGGATGGGCGGAACACGCCCTCGACGGGGACCGGCTGGCCGTCGACATCGCCGTCTACCCGTTCGCGCTGGAGCAGATCGGCGTCGACCCGGCACACTTCCCCGCCCGCTCGCCGATCGTCCCGCAGGCGGCCCTGGTACTGCGCGCCGAGACGGCGGTCGACCCGGAGCTGTACGCACGGGCGGCCGACACCGGCACCGCGGTCTTCCCGGCCGCACCCGACCGCACCCTCGACCAGGTGCTCGCCGGCGACGACTGGCCCACCCTGCTCGCCCCGCCACCGCCCCCGGACACCGAACCGACGGACGACCCGCAGAACCCGTAGGACCCGCAGGACCCGCAGGACCCGCCCACCCGACCGCGCGCCCGTATGAACGCATGAACGCCGAACGCGCAGGGCTCCGCGCCCCGTCCGGGTCGACGGGGCGCGGAGCCCTGGGGGAAGCGCGGGCAGGCTAGGCCCCGCTGTGCTTCAGCATGTCCTCCCGCTCCACGACCTTGACCCGCTCGCGCCCCTCCGCCGCACCGAGCGCGCGCTCGTGGGCGTCGAGCAGCTGCCAGCCCTCCCACGTGGTGTACCGGACCCCCTGGGCGCGCAGGTGCGCGACGACCGCGTCCGGCTCGGGCTCGGCGG
Source organism: Kitasatospora sp. NBC_00458 (assembly GCF_036013975.1). NCBI lineage: Bacteria > Bacillati > Actinomycetota > Actinomycetes > Kitasatosporales > Streptomycetaceae > Kitasatospora > Kitasatospora sp. NBC_00458. The sequence continues at coordinate 1,858,168 of NZ_CP107904.1, forward strand.
CGCCGGGGAGGCGGCCTTCGCGCTGGTCGGCGAGCAGGCAGGCGACGGTCTCGTTGGCGTCGCCCTTGGTGTGCCCGATGAGGCCGACCGGGCCGCGCTTGATCCAGCCGGTGACGTAGGTGGCGGCCTGGTGCGAGCCGTCGGCCGCGAGCACCCGGCCGGCCTCGTTCGGCACGGTGCCGGACACCGGGTCGAACGGCACCTTGGGCAGCTCGTCCGAGTAGTAGCCGATCGCCCGGTAGATCGCCTGCACGTCCCAGTCGGTGTGCCGGCCGGTGCCCCGCACGTTGCCCGTGCCGTCGAGCTCGGTGCGCTCGGTGCGCAGCCCGACCACCCGGCCGTCGCCGCCGAGGATCTCCACCGGGGACTCGAAGAAGTGCAGGAAGAGCTTGTGCGGGCGGTCGCCGACGTCGCGGATCGCCCAGTTCTCGATGGTCGAGGCGACCATGTCGACGTGCTTGGCGCCGCGACGCTCGGCGATCGAGCCGTCGTCGTAGTCGATGTCCTCGGGGGCGACGATGACCTCGATGTTCGGCGAGTGGTCGAGCTCGCGCAGCTCCATCGGGCTGAACTTGGCCTGGGCGGGGCCGCGTCGGGCGAAGACGTGCACCTCAAGGGCCTTGTTGCGGCGCAGTCCCTCGTGGACGTTCGGCGGGATCTCGGTCGGCAGCAGTTCCTCGGCGGTCTTGGCGAGGATGCGGGCCACGTCCAGCGCGACGTTCCCGGCGCCGAGCACGGCGACCTTCTCGGCCTCCAGCGGCCAGGTGCGCGGCACGTCGGGGTGGCCGTCGTACCAGGAGACGAAGTCGGCGGCCCCGTAGGACCCGTCGAGCCCGACGCCGGGGATGTCGAGCGCCCGGTCGGCCATCGCGCCGGTCGAGAAGACCACCGCGTCGTAGAACCGGTGCAGGTCGTCGAGCGTGAGGTCGCCGGGGTAGTCGACGTTGCCGAAGACCCGGATCTGCGGCTTGCTCAGCACCTGGTGGAGCGCGGTGACGATCCCCTTGATCCGCGGGTGGTCGGGTGCCACGCCGTACCGGATGAGGCCGAACGGTGCGGGCATCCGCTCGAACAGGTCGATCGCGACCCCCGGCTGCTGGGCGGCGTCGGACTTGAGCAGGGCGTCGGCCGCGTAGATGCCGGCGGGGCCGGCGCCGACTATCGCGACTCGGATCGGACGGGACATGGCGGGGCGATCCTCCGAACGGGAACACGGGCAGGCGGGGAGGGTGAGGGCGACCCCCCGGCCAGCCAACACTGCTGGTCCGTGCCGAGAGTAGTCGGTGTGGATCTATGAGGTCATAGAGCCGACCTATGGGCCGGCCGGGAACTTCCACCGGCCCTTCCCGTCCGGGCCCGGGCACCACCCGCCCCGGCCTCCCGCCGACCCCGCACCGGCCCCGCACCGGCCCCGCGGACCTGCCGGACCCGGCCGGACCCGCCCGCCTCCACCGGAGGCCCCGGCCTCCAGGACGCGATCGAGCCGTTCTCGAACGGTCGACCAGCGGCGTCCCGCCCCCGCCCGCACGAGGTCCGAAAACCGCCCCCGGAACGCCTCCCGGGTGCCCTAGCCTGACCCTCGCACCACGACATGATGTCTAGACCACAGGGTGGGGAATCATGAATTCGCGCATGTCGAAGGCTCGTTGGACGGGCTCACTGGTGGCCTCGGCGGTACTCCTGCTCACCGGCGCGGGCGCCGGTGCAGCCGTCGCCGACACCGTACCCGCCGCGACCGACGGTACCGCCATCGGATGGCGGGCGCTCGGACTGGCCGTCTCCCCGGAGGGGAACCGGGCGTACGTCGTCGCCGCCGACCGGTCCGGCAGCCGGACCCCGGTCGTCCTGCGCACGGTCGACACCCGGACGGGCGCGGTGGTCGCCGAACTGCCCCTGGCGGACGACGGCACCGCCGGCCGGCCCGTGGTGAGCCAGGACGGCCGCCGCCTGTACGTCCTGGTGTCGGACCGGCTGGTCGCCGTCGACACCGCCACCGCCACGGTGCTGTCCCGCACCCCGGCACCGGACCAGCCGCGTCCGGACGGCTGGTCGACGGGCGGCCTGACCGGCCTGGCCGTCAGCCCCGACGGTTCGAAGGTCTACGTCGACCAGGACGGCCCGGAGGCCTACGGCCAGGGCGTCCGGCCGGGCCGGGTGCTGGTGTTCGGCACCCCGCAGGGCGCCTTCACGGCGTCCGTGCCGCTGCGCGGCCACACCGTGAGCGCCATCGCACTCCAGCCCGGCGGAGCCGGCGCCTACGTCTCCACCGACGCGGGCCTGGAGCACCTCGACACCACCGCCCCGGTCCCGACCGTGCTGCGCACCGTCGCACGGATCGGCGCCACCAAGGAGCTGACCGCCTCCCCGGACGGCCTGCACCTGTACGCGCTGGGCTCCCAGGCCGACGCCGGCACCGGCTACGTGGTCGACACCGTCAACGACACCGCGAGGCCCGTGTTCACCTTCGCCGACGGCCCGGTCGACCTCCACTACGTGGCGGTGAGCCCGGACGGCGGCCGGGTCCACGTGCTCAAGGGCGGCTGGACCCCGCAGGCCTCGGTGCTCTCCTACGACACCGCCACCGACACCGGCGTCCCGGGCGAGACGCTCACCGGCTTCGGCCTGGACGGCGTCTCGGCCGCGGCGGTCGCCCCCGGCGGGCACACGCTCTACCTGGCCGGCATCCGCGGTGACCTCTCGTACCTGAAGACCGTCAGGTACTGACACCCCGCACCGCCACCCGGCCGCACCGCGGCATGCCGCGCCATGCCGCGGGCCGCATGCGTCGCCGGGTGAGGAGGAGGCGGTTCCCCGGCGGCGGTTCCGCTCCGGGGACCGCCTCCGAGTACCCGTCCGGCCACCGGCCGGGTGCCCGCTCGCGCAAGGGGGCCCGGCGAACTCGCCCGTCCGCACCGACGGTTGGTGCCCTCCGGACCGTCCCCGCTGGCACCGCATCCGGACCTCGCCCCGACGCGCGACGGCCCGACGGGCGGCGCCGTCCGCGTCGATAGGGCATCGGAGCCGACCACGCGGGCACTGCGCAGCGGGAACCCGGCGGCGCCGGTACCACCGGCGCCCGGCAGCCCGGGCCGCCCGCGCCGACGCCGGACATGAGGCGCCGACCGCCCCGGCGTCGGCAGACGCCGTCGGCCGCACCCGGCAGCCCGCCCCGCAAACCGCCCGCCCCACCACACCGCCACCGCCACCGCCACCGCCGAACGGGCGGGTGCCGCCGGGCCGGCCGCGCGCGGGGACGGCGGGCACGTACCACCTCAGCCCACGGTGAGCGCGAGCACAGGCGGACGCCCCCGACGACCCCCGCCCCCGACACTCCCGCCCCCGACCCCGGCAGACGCCGTCGGCCGCACCCGGCAGTCCGCCCCCCGACGCTCCCACCCCCGGCCCCCGGCCCCCGGCCCCCGGTTCAGCCCGCCCCGGCCCCCGGGTTCAGCCCGCCGCGGGCCCGGTGCCGCCGCCCCGGGGCGCCAGCCCGTCCAGCACCAGGCCGAAGAGGCGGTCGCTCCGCTCGGCGAGGCTCGGCGCCTGGTCGGCGATCCAGGCGAGGCCGTTGGCCAGGGCGAACAGGTCGACGGCGTCCACGTCCGGCCTGATCAGACCGTCCCGCTGCGCCGCCACCAGCAGCCGCCCACACGCTTGACGCATCGTCAGGCAGGAGGCGTGCAGAGGCGATTCGGGGTCCTGGAGGGTGGCGAGCAGCGCGGCGGAGAGCCCCTGGTAGGCGCCCGCTCCGCGCGTGAACTCGCGCAGCCAGTCGCCCAGCGCGCGGTCCGGCGCAACGGCGGCGGCGAGTTCCTCGGCCCGCTCGGCGAGCAGTTCGAAGCGGCGCCGCAGCAGCGCCTCCAACAGGGCGTCCCTGGTGGGGAAGTGGCGGTAGAGCGTGCCGAGGCCGACGTCGGCGCGGCGGGCGATGTCCCGCAGGGAGGCCTGGGCGCCCTGCTCGGAGACCACCTCCGCCGCCACCTCCAGGACGCGGTCGCGGTTGCGCCGGGCGTCGGCGCGCGGGGCGCGCCCGGCCGGAGGCGTGGCTGGCTCGACGGGCATGGGGTTCCTCACCGTTGACAAGTGGAGCGCTGCTCCGCTTATCTTTCCGGAGCACCGCTCCGGATTCTACCGGGAGGTCGCCCCCGCGATCGGGGAGAGATCCGGGGGCACCTGGGGAGAGGGAGAGACGACCATGGGAAACCGCACCGCGACCATGCGGGCCGTCCGGCTGCACGCTTTCGGAGGCCCCGACGTGCTGGTCCACGAGGAGGTGCCCCGTCCGTCGCCCGCGCCCGGCGAGGTACTGGTCCGGGTCCACGCCGCGGGCATCAACCCGCCCGACCTGTACGCCCGCACCGGCTTCACCCGCATCCCGGCCGAACTGCGGCCCGCCTGGACGCCGCCGCTCGTCCTCGGCAGCGACGTCTCGGGCGTGGTGGCCGAGCTCGGCGAGGGCGTCACCGACTGGCAGCCCGGGGACGAGGTCTTCGGACTGATCCGCTTCCCCGGACAGGGCTCCGGGTACGCGGAGTACGTCACGGCCCCCGCCGACCACCTGGCCGCCAAACCGGCCTCACTCGACCACACCGAGGCCGCCGCCGTCCCGATGGCCGGGCTCACCGCCTACCAGTTCCTGATCGGGGGGCGGGCCCCGCTGCCGGGCGGCACCGCCCTGGTCAACGGCGCGGCGGGCGGGGTCGGACACTTCGCCGTCCAGCTCGCCCGGATCGCCGGTGCGGAGCGGGTGATCGGCGTGGCCTCCGGGCGGCACGAGGCGTTCCTCCGCGGACTCGGCGTGGACCGGTTCGTCGACTACACCCGCACCCCGGCCGCCGAGGCCGTCCCGGACGCGGCGGACCTGCTGGTCGACACCGTCGGCGGGCCGGACGCCCACCGCCTCCTGCCGGCCGTGCGGCGCGGCGGCCTGGTCCTCCCCGTCTACCTGGGCGACTACCACCGCGAGCGCGCCGCCGGGCTCGGCGTCACCATCCCCGAGCGGATGCAGCAGGTGCGTTCCAGCGGGGCCGACCTCACCGAACTCGCCGCACTGCTCGACTCCGGCCGGGTCCGCGTCCACCTCGACGGCGTCCACCCGCTCGCCGAGGCGGCGGCGGCGCACCGGCGGGCCGAACTGGGGCACCTCCAGGGCAAACTCGTGCTGCGGGTCCACCCGTAGGACCGGCCGGACGGCTCCGGCCGGACGGCAGCGCGGCCGGGCCGCACAACCCCGGCGGACCCGGCCCGGCCCCGAACCGGCCGGGGTCCCAGCCCAGCGCGACCCCGGACCGGCCCTGCTCCGACCCGGCCGGTCAGTGCCCCCGACGCCGCACCCCGGCGCCGGGGGCACCGGTCGTCCCGGACCGGCCCGCCCCCGCGGATCACCCGTCAGCACCCCTCCCCCGCCCGCCCGTCACCGCCCCTTCGGACACGGCTCTGCTCGAACGGGCAACGGGTGCTGCCCCTTCATCCGACCGCCTCACCACCGGTTCGGACTCGTCCGGACCAGGGGGTTCCGGCGCAGGTCATGCCCCGTTCGGCGCTCGCGCGGAGCCGCCTCCCGGGCACCCCAGGACAAGGGTTGACACCGGAAGTTGGTCTAGTCCACCGTAGGGGGAACGCACGTTTGACGAGGCCGGAACACCTCCCGAGACACCTTGTCGAGCACGCGAGTTGACGAGTCACGCGACAGGTCCACCTAGGGCGTCAGTCCCCGCGCGAGGGCACCGAGAACAGAAGGAGGCCAGGAATTCCGGCCACGGCATCCGCCCGAACGCCCGGCGGCGCCGACCGCCGAACGGCGCACCGGTACGCCCGGTCGCGCGACGTCGCGCCGCCGGAGCCTCCCGCACTCCGCCTTCCTGCGCCGACACCGGACGCCTGACACCGGCCACCTGACACGGGACGTCCGGCGAAGGACATCCGACGGAGGACATCCGACGGAGGACGCCTGACACCGGGCCTCCGACACGGGAACTCCCGCACAGGAACTCCCGCACAGGGTGTCCGGCACCGGACATCCGCACTCCCGACCCCCGACACCGCACGCCCACCCTCCTCAGGGCTTCCTCCGGCCCTGCCTCACCCGCGCCCCGCGGACCCGGGCCCTCCGGCATGCCCGAGCACCGCCGCCCGCGCGGGCACCAGCCCGACGTCCCGACCCGAACCTTGGAGTGACGTGATGCCGAAGCCCGACGGGTACCTGTATCGAGCCGCTTCGGAGCACCCCTGCTTCAGGACCGGCGGCGGGCCCCGCCTCGCCCGCACCCCGCTGAAGGACACCGGGCGGCAGCGGCCACTGCGCGTGCTCTCCGAGGGGCGGTCCGCGTTCCGGCTGACCCGCGGCCACGGCGTCGTGGAGGAGGCGGTCCCGACCGGGGCCGCCCGGCGCCCGCTCGACCCCGCCCGGGACCACCAGGGCCTCGGCCCCGCACGTCCGGAGACCTGTGACGGGGAACGCGGCTCCCGCGCGGAGCCGGATCCCCGGCCGCACGCCCCCCGGGGCAGCGCAGGGTGAACGACGGCACCCACACGCGCAGCATCCGCCCGACCCCGCCCACCGACCGGGCCCGCACCCCTGCCCTCGCCGGCTCCGGCGGGGAAGCCTGCCACCCCGCAGGGGAGTTCGGCGCCGAGGCGCACCGGCCGGACGAAGCGCGCACCGATATCGAGACCTTCGCGCCGCCCGTCGACGCCCGGACCACCCCCCTGGTCCGCGCGGCCCGCGGCCTTTCGCCGGACGGGCCCGACGCGGCCGCCGCCGCCTCCGGTTGGAGCACCCACCATGCCTGAGTACGCACGCCTGCGCACCGCCCTCGCGGCCGGCGAGGACGACCGGCTGATCCTCGACCTGGACGGCATCGAAGCCCAGTACGACGCCCTGGTCGGCGAACTGCCCGGCGTCGCCGTCCGGTTCGCCATGAAGGCCTGTCCGGTGGACGAGGTGCTGGCCACCCTGGCCGCCCGCGGCGCCGGCTTCGACGCGGCCGGACCGCAAGAGATCGCCCAGGCGCTGCGCACCGGCGTCCCGGTCGAGCGGATCCACTACGGCAACACCATCAAGTCGGACCGCCAGATCGCCGAGGCCCACCGGCTCGGTGTCCGGGACTTCGCGACCGACAGCCTGGCCGACCTCGCCGCGATCGCCGCCCACGCCCCCGGCGCACGGGTCTTCTGCCGGCTCGCCACCACCGGCGAGGGCGCGCTCTGGGGTCTCAGCCGCAAGTTCGGCTGCTCGCCGGAGGACGCGCTGCGGATCCTGGAGGCGGCCCGCGCCTCGGGACTCACCCCGGCCGGGCTCTCCGTGCACGTCGGCTCCCAGCAACTCACCTCCGAGGCCTGGCAGAACGCCCTGGACACCCTCGCCACCGTGATCGAGGAGGCCGGCCGGCACGGCATCCGGCTGGACCACGTCAACCTCGGCGGCGGCCTGCCCGCACTCGGCGCCCTGGACCGGAGCGGCCGCCCGCTCGACCCGCCGCTGGACAAGATGTTCACGGTGATCCGGGAGGGCGTCCAGCGCCTGCGCGAGGTCTCCGGCGGGCCGCTGGACGTCCTGATCGAGCCCGGCCGCCACCTGGTCGCCGACCACGGGGCCATCCGCGCCCACGTCACCCGACTGACGGAGCGTCAGCAGCTCGACGGCGGGCGGGCGTACTGGCTCTACCTGAGCTGCGGGAAGTTCAACGGCCTCTACGAGATGGACGAGTTGCGCTACCGGTTGGAGTTCCCCGGCCGGGCCGGTGCACCGACCGTCCCCGCCGTGGTCGCCGGACCCACCTGTGACAGCGACGACGCCTTCGCCGACGACGGCCCCGGCATGCAGGTGCCCCGGGACGCCGCGTCCGGGGACCAGGTCTGGGTCCTGTCCTGCGGCGCCTACTCCACCGCCTACACCACCCAGGGGTTCAACGGCTTCCCGCCGCTCCCCTACAGCTGTGTCCGCACCGGCGCCGCGGACGCCCCCGCCACCACCGGGGCGGCCCCGAAGGAATCCTGAGGAGTCCCCGGCCGAAGGCCCGCCCGCTCCGCCCCCGCCTCGTCCCCGGCCCGCCCACCCCCGGACGTCCGGCCCCCGCCCACCCCCGTACCGGGTGCGTGGGGGCCGGACCGCGTCCGCCGAAAACCCGTGGCGCCCGCTCCGCGCCCGTCACTAGGCTCGACGGATGACCACCCGCACCTTCCGCATCACCGTCCGCGGCGTCTTCGACGACCTCACCCCCGAGCAGCTCGCCGAGCTCCGCGCCCGCGCCGCCGACCACGACGTGCTCTTCGCCGCGTTCACCCCCGAGGGCCACCTCAGCTACGACGTCGACGCCCGCGCCGTCTTCACCTTCCGCTTCCAGGACACCGGCGAGGCCGAGGAGGACATCCTCGACGCCACCGAGCGGGCCGAGGAGCGCGCGCGGGCCTGGCTCGACGAGCGCGGCTACGGCCACAAGAACCTCCGCTCGCAGTCCGAGGACCTCTCCCAGGCGCCGCTCGGCAAGCGTCAGCGCCGCGCCAACCGGTCCGCCACCGGCTGACCGGATCGTTCCGCAGCGCGCCCCGATGATGCCTTCAGCGGCGCCCGGCCGGTCCGCGATGATCGGGGCATGAACAGCGCACTCGTCGTGATCGACGTCCAGGAGTCCTTCCGGCAGCGGGCGAACTGGGCCGCCGTCTCCAACCCCGGCGTCGTCGGGCAGGTCCGCCGCCTGGTCGAGCACACCCGGGCCGCCGGGGACCTCGTCGTCTGGGTCCTGCACGCGGAACCCGGCACCGGCAATGTCTTCGACCCGGCGCTCGGCCACGTCCGCCTCATCGACGGACTGGCCCCCGCCGCGGACGAGCCGGTCCTCACCAAGACCTCGCACAACGCCTTCACCACCACCAACCTGCAGCAGCTGCTCACCGAACGCGGCCTGCGCGCCCTCACCGTCTGCGGCATCCGCACCGAGCAGTGCTGCGAGACGACCGCGCGGCTCGCCGCCGACCTCGGCTACGAGGTCGTCTTCGCCGTCGACGCGACCGCCACCCACCCGATCGAGCACCGCGACGCCCCGCCCGGCCGCACCCTCGACGAGATCCTCGCCGACCCGCGTACGCTCGGCACCGACGAGATCGTCGCCCGCACCGAGTACGCCCTGGCCGGCCGGTTCGCCCGGATCGCCACCGTCGACGAACTGGTCGCCCCCGCCGCCCACCCGGCCGGCGCCACCCCCGCCGGCCACCCGGCAGCCGCCGCCGACCCGACCGGCGCCGACACCCCGAGGAGCTGACCGGATCGTGACCCGCGTCGTCTTCCTGCTCGTCCCGCAGCTGCACCTGCTGGACCTCGCCGGCCCCGCCCAGGCGTTCTCCACCGCTGCCGACCAGGGCCACGGGTACGAGATCGGCTACGTCGCCGAGCAGGAGGACGTCCCCACCGCCCAGGGGCTCACCCTCCGCGCCGCCACCGAATGGCCCGACCTCACCGCCGACGACCTGCTCGTCGTCCCCGGCTGGCGCGCCCCCGTCCTGCGCGGCCACGGCGAGATCGCCCCCGCCACCCTGGCCCGCCTCGCCGCCCACCACGCCCGCGGCGGCACCGTGGCCTCCGTCTGCGCCGGAGCCGACGCCCTCGGGCGGGCCGGGCTCCTCGACGGCCGCCGCTGCACCACCCACCACGACGTGCAGGACGAACTCGCCCGCCGCCACCCGCGGGCCACCGTGGTCCGCGACGTCCTGTACGTGGTCGACGACCGCGTGGTCACCTCCGCCGGGATCGCCAGCGGCATCGACCTCGCCCTCCACCTGCTCGCCGTCCGGCACGGCCCGGCGGCCGCCGCCCGGGTCGCCCGCGAGATGGTCGTCTACGCCCGGCGCAACGGCGACGAGCAGCAGACCGGCGTCATGCTCAGGCACCGCGCCCACCTCGTCGACGCCGTCCACCGGGTCCAGGACCTCATCGACGCCCGGTTCACCGCCGCGCTCCCGCTCGCCGACCTCGCCGACGCCGCCGGAGTCAGCGAACGCACCCTCACCCGGCACTTCGCCGCGGCGACCGGCCTCACCCCGCTCCGCTACCAGCAGGAACTCCGCGTCGAACGCGCCGAGCACCTCCTCTCCCACGGCGCCACCGCCGAGTCGGCCGCCCGCGCGGTCGGCTTCCAGGACGCCCGGATGCTCCGCCGGCTGCGCTCGTCACGCGCCTGACCGGCCCAGCGCCCACCGCCACGCCCGCGCGGCCGCCCCCGGTCCGGCGGACCCGCCCTCGCCCGGCCCGCCCTCGCCCCGCCCGGCCCGCCACTTCCGGCTCCGCTGCCGCTCCCGGACCCGCCGCCCCAGCCACACCCCCGCCAGGAGCAGCACCAGCCCGTCCGTCACGGTCGCGATCACCATCACCGGCACGACGTTCGACCAGGAGTGCTCGTCCAGTTCGGCCCGCCCCGGCGAGGCCCACCGCTGCAGCTCCTGCCCGTTCGGGTAGGACCGGTCCGTCGCGAGCCGCACGTCGACCCCCCGGCCGCCGGCCGTCCAGGTGTGCCGGCACTCGTAGGAGTTCAACCATCCCGCGACCTCGTCGTACTGACGTCCCGTCAGTCTGCAGCTGTCCACCGTGACGGTCACCCGCTCGGTCGTCCGCTGCCACCGCAGGGCGTTGCCGGCCGTCCCGGCCGTCGTGCCGACCGCCACCAGCACCAACGCCGCCACCCCGCCGGCCACCAGCGCGTCGAACCACTTGTGCATGTCGGGCCTGAGGAGCTGCCCGACCAGCGCCACCGCGAGTCCCGCACCGAGCACCACCTCGGCCCACTGGGGCCGCGGCCACCCCAGCACCCCGCTCCAGAGCAGCGCGCCCGCCCCGAGGACGATCGCCACCAGCCCCCAGCCGGCCGCTCGCCCACCCGCCTTCCGCACCCGCCCCACGCCCCCTTCGGCAGCCCTGCGACAGCCCTCGGGCTGCCGCCGGCCGCGCCTCGTCCGGGCCCTCCGACGGACTCCGGCCCCCGCTCCCCCGCTACCCACCCACCCGTTCGCGCAACCAGGCCGCGACCGCCGCGTAGTCGCCGTCCGCCAGTCCCACCGCGGGATCCACCCACCACAGCAGCGCCCGACCCGGGTGCCGGTCCGCCACCCACGCCCGGTCGGCGCCGCCGATCTCGTCGTCCACCCACACGAAGTCCCGGCCGGCCGCGAACGCGACGATCCCCCGCGTCTTCCAGCTCAGCCCCGCCCGCTCGTCCCCCGCGAGAACCGCGGCCGGATCACCCACCTGGTCCGGCGCGCCCACCAGGTCCGACTCGCCCACCGGGTCAGGCAGTTCACGCAGTTCCGGCAGCCCCAGCCGCGGCGCGAGGCACGCGTTGGCATCGGGCCCCCACGTCGTCGCCCACACCAGCTCGCACGGCAGCCCCGCCAGCCGCGGCCCGTGCGCCGGATCGAGCCGCCCCAGCAGCGGGTTCGACGGGTCCTCGCTCTCCGGGTACACCGGATACCGCCCGGCCGGACCCCCGAACGGGATCAACGGCCCGTCCACGTCCAGGAAGAGCAGCGGCAGCCGGCCCGCGTCGGTGGTCATCCCCGCACCATAGCGCCCCGGAAATCCCCGTGCGCCCCGCGCCGCCCCTGCACCACACTGTCCGTCATGGACCAGGAACCGCCCCGCCTCGGCAGTGAGTTGCTCGGGTTCGCCCCCGACGCCCGCGTCCTCCTCCTCACCTGCGACGACCTCGGCCTGAACGAGGACGTCAACCTCGCCGTCGTCGACGCGGTGGAGCACGGAATCGCCGCCTCCGCGAGTCTGATGACGGTCTGTCCGGCGACGCGGCACGCGCTGCGCCTGCTCCGCGAGCGCCCGGAGCTGCCCTTCGGGATCCACCTCACCCTGGTCTGCGACGCCGGATCCCCCCGCCGGCGCTGGGGCCCGCTCTGCCCGGCGGCCGCGGTCCCCTCGCTCGTCGACCCGGCCGGGCGGTTCCTCCCCGCCGACCCCGACGGCCGTGCCCGGCTCCTCGCCCGGGCCCGCCCCGCCGACGTCGAGCGGGAGTTCCGCGCCCAGATCGAGGCCGCGACCGGCACCGGCCTGCACCCCACCCACCTCGACTTCCACTGTCTCGCCGACGCGGGCCGCCCCGACCTCCTCGACGTGGCCCTCGCCCTCGGCGCCGAGTACGGCCTCGCCGTGCGGGTCTGGCTCCCGCCCGCCCTGGACCGCCTCCGACGCCGTGGGCTCCCCGTGATCGACCACCCCTTCCTGGACAGCTTCGCCGTCCCCCTCGACGACAAGCCCGCCCACTACGCCCGACTGCTCGCCGCCCTCCCGCCCGGCCTCACCGAATGGGCCGTCCACCCCGGTCTCGGCACACCCGGCTCCCGCCCGGACGACGGTGGTCGGCGGGTGCGCCGGTCGGACCACGCGTTCCTGGTCTCACCCCGCGCCCGCGAGCTGATCGCCGAGCACGGCATCACCGTGATCGACTACCGCCCGCTGCAGGCGGTCTGGGCCTCGGCGCCACCCGGCCGGACGTCCGATTCCTTCAAGACCGCCGCCCCGCGGCCGCCTACCGTCGAGCCATGACCTCCACCGCACGCCTCTCCGGCGCCGTGCTCGACGCGGCCGGCCGGTTCCTCTGGACCTCCGGCCGCGTCCTGGAACAGCGCCGCTTCGCCCACCTCTTCGACGGCGGGACCGATCCCGCGGGCGTCCTCGCCGCCCTCGACGCCCACCGCACCGACGACGGCGGCTACGCCTTCGGCCTCGAACCGGACGTCCGCGGACCGGCCGGCCAGCCGATCGCCGTCCCGACCGCCCTGGAGGTCCTGGAGGAGGCCGGACGGCTGGACGCCGCGGCTGCCCGCCGGATCTGCGACTGGCTGGCCGGTGTCACCGCACCCGACGGCGGCGTGCCGGTCGTCCTGCCGAGCCTGCGCCCGTACCCGCGCCCGCCCTGGCTCCCCGTCCCCGAGGACGACGCGAAGCCGGCCGGCGAACTGCTGGTCACGGCCCAGATCGTCGGCCCGCTGCTCCGCAACGGAATCGACCACCCGTGGCTGGCCGGGGCCGCCGCCTTCTGCCGCACCGCCGTCGAGAACCTCGACCGGACGCACCCGTACGAGGCCGGTGCCGCCCTGCGCTTCCTGGACGCCGCGCCGGACACCGCGTGGGCCCGGCGTGCGGCGGACCGCCTGGGCGGGCTGGTCCGCGAGCAGCGCATCGTGCTCCTCGACCCGGACCGGCCCGAGGAGGCGGCCCTCTCCCCCGGCTACGCGCCCGGCGAGTACCACCTGCCGCACGACTACGCCCGCCGGCCGGACAGCCTGGCCCGCGCCTGGTTCACCGACGCGGAACTCGGCCGCGGACTCGACCACCTCGCCGCGCAGCAGCAGCCGGACGGCGGCTGGCCGATCCACTGGGCGCGCTGGTCGGCCACCACCGAGTCCGAGGCGCGCCCCGGGGTGACCCTGGCCGCCCTGCTCACCCTGCGCGCCCACGACCGGACCACCGGCTGACCGGACGACGCGCTGACCCGCTGACCGAACGACCGCCACCGGCACCACCACCCGGCTACCCGACCGCCCGGCCACCACCCGCCCGGCTACCCGGGCCGCTCCGCCCGGCCCGGCCTCCCCAGCAGCACCGTCGGCGAGACCCCGGACCACCGCCGCACCTCCCGGGTGAAGTGCGCCTGGTCGGCGTATCCGGCCCGCACGGCGGCCTCGGCCAGCCCGAGACCGCCGGACCGGGCCTCGTCGACCGCCCGCCGGAACCGCAGGACGCCCTGCAGGGTCTTCGGCCCGTACCCGACCGCGTCGGTGATCCGCCGTCTCAACTGCCTTTCGGACAAGCCTAGTTCCTCCGCGATGACGGGCACCCGGGCGGCGTCCGCGCGCCCCAGCTCGGCGACCGCCCGCTCGACCGCCGCGTCCGGCGTCCACCGGCGCGCCAGCGAGGCGGCGAAGGCGTCCAGCAGCGACGCGGCCGCCCGGGTGTCCCGGGCCCGGCCCAGCCGCTCCCCGAGCCGCTCCGCGGCCTCCGGCCCGAGCACCTCGCCCAGGGGTACCTGGAGGTCGCACAGCTCCCGCGCGGGCACCGCCCCGAGCAGCAGCCCGGCCGCTCCGGGCCGGAACCGCACCCCGGCGAGCCCGGCTCCGCCGGACACCGGAACGCTCCGGGGCGCGCGGTCCGGCCCGACCACCTCCAGCGCCCCGCCCGACCAGACCAGGTCCACGCAGCCGTCCGGCACGACGAGCTGCCGGTAGGCCGGGCCTCCGGCGTTCTCCCGCACCCAGAGGCACCGGACCTGCCGCCCGGGCGCCGCCCCCGGCCGCCACTGCACGTAGCGCGCACCGCCCGCCGCACCGGCGGCGGCACCGCCCACCGCAGCAGAAGCAGCGGCAGCGGCAGCGGCACCGGCGGCGGCAGCAGCAGCAGCCGTACGGGACCTGTCGTTCACGTCTCCGAGCGGGCTCACCACCCCACTCTCACCCGATCGCCGGCACGTACGCCAGCCCGTGCGGCCCGGCGTCGCGCCCCAACGCGACCTCGCGGACCACCCGCAACCGCTCCAGGTCGACCACGGTGACCGTGTCCGAGGCGATGTTGGAGACGTACCCGAGCCTGCCGTCCGGCGACGAGTGGACGGTGAGCGGCACCTGTCCGACCACCACCTCGCCCAACTCCTCCAGTTCCCCGGCCGCCGCGTGGCCGCCGCCCGCCGCGCCGAACACCCGCAGCCGCCCGGCCGCGGGCACCGGCCCGCCGTCCGCGGCCGGGGCGGCGAGGTGGACCTCCCCGGCCAGCACCAGTCCGCCCGCCGTCCTGTGCACGGGGACCGCCGGGGCCGCCAGCGGGAGCGTGCGCACCACCTGGTCGCTCCGGACGTCGACCACCGCCAGCGCGGGCGGCGCGGCGAGCGGGCCCGTCGGGTCGAGCTTCGGCGTGGCGACGACCGCGTACCGCCCGTCGCGGCTCATCGCGATGCCCTCGCTGCCCGGCACCGCCACCGTCCTGCCGGTCCGGGCCGGGCGGCCGGTCCCGGCGGCCGGCTCCACGACGGTGAGGAACGGGGCCTCCTTGTTGGTCGTGTAGCCCTTGGCGCCGTCCGGCGTGAGCGCGAACCAGTGCGGCCCGGGCGCGCCGACGGCGGTCCGCTCGACGACCTTGCCCGCCGCGAGGTCGACGGTGAGCACCGCCCCTTCCCCGGCCGGGCCCGCCTCCACGCTCACATACAGGAGACCGCGCGCCGCATCGAGCGCCAGCCCGTGCGGGGCGCACTCCGGCGCCAGGTCAATGGTCTCTACCACTACCCGGTGATCCGGATCGACCACTACCAATTCGGTGGCCCGCTCGCCATGGTGCTCGTAGAAGCCCGAGCGGTAGGTGACCGTGCAGTACAGCAGCCTTCGATCGGCGTCGAACAGCACCTCGTGCGGCTCCGGCGGCAGCGGCAGCTCGCCGAGCCGCCGCGAGCCGTCGGCGGAGAGGAAGACCAGCATGCGGCCGCCTTGGCAGGCTACCGCCAACATGTCATTGTCGTTCATCGCGTCAGATCCTTTACTCCGAAGGGGAGTTGTCACGATCGACGGTAGATGCCGAATCCGCATGCACTCCAGTGAAAGTCTGGTCACCACACTTTCCACTTACGGTCATCCGCCTCCCCCACCACCCCCACCACCCCCACCCAGTCGACCGACCACTCGCGGAGAAGCCCATGCCCGACCTCGACCTCAACCTGCTCGTCGCCCTGGACGCCCTGCTCGACGAGGGCAGCGTCACCGGCGCCGCCGAGCGGCTGCACACCTCGGCCCCGGCGATGAGCCGCACCCTGGGACGGCTGCGCCGCGTCCTCGGCGACCCGATCCTGGTCCGCGCCGGACGCGGCCTGGTGCCGACACCGCGCGCGGTGGAGCTGCGGGCGGAGGTGCGGGCGCTGGTCAGCCGGGGCCAGGCCCTGCTCGTACCGCAGACCGCCACCGAACCCGCCGACCTGAACCGCCGGTTCACCCTGCAGACCGGCGACGTCCTGCTGACCGCGATCGGCTCGACGCTGGTCGAGACGGTCCGCGTGCAGGCGCCCGCCGTGACGCTCCGCTTCCTCGGGGACCACCTGGAGGGCACGACCGCGATGCGCGACGGCGTGGTGGACCTGGAGGTCGGCGTGATCGACCACCTGGACCCGGAGACCCGGACCGAGCCGCTCACCACCACCGGGCTGGTCGGTGTCGCCCGCGCGGGGCACCCGTTGACGGTCGGACCCCCGCCCACCGTCCGCGACTTCGCCGACGCCGACCACCTCGCCGTCTCCCGGCACGGCCGCGGGCCCGGCCCGGTCGATCAGCGGCTCGCCGACGTCGGGCTCTCCCGGCGGGTGGTGACCATCGTGCCGAGCTTCACGTCGGCGCTGTTCCTGCTCCGCGACACCGAGTTGGTCGGCCTGGCGCCGGCCCGGCTCGGCAGCTCGGCGGCCACCGCGCTGGGGCTGAGCACCTTCCCGCTGCCGGTGGAGCTGCCCGAGGTGGTACTGAGCATGGCCTGGCATCCGCGCAACGACCAGGACGCGGGCCATCGCTGGCTGCGCGAGCTGGTCCGCGGCGTGGTGACCGCCCAGGCCGGGCCGAGCACCGCCCCGAACGGTTCCACCAGGTCCGACACGGCCCCGGCCGGCGCGCCGGTCCCCACCCGTGGCGCCGTCCCGGCCCTCGCCCCGTCGGCCAGGCAGACACCCAACACACCGGCACTGAGCGGGCGTTGACCCTGCCGGGCGTCACAACCGCCGGGGGCGGCGGACGAGCCGGACGAACCGGTCCGCCCGCCGCCCCCGGCCGGCCGTCGCGCCGTACCCCCTGCCGCGGCCCCCGCTACGACGCCGGGCGCGGGGTGCGACCCCGGACCCGGCGCCCGGGCCTCACGCCGTGCGGCGCAGCAGTGCCAGGTACATCGCGTCCGTCCCGTGCAGGTGCGGCCAGAGCTGGACGTCCGGTCCCTCCCCCAGGGCCGGCACGCCCGGGAGCAGCGGCCGTGCGTCGATCCACTCGACCCGGCCGCCCTCGGCCCGCAGCACGTCGTCCACGACGGCCCGGGTCTCGGCGAGGTGCGGCGAGCAGGTCGCGTAGCCGACCACCCCGCCCACCCGCACCGCGTCGATCGCCGAGGCGAGCAGCTCGCGCTGGAGCGGTCCGAAGGCGGCGACGTCCTGCGGGCGGCGGCGCCAGCGGGCCTCCGGGCGGCGGCGCAGCGCGCCCAGCCCGGAGCAGGGCACGTCGACGAGGACCCGGTCGAAGCCGCCGGACTTCCAGGCCGGCCGGGTGCCGTCGGCGGCGATGACGGTGTACGGGCCGGGGTTGCCGGCGAGGGTGCGGGCGACCAGCCGGGCCCGGTGCGGCTGCTTCTCGCTGGCCACCAGGGCGGCCCCGCGTTCGGCGGCGAGCGCCGCGAGCAGCGCGGCCTTGCCGCCGGGGCCGGCGCAGCCGTCCAGCCAGAGCCGGTCGGGGCCGTCCAGCGGTGCGGCGGCGAGGGCGAGGGCGACCAGCTGGCTGCCCTCGTCCTGGACTCCGGCCCGGTTCTCCTGCACCGCCGCCAGCGTGCCCGGGTCGCCGCCCTCGGCGAGCCGGAGCGCGAACGGGGACCAGCGGCCGGCCTCGGCCTCGGGCAGTGCCTCGGCGAGTTCGCCGACGGTGGCCCGGCCGGGGCGGGCGACGAGGGTGACCTCGGGGCGCTCGTTGTCGGCGCGCAGCAACTCCTCCATCGCGGCGCGGCCGGAGGCGTCGGGCTGCCAGCGGCCGAGCGAGTCCCAGAGTGCGGCGACCACCCAGCGCGGGTGGGAGTGGACGACGGCGAGGTGGTCCTCGGCGTCCTTGTCGTACGGCGGGGCGACCAGGGCGATCCACTCGTCGAGGTCGTGGGCGCTGATCCGGCGCAGCACGGCGTTGACGAACTTGGCCTTGCCGTCGCCGAGCACCACGCGGGCCAGTTCGACGGTGGCCGAGACGGCGGCGTGGCTGGGGATGCGGGTGGTGAGCAGCTGGTGGGCGCCGAGCGAGAGGACGTCGAGGACCGGCGGGTCGACCTTGCTCAGCGGGCGGTCGATGCAGGCGGCGATGACGGCGTCGTAGGTGCCCTGGAGGCGGAGGGTGCCGTAGACCAGTTCGGTGGCGAGTGCCGCGTCGCGCCGGTCCATGCCCTTCTGCTCGGCCTCGCGGAGCAGCGAGGGCAGGATCAGGTTGGCGTAGGCGTCGCGCTCGTCGACGGCGCGCAGGGCGCGGAAGGCGACGATCCGGGCCGGGTCCTTCTTCGGCCTGCGGTGCGGGCGGGGGGCGCGGTTCGCGCCGTGGGCGCCGGAGGTGCTGCTGGGCGTGCTCATGGGATGTGCCTCAAAGTGCTGCGGGATCAGTTCGGGATCTGCGGATCCCGGGACTCCTGGAACAGTAACGCGAAACCCGGGCCGCGGGCTCGCCGGCGGGGTCAGCCCGCGTCGGGCTCCGCGCCGGGCTCCGCGCCGAGCGTCTCGCCGGACTCGATCCGCGCACCGCGCGCCCAGTCCGCGGCCCGCATCGCCTTCTTGCCCTGCGGCCGCACCTCGCCCAGCTCGACGTCGTGGCTGCCGGTGCCGACCCGGACGGCGTTCTTGCCGACGGCCAGCTCCCCGGGGGCCAGTTCGGCCGAGCCGGGCAGCAGCGTGACGGGGCCGGTGACCTTGAGCCGCTCGCCGCGGAAGAGCGTCCAGGCGCCGGGTGCGGGGGCGCAGCCGCGGACCACGCGGTCGATCCGGAGGGCGGGGGCGGTCCAGTCGATCCGGGCGTCCTCGACGCTGATCTTCGGGGCGAGCGTGACGCCCTCGGCGGGCTGCGGGACGGCCCGCAGGGCGCCGTCCTCGATGCCGTCCATGGTGGCCACGAGCAGGCGGGACCCGGCGTGCGCGAGGCGGTCGAGCAGTTCGCCGCTGGTGTCGCTCGGGCGGATCTCCTCGGTGAGGACGCCGTAGACGGGGCCGGAGTCGAGCCCCTGCTCGATCAGGAAGGTGGACGCGCCGGTGACCTCGTCGCCGGCCATCACCGCGTGCTGGACGGGTGCCGCGCCGCGCCAGGCGGGGAGGAGCGAGAAGTGCAGGTTGACCCAGCCGTGGACGGGGATCTCCAGGGTGCCGGGGCGCAGCAGTGCGCCGTAGGCGACGACCGGGCAGCAGTCGGGGGCGAGTTCGGTGAGGCGGGCGACGAAGTCGGGGTCGCTGGGCTTCGCCGGCTTGAGGACCTCGATCCCGGCCTCCTCGGCGCGCTGGGCGACGGGGCTGGCGACCAGCTTGCGGCCGCGGCCGGAGACGGCGTCGGGGCGGGTGACCACCGCGACGACCTCGTGCCGGTCGGAGGCGAGCAGGGCGTCCAGGGCGGGAACGGCGACCTCGGGGGTGCCGGCGAACACGAGGCGCATCAAGTGCCTTTCTGCTGTGCTGAGGTGTACGGGGCTGTGCTGGTACGGGCTGTGCAGGACGGGTGCGGGCGGGCGCCCGGGCCGGAACGGCCGAGGACGGCCCCGGCTGACCGGGATGCCCCGGGATGACCGGGGAACGACCGGGCCGGGGCCGGAGGGGTCAGCGCGCGGCGCCGAAGGTGCTGTGCGGGGAGACCTTGACCACGGGGACCGGGCCACTGCCCCAGTCCGACTCGCGGATCGCCTTGAGCGCGGCCTTCCGCTGCCCGGTGTCGAGGCGGTCGATGAAGATGATGCCGTCGAGGTGGTCGGTCTCGTGCTGGATGCAGCGGGCGAGCAGCTGGGTCCCCTCGACGGTGACCGGCTCGCCGTACATGTCGAAGCCCTTGGCGACGACGCCGTACGAGCGCCGGGTGTCGTAGCGCAGGCCGGGCAGCGAGAGGCAGCCCTCGGGGCCCTCCTGCTCCTCCTCGCTCAGCGACAGGTCCGGGTTGATCAGGTGCCCGGTGACGCCGTCCACGTGGTAGGTGAACACCCGCAGTGAGATGCCGAGTTGGGGCGCGGCCAGGCCGGCGCCGGGGGCGTCGAGCATGGTGTCGGTGAGGTCCTTGACGAGGTTCCGGAGCTCCTTGTCGAAGGTGGTGACGGGCCGGGCGGTGGCGCGCAGGACGGGGTCTCCGAAGATGCGGATCGGCTGGATCGCCACGGGTGCGGGCTCCTGTCCGTCGGGGTGCGGGTCGGGTGCGGGCGGCTTGCTGCGGCCGTCGGAATCGGCCGCCGGTCAGTCTATGCAATCGGCCCGCAGCGCTTTCTGGCATATCCCGACTCACCTGCCTGCGTGACCCCGGCGGCCGGTCCGGCGTTGGTCAAGTGGGATTGACCAACGCCGGAGCGCGCGGGAAGGGCGCTCCGGGCGAGCCGAACCGTACGGAAGGTGGCACGTAGGCCATGGCCGAGCAGATCAACCACGACGCCCGGGCGCGGGCGAGCCTGCACCTGCTGGTGCGGGACATCGAGCGGGTGAGGCGGCAGGTCGACGCTCTGCGGACGCTCACCGCCCAGTTGGGCAACGTCTACCGGCCCCGCCGGCCGAGCACCTCGGCGGGGTTCGTCGTGTACGGGCGCGCCCCCGCGCCGACCGTGCGCCTGGCGCAGGAGCTGCGGGAGAGCGTGGAGACGCTGGTGGCGGCGGCGGTCGAGTTCGACCGGGCGCTGGGCTTCTCCTGGGACTCGGTGGGCTCGGCGCTCGGGGTCACCAAGCAGGCGGTGCACCGGCGCTACGGGATGCGCCGGCCGGCCGGCGAGCTGCTGGCGGCGGGCGGCACCGTGCCCAACCCGAGCCGGCCCGACCGTTCCGAGGAGCTGCCCGGGCACACGCCCGGCCACACCTCCAGCCACACCTCCGGCCACGCGCCGAGCCCCGCCCCGGCCCCGACCGGCCTCGCCGCCACCGTTCCGGCCGCCCGCCAGGGCGGGCTCGACCGCAGCAGCCTGGACCGGGCCGCGATGGAGCGCGGCACCCTGGACCGCTCCACCCCGATGGACCGCTCCACCCTCGACCGCACCCCGATGGACCGCTCCACCCCGATCGACCGCTCCCCGATCGACCGTGCGCCGATCGACCGCACCCCGGTCGACCGCACCGCCCTGGACCGCCCCGGCGTCCCCCTCCGCAGCTGACCCCGCCCGCCGGCCACCGGGTGGGGGGCGACGGCTCACCCCGTCCCGCTCCTCACCCGATGTCCGTCGGGTCGACCCGCACCTTCACCGCCTCCGGCGTCCGCAGCGCGATCCGGGCGATCTGCGCCGCCTTCAGCGCAGCGGCCAGCGCCGCGCCCTGCCCGGGCGCGACCCGCAGCAGCGCACGCTCCTGCTCCTCCCCCCGCAGCTTCGGCACCGGGACCGGCCCGAGCACGTCCGCGCCCTCCGGCAGCCGGATCAGCCCCAGCAGGTCGGCGACCGCCGCCGGACTGCCGGCCACCGAGGCCATCCGCGCGACGGGCGGGAAGTGCAGCTGCGCCCGTTCGTCCAGCTCCAGCCCGGCGTGCCCGAACGGGTCCCAGCGCACCAGGGCCTGCACCGGCCGCGCGGTCGGCTCGGCGACGACGACCACCGTGCCGCCCTCCGTCGACGGCCGGACCAGCGCCGCGGCGGCCAGCCAGAGCCGCAGCGTCTCCTCCCCGGCCCGCAGGTCGGGGCGGCTGAGCAGCGCCCAGCCGTCCAGCAGCAGGGCGGCCGCGTACCCGCCGCCGCCCTCGACCACCGGTTCGGCGCCGGGCGTGGAGATCACCAGCGCGGGCTCGTCCGGCACCGTGGCCAGCACCGCGTCCCGCCCGGAGGTCCGGACGGGGACCCGCGGGAACGCCTTGCCCAGCTCCTCCGCCGTCCGCCGCGCGCCCACCACCGAGGCCCGCAGCCGGAACGAACCGCACTCGGGGCAGTGCCAGTCCCGTTCCTCCTCGCCGCACCAGCCGCAGTGCAGCGGGGCGTCCGCGCCGGCGGCCTCCAGCGGGCCCTCGCAGCGCCGGCAGCGGGCGGGGGTGCGGCAGCGTCCGCAGGCCATCCGGGGCACGTAGCCGCGCCGCGGCACCTGGATCAGCACCGGCCCGCCCGCCGCCAGCCCCTCCCGGGCGGCCTCCCAGGCGACCGAGGGCAGCCGGGCGGCCTGCGCGGCGGCGTCCCGGTGCTGGTCCTGGTCGGTGACGGTCCGCACCCGCGGCGCGACCCGCCGGACGGTCTCCCGGTCGGCGGCCAGCGGCCGGGCCCACCCGGTCCGCACCAGCTGCGCGCCCTCCACGGTGACGGCGTGCCCGCCGAGCAGCACTCCGGCGCCCTCCTCGGCGGCACGCAGCAGGGCCACCTCGCGGACGTGCGGGTGCGGTGCGCGCGGGTCGCTGTGGCTGGAGTCGCCGTCCGACCAGACGACGACCAGCCCGAGGTCGTGGACGGGCGCGAACATCGCGGCGCGGGTGCCGACGGCGGCGTGCACCGAGCCGCGGGCGACGGTGAGCCAGCGCCGGTACCGCTCGCGCGGGCCGAGGTCGGCGGCGAGGGTGGCGTGCATGCCCTCGCCGAGCAGGTCGGTCAGGGCCCGGTCGACCCGGGCGACCGCCTTCCCGTCGGGGAGCACGACCAGCGCGCCGCGCCCCCCGGCCAGGGTGGCGGCGACGGCGCGGGCGATCTCGTGGGGCCAGCCGGGGCCGGGCAGGGCCGTCCAGACGGCGCGGGGCGCGCCGCCCGCGGCGAGGGCGGCGAGGAAGTCGGCTCCGGCGGGGTAGCGCGACCAGCCGCCGGGTTCCGGCGCGGCCGGCCGCGGCAGCGGCGGCGGGGAGGGTTCGGCCTCGGCCTTGGCGTGCCGGGGCGGGACGGCCAGCTGGAGGACGTCGGCGAGGGTGCCGGCGTACCGGTCGGCGACGGTGCGGCAGAGCCGGAGCAGCTGCGGGGTGAGCACCGGCTCGGGCGAGAGGACCTGGGCGAGCGGGGCCAGTGGGCCGGGGAAGTCGCTCTTCTCCAGCCGGGCGACGATGAACCCGTCGTGGAGTTCCCCGCCCTCGCGCTGCCCCTTGACCACGCGCGCCCCGAAACGCACCCGGACCCGGACGCCGGGCTGCGCCTCCTCCGCCATCGCGGCGGGCACCGCGTAGTCGAAGAACTTGTCGATGGTGAGCACGCCCTTGTCGACGACCACCCGGGCCACCGGCAGGTGCTCGGCCCGCTTGGCGCCGTGCCAGGTGCGCGGCTTGGCCCGGCGGACCGTCTCCCGGATGAACGCCAGCTGCTCCGGCGCCCCGCCCTCGTCACTCCCCTGCGTGTTGCTCATCGCCCCAAGTACTACCAGGTCCCACCGACAGAAAACCGCAGGTGGTGCCCGTCCGGCTCACCGGACGGGCACCACCTGCGGTCGGACGACCGAACGGTCCGGTCAGGCCTGGACGGCCTTCTTCAGCTGGTCGACCCGGTCGGTCCGCTCCCAGGTGAAGTCCGGCAGCTCACGGCCGAAGTGGCCGTACGCGGCGGTCTGCGAGTAGATCGGCCGGAGCAGGTCCAGGTCGCGGATGATCGCGGCCGGGCGGAGGTCGAACACCTCGGTGACGGCCTTCTGGATGGTGAGGACCGGCACGGTCTCGGTGCCGAAGGTCTCCACGAAGAGGCCGACCGGCTCGGCCTTGCCGATCGCGTACGCGACCTGCACCTCGGCGCGGCGGGCGAGGCCGGCGGCGACGATGTTCTTCGCCACCCAGCGCATCGCGTACGCGGCCGAGCGGTCGACCTTGGACGGGTCCTTGCCGGAGAAGGCACCGCCGCCGTGGCGGGCCATGCCGCCGTAGGTGTCGATGATGATCTTGCGGCCGGTCAGGCCGGCGTCGCCCATCGGGCCGCCGATCTCGAAGCGGCCGGTCGGGTTGACCAGCAGCCGGTAGCCCTCGGTGACCAGCTTGATGCCCTGGTCGGCGAGCGCCTTCAGCTCCGGCTCCACGACGAACTCGCGGATGTCCGGGGTGAGCAGCGAGTCGAGGTCGATGTCGCTGGCGTGCTGGGTGGAGACGACCACGGTGTCGAGGCGGACGGCCTTGTCGCCGTCGTACTCGATGGTGACCTGGGTCTTGCCGTCGGGGCGCAGGTACGGGATGGTCCCGTTCTTGCGGACCTCGGTGAGGCGGCGGGAGAGGCGGTGCGCCAGGGTGATCGGCAGCGGCATGAGCTCGGGCGTCTCGTCGGACGCGTAGCCGAACATCAGGCCCTGGTCACCGGCGCCCTGCTTGTCCAGGGAGTCCTCGTCGCCCTCGACCCGGGCCTCGTACGCGGTGTCGACGCCCTGCGCGATGTCGGGCGACTGCGCACCGATGGACACCGAGACGCCGCAGGAGGCGCCGTCGAAGCCCTTCTTGGAGCTGTCGTACCCGATCTCCAGGATCTTGTCCCGGACGAGCTGGGCGATCGGCGCGTACGCCTTGGTGGTCACCTCGCCGGCCACGTGCACCTGGCCGGTGGTGATCAGCGTCTCCACCGCGACCCGGGAGGTCGGGTCCTCGCGGAGGAGGGCGTCAAGGATGGTGTCGCTGATCTGGTCAGCGATCTTGTCGGGGTGTCCCTCGGTGACGGATTCCGAGGTGAACAGGCGGCGAGACACAGCGCTCCCTGGGGTTGCAGCGGCTGCTGACTGAAAGCCCGGTCGGACCGGGACTTCCGGAAAGACTTGATTCCTGGAGTGTAACGGTCGGGTTCCCGCAATCGTCACGCCATTCCGCAATTGGAGACCGTCCGCCCACCCTTCGAGATCACTCGCCGAGCAGATCGAGCCGTTCCGCGACGAGGCTCCAGACGACGTCCGCGAGAGCCTCCTTCGGACCCACCGGAACGGGCGTCTCAGTGCCGTCCGAGCCCAGTACGACGGCCTCGTTGACGTCCTGGCCGAAGGCCTTGCCGTCGCCGACCTCGTTGACGACCAGCAGGTCGCAGCCCTTCCTGGCGAGCTTCGCGCGGCCGTTCGCCAGCACCTCGTCGGTCTCCGCGGCGAAACCCACGACCAGTTGGCCCGAACGGGGGCGGTGGGCCGAGAGCTCGGCCAGCACGTCGGGGTTGCGGACGAGCGCGACCGGGGCCGGCTCGACCCCCTCGACCTTCTTGATCTTGCCGGCGGCGTAGACCGCGGGCCGGAAGTCCGCCACCGCCGCGGCCATGACCACGGCGTCCGCGTCGGCCGCCGCCGCCAGCGCCGCCTCCCGGAGCTCCAGGGCGGTGGCCACCCGGACCACGTCCACCCCGGCCGGGTCGGGCAGCTCCGCATTGGCCGAGATCAAGGTCACACGGGCGCCGCGGGCGGCGGCGGTCGCGGCGAGCGCGTACCCCTGCTTGCCGGAGGAGCGGTTGCCGAGGTAGCGGACCGGGTCGAGCGGCTCCCGGGTGCCGCCGGCCGAGACCACCACGTGCCGGCCGGCCAGGTCGGTCCGGACGCCGCCGTACCGCAGCACCGCCCGGCAGGCGTCGAAGATCGCCGAGGGCTCGGGCAGCCGGCCCTTCCCGGTGTCCTTGCCGGTCAGCCGCCCGCTGGCGGGCTCCAGCACGATCACGCCCCGGCGGCGCAGCGTGGCGACGTTGTCCCGGGTCGCCGGGTGCTCCCACATCTCGGTGTGCATCGCGGGCGCCAGGACGACCGGGCAGCGCGCGGTGAGCAGGGTGTTGGTGAGCAGGTCGTCCGCGAGCCCGTGGGCGGCCTTGGCCATCAGGTCGGCGGTGGCGGGGGCGACCACGACCAGGTCGGCGCCCTGCCCGATCCGCACGTGGGGCACCTCGTGCACGCGCTCCCAGGTCTCGGTGGCGGCCGGGCGGCCGGAGAGCGCGGCCCAGGTCGCCTCGCCGACGAAGTGCAGCGCCGCCTCGGTGGGCACCACGGTGACCTGGTGGCCGGACTCGGTGAACCTGCGCAGCAGCTCGCACGCCTTGTACGCGGCGATGCCGCCGCTGACGCCGAGGACGACGCGCGGGGCGCCCGCCTGCTCCGTGCTGCCGCTCATGATCCCCATCTCTCCTCGCTCGGTGCGTGCTCACCCTACGACCCTCCGGTGATCACCCGCACGCACCCGGCGCTGTGGCCCCCCGCACACCCCGCGGACCGCGGGGCCCGGCGACCCCACCGACCCCACCAGGCTCCGGAAACGCCGCAGGGCCCGCCGGAGCGAACTCCGACGGGCCCTGCGGGTGAAGGCGGGTGCCTCAGGCAGCCTCGATCGCCTCGGCGGTCAGCATGCCCGCGTTGATCTCGCGCAGCGCGATCGACAGCGGCTTCTCGTGCACGTGGGTGTCGACCAGCGGACCGACGTACTCCAGCAGGCCCTCGCCGAGCTGGGAGTAGTACGCGTTGATCTGACGGGCACGCTTGGCCGCGTAGATCACCAGGCTGTACTTGGAGTCGGTGGCCTCAAGCAGCTCGTCGATCGGCGGGTTGATGATGCCCTCGGGCGCGGTCATGGAAGAGGACACGCGAAAACCTTCCGAAAGGGTGGAAAAGACAAAAGCTCAGCCTACACCGAGCAAGGCTAGCAGTTCGGTCGCCACCTGCTCGACGGAGGTGTTCACCAGGGTCGAGTCGAACTCCGGCTCGGCCGCCAGCTCCACCTTCGCCGCCTCCAGCCGCTTCTCGATCACGTCCTGCGGCTCGGTGCCCCGGCCGGTGAGCCGGCGCACCAGCTCGTCCCAGCTCGGCGGAGCCAGGAAGACCAGCTGCGCCTCCGGCATGGACTCCCGCACCTGCCGGGCGCCCTGCAGGTCGATCTCCAACAGCACGGGCTCGCCGCGCTCCAGCTTCTCCAGAACCGCCGAACGCGGGGTGCCGTAGCGGTTGCCCGCGAACACGGCCCACTCCAGCAGCTCGCCGTTGGCGATCAGCTTGTCGAACTCGTCGTTGTCGACGAAGTGGTACTGGACCCCGTTCTGCTCGCCCGGCCTCGGGTGGCGGGTCGTCGCCGACACCGAGAGCCAGACCTCGGGGTGCTGCTTCCTCATATGAGCGACGACCGTGCTCTTGCCGACCCCCGAGGGGCCGGAGAGCACGGTCAGCCGCGGACGCTCACTCATGCACCGATTATCCCGGATCGCGGACGATCCCGGGACCACGGGGCACGGTCAGGCGGCACCGCCGCCGAACTCCCGCTCCAGGGAGGCGATCTGGTTGGTGCCGAGACCACGGACACGCCGGCTCTCGCTGATTCCGAGCCGCTCCATGATCTGCTTGGCCCGGACCTTGCCGACGCCCGGGAGGGACTCCAGCAGGGCGGAGACCTTCATCTTGCCGATCACGTCGTTGTCGGCCTTGCCGGCCTTGATCACCTCGTGCAGCGAGGCGCCGGAGTGCTTGAGCCGGTTCTTCACCTCGGCGCGCTCCCGGCGAGCCTCGGCGGCCTTGGCGAGCGCGGCGGTGCGCTGTTCAGGGGTAAGGGGCGGAAGAGCCACGCCGTTCACCTCAGGTGTGGATGGAAGGGATTGAACTATGACTGGTTTGGTTCCCAGGACACCGGCCACAGGGCGAACTCGCCGCCCCTGACCTGCGAGAGCAACGAGATTCGCGGCTCTTCGATGACCTATCGCCGGACACTACCCGGATTGCGGCGCCGCGTCAGGAAAAGAACACGAAAAGTCCTGGTCAGCCAAGGCCGACCAGGACTTTCCCGGGCAAAATGACCGCGATTGCGGACCTTTGGCGCCCCCGATGTGACGGCGCTCACGTCAAGCCCCGGGACACCGCGCCACCCCGCCGCGCCGCCGGTGCCCGCCCACCGGCCCCCGGACCGGCGCCCAGGGGGCCGAGGGGGCGCCCGGGGCGGCGGATCACGCCGCCCCGCCCGCTACTTCACCGCGTCCGCGTACTCCTGGACGAACCGGTCGGCCGCCGCCCGCAGCGCGTCCACCGAGGGGCCGTGCTTCAGCACGTCGCGGCTGACGCTCGGCACCACGTTGCGCACCGAGTCGCCGAAGACCCGCGGCAGGTCCGCCATGGTCGCGCCCTGGGCGCCGATCCCGGGGGCCAGCAGCGGGCCGTTGATCGCCAGGTCGACCCCGGCGTCGGCCAGCGTCGCGCCGACCACCGCGCCGAAGGAGCCGAGCGGCTCGGCGCCGGCGTTCTCGGCGGCCAGCTGCCGCAGCACCGAGGCGGCCACCGGGAGGCCGTCCGCGCCGACCGCGCGCTGCACCTCGGCGCCCTCCGGGTTGGAGGTGAGGGCGAGCGCGAAGACGCCAGCGCCGTTGGCGGTGGCGAGGTCCAGGGCCGGCCGCAGCGAGCCGAAGCCCAGGTAGGGGCTGACGGTCACGGCGTCCGAGAAGAGCGGGCTGCCGGGCGCCAGGAAGGCCTCCGCGTAGGCGGCCATGGTGGAGCCGATGTCGCCGCGCTTGGCGTCCATCAGGACCAGTGCGCCGGCCGCCCGGGCCTCCTCGACGGACTTCTCCAGGACGGCGACGCCCCGGGAGCCGAAGCGCTCGAAGAACGCGGCCTGCGGCTTGAGCACGGCCACCCGGCCGGCCAGCGCCTCGACCACGGTGCGGCTGAAGGTCTCCAGGCCCGCGACCGAGTCCTCCAGGCCCCAGGCGGCCAGCAGGGAGGCGTGCGGGTCGATGCCGACGCAGAGCTGGCCGCGGGTGTCGAGGGCGTGGCGCAGGCGGGCGCCGAAGGGGGCGAGGGTCATGACGTCCTTCCGGGGAGCGTGGGGGGGTGTTCAGGCGGCCTTGGGCGCGTCGACCGCGCTGCCGACGGCGGCGGCGAGGTTGCGGAAGCCGCCGGCCCGTACGCGGGCGGAGAGGCCCTTGTGGATGCGGCGGCACCAGAACGGGCCCTCGTAGATGAAGGCGCTGTAGCCCTGGACCAGGTCGGCGCCGTGGACGATCCGCTGCCAGGCGTCCTCGGCGGTCTCGATGCCGCCGACCGAGACCAGCACGAGCCGGCCCCCGGTGCGGGTGCGCAGCCGCTGGAGGACCTCCAGCGCGCGGTCCTTGAGGGGGGCGCCGGAGAGGCCGCCCATGCCGATCTCCTCGACCCGGGCGGCGGGGGTCCGCAGGCCCTCGCGGCCGATCGTGGTGTTGGTGGCGATGATGCCGTCCAGGCCAAGCTCCAGGGCAAGGTCGGCGACGGCGTCGACGTCCTCGTCGGCCAGGTCGGGGGCGATCTTGACCAGCAGCGGGACGCGGTGCGGGGTGGTCCGGTCGGCGGCCTCGCGGACGGCGCCGAGCAGCGGGCCGAGGTGGGAGACGGCCTGGAGGTTGCGCAGCCCGGGGGTGTTCGGCGAGCTGACGTTGACCACCAGGTAGTCCGCGTAGCGGGCGAGGCGCTCGGTGGACTTCACGTAGTCCGCGATCGCGTCGGCCTCCTCGACGACCTTGGTCTTGCCGATGTTGACGCCGACGACCGGGGTCGAGGTGGTGTGCGGGCGGGTGGCGAGGCGGGCGGCGACCCGGGCCGAGCCCTGGTTGTTGAAGCCCATCCGGTTGATCAGGGCGCGGTCCTCGACGAGCCGGAAGAGCCGCGGCGTCGGGTTGCCGGGCTGGGCCTCGCCGGTGACGGTGCCGATCTCGACGTAGTCGAAGCCGAGCATCGACAGGCCGTCGATCCCGACGCCGTTCTTGTCGAAGCCGGCCGCGAGGCCGAACGGGCCGGGCAGGTCGAGGCCGAGCGCGCCCGTGTGGAGCGCGCGGTCGCGCGGGGCCAGCACCCGCCGGACCAGGATCCGCAGGCCGGGCACCGAGGAGGCCAGCCGGATCCAGAAGAAGGCCAGGTGGTGGGCCTTCTCCGGGTCCATCTTCTTGAAGACGAGGTCGAACAGCAGCTTGTACACAAAGTCCTCCCAGGGCATGGAAGTGGGGGGCACCCGGCGGTACTGGTGCCCCCCACTGCGGTGGTGCTACTTGGCGCGGCCGGCGTTGATCAGCTCGGCGTGCTCCTGGAGCGACATGACGCCGACCTCGTCGCGCAGCAGCCGGTCGATGCCCTGGACGGCGGCGCCCATGGCCTGCACGGTGGTCAGGCAGGGCACCGAGCGGGCGACGGCGGCGGTGCGGATCTCGTAGCCGTCGAGGCGGCCGCCGGTGCCGTACGGCGTGTTGATGATGAGGTCGACCTCACCGTCGTGGATCAGCTGGACGATGGTCCGCTCGCCGTTCGGGCCCTCGCCCTCGCTGTGCTTGCGCACCACGGTGGCGGGGATGCCGCCGCGCTGGAGCACCTCGGCGGTGCCGGCGGTCGCGAGCAGTTCGAAGCCCAGGCTGGCCAGTGCGCGGGCCGGGAAGACCAGGTTGCGCTTGTCCCGGTTGGCGACCGAGACGAAGACCTTGCCCTTGGTCGGCAGTGCGCCGTAGGCACCGGTCTGGGACTTCGCGTAGGCGGTGCCGAAGACCTTGTCGATGCCCATGACCTCGCCGGTCGAGCGCATCTCCGGGCCGAGCACGGTGTCCACGCCGCGGCCGTGCACGTCGCGGAAGCGGCTCCACGGCATCACGGCCTCCTTGACCGCGATCGGCGCGTCGGCGGGCAGCGTGCCGCCGTCGCCCTCGGCCGGGAGCATGCCCTCGGCGCGCAGCTCGGCGACGGTGGCGCCGAGCGAGATCCGGGCGGCGGCCTTGGCCAGCGGCACGGCCGTCGCCTTGGAGGTGAACGGCACGGTGCGGGAGGCGCGGGGGTTGGCCTCCAGCACGTAGAGGATGTCGCCGGAGAGCGCGAACTGGATGTTGATCAGGCCGCGGACGCCGACGCCGCGGGCGATCGCCTCGGTGGAGGCGCGCAGCCGCTTGATGTCGTAGCCGCCGAGGGTGATCGGGGGCAGCGCGCAGGCGGAGTCGCCGGAGTGGATGCCGGCCTCCTCGATGTGCTCCATGACGCCGCCGAGGTAGAGCTCGGTGCCGTCGTAGAGCGCGTCGACGTCGATCTCGACCGCGTCGTCGAGGAAGCGGTCGATCAGCACCGGGTGCTCGGAGATCAGGCCGGCGTGCCGCTCCAGGTAGGAGGCGAGGGACTCCTCGTCGTAGACGATCTCCATGCCGCGGCCGCCGAGCACGTAGGACGGGCGGGCGAGGACCGGGTAGCCGATCTCGTCGGCGATCGCCTTGGCCTCCTCGAAGGAGAAGGCGGTGCCGTGCTTGGGGGCGGGCAGGCCGGCGTCGCGCAGCACGCGGCCGAAGGCGCCGCGCTCCTCGGCGAGGTCGATGGCCTCGGGCTGGGTGCCGACGATCGGCACGCCGTTGTCCTTGAGCGCCTGGGCGAGGCCGAGCGGGGTCTGGCCGCCGAGCTGGACGATGACGCCGGCCAGCGGGCCCGCCTGCCGCTCGGCGTGGACGACCTCCAGCACGTCCTCCAGGGTGAGCGGCTCGAAGTAGAGCCGGTCGGAGGTGTCGTAGTCGGTGGAGACGGTCTCCGGGTTGCAGTTGACCATCACGGTCTCGTACCCGGCGTCGGACAGCGCGAAGGAGGCGTGGACGCAGGAGTAGTCGAACTCGATGCCCTGGCCGATGCGGTTCGGGCCGGAGCCGAGGATGATCACCGCGGGCTTGGTGCGCGGGGCGACCTCGCTCTCCTCGTCGTAGGACGAGTAGAAGTACGGGGTCTTGGCGGCGAACTCGGCGGCGCAGGTGTCCACTGTCTTGAAGACCGGGCGGATGCCGAGTGCGTGCCGGACCTCGCGGACCACGTCCGGGCGCAGGCCGCGGATCTCGCCGATCTGCTGGTCGGAGAAGCCGTGCCGCTTGGCGTGCCGGAGCAGGTCGGGGGTGAGCTCGGCGGCGTCGGTGAGCTCGCCGGCGATCTCGTCGAGCAGGAAGAGCTGGTCGACGAACCACGGGTCGATCTTGGTGGCCTCGAACACCTCCTCCGGGGTGGCGCCGGCCCGGATGGCCTCCATCACGGTGTTGATCCGGCCGTCGGTCGGGACGACCGCCTTGGCCAGCAGTTCGGCCTTGTCGCCGACCGGACCGGTCCAGGTGAACTGGGAGCCCTTCTTCTCCAGCGAGCGCAGCGCCTTGTTGAGCGCCTCGGGGAAGTTGCGGCCGAGGGCCATGGCCTCGCCGACCGACTTCATGGTGGTGGTCAGCGTCGCGTCGGCGCTCGGGAACTTCTCGAACGCGAACCGCGGGACCTTCACCACGACGTAGTCGAGGGTCGGCTCGAAGGAGGCCGGGGTCTCCTCGGTGATGTCGTTGGGGATCTCGTCGAGCGTGTAGCCGACGGCCAGCTTGGCGGCGATCTTGGCGATCGGGAAGCCGGTGGCCTTGGAGGCCAGCGCCGAGGAGCGCGAGACGCGCGGGTTCATCTCGATGACGATGACCCGGCCGTCGTCGGGGTTGACGGCGAACTGGATGTTGCAGCCGCCGGTGTCGACGCCGACCTCGCGGATGACGGCGATGCCGATGTCGCGCAGGATCTGGTACTCGCGGTCGGTGAGCGTCATCGCCGGCGCGACGGTGATCGAGTCGCCGGTGTGCACGCCCATCGGGTCGAAGTTCTCGATGGAGCAGACGACCACGACGTTGTCGCTCTTGTCGCGCATGAGCTCCAGCTCGTACTCCTTCCAGCCGAGGATGGACTCCTCCAGGAGCACCTCGGTGGTCGGCGAGAGGGTCAGGCCCTGGCCGGCGATGCGGCGCAGCTCCTCCTCGTCGTGGGCGAAGCCGGAGCCGGCGCCGCCCATGGTGAAGGAGGGGCGGACGACGACCGGGTAGCCGCCGAGGGTGTCGACGCCGGCGATCACCTCGTCCATGGTGTGGCAGATCACCGAGCGGGCGGACTCGCCGTGGCCGATCTTGGCGTTGACCGCCTCGACGACGCCCTTGAACAGCTCGCGGTCCTCGCCCTTGTTGATCGCCTCGACGTCGGCGCCGATCAGCTCGACCCCGTACTTCTCCAGGGTGCCGGCCTTGTGCAGGGCGATCGCCGTGTTGAGCGCGGTCTGGCCGCCCAGGGTCGGCAGCAGCGCGTCGGGGCGCTCCTTGGCGATGATCTTCTCGACGAACTCCGGGGTGATCGGCTCGACGTAGGTGGCGTCGGCGATCTCCGGGTCGGTCATGATCGTGGCGGGGTTGGAGTTGACCAGCACGACCCGCAGGCCCTCGGCCCGCAGGACGCGGCAGGCCTGCGTGCCGGAGTAGTCGAACTCCGCCGCCTGGCCGATCACGATCGGGCCGGAGCCGATCACCAGGACGGACTTGATGTCACTGCGCTTAGGCACGCTGGCCCTCCATGAGCTTCACGAAGCGGTCGAACAGGTAGGCGGCGTCGTGCGGACCCGCGGCCGCTTCGGGGTGGTACTGCACGCTGAAGGCGGGGACGTCGAGCGCCTGGAGGCCCTCGACCACGTCGTCGTTGAGGCAGACGTGGGAGACCTCGACGCGCCCGAACGGCGTGTCGCTCACCTTGTCCAGCGGTGCGTTCACGGCGAAGCCGTGGTTGTGCGCGGTCACCTCGACCTTGCCGGTGGTGCGGTCCTGGACCGGCTGGTTGATGCCGCGGTGGCCGTACTTGAGCTTGTACGTGCCGAAGCCCAGCGCGCGGCCGAGGATCTGGTTGCCGAAGCAGATCCCGAAGAACGGGGTCCTCCGCTCCAGCACGCCCTGCGCGACGGCGACCTGGTGGTCGGCGGTGGCCGGGTCGCCCGGGCCGTTGGAGAAGAACACGCCGTCGGGGTTCACGGCGTAGACGTCCTCGATGGTGGAGTTCGCCGGCAGCACGTGCACCTCGATGCCGCGCTCGGCCATCCGCTGCGGGGTCATCGCCTTGATGCCGAGGTCCAGCGCGGCGACGGTGAAGCGCTTCTCACCGATCGCGGGCACCACGTACGCCTCGGTGGCGGCGACCTCGGCGCACAGGTCGGCGCCCTTCATCTCGGGCGAGGACTGCACCCGGGCGAGCAGCTCGGCCTGGTCGGCCAGCGCCCCGCCGGAGAAGATCCCGCAGCGCATCGCGCCGCGCTCGCGGAGGTGGCGGGTGAGCGCCCGGGTGTCGATGCCGCTGATGCCGACGACGCCCTGCTTGGCGAGCTCCTCGTCGAGGGGGCGGCGCGAGCGCCAGTTGGACGCGACGCGGGCGGGGTCGCGGACGACGTAGCCGGCGACCCAGATCCGCCCGGACTCGTCGTCCTCGTCGTTCCAGCCGGTGTTGCCGATCTGCGGCGCGGTCATCACGACCACCTGGCGGTGGTAGGACGGGTCGGTGAGGGTCTCCTGGTAGCCGGACATGCCGGTGTTGAAGACCGCCTCGCCGAAGGTCTCGCCGGTCGCGCCGTAGGCCTCGCCGCGGAAGGTCCGGCCGTCCTCCAGGACGAGCACGGCGGGGGTGCGCTCCCGCCGTTGGCGCTGCGTGGTGGGGGCAGGTGCGGTCATTGCGCGGCCTCTTCCGTCTTCGTGGTCGTACGTGTTGCGAGTAGAGCGATCGCCTCGACCCAGGCGGCGTGCTCGTCGGGGTGGTCGAGCCGGAACCCGGAGTCCAGCTCCGTCCCCTCGTGCGTCCAGCTGACGACGAGGATTCCGGACGGGACGACCTTGCCGGCTATCCCGGAGTCCGTGCGGGCACCGGTGAGGTGCTCGGCGGGGATCCAGAAGTCGACGTCGCCGGGGCGCTGCACCAGCAGGCCGTTCGCGCCGAGGGTCAGGTCGGCACGGCTGCGGGTGCCCAGGCCGTGCGCGACGACCCGGTCGAGCCAGTTCCCGGCGGTGGTGCTGCCGTGGTACCGGCCGCCGGTCTCCAGGATGGTCCGGCCGGCGCGCTCCGGCACGGCGGGCAGCGGCGGGATCCCGGACTGGAGGGTGCGGCGCCAGTTCCAGCCCTGCCGCATCAGCCAGTACACCAGGCCGATCACCAGCAGCAGGCCGATCGCCCAGCCGATGTAGCCCGGCCAGTCGGTCACCCTGGCCTGCTCCTGGGCGAGCAGTGCGGGGGTGGTCACGCGAGCCCGCCCTGCTCGACGAGCTCGCCGGCCAGCACGGTCGCGGTGCCGCGCAGGAACGTGGCGTGCACCCGTCCGGGCAGGTCGAGGCCCCGGTAGGGGGTGTTCCGGGAGCGCGTGGCGAAGCTGTCGGGGTTCACGGCACCACGGTACGCGGGATCGAACAGCACCAGGTTGGCCGGCTCACCCACCGAGATCGGCCGGCCGTGTCCGGCGAGGCGGCCGATCCGGGCCGGGCGGTGCGACATCCGGTCGGCGACGCCCTCCCAGTTCAGCAGGCCGGTCTCGACCATCGTCTGCTGGACGACCGACAGCGCGGTCTCCAGGCCGACCATGCCCATCGCGGCCACGGCCCACTCGCAGTCCTTGTCCTCGGCCGGGTGCGGCGCGTGGTCGGTCGCGACGGCGTCGATGGTGCCGTCGGCGAGCGCCTTGCGCAGCGCCTGGACGTCCTCGGCGGTGCGCAGCGGCGGGTTGACCTTGTACACCGGGTCGTAGGAGCGGACCAGCTCGTCGGTGAGCAGCAGGTGGTGCGGGGTGACCTCGGCGGTGACGTCCCAGCCCTTGGCCTTGGCCCAGCGGATGATCTCGACCGAGCCGGCGGTGGAGACGTGGCAGACGTGCAGGCGGGAGCCGACGTGCGCGGCGAGCAGCACGTCGCGGGCGATGATCGCCTCCTCGGCCACGGCGGGCCAGCCGCCGAGGCCGAGCTCGCCGGAGACCTGGCCCTCGTTCATCTGGGCGCCCTCGGTGAGGCGCGGCTCCTGGGCGTGCTGGGCGACGACGCCGTCGAAGGCCTTCACGTACTCCAGGGCGCGGCGCATGATCACCGCGTCGTCGACGCACTTGCCGTCGTCGGAGAAGACCCGGACGCCGGCGGCGGAGTCGTGCATGGCGCCGAGCTCGGCGAGCTTCTTGCCCTCCAGGCCGACGGTGACGGCGCCGACCGGCTGCACGTCGCAGTAGCCGGACTCCTGGCCGAGCCGCCAGACCTGCTCGACCACGCCGGCGGTGTCGGCCACCGGGAAGGTGTTGGCCATGGCGTGGACGGCGGTGAAGCCGCCCTTGGCGGCGGCCTGGGTGCCGGTGAGGACGGTCTCGGCGTCCTCGCGGCCGGGCTCGCGCAGGTGGGTGTGCAGGTCGACCAGGCCGGGCAGGACGATCAGCCCGCGGGCGTCGATCTCGATGTCGGCCGTGGCGTCCAGGCCGGTGCCGATCGCCTGGACGACGCCGTCGGCGATGTGGA
Organism: Kitasatospora sp. NBC_00458; assembly: GCF_036013975.1. NCBI lineage: Bacteria > Bacillati > Actinomycetota > Actinomycetes > Kitasatosporales > Streptomycetaceae > Kitasatospora > Kitasatospora sp. NBC_00458. The sequence continues at coordinate 1,894,211 of NZ_CP107904.1, forward strand.
GGTCCTGCGGGGCACCGCCGAGGATCTGGGCGTTGCGGATCAGGTAGGTGGTCACTGAGCAGTCTCCACGGAGTCGGTGCGGGGGGCGTCGTTGAGGGTGGCTCCGCCGAGCAGCAGGTAGAGCACGGCCATCCGGATGGAGACTCCGTTGGCGACCTGCTCGACGACGGTGCAGCGCGGTGAGTCGGCGACCTCGGCGGTGATCTCCATGCCGCGGACCATCGGGCCGGGGTGCATGACGATCGCGTGCTCGGGCAGCTGGGCCATCCGGGCGGCGTTGAGGCCGTAGCGGCGGCTGTACTCGCGCTCGGTCGGGAAGAAGGCGGCGTTCATCCGCTCGCGCTGCACGCGGAGCATCATCACCGCGTCCGACTTGGGGAGCACCCTCTCCAGGTCGTAGCTGACGTCGCAGGGCCAGTTCTCGATGCCGATGGGCAGCAGCGTCGGCGGGGCGACGAAGGTGACGTGGGCGCCGAGGGTGGTCAGCAGGTGGACGTTGGAGCGGGCGACCCGGCTGTGCAGGATGTCGCCGACGATGGTCACCCGGCGGCCCGCGAGGTCGTTGCCGTGGCCCGGGTTGAGGTGTCGGCGCATCGTGAACGCGTCGAGCAGGGCCTGGGTGGGGTGCTCGTGGGTGCCGTCGCCGGCGTTGATGACGCTGCCGTGCAGCCAGTCGGACTGGGCGAGGCGGGCCGGCGCGCCGGAGGCGTGGTGCCGGATGACGACCGCGTCGGCGCCCATGGCCTGCAGGGTGAGCGCGGTGTCCTTGAGGCTCTCGCCCTTGGAGACGGAGGAGCCCTTGGCGGAGAAGTTGATGACGTCGGCGGAGAGCCGCTTCTCGGCGGCCTCGAAGGAGGTCTTGGTGCGGGTCGAGTCCTCGAAGAAGAGGTTGACGACCGTCCGGCCGCGGAGCGTGGGCAGCTTCTTCACGGCCCGTCCGGAGAGCTGGGCGAGCTCCTCGGCGGTGTCCAGGATGAGCAGCGCGTCGTCGCGGGTGAGGTCGGCGGCGGAGACGAGGTGGCGCTTCACGCGGGTTACTCCGGGAGGTGCGGTTCGGACGGCCGGGCGGCCAGGGCCTGCGAGGAGCGGGCCGCGAAGTCGCGGTCCCCGACCAGGACGGCGTCCACGCCGTCGCGGTCGGCGAGCCGGACCTGGACGGCCTCGCGCAGCGAGGTGGGCAGGTTCTTGCCCACGTAGTCGGCGCGGATCGGCAGCTCGCGGTGGCCCCGGTCGACCAGGACGGCGAGCTGGACGGCGCGCGGCCGGCCGATGTCGTTCAGCGCGTCGAGCGCGGCCCGGATGGTGCGGCCGGAGAAGAGCACGTCGTCGACGAGGATGACGAGCTTGCCGTCGATGCCGCCGGGCGGGATCTCGGTGTGCTCCAGGGCGCGGGCGGGCTTCAGGCGCAGGTCGTCCCGGTACATGGTGATGTCCAGGGTGCCGAGCGGGATCTCGCTGCCGGTGATCTGGGCCAGCCGGGCGTGCAGGCGCTTGGCCAGGTGGACGCCGCGGGTGTGGATGCCGAGCAGCACGACGTCCTCGGCGCCCTTGGCGCGTTCGACGATCTCGTGCGCTATCCGGGTGACGACCCGGGCGATGTCCGTGCCGTCCAGCACCTGGTGCGGCGGTCGCGGAGCGGTCTCGTGGTGTGCGGTCATGCCGAAGCGGACCTCCTTCCCCGCCTCACGGGACGGGTCTTAAAGGATGTCGGGAAGGCCTCCGCCGACGCGGCGTTGGCTCAGGTCATCGTATCAGCGCGGCCACCGGCAAACCGACGGCCATCGTTCCGCTTCCCCCGGTTCACGCACCGGACGCACGGCTGATGCGGGCCATTCGCACGACTGCCCCATTCGGCTTGACGCAACTACCTCACTCTACGTAACCTCACAGTGAGTTACGAGACGGACGTCGAACCCACCGGTAACGGCGTCGGCAATCGCCCGTGACCCACCACTGAACGCGAAGCAATCTCGTCCGGGGAGATCAATGTCCAGCGACTACGCGAAGCAGCTCGGAGGCAAGCTCCGAGCCATCCGCACACAGCAGGGTCTCTCCCTGCACGGTGTCGAGGAGAAGTCCCAGGGGCGCTGGAAGGCAGTCGTCGTCGGCTCTTACGAGCGCGGCGACCGTGCGGTCACCGTGCAGCGGCTGGCCGAACTGGCGGAGTTCTACGGGGTCCCGGTCCAGGAGCTGCTGCCGGGCGGGACGCCCGGCGGTGCGGCCGAGCCCCCGCCGCGCCTGGTGCTCGACCTGGAGAGACTGACCCAGGTGCCGTCCGAGAAGGCCGGTCCGCTGCAGCGCTACGCGGCGACCATCCAGAGCCAGCGCGGCGACTACAACGGCAAGGTGCTGTCGATCCGCCAGGACGATCTGCGCACGCTGGCCGTGATCTACGACCAGTCGCCGTCGATCCTCACCGAGCAGCTGATCTCCTGGGGTGTGCTCAACCCCGACGCGCGCCGTGCGGTGCGCGAGGAGGAGGCGGGCTGAGGCTGGCTCCGCACCGGTCCCCCCACCGGGGACAGGAAGTACCCGAAGCGGTTTCCGGGGCAGTACCCAGCAGAAACGTCACGGCGCGGTTCCCCTCCAGGGGGGCCGCGCCGCGGCGTGCCCCCGTACGCCCCGGCCGCGCCCCGCGCCCGTCGGCGCCCTCCCCCGGGCGCCGTCCCGCCCCGGACACCGTCCCATCCCGGGCACCGTCCCATCCCGGGCGGCGGACCGCTCAGCAGACCGTCTCCAGCCGGTAGCCCGGCTCCGCGGCCACCCCGTCCAGCCGGACGGGACCGCCCGCCGGCGCCCACACCCGGCCCTCGCTGGCCCAGGCCCAGGCGGTCGGCCGGTACTCCCCGCAGGACGCCGCCGAGCCCTGCGCCCCGTGCAGCACGGCCAGCCCGGGCAGTTCGCGCGCCAGGCCCGTGCAGAGCACCGCGCAGAGCAGCTCCAGGTCCTCGTCGTTGATCCGCACCACGCCGTCCTCCCACTGGAGCACCCGGGCCGCCGCGCCGAGCCGCCCGCCCGGCGCGTCCACCGCGAGGCGCAGCTCGTAGACCCCGCTGCCGGCGCCGAGCAGCATCCGGCGGAACACCTCGGCGCCGCGCTCGTAGGCCGCCGCCACCACCTCGTCGCGCTCCCCGTACAGCCCGCCGTCGAGCAGCAGGTCGGCGTGCCGCAGGGTCAGCCCGTTCTCCCGGGCCCGGACCAGCCGGGGCACGAAGTCGCCGACCAGCTCCTCCCCCTGGTAGGCGAGGAGCTGGGTCTGCAGCGGCGGGTTGACGAGGTAGCGGTCGCGGGCGGCCTGCTCGGCCGGGTCGAGCCCGTGCAGCAGGCAGAAGTCGGCGAAGTCCTGCGGGTGGAACATCCGGGCCCGGACGGTGTCGAAGCGCCGCCGGGCGTCGGCGAGCAGCTCGGCCGTCTCGCGCAGGTACTGCTCGTGGTCCGGGGCGTCGGAGAGCCCCCAGGTCCGGGCCCGCTCGAAGTCGGCGGCACCGGTCAGCACGCCGATGACGAAGGCCTGGCCGCCGTCGGCCCGGTGCCGGTCGCGCCCCTCGGTCCGCTCGTGGCCGTCGGCCCGCTCCGCCCGCTCGTACCGGGAGCGCGACCGCGGCCGGGAACCGGCGGCGGTGCAGTCGGGGGTGCGGCGGGCGCGGCCGTTGCGGCTCATCGGGACTCCTCGGGCGGGCGGCGGACGGGCGGCGGCGGGTGCTGCCGCCGCCCGTTGTCCTCCCCAGCCCCGCGTGGCGCACACGTACGGCGTGTCACAGGACTGTAACCGAGGGTGAATCAGGTGTTTGGAGTCACGCACGGTTGTGCGGACGGGCCGTCACGCCCCGCGCGCCCGCCCCGCACGCCGGTCCATGGTCACGCCCCGTATCCGTTCGCTCACGCCCAGCGGCACTGAAGCAGCGTGCGGCGGCAGTCGCGCGCCGGGCGTTCGCGCCCCTCGCACCAAGCGCCCCGCGCGCACCCGTCCGCACCCGCCCCCCGACGACGCACTCCTGACCCTTCCTCACGTCCGGCCCGGTCCCGCCCCCGCCCCGGCCCCACGTCCACCTGACCCGGCCTCACGACCGACCCGGCTTCACGCCTGACCCGGCCTCACGCCTGACGCGGCACCCGGGCCAGCTGGCGGGACTGCGCGACCAGCCGGCCCGCCTCGTCCCAGACCTCGGCATCCTCCTCGAAGTACCCGCCGGCCAGGTTCCGGGTGGCGTGCACCACCCGCAGCCACCCCGGGACGGGCTTGGCGCGCAGGTGCACGGTCAGCTCGACGGTCGGCGCCCAACCCGGCATCCCCAGGTCGAAGGTGACCGGCGGCAGCGAGTCCGCGACCAGCAGGAGCAGCAGCGGGTCGGGCTCGCGGCCGTCGGCGAGCCGGAACCAGCCCTGGATCCGCCCCTCCCCCGACGGCTGCCCGAGCGCCCAGCCGATGGTGGCCGGGTCGAGCCGCATGTCGAACCGCTCCAGCAGGGCGGCCTGCGCGATCAGCTCCTTGGGCGCGTGCTCGACGCCGATGCACTGGTCCGGCGGCGGCAGCTGGGGCGGCCGGGCACTGGTGCGCACCTCGCCGTCGACGGCGCCGAGGTCGCCGTGGGTGGCGATCACCCGCAGCCGCTCGACGCCGTCCTGGCTGAGCGAGGCGGTGCCGGTGGACAGCGAGCGGCCGGTGCGGACCACCTCGGTGCGCACGGTGGCCGGGCCGGGGGTGGAGGCGGAGAGGTAGTAGCCGCTGATCGAGACCGGGTCGGCGTGGTCGGCGCTCTCCGCGCGGGTGCCGTGCTCCAGCGAGAGCGCGTGGCCGGCCACCGCGAGCAGCAGTCCGCCGTTGACGCCGCCGCCGATCTGCCAGCCGGCGCCGAGTTCGCCGTCGTACCGGCCGGACTCGTCCGGGTGCGGGGTCAGGGCTATGCCCTGGTCGAACTCGCTGCGGATCGCCGTGGTCATGGGGGGTGGCCTGCCCTTCGCTGCGGGGTCGCCGACGGGCGCGGGGCCGCCGGCGCACCAGGTTACTGGCGAGTAGGCACCAACATACGCCACCCGGGGGAAACGCACGACGGCCGCCGGACCGTTCCCGGTCCGACGGCCGTCGGTTGACGCTGGTGAGCCGCTACCGGCGGATGCCGGGCTTCAGCTCCATGAAGCGGGCGAGCAGGCCGTTCACGAAGGCCGGGGAGTCGTCCGTGGAGAACTCCTTGGCGATCTCGACCGCCTCGTCCAGGACGACGGCGTCCGGGACGCCGTCCTCCCAGATCAGCTCGTACGCGCCGAGCCGCAGGACGTTGCGGTCCACGATCGGCATCCGGTCGAGCGTCCAGCCGACCGCGTACTGCGAGATCAGCTCATCGATGCGGCGGGCGTACTGGACGTAGCCCTCGACCAGCTCCATCGTGTACTCGCCCACCTGCGGGGTGCCCTCGTCCGGCTTGGCCACCCGGGCCCGGGCCACCCAGTCGGCGAGGACCGTCAGCGGGTCGACCCCGCGGTGGTCGGCCTCGAAGAGGATCTGGAAGGCTCGCGTACGGGCCTTGGTGCGTGCGGACGACACGGACTTACTTCACCCGGCCGAGGTAGCTGCCGTCGCGGGTGTCGACCTTGATCTTCTCACCGGTGACGATGAAGAGCGGGACGGCGATCTCGGCGCCGGTCTCCAGGGTGGCCGGCTTGGAGCCGCCGGTGGAGCGGTCGCCCTGCACACCCGGCTCGGTGTGCGAGATGAGCAGCTCGACCGAGGCCGGGAGCTCGATGTACAGCGGCGCGCCCTCGTACATGGCGACCAGGGCCTCGAAGCCCTCAAGCAGGTACTTGGCGGCGTCACCGACGACGGCCGGCTCGACCGTGACCTGGTCGTAGGTGTCCGTGTCCATGAACACGAAGTTCTCGCCGTCCTTGTACGAGAACTGCATGCCGCGCTTGTCGACGCTGGCGGTCTCGACCTTGGTGCCGGCGTTGAAGGTCTTGTCGACGACCTTGCCCGACAGGACCTCCTTGAGCTTGGTGCGCACGAAGGCCGGACCCTTGCCGGGCTTGACGTGCTGGAACTCGACGACGGACCAGAGCTTGCCGCCCTCCAGCTTGAGGACCATGCCGTTCTTGAGATCGTTCGTGGAAGCCACGGGCGCACTTACTCCTGGATATAGCTGTCAAGGAACCAAGGGATTGCGTCCGGTTCACCGCGGCTGCTCTTCAGCAGTGCGCGGCTCACAGGGCGAGGAGCTCCTTGGTGGTGATGGTGAGCAGCTCGGGCCCGCCCTCCTCTGGGGGGCGCACGACGAGCGTGTCCTCGATCCGGACACCGCCCCGGCCCGGGAGGTGGACCCCTGGACCGACGGTGACCGGCACGCGGCTGTCCAGTTTACCCATGTCCGAAGGGCCCAGGCGCGGCGCCTCCCGGATCTCCAGCCCGATGCCGTGACCGATCGGGTGCGGAGAGGCCTCGGTGTGCCCGGCGGCGTGCAGGATCTCCCGCGCGGCCTGGTCGGGCACGTACTGCTCGACGCCCGGTCCGAGCGCCTCCCGCCCGGCCCGCTGGGCGCGGAACACCAGCCGGTGGAGCTCCACCTGCCAGGGCGCCGGGGCCGCCCCGATCACGAAGGTCCGGGCGGTCGACACCCCGTACCCGCGGTACCGGGCGCCCAGCACCACGGTCAGGAAGTCGCCCTCCTCCACCCGCCGGTCGGTGGGCTGGTGCGCCTGCTGGCCCGAGTGGCTGCCGGTGCCGACCGAGACCGGGAACGCCGCCCGGTCCGCGCCGTGGTCGATCATCCGGCGCTCCAGCTCCATCGCCAGGTGCCGCTCGGTCCGGCCGACCAGGATCGACTCCAGCAGCTCGCCGAGCGCCTGGTCGGCGATCTCGGCCGCGATCCGCAGATCGGCGATCTCGTGCTCGTCCTTCACCACCCGCAGCCGCTCCACCGCCTGGCCCAGGTCGGCCAGCCGCACGCCCTCGGCCAGCCCCGCCACGGAGCGGTGCCGGGTGACGGTCAGGTCGTGCTCCTCCACCGCCAGACCGCCCACCCCCAGCCGCGCCGCCGAGGCGGCCGCCGCCAGCGCGGTGTCGGCCCCGGCCGCGACCGGCACCCGGGTGACGTCCGCGGCGATCAGGTGCTCCCCCGCGTCGTCCGGCGGCAGGTCGTCGGGCAGCGTCAGCAGCACCCGGTCCCGGGTGAGCAGCAGCGTCGCCCCGCACGGCGGGCACCCGGTCAGGTACCGCACGTTCGCCGCCCTGGTGATCAGCGCCGCGTCGGCCCCGGTCGCACTGCAGTGCTCCCGCAACCGCTCCCGCCGGCCCGCGTACGCATCAGACATGGGTCGAGCCTACGAACCCCCACCCCGATCCGCCCGCCGAACGCCCCCACCCGGGCACGGGGGCGGCGCCCGCCGGGCCTCCGGGGGCCGGGGAGGGCGCCGGGGAGGGCGCCGCGTCCGGCGCCGGGAGGGGCCTCCGGGAGCCGCACGGATGCGGCTCCCGTGCCCGGTCGGCCCGGTGCCGCGCCGACCGGGCCGGGCCGGGCCGGGGCTACCCGGCCTCCCCCGCCGGCTCGGGAGCCGCCTCGGGAGCCGCCTCGGGGGCCGGAGCGGCGGCCGGTGCCGGTCGGAGCGGCTGCGGGCTCCACTTCCGCTCGACGCCCGCCAGCCGCCAGTACGCGATGGCCGCCGCCCAGACCACCACGAACAGGCCGACGATCGCGTAGCCGACGTTGTCCAGCGAGATCTCCGCGATCCAGCCGCTCACCGGGTCGGTGAGGTCGAGCTTCTCGTGCAGCACCCCGACCAGTTCGATGGTCCCGATGATGAACGCCACCGCGATCGACAGCCCGGTGATGGTCAGGTTGTAGTAGACCTTCCGCACCGGGTTGGAGAACGCCCACTGGTAGGCGAAGTTCATGAAGGTGCCGTCCAGCGTGTCGAACAGGCTCATCCCGGCCGCGAACAGCAGCGGCAGGCAGACGATCGCGTACCAGGGCAGGCCCGAGGCCGCACCGGAGCCGGCCATCACCATCAGCGACACCTCGGTCGCGGTGTCGAAGCCCAGGCCGAGCACCATCCCGACCGGGAACATCTGGCCCGGCCGGGTGATCGAGCGGGTCGCCCGGTTGAGCACCCGCGCCAGGAAGCCCCGCGCGTTCAGGTGCTCCTCCAGCTCGGCCTCGTCGTACCGCCCGGCGCGCATCGAGCGGAACACCTTGAGGATGCCGAACAGCGCCGCGAGGTTGAGCGCGCCGATCAGGTAGAGGAACACCCCGGAGGCCGAGGTCCCGACCACGCCCAGCCACTGGTGGGTGGTGGACTCGTCGTCCATCAGCGTTCCGGCCAGCTGGGCGCCGCCCGCCACCAGGGCCGCCATCAGCACGACCATCGAGGAGTGCCCGAGGGCGAACCAGAAGCCCACCGAGACCGGCCGCTTGCCGTCCGCCATCAGCTTGCGCGTGGTGTTGTCGATCACCGCGATGTGGTCGGCGTCGAAGGCGTGCCGCATGCCGAGGGTGTAGGCGGTGATGCCCAGGCCCACCCCGAAGACCTGGGTCCCGACCTCGTACTCCTCCGGCGCGACCAGGAATATCAGGGTGCCGAAGGCCACCACGTGCATGGCCAGGATCACACCCATCAGGCCGGCCGTGCGGAGGCTGTCCTCCCGCCTCCAGCGGAACGTCGGCAGGACGCTCGACGCCGTCGGATCGGCGGCGGTTTCGGGCAGGGTCATCTGCGGATCACGCTCCAGCACCTCGTGGAATGACGTTCGTGAGATGCCGTGGCCGGTCTCCTGGCTTACGGGCTTCCGGTACCCGCCTTCCCGGACGCGAGGCGTCCAGTGGCGTCGTGGGTACCGACGACTCCCCCGATCACAGTGGCGAGGGCCGCTCCGGACTGGGACCCCTGAGGGTCCGCCACCGGTCTTCCCGAGCACCACGGCGGGGAACACCGTAGGGGCCCCCGAACACCCTTGCAAGGCTGCGCACCTGCGCAGGTGTCCGGGATCACAGCCCGCCGGCTGCAAGAATGCGGGCATGCATCTCGTACCGGCCGACCGCGCGGGCCACCGCACCATCGACGGGCACCGGGTCTGCGAGGCGATCGCGGCGATCGGCGACGCCCACCGGGTCCGGACCTGGGCCGAGCGCTTCTCACTGCTCGCCGACCCCGGGCGGCTCTCCCTGCTGCTCGCCCTGCACCGGGCCGGGCCGCTCGCCGTCACCGACCTGGCGGTCGCCACCGGCATGCGCGACCCGGCCGTCTCCCAGGCGCTGAGGCTGCTGCGCACCGCGGGCGTGGTGGCCGGGGAGAAGGACGGACGTGTGGTGCGCTACCGGCTCGTCGACGACGCCATGCGCCCCCTCCTCGACGAGTGCGCCGGGGGCGAGCACATCGAGCTCCCCGGTCACACGGCCGACGAGGAGCGTCCCGGGTCCACCGCCGCGACCGGCTGACCGTTCCTCCGACCGGACGGCTGGCGGGGTACGGCGGCCGACCGCCGCGCCCCGGCGCCGCTCCCCCGCGGCGGCGGAACCGCTACGCCCGCTGGCAGGTCGGGCACCAGAAGAGGTTACGCGAGGCGTGCTCCTCGGTGCGGACGTCGGTGCCGCAGACCAGGCAGGGCATGGCGGCCCGGCGGTAGACGTAGACCTCTCCGCCGTGGTCGTCGACGCGCGGCGGCCGGCCCATCGCCTCCGGGGTGTGCTCGGGCCGGACGGTGTCGATCCGGCCCGCGCCGACGCCCTCGCGCATCAGCGCGACCAGGTCCGCCCAGATCGCGTCCCACTCGGCGCGGCGCAGGTCGCGGCCGGCCCGGTGCGGGTCGATGCCGTGCCGGAACAGCACCTCGGCGCGGTAGACGTTGCCGACCCCCGCCAGCACCTTCTGGTCCATCAGCAGCGCCGCGACCGTCGTCCGGCTGCCGGATATCCGCCGCCAGGCGAGCTCCGGGTCGGCGTCGGCCCGCAGCGGGTCGGGCCCGAGCCGGGCGGCGACGGCCGCCTTCTCCTCGCCGGTGATCAGCGCGCAGGTGTTGGGGCCGCGCAGGTCGGCGAAGTGGTCGTCGTTCTCCAGCCGCAGCCGGACCAGGCCGACCGGCGCCGGAGCCGGCCCGTCCCCGAAGCTGAAGCCGCCGTAGAGGCCGAGGTGGACGTGGACCCACGCGTCGTCCGCAAAGCCCAGGAACAGGTGCTTGCCGGTGGCCTCGGCCGCGACCAGCTCCTGCCCGTCGATCAGTGCGGCGCTGTCCGCGAACCGGCCCTGCGGGCTGGTGGCACGGACCGGACGGCCACCGAAGGCCCGGTGGTTCTCGGCGGCGAGACGGTGGATGATGTGGCCTTCCGGCACGGGCGCGGCTCCCCCTGGTGGTGCGATCAGGACCCGTCCATCTTCTCAGCCGGCACCGACAGACCGGGCCGGCGGACAGCCGCACGGACAGCCGCACGAACGGACTGTCGGACCGCCGGACGAACGGACGGGCAGCCGGTCGGACGAACGGACGAGCGGCCCGTCGGACCGACCGCTCAGCGCACCGGGATGCCCAGCAGCCGGGCCAGGATCACCCGGTCCAGCTCGGCGGCGGTCGCCGCGACGTCCAGGTGGGAGTTGTCGATGATCGGCAGCCCGGAGTTGTACCAGCCGGCCATCCGCCCGTGGATCCGGGCGACCTCCTCGTCCCCGAGCCGCCGGTTGCCGCTGCGCCGCGCGTTGCGGCTGAGCACCGAGTCCAGACTGGGCAGCAGCACCACCGGGATCATGCCCGGCCCGATGTGCCGCTTCCAGCCGCCGAGGCCGATCGCCGGGCGGTCCGGGAAGACGGCGTCGTCGATGATGCAGGAGATGCCGTTGGCGAGGTAGTTGCGGCAGGCGAAACCGCAGGTCCGCCGGGCCAGCCGGTACTGCGCCTCGGAGGCGTTGTTCCAGCCGGACTGCGGGTTGGCGAAGCCGGACTGCACCCACTCCCGGACGTCGTCGAGGCTGATGTGCGCGGTCGGGCTGGGGCGCCGCTCGGCCCAGTGCCGGGCGACGGTGGTCTTGCCGGCACCGGCCGGGCCGATCAGCAGCACCGCGATCGGACCGGTGGGCGCGTGCTGCTGCGGCGCGTGCACCGGGAGCTGGACGGGCGCACCGGAGGGCAGCAGGAAGTGCCCGGTGGAACCGGGCGGCACCGGGGCCGGGGCGGGAGCCGCCAGCCGTACGGGCGGCGGACCGGCCGGGGCGGGAGCGGGAACCGGGGCGGGCACGGGAGCGGGCGCGGGAGCCGGCGGCACCGGAGGCAGCCCGGCCGAAGGCCCGGCCGGGGAACCCGGCGGCCGCCCCACGGGCGGGCCCGGCTGCTGACCCGGCTGCGGACCGGGCAGCTGACCCGCGGACGGCCCCGCCGGCACCCCGGCGGGCGCCCCGGAAGGCCCCCCGCCCGGGGAGGGCGCGGTGTCCGGCCGGACCACCGGCACGGGCACGGTCGGCGGCCCCGACAGCGGGTCCGGCGCGGACGAGGGCGCGGACGCGGCCGGCCCGGCGGCGCTACCGGGGTACGGCGGGGCCGGCGGAACCGGCGGAGCGACGGGACGTGGGGGGACTTCTCCACCCCCGGCGTACTGCGTCACGGTCACCTCCCGACTTCTTTTCAGCGGGGACACTACACGGCGGCCGGGCAGCGGACACAGTCCGCCGCCCGGCCGCCGACGTGCTCACCGCCCGCCCGTCAGCCCGTGGTGAGCTGCTCGGCGAGGGCGCGCAGGGCCAGCTCGTACGAGCCGATCCCGAATCCGGCGATCGTGCCGGAGGCCACCGCGGCGATCACCGAGGTGTGCCGGAAGGTCTCCCGGGCGTACGGGTTGGAGATGTGCACCTCGATCAGCGGTGCGGTCCGCTGCGCGGCGGCGTCCCGCATCGCGTACGAGTAGTGGGTGAACGCGCCCGGGTTGATCACCACCGGGACCCTGCCGTCGGCCGCCTCGTGCAGCCACTCGACCATCTGCTGCTCGGAGTTGGTCTCGTGCACCTCGACCGCGAAGCCCAGCTCCTCGCCGAGCGCCGTGCAGCGCGCGACCAGCCCGGTGTACGAGGTGGAGCCGTAGACGTCCGGCTCCCGGCTGCCGAGCCGGCCGAGGTTGGGGCCGTTGAGCACCAGGACCCTCGTCACGAGGAGACCTCCGCGTACGCGGCGACCAGCAGGGACGGGTCTGGGCCCTCCAGCACGGAGGTCCTGCCCAGGCCGTCCAGCACGATGAAGCGGATCAGGTCGCCGCGCGACTTCTTGTCGATCTTCATCGCGTCCAGCAGCTTCGGCCAGGCGTCCGCGCGGTAGCTGAGCGGCAGGCCGACCGAGGCGAGCACCTTGCGGTGCCGGTCGGCGGTCTCGTCGTCCAGCCGGCCGGCCAGCCGGCCCAGCTCGGCGGCGAACACCATGCCGATCGAGATCGCGGCGCCGTGCCGCCACTTGTACCGCTCGTTGCGCTCGATGGCGTGGCCGAGGGTGTGGCCGTAGTTGAGGATCTCCCGGCGGCCCGACTCCTTGAGGTCGCCGGAGACCACGTCGGCCTTGACCTGGATGGCGCGCCGGATCAGCTCGACGGTGTGCGGCCCGGCGGGGGTCTTCGCGCCCTCCGGGTCGGCCTCGATCAGGTCGAGGATGGCCGGGTCGGCGATGAACCCGCACTTGACGACCTCGGCGAGGCCGGAGACGTAGTCGTGCTTCGGGACCGTCTCCAGGGTGCCGAGGTCGGCCAGCACGCCCACCGGCGGGTGGAAGGCGCCGACCATGTTCTTGCCCTCGGCGATGTTGATGCCGGTCTTGCCGCCGACCGCCGCGTCGACCATGCCGAGCAGCGTGGTGGGCATCGAGATCCAGCGGACCCCGCGCAGCCAGGTGGCGGCGACGAAGCCGGCCAGGTCGGTGGTGGCGCCGCCGCCGAGCCCGACGACGACGTCGCTGCGGGTGAAGCCGGTCTGGCCGAGCACCGACCAGCAGTAGGCCGCCACCTCGGCGCTCTTCGCCTCCTCGGCGTTGGGCACCTGGAGGGCGATCGCCTCGTAGCCCTCGCCGAGCAGGTCCTCGCGGATCGCCTCGGCGGTGGCCTCCAGCGCCTCCGGGTGGATGATCGCCACCCGCCTGGCCCGGCCGCCGATCAGCGGCGCCAGCTCGCCGAGCAGCCGGTGCCCGATCAGCACGTCGTACGGGTCGTGGCCGGCGCTGCCGCCGACGTGAATCCTGACGATGTCAGTCATGGGGGGTCTTCAGCTCCAGTGCTTCCAGTACGGCGTCCGCGACCTGCCCGGGCGTGCGGCCGGCGGTGTCGACGACGGCGGTGGCCACCTCCAGGTAGAGGGGGCGGCGGGCCTCCATCAGCTCGCGCCAGCGGGCCCGCGGGTTGACGGCCAGCAGCGGGCGGGGGGCGTCCAGGCCGACCCGCTTGACCGCGTCGGCCTGCGGGACCTCCAGGAACACCACTGGCAGCCCGTGCAGCAGTTCGCGGGTGGCGTCGGCCATCACCGCGCCGCCGCCGAGCGCGAGCACGCCGTCGTGGGTCCCGGCGGCGGCCCGCACGGCCGCCGCCTCCAGCTCGCGGAAGTGCGGCTCGCCCTCGTCGATGAAGATCTCCGGGATGGGCTTGCCCGCCTGCGCCTCGATGTCCGCGTCGGTGTCCCGGAACCCGACGCCGAGCCGCTCGGCGAGGGCCCGCCCGACGGTGGTCTTGCCACTGCCGGGCGGGCCGACCAGCACCACGACGGGTGCGGTCATCGGACGATCAGGTTGTCGAGGTAGCCCTGCACGTTGCGGCGGGTCTCCGACACGTGGTCGCCGCCGAACTTCTCGCTCACCGCGTCGGCCAGCACCAGGGCGACCATGGCCTCCGCGACGATGCCGGCGGCCGGCACGGCACAGACGTCCGAACGCTGGTGGTGCGCCTTCGCCGGCTCGCCGGTGCGCACGTCGACGGTGCGCAGCGCGCGCGGGACGGTCGCGATCGGCTTCATCGCGGCGCGCACCCGCAGCAGCTCCCCGGTGGAGAGGCCGCCCTCGGTGCCGCCGGAGCGGCCGGAGGTGCGCCTGGTGCCCTCGGGGGTCGGGACGATCTCGTCGTGCGCCTGGGAACCGGGCACCCGGGCCAGCTCGAAGCCGTCGCCGACCTCGACGCCCTTGATCGCCTGGATGCCCATCAGCGCGGCGGCGAGGCGGGCGTCCAGCCGGCGGTCCCAGTGCACGTGCGAGCCGAGGCCGACCGGCACGCCGTAGGCGAGCACCTCGACGACGCCGCCGAGGGTGTCGCCGTCCTTGTGGGCCTGGTCGATCTCGGCGACCATCGCCTTCGAGGCGTCGGCGTCCAGGCAGCGGACCGGGTCCGCGTCCAGCTTCGCCTCGTCGGACGGCAGCGGCAGCACGCCGGCCGGGGCCTTGGCGGCGGCCAGCTCGACCACGTGGCTGACGATCTCGATGCCGCAGGTCTCCTTGAGGAACGCGCGGGCGACGGCGCCGAGCGCGACCCGGGCGGCCGTCTCACGGGCGCTGGCGCGCTCCAGGATCGGACGGGCCTCGTCGATCGAGTACTTCTGCATGCCGGCCAGGTCGGCGTGGCCGGGGCGGGGGCGGGTCAGCGCCTCGTTGCGGCCGAGCCCGGCCAGCACCTCGGGGTCGACCGGGTCGGCCGACATGACCTGCTCCCACTTCGGCCACTCGGTGTTGCCGACCATGATCGCCACCGGGCTGCCCATGGTCTCGCCGTGCCGGACGCCGCCGAGGAAGGTCACCTCGTCCTGCTCGAACTTCATCCGTGCGCCGCGGCCGTAGCCGAGCCGGCGGCGCGCCAGCGCGTCGGCCACCACGGCGGTGGTGACCGGTACACCGGCGGGCAGGCCCTCCAGCGTCGCGACGAGTGCGGGACCGTGCGACTCCCCCGCCGTCAGCCAGCGCAACGTACCCAACGGAGCTCCTTCATCAGCGGACCGGCCGCGCAGCCGCGACCCGCCCGGGCGTGCGTGCCTTCTCCCCCGAATCCTTTCACGTCCCGGGACCGCCCGGCCGCACGGTCCGCGTGACGGACGGCGACCGGCCGACCTGCGGACGGACCGGACCAGGGTCCGGCGCGCCCCGGGGTGGTGCCGCGGCGGGTCCGGGGCCGCGCCCGGCGGACCCCCGGGCTCAGCGGGCGGCGAGCGCCGCCTCGCCCGCCGCGCGGACCGCCGCCAGCGGGCCGGGCGTGCGCCCGGTGAAGAGTTCGTCCTGGAGCACCGCCTGGTGCACCAGCAGGTCCAGCCCGCCGAGCACGGTCGCCCCGCGCTCCGTGCAGACGGCGGCCAGCCGGGTCGGCCACGGGTGGTAGAGCACGTCGAACAGCGCACCCGGCTCGGCCGGGAGCGCGTCCGCGAAGCCGTCGGTGGCACCGGCGGGCGTGGTGGAGACGGTCAGCGGCTGGGCCAGCGCCTCGGCACCGCGCGCCCAGTCGGCGGTCCGGACGGCGACGCCGAGCCGCTCGCCCAGCTCCGCCATCTCGCGGGCCCGCTCGGGGCTGCGCACGTAGACGGTCACCTCGCGGGTGCCGAGCAGGGCCAGCGCCGCCAGCGCCGAGGAGGCGGTGGCGCCGGCGCCGAGCACCGCCGCCGACGGGACGTCGGTCACGCCGCGCTCGCGCAGCGCGTTGACCAGCCCGGGGACGTCGGTGTTGTCACCGGTCCGCCGCCCGTCGGCGGTGAACACGACGGTGTTCACCGCCTCCACCGAGCGCGCGGTGCCGCTGACCTCGTCGAGCAGCGGGATGACCGCCCGCTTGAGCGGCATGGTGAGCGACAGGCCCGCCCACTCGGCCTCGTCCAGTCCGGCGAGGAAGGCGGGCAGCCCCTCCTCGTCCACCTCGAAGCGGTCGTACCGCCAGTCGTCCAGCCCGAGCGCCGCGAAGGCGGCCCGGTGCAGGTCCGGCGAGAGCGAGTGGACGATGGGCGAGCCGAGGACGGCGGCCCGGTGCCTGCTGGTCATGCTGGTGCCTCCCCGGCCGTGGTCCGCCGTCACTTGGTCGTGCAGTGGACGGCCACCTTGTCGAACTTCTGGCCGTTCGCCTTGCAGTACTCCTCGACGTTGGCCGCGTGCTCGGTGTCCGTCTCGGCGAACAGGGTGCTGGTCGGCGACATCGCGATGAAGTACAGCCACTTGCCGTCCGCCGGGTTCAGCGTCGCCTTGATGGCGTCCTGGCCGGGGTTGGAGATCGGGCCGGGCGGCAGGCCCGGGTTGTAGTAGGTGTTGTACTTGTTGGACGCGTCGTTGATGTCCTTCTTGTCCAGCACCTTGCGGCCCAGCGCGTACTGCAGCGTGGTGTCCATACCGAGCTTGCCGTCGATCTTGCCCTTGTCGGCCAGCCGGTTCTGGATGGTCCGGGCCATCTTCGCGAAGTCCGCCGGGTTGTTGCCCTCGGCCTGCAGGATGCTCGCCTCGATGACGACCTCGTAGCCGGTCTTGAGGCCGATCTTGGGAGCCTCCGCGTCCAGGGCGGCATAGCGCTCGACGGCGTTCTTGACCATCTGCTTGAGCAGGTCCTCGGGCTTCATGCCGTCGGCGATCGAGTAGCGGGCCGGCCAGAGGAAGCCCTCGATGTTGCCGTTGGCGTACGGGGGCAGTCCGAGGCTGCCGACCTGGGCCTTGGCGACCTCGGCCGTGGTGCCCTTGGGGAGCTGCAGCTTGTCGTCGATCTTGACGTAGGTGGCGGCGGCGGTCAGCCCCTCCTGGATGATCAGCTTCTCGCCGCCGTTGGCCTCCACGAGGCTCGTGACGGCGGACTCGGCCGACATCTCCCGGGGAACGGTGTACGTACCGGGCTGGATGGTGGCGCACTTCGGGTTCTTGTCGCACGCGTTGGTAAAGGCCTTGACGCTCTTCACCACGCCCGCGGCCTTCAGCGCCGCACCCATCTGGGACCCGACCGCGCCCTGCTTGATCTCCACCGTCGTCGTGCCGCTGCCCTTGCCGCTGAAGTCCGGCGGCGGACCGAAGTTGTCCTGGTAGAAGCCGTAGCCCCACCAGCCGGCGCCGCCCATGGCGCCGAGCAGCACCAGTGCGACCACCAGGCAGGCGCCGCCGTTGCGGCGCCCCGACTTCTTGCCCTTCTCCTTGCGCTTCTTCTTCGCCTCGCGGGACTGGTCCTCCTCGCCGAGGAAGCCGTCCTGCTCCTCGAACGCGTCCCCGTCGCCCTCGGAGTACTCCTCCTCGTGGCCGTCCCACTCGTCCTCGGCGTGCTCGGGCGCGGCCTCCGCGGGGCCGGCGCCGGCCTCCAGGGCGGCGGCCTCGGCCTCCCAGTCGATGCCGTCCGGGCCCGGACCGGAGGCCGGCGCGGCGGCGGGCGCCTTCCGCCGGCGCGATCCGGCCTGCGCCTCCCCGGCCTGCGGCGGGACGGGCTGCTGCTGCAGGGGCTGCTGCTGTCCGGGCTGCTGGCCGGGCTGCTGCTGCGTGCCCTGGGGCATCTGCTGCTGCGGGTAGCCCTGCTGGCCGCCCCCGAACTGCTGCTGCTCCTGCGGGAATCCCTGGCCCTGCGGGTAGCCCTGCTGGGGCTGCCCCTGCTGGGGGTAACCCTGCTGACCCATGCCCTGCTGACCCATGCCCTGCTGCTGGCCGCCCATGCCGGGCTGCATCTGCTGCTGCGGGTAGCCCTGCTGCGGCATGCCCTGGGGGACCTGCTGCTGCCCGTAGCCCTGCTGGCCGCCCCCGAACTGCTGCTGCTCCTGCGGATAGCCCTGGCCCTGCGGGAATCCCTGGCCCTGCGGGTAGCCCTGCTGGGGCTGCCCCTGCTGGGGGTAACCCTGCTGACCCATGCCCTGCTGACCCACGCCCTGCTGCTGGCCGCCCATGCCGGGCTGCATCTGCTGCTGCGGGTACCCCTGTTCACCGCCGCCGTACTGCGCCTGCTGGGGGTGCTGCTGCCACTGCCCGTCCTGCTGGCCGGGGACCGGCTGCTGACCGCCGTACCCGGGATCGTCCGGATTCCACGGCTCGGAGCCCTGGGGGCCGTAGCCCCGACCCAGATCGGTCATTGATCCCCTTATACCGACGGAGACGACCGGAGGATCGGCCCGGCCGTCCGGGACGGTGTCCCGGCTGATTCTCGAACCGGCGTGCTAGCGCAACACCTGGACGGAGACGCTACCGTACCGCAGACGGTCTCCCGGCCGGGCCCTCGGCCGCCGGCCGGACCCTCCGTACGCGGCCGGTGCACCGCGGGCCGACCCCCGGCGGGAGTCCGCCCGACCGGGCCGGCGGACGTGCACCGCCCCGTCACCGGACCGCCACCGG
Organism: Kitasatospora sp. NBC_00458; assembly: GCF_036013975.1. Lineage (NCBI taxonomy): Bacteria > Bacillati > Actinomycetota > Actinomycetes > Kitasatosporales > Streptomycetaceae > Kitasatospora > Kitasatospora sp. NBC_00458. The sequence goes on from NZ_CP107904.1 coordinate 1,912,452, forward strand.
ACGCACTCCGGAGACCCGTCGAACACCCGCCGAACCGCCACCGGACAGCCACCGGGCGCCTGCCGGACCGTCACCGCGCCACCGTCCCGCCCGCCCCGCCCGCCCCGGCGGCGACGGCCGCCCGGCAGGTCGGCGGCCCGCGCGGCGGCTCAGTGCCCGGCCTCCCCCGACGGCACCGAGGCACCCGCCGAGGCCGCCCCCGAGGACGGCTCCGACGCGGAGGCCGAGGGGCTCGCCGACACCCGGTTGGCGTTGAACTCCGCCACGTTCTTCTGCTGCACGTCGAAGCTGTCGGTGAACCGGGTGTCCCCGGGCTTCACCGTGACGAAGTAGAGCCAGTCCCCCGCCACCGGGTCGACCGCCGCCATGATCGCCTGCCGCCCCGGGTTGGAGATCGGCGTCGGCGGCAACCCGGTGTGCCGGTAGGTGTTGTAGGGGGAGTCGAGCCGCGTGTCGGTGACGCTGGTGTTCAGCGTCGACCGCCCGAGCGCGTAGTTGATGGTCGAGTCCAGCTGGAGCGGCATGCCCTTCGCCAGCCGGTTGTAGATGACCCGGGACACCTTGCCCATGTCCTCGGTGTTGTCGGCCTCGCCCTGGATCATGCTCGCGATGGTCACCAGCCCGTACAGGCTCTGCCCGAGGTTCTGCGCGACGACCTCCGCGTCGTCCCGGGCGAACTCCTTGCCGGCCCGCTCGACCATCTGCTTCAGCAGGTCGACCGCGGTGGTGTCCTCGGTGACGCTGTACGTCGCGGGGAAGAGGTACCCCTCGGGGCTGCCGTTGGTGAACTCCGGCAGGCCCAGTTCGGCGGCCTGCTCCTGGGCCGCCTTCTCGGTGGTGCCCTCGGGGAGCTGGAGCTTGCGGTCGATCGCCGCGTAGATCTGGCTGCCCCGCCACCCCTCGGGGATGGTCAGGCCGTTGGCGTTGGCCGGGTCCACCAGCACGGCGAGCGCGGCGGCCGCGGACATCTTCTGCCGCAGTGTGTAGGTGCCGGGCTGGATCCGCCCGGCGGCGGCCGCACTGCCCTTGGCCGCCCGGGTGAAGGCGATCGAGCTGGCGACGACGCCGTTGCGCACCAGGGCCGAGGCGATCTGGCTGAGCCCCGCGCCCTCCGGCACCGAGACCTGGACCGAACCGGACCCGCCGCCCGCGTAGTCCGCGACGGCCGGCGGCTTGTGCTGGCCCTGGATCCAGCTGAACCCGGCCAGCCCGGCCCCGCCGAACACCGCGATCAGCGAGAGCGCGGTGAGCAGGCAGGCCAGCCCGTTGCGCCGGCGGTGCGGGTCCGGCGGCTCGGGGCGCCGGCGGTGCGCCCCCGGCGGGCGGCCCTCCGGTTCCACGGCCGGCGCACCGAGATGGCCGGGGGTGAGTCCGGGCGTGAAGTCCAGGTCGGTCACTGCGCCCCTCTGCGGGTCCGCGCGGAAAGCGCACGACGGCAACGGCAGAGGGGCCCGTGCGGACGCGTCCGCACGGGCCCCTCATCGGGACGTTAGATCAGGCCGGTCAGCCGGCCGCCTCGACGCTCTCACCGGGCGGGCGTCCGCTCACCCGTTCGGACTCAAGGGCGGACTGGAGGATCACGACGGCCGCCGCCTGGTCGACGACCGAGCGGCCCTTCTTCGCCTTGACCCCGGAGGCGCGCAGCCCGTGGGTGGCGGTGACGGTCGACATCCGCTCGTCCACCAGCCGAACCGGCACCGGCCAGAGCCGGTTCGCCAGCCGGGCCGCGTACCCGCGGACCTTCTCCGCCGCCGGGCCCTCCTTGCCGCTGAGCGAGCGCGGCAGCCCGACGATCACCTCGATCGCGCCGTACTCCTCGGCGATCGCGGCGATCCGGGCCTGCGACTTCACCCCTGCGGGGACGGTCTCGACCGGTGTGGCGAGCACCCCGTCGGGGTCGCAGGACGCGACCCCGATCCGGGCGTCCCCGACGTCGACGGCGATCCGCCGCCCCCGCCGGAAGGGCCGTTCCTCGACCTGCTCGTCCATCAGGAGGCGCGCTCCGCGACCAGGCCGCGCACCGCGGCGATGGCCTCGTCGACCGCGCCCGGGTTGCTGCCGCCGCCCTGGGCGACGTCGTCCTTGCCGCCGCCGCCGCCGCCGAGGGTCTTGGCGGCGGTGCGGACCAGCTCGCCGGCCTTGACGCCGCGCCCGCGGGCTTCCTCGTTGGTGGCGATCACGGTCAGCGGGCGGTCGTTCGCGACGGTGAAGGCGGCGACCACGGCCGGGCGCGAGCCCAGCCGACCGCGCACGTCCAGGACCAGCTTGCGCAGCTCGTCCGCGCCGGTGCCGTCGGCGACCCTGGCGGCCACCACGGCGATGCCGCGCACGTCCTCGGCCGAGTCGGCGAGGCCCGCGGCGGCCGCGAGCACCTTCTCGGCGCGGAAGCGCTCGATCTCCTTCTCGGCGTCCTTCAGCTTGGCGAGCATGCCGGAGATCTTCTCGGGCAGCTCCTCCGGGCGGCCCTTGACCAGCTCGGTGAGCTGGGCGACCACGGTGTGCTCACGGGCCAGGAAGCGGTACGCGTCGGCGCCGACCAGCGCCTCGACGCGGCGCACGCCGGAGCCGATCGAGGACTCGCCGAGCAGCTTCACCAGGCCCAGCTGGGCGGTGTTGCCGACGTGCGTGCCACCGCACAGCTCCTTGGAGAAGTCGCCGATGGTGACGACCCGGACCTCGTCGCCGTACTTCTCGCCGAACATGGCGATGGCACCGGCCTTGCGGGCCTGGTCCATCGTCATGACCTCGGCGGTGACCTCCAGCTCGCGGGTCAGCACGTCGTTGATCTTCTGCTCGACGTCGACCAGCACGCTGCCGGGCACGGCGGCGGGCGAACCGAAGTCGAAGCGGAAGCGGCCCGGCGCGTTCTCCGAACCGGCCTGGGCGGCCGTCGGGCCGAGCGCGTCGCGCAGCGCCTGGTGGGTCAGGTGGGTGGCCGAGTGGGCACGGGCGATCGCCCGGCGGCGCTCCACGTCGATGGTGGCGTACGCGGCGGCGCCGAGCACGACCTCGCCGAACAGCACGCCGCCGGAGTGCACGACCACGCCCGGGACGGGCTGCTGCACGTCGCGGATCTCGACGACCGCGCCGGAGTCCAGCCGGATCCGGCCGTGGTCGGCGAGCTGGCCGCCGCCCTCGGCGTAGAACGGGGTGCGGTCGAGGATGATCTCGACCTCGTCGCCCTCGGACGCGGCCGGCGACGGCACGCCGTCGACCAGCAGGCCGACCACGGTGGCCTCGCCCTCGGTGAGGGTGTAGCCGGTGAAGACGCTGGCCCCGGAGCCGTCGGCGACCTCGCGGTACGCGGCGACGTCGGCGTGGCCCATCTTCTTGGCCCTGGCGTCCGCCTTGGCGCGGTCCCGCTGCTCCTGCATCAGGCGGCGGAAGCCGGCCTCGTCGACCTGGAGGCCCTGCTCCTCGGCCATCTCCAGGGTCAGGTCGATCGGGAAGCCGTAGGTGTCGTGCAGCTTGAAGGCCTGGTCGCCGGAGAGCACGGCGCCGCCGGCCTGCTTGGTCTCGGTGACGGCGGTGTCCAGCAGGGTGGTGCCGGACTTCAGGGTCTGCAGGAAGGCCGCCTCCTCGCCGGTGACGACCGTCTCGATGCGCTTGCGGTCGCTCTCCAGCTCCGGGTACTGCGGGGCCATCGCCTTGATGGCGGTGTCGGTGAGGTCCTTGGCGACCACGCCGGTGGCGCCCAGCAGGCGCATGTTGCGGATGGCGCGGCGCAGGATGCGGCGCAGCACGTAGCCGCGGCCCTCGTTGCCCGGGGTGACGCCGTCGCCGATCAGCATCAGCGCGGTGCGGATGTGGTCGGTGACCACGCGCAGCGAGACGTCCGACTTGTGGTCGGCGCCGTAGGTGTGGCCGGTGAGCTCGGCCGCCCGGTCCAGGATCATCCGGCTGGTGTCGATCTCGAAGAGGTTGTCGACGCCCTGCAGGATGGCGGCGAGGCGCTCCAGGCCGAGGCCGGTGTCGATGTTCTTGCTCGGCAGGTCGCCGAGGATCTCGAACCCGTCCTTGCCGTCACCGTGGCCGCGCTCGTACTGCATGAAGACCAGGTTCCAGATCTCCAGGTAGCGCTCGCCGTTGACGGCCGGGCCGCCCTCCTCGCCGTAGGCGGGGCCGCGGTCGTAGTTGATCTCCGAGCACGGGCCGCACGGGCCGGGGACGCCCATCGACCAGAAGTTGTCCTTCATGCCGAGGCGCTGGATGCGCTCGGACGGCACGCCGATGACGTCGCGCCAGATCTGCTCGGCCTCGTCGTCGTCCTGGTAGACGGTGATCCAGAGCTTCTCCTTCTCCAGGCCGTAGCCGCCGTCCGCGACGGAGCCGGTGAGCAGCTCCCAGGCGAACTTGATGGCGCCTTCCTTGAAGTAGTCGCCGAAGGAGAAGTTGCCGCACATCTGGAAGAAGGAGCCGTGCCGGGTGGTCTTCCCGACCTCCTCGATGTCCAGGGTGCGGACGCACTTCTGCACGCTGGTGGCGCGCGAGAACTGCGGCTTGACCTCACCCAGGAAGTACGGCTTGAACGGCACCATGCCGGCGTTGACCAGCAGCAGGGTGGGGTCGTCGGCGACCAGGGACGCCGACGGAACGACGGTGTGGCCGCGCTCCTCGAAGAAGCGCAGCCAGCGGCGGCGGATCTCTGCCGACTCCATTAGTGGTCCTTCCGGTTCGTACCGCCCCGCGGCGGAAGCGCACGACGGGGCGTCTTTTCGATGGCTTGGGGGGTGGTGCGGGCATCGTCGGACGATGCGCGGGCACTGCTGGACGGAGGCAGGGCGGCGGCCGGGCTGCCGGGCGCCGCCGAGATAGCTCGGTACTGGGGCTCGCCGCGCAGGACCCTGCGGCGGCGGGGCTCCACGACGGCGGTGCCGTCCAGCCCGAGGTCCTCGCGCAGCTGCTCCTCGCGCTCGGCCATGCCGGCCTTCACGTCCCGCGCGAACCGCTTGGCGGCGTCGCCCAGGTCGAGCGCGCCGCGCGCAGCGGTGCCGGAGAGGCTGTCGGGGGTGAGCCGGTGGACCGCCTCGTTGGCCTTGTTCACGGCCCAGACGGTGGCGCCGGCGCCGACCGCCATCCAGAAGATGCGTCGCACCATGCCGTCAGCTCCTCACCGCGCGCCGGACCCGGGCGATCAGGCCGCTCTTCTGCACGGTCGCCGCGCGCACCTCGGCCCGGATCAGCCGGGCCAGCTCCTCGCGCTCGGACGGCTGGGCGGGCACCGACGGGCCGCCCTGCTGCTTGGCGACGGCCTTGCGCACGCCGTAGCTGAAGGCCGCGACCTTGACCAGCGGCCCGCCCAGGGTGGCCGCGACGGTGGAGGAGAGGGCGTTGGCGTTGGCCGCGGCGTCCTGCACGTTGGCGGTGATCTCGTCGACCCGCTCCAGCTGCTCGTTGGCGCTGCGCACGGCCGCGCCGGCGTCGGTCAGCAGGGGGACGGCCTGTTCGGTGACGGCGGAGACCAGGACGGTGGCCTCCTTGAGCACCCGGGAGAGGCGGACCAGGACGACCGCGAGCAGGGTGACCAGGACCGCCCAGAACACGGCGACGAGCAGACCGGCCAGCTCTCCCACGGACACTTTTGCGCGCTCCCTCGCCTTGCGGTTCTCCAGGGGAACCCTATCGCGACCACGACCGGTTTCCGGACCGGGTTATCCGGGCGGGCCCGCCCGGCGATCCGGTCGGGTGTGCGATCCGCGCGCGTAACCTACCCGCCGGTCACCTCGTTCTGCCAGGCAGGCCGCCACCCACGCGGCCCGACGGACGCCCGGACCGCAGGCCCGGGCCGGGACACGGGGAGCAGCGCTTGGACGGGGAATCCACACCGCAGCCCGGAGGTGCGCCGCCGGGGCGGCTGCCGGCGGAGGTCACCAGCTTCGTCGGCCGGCAGCGGGAGCTGACCGAGCTGGCCCGGCTGCTGGCGGGGCAGCGGCTGGTGACGGTGACCGGCCCGGGCGGGGTCGGCAAGAGCCGGCTGGCGCTGCGCGCGGCGGCCCGGGCGGCCGGCGCGTTCCCGGACGGCACCTGGCTGGTCGAGGTCGCGCCCGTGCAGGACCGGCAGCTGCTGGGGCACGCCGTCCTGGAGGCGCTGCGGCTGACCGACGGCACGGCCCGGCCCCCGCTGGACGTGCTGGTCGAGCAGCTGGCCGGCCGGCGGCTGCTGCTGGTGCTGGACGGCTGCGAGCACCTCGTGGAGGCCTGCGCGGAGCTGGTCCGGGCACTGCTGCGGGCGCTGCCCGGGCTGCGGGTGCTCACCACCAGCCGGGTGGCGCTGCGGACGGCCGGCGAGCACCTGCTGACCCTGGCGCCGCTGCCGGTCGGCCCGGTGCGCCCGGGGGTGCTGCCGGACGCGGTGCGGCTGTTCGCGGACCGGGCCCGGGCGGTGGTGCCCGCCTTCGACGTCTCGACCGAGGGCGCGGAGGTGATCGCCCGGCTCTGCCGACGGCTGGACGGCATCCCGCTGGCCGTGGAGCTGGCCGCCGGGCGGCTGCGGGCGCTGTCGGTGGCGCAGATCGGCGCCCGGCTGGACGACCGGTTCCGGCTGCTGACCGGGGGCGACCCGACGGCCCTGCCGCGCCACCAGACGCTCCGCACGACGATCGGCTGGAGTCACGAGCTCTGCACAGTGCAGGAACGTTTACTCTGGGCCCGCCTCTCGGTCTTCGCGGGCGGCTTCGACCTGGACGCCGCCGAGTACGTGTGCGCCGGCCGGGGCGTCGACCCGGACGAACTGCTCGACCTGCTGACCGAGCTGGTCGCCAAGTCCGTGGTGCTGCGCGAGGACTGCGCCTACGGCGTCCGGTTCCGGCTGCTGGACACCGTCCGCGAGTACGGGCTGCAGTGGCTGCGCGCGGCCGGGGACGAGCAGCGGCTGCTGCGCCGGCACCGCGACTGGTACCTGGGCGTGGCCACCTGGGGCGAGGTCGAGTGGTTCGGCCCCCGGCAGGCGGAGACCGCCGAGCGCACCGAGCTGGTGCACGCCGACCTGCGGGCCGCGCTGGAGTTCTGCCTGGCCGAGCCCGGCGAGGAGCAGCTCGCGCTGCTGATGGCCGGCACGCTCTGGTTCTACTGGGTCGGCTGCGGACACCTCGGCGAGGGGCGGCACTGGCTGGACCGCGCGCTGGCGCTGGACCCGGAGCCGACCGGGGCCAGGGCCAAGGCGCTCTGGGTGACCGGCTACATGGCCACCCTCCAGGGGGACCTGGTCGCCGCCCGGCCCGCCCTGGAGGAGTGCCGCCGCCAGGCGCTGGCCACCGGCGACGACCGCGCGCTCGCCTACGCCGTGCACCGGCAGGGCTGCGCGGCGCTGATCGGCGACGAGCCGGCCCGCGCCGCCGAGCTGTTCGAGGAGGCCCTCTGGCACTACCGGACCATCGGCGAGCTGAACAGCAACGTGCTGATGGCGATGTTCGAGCTGGGCATCGCCTACCTCTTCCAGGGCGACCAGGAGAGCGGCGAGCTCTGGCTGGGGCAGGCCCGCGAGCTCTGCGAGGAGCACGGCGAGCAGTGGGCGTACGCGTACGCCCTCTACGCCCTCGCGTACGCGCACTGGCTGGACGGCGAGGTGCGGCCCGCCCGGGCGCTGGCCCGGGAGAGCGTCCGGCTCAACCACCTGTTCAACGACCTGCTGGGGATCGTGCTGGCGATCGACCTGCTGGCGCTGCTGGAGACGGAGCCGGCCGGCCCGGGCGAGCCCGGCGACCTGCGGGAGGCCCGGGTGCTCCAGGGCGCGGCGCACCGGATCTGGCGGACGGTGGGCAAGCCGTTCTTCGGTTCGCGGACCTTCAACGGACCGCACCGGGCCTGCGAGGAGCGGGCCGGGGCGGGACTGACCGAGCAGGAGTTCACCGACTTCTTCGCCTCCGGCGCCCGGCTCGACCTGGACGCGGCCGTGTCCCGGGCGCTCGGCGGCGGGGAGCACCCGGGCGGCCCCGGCCACGGGACCGGGCCCGGGCCGGTGCCGCCGACGCCGCAGCCGTCCCCCGTCTGGCACTGAGCGGGCGGCGGAGCCGGCGGGGGTCTCCGGGGGCCGCGCGGGCCCGCCCCGGTCCGCCCGGCCTCGCCCCGGTCCCGCGCCGGTCCCGCACCCGGGAATAGTTGAATCTTGTCCATTGCTGGAGCGGCCAGAGACACCCGGCCCGTACGGAAGGAGCACCCCGTGGCCACCCACACCGCCGACCAGTACCGCATGGCGACGTTCTACTTCGAGTCCAAGGCGTACACCGACGCCGCCCGGATGCTGGAGGACGTGCTCGCCGAGGAGCCGGCCAACCTCTCGGTCCGGATGCTGCTCGCCCGCAGCTACTTCCACTCCGCCCAGCTCTCCCGGGCCGAGGCCGAACTGCGCCGGGTACTGGACTCCGACCCGGCCGAGGACTACGCCCGGCTGATGCTCGGCCGCACGCTGGAGCGCCAGGGCCGCGCCGAGGAGGCCCGCCCGCACCTGCGGCTCGTCGCCGCGATGACCGGCGAGGAGTACTGAGCCGGTCCGCGTCCGCCGTGGTCCCGGACCACACGGTCCGGCGCCGCGGCCGCATCACGGCGGCGGCACCGGAAAAGGGGCGAGCCCCCGTCGCCACGAGGGCGACGGGGGCTCGCTGGGTACGGCAGGCGTACCGCTCGCGGGTCAGCGCGAGTAGTACTCGACGACGAGCTGCTCGTCGCAGATCACCGGGACCTCCTTGCGCTGCGGCGCGCGGTCCAGGCGGAAGGCCAGGGCCTTCAGGTTGACCTCAAGGTACTTCGGGGTCTGGCCCTCGCCCGCGTAGCCACCCTCACGGGCGACCTGGAACGGGACCTTCTCCTTGCTGCGCTCGCGGACGGTGACCACGAAGCCCGGCTTCATCTGGTACGACGGCTTGTTGACCTTGCCGCCGTTGACCTCGATGTGACCGTGGACGACCATCTGGCGGGCCTGGTAGATGGTGCGGGCGATGCCCGAACGCAGCACCAGGGAGTCCAGGCGGGTCTCCAGCTCGGCGACGAGCGCCTCACCGGTCTTGCCCTCGGCCTTCTTCGCGCGGTCGAACGCGCGCGCCATCTGCTTCTCGCTCAGGTCGTACTGGGCGCGCAGACGCTGCTTCTCAAGCAGACGGACCTTGTAGTCCGAGTTCTGCTTGCGACCACGGCCGTGCTGGCCGGGCGGGTACGGGCGGGCCTCGAAGTACTTGACGGACTTCGGGGTCAGCGGCACGCCGAGCGCACGCGCGATCTTGACCTTGGGACGCTTCTGGTTCGCCATGAACCAAACCTTCCTTGCTTATGAATACGGCTTCACCAGGTGTTGACGGAGGTCGCTCGTCGCGACCCGGAGAAAACCCCACCGCCCTTGCGGGCAGTGCGATCAGCCGCTCTCCGGAGCCGGGCACGGAAGTGCTTGCACACGAGTGGCCCACCGCGGACGAGCCGGTGGGCTGCACGCGACACCGAAACGGTGCGCAACGCTCCTGGGCCCCCGCGGAGGAGGGCCTGGCCGGTGTCCCGCTGGTGCGGCCGGTCGGTCGGGGTCTCCCCCTGTCCGCCGTCCCGGGACATGGCACTCCGCACGAGTATACCCGGGGATCACTCGCCCCTGAGCCGCCCCCTGGTCCACTCCACGACGTCCGCGTACCGGGCCTCCCCGCCCCGCCGGGTCGGCTGGTAGTACTCCTTGCCGTGCACCGCGTCCGGCGCGTACTGCTGGGCCGCGATCCCCTCGGGCAGGTCGTGCGGGTACCGGTAGCCCTTGCCGTGGCCCAGCTTGCCGGCACCGCCGTAGTGCGCGTCCCGCAGGTGCGGCGGCACCGGACCCGCCAGACCCTGCCGGACGTCCGCCAGCGCCGCGTCGATCGCCAGGTAGGCGGCGTTGGACTTGGGCGCCAGCGCCAGCGCGATCGCCGCCTGGGAGAGGATGATCCGCGCCTCGGGGAAGCCGATCAGCGCCACCGCCTGGGCCGCCGCCACCGCCGTCTGGAGCGCGGTCGGATCGGCCAGGCCGACGTCCTCGCTGGCCGAGATCATCAGCCGGCGGGCGATGAACCGCGGATCCTCGCCCGCCTCGATCATCCGCGCCAGGTAGTGCAGGGTCGCGTCCACGTCGCTGCCCCGGATCGACTTGATCAGGGCGCTGGCCACGTCGTAGTGCTGGTCGCCGTCCCGGTCGTAGCGGACGGCGGCCTGGTTGACGGCGGTCTCGGTGGTGGCCAGCGTGATGCTCGCCTCGCCCTTCTCCAGCGCCGCACCGGCCGCGGCCTCCAGCGTGGTGAGCGCCTTCCGGGCGTCCCCGCCGGCCAGCCGGACCAGGTGGTCCTCGGCCTCCGCGGTCAGCTCCACCGCACCCTCCAGGCCGCGCTCGTCGGCCACCGCGCGGTGGAGCAGCGAGCGGACGTCGTCGTCGGTCAGCGACTCCAGGGTGAGCAGCAGCGAGCGGGAGAGCAGCGGGGAGATCACCGAGAAGTACGGGTTCTCGGTGGTCGCGGCGATCAGGGTGACCCAGCGGTTCTCCACGGCGGGCAGCAGCGAGTCCTGCTGCGCCTTGGAGAAGCGGTGGATCTCGTCCAGGAAGAGCACCGTCTCCCGGCCGCTCATGCCGACGGCGCGGCGGGCGCCGTCGATGACGGCGCGGACCTCCTTGACCCCGGCGGTGATCGCGGACAGCTCGACGAAGCGGCCCTCGACGGCCTGGCTGATCACGTGCGCGAGCGTGGTCTTGCCGGTGCCGGGCGGGCCCCAGAGGATCACCGAGCTGGTCGCGGCCGGGCCGCGCGACCCGGCGACCAGGCGTTGCAGCGGTGAGCCGGGCTTCAGCAGCTGACGCTGCCCGGCCACCTCGTCGAGGGTGCGCGGGCGCATCCGCACGGCGAGCGGGGCCCGGCCGGGCTCCTTGGCCTGGCGTTCCTCGGCGGCGGCGGTGAAGAGGTCCGGTTCGTCCACACCGGAAGCCTATGCGAGCACGCCGACAGCCCGGTCCGGCACCGCGGAGCCCGCCCGCCGCCGCCCGCCGCCGCGGCCGTCCAACGCCGCCGCCAGCGCCGGCGGCGGCGCCTACGCGTGCTTCGGCAGGTCCAGCACCACGGCCTCGAACTCCTCCAGCGAGCGCAGCGTCACCCCGCCGGCACCCACCGCCCTGGCCCGGGCCCCGGCGACCGCCCCGCGGGAGGCCACCAGCGCGGCCCGGCTCTCGAAGAGCCCGCCCACCGACCCGCGCTCGTCCTCGACGCTGAACAGCATGGAGCCGCCGAGGAACCCGTCCAGCCGCTGCATGGCGGGCAGCGCCTGCTCGCGGAAGGCGGCGGCGATCCGGTCGCCCTGCGCCCGGTCGAAGTCGAACCGGGCCAGCCGGAACCAGGCGCCCGGACCGGCCTTGACGGGCCGGGCGGCCACCACGGCCTCCCAGACGTCGGTGGTCACCGTCCCGGCGAAGGGGGCCAGCAGCTCGGCGCGCCGGCCGCGCAGCCGTTCGTCGCTGTCCCGCTCCGCCTCGGCGCTCTCCCACCAGGAGCCCAGGGTGAGGATGCCGAGCTGCCGGTCGGCGAACAGCCCGAAGCCCCGGTAGCCGGGCTGCGGGGCGAGGAGTCCGACCGCCTCGGCCCGGAGGCCGTCGAGGGCCTGGTCCAGTGCGGCCGGGTCGCCGGTGGCGTAGACCGTACGAACGAACATGGGCGGGTCTCCTGACCTCCGGCGGGCGCCGCGCCGGGCGCCCGCGCCTTCCCGAGCACATCCATCGCACGCCGCGGGAGGGGCCCCGGCAACGCCGCGCGGCCGTTCGGAGCAGTTCCGGCGCCCACCCCGCCGACCGCCGGTCCCCGCGCCCTCCGGCCCCTCCGCCTCCAGCCCCCTCCGCCGCTCAGTCCCGGCCCAGGCCCGCCGCGTGGTCCGGGACGTACTTCTGCAGGTCACGCGGAGGGCGCCGGTAGCCGCGCGAGGCGGGCCGGGGCGGCAGGACGATCTTCCGCGGGCCGACCTCCCGGTAGGGGACGGTGGAGAGCAGGTGGGCGATCATGTTGATCCGGGCCCGCCGCTTGTCGTCGCTCTCCACCACGTTCCAGGGCGACTCCGGGGTGTCGGTGTGGACGAACATCTCGTCCTTGGCCCGCGAGTAGTCCTCCCAGCGGGTGACCGACTCGACGTCCATCGGCGAGAGCTTCCACCGCTTCATCGGGTCCGCCAGCCGGTCCCGGAAGCGCCGCTCCTGCTCGGTGTCGCTGACCGAGAACCAGTACTTGCGCAGCAGCACGCCGGACTCGGTGATCATCCGCTCGAAGGTCGGGCACTGGTGCAGGAACTGCCGGTACTCCTCCTCGGTGCAGAAGCCCATCACCTTCTCCACCCCGGCCCGGTTGTACCAGCTGCGGTCGAACAGGACGATCTCCCCGGCCGCCGGCAGGTGCTCGACGTACCGCTGGAAGTACCACTGGGTGCGCTGGCGCTCGGTGGGCGTGGGCAGCGCGACCACCCGGGCGATGCGGGGGTTCAGATACTCCGTCACCCGCTTGATCGCCCCGCCCTTGCCGGCCGCGTCCCGCCCCTCGAACACCACCACCACCCGGGCCCCCTCGGCCCGCACCCACTCCTGGAGCTTCACGAGTTCCTGCTGGAGCCGGAGCAGTTCCCGCTCGTACGGCTTCCTCGCCAGCCGCCCGGCCGTCGGCTCCCCGGCGGACCGGCCGTCACCCCCGGAGCGGCCGTCCCCGGCGGACCGGCCGTCACCGCCGGCCCTCCCGCCCGGACCGCTCTGCTCGCGCTTGGCCTTGGCTGCCACCTGGGTGCCTCCGTTCGGCGGGGTGCTGATGACCCCTCACGGTAGGCGCTCCGCGTGGTTCCCGCAGGTCCTGGGCCTCCGGCGCGGCAGCGGCGGCCCCCTGAACCGCCGCTGCCGGGCTCCCCCGTGGACCGGCCCGAGGGCCGAACGATCAACCATGACCCAGACCTGCCGGACAGGTCCAATTTCCGGTTCCATAACCTTGGGGCATGGATGTGGACACCCGGCTGCTGCGCAGCTTCGCCGCGGTCTGCGAGGAGGGCCAGCTGACCGCCGCCGCGGCCCGGCTGTTCGTCTCCCAGCCGACGCTGACCAAGCAGATCCGCCAACTGGAGGCGCTGCTCGGGGTGGAGCTGTTCGAACGGTCCCGGCGCGGCATGTCCCCCACCCGGGCCGGCCGGGCCCTGGCCGCCCACACCGGCGCGATCATGTCCGGCTGGGAGGAGGCGCTGCGCGCCACCCGGGCGGCCGCGGCGGAGCAGGGCTCGACGCTGCGGGTGGGTTTCGAGGGCGGCATCATCAACCTGATGACCCACCGCACGGTCGCCGACTTCACCCGGCGGATGCCGGGCTGGCAGGTGGAGCTGCGGCAGAACAACTGGTTCGACCCGACCTCGGGCCTGGCGACCGGCGAGATCGACCTGACGCTCTGGCACGCACCGCCGTCGCTGTCCGAGCGGTTCAACGTCGCCGTGCTGGGCGAGGAACCGCGCTGCGCGGCGCTGCCGGCCGGACACCGGCTCGCCGACCGCGCGGTCATCGACTTCGAGGAACTGCTGGACGAGCCCTTCGTGGCGATCCCGCACGAGTCGGGGCACTGGCGGGAGTACTGGCTGGCGGTCCGGGAGCGGGGCGGGCGACCTGTGCGGATCGGCGCGGTGGCGCACAACACCGACGAGTGGCTGGCCGCTGTGGTGTGCGGCCAGGGCGTCGGTTTCGCCCCGGAGACGATGAGCCGGCTGGCACCGCGCGAGGATGTCGCGTACCGGCCGGTGCGGGGACTCAGCCCGAGCCAGGTCGGGCTGTACTGGCCGAAGGACCGGAGGCTGACGCCCGCCATGGCCGCGTTCGTGCGCAGCTGCCGGGCCACGGTCGGCTTCGGCGGCAGGCCGTAGGACCCGTCGGAGCCGGACCCCGCTGCCGGGCCGTCGGAGGCGGCCCGCAGGCGTCCGGTTCCGGGCCTCGGGCCCGCACCGCGGGCCCCGGGCGTCGGGGGGTCGGGACGCCCTAGTCGGCCTCGAAGGGGTCGGGGTACTGGCACAGCCCCCGCGGGGAGCCGTCGTACCCGGGCAGGGCGAGCGCCTGGAAGTAGGCCTCCGGCACCTCGAACGGCCCGCTGACCTCGTGCCGCTGGGCCGGGATGAACCCGAACCGCCCGTAGTAGTCCGGATCGCCGAGGACGACGACCAGCTTCTCGCCGGCCTCCTCGGCGGCGGTCAGCGCCGCCTTGACCACGAGCTCGCCGACCCCCTTGCGCTGCCACTCCGGCGCGACCGCGACCGGCGCGAGCGCGAGGCCGTGGCCCTCGCCGACCCGCAGCCGGGTGAGCAGCGCGTGCCCGACCACGAGCCCGGCGTCGTCCACCGCGACCACCGACAGGCCGGGCAGCCAGGCGGGGTCGCGGCGCAGCGCGTCCACCAGGTCGGCCTCGTCCGGGCCGGGGAAGGCGGCCATGTGGACGCGTCTGGTGGCGGGTGCGTCCTCGGGACACTCGACTCTGGTACTGACCTTCACAGGGGAACCCTCTCTCTGTCACACACCGTTGTGGACCGGCCCCGGACGACGGTGATGCCGTCCGGGGCCGTGAAAGGTTAGCCGATGTCGGCCGATGCGGCGTCAGGCCTTCGGCTGGGCCTCGGACTTGGCGTCCTCGCGGACCTTCGGCTGGGCGTCGACGCCGGCCTCACGGCGCTGCGCCGGCGTGATCGGGGTGGGGGCGCCGGTCAGCGGGTCGCCGCCGGTGGACGTCTTCGGGAACGCGATGACGTCCCGGATGGTGTCGTACCCGCCGAGCAGGGTGACGATCCGGTCCAGGCCGAAGGCGACGCCACCGTGCGGCGGCGGGCCGTAGTTGAAGGCGTCCAGCAGGAAGCCGAACTGCGAGGCGGCCTCCTCCTCGGAGAGGCCGATCGCGTCGAACGCCCGCTTCTGCACGTCCCGCTGGTGGATACGGATCGAACCGCCGCCCAGCTCCGAGCCGTTCAGCACCAGGTCGTAGGCGTTGGAGAGCGCCGGGCCCGGGTCGGTGTCGAAGGTGGCCAGCGACTCCGCGGTCGGGGCGGTGAACGGGTGGTGCACCGCGTGCCAGCCCTGGAACTCGCCCTTGTCGTCCTCGATGGGCTCGAACATCGGGAAGTCGACGACCCAGAGGAAGGCCCACTGGGACTCGTCGATCAGCTCGCAGCGGCGGCCGATCTCCAGGCGGGCGGCGCCGAGCAGCTCCTGCGAGGGGCGCTGCTTGCCGGCCGCGAAGAAGATCGCGTCGCCGTTCTTGGCGCCGGCGGCGGCGGCCAGGCCGGCCAGGTGCTCCTCGGAGAGGTTCTTGGCGACCGGACCGCGCAGCTCGCCGGTCTCGGCGTCGATCAGCACGTAGGCGAGGCCGCGGGCGCCGCGCGCCTTGGCCCAGTCCTGCCAGGCGTCGAGCTGCTTGCGCGGCTGCGAGGCGCCGCCCGGCATGACCACGGCGCCGACGTACGGGGCCTGGAAGACCCGGAACGAGGTGCCCTGGAAGTACTCGGTGAGGTCGGTGAGCTCCTGGCCGAACCGGACGTCCGGCTTGTCGGAGCCGTAGCGGCCCATGGCGTCGGCGTAGGTCATCCGCGGCAGCGGGTTCGGGACCTCGTAGCCGTGCACCTCGCTCCAGATCGAACCGATGATCTTCTCGCCGAGGGCCAGGATGTCCTCCTGGTCGACGAACGAGGCCTCGATGTCCAGCTGGGTGAACTCCGGCTGCCGGTCGGCGCGGAAGTCCTCGTCGCGGAAGCAGCGGGCGATCTGGTAGTAGCGCTCCATGCCGGCCACCATCAGCAGCTGCTTGAACAGCTGGGGCGACTGCGGGAGGGCGTACCAGTGGCCGGGCTGGAGGCGGACCGGGACGAGGAAGTCGCGGGCGCCCTCGGGGGTGGAGCGGGTGAGGTACGGCGTCTCGATGTCGAGGAAGTCGTTCTCCTCCATCACCCGGCGGATGATGTTGCTGACCTTGGAGCGCAGGCGCAGGCCCTTGGCCGGGCCCTCGCGGCGCAGGTCCAGGTAGCGGTAGCGGAGGCGGACCTCCTCGTTGACCGTGCCGGGCTCGTACTCGGCGACCGGGAACGGCAGCGGCGCGGCCTCGGAGAGGACCTCGATCGCGCTGACCACGACCTCGACGGCGCCGGTCGGGATGTCCGGGTTCTCGTTGCCCTCGGGGCGCACGCGGACGTCGCCGACCACCTTGACGCAGTACTCGGCGCGCAGGCCGTGCACCGAGTCGAGGTCGCGGACCACGATCTGCACGGTGCCGGAGGCGTCGCGCAGGTCGATGAAGGCGACGCCGCCGTGGTCGCGGCGGCGGGCGACCCAGCCGGCCAGGGTGACGGTGGTGCCTGCGTGCTCCGGGCGGAGCGTGCCCGCGTCGTGCGTGCGGATCACAGCTGCTTCTCCTTCAGGGTGGTGACGAGTGCGTCGAGGGCGACGGGGTTCTGCTCGCCGGTGGTCAGGTCCTTGAGCTGGACGACGCCTTCGGCGAGGTCCCGGTCCCCGGCCACGAGGGCGAAGCGGGCGCCGGACCGGTCGGCGGACTTCATGGCGTTCTTGATGCTCTTGACGCCGAAGGCGAGGTCGGTGGCGACGCCGGCCCGGCGCAGCTCGACCACCTTGGCGAACAGGACGTTCTTGGCCTCCTCGCCGAGCGCGACGGCGTAGACGGAGGTGGCGGCGGGCAGGTCGAGGGCGACGCCCTCGGCCTCCAGCGCCAGGAAGGTGCGGTCCACGCCGAGGGCCCAGCCGACGGACGGCAGCGCGGGGCCGCCGATCATCTCGGAGAGGCCGTCGTAGCGGCCGCCGCCGCCGATCGCGGACTGGGCGCCGAGGCCGTTGTGCACGAACTCGAAGGTGGTGCGGGTGTAGTAGTCCAGGCCGCGGACCAGCTTCGGGTCGTCGGTGAAGGCCACGCCGTTGGCGGTGAGCAGCTCGCGCACCTTCTCGTCGTAGGCCTTGCAGTCCTCGCACAGGAAGTCGCGCAGCATCGGGGCGCCGGTGAGCTGGGCCTGCACCGACTCGCGCTTGTCGTCCAGGACGCGCAGCGGGTTGATCCCGGCGCGGCGGCGGGTGTCCTCGTCGAGGTCCAGGCCGTCCAGGAACTCGATCAGCGCGGCGCGGTACACCGGCCGGCACTGCTTGTCGCCGAGGCTGTTGAGCAGCAGCGTGTAGTCGCTCAGGCCGAGCGAGCGGAAGGCGTCGTCGGCCAGGATGATCAGCTCGGCGTCGAGCGCCGGGTCCTCCGCGCCGATCGCCTCGGCGCCGACCTGGGAGAACTGTCGGTAGCGGCCCTTCTGGGCCCGCTCGTAGCGGTAGTACGAGCCGGAGTACCAGAGCTTGACCGGCAGGTTGCCCTGCTTGTGCAGGTTCGCCTGGAGCGCGGCGCGCAGCACCGAGGCGGTTCCCTCGGGGCGCAGCGCGAGCTCGTCGCCGCCCTTGGTGGTGAGGTTGTACATCTCCTTGGTGACGATGTCGGTGGACTCGCCGACGCCGCGGGAGAAGAGCTTCACGTCCTCGAAGACCGGGGTCTCGACGTAGCCGTAGCCGGCCCGGCGGGCGGGCGCGGCGATCGCCTCGCGGATCGCCAGGAAGGTCGCGGAGCTGGGGGGCAGCAGGTCGTAGGTGCCCTTGGGGGCGGTGAAGGTGCTCAACTTCTCTTCCGTCACATTCCTCGTCGCGGGAAAGCCGGGGCGCCGGCGGGCCCCGCTGCCTCTCGGAGGTAGGGGTTGGTGGCGCGCTCACGGCCGATGGTGGTCTGTCCGCCGTGGCCGGAGAGGACCACGGTGGCGTCGTCGAGGGGCAGGCACACCCGGGCCAGCGACCGCATGATCGCCTCGCTGTCCCCGCCCGGGAGGTCGGTTCGCCCTATGGAGCCGGCGAAGAGCAGGTCACCCGAGAAGAG
Source organism: Kitasatospora sp. NBC_00458 (assembly GCF_036013975.1). NCBI lineage: Bacteria > Bacillati > Actinomycetota > Actinomycetes > Kitasatosporales > Streptomycetaceae > Kitasatospora > Kitasatospora sp. NBC_00458. The sequence continues at coordinate 1,930,328 of NZ_CP107904.1, forward strand.
CACCGGGGGGAGGTCCTCGGCGCCGGGTGTCCGGAACGTCACCGACCCCCCGGTATGGCCGGGGGCGTGGTCGACGGTGAGGGAGAGGCCGGCCAGCTCCAGCACGCTGCCGTCGGTCAGCTCGCGCACGTCGTCGGGCTCGCCGACGGTGAGTTCGCCCATCAGCTGCGTGCCGAGCGAGCGGCCGAGCGCCTTCTCCGGGTCGCTCATCATGTAGCGGTCCTCGGGGTGGATCCAGGCGGGGACGCCCCTGGCGCCGCAGACCGGGACCACCGAGGCGACGTGGTCGATGTGGCCGTGGGTGAGCAGCACGGCGACCGGCTTCAGGCGGTGCTCGCGGACCATCTCCTCGACGCCCCGCGCGGCCTGGTGGCCGGGGTCGACGATGACGCACTCCTCGCCCGGCGCCGGAGCGACCAGGTAGCAGTTGGTGCCCCAGGCTCCAGCGGGGAATCCGGCGATGAACACGCGCGTCCTTCGGGTGTCGGTCTTCGGCTGTCGGTCGTGGCGGCGGCCAGGGGACGCGGCTACGAACGGTGATGTAGGGGCAGCCTACCGGCGGGGCGGGCCCGGTTGCGAACCAGATGGGCGTGACAGGTTCACTGCGACCTGACAGGTTCACCCCGTTCTTACGGTCGCGGTCCCTACACTTGGCCGCCGATGGATGCGATGATCCGCATCGGCATCCGCACACGAAGCCCCCACATCCGAGACCGCACATCCGTAGGAGACTGAGCCGGTGGTCAGCAGCGAACAGCGGCGGCGGCAGCTCGCCCGTGACAAGTACGAGCGCCAGATGGAGCGCCGGGTCGCCGACGCGGCCAAGCGCAGGCGCCGCAACTCGATCCTGGGCGCCTCGCTCGCCGTGGTCGTGCTGGCCGGCGGCGGCACGCTGTTCGCCACCGGCGCCTTCGACTCGGACGACAAGAAGGACTCGTCGAGCGCCCAGGCCGCGCCCACCCCCACCGAGCCCGCCGTCCCGACCCGCAAGCCGGTCGAGGGCTGCGCGGAGCCGGCGCCGGGCGCGCCGAACGGCAAGCAGTGGCAGGCCGAGCCGGCGATGACCGTCGACGCGGCGGCCACCTACACCAGCACGCTGGACACCAACTGCGGCAAGGTGACGCTCACCCTGGACGCGGCCAAGGCCCCGCACACGGTGAACTCCTTCGCGTTCCTCTCCGGCGAGCAGTACTTCGACCACACCAAGTGCCACCGCCTCACCACCGAGGGCATCTTCGTGCTGCAGTGCGGCGACCCGACGGCGAGCGCCACCGCCCCCGGCGGCACCGGCGGCCCGGGCTACAAGTTCGCCGACGAGAACCTGACCGGCGCCACCTACCCGGCGGGCACCGTGGCGATGGCCAACGCCGGCCCGGGCACCAACGGCAGCCAGTTCTTCCTGGTCTACAAGGACACCCAGCTCGGCCCGAACTACACCCCGTTCGGCAAGATCACCGGCGGCCTGGACGTGGTCCAGAAGATCGCCGCCGCGGGCACCCTGGAGGGCGGCGGGGACGGCCACCCGATGGCCGACGTCACTCTCAACACGGTGACGACCGCGAAGGGTTGACCCGTCCCGGGGCCGCCCGCCGCCGCCCGCGCGGCGCCCGGCGGGGCGGCCCCGGCCCGAAATCGCCCGGCCCGGATGCGGACAGCACCGGTCCTGGTCGCCTATGTTGGCGTTGTGTAGGGTGCCCAGACCCGCCGGCCGTCACCCTCGGCAGCAGAACACGGCGGGCGGGGACGGCGGACTCATCGGTCCGCCGCACATCAACTGTGGACGACGAACGCGGACCGCCCCGGCGCGGACGCGACGTCATGTGGAGGACGCGCTATGAGCAGCGACCCGTGGGGCCGTGTCGACGAGCAGGGCACGGTCTACGTCAGGACGGCCGACGGCGAACGCGTCGTGGGTTCCTGGCAGGCCGGCTCGCCCGAAGAGGCGCTCGCCTACTTCGAGCGCAAGTACCAGGGCATCGAGGTGGAGATCGGCCTGCTGGAGAAGCGGGTGCGCACCACCGACCTGGCCGCCAAGGACGCCCAGGCCGCGCTGGACCACCTGCGCGAGCAGGTCACCGAGGCGCACGCGGTCGGTGACCTCGCCTCGCTGGCCAAGCGGCTGGACACGCTCGCCGGCGAGATCGAGAGCCGCCGCGAGGAGCGCAAGGCCGCCCGGGCCAAGGCCCAGGACGAGACCCGCACCGCCAAGGAGGCGCTGGTCGCCGAGGCCGAGCAGCTCGCCGAGTCCACCCAGTGGCGGGAGGCCGGCGACCGGCTGCGCGCCCTGGTGGACACCTGGAAGGGCCTGCCCCGGCTGGACCGCAAGAGCGACGACGAGCTGTGGCACCGCTTCTCGCACGCCCGCTCGGTCTTCTCCAAGCACCGCAAGTCGCACTTCGCGGCCCTGGACGCCGAGCGCGACCAGGCCCGGCTCACCAAGGAGGCGCTGGTCGCCGAGGCCGAGGCGCTCTCCTCGTCCACCGAGTGGGGCGACACCGCGGCCTCCTACCGCGACCTGATGGCGCGCTGGAAGTCCGCCGGGCGCGCCCAGCGCGACATCGAGGACGAGCTGTGGGCGCGGTTCCGCGGCGCCCAGGACGTCTTCTTCCAGGCGCGCTCCGCGGTGTTCAGCGAGCGCGACGCCGAGCAGGTCGCCAACCAGAAGCTCAAGGAGGCGCTGGCGGCCGAGGCCGAGGCGATCCTGCCGATCACCGACCTCAAGGCGGCCAAGGCCGCGCTGCGCGAGGTGAACGAGCGCTGGGAGGCGATCGGTCACGTGCCGCGCGACGCCCGGCCGAAGCTGGACGGCCGGCTGAACACGGTCGAGCGGGCGATCCGCGAGGCCGAGGACTCCGAGTGGAAGCGCTCCAACCCGGAGGCCAAGGCCCGCGCCGCCGGCATGGTCGGCCTCTTCCAGGCCAAGGCCGACAAGATCCAGACCGACCTGGACAAGGCCCGCGCGGCCGGCAACGCGAGCAAGGTCGCCAAGCTGGAGAACGAGCTGGCCGGCGTCCGGACCCTGCTGGAGCAGGCGCACCGGAGCCAGGAGGAGTTCAGCGGCTGATCCCGGCCCGCTGATCCCGGGCCGTCGCGGACGCGGCCGACGGACACGAGGAAGGGCCCCCGGGGGAATCCCCCGGGGGCCCTTCCCTTCGCCGCCGTCCGCTACTTGCGGGCCGAGGTGACCCGGTAGACGTCGTAGACGCCCTCGACGCCGCGGACCGCCTTGAGCACGTGGCCCAGGTGCTTCGGGTCGCCCATCTCGAAGGTGAACCGGCTCATCGCCACCCGGTCGCGGGAGGTCTGCACCGCCGCCGACAGGATGTTGACGTGCTGGTCGGAGAGGACCCGGGTGACGTCCGAGAGCAGCCGGGAGCGGTCCAGCGCCTCGACCTGGATGGCCACCAGGAAGACCGAGGACTGGGTGGCCGCCCACTCGACGTCGATCATCCGCTCGGGCTGCTGGCTGAGCGCCTCCACGTTGACGCAGTCGGCGCGGTGCACCGAGACGCCGTTGCCGCGGGTGACGAAGCCGACGATGCCGTCGCCGGGCACCGGGGTGCAGCAGCGCGACAGCTTGACCCAGACGTCCTCGACGCCCTTGACGATCACACCGGGGTCGCCCTTGGCCCGCCGGCGCACCGCCCGGCGGTTGTCGTGGGTCGGCGTCGCCGTCTCGGCGAGGTCCTCGGTGGCACCCTCCTCGCCGCCCAGTGCCTGCACCAGCTTCTGGACGATGTTCTGCGCGGCGACGTGGCCCTCGCCGATCGCCGCGTAGAGCGAGGAGATGTCCGGGTAGCGCATCTCGTGGGCCAGCGTGACCAGCGAGTCGCCGGTCAGGATCCGCTGGATCGGCAGGCCCTGCTTGCGCATCGCCCGGGCGATGGCGTCCTTGCCCTGCTCGATCGCCTCCTCGCGGCGCTCCTTGGAGAACCAGGCACGGATCTTGTTGCGGGCCCGCGGCGACTTGACGAAGCCGAGCCAGTCCCGGGACGGGCCGGCGTTCTCCGCCTTGGAGGTGAAGACCTCCACGGCGTCGCCGTTCTCCAGGGTCGACTCCAGCGGCACCAGCCGCCCGTTCACCCGGGCCCCTATGGTCCGGTAGCCGACCTCGGTGTGCACCGCGAAGGCGAAGTCCACCGGGGTGGCGCCGGCCGGCAGGGCTATGACGTCGCCCTTGGGCGTGAAGACGAAGACCTCGTTGCTGGCCAGGTCGAAGCGGAGCGACTCCAGGAACTCGCTCGGGTCGGCGGTCTCCTTCTGCCAGTCCAGCAGCTGCCGCAGCCAGGCCATCTCGTTGACGGCGCCGGCCTTGTCGTCCTTGCGGGTCTGGGTCGGGGTGTCGGTGCGCACCTTGGAGGCGCCGGCCACCGCGCGCTGCTTGTACTTCCAGTGCGCCGCGATCCCGTACTCGGCCCGGCGGTGCATGTCGAAGGTGCGGATCTGCAGCTCGACGGGCTTGCCCCCGGGACCGATCACCGTGGTGTGCAGCGACTGGTACATGTTGAACTTGGGCATCGCGATGTAGTCCTTGAACCGCCCCGGCACCGGGTTCCACCGCGCGTGGATGGTGCCCAGCGCCGCGTAGCAGTCGCGGACGGTGTCGACCAGGACCCGGATGCCCACCAGGTCGTAGATCTCGGCGAAGTCCCGGCCCCGGACGATCATCTTCTGGTAGACCGAGTAGTAGTGCTTCGGCCGGCCGGTGACGGAGGCCGTGATCCGGGCGCCCCGCAGGTCGCCCTGGACCTGGTCGATGACGGTCGCCAGGTACTCGTCCCGCTTGGGGGCGCGCTCGGCGACCAGCCGGACGATCTCGTCGTACATCTTGGGGTAGAGGATCGCGAAGGCGAGGTCCTCCAGCTCCCACTTGATGGTGTTCATGCCCAGCCGGTGTGCCAGCGGGGCGTAGATCTCCAGCGTCTCGCGGGCCTTCTTCTCCTGCTTCTCCCGCTTGAGGTAGCGCATGGTGCGCATGTTGTGCAGGCGGTCGGCGAGCTTGATCACCAGGACCCGGGGGTCCTTGGCCATCGCGACGACCATCTTGCGGACCGTCTCGGCCTGCGCGGCCTCGCCGAACTTGACCCGGTCCAGCTTGGTGACGCCGTCGACCAGCAGGGCCACCGAGTCGCCGAAGTCCTTGCGCAGGGTCTCCAGGCCGTAGTCGGTGTCCTCGACGGTGTCGTGGAGCAGCCCGGCCATCAGGGTCGGGGCGTCCATCCCCAGCTCGGCCAGGATGGTCGCGACCGCCAGCGGGTGGGTGATGTACGGGTCGCCGCTCTTGCGCTTCTGCCCCCGGTGCCACTTCTCGGCGACCGCGTACGCCTTCTCGATGTCGCGCAGCAGCGCCGGATCGGCCTTGGGGTCGTTGGCCCGGATCGACCGGAAGAGCGGCTCCAGCACGGGGTTGAGCACGCTGGAGCGCTGGCCGCCGAGCCGGGCCAGACGGGCGCGCATCCCGCCGGTGGTCGAGGGGCGGCCCGCCGGGGCCACCGCACGGGACGGGGTCGACGCCGGGCGTGCCGGGGTGGCCCCCGAGGGCGTGGGCCGGTTCTCGGGGGCGGCCGCAGCGGCCGTGGGCACAACCTCGTCGGGCAAGGACACTCCTCAGGGCGCTCGGCCTGCCCCTCCGCGCGGGCCGCGCGACCCGCACAACCGGGAGGGGATGAATCTTCATGGTACCGAGCCGGGCGCCGGGGCGTTCGGTCGGCCGCCCCCGGACACGCACCGGACACACGACCGACACGAACCGGTCGGCCCCGGAACGCCGACGAGCGGCGGCCGGATTCCTCCGGCCGCCGCTCGTCGCAGCGTTGGGCCCGCCCGGTTCAGACGGTGACCAGCGTCTCCAGCGGAGCCGCGCCCAGGTGCGGCGCCAGCCGCTCGCGCCCGTCCAGGAAGCCCAGCTCCATCAGGACCACGACGCCCGCGAGCTCGGCGCCGGCCTCCTTGACCAGGTCCAGCGAAGCACCGATCGTCCCGCCGGTGGCCAGCACGTCGTCCACCACCAGCACCCGCTCACCGGGCGCGAAGGCGTCGCACTGGACCTCCAGCGTCGCCGAGCCGTACTCCAGCTCGTACGAGCGGCGGAACACCTCGCCGGGCAGCTTGCCCTGCTTGCGGATCGGCACGAAGCCGAGCCCGGCCGCGAAGGCCGCCGGGGCCGCCAGCACGAACCCGCGCGCCTCCAGGCCGACCACCTTGGTCGCCCCGAGCTCCCTGGCCCGGTCCGCCAGCGCCCGGGTGAGCGCCGCGAAGGCCTCGGCGTCGGCGAGCAGCGGCGCGATGTCCTTGAACAGCACGCCCGGCTTCGGGTAGTCCGGGACGTCCCTGATCCGGCTGTTCAGCAGCTGGGCCAGGGTGGTGTCGGCGGTGGTCACGAAGGGTCCTTAGGGTCGGCGGGGTCAGCGATTGGTGGACGGACGGCCCTTGGCACGCGTGGTGCCGGCCGCCCTTCCGCGCTGACCGACCATACCCGCCGGCTGCTCGTCCCCGGAGCCGTCCTCGCCGTCCTCGCCACCGGCGTCCCTGGCCGCCTCGGCCTTGGCGTCCGCGGCGCGCCGCTGGGCGACCCGCTTGGCCAGGGCCTTCATCTCCGGCTGCTCCTCCTTCAGCTGCGCGAGCAGCGGGGTGGCGACGCAGATCGAGGAGTAGGCACCGGCGGCGAGGCCGATGAACAGCGCGAGCGAGATGTCGTTCAGCGTGCCGGCCCCGAGGAAGCCGCCACCGATGAACAGCAGCGCCGCCACCGGGAGCAGGGCGACCACGGTGGTGTTGAGCGAGCGGACCAGGGTCTGGTTGAGGCCCGCGTTGGCCGCGTCGCTGTAGGTGAGCTTGTTCTGCTTCGTGAGGTCCTTGGTGTTCTCCTTCACGGTGTCGAAGACGACGACCGTGTCGTAGAGGGAGTACCCGAGGATGGTCAGGAAGCCGATCACGGTGCCGGGGGTGACCTCGAAGCCGACCAGGGCGTAGACGCCGATGGTGATCAGGAGGTCGTGGATGAGGGCGACCAGTGCGGCCACCGCCATCCGCCACTCGAAGGCGATCGCGAGGTAGATCGTCACCAGGATCATGAAGATGACCAGACCGGTGAGGGCCTTGTTGGAGATCTGCTCACCCCAGCTGGGGCCGATCACCTGGGCCTCGATCTCCTGGACCGGGACACCGAGCCCCTTCGCCAGGCTCTCGGTGATGACCGAGGAGGAGACCTTCTCCTCGGAGGAGACCTGGATGCGGATCTTGCCGTTCTCGGTCGACTGCACCAGCGGGTGCGACTCGACGATCTTGTCGACCGCCTCCTGCGTCTGCGAGATCGTGAGCCCGGGCTTGGCCACGGTGTAGACCGAGCCGCCCTTGAACTCGATGCCCAGGTGGAGGCCCATCGTCAGGCCGATCGCGGCGACCAGGACGATCACCCCGGAGATGCTGTACCAGAGCTTGCGGCGCCCGACGAAGTCGAAGCTGACCTCGCCCTGGTAGAGCTTGTGGCCCAGATTGGAGAAGCGTGACACGGTGTCAGGCCTCCTTCACGGCGGCGGAGGACGAGGGGTTGCGGCGACGGGTGCTGCGCAGCGGCGGGCGGGCACCCAGCCGCTTCGGGTCCAGGCCCGACCACGGGTGGCCGTCGGAGAAGAACTTCTTGCGGGCCAGCAGCGTGATCAGCGGCTTGGTGAAGAGGAAGATCACCACGACGTCGAGCGCGGTGGTCAGACCCAGCGTGAACGCGAAGCCCTGCACCTTGCCGACCGAGACCACGTAGAGCACGGCGGCACAGAGGAAGGAGACGAAGTCCGACACCAGGATGGTGCGCCGGGCGCGCGGCCAGGCCCGCTGGACCGCCGGGCGCAGCGGGGCGCCCTCGCGGACCTCGTCGCGGATCCGCTCGAAGTACACGATGAAGGAGTCGGCGGTGATACCGATCGCGACGATCGCACCGCAGACCGCGGGCAGGTTCAGCGCGAAGCCGATCCCGGCGCCGAGCAGGCTCATGATCGAGTAGGTCAGGGCCGCCGAGACGAGCAGACCGGCGATCGAGACCAGGCCCAGGCCGCGGTAGTACACCAGCGAGTAGAGGACCACCAGGACCATGCCGATCAGGCCGGCGACCAGACCGGCCTTCAGCTGGTCCCCGCCGAGCTGCGGGGAGACGGTGGTGACGTCGCTGGTGGTGAACTCCAGCGGCAGCGCGCCGAAGCTCAGCTGGTTGGCGAGGCCCTGCGCCTCGGCCTGGGTGAAGCTGCCCGAGATCACGGCCGAGCCGCCGGGGATGGCGCCGCGCACGTACGGGTGGGAGACGACCTGGCCGTCCAGCACGATGGCGAACTGGTTGGCCGGCTGGGGCTGGGAGGCCAGCTGGCCGGTGACGGCGGTGAAGGCGTCGGTGCCCTTGCCGTTGAACTGCAGCTGGACCTGCCAGCCGCCGCCCTGCTGGGTGTCGATGGTGGCCTGCGCCTTGGAGACGTCCTTGCCGAAGACCGCGACCGGGCCGAGGGCGAGCTTGTACCAGACGCCGTCCTCCTGCTTCTGGCTGCAGGCGACGGCCGGCGCGCCCTCGGAGGTCTGGTGGTTCTGGCGCTGCTCCAGCTTGCTGCAGTCGAGTGCGGCGAACTGGGCCGCCAGCTCCGGCGGCACGGTGCCCGAGGTCATCGCGGCGGAGAGGTCCGGCGTGGCCGGGGGCGTGGCGGCGGCGCTCGGGGTGCCGGTCGCGGCGGCGCCGGTGGCGGCCGCGGACGGGGTCCCGGTGGCCGCGGCGCCGGTGGCGGCGGCGGTCGGCGTGGTGTCGGCCGCGAGGGCCTCGCCGGCCGGCCGGCCCTGCTTGGTGGCGCCGGTGCTGGGCGCGGCCGCCGTGGCGCCGGCGCTCGGGGTGCCGGTGGCCGCCGGGGTGCCGGTGGCGGACGGGGCGGCGCTGCCGCTCGCCGACGGGGTGTCGGTCGGGGCCGGGGCCTGGAGACCGCTCGGCGCGAGGGCGAGGACCGGGCGGAAGTACAGGTTCGCGGTGGATCCGACCTGGTCGGCCGCGGTCTGCTTGTCACCGCCCTTGGGGATGTTCACGATGATGTTGCGGTCGCCCTGGGTCTGGACCTCCGCCTCGGAGACACCCATCCCGTTGACCCGCTGCTCGATGATCCCGGTGGCGATGTCCATGTTGGACTTGTTGATCGCCTTGGGGTCGGTCGACTTCGCGCTCAGCGTGATGCTGGTGCCGCCTGCGAGGTCGATCCCGAGGCGGGGCTTGGTGTGACCCGTCCCGAACATGAGGGCGACCAGTCCGACGGTGACGACCAGGATGAGGGCCAGCGCCCGCCCTGGGTAGCCGTCGCGCGGGCGCGACTTGGGTGTTGCCACCTTGCTCGTTTCTCCCTGTCCATGCCACTTCCCCCCACCGGACCCCGCCCTGCGCGTGGCTGGACGGGGTGTGGCGGAACTGCGGCCCTGAGTCCTGTGGGCTCGCGGCGGTGCGCCGCGCGGCCGGGCGGGTGCCCGACCGTACTACTTGCTCGCGGGAGCGCCGCCCTCGGCCTCGGCCTTCTCCGCGCCGTCCTTGCTGAGCGACAGCGGCTGCTCGTCCGCCGGCTCGATCGCGGCGTCCTCGTCGGAGGCCTCGGACAGCTCGTCGTCGGCGGGGCGGCCGTTGATGATCGCGTCGTACTCCGCGGGATCCAGGACCGCCGCGATCGCACTCTTGGTGAAGTGGGTGACCACGCCGGGCGCGATCTCCAGCTCGACGGTCTCGTCGTTGACCGCCTTCACCTGGGCGTACAGGCCGCCGATGGTGCGCACCCCCGCCCCTGGCTCCAGCGCGGTCTGCATCTTCTGCATCTGCTGCTGGCGCTTCTTCTGCGACCGGAACATGAGCACGATCGCGATGATCGGGAGGAGAAGGATGATGAGGTTCACTGCAGCCAGGGTCCTTTACGGGCCGCCGGCCGGCGGCCTGTGTGGTATTGGTCGTCCCGTCGGGTGAGAGGGGCGGTCCGGCGGAGTCTAGGCGACCCCGAACTGATCGGACAACGCCAAGCATCGCATCCTGCCGCCGAAAGTGGCGAGCCTCGGCCTGCACAGTTTCCCGGGACTTCCCCCACGGCTTCTCCAGCCGCCCCCTGGGCGGGCGTGCACGGTGCGCACACGCTCCGTTCTCACCCTTTCAGCCCTGTTCGGGTCGGAAAAGCTCCGGTTGGGCCGGTACGGCACCCCTGGCGACCTGGGCCGGCGGGGTGAGACCGAGGTGCTGCCAGGCGGCGGGGGTGGCGATCCGCCCGCGCGGGGTGCGGGCGAGCAGGCCCTCGCGGACCAGGAAGGGCTCGGCGACCTCCTCGACCGTCTCGGACTCCTCCCCCACCGCGACGGCCAGGGTGGACAGTCCGACCGGACCCCCGCCGAACAGCCGCAGCAGCGCGTCCAGCACCGCGCGGTCCAACCGGTCCAGGCCGCGGGCGTCGACCTCGTAGACGTCCAGCGCCTGGTTGGCGATGTCGACGGTGACCACGCCGTCGTGCCGGACCTGCGCGTAGTCGCGGACCCGGCGCAGCAGCCGGTTGGCGATGCGCGGCGTGCCCCGGGAGCGGCCGGCGATCTCGGCGGCGCCGGCCGGGTCGATCTCGACGTCCAGCAGGGCGGCCGAGCGGTGCACCACCCGCTGGAGCTCCGACGGGGCGTAGAACTCCATGTGCCCGGTGAAGCCGAACCGGTCGCGCAGCGGCGGCGGCAGCAGTCCGGCCCGGGTGGTGGCGCCGACCAGGGTGAACGGCGGCAGCTCCAGCGGGATGGCGGTGGCGCCCGGACCCTTGCCGACGATCACGTCGACCCGGAAGTCCTCCATCGCCATGTAGAGCATCTCCTCGGCGGGCCGCGACATCCGGTGGATCTCGTCGAGGAAGAGCACCTCGCCCTCGGTGAGCGAGGAGAGGATCGCCGCGAGGTCGCCGGCGTGCTGGATCGCCGGGCCGGAGGTGATCCGGATCGGGGCGCCCAGCTCGGCCGCGATGATCATCGACAGGGTGGTCTTGCCGAGCCCGGGCGGGCCGCTGAGCAGCACGTGGTCGGGGGCGGTGCCGCGCTGGCGGGCGGCCTGGAGCACCAGTGACAGCTGCTCGCGCACCCGCTCCTGGCCGATGAACTCGTCCAGCTGCCGGGGGCGCAGCGCGGCCTCGACGGCCTGGTCCTCGCCGTCGGCGGCGGCCGTCACCAGCCGGTCGGCCGGGTCGGAGTCGTACGGGCTCATGCCCTCTCCTCGCTCGGCCCGGCGGTCTCGCCGGCGCCCCTCTGGATGGTTCGCGCGCTCACGTGCTGCGGGCTCCAATGTCGACAAGGTGACAGGTGGTCAGATCGGTGGGGCGACACAAGGTCCGTGGTCAGCGGGCCCGGTTGAGGGTCCGCAGGGCGGACCGCAGCAGGGTGCCGACGTCCGGGACGGACTGCGTCTCGGCCTCCGGGGTGACGGCGGCGACCGCCTCGTCCGCCTCGCGCGGCGCGTAGCCGAGGCCGACCAGCGCCGCGTGCAGCTGCTCGCCCCACGGCGCCGGGCCGGTGGCGACCGGCTTCTGCGCCGGCACGCTGCCGTGCGGGGCGCCCAGCTTGTCCTTGTACTCCAGCAGCAGCTTGGCGGCCTTGGCCTTGCCGATGCCGGGCACCGCGATCAGGGCCCGCTCGTTGCCGGCGGCGACGGCGGCGCGCAGCTCGTCCGGGCTGTGCACGCCGAGCATCGCCTGGGCGAGCCGCGGGCCGACGCCGGGCGCGGCCTGGAGGATCTCGAAGACCGCGCGCTCGTCGTCGTCGGCGAAGCCGTACAGGGTGAGCGAGTCCTCCCGGACGACCAGCGAGGTGGCGAGCCGGGCGGGTTGGCCGGGCCGCAGGGCGGCGGCGGTGGCCGCGGTGACCTGGACGGCCATCCCCACGCCGCCGACCTCGACGACGACGGTGGTGCCGCTGATCACGGCCACCGGTCCCTGGACGAACGCGATCATCGGGCGGCTCCTCGGGTGGGACGGGCGGAGTACGGGCGGGCGGTGGGCGCCTTGGCGGGGGCCGTCCCCGCCGGGGCCGCCTTGGCCAGCGCGGCGGCGATCCGGTCGGTGGCACCGCCGCGCCAGATGTGACAGATGGCCAGCGCCAGCGCGTCGGCGGCGTCGGCCGGCTTGGGCGGGGCGTCCAGCCGCAGCAGCCGCTGCACCATGGCGGTGACCTGGGCCTTGTCGGCCCGTCCCGAGCCGGTGACGGCGGCCTTGACCTCGCTCGGCGTGTGCAGGGTGACCGGTATGCCGCGCCGGGTGGCGCACAGCATGGCGACCGCGCTGGCCTGGGCGGTGCCCATCACGGTACGCACGTTGTGCTGGGCGAAGACCCGCTCGACGGCGACCAGGTCGGGCCGGTGCTCGTCGAGCCAGCCCTCGATGCCCTGCTCGACGAGGAGCAGCCGGTGCCCGATCTCGGCGTCGGCGGGCGTGCGCACCACTCCGACCCCGACCATCCGCAGCGGCCGGCCGGGCGCGCCGTCGACCACGCCGACCCCGCACCTGGTCAGCCCCGGGTCCACACCCAGTACCCGCACTCCTGCCCCGCCTCTCGATGGATCGCCACTCGACGGATCGCCACCCGGTCGGTCACCGCCCCGGTGGGTCGCCGCCGCCTCCGGGCGCTGCGACCCGTCGGCCCGGCGACCTGCGAAGGCTACCGCCCGGGTCGGACAACGGCTCGAACGACACCGGCCCGGTGGTCGTGGGACCACCGGGCCGGGACGCGGGTTCGGTCACTCGGCGTCGAGCTGGGCACCGACCTCGTCGCTGATGTCGTAGTTGGCGAAGACGTTCTGCACGTCGTCGCTGTCCTCCAGGGCGTCGATCAGCTTCAGGATCTTGCGGGCGCCGTCGACGTCCAGCTCGACCTGCATGCTCGGGAGGAAGTTGGCCTCGGCCGAGTCGTAGTCGACACCGGCGTCCACCAGGGCGGTGCGGACCGCGACCATCTTGGAGGCCTCGGAGACGATCTCGAAGGAGTCGCCGAGGTCGTTGATCTCCTCGGGCTCCTGGTCGAGGACGACCTCGAACAGCTTGTCCTCGTCGACGCCGTCGGCCTTGGGGACGATCACGACGCCCTTGCGGTTGAACAGGTACGAGACCGAGCCCGGGTCGGCCATCGAGCCGCCGTTGCGGGTCATCGCGACGCGCACGTCGGAGGCGGCGCGGTTGCGGTTGTCGGTGAGGCACTCGATGAGCACCGCGACGCCGTTCGGGCCGTAGCCCTCGTACATGATCGTCGAGTAGTCGGCGCCGCCGGCCTCGGCACCCGAACCGCGCTTGACGGCGCGGTTGATGTTGTCGATCGGGACCGAGCTCTTCTTCGCCTTCTGGATGGCGTCGTAGAGGGTCGGGTTGCCGGCCGGGTCGCCGCCTCCGGTGCGCGCCGCCACCTCGATGTTCTTGATCATCTTGGCGAAGAGCTTGCCGCGCTTGGCGTCGATCACGGCCTTCTTGTGCTTGGTGGTAGCCCACTTAGAGTGGCCGGACATCGCCAGCTCCTTTACGTCGCCAAAGGGAAATGAACAGATGAGATCTTACCGGTGCCGCCACCGGTCGCCCGCACACGGTCGCTCGCGGACGGTCACGCGGCGGCGAGGTGCTCCTCGACCATCCGCACGAAGTAGGCGTGCACCCGGTGGTCGCCGGTGAGCTCGGGGTGGAACGACGTCGCCAGCAGGTTGCCCTGGCGCACCGCCACGATCCGGCTCTCCGGGCCGTCGGCGGCGGGCAGCTCGGCCAGCACCCGCACGCCCGCGCCGACCGACTCCACCCAGGGGGCGCGGATGAACACGCCGTGCACCGGCGCGTCGTCCAGGCCCTCGAAGGCGATGCCCGACTCGAAGGACTCGTTCTGCCGGCCGAAGGCGTTGCGGCGCACGGTCATGTCTATGCCGCCCACCGTCTCCTGGTCCTCGCGCCCGTCCAGGATCTTGTCGGCCAGCATGATCATGCCGGCGCAGGTGCCGTAGACCGGCATGCCGGCGGCGACCCGCTCGCGCAGCGGCCCCATCACGCCGAACAGCAGCGCCAGCTTCGACATGGTGGTGGACTCCCCGCCGGGGATCACCAGCGCGTCGACCCCGGCCAGCTCCTCGGCACGGCGGACCGGGCGGGCCAGCGCGTCGGCCTCGGCCAGCGCGACCAGGTGCTCGCGGACGTCGCCCTGCAGGGCGAGGACGCCGATCACTGGAGTGGACACTGTTACTACCTCTTCAGACTCTTGTTCGGACGACGCGCAGCGGCCCGCCGCACCGATGATCACACCGTGCGGCGGGCCGTCCGGCGGGGACTACCAGCCGCGGTTCGCGTAGCGCTCGCTCTCCGGCAGGGTGTCGCAGTTGATGCCGACCATGGCCTCGCCCAGGTTGCGGGAGGCGTCGGCGATGATCTTCGGGTCGTCGAAGAAGGTGGTCGCCTTGACGATCGCGGCAGCACGCTTCGCCGGGTCGCCCGACTTGAAGATGCCGGAGCCGACGAAGACGCCCTCGGCGCCCAGCTGGCGCATCAGCGCGGCGTCGGCCGGGGTGGCCACGCCACCGGCGGAGAACAGCACGACCGGCAGCTTGCCCAGCTCGGCGACCTCCTTGACCAGCTCGTACGGCGCACGCAGCTCCTTGGCCGCGGCGTACAGCTCGTTGTTGTCGAAGCCGCGCAGCTTGGCGATCTCGTTCTTGATCTGGCGCAGGTGGCGGACGGCCTCGACGACGTTGCCGGTGCCGGCCTCGCCCTTCGAACGGATCATGGCCGCGCCCTCGGCGATGCGGCGCAGCGCCTCGCCCAGGTTGGTCGCGCCACAGACGAAGGGGGTGGTGAACGCGAACTTGTCCGAGTGGTTGACCTCGTCGGCCGGGGTCAGCACCTCGGACTCGTCGATGTAGTCGACACCGAGCGACTGCAGGACCTGGGCCTCGACGAAGTGGCCGATCCGGGACTTCGCCATGACCGGGATGGAGACCGCGGCGATGATCTCCTCGATCATGTTCGGGTCCGACATGCGAGCGACGCCGCCGTCCTTGCGGATGTCCGCCGGAACCCGCTCAAGCGCCATGACGGCGACAGCGCCGGCGTCCTCGGCGATCTTGGCCTGCTCGGCGTTGACCACGTCCATGATCACACCGCCCTTGAGCTGCTCGGCCATGCCGCGCTTCACCCGGGCGGTACCGATCTGCGGCTGGTCTGCGGTGGTGGGGGTGGTGGACACGTGAGACCTCACTCGAAGATGAACCAGTGCTATCGCCCTATGGTAGGCGGAAGAAACGGCGCCTCCATGCGCCACCAAGTCCAGCCCGACCGGCGGGATACGACAAACAGGACGGATCCGGACCCCCGTCCCGACGGGCGAAACCAGCGGACACCGGGACGTGTCCGACACGGCCGGGGACCCCGCGTCCGGGCGGGCGCACCCCCTCGGGGACGCCCCTCGGACGCCGCCGTGAAGGCACACCCTACGAGGGCGCACCCTCCGGGGTCAGCGCCGACGGCGGCGCGTCGTCCATCTCGAAGGCCATCGGGAACGGCGCCTTGCCCGCCAGTCGGAAGTAGCGCACCAACCGGTGCTCACGAACCGCCCGCGCCGCCCGCACCGCGTCGTTGTGGAACCGCCGCGCCATCGGCACCCGCCGCACCGCCGCCGTCAGCTCCCGCACCGCCTCCTCGCCGCCCGGCTCGGCCACCAGCACCGCGACCTGCTCCGGATCCGCGAACACCGCACGCAGCGCCAGACTCAGCTGGCTCTCCGCCACCTCGCGCTGCTCGTCCTCCGCCTGCCGCGCCGCGTGCGCCGCGTCCAGCAGCAGCAGCGACGCCGCCGGGTCCAGCAGCGAGGACGTCGCCAGCTCCATCGCCACCGACCCCCGGCGGACCAGCTGCGCGTCCAGCGCCGCACGGGCGGCGTCGATCCGGGCGTGCAACCGGTCCAACCGGCCGGCCGTCCAACTCAGGTACATGCCGAACAGCACCACGGCCACGCCGGCCCAGATCCAGGTAGTCACGGGGCGCTACGCTACCGGGTGCCACCGGTTCACCCCTCGATCGCCGTGTTCCGGTAGGCCTCGCGGTCGATGTCCCGGACGTCCACCGCCAAGTGCAGCCGCTCGCCCGGCGCCGGCGCCAGGTGCTCGCCCAGCAGCGCCAGCACCCCCTCGGTCAGCGCCGCCTTCGCCTCGCCGCTGCGCCCCGGGAAGATCCCGAACTGCACGAACACCTGGGCCTCGGGGCGCTCGCTCTCCCCGACCACGACCTCGGGCTCGTTCCGACGGAAGATCGTCTTGCACGCCTCCGGCTTCGCGGCGATCGTCTTCACCGCCAGCCGGTTGATCGCCAGGCCCAGGGCCCGGCGGTCGAAGGAGCCCTCCAGGCTCGGCGAGTAGTCGACGGAGATCTGCGGCATCGGGTGCCTCCAGGTACGCGGGAAAGGGTCTGGCAGACCCAACCACGGCGGCCCCCCGGGCCATCCCGGACCGGGCCCCCGGTTTCGGCCCGGCCCGGGCCCGCTCCCCGCCCCGCTCAGTCGCGGGCCAGCCCGAACCGGCCCCGCCGGCCGCTGCGCTCGTCCTCCTCGACCACCGCCGCCGCACCCGACGCCACCGTCTCGTACACCGCCAGGATGTCCGCGCCCACCGTCGACCAGTCGAACCGCCGCACGTGCCGCGACGCCGCGCCGCTCAGCTCCCGCAGCCGCCGCGGATCCGCCAGCAGCCGCAGCGCCGACCGGGCCAGCGCGTCCGCGTCCTCCACCGGGAACAGCTCGCCGGCGTCCCCGCCGTCCAGCACCTGCTTGAACGCGTCCAGGTCGCTCGCCAGCACCGGCGCACCCGCCGACATCGCCTCGACCAGGATGATCCCGAAGCTCTCGCCGCCGGTGTTCGGCGCCACGTACAGGTCGACGCTGCGCAGCAGCCGGGCCTTGTCCCGGTCGCTCACCATCCCGAGGAACTCCACCTGGGCGCGGACCTCCGGCGCCAGCCCGGCGACCGCCTCCTCCTCGTCGCCCTTGCCCGCCACCAGCAGCCGCACCCCCGGCCGCTCGGCCAGGATCCGCGGCAGCGCCGCCAGCAGCGTCGGCAGGCCCTTGCGCGGCTCGTTGATCCGCCCGACGAAGCCGATCGTGCCCGGCCCGCCGTCCGCCGCCCCGCCCGTCCAGCGGGCGTCCGGCTCGGCCTCCGCGAAGAACCCCACGTCCACGCCGTTCGGGATCACCACCGCGTCCCCGCCCAGGTGCTCCACCAGCGTCCGCCGCGCGTACTCACTCACCGCGATCCGGGCCCGCATCTTCTCCAGCCCCGGCTGCAGGATCGGCGACGCCGCGATCATCGCCCGCGACCGCGGGTTGGACGTGTGGAACGTGCCCACCATCGGCCCGGACGCCGACCAGGCGGCCAGCATCGACAGGCTCGGCGCGGCCGGCTCGTGCACGTGCAGGATGTCGAACCGCTCCTCGTGCAGCCACCGCCGCACCCGGGCCGCCGACAGCAGGCCGAAGCTCAGCCGGGCCACCGAACCGTTGTACGGCACCGCCATCGCCCGCCCCGCCGAGACCACGTACGGCGGCAGCGCCTCGTCGTCCTCGGCCGGCGCCAGCACCGACACCGCGTGGCCCAGACCGATCAGGTGCTCGGCGAGGTCCCGGATGTGGAACTGCACCCCGCCGGGGACGTCCCAGTCGTACGGGCAGACGATGCCGATCTTCACAGGTCTCCTCATCCTCCTCCGGGCGGGCCGTCAGGCCCCGGAGGCCTCCGCGGCGGGCTCCTCGACGGGGCGGCCCGGCGGACGCTCCGCAACCTCCACCGTCTCACGGACCGGGAGGTCGGCCAGCCAGAACCGTTGCAGCATGTGCCAGTCCTCCGGGTGCTCCCGGATCGCGTCCTCCCAGACCGCCGCCATCGCCTGCGTCATGATCCGGGTCTTCTCCTTGCGGTCCCCCTCGGCCGGGACCGCGACCTCCGGGTGGATCTGCGCCCGCAGCATCCGCCCCTCGTACCAGAGCGACACCGGCATCAGCGCCGCCCCGGTCCGCTGGCACAGCGCCGCCGGACCCGCCGGCATCCTGGTCGCCTCACCGAAGAACGACACCTCGACCCCGGCCTCCGACAGGTCGCGGTCCCCCACCAGGCAGACCAGCTTCCCCTCCCGCAGCCGCCGCGCCAGCGTGCCCACCACGTTCACCGAGCCACCGGTCAGCGCCAGCACCTCCATGCCCAGGCTCTCGCGGAACGCCACGAACCGGTCGAACAGCCGCTCCGGCTCCAACCGCTCCGCAACCGTCGTGAACGGGTACCCCTCCAGCGCCACCCAGGCGCCCGCCAGGTCCCAGTTGCCCATGTGCGGCAGGGTGATCACCGCGCCCCGCCCCGACTCCAGGGCCTCCCGCAGCTGCTCGAACCCGTCCACCCGGACGTCCCGGGCCACCCGCTCCCGGCTCCACACCGGCAGCCGGAACGACTCCAGCCAGTAGCGCATGTACGAGCGCATGCCCGCCCGCGACAACTCCCGCAGCCGGGCCTCGTCCGCTCCCGGACGCACCCGCAGCAGGTTCGCCTCCAGCTGCAGCACCCGCGGGCCGCGCCGCCGCCACGCGTAGTCCGCCAACCGGTCGAACAAGCCGCGCGCGGCCGGCTCGGGCAGGTGCTTGAGCACCCCCCAGCCCGCCGCGTACGCCCCGTACACCAGCCGGTCCTTCAGGTCCTTCACCGCAGGCCCGCCCCTTCAGCTCCCGGCCGCCACGCGGTCCGCCTCGAACGCCTCGCGGCGCACGGTCACCATCCGCTGGACCACCGTCACCAGACTGCCCGCCGCCACCAGCCACAGCGCCACCGGCAGCAGCCACTCCACGTACGGCACCCCGAACGTGGCCAGACCCGCGACACCGGCCGCCACCAGGCTGATCACCAGCCGCTCGGCCCGCTCCACCAGCCCCGACACGTCGCACGGCAGCCCCTGGCTCTCCGCCCGCGCCTTGGTGTACGACACCACCAGCCCGCTCGCCAGGCAGAACACCGCCACCGCGCACAGCAGGTCGTTGTCGCCCTTGCCCGCGTACCACATGGCCAGGCCGCCGAAGACCGCCGCGTCCGCGACCCGGTCCAGCGTGGAGTCCAGGAACGCCCCCCACTTGGTGGACCGCCCCAGCTGCCGGGCCATGTTCCCGTCGACCAGGTCCGAGAAGATGAACAGCGTGATCGTGACGGTGCCCCAGAAGAACTCCCCGCGGGGGAAGAACACCAGCGCACCCGTCACCGAACCGGCCGTACCGACCAGCGTCACCGTGTCCGGACTCACACCCAGCCGGATCAGGAACGCGGCGAACGGGGTCAGGACACGTGTGAAGAAGGCACGCGCGTATTTGTTGAGCATGGCCTTCCGGACCGCTCCGATCTCCCTGGTACCCGCCTGCGGCCAGAGAACGCGGCAGACGACCGGATGGATCAGCCCACCCGGCGCACCCATGGTAGCCACGCCGGGGAACCGACCCCGCCCACACACCGCCCGACCCGGCCCAGCGCGCCCCGGCACCCGCCGCTCTCCCCCGCACCCGCACCCGCCCCGCACCCGCCCCGCACACCGCCGACCCGGCGCGCGCGCACCACCGCACCTAGACTTTCACCGACAGCCTCGGCGCGACGGGAGGAGACCCCGATGCCCGACCGCAGCACCGCCCGAGCCGGCCAGGCACCCGCCGTCACCGGACCAAGCGACCTGCGCAACGTCGTCCTCATCGGCTGCGCCGGCGTGGGCAAGACCACGCTCGCCGAATCCCTCGCCCACGCCGCCGGCGCCGTCGGCCGCCCCGGCCGCGTCACCGACGGCACCACCGTCGCCGACCACGAACCCGTCGAGCACCAGCAGCAGCGCTCCGTCCAGCTCTCGGTCCTCCCGCTCGCCTGGAACGGCGTCAAGATCAACCTGCTCGACCCGCCCGGCCACCCCGACTTCGCCGCCGAACTGCGCGCCGCCCTGCACGCCGCCGACGCCGCCGTCTTCGTCGTCTCCGCCACCGACCCGGTCACCGCCCCCACCCGCGCCCTCTGGCGCGAGTGCGCCGCCGAGGGCATCCCCCGCGCCATCGCCGTCGCCAAACTCGACATCGCGCGCAGCGGCTTCGACGAGATCCTCACCGCCTGCCACGACGCCTTCGGCCTCGGACCCGACACCCTCCGGCCGCTCTTCGTCCCCGTCCACCACGACGGCCGCCCCGACGGCAGCGTCGACCTGCTCACCGGCCACACCTACGGGCGGACCGACCCCCTGCCCGACACCGCACCCGCCCGCGAGAGCCTCGTCGAGGCCATCTCCGGCCAGGACGACGCCCTCATGGAGCGCTACCTCGCCGGCGACCCCCTCGACACCGACGCCCTCGAAGCCGGACTCCGCCGCGAAGTCCTCACCTGCGCCCTCCACCCCGCCGTCCCCACCAGCGAGAACGGCCTCGGCGCCACCGAACTCCTCGACCTCATCACCACCTCCTTCCCCGACCCCACCGAACGCACCCGCCCCGCCCCCGAGTGCGACCCCGACGCCCCGCTCGCCGCCCAGGTCGTCCGCGTCACCGGCGACGCCTACGTCGGCCGGATCAGCCTCCTGCGCCTCTACGCGGGCACCCTGCGCCCCGACACCCGGATCCAGCTCGCCGGCCCCGACCACCCCGCCGACCAGGACACCGAGGAACGCGTCACCGGCCTCACCAGCCCCTTCGGCAAACTCCAGCGCCCCGTCCCGCACGCCGTCGCCGGAGACCTCGTGTGCGCCGCCAAACTCACCAGCGCCCGGGCCGGCGACACCGCCCACGACCCCGGCCACCCCGTCAAGCTCGACGGCTGGACCCTCCCAGAACCACTGCTCCCGATCGCCGTCGAGGCCCACAGCAAGGCCGACGACGACAAGCTCTCCCAGGCGCTCACCCGGCTCGCGGCCGAGGACCAGGCCCTCCGCCTGGAACAGAACCCCGACACCCACCAGCTCGTCCTCTGGTGCACCGGCGAAGCCCACGCCGAAGTCGTCCTCGACCGCCTCCGCACCCGCCACGGCGTCCACGTCGACACCGTGGAACACCGGGTGGCCCTGCGCGAGACCTTCGGCACCGCCGCCGCCGGCCACGGCCGCCTCGTCAAACAGTCCGGCGGCCACGGCCAGTACGCCATCTGCGAACTGGAGGTCGAACCCCTGCCCTCCGGGTCCGGCTTCGAGTTCCAGGAACACGTCGTCGGCGGCGCCGTCCCCCGGCACTTCATCCCCTCCGTCGAGAAGGGCATCCGCGCCCAGCTCGGCAAGGGCGTCGCCACCGGCCACCCGCTCGTCGACATCCGGGTCACCCTCACCGACGGCAAGGCGCACTCCGTCGACTCCTCGGACTCGGCCTTCCAGACCGCCGCCGCCCTCGCCCTGCGGGACGCCGCCGAGCACGCCGTCATCCGGCTGCTCGAACCCGTCGCCGCGGTCGGCGTCCTGCTCCCCGACGACTACCTCGGCGCCGTCCTCGGCGACCTCTCCGCCCGGCGCGGCCGCGTCCTCGGCACCGAGACCGCCGGCCCCGGCGTCACGCTGCTCCGCGCCGAGGTGCCCGAGCTCGAACTCGCCCGCTACCCGGTCGACCTGCGCTCGCTCACCCACGGCACGGCCGAATTCAGCCGGTCCCACCTGCGGCACGAACCGATGCCCGCCGCGCTCGCGGCCCGCTTCACCGAGAAGGACTGAACCCCGGGGAGCGCCGGGCCCGGTCGCGGGCCCGGCGCCGCACCCCGCCCCTGCGGCCGCCCGTCACTCCTGGTCGGCCCCGGCCGGCGGCCGCTGCGGCAGCGCGCAGGCGGGCGTCCCGCCCGGCATCCGGTGCCGGTTCCCCGCCACCCACCGGTACGCGAGCGCCGCCACCGGCCGCACCGGCGCCAGCGCCAGCAGCCCGCCCAGGTACGCCCACGCCCCGCCCGACCTCAGCAGCAGCCGCGCCACCGCCTGCGCCCCGCCGTACACCCGGCCGGCCGGCGTCACCCAGAGCAGTTCGCGCTCCGCGCGCTCCCAGGACACCTCCCCGCGCCCCCCGGCCAGGACGTCCAGACCCTCCAGGTCCGCGAACTGGAACGGCACCGCGTCCCAGCCCCCCGACGCCAGCGTCTGCCGCAGGTACCGCTCGGCCCAGTTCTTGCACGTCGTGCAGAAGGCGCAGTCGCCGTCGAAGACCAGCACCGGGTCCTTCACCACCGCGTTGTCCATACCGCCATCGTGCACCATCCGGCACCACCGTCCACCGACGGGGCGGCCCCGCGGGCGACCGGGCGCATCGTGCCGGCGAAACGTGGGCATCATGCCCCACAGGTCCACCATGGCGCGTTCGTGACGGCACTTCAGACGATCATCCACACCGCGGCACCGGGGCACGGTAACCTGCCGCAGGACAATGGGGAGGAGGGGACGCCACCGTGACCACACTCGACATGACCCCGGGTGCGCAGATACCCCGGACCGACACCGGCCCGCAGACCGCCGGCACGCAGGCGCTCTCCTCGGCCGCGTACCGCGACGGCAAGCTCGAAGTCGACGCCGGCAAGCTCGACGGGGCCACCGCCAAGAAGGGCCGCTTCGCCCTCTTCGCCCCCAACTTCGGCGAGGCCTTCAGCAAGGCGCTGATCTCCCGCGCGCTCGGCGGCGACCGGAAGCCCCTGGTCCCCGCCTTCGGCGTCGACACCCGCCAGATCGTCGAGCACTCCCTCGCCGCCGAGGAGATCCGCCGCAACCGCGACCGGCAGCTGTCCACCGTCTCCGTCGTCACCGGCGTGCTCTGCCTGCCCGGCACCCTGATCTGGCTCGGCGCCTTCCAGCTCCGCGCCTGGCTCAGGCGCGACAACCCCAAGAACGCCGGCGTCTACGGCGGCATCGTCCTCGCCCTCGCCGCCACCCTCGCCGTCCTGTTCGCCGTCAAGCCCCCGGCCGGCGGGATCCTCGGCCTCTACCTGCGCATCGTCATGCTGGCGCCCGTCATCGGCTGGTACCTCGCGAAGCGCATCGTCGTACGCACCGCCGTCGACCTGCGCGCCCGCTGGCTGCAACTGGTCGAGGGCAACGCCGTCGCCGCCACCGTCCCGATGGCCGTCCCCCGCGACGACCTCGACAAGAAGGCCGCCGACCTGCGCGCCAAGCTCGGCCGGCTGGACGCCGAGCAGGAGACCAACGTCCAGCACTACGCCGGCCCCAAGGGCATCCTCGGCGCCGGCCGCCGCTGGGGCGAGTGGAAGCTCGTCGACACCCTGCGCCCCGCCGAGGGCCAGATCGACTTCCGCCAGTTCCACCCCTGGGACCTCGTCCGCAAGATCGCCGGCCACCTCAAGTCGCTCGGCATCAGCGAGGTCGCCAACAGCGGCATGCCCGGCGTCCGCGTCAAGCAGTGGGTCGTCTTCGAGGTCGGCGAGAGCGCCGACGAGATCAGCCGCCCCGGCAACGCCGACATGGACGGCGACCACATGCGCGACTTCGCCGTCCAGGCCATCGCCGACAAGCAGACCTTCGGCGGCGGCCCCCGCCACTACCTCGCCACCCAGTTCATCACCCACGACGGCAAGCTCGTCCTGACCTTCACCGTCACCGTGGTGCTGCTCGCCAACACCCTCAACATCACCGTCGCCGGCTACGCCCTCGGCCCGATCAACGGCTACTTCTTCGACAAGCCCAAGGACAAGGAGAAGTCGGTCGCCAAGACCGTGCGGTTCTGGGAGGAGCGCACGGTCAAGCTGCCGCTGATCGACAACGACGAAGTCGTCCGGCAGGCCGTCCGCGCCCCCTTCTACCGGATGCCCGGCCTGCTCTCCTGGCTCGGCGGCGGCCTCGGCCTGCCCGAGCCCTTCGGCCTGCGGCACATCTGGGCCGGCGCGCCGTGGGGCACCCGCACCATGGCGGACAACGCGCTCAACTCCGCGCACCCCGTGCTCGGCGCCGTCCACACCGCCACGCTGGAGTTCCTCGCCGAACACGACCTGGACACCGAGCGCGCCTTCAAGGGCCGCGCCGCCGGGCTCAAGGCCGAGGCCCAGGGCAGCCGCCCGTTCAAGGTCGACCAGTACGACGCCTGACGCCCGCACCGGGCACGACGACGAGGGCCCCGCCGACTCCACGGTCGGCGGGGCCCTCGTCCGTTCCGGCTCAGTCCTGCGGCCAGGCCTCGGCCAGCATCTTGCGGGTGTCCGCCAGCAGCTGCGGCAGCACCTTGGTGTGGCCGACCACCGGCATGAAGTTGGTGTCCCCGCCCCAGCGCGGCACCACGTGCTGGTGCAGGTGCGCCGCGATCCCGGCACCGGCCGCCGTGCCCTGGTTCATCCCGATGTTGAAGCCGTGCGCGCCCGAGGCCGCGCGCAGCGCCGTCATCGCCTTCTTGGTGAACACCGCCAGCTCGGCCGTCTCCGCCCCGTCCAGCTCGGTGTAGTCCGCCGCGTGCCGGTACGGGACCACCATCAGGTGGCCGCCGTTGTACGGGTAGAGGTTGAGCACCGCGTACACGGAGCCGCCGCGCGCGACGACCAGCCCGTCCTCGTCACTCAGCGACGGAATCGAGCAGAACGGGCAACCGTCGTCCGGAGCCGGGCCGGTGGGCTTGTTCTCGCCCTGGATGTAGGCCATCCGATGGGGGGTCCACAGGCGGCGGAAGCCGTCCGGCTCGCCGACGCCCCGCTGCAGTTCCGGCTCAGTCGTCATGCTGATCAGCATATTCTCCCGCGCGTGCTTGCAAAGCAGCGCGGGGCAGACTCCTGAGGAGCCCGCCCCGCGCTCAGGCGCGCCCGCGGCGTCACACCTGGATGCGGCGCTCCACGGCGTCGACGATCTCGGCGACCGCGTCGGCCACCGGGACACCGTTCTTCTGCTCGCCGTTGCGGTAGCGGAAGGACACCGCGCCCGCCTCGACGTCGTCGTTGCCGGCGATCAGCATGAACGGGGTCTTGCTCTTCTGGGCGTTGCGGATCTTCTTCTGCATCCGGTCGTCCGAGGTGTCGACGTCGACCCGGATCCCGCGCTTCTTCAGCTCGGCCGCGACCTCCAGCAGGTACGGCACGTGCTCGTCGGTGATCGGGATGCCGGTCACGGTGACCGGGGCCAGCCACGGCGGCATGGCGCCGGCGTAGTGCTCCAGCAGCACCGCGAAGAAGCGCTCGATCGAGCCGAACAGCGCCCGGTGGATCATGACCGGCCGCTGGCGCGAGCCGTCCGCCGCCGTGAACTCCAGGTCGAAGCGCTCCGGCAGGTTGAAGTCGAGCTGGATGGTGCTCATCTGCCAGGTGCGGCCGATGGCGTCCCGCGCCTGCACCGAGATCTTCGGGCCGTAGAAGGCCGCGCCGCCCGGGTCCGGGACCAGCGGCAGGCCCTGCTTCTCGGCCACCTTGGCGAGGACCGCGGTGGCCTCCTCCCACGCCTCGTCCGAGCCGACGAACTTCTCCGGGTCCTTGGTGGACAGCTCCAGGTAGAAGTCGGTCAGGCCGTAGTCGCGCAGCAGGTTGAGCACGAAGGTGAGCGTCGAGTCGAGCTCGTCGGCCATCTGCTCACGGGTGCAGTAGATGTGCGCGTCGTCCTGGGTGAAGCCGCGGGCGCGGGTCAGGCCGTGCACCACGCCGGACTTCTCGTACCGGTAGACCGTCCCGAACTCGAAGAGGCGCAGCGGCAGTTCACGGTACGAGCGGCCGCGCGCGTCGAAGATCAGGTTGTGCATCGGGCAGTTCATCGGCTTGAGGTAGTAGTCCACGCCCTCGTCGAGCTGCATGGGCGGGTACATACCGTCCGCGTACCAGTCGAGGTGGCCGCTCTTCTCGAAGAGCTTCCCCTTGGTGGCGTGCGGGGTGTAGACGAACTCGTAGCCCTCCTCCTCGTGCCGGCGGCGCGAGTAGTCCTCCATGGCGCGGCGGATGATGCCGCCCCTGGGGTGGAAGACGGCGAGGCCGGAGCCGATCTCCTCGGGGATGGAGAAGAGGTCGAGCTCGTTGCCGAGCTTGCGGTGGTCGCGCTTGGCGGCCTCCTCCAGGAACTCCAGGTGCGCCTTGAGCGCGTCCTTGGTCGGCCAGGCGGTGCCGTAGAGGCGCTGGAGCATGGGGTTGCGCTCGCTGCCGCGCCAGTACGCGGCGGCCGAGCGCATGATCTTGAACGCCGGGATCATCCGGGTCGACGGCAGGTGCGGGCCGCGGCAGAGGTCGCCCCAGCACAGCTCGCCGGACTTCGGGTCCAGGTTGTCGTAGATGGTCAGCTCGCCGGCGCCGACCTCGACGTCGGCACCCTCGCCGGCGGTGGCGGCGGAGCCCTTGAGGCCGATCAGCTCCAGCTTGTACGGCTCGCCGGACAGCTCCTCGCGGGCGGCCTCGTCGGTGACGACGCGGCGCGAGAACCTCTGCCCCCGCTTGATGATCTCCTGCATCTTCTTCTCGATGGCCTTGAGGTCATCGGGGTGGAACGGCTTCTCGACGTCGAAGTCGTAGTAGAAGCCGTCCTTGACCGGCGGGCCGATGCCGAGCTTGGCCTCCGGGAAGAGCTGCTGCACGGCCTGCGCCATCACGTGCGCGGTGGAGTGGCGCAGGATGTCCAGGCCGTCCTTGCTGCCGATCTCGACCGGCTCGACCTCGTCGCCGTCCTGCACGGCGTACGCGAGGTCCTTGAGCTGGCCGCCGACGCGGGCGGCGATGATCGAGCGGTCGTCGGCGAAGAGCTCCGCGGCCGTGGTGCCCGTGGTCACCACGCGCTCTTCCCGATCGGGTTCGCGGCTGATGATTACCCGGACGTCCGTCACCGGTCTCTCCTGACGTGCTGGATTCATAGGACGCAACACTCCGCTGCGCGTGACGATGGTACCGAGACCGGTGGCCCCACCGTCACCTCCGTACCCTCCCTACCCGTCGCCCAGCGTCTTGAGCAGCCGCTCCCGCTCGGCCTCCTCCAGGCCGCAGGGCTCCAGGCCGGTGGGCCGGGTGAGCCGGCGGAAGCCGCCGCGCCGCTCCAGCCGGCCGCTGACCCGGACCGGGGTGCCCGCCAGGTGGGCCCCGGCGGCCAGCCGGTAGGCGGGGTCGGGGAGGCGGACCTTCACCTCGTCGACCTCGGCGCCGCCGAGCACCCGGAGCCGGACCGAGCCGGGCCCGGCCGGGTCGGCGCGCTTGAGCCGGACGACGACGCCGACGAGGGTGACGGCGACGGCGGGTTCGATGCGTTCCAGCAGCTCGGCGGCCTCGGCGAGGGCGGGCAGGTCGCCGGGCGAGAACTCCAGAGCGATCCGGCGGTCGCCGAAGCCGCCGGGGGCGCCCGCCGCGGCCGACCAGGCGACGGTGAGCTGGGCGGCGGTGGCGCCGCGCACCAGCTCCTCGACGGACTCGACCAGCTCGCGGCTGACGCCGGACTGGACGGCGTTCTCGAAGGCCTCGGCGCCGCCGCTGACCCGGCGGTAGTCGACGGCGTCGCGCAGCGCCTCCAGGGCGCGCACCAGGGTGGTGACCGCGGCCCGGCCCTCGGGGGCGGGGGTGTAGGCGGTGAGGCCGGGGCCGCCGGGGACGACCAGGACCCGGTCGAGGAAGTCCCCGGCCCAGCCGTCGAGCCGGGCCCCGAAGTAGGCGGCCCGGGTGCGGCCGGCCTTGGCGCCGGCGGCGAGCATGGCGCGGGCCGCCCGCTGGAGCCGTTCGGTGTCCTCCCAGGACACGGTGGCGGGGTCGGCGGCGGCCGCCGTGCCGGACGGTCCGGCCGGGTCGCGCCGCCACTGGAGCTCGTCGCCGGGGACGGCCAGCGCGAGCAGGATGGCGCGGGCGGAGGGGCTGGCGGAGCGGGAGAGCGCGGTGACGGCGTCGGCGAGCAGGTCGACGGCGTCGTCGAAGCCGTCACCGGCGGGGACGAGCAGGCTGGTGCCGGGATCGGTGCCGTCGGGCGGCGTCCACCGGCCGTACCGGGCGGAGGGCCCGCCGCGCCGGACCCAGCCGTGCCGGGCCAGCAGGGTGGCGAGCACCGCGGGGTCGACGGCGGCCGGGTCGGGCAGCGCCCGGTCCCGCGGCTCGCCGGGCCCGTGGCGCAGTGGCCCGTGGGGCAGTGTCATGGTGCGGCTCCTCCCGGCCGGGGGCCGGGCCGTCACGGGCTGCCGCCCGCGCCGACCCTGGCCATGATGTCGCACAGTGCGCGGTCGTCGAAGACCTTCGCGGTGGGCACCCGGACGTTGGTCCGGCGCTGCCCGGTGACCGGGTGCCCGGCCAGGTTGATCCAGTAGCAGCAGTGCCGCAGCTCCAGCGCGTCCGGCCGGGCCGCCAGCCAGTGGTCGACCCGGCGGGGCAGCAGCATGACGACGAGGATGCGGGGCACCGCGACCCGGGGGCGGGCCAGCTTGCGCAGGTGGTCGTTGTCCAGGGTGAAGCTGAAGTACGGGCCGCGCGGATCGGGGGCGATCTGCTGGGTGGCCTTCAGCTGGATCTTGACGGTGACCTCGTCGTCGACCTCGTGGGCCCGGGACCCGTGGCTGACCTGCCAGTCGATGCCGTTGTCGGGGAACGGCTGGGAGAGCGAGCAGCCGGCCGCGGCGGCGACCGCGTGCAGGTAGCCGACCTGCAGCGTCTCCATGCAGGCGGTCACCGCCAGGTTCCCCCGCAGGGCGGCCTCCGCCCCCTCGGGCTGCGGCTGGGTCAGCGCCATCACCGGGTCCCTCCCCCGTCCCCCGGGCCCGTCCCGATTCGAACAGGGCACCTGTCGGCAGGGTGCCCGGCCGGTGTTGCGCCAAACGGTTGAGGGGGTGTCAGGAGCGGGTATCACCGGGGCGGGAACGCGCTGTATCCGAGGGGCAGTCATGCAGCAGCACTGGTTCACCGGCCCGATCGCCTCCTTCGACACCGAGACCACCGGCGTGGACGTCGAGACCGACCGCATCGTCTCGGCCGCCCTCGTGGTCCAACTCGCCCCGGGCGCGGCCCCGCGGGCGACCACCTGGCTGGCCGACCCGGGCGTGCCGATACCGGACGGCGCCCGCGCGGTGCACGGGATCAGCGACGAACGGGTCCGGGCGTTCGGCCGTCCCGCGCGCGTGGTGGTGGCGGAGATCGCCGCCGCCCTGGCGGAGCAGGCGCGGGCCGGCCGCCCGGTGGCGGTGATGAACGCACCCTACGACCTGACGCTGCTGGACCGGGAGTTGCGCCGCCACCAGGGCGTGACGCTGACCGACGCGGTGGGCCCGGCGGGCCTGCTGGTGCTGGACCCCCGGGTGCTGGACAAGCACGTGGACCGCTACCGCAAGGGCCGCCGGACGCTGACCGACCTGTGCGCGCACTACGGCGTGGACCTGGCCGGGGCGCACGACGCGGCGGCGGACGCGGCGGCGACGCTGGCGGTGGTCCGGACGATCGGGGCGCGCTACCCGGCCGCACTGGGCGGACTGACGGTGGCGGAGCTGCACCTGCGGCAGGCGGTCTGGCACGCGGCGCAGGCGCGGGGGCTGCAGGCGTGGTTCGACCGGTCGGGGGCGGACGAACGGGTGGACCTGTCCTGGCCGCTGCGGCCGGCCCGGTGCGGCTGCGGCCGCCGGCTGTCGCCGGAGCACAGTTGCGGGGTGGCGGCGTAGCACGGGCCCGGCCGGGGCGCCCGGCGCCCGGTGCGTGCGCGAACGCCGCAGGCCCTGACCGGTCTTCCGATCAGGGCCTGCGTGCTGTCCGGTGGGCGATACTGGGATCGAACCAGTGACCCCTTCGGTGTGAACGAAGTGCTCTCCCGCTGAGCTAATCGCCCGGGCAACGAGAAGAACTGTAGCACCATTCGGGGGGTGCGGTACAACTCGGTTCCCCGAGGTGGCGGCCGACACATCCGCAGAACTCGCACTCCGCACGGAAGATGACTGCCACTCAGTCCATTCCCGGGCACAGTTCACGGGATTGCGGAAATACATGTGAGGCCCAGCCGATAATCGGCTGGGCCTCACATATCACAATGCATTCCGGTGGGCGATACTGGGATCGAACCAGTGACCCCTTCGGTGTGAACGAAGTGCTCTCCCGCTGAGCTAATCGCCCGGGTGCAGGGAAAACATTACCGCATCCCACGGGGTGGTCCGAACACGCCCGCCCCCGGCCCCGGAACGCCTCCCGGGCCGGCCGCCTCACCCGGACGGCGCACCTCCGCCCCCGCTCCCCCCGCCCGGCCCGGACCTCGGCCCGGGGGCCGGACCGGGACCGGGACCGGTCCGCGCTCAGTCCTCGTCGATCTTCCAGGGCATGACCAGCCCGTACTTCCACAGGTACCAGCCGCCGATCCCGGCGATCACCGCCAGGCCGATCACGGTGAGCGTGATGTTGCGGCGGCGGACCCGCGGGTCCAGGGCCTTCTGCGCCGCCTCGGCCACCTTGCGGCGGGTCCAGCGCAGCGCCAGCTGGGCCCAGACGAACTCGGTCGCCCAGACACCCATGCCCAGGAAGATGACCACCCAGCCGGGACCGGGCAGCGGCAGCATGATCACGCCGAGCACCACCACCGCCAGGCCGGCCAGGAAGACGGCCACCTGCCAGCTCAGGTGCAGCGGGCGCGAGCGGCGGATGAAGTGCGGCGCGCGGGACCCGAGCGGCCGGCCGCCGTCCGCACCCGCGTCGCCCGTCCCGTCCTCGCCGTCCGCGCTCCCCGGCCCCGTCGGCACCCCCGTGTCGTCCGGCACGATCACATCCCCCGCTCCCGTGTTCCCGCCCGCGTCACCGCGTGCCTTGTCGCTTCGCACAGTCATGCCAGGAAACTAACCGAGAAGCGGCCCGGTAATGCCCCCGGCAGGCAGTCTGTGGCGATTCCGCAATGCGCCGTAAGGGGTACGACTCGCGCCCGAATCGGGACAGAGGGGTTTACATCGGTCTTGGAGGTGGGATGGTCCGTTCGCCGACGTGCGATTCCCCGAGCGCACACTGAGCGAAAGGCCATGGCGCTTATGAACACCACGGTCAGCTGCGAGCTGCACCTGCGCCTCATCGTGTCCAGCGAGTCCTCACTGCCCGTCCCCGCGGGCCTGCGCTACGACACCGCCGACCCCTATGCCGTGCACGCCACGTTCCACACCGGCGCCGACGAGACCGTGGAGTGGGTGTTCGCCCGAGATCTCCTTGCGGAGGGGCTGCACCGACCCACGGGTACCGGCGACGTCCGGGTCTGGCCGTCGCGCAGCCACGGGCAAGGGGTGGTCTGCATCGCGCTGAGCTCTCCGGAAGGAGAAGCCCTGCTGGAGGCCCCGGCCCGAGCGCTTGAGTCGTTCCTCAAGCGGACGGACGCCGCCGTGCCCCCCGGCACCGAACACCGTCACTTCGACCTCGACCGGGAGCTGTCCCACATCCTCGCCGAAAGCTGACCCCGCCCGGAGGCGGTCACGCCCCGCTTGTCGGCGGGGTCGTACCCCCTGCCGTCACCGCAGCCGTCCTACTCGGGGGCACGGCAGCAGACTCAGCCGCGCACGACGCGGTCTCGGGGCCGGTGAAACGATTCGCCCCCATCAGGGGCGGGTCACCGCACCGAAAGCGCCCGGCAGTGAGGCCGGCCACCCAGACGGGTGGCCGGCCTCACTGCCGGGCGCGGGTGTCCGTGCGGGCGCCCCCGCCTCCGCCCGCCCCACCGGTCCTCCCCGCCGACCCTCCTCGCCGACCCTCCCCGCCCGTGCTCCCCGCCCGCCCTTCCCGTACGCCCTTTCGTACACACTGACGAGATCCGTACGCACCTTCGGGGGAAGCCGCCGCCGTGCGCCGCGCGGCCCGGTAAGGTCTGGAAGTGACCGTAGTCGCGGGGCGCCGACGGCCCCCTCCGCGCGAGGAGCCCCTACGTGCTGATCACCCATGACACCGAGTGCGCGCTGAGCATCCTCGTCGAGCTGCTCAACACCGCCCCCGAGGTGTGCGGCACCGAGCTGCTGCCCGACGTGGCCGCGCTCGACGCCTTCGTGATCCGCCAGGAGATCAGCGAAGTCGACTCCCTCACCGACGACGACCTGCGCCGGGTGCACGAGCTGCGCTCACGGCTGCGCGAGGTGTTCGGCACGGAGTCCACCGAAGAGGCCGCCGAACTGGTCAACGCGCTGGTCGCCGCCGCGGGCACCACACCCCGGCTCACCAACCACGACCACCACGGGTGGCACATCCACTACTTCGCGCCGCACGCCGCACTCGGCGACCACCTGGCGGCCGAACTGGGCATGGCGCTCGCCTTCATCCTCACCGCCGGCGAGCGCGAGCGGCTGCGCCGCTGCGAGGCCCCCGACTGCGCGCGGGTCTTCGTCGACCTCTCGCGCAACCGGTCGCGCCGCTACTGCGACAGCCGGACGTGCGGGAACCGCCTGCACGTGGCCGCCTACCGGGCACGCCAGCGGTCCGCCGAGACGGTTCCCTCCGCCTGAGCAGCACGACGCCCCGGTGCCGGACGGCCCGCCGTCCGGGACCGCGCCCCGACCGGCCCGCCCCGGGAGCCGGCTCCGGACACACCGAAACCGCCGGACCGGCCCCGGCCCGGCACGGACGCACCGCCCCCGCTCAGATACCGCGGCGGCGCAGGATCTCCTCGATGTCGGCGAAGTCACCGAGGCCGTCGTCCCCCTTGGACCGCTTCCCCGGCCCCGCCTGCTTCCCCGCCCCGGCCTGCTTCACCTGCTCCGGCTGCTTCACCCGGCCCGCCGCACCGGACGGCGCCGCGGCACCGGCGCCCGGGGGCGCACCCACGGCCGGACGCGCCGGAGCCGGGCCGGCCGCCGCCGGACGCGCCTCGCCCCCGCCCGCCGCACCGCGCCGCGCCGCCCAGCGGGTGGCGAACAGCAGACCCGCCGAGACGCCCAGCAGCACGATCCCGGTCCACACCCGCGGGTCGAAGACCAGCTTCGTCGCCCAGTCGCCCAGCTCGCTGCCGATGGTCCGGGCCACCGGGAAGA
The DNA here is from genome assembly GCF_036013975.1 of Kitasatospora sp. NBC_00458. Classification (NCBI taxonomy): domain Bacteria; kingdom Bacillati; phylum Actinomycetota; class Actinomycetes; order Kitasatosporales; family Streptomycetaceae; genus Kitasatospora; species Kitasatospora sp. NBC_00458. Next base: position 1,963,193 of record NZ_CP107904.1, read on the forward strand.
GACCCGTCAGGTAGAGCCCGGCCGGCACCAGCGCCACCGCGAACCAGCGGGTCGCGGAGAGGAAGCGCCGGCGGTACGCGCGCAGGCCCGCGACGGCCACCCCGGCCGCCGTGAGCGCGAAACCCACCGCCGCCGTCAGCACGGCCGCGTCCCGTCGCCGGCCGGCCTGTCAGTCGTACCGATCATCTCGTCGGACCTCCCGTCGCCCCGGTCTGGCCGGACCCGGCCGCCGGAACGGCACCGGACCCACTAGTGGAACACTGGGGGCATGATCGAAGGTTCCCTCCCCCGTCTTGAGTTCTGGTGCGAGCTCCAGTGCCCGGACTGCCGCACCGCCCTGGACGACGTCCGGACCCTGCGCGCCCGGTACGGCGACGCGCTCCCGGTCGAGCTGCGCCACTTCCCGCTGGAGAAGCACAAGCACGCCTACGCCGCGGCCGAGGCCGCCGAGGAGGCGTTCGCGCAGGGACTGGGGTGGCCGTTCGTCGAGGCGCTGCTGGCCCGGGTCGAGGAGCTGGACGCCCGCGGCACCGAGGTGCTGCTGGAGGTCGCCCGGGAGGTCGGGATGGACGCCGAGGAGGTGGACACCGCCCTGGTGGACGGCCGGCACATGCTGATCGTCGATGCCGACCAGGCCGAGGGCAAGGCGATCGGCGTGCAGGGCACGCCGACCTACGTGATCGCCGGGCAGCGGCTCGACGGCGGCCGGAGCCAGGACGGCCTGCTGGACCGGATCGTCGCCGTCATCGAAGCGGCGAAGGCCTCCTGACGCACGGCCAGGGGACGCGGCGTCAGATGAGCGCCTTCCCGTAGACCCGGTTGGTCACCCGGTAGCCGAGCGAATCGTAGAGGCGGATCGCGGCCTCGTTCCCGCTGAAGACGTTCAGCCCGAGGTCGCGGACACCGGCACCCAGGCACTCCTGCTCCGCGAGCAGCATCAGCGCCCGGCCGTACCCGCGCCCCCGGTGGGCCTGCGTCACCTCCACCACCATCACCCAGGCCAGCGGCGAACCGTCCGGCAGGTCGCGGACCCGCAGGGCCAGCCAGAGCGAGCCCAGCGGGTCCGGACCCGCCGGATCCGGACCCGCCCCCCACAGCCGGCGCAGCGCGACCCCCGGGGTGTCCGCCCCCTGCGGCAGCAGGTTCACGTGGTCCGCGTCGGACTTGGCGCGGGCCTGCTCCTCCGCGAGGCCCGAGGAGACCAGGTCCCGCAGGTAGCCCTCCTTGGCGTCCGCGAGCCAGCCCGGGAACTCCTCGGCACCGATCGGGCGGGCGGCGACGCCGGGCGGCAGCGCCGGCGGCCCGGAGAGCCGCTTGGCCATGTTCCGCATCCGCTCGGCGTAGCCGAGGGTGACCGCGAGCGAACGGGCCAGCCTCGCCCCCTCCGGGATGTCGGCGTCCACCCGGGTACAGCCCCAACCGCGCAGCACCTCCTCGGCGGCCAGCGCGCCGAACGTCCCGCGCCCCCGGCCGCGCCCCTCGTGGACTTCCAACTCGGCTATCTCACCCCAGAGTTGCCCGCCGCGTGTAACGACACTGGTGCGCAGCGCGCCGACCGGGCGGCCGTTGGCGCAGATCCTCCAGCGTCTGGTGCGGCCGCCGCCGGCGGTGGATGTCTCCGGCCCCTCAGGGCGCAGCGTGGTGGTCATGCCGGGGTCCCTTCCCGTCACCCGGGTGTTCTACCCGCCGGGCGCACGGGGCGGGACCCGGCGGCGCTCAGGGGTCCAGGTCGTCGCCGCTGCGCTCGGTGAAGACGGCCATCGCCTTGGCGGTCACCGGACCCGGGCCGGACAGTTCGCGGCCGTCGACGCGGGTGACGGCCTGGACGTCGCGCAGGGTGGAGGTCAGGAAGACCTCCTCGGCCCGCTGGAGGGCGTCGAGGGGCAGGTCGGCCTCCTCGGCGCCGCACCAGTCGATGACGAGTCGGCGGGTGATGCCGGCCAGACAGCCCGAGGACAGTTGCGGGGTGAGCAGGGTGCCGTCGAGGACGACGAAGACGTTGGAGCCCGTCCCCTCGCAGAGCCGCCCGGCGGTGTTGGCGAGGAGCGCCTCCGAGGCGCCGGCGCGGTGGGCGGCGGCCAGGGCGACGACGTTCTCCGCGTAGGAGGTGGTCTTCAGGCCCGCCACGGCGCTGTGCTCGTTGCGGCGCCAGGGGACGACGGCGACGGCCGTGGCGTCGGGCCGGCGGGCGGCGGCGCCGAGGGAGACGACCAGGGTGGGGGCGTCGTCGCCGCGCTCGGAGCCGAGCGGGGCGGCGCCGCCGGTGTAGGTGACCCGCAGCCGGCCGAGGGGCATCGGGTTGGCGGCGAGCACCTGCGCGCAGGCCTCGCGGACCCGGTCGTGGTCGGGGTCGGGCAGGCCGAGACCGCGGGCCGAGAGGGTGAGCCGGTCGAGGTGGCGGGTGACGGCGAAGGCCCGCCCGTCGACGGCCTTCAGGGTCTCGAAGACCCCGTCCCCGGTGGTGAGCCCGTGGTCGAGGACGGACAGGGCGGGGTCGGCGGAGTCGACGAGGGACCCGTTGACCCAGCTGGTGGTGGGGTGCTGCATCGAGGGCTGCTCCTCCTCGGTGGGGCGTGGGCGGTTCGGCTCCGGCCGGGGTCCGGTGACGGTGCCGGGTGCGTCCGCGCCCTCAGTCGGTGTGGGTTTCGGTGCCCGACGCTATCGCGACGAGGCGGGCGGCCTTCAGTTCGGTTTCCGCCCACTCGCGCTCGGGGTCGGATCCCCAGGTGATGCCGGCGCCGGTGCCGAAGCGGAGTTCGGGTGCCGCCGGGTCGGTCCGGTCGATCCAGAAGGTGCGGATGCCGACGGCGAGTTCGGCCTCGCCGCGGTCGGCGTCGACCCAGCCGACGGCGCCGCAGTAGGGGCCGCGCGGGGCGGTCTCCAGGGCCTCGATGATCCTCAGGGCGCTGGACTTGGGGGCGCCGGTGACCGAGCCGGGCGGGAAGGTGGCGGCGAGCAGTTCGGGCCAGCCGGCGCCGTCGCGCAGGGTCCCCTCCACGGTGGAGACCAGGTGGACCAGGCCGGGGTGCTTCTCGACGGCGCAGAGGTCGGGGACGGTGACGGTGCCGGTGGCGCAGACCCGTCCGAGGTCGTTGCGGACCAGGTCGACGATCATCACGTTCTCGGCGTGGTCCTTGTCGAGGAGGTCGTGCTCGGTGCGGCCGGTGCCCTTGATCGGGCCGGAGGAGACGGTGCGGCCGGTGCGGCGCAGGTAGAGCTCGGGCGAGGCGGTGGCGATCTCGACCCCGTGGCCGGGCAGCCGGACGGTGCCCGCGTAGGGGGCGGGGTTGCCGTGGGCGAGGAGCCCGGTGAGGGCGTCGACGTCGGTGCGGTCCGGGTCGGGCAGCGGCGCGGACAGCACCCGGCAGAGGTTGGCCTGGTAGACCTCGCCGGCCGCGATGTGCTCGCGGATCCGGCGGACGCCCGCGGTGTAGGCGGCGCGGTCGAGCGAGCTGCGCCAGCGGTCGGCGGCCGGGCCGAGCCAGCCCCGGCCGGACGGCGGGGCCGGGGCCGGGCGGACGTCGTCGAAGCGGGCGCAGGTGAGCCGGCCCTCGAAGTCGTAGGCGACGGCCCAGTAGCCGGCGGAGTCGAGGGCCGCCGGATCCGAGGTGACGTCGCGCAGCCCGGTCGCGAGGCGGCCGCCGAAGCGGGCGAGCGGGGTGTGGGGGGCGGGGTGGCCGGACACGGTTCTCCTGCACGGGCTTGCTCGGGATTGCGGTGCCTGAAGTGTAGGTCGGGGGGCGTGAGCAGAGTCGGGCGTCACGCGGGCGTGCGCCGGGTGACCTGCGGGTGTCACTCAGGGTGCTGTTCCACCTCTGCCGCGACCGTCCGGGGAGGTCGGCGCGGGGCCCGTCCGGGGCCGCCCGGCGGACACCCCGGCGGCACGCTGCGGGAACGGATTTTTAGCTGGCCCGGGAATCCGCTAGAGTTCAACACGTCGCCAGGGAGCGCAGCCGAGAAAAACGGTGAAGGTCCCGGGAGACAGGCGGACGTGGCTCAGTTGGTAGAGCATCACCTTGCCAAGGTGAGGGTCGCGAGTTCGAATCTCGTCGTCCGCTCGATGGAGAACAGTGTAAGATCGTTCTTCGAGTGTTGCCTGGTGGAGTGGCCGAGAGGCGAGGCAACGGCCTGCAAAGCCGTCTACACGGGTTCAAATCCCGTCTCCACCTCCAAGAGGACTCCCGGTTACGGCCGGGCGACCTCCCCGCGCGATTAGCTCAGCGGGAGAGCACTACCTTGACACGGTAGGGGTCACTGGTTCAATCCCAGTATCGCGCACGTCGGATCCTCCGGGGTCTGCTGCAGGACCGCCACACCAGGCGCGATTAGCTCAGCGGGAGAGCACTACCTTGACACGGTAGGGGTCACTGGTTCAATCCCAGTATCGCGCACGTCGGACCCTTCGGGGTCTGCTGCAGGACCGCCACACCAGGCGCGATTAGCTCAGCGGGAGAGCACTACCTTGACACGGTAGGGGTCACTGGTTCAATCCCAGTATCGCGCACAACAACGGCCGGGGCCGCGACTCTTGGGAGTCGCGGCCCCGGCTTCTTGCGTCTCCGGGAACTGTCGGAACTGCCGGGTCACTCCTGTGCCGATCGTACGGACGGGCGGCAGCGGACCGGGCGGGCCGGGCGGCTCCCTCGGGGGCCGTCAGAACGCATCGCAGTGCAACGCATCGGAACGCAGAAGAGCCGCGTACGGTCGCCCTCACCGACGGCCGTACGCGGCATCTCCTCCTGCCGGGGTGCTCTGCGCACCGCTCTCGCCCGTCCGCGTGTCATCGCGGCCGCGGCCTCCCCGGCGGCACCGGCTCCCCGTCCCCAGGGGATCCAGTGCCCGTTCCTCGGGCCGGCCCGGAGGCCGGCCGTTCCCATCGAGTGGATCAGTGGCTGGTCACGGACTGGACCAGCGGGTGTATCGGTAAGCGGATCAGCGGGTGGATCAGCGGCTGATCAGGTCGGCGACGGCCTGGGCCTGGTTCGCCATCTGCTCCCAGCCCCCGAACAGCGTGACCAGCAGCACCGCGCAGGGCAGTGCCATGGCCACCGCCACGGCCGGGTGCCTGGTGGGCTCCGCGGCCTGGGGCTGAGTGAAGGCCGGCCGACGGCGTCGGGAGGTGGATCCCGTGAGCTGCGCTGCCATGCCCTGACTCCTGATTCGTGAGCGGGTTTACCGGTGAAGTGGACGCGGTGGACGGCTTACCTCGGGGGACGAGCTCCCCGTCCACCGCTGAGGACAACGCTATGGCCCGAGGGGGTCGGCGGACGTCATGCCGTCGTACTGTTCTCCGGGCCTCCCGGAGGATGACGCCTGTACCTGAGGACTACTACCGCAGGGGGAGACGGCCTCCACCGCACCCCCGGGGGAACCCTGAGGGGCGACCCCGAGAAACGTTTCAGCGACCCATCGGCCGACTGTCAGTCCAAGATCGGACAATCGGACGATGGCTTGAGGTGTTGCGTATCAGCACACCGCAGCGGGCAGTCCGTAAGCTGTGCCAGACAGGAACTGACGACGCCCCAACCGACGGGGCCTCACCCACGGTCTGACGGGGAACGATGATGGCGATGATGCGGCTGAGGCGTGAGGACCCCCGCATCGTCGGGCCGTACCGCCTGCACCGGCGGCTGGGAGCCGGCGGCATGGGGGTGGTCTACCTCGGGTCGGACCGCCGGGGACAGCGCGTCGCACTCAAACTCATCCGGGCCGAACTGGCCGAGGACATCGAGTTCCGCACCCGCTTCGCCCGCGAGATCGCCGCCGCCTCCAAGATCCGCGGCGGCTGCACCGCCCGCGTCATGGGCTCCGACATCGAGGCCGACCGGCCCTGGCTGGCCACCGCCTACGTCCCCGGGCCGTCGCTGTACAAGCGGGTCGGCGACGACGGACCGCTGAACTGGCCGGAGGCCGCCCGGATCGGCGCCGCGCTGGCCGACGGCCTGGTCAAGGTCCACGAGGCCGGGGTCGTCCACCGGGACCTCAAGCCGTCCAACATCCTGCTCTCGCCGCGCGGCCCGCGCATCATCGACTTCGGCATCGCCTGGTCCCGCGGGGCCAGCACGCTCACCCACGTCGGCACCGCCGTCGGCTCCCCCGGCTTCCTGGCACCCGAGCAGGTCCGCGGAGCCGCCGTCACGCCCGCGACCGACGTCTTCGCCTTCGGGGCCACCCTGGCGTACGCGCTCACCGGGGACACCCCGTTCGGCTCGGGGGCCTCCTCGGAGGTCATGCTCTACCGGGTCGTCCACGAGGAGCCCGACCTCTCGGCGGTACCGCCGCAGCTCGCACCGCTGATCCGGGCCTGCCTGGCCAAGGAGCCCGCCGAACGGCCCGGCGCGGCCGCCCTGCACGAGCGGCTGAGCGAACTGGCCGCGCGCGGCAGCACCGCGGGCGGCGGCCCCTTCGGCCGCAACCGCGGCCCGGCCGACGACGGCGCGGCACGCGAGGGCGCGCCGGACCGCGGCCCGGCGGAGCAGGGTGGCACCGCCCCGGCGGGCCCCCCGGGGCCGCCAGGACCGTCCCGGGGCGGAGCACCGAGGGGCGCCCCGGAGCCGCCACCCGTCCGGGGGCCGCGGCACGCCCCGCCGGCACCGTCCCGCAGGGCCAGCCGTCCGCCGTCCCGCGCGGCGTTCCGGCCCCCGGACGGGCACCCGACCCGGCCGCCGCACGCGCCCGCGCCGCAGCGGTGGGCCGACCCGCAGGACAGCCCGGCGGCGGGCAGCGGCGCGCCCCCGGCCAGGGCGGCCAGGCCGTCACGGCGCCGCTCCCCCGCCCCGACGCGGCCCAGGCCACCCGCCCGATGCGCGAGCGTCAGCAGACCCCGCCGCCCGGCCGCCCCGGGGGGCCCGCCGGGGCCCGTGAGCGGGAGCAGCGGCCGGGACGTCCGCACGGGCGGGCCCAGGACCGGCAGCACACACCCGTACCGGGCGGCCGCCCGGGCGCCGCACGGCAGCGGCTGCTGCGGCAGCGGCTGGTGGTCTTCGTCACCGTGACGGTGGGCGTCGCGCTGGCCATCGCCGCGGCGCAGGGCTGTGAGAACCGGGAGAACCGGGGGCTGAAGCCGGCGGCCTCCGCCCCGGCGGTCCCCGGCGCGGGCGAGCAGCCGGGGAGCGGCCGGCCGGCGGGCGCGGAGGCGGCCCCTCCGACGACCCCCGCCCCGGCCCCGCCGGCCACGGGCGGTTCGGGGCTCTCCGTGGACGGCATCGCCCAGTCCGGGACCCCGCTCGCCGCGGCCCGCGCGAGCGCGGCGGCCGGTGACGGCGCCCTGGCGCCCGCACAGGGCGCAGGCCCGGCGGTGGACTGGCCGAACCGCGCCTACCCCGACCCCGCCAGCGGGGCGGCCATCACCCTGCGCGACGGACGTTCCGCGGGGGCGGGGCCGCAGGTGGTCCTCAGCGCCGTACTCCCCGCGCGGTACAAGGGGGCGCCCGCCGCCCTGGTGGTGCTGCGCCGGTCGGAGGGCTCGGTGCCGGTCGACCTCGTGCAGCTGTTCTCCTTCAACGGGGACGCGCCGGTGGCGCTGGCCTCCCGGTCATCCGCGGCCGATCCGCAGGCGACCGCCACCTGGCGGCTGGAGAACGGCGCGCTGGTCCGGGAGGAGCGGGTCGCCCAGTCGGGTTCGGCCGCGTCGACCCGTTACACGGTGCGCGCGGACGGCACGCTGGAGGAGTCCTGGCCCGGCTCCGGCGCGACCACGCCGGCCGTCACCCCGCCCCCCGCCGCCGCACCCGCTCCGCCCACCGCCCCGACGGGCTGACGCCGCCGCCCGTCGGACTCGCCCCGACGGGGGCCGGGCCGCCCGGGTGGGCCCGGGTTCGCCGGGCGGGTGCGCAGGAAGTCGGACCCGCCGACTTCCTGCGCGCTGCGTACCGGGGACGTCAGGCGGCGGTGACGGCGTAGAAGGCCACCGCCGCGGCCGCGCCGACGTTGAGCGAGTCGATGCCGTGGGCCATCGGGATCCGGACGGCGTGGTCGGCGGCCGCGATGGCGCCCCGGGTGAGGCCGTCCCCCTCGGCACCGAGCATCAGGGCGGCCTTGGGCAGACGGTGGGGCGCCAGGGCGGCGAGGTCGACGGCGTTCTCGGCGGGCGTGAGGGCCAGCAGGCCGAAGCCCGCGGCGCGGACCGTGTCCAGCGCGGCCGGCCAGGGGTCCAGACGGGCGTACGGCACGGCGAAGACGGCACCCATCGAGACCTTCACCGCGCGCCGGTAGAGCGGGTCGGCGCAGTCGGGCGAGAGCAGGACGGCGTCCATGCCGAGCGCGGCGGCGCTGCGGAAGATCGCGCCGAGGTTGGTGTGGTCGACCAGGCCTTCGAGGACGGCCACCCGGCGGGCGCCGGCCAGCACCTCGGCGGCGTCCGGCAGCGGCTTGCGCTCCATCGACGCGAGGGCCCCCCGGTGGACGTGGTAGCCGGTGACGGCCTCGGCGAGCGCGGGTTCGACGATGTGGACGGGCGCCTCGGCCTCGGCGATGACGTCGGCCATCACGTCCAGCCACTTGGCGGTCAGCAGCATCGACCGCATCCGGTAGCCGGCCGCGAGGGCGCGGCGGATGACCTTCTCGCCCTCGGCGATGAACAGACCCTCGGCGGGTTCGCGGCGGCGGCGGAGTTCGACGTCCGTCAGGCCGGTGTAGTCGGCCAGGCGGGGGTCGGCGGGGTCGGTGATGGTGCTGGGTTCGGACACCCTGCGATCTTGCCAAGCCGGGCCGGGGAAGGCCAAACGGCCCAAGGGTCGGAAGGGCTTGCCCTTGGCCCCCTGCCTGGCGGAGTGCAAATATGACGTATGGCCCGATTTCCGGGCCGATCCTGGGCTCCGTCGGCCACTGGTGCATCCGGTTCCACCACCCCCTCCCGATCCACCGGTACCGCCGGCTCCGCCGGTGGGCGCCCACACGGTCGGCACCAGCAGTCCGAAGCAGCCCGGACCGGACCGGCGAAGAGCCGGTCGGTCGCGGGACAGGTGTTCGCGCTGCAGGTCGTGGTGGTGCTGCTGCTGGTCGCGGCCGCCGTGATCGCGCTGGTCGTGCAGTCCCGCAACGACGCGCGGCAGGAGGCCACCAACCGGTCCGTCGCGGTCGCCCAGACCTTCGCCAACTCGCCCGGCATCGTCGAGGCGCTCCGCTCCCCCGACCCCACCGCGATCCTGCAGCCCAAGGCGCAGTCGGTGGCGGTCAACGCGGGGGTGGACTTCGTCGTCGTCCTCAGCACCGACGGCATCCGCTACACCCACCCCAACCCGGCCAGGATCGGCCAGAAGTTCGTGGGGAACTACGAGCCCGCCCTCAAGGGGCAGGTCGTGGTCGAGCAGGTCGTCGGCACGATCGGGCCGCTGGTGCAGGCGATCGTGCCGGTGCACGCGCCCGACAGCCAGGTCGTCGGGATGGTGTCCGCCGGCATCACGATCGCCAACGTGAGCAGCGCGAGCGAACGGCAGCTGCCCGTGGTGCTCGGCGCGGCCGGGATCGCGCTCGGGCTGGCCACCTGCGGGACGGCGCTGGTCAGCCGGCGGCTGCGGCGGCAGACGCACGGGCTCGGCCCGTCCGAGATGACCCGCATGTACGAGCACCACGCGGCGGTGCTGCACGCGGTGCGCGAGGGCGTGCTGATCATCGGCGGGGACGGCCGCCTGCTGCTCTGCAACGACGAGGCGCGCCGGCTGCTGGACCTGCCGGCGGACGCCGAGGGCCGTCCGGTCGCCGAGCTGGGACTGGACCGGGCGCCCGAGGAGCTGCTGATCGCCGGGCGGGCGGTCACCGACCAGGTGATCCTCTCCGGCGAGCGGCTGCTGGCCGTGAACATCCGGCCGACCGACCAGGACGGCGGACCGCCCGGCTCGGTCGCGACGCTGCGCGACTCGACCGAGCTGATGGCGCTGACCGGGCGGGCGGAGGTCGCGCAGCGGCGGCTGCGGCTGCTGTACGACGCCGGGGTGGCGGTGGGCAGCACCCTGGACGTCACCCGCACGGCGGAGGAGCTGGCCCAGGTCACGGTGGGGCGGTTCGCCGACTTCGTGACGATCGACCTCGCCGAACAGGTGCTGGAGGGCGAGGAGCCGCCGCCCGGCCCCGCGCTCGGGCGGATGCGCCGGGCCGCGTTCGCCGCCGTCCGGGAGGGCTCGCCGTTCTACCCGGTCGGCACGGTGCTCGACGTGGTGCCGTCGACGCCGCTGGCGGGCGCCCTGCACAGCGGGCTGCCCGCGGTCGAGCCGCGGCTGGCGGAGGCCTCCGCCTGGCGGGAGCAGGACCCGGAGCGGGCGGCGCAGGTCCTGGCGTACGGGGTGCACTCGCTGGTGCGGGTGCCGGTGAAGGCGCGCGGGGTGCTGCTGGGCGTGGCGCGGTTCTGGCGGGCGGACCGGACGGACCCGTTCGAGGAGGACGACCTGGCGCTGGCCGTGGAGCTCGTCGCGCACGCCGCCGTCTGCATCGACAACGCGCGCCGGTACACCCGGGAGCACGCGATGGCGGTGACCCTGCAGCACAGCCTGCTGCCGCGGAGCCTGCCGGCGCAGAACGCCCTGGACGTCGCGCACCGGTACCTGCCGGCACAGGCCGGGGTCGGCGGGGACTGGTTCGACGTGATCCCGCTTCCGGGCGCGCGGGTGGCGCTGGTCGTCGGTGACGTGGTGGGGCACGGGCTGCACGCGGCGGCGACCATGGGGCGGCTGCGGACGGCGATCCACAACTTCTCGACCCTCGACCTGCCGCCGGACGAGCTGCTCGGGCACCTCGACGAGCTGGTCAACCGGATAGACCAGGAGGAGTCGGCGACCGGCGGATCGGCCGCGGTGACGGGCGCCACCTGCCTGTACCTGATCTACGACCCGGTGTCGCGGCGGTGCACGCTGGCCAGTGCGGGGCACCCGCCGCCGGCGCTGGTCGGGCCGGACGGGCGCGTGGTGTACCCCGAGCTGCCGACCGGGCCGCCGCTGGGCCTGGCGGTGCTGCCCTTCGAGACCACCGAGCTGGTGGTGGAGGAGGCCAGCCGGCTGGTGCTCTACACGGACGGGCTGGTGGAGGACCGCGAGCGGGACATCGACGTGGGGCTGGAGCTGCTGCGGACCGCGCTGACCGGGCCGCCCCGGACGCCGGAGCAGACCTGCGCGGACGTGCTCGGGGCGATGCTGCCGGCGCGTCCGCAGGACGACATCGCGCTGCTCGTGGCGCGGACCCATGTGCTGCCGGCCGACCAGGTCGCGGAGTGGGACGTGCCGTCGGACCCGGCCGCGGTGGGCGCGGTGCGGGCGGCGGTGGCGGAGCGGCTGGAGGAGTGGGGGCTGGAGGAGGCGGCGTTCGTCACCGAGCTGATCCTGAGCGAGCTGGTGACCAACGCGATCCGGTACGGGACGGGGCCGATCCGGGTGCGGCTGCTGCGCGACCGGTCACTGATCTGCGAGGTGTCGGACACCAGCAGCACCTCGCCGCACCTGAAGTACGCGGCCACCACCGACGAGGGCGGGCGCGGGCTCTTCCTGGTCGCCCAGTTCGCCGACCGGTGGGGCACCCGGTACACGGCCACCGGGAAGGTGATCTGGACGGAGCAGCCGCTGGAGTAGCGGGTGACGCGGGGTGAGGGGGTGGGTGCGGGGGCTCCGTTCTGTGCTTTGCAAAGTGAGGAATCACTTTGCAAAGCACAGAACGGAACGGAGAGAGGTGCTCTGAGCTGGTGGTATGCAGAAGCTCTTTGCAAACACCGTGTGTTTGCAAAGAGCTTCTGCGAGGGCGGTCCGGGGGCCCGGACGGCTCAGGAGTGGGTGGGGGCGGGGGTCGCGGGGGCGAGGACGTTCACGACGTCGCCGATCACGATGACCGCCGGGGGCTTGATCCGCTCGGCCGCGACGGTGGCGGCCACCGTGGCGAGGGTGGCGTCCACACGGCGCTGGGCGGCGGTGGTCCCCTCCTGGACGACGGCGACCGGGGTGTCGGCGGCGCGCCCGCCCTCGATCAGCCGGGCCGCGATCGCACCGATCTTGTCGACCGCCATCAGCAGCACCAGCGTGCCGGTCATCCCGGCGAGCGCCTCCCAGTTGGTCAGCGAGCGCTCGTCGTCCGGGCCGACGTGGCCGGAGACCACGGTGAACTCGTGCGTCATCCCCCGGTGGGTGACCGGCACCCCGACCGCCGCCGGAACGCTGATCGAGCTGGAGATGCCGGGGACGACCGTCACCGGCAGCCCGGCCTCCGCGCACGCGAGCAGCTCCTCGCCGCCCCGCCCGAACACGTACGGGTCGCCGCCCTTGAGCCGGACCACGAACTTCCCGGCCTTGGCGTGCTCGACGAGCGTCCGGTTGATCGCCTCCTGGGCCATGAACCGGCCGTACGGGATCTTCGACGCGTCGATCACCTCGACGTGCTCCGGCAGCTCGGCGAGCAGCTCGCGCGGGGCCAGCCGGTCGGCCACCACCACGTCCGCGTCGGCGAGCAGCCGGCGGCCGCGGACGGTGATCAGGTCCGGGTCGCCCGGGCCGCCGCCGACCAGCGCCACGCCCGCGCCGCGCGCACGGTACTGGCGGGCGGCGAGCGAGCCGTCCCGCAGCCCCTCCACGATCGAGTCGCGCAGGGCGGCGGAGTGGCGCGGGTCCCCGGTGAGGACGGCGACGGTGGCGCCCGCGTCGCGCCCGCTGGCGGGCGTCCAGGCGGTGGCCGCCGAGGCGTCGTCGCTGCGGGCGCAGAAGACCCGCTCGCGCTCGGCCTCGGTGCTGACGGCGGCGTTCACCGCGGGATCGTCGGTGGCGACCAGCGCGTACCAGGTGCCGGCGAGGTCACCGTCCCGGTAGGGCCGCTCGTGCCAGGTCAGCTCGCCCGCGTCGGCCATCGCCTGGACGGCCGGGGTGGTGGCGGGGGATATCAGATGCACGTCCGCACCGGTGGCGAGCAGGGCGGGCAGCCGCCGCTGGGCGACGTGACCGCCGCCGACCACCACCACGCGGCGGCCGGCGAGCAGCAGGCCGACCGGGTACGGGGTGCGGCCCTCGGTGCTGGGGTGGGGGGTGGGCGCGGTCATCGGCGGTGCTCCTGGATCGGGTGAGGGTGGTGTCGGGGTACGCCGCCGCACCGCTCCGCGGACCGGCGCGCCCTCGGGCCGGTGCACGGAGCGGTGCGGGTGGGCGTCAGGCCTTCTCGGTGACCCCGGCGGAATCGAAGGTGGCTACATCGTGCATCGCGCGGGCCGCACTCTGCACCAGCGGCAGGGCCAGCAGGGCTCCGGTGCCCTCGCCGAGCCGCAGGTCGAGGTCGATCAGCGGACGCAGGCCCAGCTTGGTCAGCGCGGCCTGGTGGCCGGGCTCGGCCGAGCGGTGGCCGGCGATGCAGGCGGCCAGCACCTCGGGGGCGATCGCCTTGGCGGCGAGCGCGGCCGAGCCGGCGATCACGCCGTCCAGGATCACCGGGGTGCGCAGCGAGGCGGCGCCGAGCAGGAAGCCGGCGATGGCCGCGTGCTCCAGGCCTCCGACGGCGGCGAGGACGCCGATCGGGTCGGCCGGGTCCGGCTGGTGGAGGGCCAGCGCGGCGCGGATGACCTCGATCTTGCGGGCGTGGGTCTCGTCGTCGATGCCGGTGCCGCGGCCGGTGACCTCGGCCGGGTCGAGGCCGGTGAAGACCGAGATCAGGGCGGCGGAGGCGGTGGTGTTGGCGATGCCCATGTCGCCGGTGACCAGTGCCTTGTTGCCGGCCGCGACGAGGTCGCGGGCGGTCTCGATGCCGACCTCGATGGCCTTGAGGGCCTCCTCGCGGGTCATCGCCGGGCCCTTGGTCATGTCGTCGGTGCCCGGCTTGACCTTGCGCGGGAGCAGGCCCGTGGTGCGGCCCTGCTGGATCGCGTCCGGCAGCTCGGCGGCGACGCCGACGTCGACCACGCAGACCTCGGTGCCGATCTGCCGGGCGAAGGCGTTGACCACCGCTCCCCCGGCCAGGAAGTTGCCGACCATCTGGGCGGTGACCTCCTGCGGCCAGGGGCTGACGCCCTGGGCGTGCACGCCGTGGTCGCCGGCGAAGACCGCGACGCAGGCGGGCTCCGGGATCGGCGGCGGGCACTTGCGGGAGAGGCCGGAGAGCTGGGCGGAGATGATCTCCAGCATGCCGAGCGAGCCGGCCGGCTTGGTCATACGCTTCTGGCGGTCCCAGGCCTCGCCGAGTGCCTTGGCGTCCAGCGGGCGGATGCCGCGCAGGGTCTCGGAGAGCACGCTGTGCGGCTCCTCGCCGGGGAGCGCGCGGTTGCCGTACTGCTCCTCGTGGACCACCCAGGACAGCGGGCGCTTCTTGGCCCAGCCCTGCTGCTGGAGCTCGGGCTCGTCCGGGAAGGCGTCGACGAAGCCGACGCACAGGTAGGCGACGACCTCCAGGTGCTCGGGCAGGCCGAGCTCGCGGACCAGCTCCTCCTCGTCGAAGAAGCTCACCCAGCCGACGCCGAGCCCCTCGGCGCGGGCGGCCAGCCAGAGGTTCTCGACCGCGAGGGCGGCCGAGTAGGGGGCCATCTGCGGCTGGGTGTGCCGGCCCAGGGTGTGGCGGCCGCCGCGGGTGCGGTCGGCGGTCACCACGATGTTGACGGGCGTCTCCAGGATCGCCTCGATCTTGATTTCCTTGAACTGCTTGGCGCGGCCCTTGGGGAGCGAGTCGGCGAACGCCTCGCGCTGGCGCTCGGCCAGTTCGTGCATCCTGCGGCGGGTCTTGGCGGAGCGGATGACCACGAAGTCCCAGGGCTGGGAGTAGCCGACGCTGGGTGCGGTGTGGGCGGCCTCCAGAACGCGGATCAGCACCTCGTGCGGGATCGGGTCCGGGCGGAAGCCGTTGCGGATGTCGCGGCGCTCGCGGATGACCTGGTGGACGGCCTCGCGGCCGGCGTCGTCGTAGCCGGCGGCGGCCGGGCCGCGCGGCTCGGCGGGCTCGGCCGGTTCGGCGTCCTCGGTCGGCTCGGCGGCCGCGTCGGGGGTGCCGACGGCGTCGGTACCGGCCTCGGCGGGCTGCTGCTCGGCGGCGGCGCTCGCGGGGGCGTGGTCCTCGGCGGCGGCGGTCTCGGCCGCCGGGGCCTCGGGGGCCTGCTCGGTCGCGGGGGCCTCGGTCGCCGGGGCCTCCACGGCGGGGGCCTCGGTGGCGGGGGCCTCCGGCGCGGCCTGCTCGGACTCGGCGGGGGCCTCGGCCTCCGCGGCCTGAGCGGCCGGCTGCTCGACGGCGTCCGCCTGCTCGACCGGGGCGGCCGGCTGCGCGGCGTCGGCCTGGTCGGCCGCCTCGGCGGGTGCACCGGCCTCGACCGGCGCGACCGCGTCGGCCGGGGCGGCGTCCGTCGGAGCCTGGGCGGTGGCCGGGGGCGCGACGGGCTGGCCGGACGGCATCTCGCCGGTGCCCACGGCGGTCGCCGCGGCGGCCTCCGGGGTCTCGACGGGTGCACCGGCGACGGGCGTACCCACGACGGGCGCACCGACCGTCGGCTCGACCGTGGTGGCCGGGTCGACGGCGGGGTCGGCCTCGGGGGCCTGGGCGGCGGCCTCGGGGGCGGGCTGCCCGGCGGGCGCTATGGGGGCGGACTGCTGGGCCTCGTCCTCGGCGACGGCCGGGGCCGACTGCTCCACCGCCTCGACCTGGGGCAGGACGTGCGGCGGCGGCGCGGCGAGGAACGCGGAGATCCGACGGGGCTGCCCGACCGGGGCGGCGGGCTGCTCGGCGACGGGCTGCTCGGCGGCGGGGGCCTCGACCGGCACGGGCTCGGCGGCGACCGCCTCGGCGGCGGCCGGTGCGACGGTGGCTGCCGGTGCGGCGGCCGCCGGGGCTTCGGGAACCGCCGTGTCGGCGGCCGGGGCGGCCGCCGGCTCGACCGGGACGGGCTGGGCGACGGCGGCCGTTCCCTCTCCCGGTGCCGGTTCGACGGGGGTCGCCGGGGCGGCGGCCTCGGTCGGCACGGCCTCGACGACCGGCACGGTCTCGACGACCGGGGCGGCTTCGACCGGTACCGGCTCGACCGGCGCGGCCTCGGCCGGCAGGGGCTCGACGGGCTGCTCGACCGGCGCGGCCGCGGCCTCCACGGGCTGCGGCTGCGACGCGGCCTCCGGCAGCGGCTGGACGTCCTGGGCCGCCACCGGCGGCACGGGCTGCGCGGGCTGGAGCGGCTGGACCGTCACGAACGGGGCGGACTGCGGCTCCGGCTGGACGGCGGCCGGGACCACCGGAATGCCGTGCGCGGGCGTGGCGCCCTGCGAGGGGCCGCGGTCGGCGAGCGAGCGGACCGGGACCTGGCCGGTCATCAGGGACGGGTCCGGGATCGGCGGTCCGGCGTGCAGCGGGCGGCGCGGTGCCTGGGCGGCCGCGGCCTCCGGGCCCTGCTGGACCGGGGCGGCCTGCGCCTGGAACGCGGCCTGCGGTGCGCCGTGGGCCTGGTGGGCGGCCGGGTCGGCGCCGAGCGGCGGCGGGTCCAGCGGCGGCCAGGACGGCTCGACCGGGGTGCCGGGCGCGGCCTGCTGGTCGGCGCCGAGGGGTGCGGGCGGCTCGCCCCAGGAGCCCTGCGGGCCGGGCATGAGCAGGACGTCGTCCTCGTCGTCGAGCCCGTCCGGCTGGTCGGGCTGGTCGAGGAAGTGGAAGGCGGGGCGCGGGGCGCCCGGGTCGACGGCCCAGCCGTCGCCGACGGTGCCCGGCGCTCCGGTCCCGAGGGGCACGCCCGGGGCCTGGGCGAAGCCGGGTGCGCCGAGCGGCTGGACCTGGCCGGGGATGCCCTGCGGCGGGAGGACTCCCGCGCCGGGGGGCACCGCGCCGGGGAGGCCGGTGCCGGGCATCCCGTGGTTCGGGATCAGCTGTCCGGGGACCGCACCGTCCATCGCGACGCCCTGCACGGGTGCGACAGCCGCGACGCCCTCCGGGCCGCCGAGCGGGTCAGGCCCGGCGAGCAGGTGCTCCGGCAGTCCCTCGTTCGGGACGTGGCCGCCATCGGTCATGTCAAAGCTCCTTCCAGGCCGCTGCCGCGCCCTTGGCGACGCGATCACCGACCGCAGCGCCCATCCGCACGGGCCGGGCCTGCACCGGCCCGCCCCTCAACCACACATGGCCGCCGCGCCGAGGCGCTGCGGCCGAAGTCCTTCCGGCGCGCTGCGGCACCCCGGCCCGCCACCACCCGCGAGGGGCGGCGCGTCATCTGAAACAACGACAAGCCGGGGCAACCGGCACGACCGCACCGGACCCTACGGCATTCTCCAGGTCCGGCAGGCGGCCCGTCGAATTGCCCACACTCCGAGCCGTACCGGCCTGCGCCACGTCAAAAAGGCGACAAACCGACCGGATCGGGCGGGCTGCCGAACGCCGCAGCCGTCCCGGACGCCACACTACCGGCCCGGCGGCACCGCCTCTCGAATCGGTGTCCGGATGCGACCTGGATCACCGTCGGACGGGTCGCGGCCGCTCCCGCGGCGGCGTCGCACCCCTCCGGGCGGGACGGGCGCACGGAGCGCACGGGTCGGGCCGGTGACGGCCGGGGCCCTCGGAACCGGCACCCGGCCCCGGCGGGACCGCCGTCCGGCGGCGCCCCGTCTTCACACGATCTGCTCACCCCAGAGCAGGAAGGCGCCCGGATCACCCACCCCGAGGCGCAGCCCGCGGCCGGTGTCCGCCGCCCCGGTGGCGGCCGACGCGGCGCCAGGTCCGGTGACGGGGGCGAGCAGCGGGGCGGACTGGAGCAGTGCGCCGTCCGCGCGGTAGCCCGCCTCGGCGATCGCCCGGCGGACCTCCTCGGCCTCGGCGAGGGTGCGGGCGACCGCCACGACCCGTTCGGGGCGGCGGGAGAGCACGGCGCGCACCACGTCCGGTCCGCCGTTCTCGACCACCGCGGCGTCCGGTTCCGGCAGGCCGCCGAGCACTTCGGGTGCGTGGCCCTGGACGATCTCCACCTCGACGCCGTAGCGGCGGGCGTTGACGGCGAGCCGGGCGCAGGCCGTCCGGTCGGCCTCGACGGCGACGACGGCGGCGCCGAAGCGGGCGGCTTCCACGGCGAGCGCGCCGATGCCGGCGCCCACCGACCAGAGCAGGTCGCCCGGGCGTGCGCCCAGCCGGGCCAGCACCAGGGCGCGGACGTGCGCGGGGAGCGTGTCGGGTGCGCCGGGCGCGTTCTCGGTGCGCTCCGCGCCCGTGTAGGCGTCGGGCGGGAGTGCCCAGCCGCGGTCCGGTCCGGGGAAGCCGACGGGGCGGCCGGCGAGCCAGCCGGCGGCCGCGGTGGCCGTGTCGGCCTGCGGTCCGCCGCCGGGGCCGCCGCCGCTGCTGCTGCCGCCGATCACCAGGACCACGCTGGGGTCGCGCCAGACGTGGTCGGCGACCCGGTCGGAGGTGAGTACGGTGACGTCCTCGTCAGGTGTGCCGAGTGCCTCGCAGACCACGAAGGTGCGGTGCACGCCGCGGAGCATGAGGGCGAGTTCGCCGGGCCCCGCGCCGGGCGCGGTGAGCACGGCGACCTTGGGGTTGGCCCGGCAGACGTTGGCGGCCCGGCGAAGGCGCCCGCCGTGGGCGCTGACCACCTGGGCGTCCTCCCAGGGCATGCCGGCCCGGGCGAAGGCGGCGGCGACGGAGGAGACGGCGGGCAGGACCTCCAGTTCGAGGCCGTACTCGGGGCGGCGCAGGGTGCGCACCACGCCGAAGAAGCCCGGGTCGCCCTCGGCGATGACGACGGCCGCGCCGCGGTGTCGGGCGATCCGGCGGGCGGCGAGCTGGATGCTGCCGAGGGCGATGCGTTCGGCGGCGGGCGGCACCGGTAGGGCCTTGAGCTGGTAGGGGGCGCCGGCGACCAGGGTCGCTGCGGCGAGTGCCGCGCCGGCGGCCTCGGTCAGCGGTGTGCCGTCCCACCCGATGACCGTGATCCGGTCAGCCATCTGCGGCTGTTCTCCCTCGCCATCCGTACGCCGACAAGCCGCGCCCGCGTTCGGCGCCGTGGAGAGGCTACCGGGTGCGGTCCCCTCGGCGCCGACATCTCGCACACATGTCCGCCGGTCCGCGCGAAGGGGAGGCCCGTCCGGGCACGGGGCGGGACGGAACGGCACGGGGCGGGACGGTTGCGGCGGGGCCGGGGCGGCGCCGGGCCCGGGGTGCGGTCGGGTCAGTCGCGCAGGACGTAGCGGTGGTCGCCCGGCCAGGCCTGGGCCGCGTCGGCCTCGGGGTTCTCCATGTCCTCCGGCAGCAGGCTCCACAGGATGAGGTCGCTGCGGCTCTCCTGCACCACCTCGCCGGATTCACCGCGCACTATCCAGGCGCTGCGCAGGACGCCCTCGCTGATGCCGCCGATCTTCTGGGCGACCTGCTGGGCGGCGGTGTTGCCCGCGGCGGTGCGCATCTCCAGGCGGAGGAAGCCGCGGTCCTCGAAGAGCCACTGGGCGACGCCGAGGACGGCCTCCGGCGCGTAGCCCTCGCCGCGGGCCCAGGCGGCGGTGACGTAGGCGATCTCGGTGGAGCGCAGCCGCCAGTCGGTGTGGCGCAGTTCGACGAGGCCGACCAGCCGCTGGGTGAGGTGCTCGGTGACGGCGAAGACGATGCCGCGGCCGGCGGCCCGGTGGGCGGGGGCGAGGCTGCGGGCCAGGTCGGCGGCGTAGGACTCGGTGAAGGGGTGCGGGAGGTCGGTCCAGGCCAGGACGAGTTCGTCGGCCATCATCGTGGCCAGGCCGGGGGCGTCGTCCTCCGCAAGCGGGCGCAGCAGCAGCCGTTCGGTGCTGATGGCGGTCTCGGGGAAGCTCGCTGCCATGCCGTCTCTCCTCGCCGGGTCGTGGACACACCGTACGCCTCGCCGGTGCCCGGGTGTCACGCGGTGCGCGGACCGCACGACGGTACGTCAGATCCGGGCCTGTCGGACCGTCACTGGTGCATACTGCCCGACCGGGCCCCCGCCAGGGTGCGGCGGGGGCCCGGTGTGGGTCCGGCGGGACGGGTCGGTGCGCGGTTCGGCGCGCCGGCGTCAGAACGCCGGGATGACGGAACCGTTGAAGGTCGTCTGGATGTACTGCTTGACCTCGGGCGAGTGGAGCAGCTCGGCGAGCTTCTTGACCCGCGGGTCGTTCTCCTTGCCCTGCTTGACGGCGAGGATGTTGGCGTAGGGGTTGCCCTCGGCCTTCTCCAGGAGCAGCGAGTCGGTGGCGGGCTTGAGGCCGGCGTCGAGGGCGTAGTTGCCGTTGATCACGGCGGCGTCGAGGTCGTCGATGGAGCGGGGCAGCTGGGCGGCCTCCAGCTCCTTCCACTTGAGGTTCTTGGGGTTGCCGGTGACGTCGGCGGGGGTGGCGGCGGTGCCGACGCCCGCCTTGAGGGTGATCAGGTTGTTGTCGGCGAGGAGCTTGAGCGCGCGGCCCTCGTTGGTGGCGTCGTTGGGCAGGCCGACGGTGGCGCCGTCCTTGAGGTCGCCGACGGCCTTGACCTTCTTGGAGTACAGGCCGAGGGGCTCCAGGTGGACCGTCTCGACGGAGACGATCTGGGTGTTGTGCTTCTTGTTGAAGTCCTCCAGGTACGGCACGTGCTGGAAGTAGTTGGCGTCGGCCGAGCCGTCCTGCACCGCGGTGTTGGGGGTCACGTAGTCGGTGACCTCCTTGATGTTGAGCTTGAGGCCGGCCTTCTCCGCGAGGTTGTCCTTGACGTACTTGAGGATCTGGCCGTGCGGGGTGGGGCTGGCAACGACGGTGAGCGCGGCGTTCGGGTCGGAGGACGCCGAGCCGCCGTCGCTGCTGCAGGCGGCGAGGGAGAGGGCGATGCCGGCGGTGGCGAGGACGCTGGTGAACTTCAGGGCGTTGCGCACGAAAAGTGCCTTTCTGCGTGTTTCGGGGAGCCGGGTCCGGGTTCGGACGTCGGGAGGTCAGGGGGCGACGAGGTCCTCGTCGGGGGTGGCCGGGGCGGCGGGGGTGCGGCCGCGCGGGCCGAGCAGGCGGGTCCAGCCGCCGGTGCGTCCGCGGTCGGCGAGGGCGCGGACGGCCCGGTCGCCGATCAGCTGGACGACGGTCACGATGATCACCAGCTCCGCGACGATGATCCACATGAAGGCGGTCTCGAAGCGGAAGTAGCCGTAGTTGATGGCGAGGGTGCCGAGGCCGCCGCCGCCGACGACGCCGGCCATGGCGGAGTAGCTGATCAGGGTGATGACCGTGGTGGTGACGGAGGCCACGAGGGCGGGCAGGGCCTCGGGGATCAGCGTCTTGCGGACGATGGTCCAGGTGGAGCCGCCCATGGCCTGGACGGCCTCGACGAGGCCGCGGTCGACCTCGCGGATCGAGGTCTCGACCAGGCGGGCGAAGAAGGGGATCGCGCCGATGGTGAGCGGCACGGTGGCGGCCTCCCAGCCGATGGAGGTGCCGACGAGCCAGCGGGTGAAGGAGATCAGGGCGATCATCAGGATGATGAACGGCACCGAGCGGGCGATGTTCACGGCGGCGCCGAGCACCTTGTTGACCGGCCGGTTCTGCAGCAGGCCGCCCTTGTCGGTGAGGACGAGGAGGACGCCCAGGGGGAGGCCGAGCAGCACGGTGCCGGCGGTGGAGACGCCGACCATCTGGAGGGTCTCCCAGGTGGCGGGCCACATCAGTTCCTGCATCTGGTCCCAGGTCATGCCGCCGCTCCGTTCGCCGTCTCGATCACGTCGACCTGCAGGCCCTGCTCGCGCAGGAAGCCGATCGGCACCACGTTGTCCGCGCGGGAGCCGGGGAGTTCGACCCGCATCCGGCCGACCATGCGGCCGGCGATGGTCTCGACGGCGGCGCCGAGGATGTTGATGTCGATCTGGTAGGTGCGGGCGAGCTGGGAGACGAAGGGCCGGGCGGAGCTGTCGCCCTGGAAGGTGATCTCCAGCACGGTGCTGCCGGGGTGGCCGGTGCCGAACTCGCTGAGCGGGAAGAGTTCGCGGGCCAGTTCGGAGCCGGGCTTGGCGAGCAGGTCGGTGAGCTCGCCGGACTCGACGACCCGGCCGCCGCGCATCAGGGCGGCGGAGTCGCAGACGGACTTGATGACGTCCATCTCGTGGGTGATCAGCAGGACGGTGAGGCCGAGCTGCTGGTTGAGGTCGCGCAGCAGTTTGAGGATCGACCGGGTGGTCTCGGGGTCGAGCGCGGAGGTGGCCTCGTCGGAGAGCAGCACCTTGGGGTCGCCGGCGAGGGCGCGGGCGATGCCGACGCGCTGCTTCTGGCCGCCGGAGAGCTGGGCGGGGTAGCTGCGGGCCTTGTCGCCGAGGCCGACGAGGTCGAGCAGTTCGGCGGCCTTGCGGCGGCGCTCGGTGCGGTCCAGTCCGATGATCTCCAGGGAGAGCTCGACGTTCTGCTGGACGGTCCGGGAGGAGAGCAGGTTGAAGTGCTGGAAGACCATGCCGATCCCGCGGCGGGCCTCGCGCAGTTCCTTGCCGGCGCGGTTCTCGCCGCCGGGGAGGGCGGTGAGTTCGACGCCGTCCACGGTGACGGTTCCGGAGCTGGGCCGCTCCAGCATGTTGACGCAGCGGATGAGGGTCGACTTGCCGGCACCGCTGGTGCCGACGACTCCGTAGACCTCGCCGGGGCGGACGTGGAGGTCGACGCCGGCGAGGGCGGTCACCTCGCGGCCGCTGGAGCGGTAGACCTTGGTGAGGTCCGTGGTGGTGATCACAGCTGCTTCCGTGGGTCGGGGGCGGGGCGGCGTGCGGCCGCCGGACCGGGTTGCGGTCGGCGACGTGGACGGCGTTGCGCCAGGGGGGTCCGGACCTGCCACCCCTTGATCGTCGCCGTTGGACGGCCGGGCCGCGCGACGGCGTGGCCCTTACGTGTCAACGGTGATCGGCCACCCGCCCGTGGGTGGGCAGGCGGATGGAGGGGGTGGTGACGGCAGGCTGGGCTCGCTCACTCGGACGGGAGCGGCCGGGTCTCGCTTCGGGGCGCGAGGTGTGGTCCCCCGGCCGGTGGCGAGGGGGAGGGACGGTGGCCCTCAGCGGTGACACATTCGACGGCACATGGCACTCTCACCTGCCGGCAGGGTGCCGGTGGGGGTCCATTTCGTCGTCGCAGTCATGTGAGCCAGTAAATCAGATGGGTCGATTTGGTCCCAACTATTTGGACCTTCTGTCCGCAATGCGGACACTTACCGCTCTCACCTGCGGAAACGTCGACCGGCGTCGCCTTCGGTGGTCCGAATGATGGCGACGCCGGTCGGGAGGGCTGCGGGTGGGGGGTCAGGCGGTGGCGGCGAGCTCGCTCACCGCGGCCTTCTCCA
Organism: Kitasatospora sp. NBC_00458; assembly: GCF_036013975.1. Taxonomy (NCBI): domain Bacteria; kingdom Bacillati; phylum Actinomycetota; class Actinomycetes; order Kitasatosporales; family Streptomycetaceae; genus Kitasatospora; species Kitasatospora sp. NBC_00458. Next base: position 1,986,353 of record NZ_CP107904.1, read on the forward strand.
GGCGGACCAGGCTGAGCCGGCCGCTGACCTTCTCCACGGCGGTCTGCCGGTAGCCCTGGCGGGCGTACAGGCGCAGGTTGCCCAGGCTGCGGTGGCCGGTGAACAGCCGGTACGCGGTGACCGCGCCGTCCTCGGCGAGGCGGCGTTCGAGCGCCTCCAGCAGTCGGCCGCCGAGACCGTGCCGCTGCATCCGGGGGTGGACGACCAGGCGCCCTATCCGCCCGACGCCGTCGGGCCCGAGCCGGCCGCGCACGGTCCCGACGATCTCGCCGCCGAGGCGGGCGACCAGGAAGTGCTGTTCGGTCAGTTCGGCGCGCAGGCTCTCCAGGGACTGTGTCAGGGGCTCGATGGCCCAGTCGCCGTAGAGCTCGGCTTCGGTCTGGTAGCCGAGGTACTGGAGCTTGAGGATCTGCTCCGCGTCCTCCGCCTCGGCGGTCGAGATGATCACGCTCATGCCCATGTGCGGGGGCCTCCCCATCGTTGTGCCCGGCGCGCGAACGTGAGGGTGTCGCACCGGATGCCCTGCCGGAGATGTCCCGGCCGGGGGTCTTCCCGAGCCGGGGGTGGCGCACGAACGTACCAGCCGCGCGTCCCTGGTGAGGTCCGCGCCGCCGGCGGCGTGCTCACGGTCAGTATCCGAGTGACCGCGCCACCGTCAAGAGCTACGTTCGCCAGCGCCTTACCCGCGCGTCAGCTGTCCTCAACCTCCCGGCCGCCGGACGTGGCGAGGGTCACGCCCGGCGGCGGCGGGTCGGGCGCGGCCGGGAGGGCGCGGACGGGGGTGGAACGTGGCGGGCGTCACGCCCGCCGGGTCCGGGGCGGGGCCGGGGCCGGAGCCGGAACGGACCCGGCCGGCGGGGCGGGAGCGACGGGACGGGGACGGCGGGGGGGGACGGCGGGACGGGGACGGGCGGGAGGGCCGGGGTCCGGCCGGGCGCGGCGCCCCGCCGTCAGGCGTAGCGCTCGGCGTGGAGGCGGGCGCGGAGGCAGGCGAGGCAGCGGGAGCGGGTCGGTCCGATGGAGCCGCGGGGCATGCCGAGGCGTTCGGAGAGTTCGCGGTAGGTCGGCGGCGGGTCCTCGGCGAGGGCGGCGACCAGTTGCGGGCAGCGGCCGGGCAGCGCGGCCACCGCCTCCCGGACGAGGCGGCGTCGCAGCTCGGCGAGGACCTCGTCCTCGGCGGAGGGGACGTACGGGAGGTTGGTGCACATACCGTGGATGACCGGGTGCGGGCCGGGCCGGTTACGCCCGTCCGGTCGCGTCCGCGCGAAAGGGGCGCGACGGTCGGACCGTCGCGCCCCTCCCCCGGACCGGTGACCGGGTGTCAGCCCTGGACCCACTCCTGCTGGGCCGCCAGGTCCGCCTTGACCTCGGCCAGCTGGACCGCGACGGCGCTGGGGGCGGTGCCGCCCCGGCCGTTGCGGGAGGCGATGGCGCCGTGGACGTTCAGCACGGTGCGGACCTCGGGCGTCAGGTGGCCGGAGATCGCGGCGAACTGCTCGTCCGTCAGGTCGGCGAGTTCGATGCCGTGGACCTCGCACTCCTTGACGCAGGCGCCGGCCACCTCGTGCGCGACCCGGAACGGCACGCCCTGCTTGACCAGCCACTCGGCGATGTCGGTGGCGAGCGAGAAACCGGCCGGGGCGAGCTCCTCCAGCCGCTCCCGGTGCACGGTGAGGGTGGCCATCATGCCGGTGAAGGCGGGCAGCAGCACCTCCAGCGTGTCGCAGGAGTCGAAGACCGGCTCCTTGTCCTCCTGGAGGTCCCGGTTGTAGGCGAGCGGCAGCGCCTTGAGGGTGGCGAGCAGGCCGGTGAGGTTGCCGATCAGCCGGCCGGACTTGCCGCGGGCGAGTTCGGCGATGTCCGGGTTCTTCTTCTGCGGCATGATCGACGAGCCGGTGGAGAAGGCGTCGTGCAGCGTGATGAAGCCGAACTCCTTGGTGTTCCAGATGATCACCTCCTCCGCGATCCGGGAGAGGTTGATCCCGATCATCGAGGTGACGAAGGCGAACTCGGCGACGAAGTCCCGCGAGGCGGTGCCGTCGATGGAGTTGCCGACCGAGCCGCGCTCGAAGCCGAGTTCGGCGGCGACGGCCTCCGGGTCGAGGCCGAGCGAGGAGCCGGCCAGCGCGCCGGAGCCGTAGGGGGAGACGGCGGTGCGGGTGTCCCACTGGCGCAGCCGCTCGGCGTCCCGGCCGAGGGCCTGCACGTGCGCGAGGACGTGGTGGGCGAAGAGGACGGGCTGGGCGTGCTGGAGGTGGGTGCGGCCCGGCATCGCGGTGTCCGGGTGGGCCTCGGCGAGGCCGACCAGGGCGTGCTGGAGGTCGAGGACCAGCCCGCCGATGATCTTCGCGTGGTCCCGCAGGTACATCCGGAAGAGGGTGGCGATCTGGTCGTTGCGCGAGCGTCCGGCCCGCAGCTTGCCGCCCAGGTCGGGGCCGAGCCGCTCCAGCAGGCCGCGTTCCAGGGCGGTGTGGACGTCCTCGTCGGCGATGGTGCCGGTGAAGGTGCCGGCGTCGACGTCGGCGAGCAGCCGGTCGAGCCCGTCGAGCATGCCGGCGAGTTCCCCGTCGGAGAGCAGGCCGGCCTTGTGCAGGACGCGGGCGTGGGCCTTGGAGCCGGCGATGTCGTACGGCGCGAGGCGCCAGTCGAAGTGCACCGAGGCGGAGAGCTTGGCCAGCGCCTCGGAGGGGCCGTCGGCGAAGCGGGCGCCCCAGAGGCGGACGTCGCCACCGGAGGTGGTCTGGTCGGCGGACATCGCACGGGCTCCTTTGCACGGGAGGGTTCGGGAGGGGTGGTTCGGGGGGTGGTTCGGGGTGTTCGGGGGGGATGGCCCCGGCCGCGGGGGTGGGCGCGGCCGGGACCGGGGGGAGGTGGCCCGTCAGCCGAGGTCGCGCCGGGCGGCGATCTTCGAGGAGAGCCCGAAGATCTCGATGAAGCCCTTGGACATCGACTGGTCGAAGGTGTCGCCGGTGTCGTAGGTGGCGAGGTTGAAGTCGTACAGCGACTGGTCGGACTTCCGGCCGTTGACGACGGCCCGGCCGCCGTGCAGGACCATCCGGATGTCGCCGGAGACGTGCTGGTTGGCCTCGTCGACGAAGCCGTCCAGGGCGCGCTTGAGCGGGGAGAACCAGAGGCCGTCGTAGACCAGCTCGGCCCACCGCTGCTCGACCTGCCGCTTGTAGCGGGCCAGCTCGCGCTCCAGGGTGACGTTCTCCAGCGCCTGGTGGGCGGTGATCAGGGCGATCGCGCCGGGGGCCTCGTAGATCTCCCGGGACTTGATGCCGACGAGCCGGTCCTCGACCATGTCGAGCCGGCCGATGCCCTGGGCGCCGGCCCGCTTGTTGAGCTCCTCGATGGCCTGGAGGACGGTCACCTTGCGGCCGTCGACGGCGACGGGGACGCCGGCGTCGAAGGTGATGACCACCTCGTCGGCCTCGCGCGGGGTGGCCGGGTTCTGCGTGTACTCGTAGACGTCCTCGATCGGGGCGTTCCAGATGTCCTCCAGGAAGCCGGTCTCGACGGCCCGTCCGAAGACGTTCTGGTCGATCGAGTACGGGGACTTCTTGGTGGTGGCGATCGGCAGGCCCTTGGACTCGGCGAAGGCGATGGCCTTGTCCCGGGTCATCGCGTAGTCGCGGACCGGGGCGATGCACTTCAGGCCGGGGGCCAGCGAGTTGATGCCGACCTCGAACCGGACCTGGTCGTTGCCCTTGCCGGTGCAGCCGTGGGCGACGGTGGTGGCGCCGTGCTTCTGCGCGGCGGCGACCAGGTGCTTGACGATGACCGGCCGGGAGAGGGCGGACACCAGGGGGTACTCGCCCTGGTAGAGGGCGTTGGCCTTGAGGGCCGGGAGGCAGTACTCGTCGGCGAACTCGTCGCGGGCGTCCGCGACCTCGGCCTCGACGGCACCGCAGTCCAGCGCCCGCTGGCGGATGACGTCCAGGTCCTCGCCGCCCTGGCCGACGTCGACGGCGACGGCGATGACCTCGGCGCCCGTCTCCTCGGCGATCCAGCCGATGCAGACGGACGTGTCCAGACCGCCCGAGTAGGCGAGTACGACGCGCTCGGTCACGGCTTTCTCCTTCACAACTGTGCGAACAGGCTTACGGCGATAGGCATAAGTATGCACTACTCCGTATGAAACTCAAAACGCTTGCCCGGAGCGTTCTCGGAGGTGGCCCCGGAGGGGGTGCGGACGCGCCGCGGAGGCCCCGTGGGCGCGCCGCGGGGGGCTCGCGGATACGACTGTGGGCCCGGGGGTACCGGGCCCACAGGAGGGGGTGTCGCTACTGGGCCTTCGCCTGGGCCAACTGCATCAGGTGGTCCGCGAGGGCCTGGCCGCCGGCCGGGTCCCGGCTGATCAGCAGGACGGTGTCGTCACCGGCGATGGTGCCGATGATCTCGAACACCTCCGCCTGGTCGATCGCCGAGGCGAGGAACTGGGCCGCGCCCGGCGGGGTGCGCAGCACGACGAGGTTGCCGGAGGCCGTGGCGGAGACCATGAGTTCGCCGGCCAGCCGGGCCATCCGGCCCTCGGTGGCGGACTCCCCCATCGGTGCGCGGGGGGTGCGGTCGCCGCCCTCGGCCGGGACGGCGTAGATCAGCGCGCCGTCCCGGTTGCGGATCTTCACCGCGCCCAGCTCGTCCAGGTCCCGGGAGAGGGTGGCCTGGGTGACCACCAGTCCGTCGTCGGCGAGCAGCTTGGCGAGCTGGCTCTGCGAGCGCACGGGCTGGCGGGTGAGCAGGTCCACGATCCGCCGGTGGCGCGCGGTGCGGGTCTGCGGGACCTGCGGCGTCGGGCCGGCGGCGGGCTGGCCGGAGTGGGGAACGGTCATGTGATTATTCTCCCGGACTACGCTCGGTTCGCATCGTCCGGGGCGTCCTCGCGGACCGCCCGGAGGACGGCCGGCAGGGCGGCGAGGAAGGCGTCCGCCTCCTGCTCGGTGAGCACCAGCGGCGGGGCGAGCCGGACCGCGTCCGGGACGGCGGCGTTGACGAGGAAGCCGGCGTCCTGGAGTCCGGCCTGGATCCTGGCCGAGACCGGTTCGGTGAGGACGATGCCGAGCAGCAGTCCGGAGCCGCGCACGTGTGCGACGAGCGGGTCGCCGATCGCCTCGACGCCGTGCCGCAGCCGGTCGCCGGTCTTGCGGGCGTGCTCCAGCAGGCCTTCGGACTCGATGGTGTCCAGCACCGCGAGGGCGGCGGCGGCGACCACCGGGTTGCCGCCGAAGGTGGTGCCGTGCTGGCCGGGGGTGAGCAGGTCGGCGGCCGGTCCGAAGGCGAGCACCGCGCCGATCGGCAGGCCGCCGCCGAGGGCCTTGGCGAGCGTGACGACGTCCGGTTCGACGCCCTCGTGGGCCTGGTGGGCGAACCAGTGGCCGGTGCGGCCGATGCCGGTCTGGATCTCGTCCAGGACGAGCAGGGTGCCGGTGGCGCGGGTGATCTCGCGGGCGGCGGTGAGGTAGCCGTCCGGCAGCGGGACGGCGCCGTTCTCGCCCTGGATCGGCTCCAGGAAGACGGCGGCGGTCTCGGTGGTGACGGCGGCGCGCAGCGCCTCGACGTCGCCGAACGGGACGTGGGTGACGTCGCCGGGCAGCGGCAGGAACGGCGCCTGCTTGGCGGGCTGGCCGGTGAGCGCGAGGGCGCCCATGGTGCGGCCGTGGAAGCCGCCCTCCAGGGCGACGACGTGGGTGCGGCCGGTCCGGCGGCCGATCTTGAAGGCGGCCTCGTTGGCCTCGGCGCCGGAGTTGCAGAAGAAGACCCGGCCCGGGCGGCCGTCGAGGGCGAGCAGCCGCTCGGCGAGGGCGATGGTCGGCTCGGCCATGAAGAGGTTGGAGACGTGGCCGAGGGTGGCGATCTGCCGGCTGACGGCCTCGACGACCGCCGGGTGGGCGGTGCCGAGGGCGTTGACGGCGATGCCGCCGAGCAGGTCGGTGTACTCGTTGCCGTCGGCGTCCCACAGCTTGCTGCCCTCACCGCGGACCAGCGGGATGCGGGGGGTGCCGTAGTTGTCGGTGAACGCGTGCTGCCACCGGTCGGTGAGCTTGTCGTTGGAAGTCATGCCAGTCCCCCGGTCACGGTCGTCTCGTCGTCCGGCACGACCATCGTGCCGATGCCCTCGTCGGTGAAGATCTCCAGCAGCAGGCTGTGCGCCACCCGGCCGTCGAGCACGCGGGCGGTGCCGACGCCGGAGCGGACGGCGCGCAGGCAGCCCTCCATCTTGGGGAGCATGCCGGTGGCCAGGCCGGGCAGCAGCTCCTCCAGTTCGCTCGCGCCGAGCTGGCTGATCACGTCGTCGGAGTTCGGCCAGTCCTTGTAGAGGCCCTCGACGTCGGTGAGGACGACGAGCATCTCGGCGCCGAGTGCGACCGCCAGCGCGGAGGCGGCGGTGTCGGCGTTGATGTTGTAGACGTGGCCGTCGGTGCCGCGGGCGATCGAGGAGATCACCGGGATGCGGCCGTCGGCGATGAGCGCCTTCACCGCGCCCGCTTCGATGTTGACGATGTCGCCGACCAGGCCGATGTCGACCTGCTCGCCGTCGACGACCGCGTACCGCTTGACGGCGGTCATGGTGTGGGCGTCCTCGCCGGTCATGCCGACCGCGAAGGGGCCGTGGCTGTTGAGCAGGCCGACCAGTTCGCGCTGGACCTGGCCGGCCAGCACCATCCGGACCACGTCCATGGTCTCGGGGGTGGTGACCCGCAGGCCGTTGGTGAAGGAGGACTCCAGCCCGAGCCGGTCGAGCTGGGCGCTGATCTGCGGGCCGCCGCCGTGCACCACGACGGGGTGGAGGCCCGCGTAGCGGAGGAAGACGACGTCCTGGGCGAAGGCGGCCTTGAGCTCGTCGTCGACCATGGCGTTGCCGCCGAACTTGATGACGACGGTCTTGCCGTGGAAGCGCTCCAGCCACGGCAGCGCCTCGATGAGCGTGATGGCCTTGGGCAACGCGGTGTTGTTGCGGGCCTGTTCGCCCTTGGGTGCGATCTGCACGTTTTCCGTCCCCGGCTCGGGTGGCTGGTCTCAGGTGGAGTAGGCGCTGTTCTCGTGCACGTAGTCGGCGGTGAGGTCGTTGGTCCACAGGGTGGCGGTGGCCCCGCCGGCGTTGAGGTCGGCGGTGATGACCACCTCGCGGCCGGTCATGTCGACGAGATCGCGGTCCTCTCCGACGCTGCCGTCGCGGCAGACCCAGACGCCGTTGATGGCGACGTCGAGCCGATCCGGGTCGAAGGCGGCGCTGGTGGTGCCGATCGCGGCCAGCACGCGGCCCCAGTTGGGGTCCTGGCCGTGGAGGGCGCACTTGAGGAGGTTGTTGCGGCCGATCGTGCGGGCGACCTCGACGGCCTCGTCCTCGGTGGCGGCGCCGGTGACGTCGATCCGGATGTCCTTGCTGGCTCCCTCGGCGTCGCCGATGAGCTGGCGGGCGAGGTCGGCGCAGACGGTGCGGACCGCCTCGTCGAACTCGGCGCGGTCCGGGGTGGTGCCGGAGGCTCCGGAGGCGAGCAGCAGCACGGTGTCGTTGGTGGACATGCAGCCGTCGGAGTCGATCCGGTCGAAGGTGGTGCGGGTGGCGCCGCGCAGCGCGGTGTCGAGTGCGGCGGCGTCCAGGTCGGCGTCGGTGGTGAGGACGACCAGCATGGTGGCGAGGGAGGGGGCGAGCATGCCGGCGCCCTTGGCCATGCCGCCGACCGTCCAGCCTGCGGGGCTGGTGACCTGGGCGGTCTTGTGGACGGTGTCGGTGGTCTTGATGGCGATCGCGGCGGCCTCGCCGCCGGTGGCGCTGAGCTCGGCGGCGGCGGTGGTGACGCCGGGGAGCAGGATGTCCATCGGGAGGCGGACGCCGATCAGGCCGGTGGAGGCGACGGCGACCTCGCCGGCGTTGAGCTTGAGCTCCTCGGCGACCTTCTCGGCGGTGGCGTGGGTGTCCTGGAAGCCGAGCGGGCCGGTGCAGGCGTTGGCGCCGCCGGAGTTGAGGACGACGGCGGAGACCGCGCCGCCCTTGAGGACCTGCTCGGACCAGAGGACGGGGGCGGCCTTGACGCGGTTGGCGGTGAAGACGCCGGCGGCGGCGAGCGAGGGGCCGTCGTTGACGACGAGGGCGAGGTCGGGGGTGCCGGAGGCCTTGATGCCGGCGGTGACGCCGGCGGCGCGGAAGCCCTTGGCGGCCGTCACTCCGAGGTTCTGGTGGTCGGTCACGGTGCGACTCCGTTCACGGGAAGGCCCAGCTCCTCGGGCAGGCCCAGGGCGATGTTCATGCTCTGCACCGCGCCGCCGGCGGTGCCCTTGACCAGGTTGTCGATCGCGCTGATCGCGATGATCCGCCCGGTGGCGCCGTCCAGGGCGACCTGGACGAGTGCGGCGTTGGAGCCGTAGACGCTGCTGGTCTGCGGCCACTGCCCCTCGGGGAGCAGGCGGACGAACGGCTCGCCGGCGAACGCCTCGGTGTAGGCGGCGCGCAGGTTCTCGGCCGTCACGCCGGGCTTCGCCTTGGCGGAGCAGGTGGCGAGGATGCCGCGCGGCATCGGGACGAGGGTGGGGGTGAAGGAGACGCTGACCGGCTCGCCCGCGAGCGGGGTGAGGTTCTGGGACATCTCCGGGGTGTGCCGGTGGACGCCGCCGACGCCGTAGGCGCTGACGTTGCCCATGACCTCGCTGCCGAGCAGGTGGGTCTTGGCGGCCTTGCCGGCGCCGGAGGTGCCGGAGGCGGCGACGATGACGGCCTCGGGCTCGGCGAGTCCGGCCGCGTACGCGGGGAACAGGGCGAGCGAGACGGCGGTCGGGTAGCAGCCGGGCACGGCGATGCGGTTGCCGCCCTTCAGTGCGGCGCGGTGGCCGGGCAGTTCGGGCAGCCCGTAGGGCCAGGTGCCGGCGTGCGCGGAGCCGTAGAACTGCTCCCAGTCGGCGGCGGCCTTGAGCCGGAAGTCGGCGCCGCAGTCGACGACCAGGACGTTCCCGCCGAGTTCCTCGGCGACCGCGGCGGACTGGCCGTGCGGCAGGGCCAGGAACACCACGTCGTGGTCGGCCAGGACCTCGGTGGTGGTGGGTTCGAGGATCCGGTCGGCGAGCGGCAGCAGGTGCGGCTGCAGCAGGCCCAGTCTGGTGCCGGCGTTCGAGCCGCCGGTGAGCGCCCCGATCTCCACCTCCGGGTGGCCGAGCAGCAGGCGCAGCACCTCACCGCCCGCGTATCCGCTCGCGCCGGCGACGGCGACTCGCAATGCCATGGCAGTCCCTCCTTCGTCGTGGCATGAATATACGCAGCACGGAACATCCATGCAAGAGAGTGGGATGAGGGGTGCCCCGCCCCCGCATCCGAGGACGGGGTGTCCCGGCCGCGCGGGCGGCCTTTCGCCCGTCGTCCGACGATTAGCTTAGGCTAGCCTTACCTGGCGGGGAAACGGCCGGTTTCCGGGCCCGGCACTCCGGGCCCCGGCGCTCCGGTAGCAGGCGGGTGGGCGCCGGGCGCCCCGCGGTTCACCGGCGGACGGCCCGCAGCACGACGAACTTCGGGTTCCCCGCCACGATCCGGCAGTTCCCGAAGAGACGGCGCAGCTTGACGTGGTAGCCGAGGTGCCGGTTGCCGACCACCCAGAGCTCACCGCCCGGCCGCAGGGCACGGCGGGCGCCGGTGAACATCCGCCAGGCGGTCGCGTCGGTGGTGGCCTGGTGGGAGTGGAACGGCGGGTTGTTGAGCACGAGGTCCACCGAACCGGGCGGCACGGCCTCGGCCGCCAGCGCGTCCGCGGTCAGGAACTCCGCCCGGGCGTCCGGGCCGAGCGCGGCGCGGAAGGTCTCCTCCGCCGAGGCCACCGCCTGGTGGGACTCGTCCACGAAGACCAGCTCGACACCGGGCGAGGCCAGCGCGGCCGCGGTGCCCACCACGCCGTTGCCGCAGCCGAGGTCGACGACGCGCCGGCCCGGCTCCGCGGTCGGGAGGTGGGCGAGGAGGAAGCGGGTGCCGACGTCGAGGCGGTCGGCGCAGAACGTGCCCGCGTGGTTGACCGCGGTGCGCCCGGCGGCCGGGCCGATGTCCGCGGGCAGCGCGTAGCGGTGCGGCCAGGGGTTGGGGCCGGGGTCGAGCGACCCGTCCGGGGTGCAGAGGATCAGCCGGGCCTTGCGGACCGCCAGCGAGGTCCGGGTCGGGCCGAGGATGCGCTCGAAGAGCCGGAGGGTGGAGGTGTGGATCTCGGTGACCATGCCGGTGCCGATCACCACGGTGCCCGGGTGGACCGCCGGGGCGAGGCGGTGCAGCTGGTCCTCCAGCAGCGCGAGGCTCTTGGGGACGCGAACCAGCAGGACGTCGATCCGCTCGGGCGGGGCGTCCCGGGTGGTGAGCAGCCGGACGGCGGCGGGGTCGGCGCCGGCCCGGGCGAGGTTGGCGCCGGTGGCCCGCTGGGCGAGGTGGGAGTCGCTGATCTGGACGGGGGCGTGGCCGGCGAGCGCGGTGGTCAGGGCGCCCCAGCGGTCGCCGAGGACGGTCACCGCGCGGCCGGTGAGGTCGGTGGGCCCGTCCTGGGCGGAGTCGGTCTCGCCGGCCAGGTGCCGCAGCAGGTACTCGTCGGCGGCGTCCCAGGCGCGCAGCCGTTCGCGCGGGTCCTCCGGGTAGCGGGTGAGGTCGAGGCTGCCCCAGGGGGTGGCGAAGGGGGTCGTGGCGGCGGGCGTCGGGAGGCGGTTCATCGTGGCCCAGGCTAGCCGACGGGCTGGCCCGGCCGGTCGGCGGCGGCGGTGGGCGGGTGCGGGGCCGCGGGCGGCCCGGGGCCCGGCGGGCGGGGCGGTTCGGCCGGCGCCGGGCGCGCTCGGGGACTGCGGCTGATACTGGAAGGGCCCGAGGGAAGGGGCGCGGCCATGGACTGGAAGCTCGAAGTGGTGGTGGTCCCGGTCTCGAACGTGGACCGGGCCAAGGTCTTCTACGAGGAACAGGCCGGGTTCACCGTCGACCACGACACCCGGATCCGGGACGGCGTACGGGTGGTCCAGCTGACGCCGCCCGGCTCCGGGTGCTCGATCGTGGTGGGCACCGGGGTGACGGAGGCGCCTCCCGGCTCCTTGAAGGGGCTCCAGCTGGTGGTGCCGGACATCGACCGGGCGCACGCCGAACTGGTCACCCGGGGCGTGGAGGTCAGCCCCGTGCAGCACTTCGAGGACGGGTCCCGGGTGGACGGGCGGGGCGGGGAGTGGAACTCGTTCGTCTTCTTCAGCGACCCGGACGGGAACGGCTGGGCGGTCCAGGAGGCACCCGGCCGTCGGTAGGGCGTGCGGGAGGGGTGCGGCGGGACGTACGGGGGACGTGCGGCGGGCGCCTCGGGCCCGGTGGCCGGTGGGGCCGCCGCGGCGCGCTCGGTAGGCTCGGGGGATGGTCGAAGACGTGGGAAGCGTCCGGGTGGACAGCTGGATCTGGTCGGTGCGGCTCGCGAAGACGCGGTCGGCGGCGGCGGACGCCTGCAAGGCCGGGCACGTCCGGGTCAACGGCGACCGGGCCAAGCCGGCGCAGTCGCTCAAGCCCGGCGACGAGGTGCGGATCCGCCAGGAGGGGCACGAGCGGGTCGTCGTGGTGCGCAAGCTGATCCGCAAGCGGGTCGGCGCGGAGGTCGCGGCGGAGTGCCTGGTGGACAACAGTCCGCCGAGGCCGCCGCGCGAGCAGGTGACCGTACCCGGCCTGCGCGACCGGGGTGCCGGGCGGCCCACCAAGCGGGACCGCCGCGACATGAACCAGCTGCGCGGGCGGTAGCGCGGGGCCGGACCGGCCGCCCCTGGGGCCGGGCACCCGAGGGCCGGGCTCCCCGGCGGCGGGGCGCTCCGGTCGTCGGGGGTGTCGGCCGCCGGGTGCGTCGGCCGTCAGGCGGCGAGGGTGTCCGTCCGGACCTGGGTGAGGAAGGTGCCGAGGTTCGCCAGCGTGCGGGCGATCTGGTCCTCCAGCGGGAGCGACTCGTCGGGCCGGCTCACCAGTGCGGACTTCTTCAGCCCGCGCAGGTAGAGCGAGCAGGCCAGATCGGCGCAGATGTACGTGCCGACGGTGTTCCCCTCCCGTCCGGCCGCTCCGGCGCGGCGGGCGGTGAGCAGTGCGACGCCGGAGCCCGCGTGGGCGGTGACGCAGAGCGAACAGACGTTGGTCTTGGTCAGGCTGCGCCGGAACGACGGCACCCGTAGCGTCACACCGACCAGGTCGCCGCCGTGCTCGGCCACCAGGTAGCCGCGGTCGGGCGCGCCCTGGTCCCGCCAGCCGAGGAAGTCCAGGTGTTCCCAGGGGAGTTCGGCCAGGCCCCGGGGGAGGTTGAGCCGACGGGCCTCGCCCTTGGAGCAGTTGACGAAGGACGCGCGGATGTCGGTCTCGTTCAGGGGTCGCATACGCCGCAAACTAACACCGGGCGGTCGGCGCCGTCGCGTGGTTTTCCGCCGCCCGCCGGGCGGCGGACCAGCGGATCCCCGGGCTCCGGGCCACCGGCTACGAGCCGCCGTCGGCAGCGGGCCCGCCGGGCTGCGGGACGGCGGGCCCCGGGCGCCCCGGCTGCCCGACGGGCCGGCGGACGGGCACTCCGACGGGGTGGGAGGCCTGGACGGCGAGCCGGCGCGGGGCGTCCTCGCCGATCCGGGTGAGCAGGTCGTCCAGTTCCAGGAAGACCTCCCAGGGCTCCCGGCCGCTGCCCGCCGCGAGCCGCCCGACCAGCAGGTCCTCCAGGTCGCGGATCCGGCTGTTCTTCCACGCCTTGTCGGCGAGGCTGACCAGCAGGTCCTCGACCGTGGTGCCGGGCGCACGCCAGTCGCCGTGGGTGCGGGCGAAACGGGCGAGCCGCTCGGGGACGCCGTGCGCGAGCAGCAGCTCGTGCCCGGCCCGCTCGTGCGGCGAGCCGGGGGCGGAGAGCTCCTCGTGGTGGACGGTCTTGCCGATGTCGTGGGTGGCGGCGCCGAACAGCACCGCCTCCCGGTCCACCGGCACGCCGTACCCGGCGCACCGGTCGGCGACCGGCACCGCGACCTCGTGGACCAGCCCGAGGTGGGCGACCAGCCGGGGCGGGGCGGCGAGTGCCGCCGGCAGCTCGGCCGCGGCTGCGGGCAGCGGCGGTGTTCCGGCGGTCATTCCCCGCTCCCGTTCGGCCTGTGGGTGGGTGATCGGATCGGCCGGCGGCTTCAGCCCTTGAAGGCGACGCCGGCGTAGGCGGAGACGTCCTGCCAGCCCTCCGGCAGATCGGAGGTCCGGATGTGCCCGGACTCCGGCCGCCAGAGCGGGAGTTGGACCAGGCCGGGGCCGGCGAACCCGAAGTCGCCGAAGAACGGCTCGACGGCGGCGCGCGGGCGCAGCACCAGCGGCGCGCTGGCGCTGCGGTAGATCCGGGTGCCCTCGGCGGCGCTCTCCCGGGAGGCGAAGTCGGGGCTGCCGTGGGAGAGGATCAGCGCGCTGCCGGGGGCGAGCGCGTCGCGCAGGGTGCTGACGATCCGTTCGGCGCCGTCCTCGTCCCGGATGAAGTGCAGGACGGCGACCAGCATGAGGGCGACCGGCCGGTCGAGATCGATGGCGGCGCGCAGGCCCGGGTGGTCGAGGATCGCCTCGGGTTCGCGCAGGTCCCCCTCGATGACGGAGGTGTGGCCGGCCGGGTGGCCGGCCAGCAGGGCGCGGGCGTGGGTGGCGACGATCGGGTCGTTGTCGACGTAGACGACGCGGGCGTCCGGGGCGACCCGCTGGGCGACCTCGTTGGTGGAGCCGACGGCCGGGATGCCGGTGCCGATGTCGAGGAACTGCCGGATCCCGCGTCCGGCGGCGAACTCGACGGCCCGGCCCAGGAATTCGCGGTTGGTTCGGGCGAGCAGCGGCAGTGCCGGGTAGGCGGCTATCGCGGCCTCGGCGGCCTTCCGGTCGGCTTCGAAGTTGTCCTTGCCGCCCAGGTAGTAGTCGTACATCCGGGCGGTGTGCGGGATGCCGGTGTCGAGCTCGGTCGGGGGCTGCCAGTCGTCGGCGCGCGCCCAGTCCCAGTCGGTGCCGATCCCCGCACCCGTCGTCGTGTCCTCGGTCATCTGCCGCCCCCTGTCGTTCCCTGCGTTCGTCGCCGGCCGGTGCCGGCGGCGTCCCCCGTACCGGTGCGGCCGACGGGCCCGGTGTGCCGTGCCCCCACCGCCCGGTGCGCCGCGATCGTAGCCGACGACGGGGCCCTGAAACAGCGGGAGTTCAGGTTTCCGCAGCATCCGAACCATGGTGGGTGTGCACGTCAATGGGTGCGCGATGGAATCCCCGCCGGTCGCCGCGGGACGGTGTGCTCTCTATGCTGGCTGCCGATGACTGCCGATCGGCGCACCGTCCTGCGCACCACCGCCAAACTGGCCGCCCTCACCGCCGTCGGCGGGCTGTTCACCGCCTGTGGCAGCAGCGGCTCCCGCCGTGCCGACCCGGGGGCGCTCGCCGTCCGCCCGGGCACGGTCGACCCGTCGGGCACCGTCGACCCGGCCTGGGCGGGGACGGAGGGGTCCGCGTCGCCGGCGCCCGCCGGCTCCGCCGGGGCGGGTGGCGCGCCCGCCGCGGCGTCCGCGCAGGCCGAGCCGGTCGCCGCCGCGCCGGATCCGGGCGCCCCGTCCCCCTCCGCCGGTCCGGTGGCCGCCAGCGCGCCGCCGGTCCCGCCGGTGCTCCCGCCGCTGGCGCCCGGCACCCCCGTCGAGGTGGCGTACGGGCCGCGCACCGGCCGGAACGTCGCCCTGACGTTCCACGGCAGCGGTGACCCGCGGCTGGCCACGGCCCTGCTGGAGATCGCCGAGCGGCGCGGTGTCGGCCTCACGGTGCTGGCCGTCGGCAGCTGGCTCGACCAGCAGCCGCAGATGGCGCGGCGGATCCTGGACGGCGGCCACGAGCTGGGCAACCACACCCAGAACCACCAGGACATCTCCACGATGACCGCCGACCGGGCGCGTGCCGAGATCGCCCAGTGTGCGGAGCGGCTGCAGCGGCTGACCGGCTCGATCGGCCGCTGGTTCCGCCCCTCCGCCGCCCAGTACGCGACCCCGGTGGTGCGCGAGCAGGCGAAGGCCGTCGGGTACGAGCACGTGCTCGCCTTCGACGTGGACCCGCGCGACTACAGCGACCCGAGTGCGGCCGAGCTCCAGCGCCGGGTGCTCGGTTCGGTGCGCGGCGGGTCGGTGGTCGCCCTGCACCTGGGCCACCAGTGCACGGTGGACGCGCTGCCCGGGATCCTCGACGGTCTCGCCAAGGCCGGGCTGACCCCGGTCACCGCCAGCCGCCTCTGCGCCTGAGGCCCGTCCGGGCCTGTCGGGCCGGCAGTCCGCGTCGGGCACGCCGGCCGAGTCGGGCGCGTCAGCCCATCGGGTCGTCCGGCCCGTACGGGCGGAGCCGCAGGGTGCGGGCGTCCGCCTCGCGGATCTCCCCGGCGCGGTTGACCAGGGCCTCCAGGTCGTCGCGCCCGGCGTGGATGAACCGCCCGTGCAGCCCGTCGAAGCGGCCGCGGGCGGCGTCCACGGTGACGGCGACCATGTACGGAATGGAGCCCCACTCCTTGGTGTCCCGGAACATCGGCATCCCGGCGGTCATGTCGGTGGCGACCGCGCCGGGACTGATGTCGAGGACGACGACCTGGTGCTCGGCGAGCGGGTCCGCGAGGTTGTCGGAGAGCTTCAGCAGCGCGCCCTTGGAGGTGGAGTACGCGGTGTAGGCGCCGTCGGGGCGCAGGGCGAAGCCGGAGTTGAGGTTGATCACGCGGCCGCTGCGGCGCCGGACCATGCCCGGCAGGACGCAGCGCAGCAGGTTGTAGGGGCCGCGCAGGTTGACCTCGACGACCTGCCACCACTGGTTGGCGTCGGTCTCCCAGAGCGGGACCTCGGAGCGGTCGACCTGGCCGGCGTTGTTGACCAGCAGGTCGACCGGGCCGAGGTCCCGCTCGATGACGCGGACGGCCTCCCGGACCGAGCCGGGCCGGGTGACGTCGGCCGTGACGGCGACGCCGCGCGCGCCGTGCCGGACGCACTCCTTGAGGGTCTCGGTGAGGGTCTCGTGGGTGCGGCCGACCAGCCCGACGGCCATGCCCTCGGCGGCGAGGCCGATGGCGATCTCCCGGCCGATCCCCCGACCGGCGCCGGTGACCAGGGCGACCTGCCCTCTGAGCGATCCCGTCGGCATCCCCGTGCTCCCTTCGCCTGCGTGCAGACCGTCCCGCATTCTGTCCGGCGCGGGGCGGGGCGGCCCCGGGGCGCACGCGCGACGCGGGCGGGCTCACCCGTCCGGCGCAGCCGCCGGGCGGGCGCCGGCGGCTGCGGGAGGGCTGCGGAAAGACTGCGGGAGGGCTGCGGGGCGACCGCGGGACGGCCTCCCGCAACGGCCTCCCGAAGCCCCCGGTTCATCGCGGGGAGGGGATGACCTACTGGCCGGTACGGAGTAGTAACGTCGTCGGGGCGGTGCACCGGTGCACACCTACCGTGCTCCCGCCCCGCTGGACAACAGCTTGCGGTACCACCTGTCGCTGGGCGATCCCCAGCACCACCGAAGGGCAACTGAGTGAGTGACATCGCGCGCGTCGGAGTGATCGGCTGCGGCCTGATGGGGTCGGGCATCGCGGAGGTGTTCGCCCGGGCGGGACTGGAGGTCCTGGTCGCGGAGGCCACCGGGGAGGCGCTGGAGTTCGGCCGCACCCGTCTCACCAACTCGCTGGACACCGCCGTCAAGCGGGGCAAGCTCACGCCCGAGGAGCGGGACGAGGCGCTGGGCCGGCTCGCCTTCACCGTGGACCTGGCGGACTTCGCCGACCGCGACCTGGTGGTGGAGGCGGTGGCCGAGCGCGCGGACGTCAAGGTCCGGATCTTCCAGACCCTCGACCGGGTGATCGAGCGCCGGGACGCGATCCTCGCCTCCAACACCTCGTCGATCCCGATCGTGAAGCTGGCCGCCGCCACCTCCCGCCCGGAGCAGGTGGTCGGCCTGCACTTCTTCAACCCGGCGCCGGTGCAGAAGCTGGTCGAGGTGATCCCCACCCTGACCACCTCGGCGGCCACCACCGAGCGGGCCGAGGCGTTCGCCACCGAAGTGCTCGGCAAGGAGCCGATCCGGGCCCGTGACCGGGCCGGGTTCGTGGTCAACGCCCTGCTGGTGCCGTACCTGCTCTCGGCCGTCCGGATGTTCGAGTCGGGTGTGGCCACCGCCTCCGACATCGACAAGGGCATGGAGGCGGGCTGCGCCCACCCGATGGGCCCGCTGCGGCTGTGCGACCTGATCGGCCTGGACACCATCGTCTCGATCGCCGAGTCGATGTACGACGAGTACAAGGAGCCGCTGTACGCCGCTCCCCCGCTGCTGTCCCGGATGGTGGACGCCGGTCTGCTCGGCCGCAAGTCGGGGCGCGGCTTCTACGACTACACCGCCACCGCCTGACCCGCGGCGGGGCGGGCGCGTGAGGGGGCGGGCACGTGACGGGGCCCGGGAGCGGTATCCAGCTCCCGGGCCCCTGAGGTGCCACCCAATTGCTCTGCACCGGCACGTTTAAGGGTGTGGGTCAGTTTTACAACGTTGCTCTGCCATTGAAGCTACCGCGCCACGGAGAGGCGCAGACGGGAGTCGAACCCGCAACCCACGCTGTAGCACACACCCGGTCGATCCGGCGCTCGGCGGCGAATGCTGAGACTTGAGCGAGAGTCTGAGTTTCACAGGGGCTGCCTCTGCCGGTTGGGCCACCCCGGCGTGTGGTGCCGGGGGGAGGACTCGAACCTCCACCTTTCCCCTGATGTCAGCTTCAACATCAGTGTCAGCTTGCGCTCTTCGCGCCACCCCCGCTCTGACACGGGGGCGATCATGGGGCTACCCGAACAGGTAGCCGAACACGGCGTCGCCGACCCGGTGGTCGGTGACCTCGGCGCCGTTGGCCTCCTCGCGGGCGAACTGGACGGCCTGCTGGAGCTTCTCGACCCGCTCCAGGAGTTCGTTCACCCGCCGGGCCGGGAGGGCGCCGGAGAACTTCACGGTCGTCCAGTAGCCGATGGCGACGTCCTCGTAGTACACCTCGACCTGCGCCGGGTGCTTCTCGGTCGCCTCGGCCTTCACGTGGTTGCGCGGGACCTTCTTGGTGCGGTTGGTGCGCACCGCCTCGGTCTTCCAGGAGTCCGTGGAGGCGTCGTGGTTCCAGGACTCGGCGGCGTCCAGCACCGGCAGCTTGCGGACGAACGTCCGCAGGTCGGTGAGCTGCTTCTCCAGGAAGAGCAGGTAGGTGACCGGGACGTCGGCGACGAGGGTGCGTCCGTCGACCACGACGTCGGCGCGGGCGGCGGTGTTGGCCCAGTCCTTGGTGGCGGTGACGTCGAACAGCCGGGTCAGGGTCGCGGCGGTCGTCCGCAGGACGTCCTCGGCCTTCACCTGGACGCGGGTGGACTCGGGGGGCAGCTGCTCGCCCTCCTCGTCCTTGGGCTGGTAGGTCCGGGAGATGCCGGCCAGCAGCGCGGGCTTCTGCAGGTCCTGGTGGGACTGCGTCAGCTCCTGGAACGACTTGGACTTGACGCCCTTTTCGACGGCGATGATCTGGTTCAGCTTGGACACGCCCCGGACGCTACCAGGACGTCCGTTCGACCGTCATCCGGATTTCCCGGCCGGCCGCGGGGCCCCGGGGGGAGCGGGCGCCCGCGGCGCGGCGGGTGGGGGCCTCAGCTGTTGATGGCGTAGCTGTCGCCGTAGACCTTCCACTTCAGCGGCGGGTTGAGGTCGAAGTTCCTGGCGTTGAGGAAGACCAGCTGCGCGGTGTCGACGCGGCTGGTGTCGGAGTGTGCGTCCTCCTGCTTCATGACGACCTTCCGGGCGTCCAGGAACGCCTTGAGGTAGGTGGCCTCGTCGCCGCCCTGGGCGGGGGTCTTGGCCTTCTTCATGGCGGCCTTGCGGATGCCGCCGAAGCTGTCGGAGCTGGTGCCGGGTCCGTGCATGACGATGGCGTCGTAGTAGACGAACTGGCCGAGCGCGCGCAGGCCGTCGGACTTGGCCTGGCTGACGGAGGGGTTGAAGTAGACGCGGTCGCGCTCGTCGTTCTGGGCCTGCTGGAAGACGGTGTCCTTGGCGGCGGTGGCCCAGTCGCGCTCGAAGGCGGAGCCGAGGCCGGCGTGCGACTCGGTGCCGTTGACCTTGCGCAGCGCGGGCAGGTACTTGGCGAGGACGTTGCCGGGCTTGACGTCGGTGTAGTGCTCGACGAGTTCGAGCATGTCGCCGGTGCCGGAACAGAAGCCGATGATGCCGGCCGTGTAGCCGCGGCCGTCCTTGATGTCCTCGATGTACTTGTACTGGGCCTTCCAGTCCAGCGAGGAGTTCTCGGCACTGGACACCAGCTGCATCGCGATGTCCTTCTTGTGCGGGTCGTCCAGGCCGACGGCGACGGCGGCCGCGGCCGAGGGCGCGGGCTGTGCGGCGTGGCCGACCCCGGCGGCCGCCACCGTGGCCGGGGCGGCGACCAGGAGGGCGGCGAGGGCGATCCCGGCGGTGCGGTGCTTGAGGCGCATCTGACGCTCCGTTTCCTCGGCCCGGGCAGGGGGTACCCGGGCTCCATGGGAGTTAGGAAACTTTCCTAACTAAGAGATAGCGCCCATCGGAGCACGTTCGCAAGGGCTTTGACCGAATCACTTCAAACCACCCGGCGCGCGCGGCCCCGAGGGGTCCTGCGGCCCGGGCGGGGGCGCCGGCCCACCCGCACCCCCGGACACGCCGAAGGGCCCCCGCCCGGACGGAGGAACGTCCGGGCGGGGGCCCTTCGGCGAGCAGCGCGGATCAGGCGCCGCGCAGCACCGCCCCGGTGCGGGCGACGGCCTCGGCGACGGCCGCCTCGCGGGCGGCGGTCGCCTCGTCGGCGGTCAGCGTCCGGTCCCCGGCGCGGAACCGCAGCGCGTACGCCAGCGACTTCCGGCCCTCGCCGACCTGCTCGCCGGTGAACACGTCGAACAGCCGGATGGCCTCCAGCAGTTCACCGGCCCCCGTACGCAGCGCGGCCTCCACCTCGGCGGCCGGCACGGCGGCGTCGACGATCAGCGCGACGTCCTGGGTGGCCACCGGGAAGCCGGAGACCGCCGGGCCGGAGACCCGCTCGGCACCGTCGGCGGTCAGCAGGTCGAGGTCGACCTCCATCGCGGCGGTCCGCTCCGGCAGGCCCAGCGACTTGACCACGCGCGGGTGCAGCTCACCGGCGTGGCCGACCACCCGGTCGGTGCCGGCCACGACCAGCTCGGCGCAGCGGCCCGGGTGCCAGGGCAGCAGCTGCCCCCGGCGCACGGTCAGCTCGACGCCGGCGGCGCGGGCCACCGTGCGGGCCGCCTCGACGGCGTCCGCCCAGGAGGCCCCGGCGCCCTTGCCCCACCAGCCGGACGGCAGCCGCTCGCCGGCCAGCGCGACGGCGACCCGGCGCGGCTGGTGCGGCAGCGCCGCGTCCAGCGCGGCCAGCTCCGCGTCGCTGGGGCGGCGGTCGACGGCCGGGCGCGGCGCGACGGACAGCTCGTCCTTGGGCAGGAAGACCGTGCCGGTCTCGAAGACCGCCAGGTCGGTGTTCCCGCGGCCGACGTTGCGGCGCAGCGCCCCGAGCAGGCCCGGCAGCAGCGTGGTGCGCAGCGCCGGCTCCTCGTCGCTCAGCGGGTTGACCAGCTTGACCGTGCGGCGGCGGCGGTCGTCCTTCTCCAGGCCGAGCCCGTCGAAGGCGGCCTCGCCGACGAACGGGTAGTTGTTGACCTCGACGTAGCCGGTGCCGGCCAGCGCCACGCCGACCCGGCGGTGGATCCGCTGGGCCTCGGTCAGGCCCTTGCCCGGCGGCACGGTGGGCATCCGGGCGGGCACGTTGTCGTAGCCCTCAAGCCGGATGACCTCCTCGGCGAGGTCGTACGGGTCGGTGAGGTCGGGGCGCCAGGTCGGCGGGGTGACCTCCAGGACGTCGGCGCCCGCGACGGAGCAGCCGATCTCCTGGAGCCGCCGGGTGACGGTCTCGCGGCCGTACCCGGTGCCGGCGACGCGGTCGGGCAGGTCGGCGGCGATGGTGATGGTGCGCACCGGGTGCGGGGCGGCGATGTCGGTGACACCGGCCTCGGCGGTGCCGCCGGCGATCAGCACGAGCAGGTCGACGGCGCGCTGGGCGGCGGCGCGGGTGGCCTCCGGGTCGACGCCGCGCTCGAAGCGCTTGGACGCCTCGGAGGGCAGCTTGTGGCGCTTGGCGCCGCGGGCGATGGCGACCGGGTCGAAGTGCGCCGCCTCGATGATCACCTCGGTGGTGCCGGGGCCGGCGGCCGGGTCGAGGATCTCGGTGGAGGCGCCGCCCATGACGCCGGCCAGGCCGATCGGGCCGCTGTTGTCGCAGATCAGCAGGTCCTCGGCGGACAGCGTGCGCTTGACGCCGTCGAGGGTGGTGAGGGTCTCGCCCTGCTCCGCGCGGCGGACGGTGATCGGGCCGTCGACGCGCTGCTTGTCGTAGGCGTGGAGCGGCTGGCCGACCTCAAGCATCACGTAGTTGGTGATGTCGACGGCCAGCGAGATCGGGCGGATGCCCGACTTCTGCAGGCGGCGCTGGAGCCAGATCGGGGACTTGGCCGCCGGGTCGAGGCCGATCACGGTGCGGGCCACGAACCGGTCGCAGCCGGCCGGGTCGGCGACCTTCACCAGGTAGCCGAAGGAGTTGGCCGGCGGGACGTCGAGCAGTGCCGGGTCGGCCAGCGGCAGCCCGTAGGCGGCGGCGGCCTCGCGGGCGACGCCGCGCATGGACAGGCAGTAGCCGCGGTCCGGGGTGACGGCGATGTCGAGCACCTCGTCGACGAGCTGGAGCAGCTCGACGGCGTCGGTGCCGGGCTCGTACTCGGGCGGGAGCACGATGATGCCGTCGTGGTCGTCGCCCATGCCCAGCTCGCGGGCGGAGCAGATCATGCCGGCCGAGGTGTGGCCGTAGGTCTGGCGGGCGGCGATCGGGAACGGGCCGGGCAGCACGGCGCCCGGGAGGACCACGACGACCTTGTCGCCGACGGCGAAGTTGGTGGCGCCGCAGACGATCTCCTGCGGGGCGCCGGTGCCGTTGGCGTCGCCGACGTTGACGAAGCAGTGCCGGATCGGCTTCTTGAAGCCGGTCAGCTCCTCGATGGAGAGCACCTCGCCGACCACCAGCGGGCCCTTGAGGTCGCCGCCGAGCTGCTCGACGGTCTCGACCTCCAGGCCGGCCCGGACCAGGCGCTCGGCCACGTCACGGCCGGTCTCGCCGGCCGGCAGGTCGACGTACTCGCGCAGCCAGGAAAGCGGGACGCGCATCAGATCTCCATCCCGAACGGGAGGGTGAAACGCACGTCACCCTCGACCATGTCGCGCATGTCGGCGACGTTGTGACGGTTCATCAGGATCCGCTCCAGGCCCAGGCCGAAGGCGAACCCGCTGTAGCGGTTGGGGTCGACGCCGCAGGCGACCAGCACCCGGGGGTTGACGACGCCGCAGCCGCCGAGCTCGATCCAGCCCTCGGAACCGCAGGTCCGGCAGGGCTTGTCGGGGTTGCCCACCGACTCGCCGCGGCAGACGAAGCACTGCAGGTCGATCTCGGCGCTCGGCTCGGTGAACGGGAAGTACGAGGGCCGCCAGCGCAGCTCCAGGCCGTCGCCGATCAGGGTCGAGACCAGCTGCTCGATGGTGCCCTTGAGGTCGGCGAAGGTGATGCCCTCGTCCACGGCGAGGCCCTCGACCTGGCGGAAGACCGGGGTGTGGGTGGCGTCCAGCTCGTCGGTCCGGTAGACCCGGCCGGGGCAGACGACGTACACGGGGGGCTCGCGGTCGAGCATGGTGCGCGCCTGGACCGGGGAGGTCTGGGTGCGCAGCACCACGCCGGAGTCGGCGGAGCCGTCCGGGGCCTGGACGAAGAAGGTGTCCTGCATGGACCGGGCCGGGTGGTCCGGGCCCAGGTTGAGCGCGTCGAAGTTGAGCCACTCGGCCTCGACCTCGGGGCCCTCGGCGACCTGGTAGCCCATCGCGACGAAGGTGTCCTCGATGCGCTCGGCCAGCGTGGTCAGCGGGTGGCGGGCGCCGCGCGGGGTGCGGTCGTACGGCAGCGTGACGTCCACCGCCTCCTCGACCAGCACGCGGGCGTCGCGCTCCGCCTCCAGCTCGGTCTGCCGCCTGGCGAGCGCCTGGTTGACGGCGCCCCGGGCCTGGCCGATCAGCTTGCCGGCCGCGGCCTTGGCGTGCGGGGGCAGGGCGCCGATCTCGCGGTTGGCGAGGGAGAGCGCGGAACGGTCGCCGGTGTGGGCGACCTTGGCCTGCTTCAGCTCGTCGAGGCTGGTGGCGGCGGCGAACGCGGCGACGGCCTCGTCCCTGGCCGCCTCCACCACCTCGGGCTTGAGTGCCTCGACCTCGACCGGGTCGTACGACTTGTTGGGTGCCGACATCTCTATCTTTCCCGTGCTCCTGCTCGTCCGTGCTCAGGTAAGGGGGGCTCGCTCCCTCCTGGCCCGCCAGCGGGCAGGAGGGTCCCATCGCGTCACGCCCGGCGTGGCCGGGGCGCGGGCAGCCCGCTCGCCGGGCGGCACGATCCGGGGGGATCTCCGCGCGGGGAGGAGGGGTGTCCGCGGCACAACCGCGCAGGGCGTCCCACAACGCCAAAGGTCGAGTGTAGTCGCAGCGCGTAGCGCGGCTGCCGTGAAGCCCTTCCGGGGGCCGCTCCCGGCGTCGTGCGCCGGTGGTCGGGCTCCGGCTCAGAGCATGAAGTCGGGCACCCCGGAGGGCAGGATAAATCGGAACCGGGCGCCACCGCCGGGTGCGCGGTCGACGCGGATCGAGCCGCCGTGGGCCTCGACGATGCCCTTGACGATGTAGAGGCCCAGGCCGGTGCCGCCGCGCTTGGAGCCGCGCCAGAAGCGGGTGAAGACGCGCGGCATCGAGTCCTCGGGGATGCCGCTGCCTTCGTCGCTCACGGTGACCGCTGTGCCTTCCACGATGCGGGGCGGGGTGCCGGAGCGCTCCCAGACGGGTGCCTCCACGACCTCCTTGGCGGGTGCCACCTCGATGGTGACAGTCCCCTCGCCGTGGCGCACGGCATTTTCCAGCAGGTTGGCCAGCACCTGGTCGACCTTGTCCGGGTCGGCCCACAGGACGGTCAGCGGCTCGGCGACGCGGATGTCGAAGCGCTCCTCGGGGATGCCGGTGGCGACCTTGCGCTCGACGTGCCGGCGGACGGCGGCGGCCAGGTCGACGACCTGCTTGCGCAGCTCCAGCCGTCCGGCGTCGATCCGGGAGATGTCCAGCAGTTCGGCGATCAGCCGGGTGACCCGGTCGGCGTCGGCGTCGACGGTCTCCAGCATCAGCCGCTTCTGCCCGTCGGTGAACCGCTCCCACTTGGCGAGCAGGGTCGCGGTGAACCCCTTGACGCTCGTCAGCGGCGAACGCAGCTCGTGCGCGACGGTGGCGATCAGCTCGGCGTGGCTGCGCTCGGTGCGGCGGCGCGCCTCGGTGCCGCGCAGGGCGATCACCAGCCGCTGCAGCGGCCCCTGCGGGAGCGTGCGGACGTACCGGGCGGAGACCAGCACCTCGCGGCCGCCGGGCAGCAGGAGGTTGCGCTCGGGCTGGCTGGTCCGGATCGCCAGGCCGCCGTACGGGTCGGTCAGCTGCCACCAGCGGCGGCCGTCGAGGTCCTCCAGCGGGAGGGCGTCCTCCAGCGTGCTGCCGAGGGCGGCCTGCGGGTGGATGCCGGTCAGCCGGGCGGCGGCGCGGTTGAAGCAGACCACCCGGCCCAGGGCGTCGGCGACCACCAGGCCGTCCGGCAGGTCGTCCGGGTCGAGCTCTGGCCCGCTGCCGACCATGGGTGTCCTCCCCGATTACCCACCGTGTCTTTCCCCCCACCGAGGCAGACCCTAGCGTCTCCCAGCGCCCGGTCATAGGGTCCGCGACGACTTGTGGGGGCGGCTACCCCGCCGCGCGGCACCCGCCGGGCGAGCGCTGGGCCCGGGCGGAGGCGTAGAGGCAGACGGCGGCGGCGGTGGCCAGGTTGAGGCTCTCGGCGTGCCCGTGGATCGGGACGCGCACCACCTCGTCGGCGAGCGCGCGGGTCTCCTCCGGGAGCCCCCAGGCCTCGTTGCCGAACACCCATGCGCCGGGCGCGCCCAGGGTGCCCTCGTCGAGCTCGCGGTCCAGGTCGCGCTCCCCCGCCCCGTCGGCGGCGAGCACCCGGACGCCGGCCCCGCGAAGGCGCCCGATGGCCTCCTCGACCGGCACGCCGACGGCGACCGGCAGGTGGAACAGGCTGCCGACGGAGGCCCGGACCGCCTTCGGGTTGTACAGGTCCACCGAGGCGTCGGTGAGCACCACGGCGTCGGCGCCGGCCGCGTCGGCGGTGCGCAGCACGGTGCCGGCGTTCCCGGGGTCCCGGACGTGGGCGAGCACCGCGACGAGCCTGGGGCGGGCGGCGAGCACCTCGTCGAACGGCGTGTCGATGAAGCGGCAGAGCGCGACGATGCCCTGGGGGGTCACGGTGTCGCAGATCCCGGCGATGACCTCGTCGGTGGCGGTGAGCACCGGCAGGCCCTCGGCGAGGGCGGCGTCGACGATGCCGGCGTGCCGGTCGGCGGCCTCCGGGGTGGCGTAGACCTCGACGACGGCGTGCTCGCCCGAGTCCGGCAGCCGCCCGAACGCGATGGCCTCGCGGACGGCCTGCGGGCCCTCGGCGAGGAAGCGGCGTTCCTTGCCGCGCTGGCTCCGCTTGGCGAGGCGCCGGGCGGCGACCACCCGGGGCGAGCGCAGGGAGGTCAGCAGGGGGGTGTCGGTGCTCGGCATGATCTCGTCTCTGTGCGGGCTCTGTACGGACCGGCGGCGGTCGGAACGCAAAACCGGACCCGCAGGATCGAGCCTGCGGGTCCGGTCAGCTCGACTCGACTGATCCAGGAAGATCAGGCGGCGTCGGCGGCGGCCTTCGGGGCGTTCACGTCGGCCGGCAGCGCCTTCTGGGCGACCTCGACCAGGGTGGCGAACGCGCCCGGGTCGTTGACGGCGAGGTCGGCCAGCATCTTGCGGTCGATCTCGACGCTGGCGGCCTTCAGGCCCTGCACGAAGCGGTTGTAGGTGATGCCGTTGGCACGGGCCGCAGCGTTGATGCGCTGGATCCACAGCTGACGGAAGTCGCCCTTGCGCTTCTTGCGGTCGTTGAAGTTGTAGACCAGCGAGTGGGTGACCTGCTCCTTGGCCTTGCGGTACAGGCGCGAGCGCTGGCCGCGGTAGCCGCTGGCGCGCTCCAGGATGACCCGGCGCTTCTTGTGGGCGTTGACTGCCCGCTTGACGCGTGCCACTTGATTACTCCTTGGGTTGGACCACGGACTACTTCACGTGGTCCGTCATTCGAATGGGTCGGGAAGGATCAGCTGCCCCGCACACGGCTCGCACCGGGCGGGAGGGCGATCACTTGCCGAGAAGCTTCTTGATCTTCTTGGCGTCAGCGGGGGCCAGCTCGACGGTGCCGGCCAGCTTGCGGGTCAGCGTCGAGGGCTTGTGCTCCAGGAGGTGGCGACGGCCGGCGCGCTCGCGCAGGACCTTGCCGGAGCCACTGATCTTGAAGCGCTTGCTGGCGCCACTGTGCGTCTTCTGCTTCGGCATTTCGCCGTATCTCCTCGTCGGTCCGTCCACGCCCGCGCGGTGTGCGCCGCGCGGGCGTGAAGGATGGATCTGCGGTGACCGGGCGGGCGCCCCGTCTCCGTGGTGGCCGGTCCCCCGGGCCGCCCTGGCCGGTGAAGGCTCAGGCGCCCTGGGAGGCCTCGGCCGGCTGCTCGACCTCGGCGGCGGCCTCGACGTCGGCCTCGACGACGGCCTCGGCGGCCTCATCGTTGTCGTCGGCGTCGTCGATCTCGTCGGCCTCGGCCTCGGCCTCGGCGGCGGCGTTCTCGGCCTCAAGCGCGGCGTCGTCGTCGTCCGCGGCGGCGTCCGGGCCGGTGTTCCGGCCCTGGCGCTCGGCCTTGCGGGCGTCCGCGATCGCGCGGGCCTCGGCCATCGCCTCGGTCTTCTTCTTGTGCGGGCCGAGAACCATGATCATGTTACGGCCGTCCTGCTTCGGCGAGGACTCGATGAAGCCCAGGTCCTGGACGTCGTCGGCGAGCCGCTGGAGCAGTCGGAAGCCCAGCTCGGGGCGGGACTGCTCACGACCGCGGAACATGATCGTGATCTTGACCTTGTCGCCCTGCTTGAGGAACCGAACGACGTGACCCTTCTTGGTGTCATAGTCGTGCGGGTCGATCTTCGGCCGGAGCTTCATCTCCTTGATGACCGTGTGCGCCTGGTTCTTGCGCGCCTCACGGGCCTTCATGGCCGACTCGTACTTGAACTTGCCGTAGTCCATGAGCTTGCACACCGGCGGCCGGGCGGTCGCCGCGACCTCGACCAGGTCGAGGTCGTACTCCTGCGCGAGCTCCAGCGCCTTGGCAAGCGGCACGATGCCGACCTGCTCGCCGCTGGGACCGACGAGTCGCACCTCGGGGACGCGAATCCGGTCGTTGATGCGGGGCTCGGTGCTGATGGGGCCTCCTCGGTTGCACCTTCTGCGATGCGGCCGTCGGACGGCGGTCGCACGTAGTGGACTCGACCACTGGGCGGGGCTTCATTCGTGCTGCGCTGCCTGACTTGCTGGTAGGCACTGCATGCACCGCGACACGAAAAAAGCCCCGCTCGGTACAAGCGGGGCTCCACACAACCGGGGGCGACGCCCGGTGAGGGGCGCTGCGGGCGACTCGGCGCCTGGGCGCCCGTCGCGGACCGGACCCGTCGACCGCGAAGCCGATCGGGTGGGAGACTTTCGCGGTTGCCCTCTCGGGCCTCCTGTGGTGGAGCCTCCACTTGCTGGCCGGGCATCCGTGAGGACGCCTGGCCGGTCAGTCTCGAATCATACAGCGCCGGGCGGTAGAACACTATTCCGCCCCTCCGCGCCACCCCTTGTACGCTCCCTCTGTACGGAGACCGGCACGACGGAACGAGCCCCCCTTGAGCAGCGAGCCCACCCAGAACCCCGCCGCGGACGACGAGGCGATCGGCTTCGACGACCTCACCCGGGACATCGCCGAGGTCCCCGCCGTCGAGGTGATCACCACCGTCGCGGTGCACCTGATGAGCGCCGCCGCCGTGAAGTGCGGCCTCGCCGAGGGCGGCGAGAAGGACAAGGACCTCGACGAGGCCCGCAAGCTGATCACCGCGCTGGCCGGGCTGGTCACCGCCGGCGCCCCGGAGATCAGCAACTTCCACGCCGCTCCGCTGCGGGACGGCCTGCGCTCGCTCCAGCTGGCCTTCCGCGAGGCCTCGGTCGTCCCGGACGCCCCGGGCTCCGGTCCGGGCGAGAAGTTCACCGGGCCGGTCTACTCCTGAGCCCACCCGGCGCCGCGCGGCGGCGCCGGTGCGCGAGGCCCCTTCGGAACGCGGCGTTCCGGAGGGGCCTCCGCGTTTCCGCTGCGGGCCCGGCCGCCGCGGCGCCGGGGAGCTCCCGCGGTTACGGGGAGCTCCCGCGGCTGCGGCCGCGCGTGACGGCTAGCGCCGGTAGAGCGGCTCCCCCGGCAGGGCCGAGCCCGCGGGCAGCACCGCCAGGCTCAGGCCCCGGTCGAGCCGGACCCGCAGCACCGGATCGGCGGCGACCGCCCGACCGACCCGCTGGGCGGCCTCCTGCACCCCGGCCTGGTCCAGGCCCTCGTCCAGCACCACCGCGAGCAGGCCGTCCGCGTCCTGGTACGGCGCCAGCAGGCCGCACACCACCGCGGGCTCGGCGGCCAGCAGCGCCCGGACCGCCTCCCGCACCTCGGGGTCGGCCACCGGCGGCAGGTACGGCCGGTTCTCGGCGAGCGCGCGCAGCCGGGCGCCGGACAGCTGGTAGGCGACCGGGCCCGCCGGGTCGATCAGCAGGGTGTCGGCGCGCTCGGAGAAGGCGACCATCGCGGCCTGCGGGGCGGCCACCGGCGCCGGGCGGGCGTCGGCGCGCCAGCGGGCCAGGGTCTCCAGCGAGGTGAAGGCCGGCAGGGCGCGGCGGCCGTCGGCGGCCTCGACCACGGGGACGGCCATGTCACTGGTCTTCTCGTGCCGGTGCCCGTGCTCGTCCAGCTCCACCTCGCCGAGGATCGCCACGATCGGCACCATCAGCCGGGTGGGCGCGAGCGCTGCGAGCACCTGCGGATCGGCCGTGCGGTCCTGCGACCAGCGGGCGAGCGCGGCGGCCAGCGCCGGGTCGGCGGCGCCGTCGTCGGCGGCGAATCCGGGGTTGGGGATGTTCTTGCGGTCCACCCGGCCGACCCTATGCCACCGCGCCGGCCCCGCCCACGGACCGAAGGTCCCCGGAAAGGCACCCGACACGCCCCCGTCCACCCCCTACCGACCGGTAGCGCGGTGTGGCAGTCTGCGGCCATGGCCACCCTCGAAGCTGCTGCCCGCGCCGCCGCCGCGTCCTCCCCGGCGGCCGACCGCGCCCGGTACGACCGGGCCACCGCCCACCTGGACGGCCCGGTGGCCGTCGTCGACCTGGCGGCGTTCGACGCCAACGCCGCCGACCTGGTGCGCCGGGCGGCGGGCAAACCGATCCGGGTCGCCAGCAAGTCGGTGCGCTGCCGGGCCCTGCTGGACCGGGCACTGGCCACCGACGGCTTCGCCGGGGTGATGAGCTTCACCCTCGCCGAGTCGCTCTGGCTGGCCCGCTCGGGCCTGCGCGACGTCCTGCTCGCCTACCCCTCCACCGACCGGGCGGGCTTCGCCGAGCTGACGGCCGACCCGGAGCTGGCCGCCGCCGTCACCGTGCTCCTGGACGACCCGGCCCAGCTGGACCTGGTCGACGCGGCCCGGGCCGGCTCCGCCGAGGTCCGGGTCTGCCTCGAACTGGACACCGCGCTGCAGCTGCTCGGCGGGCGGGTCCGGGTCGGCGCCCGGCGCTCGCCGCTGCGCTCCCCCGAGGACCTGGCCGCCTTCGCCGAACTGGTCCAGCGCCGCCGCGGCTTCCGGGTGGTCGGACTGATGGCGTACGAGGGGCACGTGGCCGGGGTGGGCGACTCGGTGCCCGGGCGGCCGGTCCGTTCCCGGCTGATCCGGCTGATGCAGTCCAAGGCCCGCGCCGAGCTGGCCGGGCGGCGGGCGGAGACGGTCCGGCTGCTGCGCCGGGTCGCGGACCTGGAGTTCGTCAACGGCGGCGGCACCGGAAGCGTCGAGTCGACGGCGGCGGAGCGCGCGGTGACCGAGGTGGCGGCCGGCTCCGGGCTGTACCAGCCGCGGCTGTTCGACCACTACCGGGCGTTCCAGGGCCGGCCGGCCGCGCTGTTCGGCCAGCCGGTGGTGCGCCGGCCCGGGGTCGGCGTGGTGACGGTGCTCGGCGGCGGCTACCCGGCGTCGGGCGCGGCCGGTCCGGACCGCTCCCCCGTGCCGTACCTGCCGCCGGGGCTGCGCTACGACCCGATGGAGGGCGCGGGCGAGGTGCAGACCCCGCTGCTCGGCTCGGCCGCCGACGACCTGCTGATCGGCGACCGGGTCTGGTTCCGGCACGCCAAGGCCGGCGAACTGTGCGAGCGGTTCTCCGAGTTGCACCTGGTCGAGGGGGACTCGGTGGTGAGCACCGTGCCGACCTACCGGGGCGAGCGGCAGACCTTCCTCTGAGCGGGGCGGCCCGCCGAACGGGGCGGTCCGCCGAACGGGGCGGTCCGCGCCGCGGGCCGGGCCGCACCGCACCGCACCGCCACCAACGCACCACGCACGCACCACGCACGCACCACGCGTCGACCCGCCGCGCGGGCGGCCAACCTTGACCGCGCCTTAAGAGGGCCCGATGGGATGCCTAACCCCGGCATCCGGTCGGGCCTTTGCGCTGCTCGCAGGGCTACAGTCCGTCAAAAAGTGGCCCACAACGGCCTATTGCCAGCTGGTCTAGTCCAATCATACGCTCAGCTCAGGGGCCGGCGCGCCGGGTCGGCGGGCCCCTCGGACAGACGTGTCCGGCACTCCCCCACATCTTCGGCCCGGGAACACGGTCAAGGAGTCCCCACCCCATGTCCATGAAGCGAACCGCCATGTCCGTAGGCGTCATCGGCGCCGCGGTCCTCACCGTCTCGGTCACCGGCATCGGCACCGCGGGCGCGCACGGCACCGTCACCAACCCGGTCAGCCGGGTCGCGGCCTGCTACGCGGAGGGCCCCGAGACCCCCAAGTCGCAGATCTGCAAGGACCTCGTCGCCCTCAGCGGCACCCAGCCGCTGTACGACTGGAACGAGGTCAACCTCGCCAACGCCGCCGGCAACCACCAGGCGCTGATCCCGGACGGCAAGCTCTGCTCGGCCGGCCGCGACAAGTACAAGGCCCTCGACCTGCCGCGCGCCGACTGGCCGGCCAGCGCGGTCACCGCCGGCAAGGTCGACTTCAAGTTCCGGGTCACCGCCGCGCACCAGGGCAACCAGACCATCTACATCACCAAGCAGACCTGGGACCCGACCAAGCCGCTGAAGTGGTCCGACCTCGACGCGGTCCCGGTCGCCCAGGTGCCGACCAGCCGGACCTCCGACAACGGCTACTACAACTACAGCGGCACCCTGCCGCAGCGCACCGGCCGCCAGCTGCTCTACATGGTCTGGCAGCGCACCGACAGCCCCGAGGCCTTCTACAGCTGCTCCGACGTCGACTTCGGCAAGTCGGCGGCGGCCGGCCAGCCGGCGGCGCTCACCGCGCAGGCCCCGGCCGCGCCGAGCGAGGAGCAGATCTCCGCAGGCCTGTCCAAGTCCACCGTGGCCCACCACGGGCACGGCGGCAACGCCAACGAGCCGGCCGGCGCGGTCGTCCCGACCAACAGTGCCGCGGTGGGCGGCGGCTCGGCCACCGGCCCGCTGCTGCTCGCCGGTGCCGCCGCGATCGGCGTCGGCTGGGCCGGCATGGTGCTCCGGCGTCGTCGGGTCGAGGCTGTTCGACACGACGGCTGACCGCCGGAAGCCGGGGCCGGACCGCCCTACCCCCGTGAGGTCCCGGCCCCGGCGATGCTCCACCGCGCAGTGAACGGCGGCGGCCCGCCCGGACGATTCCGGGCGGGCCGCCGCCGTGTGTGAGCGGAGCGCGGGCCGTACGCGGGGCGGTGCCGTGCGCGCGGGGAGGCGTCCCGGTGTCCCGGCTTCGTGCCTCCCCGCCCTCCCGGTCGCCCCGTGCCGTCGGCCCGCGGGGTCCGGATCCGGGTCCGGGTCCGGACCCCGCGGGCCGGCGGTCAGGTCGTCGCGGTGCCGGAGCCGCCGCCGTCGGCCCCGCCCGGGAAGCCCGGGATGGCCGGCAGCTTGCCGCTGTAGTCGTCGATGCCCTTGACGATGGTGTCCATCAGCGCCACGTCGGGCGCCTTGGCGGTGATGTCGAAGCCCAGGTGCACCGAGACCAGCGACTTGCCGTCGGCGGACGGGAAGACCACGGTCTGCACGTAGCCGTCGTTGCCCTTCGTCGCGTCCACCTTCCAGCGGACCAGGTAGCCGTCCCGGCCGTCGACCTTCACCGCCTCGGACTTCAGCTCCTCGTGCGAGACGATCTCGTTGTAGGAGTCCTTGGCCGCCTTCTCGATGTCGGCCTTGGCGGCCGCCTGGGCGTCGGTGCCGCCTCCGGCGATCCGGCCCGTGTTGGCTCCGCCGAGCGAGCAGGTGCCGCCGCCCTCGCACTCGTACTGGCCGATGCTCAGGGCGGCGAAGCCGTCCCGGGTGGTGCCGCCCTCCCAGCCGGACGGGACGGGCAGGACGAGCCGGTTCACCACGTCGACGGCCTTGTCGGAGCCCGTTCCGCTGCCGTCGCCCTGGTCCCCGTTGCCGCCGTTGCCGCCGTTGCCGTTCTTGCTGTCGCCGCCCCCGTTGCCGTTGTTCTTGCCGTTCCCGTTCCCGTTCCCGTTCCCGTTCCCGTTCTTGCCCCCGCCGTTGCCGTTCCCCTGGCCGTTGCCGCCGCCGTTGCCCTGGCCGCTGCCCTGATCACCGGGGCCGCCGAGGTCCGGCAGGCCCCGCCAGGGGCCGTCGCCGTAGGGCCCGGTCGGGAAGGCGGGGCGGGCGGAGCGCTTCCGCTCCCCGTGGTCGTCCATCGCCAGGTAGGTGATGCCCGACCCGGCGCCCAGCCCGAGCAGGGCCGCCACCGTTGCGGCGATCACCAGCTTGGACGGCCGGCGCCGCCGCTTCGGGGGCGGCGGCACGGGCGAGCCGTAGGCGGTGCCGAAGGGGGGCGGCTCCGGGTAGCGGGCCGACGGTCCACCCTCCAGCACCTCCCCCTCCAGCACCCGGGTCTCGGCGGTCGCGTCCGGCCCCGGAGCGCCGGCCGCCGGGGGCTCCGGCGGCGGCGCGTCCGAGGGTGCGGGCCGGGTGCTGGCCGTCCAGCCCGTGCCGTCCCACCAGCGCTGCGGTCGCGGATCGCTGGTGATGTCCTTCGGGTCCGGGTACCACCCGGCGGGAATCTGCTCGC
This sequence comes from Kitasatospora sp. NBC_00458, assembly GCF_036013975.1. Lineage (NCBI taxonomy): Bacteria > Bacillati > Actinomycetota > Actinomycetes > Kitasatosporales > Streptomycetaceae > Kitasatospora > Kitasatospora sp. NBC_00458. The sequence goes on from NZ_CP107904.1 coordinate 2,019,693, forward strand.
TCACGACAGAGAATCTAAAGGGAACCGGATAAACGCGATATCAGCTGGACGCCGAATTCCCGGCATTTTCCATGAGATTACGGTGAGAAGCGGAGCGGCCCGGGGCGGACGGGCCCGTGAGCGGCCCGGACGGCCTACAGCGGGGTCACGTAGGCCCCCGCGATCCCGCCGTCCACCAGGAACTCGCTCGCCGTGATGAAGGAGGAGTCGTCGCTGGCGAGGAACGCCACCGCGGCGGCGATCTCCTCCGGCCGGGCGAACCGGCCGAGCGGGATGTGCACCAGCCGCCGGGCCGCCCGCTCCGGGTCCTTGGCGAACAGCTCCCGTAGCATCGGGGTGTCCACCGGCCCGGGCGAGAGCGCGTTGACCCGGATCCCCTCCCGGGCGAACTGCACGCCCAGCTCGCGCGACATCGCCAGCACCCCGCCCTTGGAGGCGGTGTAGGAGATCTGCGAGGTGGCCGCGCCCATCCGGGCCACGAAACTCGCGGTGTTGATGATCGACCCGCGCCCGTGCCGCCGCATGTACGGCAGCGCGGCCTTGCAGCAGAGGTAGACCGAGGTCAGGTTGACCTCCTGGACCTTGCGCCACATCTCCAGCCCGGTGGTCAGGATGGAGTCGTCCTCCGGCGGTGAGATGCCCGCGTTGTTGAACGCGACGTCCACGCTGCCGTACGTCTCGTAAGCCTCGTCGAACAGCGCCTCGACCATGTTCGGGTCGGTGACGTCGGTGTGCACGAAGAGGCCTCCGACCTCCTGTGCGGCCGCCTTGCCGGTGGCCTCGTCGAGGTCCGCGCAGACCACCCGCGCCCCCTCCGAGGCGAGCCGGCGGGCGGCGGCCAGGCCGATCCCGCTGCCGGCTCCGGTGATCACGGCGGTGCGGCCGACCAGCCGCCGGCAGACCGGGGCGTCGGGCTCCTGGGCGTCCTGCGCGTCCTGGGACTTCCGGGTCACGGCGTGCTCCTACTCCTCGGTCCGGATGAAGACGTTCTTGGTCTCGGTGAAGTGGGCGAGCGCGTCCGGCCCGAGCTCACGGCCGACGCCGGACTCGCCGAAGCCGCCGAACGGCGTCCAGTAGCGCACCGAGGAGTGCGAGTTGACGGAGAGGTTGCCCGCCGCGACACCCCGGGCCAGGCGCAGCGCCCGGCCGATGTCCCTGGTCCAGATCGAGCCGGAGAGGCCGTACCGGGTGGCGTTGGCGAGCCGCAGGGCGTCCTCCTCGTCCTCGAAGGGCAGGACGACGGCGACCGGTCCGAAGATCTCCTCGGTGACCGCCGGCACCTGCGGGTCGGTGGGCGCCAGCACGGTCGGCGGGTACCAGAAGCCGGGGCCGTCCGGCACGGCGCCGCGGGCCAGCACCGGCAGGTCGGGGGTGACGTACGACGCCACCCGGCGGACCTGCGCGGCCGAGATGAGCGGGCCGAGCTGGGTCCCCGGGTCGGTCGGGTCGCCGGTGCGGACCGCTTCGACGGCGGGCAGCAGCAGGGCGAGGAAGTCGTCGTAGGCCTCGCGCTGGACCAGGATCCGGCTGCGCGCGCAGCAGTCCTGGCCGCTGTTGTCGAGGAAGGACATCGGGTCGGCGGCGCCCGCGAGGTCGGCGTCGGCGAAGACGATGTTGGGGCTCTTGCCGCCGAGTTCGAGGGTGACCCGCTTGGCCCGGGCCGCACAGCGGGCGGCGACCTCCTTGCCGACCGCGGTCGAGCCGGTGAAGACGATCTTGCGGACGGCCGGGTGGTCGACCAGGGCCCTGCCGGTGGTCGCGCCGGCTCCCGGGACCACCTGGAGCAGGCCCTCGGGCAGCCCGGCGGCGAGGGCGAGTTCGGCCAGCCGGAGCGCGGTCAGCGGGGTGGCCTCGGCGGGCTTGAGCAGCACCGCGTTCCCGGCGGCGAGGGCGGGTGCGAAGCCCCAGGCGGCGATCGGCATCGGGAAGTTCCACGGCGCGATCACCCCGACCACGCCGATCGGCTCGTGGAAGGTGACGTCGAGCCCGCCGGCGACCGGAATCTGCCGCCCGGTCAGCCGCTCCACGCCGCCGGCCGCGTACTCCAGCAGGTCGCGGACGTTGCCCGCCTCCCAGCGGGCGGTGCCGGTGGTGTGGCCGGCCTCGGCGACCTCCAGGGCGGCGAGTTCGGGGACGTGCACCTCGACCTGGTCGGCGAAGCGCCGCAGCAGTCGGGCCCGCTCGCCGGGGGCGAGGGCGGCCCAGCCCTGCTGTGCCTTGACGGCCCGCTGGACGGCGGCGTCCAGCCGTTCCGGGGTGGTGTCCGGGACGGTGGCCAGGGTCTCGCCGGTGGCGGGGTTGAGGACGGTGGAGGAGGCGGGCCCGGTGCCGGGGCCCGCCACGTCGGAGGTGTCGTGGGCCGCGGTGGCCCCGGTGGTCTCGGTGGTCGTGCCGGTGCTGGTCTCGATGGTGGTCACATCCGCTCGAAGGATCGGTAGCGCTCCCAGTCGGTGATGGCGCTGTCGTAGGCGGCCTGTTCGACCCTGGCCATGTGCAGGTAGTGCTCGACCACGTCGTCGCCGAACGCGGCCCGGGCCGCCTCGCTGGCGCCCCACAGGTCGGCCGCCTCGCGGAGCGAGCCGGGCACCCGGGCGTAGTCGTCGACGGCGTAGGCGTTGCCCAGGCAGGGTGCGGGCAGCTCCAGCTTGTGCTGTACCCCGTGCAGCCCCGCGGCGATCATCCCGGCCACCGCGAGATAGGGGTTGACGTCCCCGCCGGGTACCCGGTTCTCCATCCGCAGGCCCGGGCCGTGGCCGACCACCCGGTAGGCGCAGGTGCGGTTGTCCCGGCCCCAGGCGACCGCCGTCGGGGCGAAGGAGCCCGGGCGGTACCGCTTGTAGGAGTTGATGTTGGGCGCGTACAGCAGGGTGAACTCGCGCAGCGCGAGCAGCTGGCCGGCCAGGAAGTGCCGCATGGTGTCGGTCATCCGCCCGTCGGACCCGGCGAAGGCCGGCGCGCCGACGGCGTCGCGCAGCGAGAGGTGGATGTGGCAGCTGTTGCCCTCGCGCTCGTCGTACTTGGCCATGAAGGTGAGCGCGCAGCCGAGTTGGGCGGCGATCTCCTTGGCGCCGGTCTTGTACACGCTGTGCTGGTCGCAGGTGGTGAGCGCGTCGGCGTAGCGGAAGGCGATCTCGTGCTGGCCGAGGTTGCACTCCCCCTTGGCGGACTCCACGACGAGGCCGGCGCCGGCCATCTCGGTGCGGATCCGGGAGAGCAGCGGCTCGACCCGGGCGGTGCCGAGCAGCGAGTAGTCGACGTTGTAGAGGTTGGCCGGGGTCAGGCTGCGGTAGCCGCCCTGCCAGGCCTGCTCGTAGGTGTCGCGGAAGACCAGGAACTCCAGCTCGGTGCCGATGTCGGCGGCCAGGCCGTGCTCGGCCAGCCGCTCGATCTGGCGGCGCAGCAGCTGGCGGGGGGCGGCCGCGACCGGGTGGCCGCCGTGCCTGGCCAGGTCGGCGGTGACCTGGGCGGTGCCGGGCTGCCAGGGGGTGAGCCGGAGGGTGCCGAGGTCGGGGCGCATGGTGAAGTCGCCGTAGCCGGTCTCCCAGGAGGAGAGCGCGTAGCCGTCCACCGTGTTGAGGTCGACGTCGACGGCGAGCAGGTAGTCGCAGGCCTCCGCGCCGTTCTCGGCCACCTCGTCGAGGAAGAACCGGGCGGCGAAGCGCTTGCCCTGCAGCCGGCCCTGCATGTCGGTGAAGGCGAGCGCGACGGTGTGGACCTCACCGGCGTCGACCAGGGCGCGCAGTTCGTCCAGGGGGAGCGGGGCTCGGCGCGGCGCACCCGGGGCGGCTCCTGCGGGCGCGGCGGCACCGCCGGGCGCGGCGACGTGGTCGGACATGGCCGGCCTCCTCCTCCATCACGCTGCGAGATCGTTCGGTCACAGCGAACCGTACGGCCTGCCACTGACAGCGCGGAAGAGGGCGGGCGGGTGTGGCGCGCCGATATGCGTGGTTGGCGGTGTATCGGGTGGTGCGGGAGGAGAATGCCCGCCATGGATCGCAGGCCTTTTGTCGGCGTCAGCACCTATCTGGTGGACGCGAGTTGGAGCGACTGGAGGGACCGCCGGGTGGCCCTGGTGCCCGAGCGGTACACCTCGTACGTACGGGAGTCGGGCGGGATCGCGGTGCTGCTGCCGCCGGACGCCGCGGAGCGCGCACCGGAGGTGCTGGCGCGGCTGGACGCCCTGGTCATCGCGGGCGGGCCGGACATCGACCCGGCCTACTACGGTCAGCGGCCGCACCCGCTCACCGACGTGGACTCGGGCGAGCGGGACGTCTGGGAGTGCGCGCTGCTGCGGGCGGCGCTCGCGGCCGGCATGCCGCTGCTGGGCATCTGCCGGGGCATGCAGGTGCTGAACGTGGTCTGCGGGGGCACCCTGGTGCAGCACCTGCCGGACGTCGTCGAGGTGGACGTGCACACCGGCTCGCCCGGGAAGTACGGGACGCACGTGGTGCGGCCGGTCCCGGGGACGCTGCTCGGCGGGCTGCTGCCGGAGCCCGAGCTGACCGTGCCCACCTTCCACCACCAGGCGGTGGACCGGCTCGGCACGGGCCTGCGCGTCGGTGCGCACGCCCCGGACGGCACGGTGGAGGCGGTGGAGGGGCCGGGGTTCACGCTGGGAGTGCAGTGGCACCCGGAGCAGGGGGACGACCTGCGGGTGATGCAGGCGCTGGTCCGGGCGGCGACCGCGGCCCGGGCGGTGCAGCCGGAGCCGGTCGAGGTGGGGTAGCCGCCGGGCGGGGCGGCCCGTCCGCGCCCGTCCACGCCCGTCCGTGCCCGCACCCCGGGTGAGTGGGGTGCGGGCGGGGCGCCCCACCGGTGCTCGGGCGCCGCTCGGGCGGGCCTCAGGCGGTGGTCGGCGCCGGGCCGCCGGACGCCGCGCCGGCCGGTACCCCGGCCTCCGCGTCGGCCCCGGCCCCGGGCAGCCGGGCGGCGGCGTCGAGGAGGGCGGGGAGCATGCGGGCGGCGTGCTCGGCGTAGCCGCGGGAGCTGGGGTGGACCCCGTCGGGGCAGAGGAGGTCGGCCCGGTCCCGGAACTCGGGGCCGGAGGACGGCGCGAGCGGCGTACCGGCGCGGACGGCGGCGCGGGTCTGCAGGCGGGCGAGGCGCCGGGAGCGGTGCCCGCCCAGCAGGCGGACGGGGGTGCGGAAGCCGGGCGCGTGGCCGGGGTCGGGGCACGGCACGACGACCGGCTGCCAGCCGGTCTCGCGGAGCCGCCCGAGCAGCAGCGCGAACCGGCGGGCGGAGCGGCCGAGGGGCAGCGGGAGGAGGGCGTCGTTGCCCCCGACGATCACCACGGCGAGCCCGGGCCGCAGCCGCGCCGCCCTGGCGACCTGGTGGCGCAGGCCGGTCGTGGTGGCACCGACCCGGGCGAGGACGCGCAGCTCGACCGGCCGGTCGAGCCGGTCGCCGAGGGCCTGGGCGAGCCGGGCGCCGAGCGTCTCCTCGGCCCGGCCTGCGCCGAGGCTCCGGGCGAGCGAGTCGCCCAGCATCAGCAGGGTGACCGGCCGCTCGTCGGCGGGTTCGGCCGGGCCGTAGCGGCCGTCGGCGCGGGGGGCCGTCCAGTCGGCGGGCGGGCGGCGCATCAGCAGCCGGCTGTAGAGGCGGGAGGCGGCGAGCCCGGCCCGCACCAGCGGGCGGCGGGCGGCGGGGGCGGTGCGGGCGGCGGTGCGGGCGGCTTCGGCGGGCGGGGTGGTGGCGGCGTCCGGGGTGACCGGTGCGGTCGGGGCGGGCATGGCGGGACTCCGGGGCTGGCGGGCAGACGGGCTGGCGGGCAGGGGGCTGGGGGCGGACGGGCAGGGGCAGGGGCAAGGGCGTTCAGGCGGTGGTCAGGACGACGGCCGCGTTCTGGCCGCCGAAGCCGCTGGAGACCGAGACGGCGGCCTGGAGCCGCGCCCGCCTCGGCACCTTGGTCACCACGTCGAGATCGATCGCGTCGTCCGGCCGGTCGAGGTTGGCGGTGGGCGGGATCAGTCCGTGCTGCAGGGTCAGCACGGTGACCGCCGCCTCGATGGCGCCGGCCGCGCCCAGGCAGTGGCCGATCACGCTCTTGACCGCCGTGACCGGGGGCGGGTCGCGGAAGACCTGCCGCAGGGCGGCCGCCTCCGCGAGGTCGTTGAGCGTGGTGCCGGTGCCGTGCGCGTTGACGTGCCCGATCTCGTGCGGGGCCAGTCCGGCGTCGGCGAGCGCGGCCCGGACGGCGCGCGCCAGGCCCGCACCGTCCGGGCGGGGCGCCGTGAAGTGGTGGGCGTCCGCGGCGGAGCCGTGGCCCGCCAGGCGGGCGCGCGGGCGGGCACCGCGGGCCCGGGCGTCTGCGGCGCGTTCCAGCACCAGGACGCCCGCGCCCTCGCCGAGCACGAAGCCGTCCCGGTCCGCGTCGAACGGCCGGGAGGCACCGGCCGGGTCGTGCCTGCGGCGGGAGAGCGCGCCGAGCCGGTCGAAGGAGGTCGCGACCATGGGGGTGCGGCCGCTCTCCGCGCCGCCGGCCAGCACCACGTCGCAGGTGCCGGCCCGGAGCAGGTCGCAGGCGATGCCGAGGGCGGTGGTGCCGGACGCGCAGGCCGTGCTGGTCACCAGGTTGGGGCCGCGGGCGCCGAGGTCGAGACCGACCTCACCGGCGGCCATGTTGGGGATGGAGCGCGGCACCATCAGCGGGGAGACCCGGTCCGGCCGGCCCTCCGCGAGCCGTCCGTACTCGGCGGCGTGGGTGTCCGTGCTGCTGGCGCTCACCCCGAGCACCACGCCGACCCGGTCCGCGTCCCAGCCGGCCGGGTCGAGTCCGGCGTCGGCGACGGCCTCCCTGGCGGCCAGGACGGCGAGTTGGGCGAACCGGTCGAGCCGCCGGGCCAGCCGGCCGCCGAGCAGCGCGACCGGGTCGAAGTCTCCGGCCTGGCAGGAGAAGTCGACGTTCAGACCGGCGAGGCGCGGGTCGGTCCGGGCGGTCGGCTCGCCGCCGAGCAGGTGCTCCCAGCCGGCCGCCACGCCGAAGCCGGCGGGGGTGACCAGTCCGAGCCCGGTCACCGCCACCGACCGGGCGGCCGCCGTGTGAGCGCTCAACTGACGGCGCCCGCGGCCAGATCGGCGCCGGTCAGCGGGGCGCCGCCGGGAGCCGGGACCGCCCCTGCCGGCGGGACGGCGGCCGTTGCGGTGGCCGTTGCGGTGGCGGTTTCGGCTTCGGCTTCGGCGGTTGCGGTTTCGGCCAGGACGCCATCGGCGTGGGCGACGAGTCCGCCGAGCGTGGAATCCGGCCGGATGTCGCTGACGGTGGCGCCGATCCGCTCCTCGACCAGCAGGGAGAGCTCGACCAGCGCGAGGCTGTCCAGGTCCAGCGAGGCCAGCGTGGCGCCGGGCGTGACCAGTGCGGCGGGGACGTCGAACTCCTCGACCAGGCAGTCGCGCAGGACGGTGAAGGTGTCGGACATGGGGCGTTCCTTTCGATGGCGGGAGGTGTGAACGGCCGGGCCGTTCAGTCCGGTTCGGGCACGAGGACGGCCCTCGGCACCGGGCGCCGGCCCGGCAGCCGGAGCCAGGCGAGCAGGACGGCGACCGCCGCGACGGCCCCGCCGACCCGGGCGGCGGCGGTGAGCCCGGTGGCGAACGCGGCCGCGTCACCCGTCGCCGCACCGGCCCCGGCGGTGGCCAGCACGGAGCCGAGCACCGCCACCCCGAGGGTGGAACCGACCTGCCGGGTCGCGTCGTTGAGGGCCGACCCGACCCCGGCCATGGCGGCCGGCACGGCGCTCATCACCAGTTCGGTGGCGACCGGCGCGAGCAGTCCGGCGCCGAATCCGGAGACCGCCTCGAAGGCGAACACCGGCGCGTCCCCCGACTCCGCACCGAGGCGGCCGAGCTGGACGAATCCGGCGGCGATCAGCAACTGCCCGACGGCCACCGGCACACGCGCCCCGGCGTACCGGGCGACCACCGGGCCGAGGACGGCTCCGACCGCCAGTCCCAGTGACAGCGGGACCATCCGCAGTCCGGCCTGCCAGGCGGACAGGCCGCGGACCTGCTGGAGGTAGAGGGTCAGCAGGAACATCGCGCCGAACATCGCGAAGGACATCAGCGCCAGCGACACCGTGGCCGGCCAGGCCGGGCCGTCGCGCAGCAGCCGCAGCGGCACCATCGGTGCGGCGCAGCGGAGTTGGCGCAGCACGAAGAGGGAGGTCAGCAGCGCGGCGGCGGCGAGTGCGGCGAGCACCCCGGGGCTGGTCCAGCCGCGTCCGGGCGCCTCGATGATCCCCCAGACCAGGGCGAGCAGGGCGGCGCAGGAGAGCGGCGCGCCGAGCCGGTCCAGCGGCCGGGCCTCGGGGTCGCGCGACTCGGGGACCACCGGGGTCACCGCCAGGAGTACCGCCACCACGGGGACGTTGAGCCAGAACGCGGCCTGCCAGCCGTGCTGTTCGACCAGTCGGCCGCCGACCACCGGGCCGAACAGCGCACCGATCCCGGCGACCGCCGCCCAGATCCCGATCGCCCGCCGCCGGTCGTCCGCCGCGGGCAGCACGTGCACGACGGTGGAGAGCGTGGCGGGCATGAAGAGGGCCGCGCCGACGCCCATCGCGCAGCGGGCGGCGACCAGCGCGGCCGGGCCGTCGCCGAGCGCGCCCGCCACCGAGGCGAGCGCGCAGACGGCGAGCCCGGCGGCGAAGGCCCGCCGCCGGCCGTACCGGTCGCCGAGGGCTCCGGCGGCGAGCACGCAGCCGCCGAGGGCGAGCGCGTAGCCGTCGACGATCCACTGGGTCTCGGCCAGGGTCGGGCCGAGGTCGGCGCGCAGGCCGGGGATCGCCACGTTGAGGACGGTGAAGTCGAGTCCGAGGAGGAAGAGGGCGGCGCAGACGACGGCGACCGCCGCCCAGGCGCGCGTCCTGGTCACCGGCCCGGCCGCGGCGCCGGGTCCGGGCCGGGCTCCGAGGCCGGGTCGGGTTCCGGGTGCGGGTCCGGGTCCGGTCGAGGGGTCCACCCGGGCCTCAGACCGGCAGCCGGAGCGGCTCGTCACGCCGCCGGAAGCCGATCCGGTAGAGCGTGGCGGCGCCGCGCAGGAAGGTGACCTCGCAGGCGCGCAGGTAGCGGCGGTAGCGGCGGAAGCCGTCCGGGCCGACCAGGTCCTCGGCCTCGGCGCGGGCCCGCAGCAGCCGGGCGTTCCAGGCGCCCAGGGTGCGGGCGTAGTCCTCGGCGGAGGCGCGGACCGCGGTGACGGCGAAGTACGGGTCGCAGGCGGTGGCGATCTCGCTCAGCCGGGGCAGCACCGCGCCGGGGAAGATCTCGGCGGCGACGAAGGAGCCGACCGGGCCCTCTCCCCCGGCCACGCCGTCGTAGGCGATGGTCTGCAGCGACATCCGGGCGCCGGGGCGCAGCCAGCCGTGGCAGCGCTCGAAGTAGCCGCGGTAGGCGGCGAGGCGTTCGGCGGCGTCCATGTCGGCGGTGGCGAAGTGCTCGAAGGCGCCGATCGAGACGATCCCGTCGTAGGGCCGCTCGGGCCGGTGGCCGTCCCAGCTCTCCAGCCGGACGTCGACGCCGGGCAGGCCGAGCGCCCGGACGTGGGCGTGCTGGGCGCGGGAGAGGGTGAGCCCGGTGGCCCCGCCGGCCCGGCCGGTGAGGACGGCGTGGGTGAGCAGGCCGCCCCAGCCGCAGCCGACGTCGAGCAGGCGGAACCCGGCGTCGGAGGCGGCGCCGGCCAGGTCGAGGTGGAGGTCGAGCTTGGCGCGCTGGGCGCGGGGCAGCGCGGTGGTGTCGGGCTCGCCGGGGGCGATGCCGTCCCAGAGGGCGGCGGAGTAGCTGAGCGTCTCGTCGAGCCAGAGTGCGTAGAACTCGTTGCCGAGGTCGTAGTGGAACTCGATGTCGGCGGCGCTGGTGCCGACGGTGGTGGTGGTCATGCGGCGGTCGTGCCTCTCCTGTTCGGGGACGGACGGGTGGCAGACGGTGGGCGGTGGGCGGCGGGCGGTGGGCGGTGGGCGGTGGGCGGTGCGGGACGGGCCACCCGCGAGAAGCGAGGCCGACGGATGCCGGGTGCCAGGTGCCGGAGATCGGGTGCCGGGGATCGGGTGCCGGGCGCCGCCGCCGTCGGTCTCAGGCGGGCGCGGCCCGCTCGCGGCGGGCCCGGACGGCGAGCGCCTGGGCCCGGCGTTCGACGAACCGGGCGGCCCGGGCGTCGAGCCGCTCCAGGTGCCCGGCGAGCCGGTCGCGGGCCTGCTCGCCCTCGGGGCCGAGGCCGGTCAGTTCGAGGATCCCGAGCGAGCGGAGCAGCGGGACGAGCACCTCGTCGTGGTGGACCCGCAGGTCGTACACGCCCGCGACGGCGATCTCGCCCGCCATCCGGGCGAAGCCGGGCATGCCCTGGCCTGGCATGGCGAAGCCGCGGACGGTGGCGTCGAGGGTGACGAGCACGTGGTCCGCGTCCAGTTCCAGTGCGGCGCGCAGCAGTTCGCGGTAGAAGACCATGTGCAGGTTCTCGTCCTGGGCGACCCTGGCGAGCAGGCGGTCGCAGACCGGGTCGCCGCTGAGCCGGCCGGTGTTGCGGTGGCTGACCCGGGTGGCGAGCTCCTGGACGGCCGCGTAGGCGACGAGGCCGAGCACGCCGGTCGGTTCGGGGACGGCTCCGGCGGCGACCTGGGCCATCCGGGCGCGTTCCAGGGCGGTCGGGTCGACGGCGCGGGAGGCGTGCAGGTAGCCGCGGATGGCGGCGGCGTGCCGGTCCTCCTCGGCGGTCCAGCGGTGCAGCCAGGCGCCCCAGGCGCCGTCCCGGGAGGTCTGTGCGGCGATGGTCCGGTGGTAGCCGGGGAGGTTGTCCTCGGTCAGCAGGTTGACCACCAGGGCGGAGCGGATCGCCGGGGCGAGCGCGGAGTGCTCGGGCCGCCAGGGTTCACCGTCGAGCGGCCCGTCGAAGTCCCGGCCGAGGCTCCACGGCACGTACTGGTGCGGGAACCATTCGCGCGCCGCGGCGATGTGACGATTCATCAGTTCTTCGGCAGCGGGCTCCAGTTCGACGAGCCAGTGGACGGCTCGCACCGTGTTGATCTTCACGGGCGCCGATCGTTGCGCAGGCGCACGGGGGCGCGCAAACCGGCTTCACCCGGTCGGGTGAGCCCCTTCGGGAGGATTCACGCCACCGGCAGACCGGCGGCCGCCGCGAGCGCGCCGGCCGCCCCCGCGGCGAGCAGGGCGAGCACCACACCCCGCCGGGCCGCGACCAGCCAGAGCAGCGCCCCGGCCAGGACGCCCCACTGCCAGGCGTGGCCCAGTGCGGCGGCCAGCGGCACGGCCGAACCGGCGATGGCGCCGATCACCGCCGGGCCCGCGCCGGTGAGGAAGTCCTGCACCCGCCGGTCCGCACGGAGCCGGTCGAAGTGCCGGCCGCCGAGGATCACGAAGAGGAAGGACGGGGCGAAGGCGACCGCCGCCGCCAGCAGCCCGCCGGCGATCCCGGCGGCCGCGTAGCCGACCACGGCGACGGTCTGCACCACCGGGCCGGGGGTGACCTGGCCGAGGGCGACGGCGTTGAGGAACTGTCCGTCCGTCATCCAGTGGTGGCGGTTGACCGCGTCGTCCCGCATCAGGGGGATGATCACGAAGCCGCCGCCGTAGGAGAGCGCCCCCACCTTGAACGCCACCCAGGCCACCGCGCCCAGTCCGCCGAGCGCGGGAAGGCCGACGGCGAGCGGCAGCCCCGCGGCCGGCCCGGTCCGCCGGCCGCCGGAGCGGGGGCCGGACCCGGGTCCGGAGCGGGAGCGGGAGCGGGGCCGCCCGTCACCGGACCGGGGCCCCTTGTCGCCGGACCGGGCCCCCTTGCCGCCGGGCCGGGAGCGCGGGCCGGACCGGGCCGCGACCTCGGTCAGCCCTGCCGCGACCAGGACCAGCACCAGCCAGGGCCCGGTGACGATCGCGGCCGCCGCCCCCGCCAGCGCGTACCCGGTCCAGCGGGCGCGGGCGACCCGCGCCCGGCCGGCGCGGGCGAAGCTGCCGGGGATCAGCGAGGTGGCGGCCTGGACGGCGACCGCCGGCACGGCCGCCCCGGCCCCGGCGGCCGCCCCGAGCACCCCGGGCGGCGGGTCGCCGGCCAGGAAGAGCACCGCGAGCGCGAGGATCAGCGCCAGCCCCGGGGCGATGAAGCAGGCCCCGCCGACCAGCGCGCCGGGCGTGCCGCGCAGCCGCCAAGCGGTGAACACCGCCAGTTGGGTGGAGGCCGGACCGGGCAGCAGGTTGGTCGCCGCGATGCCGTCCTCGAACTCCTCCGGCGTCAGCCAGCCCCGCCGCTCCACGCAGAGCCGCCGCAGCAGCAGGATGTGCGCGGGCGGCCCGCCGAAGCCGAGCACCCCGATCCGGCCCCACTCCCGGGCCAGCACGCCCAGTCCCACCCGACCGGTCACGTCCACGTGCGGCTCCCCTGCTCGACGGCGGCGTGACGATACCCGACGGGGGTTACGGCTCGGCAATGACAACGGTCTCCAGTGCAGCCTTTGGATCTTCGTTCGATCTGAGGTTCACTTCGGTTGCAGGGCAGTTGCGCCCCCTACCCCACCCCCGCACGTCCAGGAGAGGACTTCGATGGCCGGGCACGAGCACTCCCACGATGATCATGCTCATGACCAGAAGCAGGCGCACGACGGCCACGCGCACGGTGCGGGCGGTCACGGCGGTCACGGTGGCCACGGCGGCCACTCGCACGGCGTAGCCGCCGACGCCGACCGCCGCTGGCTGCTCAGCGCGCTCGCGCTGATCGTGGTGTTCATGGCCGGCGAGGTGGTGGTCGGATTCGCGGCCCACTCGCTGGCGCTGATCTCGGACGCCGCGCACATGCTCACCGACGCCGCCTCGATCGTGCTCGCCCTGATCGCCATGCGGCTCGCCGCCCGCCCGGCCCGCGGCGGCTACACCTACGGACTCAAGCGCGCGGAGATCCTCTCGGCCCAGGCCAACGGGGTGACGCTGCTGATCCTCTCCGCCTGGCTCGGCTACGAGGCCGTCACCCGGCTGTTCGAGCCCCCGGAGGTGGCCGGCACGCTGGTGCTGGTCACGGCGCTGATCGGGATCGTCGTCAACATCGCCGCCGCCTGGTGCATGTCCAAGGCCAACCGCAGCTCCCTCAACGTCGAGGGCGCCTTCCAGCACGTGCTCACCGACCTGTACGCGTTCATCGCGACCGCCGTCGCCGGCGTGATCATGGTGACCACCGGCTTCGCCCGCGCCGACTCGATCGCCTCGCTGATCGTGGTGGCGCTGATGCTCAAGGCCGGCATCGGCCTGGTCCGCGACTCCGGGCGGATCTTCCTGGAGGCCGCCCCGGCGGGCATCGACCCGGACACGGTCGCGGACCGGCTGGTCGCCCAGCCGCTGGTGGAGGAGATCCACGACCTGCACATCTGGGAGATCACCTCCAACCAGCCGGCGCTCTCCGCCCACATCCTGGTCACCCCCGGCGGGGACTGCCACGCCGTCCGCCGCGAACTGCAGCGCAGGCTCGCCGACGAGTACGGGATCTCGCACAGCACGCTCCAGGTCGACCACGTCGGCGAGGACGAGGCGGGGGCGCTGCTCCAGATCACCACCCCGGGCGACCTCTCCCCCGAGCACTGCGCCGACGCCCACGGCCCCGTCCACCGGGCCGGGCCGCACAAGCACTGAGGCCACCGCGGCGGACGGCCCGCCGGTTCCGGTACGCGCGGGCCGCGCGCCCACCGGAACCGGCGGGCCGTCCGCCCGGTACGGCATGATCGGAGGGTGACCGCACCGCGACTGATGCTGCTCGACTCCGCCAGCCTCTACTTCCGCGCCTACTTCGGCGTCCCGGACTCCCTGCGCTCCCCGCAGGGCGAGCCGGTCAACGCCGTCCGGGGCCTGCTGGACTTCATCGCCCGACTGGTCCACGACCACCGGCCCGACCAGCTGGTCGCGTGCATGGACGCCGACTGGCGCCCGCAGTGGCGGGTGGACCTGATCCCCTCCTACAAGACGCACCGGCTCGCCGAGGCGGCCGAGGACGGCGAGGAGGAGGTGCCGGACACGCTCGCGCCTCAGGTCCCCGTGATCGAGCAGGTGCTGGACGCGCTCGGCATCGCCCGGATCGGCTCCCCCGGCTACGAGGCCGACGACGTGATCGGCACCCTGACCGCCCGCGCCACCGGCCCGGTCCAGATCGTGACCGGCGACCGCGACCTCTTCCAGCTGGTGGACGACGCCCGGGAGATCACCGTGCTCTACCCGGTCAAGGGCATGGGCAACCTCCAGGTCACCGACGACGCCCTGCTGCGGGAGAAGTACGGCGTGAACGGCGCGCAGTACGCGGACATGGCCGCCCTGCGCGGCGACGCCAGCGACGGCCTGCCGGGCGTCAAGGGCATCGGCGAGAAGACGGCCGCCCAGCTGATCCACGAGTACGGCGACCTGGCCGGCATCCGGGCCGCCGCGCTCGACGTGGGCTCGAAGCTGACCCCGGCCCGGCGCCGCAACCTGGTCGAGGGCTCCGCCTACCTGGACGTGGCCCCGACCGTGGTCCGGGTCGCCTCCGACGCACCGCTGCCCGACTTCGACCCGGCCCTCCCCGCCGAGCCGCTCGACCCGATGACCCTGGAGGAGCTCTCCGCCCGCTGGGGCCTCGGCACCTCCCTGGAGCGCGTCCTGGAGACCCTGGCCGCCACCCGCTGAGCCCCACCGGAAGGGGCCCGCCCGCTGAGCCCTCACCCACCCACCTCCCCCCCAGAAGGGGCCCGCCGCTTGCGACGGGCCCCTTCTGCCTTCTCGGGCAGCCTTTCGCCCGAATCGACTTTGGATCAACATGAACTCTTGACCGCCATCTACTTTGCGATGCAAAGTTCGTGTGTCCGGGAGGTCCCGGAGGCGGAACGGCACCGCACGCCGCTCCGCCGGGGCGGCCGCGCGACCCGCGCGGCGCACGCGAACGAGGGGTGGAGCATGGAACCGGTGGGAACGGTCGGAACGGAGACGGCGGCCGACGCGGCACGGTTGCTGGCCGACGCGGAAGGACTGCGGGCACGGACCCGCACCAGGCTGGGCGGATCGGGCGTACCGCTGCTGCTCTTCGGCACGCTCGCGCTCCTGGCCGCGCCGGTCGCCCGGCACGCCTTCAACTTCGGCTCCACCGCGCGGAGCCTGATCTCCTACCCGGCCTTCGCCTACGCGGAGCTCACCGGGCTCTGCGTCAGCCACAGCGCGGGCGGCGGCTGCGAGGCGGACGAGTTCGTCGGCTCGACCGTCCGCTTCCTCGCCTGGGGCTCCTGGTACGCGCTGCTGCCGCTGGCCTGGCTGGGCCTGGCCCGCTGGTACCGGCTGCGCGGCGAGGAGCGCGGCGTCGTCCCCCACCGGGCCGGGTGGCTCGGCTCCGTCGCCCTCGGGAGCACCGTCGTCATCGCGGTCCTGGTGCTGCTGATCACCATGCGCCGGCAGAACCTCTTCCTGACCCTGCTGGGGAACAACTACGCCTCGCCCTGGTACCTGGTCGGCATCGGCCTGGTGGCCCTCGGCGTCACCGAACGCGACCGGGTCGTCGCCTTCGCCGGCCTCGCCCATGCCCTGCTGCTCACCGCCTACCTGGCCGCGCCGTGGGGCAGTTCACTGCTGCCGTGGGTCCGGTCGGACGGCTCGGCGTGGATCGACGGCCCCCAGCCGAAGGCCCTGCTGCTCGCAGCGGTCCTGCTGGTAGCCGGTGCCGCCCAGTGGCGGGCCGCACGCACCCGGACGGCGGGCGGCAGGGCATCGAGTACGGTCACGGCATGAACGATGCGGAGGCGCCCGCCGGAACCGGCGGCGCGGATCAGGACACGGCCGAGCGGCCGCACCCGACCCTGGACCTGGACGACACCGTCCACCAGCGGGTCCGGCTCGGCGTCCTGACCGTCGCCCGCGAGGCCGAGAGCGTCGAGTTCGGCTTCCTCAAGCAGGAGCTGGGCCTCACCGACGGCAACCTGTCGCGGCACCTCAAGGTCCTGGAGGACTCCGGCCTGATCGCGGTGAACAAGGGCTACGCCGGCCGCCGCCCGCGCACCTGGATCACCCTCACCGCGCAGGGCGCCCAGGCCCTGGACCGCGAACTGCGCGCCCTGCGCGAACTCGTCCGCCGCCTCGAAGCCGCCGGCGCGGCGAAACCCGCCGAAGCCCCGGGACAGCCCCCCGCCTAGGAAGACGACCCGGCCGGCACCCCGCACCGAGGCCCCGGACCACCGACCGGCCCGGCCCCGGCCGGCTTTCCGCACACGCAGTGACGCGCCTCTCCCCAGCGCTCACACAGGCGAGACCGTCCGCGGCCTACCCCGAGCGGTTCTCGGGATAGGCCGCGGCTGCCTGCTGTCCGGCGACCCTGCTCGCGCAGCCGCCGGATCCGGCCTTCGGCAGAGGGACCGGCACCACCGTGCGCAGGAAGTCGGACCGGCCGACCTCCTGTGCACGCCCCACGTTCGCCCGGGAGCTCAGAGGCTGAACAGTGAGGGGCGGAAGGCTGGGAGTCGGGCGGCCCTCGCTCGGGTCGAGCGAGGGCCGCCGAGAGCAGGGCCCATCAGTCCGGACGTTCCCGGGCGACGGCCTGCGGCTGTGCAGGGGGAAGGGCACCCTGAGCGCAGGAACAGCCCGGACAGCAGGGTGCCGGCCTTCGAGACGGGTCTCGAAGGCCGGCACCAGAACTTCGAGCGCCGGGGTCAGCTCACCGAGGAGTAGGCGATGATGCCGCGGCGCAGGCCGTCGACCGCCTTGCGGGCGGTCTTGCGCAGTTCGGCGTCCTCGCCCGCGGCGTCCTGGATCTGGCCGAGCACGTCGATCAGCTGCTTGGTCCAGCGGACGAAGTCGCCGGCCGGCATGTCGGCGTCGCGCAGGACCTGGTCCAGCGAGTGGCCGAGGGCCCAGCGGTAGGCGGCCCAGGCGAAGCCGAGGTCCGGCTCGCGCTGGCCCACGCCCTCCGCGGTGTTGATCCGGTGCTGCTCCTCCAGGGCGTCGAGGTGGCCCCAGATCCGGACCATCTGGCCGAGCGCCTCCTTCGCGCCGCCCTCGGGGACCCGGGGGGCGGTGGCGTCGTCGGACTGGCGGGACTCGTAGACCAGCGCCGAGGCGCAGGCGGCGAGTTCGGCGGCGGCGAGGCCGCTCCAGACGCCCTCGCGAATGCACTCGGAGGCGAGCAGGTCGAGTTCGCCGTACAGCCGGCCGAGCCGCTTGCCGTCGTCGGTGACGGTGTCGCCGCTGAGGTAGCCGAGGTCGGTGAGCAGCCCGCAGACGCGGTCGAAGGTGCGCGCGATGGTGTGGGTGCGGGAGCGCATCTTGCGCTCCAGCATCTCGGTGTCCCGGTGCAGCCGGTGGTAGCGCTCGGACCAGCGGGCGTGGTCCTCGCGCTCGTCGCAGCCGTGGCAGGGGTGCTGGCGCAGGACGGCGCGGAGCCGGGTGATCTCGGGGTCGTCGGCGGCGGCCGCGCGGCCCTTGCGGAACCGCTCGGGCTCCAGGTGGCCGGCCTTGGTGCGCAGCGCGGAGGCGAGGTCGCGCCGGGACTGCGGGCTGCGCGGGTTGAACGACTTGGGGATGCGCAGCCGGTCCATGGCGACGACCGGGTGCGGGAAGTCGATCATGGCGAGCCGCTTGACCTGCCGCTCGGCGGTGAGCACCACCGGGCGCGGCCCGTCCTGGTAGTCGGGGTGGCGGGGGCCGCCCCGGGGCGAGCGGCTGACCGGCGGCAGGCCCGGGTCGAGGACGAGGGCGAGGCCGGCGAACTTGCCGGTGGGGACGTGGATGACGTCGCCGGGCTTGAGCTGCTCGATCGACTCGACGGCGGCGGCGCGGCGCTGGCTGCTGCCCTCGCGGGCGAGGTCGTTCTCGCGGTCCTTGAGCTGCCGGCGCAGGCCCATGTACTCGTCGAAGTCGCCGAGGTGGCAGGTCATGGACTCGCGGTAGCCGTCCAGGCCCTCCTCGTTGCGCTGGACCTGGCGGGCGATGCCGACCACCGAGCGGTCGGCCTGGAACTGCGCGAAGGACGTCTCCAGCAGTTCGCGGGAGCGGTGCCGGCCGAACTGGGAGACCAGGTTGACGGCCATGTTGTAGGACGGCCGGAACGAGGACTTCAGGGGGTAGGTGCGGGTGCCGGCCAGGCCGGCGAGCGCCTCGGGGTCGAGGCCGCGCTGCCAGAGCACGACGGCGTGGCCCTCGATGTCGATGCCGCGCCGGCCGGCCCGGCCGGTGAGCTGGGTGTACTCACCGGGGGTGATGTCGGCGTGGGTCTCGCCGTTCCACTTGACCAGCTTCTCCATGACCACCGAGCGGGCAGGCATGTTGATGCCGAGCGCCAGGGTCTCGGTCGCGAAGACGGCCTTGACGAGGCCCTTCACGAAGAGCTCCTCGACGACCTCCTTGAACCGGGGCAGCATCCCGGCGTGGTGGGCGGCGATGCCGCGCTCCAGCCCGTCCAGCCACTCGAAGTAGCCGAGGACGTGCAGGTCCTCGTCCGGGATGTCGGCGCAGCGCTCCTCGACGATGGCGCGGACCCGGCCGCGGTCGCCCTCCTTGTTGAGCCGCAGGCCGGAGGAGAGGCACTGCTGGACGGCGGCCTCGCAGCCGGCCCGGCTGAAGATGAAGGTGATGGCGGGCAGCAGGCCCTCGGAGTCGAGCCGGTCGATGACGTCGACGCGGCCGGGCGTCCAGACCTTGCCGGGGCGGCCGTTCGGCATGGAGCGGCCGCGGCCGCGGCCGAACCGGTCGCGCGGGTTGCGGTCCAGCTCGGAGCGGGCGAGGCGGACCAGCTCGGGGTTGACGGCCTTGGCCGGGTTGCGCGGGGCGTCCTTGGGGCGGCCGTCGCGGTCCGGGTTGGCGAACAGGTCGTACATCCGGTTGCCGGCCATCACGTGCTGCCAGAGCGGGACGGGCCGGGTCTCGGAGACGATGACCTTGGTGCCGCCGCGCACGGTGTCCAGCCAGTCGCCGAACTCCTCGGCGTTGGAGACGGTGGCGGAGAGGGAGACCAGGGTCACCGACTCGGGGAGGTGGATGATGACCTCCTCCCAGACGGCGCCGCGGAAGCGGTCGGCGAGGTAGTGGACCTCGTCCATGACCACGTAGCCGAGGCCGTCGAGGGTGCTGGAGCCCGCGTAGAGCATGTTGCGGAGCACCTCGGTGGTCATCACCACGACCGGGGCGTCGCCGTTGACGGTGTTGTCGCCGGTGAGCAGGCCGACCTTGGCCGCGCCGTAGCGCTTGACCAGGTCCCCGTACTTCTGGTTTGAGAGCGCCTTGATCGGCGTGGTGTAGAAGCACTTGCGCCCGCCCTGGAGGGCGAGGTGGACGGCGAACTCGCCGACGATGGTCTTGCCGGAGCCGGTGGGCGCGGCGACCAGGACGCCCTCGCCCGCCTCCAGGGTCCGGCAGGCCTCCAGCTGGAAGTCGTCCAGCGGGAAGTCGTAGAGCTGCTGGAAGCCGTACAGGGCGGTGGCCTGCTCCTTGGCCCGCGCGCGGAAGGCCGCGTACGCCTCGGCAGGGTTGAGCTCCCGGTCGTCGGAGGGCTCGGGCTCAGGGTTGTTCATCGCCGTCCGGGGGTCGTTGGTGTGATCTCGCATCTCAGCCAGAGGTTACCCGGCAGGACTGACATCGATAGCACCGTTTTTCCCGGCCGTCGGATCAGATCTCTCTCACATCCATAGTTGCAAATGTCTTCAACTGATCGGAAAGGCGTCGACTTCGAAAGTCTCCGGTCATCCCCGGTGCCAGGCCGTCCGGCCTGCCTACATTCGGTGTCGCGGCCGGCACCCACCGTCCGCATCCACCGGACGCACGGGAGGAAAGACGATGGCGAACCTGGAGACCTCGCTCAAGGAGGCCATGGCGATCGACGGCGCGATCGGCGTCGCCCTGGTCGACTACGGCAGCGGCATGGCGCTCGGCACCCTCGGCGACGGCGGCGAACTGGACCTCAACGTCGCCGCCGCCGGCAACACCGACGTGGTCCGGGCCAAGATGCGGGCGATGGAGCTGCTCAACCTGCACGACAACGAGATCGAGGACATCCTGGTCAGCCTCACCAGCCAGTACCACCTGGTCCGCCCGCTCACCACGCAGAGCGGCCGGGGACTGTTCCTCTTCCTCGCGCTCAACCGCAACCGCGCCAACCTGGCCATGGCCCGCCACCAGCTGAAGCGGATCGAGGTCACGCTGGAGATCTGAGGAACCGGAACGGACTGCACACCAGGGAGGGAGCGCTGTGGCGGTCGCGCTGTACCAGGCCAAGGCCGAGTTCTTCCGGATGCTCGGCCATCCCGTCCGGATCCGGGTGCTGGAGCTGCTGCAGGCCGGACCGACGCCCGTCCGCGACCTGCTCGCCGAGCTGGCGGTCGAACCGTCCAGCCTCTCCCAGCAGCTCGCGGTGCTGCGCCGGTCCGGCATCGTCACCGCCACCCGGGAGGGCAGCACGGTGGTGTACGCGCTCGCGGGCGGCGACGTCGCCGAGCTCCTCCGGACGGCCCGGCGGATCCTCACCGGCCTGATCTCGGACCAGAGCGTGCTGCTCGCCGAGCTCCGTGCCGCCGCCGACCCATCACCCGCCCGACCCGACGGCGCGGACGGCACCGCCGGGCCCGGCGGCTCCGACGGGCCCGGCGAGGACGACGGCGAGGACGACGGCGAGGACCGCAACGCCGACACGGTCGACGCGGTCGGCGACGGCGCGGAGCGCGACCGGCCGGCCGGTCACGGCCCGTTCCCCGAGCAGGGCCGGCCCGGGGAACGGGACCGGTACGACGAGCCCGTCGGCCGGGCGTCCGGGCGGCCGACCGGTCCGCCCTGCCCCGGCTAGGACGTGCCCGACGCGCCCGACGCGCCCCGGCCCAGCACCTCGGCCACCCCCGAGGCCAGCACCTCGTACTCCTGCGCCCGGTTGTACACCTGCGCGCTCACCCGCATCACCCCGCCGCCGGGCCACGGCCGCGCCACCGTACGGACGGCGTGCCGCCGCCACAGCGCGGCCATCAGCTCCTGGGCCGCCGGGAGCGTCTCGGCCACGCCCGGCGGCAGCCGCAGTGCGCGCATCGCCACCCCGGCCGAGTGCGGCAGCGGGGCCAGTCCGGCGCGCTCGGCGAGCAGCGCGGCGCCGTACGCGGCGAGCTGCTCGTTGTGCCGGCGGACCCGGTCGGCGCCGAGCCCGTCCAGCAGGTCGAGGCCGGCCGGGGCGGCCAGGTACGGCGTGTAGTCGCAGGTGCCGCGCCACTCGACGTTGGACGGGAAGCCCTGGTGGTCCTCCCAGGAGAGGATGAGCGGGCGGATCTTGCCGGTCCACTCGGGGCGGACGACGAGGGCGCCGGTGGCGCGCGGGGCGAAGGCCCACTTGTGCAGGTTGCCGAACCAGAAGTCGGCGTCCGCGGGGACCGGACCGGCCAGCATGCCGGGCTCGTGCGCGGCGTCCACCACGGTGGTCACGCCGCGCCCGCGCAGCGCGGCGAGCAGGTCGGGGGTGGCGACCCGGCGGGCGGTGGTCGAGGTGATGCCGTCGAGCACGGCGAGCACGGTGCGGTCGGTGACCTCGGCCAGGACCGCCTCGCGGACGGCGTCCCCGTCCGGGGTCCCCAGCGGCAGGGCGACGGTGCGCAGCTCGGCTCCGGCCTGCTCGGCGCGGCGGCGGACGGCCTCGGTGACCGTGCCGTAGCCGTGGTCGGTGACCAGGATCCGGTCGCCGGGGGCGAGCGGGACGTTGGCCAGGGTGACGGCGATCGCGTCGGTCACGTTGGGGACGAGGGCGAGCCGGTCGGCCCCGGTGCCGAGGGCGGCGGCGATCCGGGCGCGGGCGTCGGCGACGCGCTCGGGCAGGTCGCCGAAGAAGCCGTCGGGGTCGGCCTCCTGTTCCTCGTGGAGCCGCCGCTGGAGCCGTTGGACCGGAACGGGCACGGAACCGAAGGAGCCGTGGTTGAGGTGGGCCACCGTCCGGTCCAGTGAGAACAACTCGTCCGTTCCGGGCAGTGGTTCGGGGGGTAGGACGGTCCTCGGGTGCTCGCTCACCGCGTCTCCTCCTGCTTACGCATCAATGTGGTGTGTGACATTTCACATGTCGCCCTACTGGTCCGCGAGCCTCCGCACGGCGACCATCGGGCGGTGACCATCACCGACCCCTACCTTTCCCTCAGCGCCCGGACCGGCCGCTTCGGCTTCGGTGCCCCGCGAGCGATCTCGCTCAACCAGGACGGTACCCGGCTCCTGCTGCTCCGCTCCACCGGTCCCGAGGACCCGGTCGACCGCCTCCACCTCCTCGACCTGACCACCGGCGAGGAGCGCGAGGTCGCCGACCCGGCCGCGCTGGCCCCCGGCCGCACCGGGGACCGGGACGACCTTCCGGCCGTCGAGCGCCGACTGCGCGAGCGGACCCGGCTCGTCGCCGCCGGCATCGGCACCTACGCGGCCACCGCCGACCTGGCCGTCGCCGTCTTCGCCCTGGACGGCCGGCTCTTCCGCACCGACACCGCCACCGGCCGCACCGAGGAACTCCCCACCGCGGGCCCCGCCTTCGACCCCCGCCCCGAGCCGGCCGGCGAGCGCGTCGCGTACGTCGCCGACGACGCCCTGTACGTCACCGCCGCGCCCGGGCAACCGGCCGCCGAGCCGCTCCGGCTCAGCCCGGAGGACGGCGCCCGCTGGGGTGTCGCCGAGTTCGCCGCCGCCGAGGAGCTGGGGCGCAGCCGCGGCCACTGGTGGCGCCCGGACGGCGGCGCGCTGCTCGCCGCCCGGGTCGACGAGTCCGCCCTGCCGGTGCTCCACTTCGCCGACCCGGCCCACCCGTCCCGCGAGCCCGAGCACTTCGCCTACCCGCAGGCCGGCGGCCCCAACGCCGACGTCCGGCTCTGGGTGCTCGGCCTGGACGGCACCCGCACCCGCCTGGAGTGGGACACCGAGGCCTACCCCTACGTCTGCGCCGCCGAGTGGGACGGCGAGGACGAGCTGCTGATCACCGTCGCCGACCGGCTCCAGCAGAACGTCCTGCTGCTCGGCGCCGACCCGGCCACCGGCAGCACCCGCGAGCTCTCCCGCACCACGGACGAGTTCTGGGTCGACGACCTGCCCGGCACGCCCGCCCGGCTGGCCGACGGCCGGCTGCTCACCGTGCACGACACCCCCGAGGCCCGGGGCCTGGCCCTCGACGGCAAGCCGCTGGACACCACCGGCCTGCAGGTCCGCCGGGTGGTCGGCCGGCTGGGCGGCCGACTGCTGTGCGAGACCGGCGAGGACGACCCGTTCGACCAGCACGTCCACCTGGTCGACCCGGACGGCGGGGCGCCCGAGCGGCTCTCCGACGGCCCCGGCCTGCACTCCGCGGTGGCCGCCGGCGAGACCGTGCTGCTCACCTCGGCCGGGCCGGACGGCGTCCGCCGCCGGACGCTCGGCCCCGGCGGCGGGCTCACCCTGGAGGACCGCTCGGCCGCGCTGCCGTACCGGGTCGAGCCGCAGCTCGCCCGCGTCACCGAGCGTCGCCTGCCCACCGCCGTGGTGTACCCGCGCGACCACGTCCCCGGCCGCCGGCTGCCGGTGCTGCTGGACGTCTACGGCGGGCCCGGCTACCAGGCGGTGGCCAACGAGCCGCGCCGCTGGCAGCTCAAGCAGTGGTGGGCCGACCAGGGCTTCGCCGTGATCACCACCGACAACGGCGGCACCCCGTTCGTCTCGCCCGCCTTCACCCGGACGATCTTCCGCCGCTTCTCCCAGGTGGCGCTGGACGACCAGGTGGACGCCCTGCACGCGCTCGCCGAGCTCCACCCCGACCTCGACCTCGACCGGGTCGGCGTGCGCGGCTGGTCGTACGGCGGCTACTTCGCGGCGCTGGCCGTGCTGCGCCGCCCGGACGTCTTCCACGCCGCCTGCGCGGGCGCGCCGCCCACCGACTTCCGGCACTACGACACCGCGTACACCGAGCGCTACCTCGACCTGCCCCAGGAGAACCCGGACGGCTACGCGGCGGACTGCCTGGTGGACGACGCGCCCGGACTCTCCCGGCCCCTGCTGCTGATCCACGGCCTGGCGGACGACAACGTGCACCCCTCGCACACCCTGCTGCTCTCCCAGGCGCTCACCCGGGCGGGCCGGCCGCACAACCTGCTCGCCCTCCCGGGCATCACCCACATGACGCCGGGCGGCGTCAACGAGCAGCTCTCACAGGCTGAACTCTCTTTCCTGCGAGGTGCGCTGGACATCGAGTAGACCGCGGATCCGGTCTTCGGCGCGGAATCGGCACCTCCTCTGCCGATGGCCGCGCCGACCTCCTAGGGTTCCCGGCGGGCGCCCCGAAGGTGCGCCACGGGTACGTCAACCCCACTCCACCGGAGGAACGTTGAACACCTCACGCCTGCTCGGAACCCGGCCGGCCCGGACCGCCGCCGCGACCTTCGCGGCCCTCGCGCTCTCCCTCGCGGCGGCGGGCACCGCCGGTGCCGCCGGCACCGGAACGACCGGCACCGTCTACTCCTACGCGCTGAAGAACCACAACACCGGCCGATGTGTCGACGACAGCTGGGGCGCCGGGCTGCGCGCCTTCGCCTGCAACGGCCTCAACTACCAGAACTTCAACTTCTACAAGCAGGCCGACGGCACCTGGGTCCTGCAGAACCAGAACACCGGCCGCTGCGTCGACGACAGCGGCGCCGCCGGGCTCCGCGCGTTCGGCTGCAACTACCTGGACTTCCAGAAGTGGCGGCTGACCTACCCGAGCGGCGGCGGCGCCGTCTACCAGAACGTCAACACCGGCCGGTGCATCGACGACAGCGTCGGCGTCGGCCTGCGCGCGTTCGCCTGCAACGGCCTGAACTACCAGACCTTCGACTTCGTGTGACCCGCCCGCGCGGGCCGGCGGCTCACACCGCCCCCGCCCGCTCCGGCCGTTCGCCGGACGGGACCTCGTCCAGCGGGCGGCTCGGCAGCTCCCGGCGGAGCACCGGGGCGATCTCGGAGAAGAACAGCTCCAGGGTGCCGAGGTAGTCGGCGCGGTCCAGCACCTCGCCGTCGACGTGCAGGTGCAGCAGCTCGTGGCCGAACCGCGCGTGCTGCCCCAGCACCTTCTCGATGATCTGCTGCGGGCTGCCGACCAGCACCGAGCCGCGTTCGACGAAGTCCTCGACCTCGTCGAACCGGAGCGTGCCGCCGTCGAAGGCCCGGTTGACCTTCAACCGGGCCTCGAAGACCGGGCGGTAGCGCGCGACGGCCTCCTGCGAGGTGCGGGCGCCGAAGTACCCGGCCGTCCCCGCACCGACCAGCGCGCGGGCCGGGTCGTGCCCGTACGCCGCCCAGCGCTCCCGGTAGTGCCGGACGATCGCGGCGTACGGGTCGATCGGGCCGGCGCCGTTGGGCGTGAACACCGGGTCCCCGTGGCGGGCGGCGAAGTCGGCGGACTCCGGGTTGTGCCCCGCCCCGTGCCAGATCCGGATCTCCCGCTGGTAGGGGCGGGGCAGCGGCTCGGCGTCGGTCAGCGAGCGGCCGAGCCTGCCCTCCCAGCTGACCTTCTCCTCGCGCCAGAGCCGCCGGAACAGCTCGTAGTTCTCCTGGAGCAGCGCCCACTGGTTCTCCTTGGTCACCCCGAACAGCCGGGAGGAGCGCGGGTAGGCGCCCTTGGCGACGATCAGGTCGAGGCGGCCCTCGGCGAGGTTGTCGAGGGTGGCGTAGTCCTCGTAGGCGCGCAGCGGGTCGAGCATGCCGAGGGTGGTGACGGCGGTGAAGAGCCGGATCCGCTTGGTGACGGCGGCGATGTGGGCGAGCAGGACGGGCGGTGCGCTGGAGACGGCGGGGCGGTCGTGGCGCTCGCCGATGCCGTAGGCGTCGAACCCCAGCTCCTCGGCGAACACGGCGTAGTCGACGAGTTCGCGGAGCTGTTCGCGGTCCGGCTTGGACTGGTCCGGGACGTGGGGCAGGAGCAGGAAGCGCATGGCGGTCCCCCCTGGGTGCCATCGGGTTGATGTGTCAACCCCAGCATGGGCGTGCGGGGTTGACACGTCAACCCGCTCGGGGGTCTCAGCAGGCGGGCCCCTCGCCCGCCGGCCCGGCCGGCACGCCGCCCGGCTCCCCGCCCGCCGCGCCGGCCGCCTCCTCGCCCTTCAGGCCGGCCAGCAGTACGGCCGATATCCCGATCAGGTCGGCTCGCTGACGATCCGTCAGCGGATCGGTGAGCCAGCGCCGGATGTGCGCCGCACGGCGCGGCAGGGCGGCGGTGACCGCGGCCCTGCCCCGATCGGTGAGCGCGATGACGGCGCCGCGCTCCTCGCCCGGACAGGGCTCGCGGGCGACCAGGCCGCGGCCGGCCATCCTTCCCAGGTGGTGGTGCAGCCGGCTCTTCTCGAACTGGGTGACCCCGCTCAGCCGGTACTGCCGCAACCGGCCCCCGGGGGCGGCCAGCAGGGCCTGGAGGATGGCGAGGTCGGGCTCGGAGAGGCCGGTCTCCTGCTGCAGCTGCTGGGCGAGGCGGCGCCAGAACAGCACCTGGGTCTCCAGGAACCCGGTCCAGACCTCGTCCTCGTGCTCGTCCAGCCACTCCGCCCGCTCACCCATGCGGCCGATGCTACCGATCACCCGCCCACCGCCACCGCCCGCGATCACCGCCCGCCACCGCCGCGCATGCCGTCCCCGCCCCCGCGCATGCCGTCACCCCGCACCACCACCCCGCACCACCACACGGCATCACCACGCCGCACCTCCCGGACGCCGCCGCCCCGGCGTCATCCTCCGGCATCTTCCGTGTGACCCATGACATGTGAAATATTACCTGCGCTCACCAGACCACCCACCGTCCGGAAAGGACCGGTCAGTTGCGCAGACTGTCCGCGGTACTCGCGGCCGCGCTCACCACGAGCGCGATAGCGGCCACGCTCCTCGGCTCCCCAGCCCAGGCCGCTCCCCCCACCCCCTCCTTCACCATCTCCGCCGAGAACGGCGACAGCGCCGAGGCCGGCGGCGCCGAGGCGCCGTCCGGCCCGCTCGCGCCGCAGGAGCGCGAGCGCCAGTCGCTCCGCACCAAGGCGCTGGAGCAGGTCAACAAGGGTGCCGTGGCGAAGACCTCGGACCGGCGGGCACCCGCCAAGGTCCGGATCGGCAACGACTACGTCCAGCTCGCGCAGCAGCGCAAGGACAAGGTCTTCGTCATCCTCGCCCAGTTCGGCGACGAGGTCGACAACACCACCCAGTACAACGGCCAGCCGCGCTACGGCGGCACCCCCGGCCCGAAGCACAACGCCATCCCGAAGCCCGGCAAGAGCGACAACCACACGCTCTGGACCGAGGACTTCAGCCGGAACTACTACCAGAAGATGTTCTTCGACGACTCGCCCGGCGCGGTCTCGATGCGCAACTACTACCGCACCCAGTCCTCCGGCCGGTACGACATCGAGGGCACCGTCAGCAACTGGGTGACCCTCCCGTACAACGAGGCCCGGTACGGCAGCAACAAGGGCCCGCAGGGCTCCGGCGCCTGGACCCAGGGCCAGGAGTTCATCCGGGACGCGGTCAAGGCCTGGTACGACGGCCAGATCGCCAAGGGCCGGTCGGCCGCGGACGTCAAGGCCGAGCTGGCCCAGTACGACGTCTACGACCGCTACGACCACGACAAGAACGGCGAGTTCGGCCAGCCCGACGGCTACCTCGACAACGTGATCGTCGTGCACGCCGGCGTCGACGAGACCTGGGGCGGCGGCGCCCAGGCCGCCGACGCGCTGTGGGCGCACCGCAGCTGGACCTTCCCGGACCCGACCGGCCAGGTCGGCCCGGAGGGCAACAAGATCGGCGGCGCCCCGGTCGGCGACAGCGGCCTGTTCGTCTACGACTACGTCCAGGCCGGCGAGAACAGCGGCGTCGGCCTCTTCGCCCACGAGTTCGGCCACAACCTCGGCCTGCCCGACCTGTACAGCACCTCCGGCGGCGACAACAGCGTCAACTTCTGGTCGCTGATGTCCTCCGGCTCGTACCTGGGCAAGGGCAAGAACACCACCGGCGGCTACCCCGGTGACCTCGACGCCTGGAGCAAGCTGCAGTTCGGCTGGCTCAACTACGACGAGGCGCAGGCCGCCACCCGCTCCAGCCACGCGCTCGGCGTCAGCGGCTACAACACCGACCAGGCCCAGGCCGTCCTGGTCCACCTGCCGGACGGCACCACCAGCACCGACCTCGCCGACCCGCGCGAGGGCGCCAAGCAGTGGTGGAGCGACCAGGGCGACAACCTGGACAACGCGCTGGCCCGCGAGGTCGACCTGCGGTCGGTGACCGGCCCGGCCGCCCTCGACGCGGCGGCCTGGTACGACATCGAGCAGGACTACGACTTCCTCTCGGTCGAGGCCTCCACCGACGGCGGCAAGAGCTGGAAGCCGCTCGGCGGCACCGTGGACGGCGCGCCGATCGGCAACACCACCGCCAACACCCCCGGGCTGAGCGGCACTTCGGGCGCGTTCCGGCAGCTGCACATCCCGCTCGACGCCTACGCCGGGCAGAACGTCCGGGTGCGCTTCCACGTCACCTCGGACGGCAACACGCACGGCAAGGGCGTACTGGTCGACGCGGTGAAGATCACCGCCGGCGGCACCGAGCTGTTCGCCGACGGCGCCGAGAACGGCCTCAACGGCTGGACCGCCACCGGCTTCAACGTCGTCACCGGCCGCACCGCGGTCAAGCAGCACCCGCGCGCCTACCTGGTCGAGAACCGCCGGTACACCGGCTACGGCGCCTTCCTCAAGACCGGCCCGTACAGCTTCGGCTACACCGGTGTCGAGGGCAAGAAGGACATCGTCGACAACTACCCGTACCAGGAGGGCGTGCTCGTCTGGCTCTGGGACACCGGGTACGGCGACAACAACACCAAGGACCACCCGGGCGGCGGCCTGATCCTGCCGATCGACGCCCACCCGGCGCCGATCCGGTTCGCCGACGGCACGCTGGTCAACGGCCGCGCGCAGACCTACGACGCGACCTTCTCGCTCCAGCCGACCACGGGCTTCACCCTGCACAAGGCCGGTGTCCCGGTCCGGATCGGCTCCAAGCCGGCCGTCCCGGCCTTCAACGACCGGACCGGCGTCTACAGCGACCCGGCCACCCCGCAGCTGGGCGTGAAGGTCCCGGACACCAACACCAAGATCGAGGTGGTCCGCGAGTCCCAGGGCGGGAAGATCACCACCGTCCGGGTGGGCCCGGCGTCCTGACCCCGGCGCCCTGACGCCGGCCCCCGCGAAAGACAGGTAGGCCGCCCCGGCTCTCCCCCACACGGAGAACCGGGGCGGCTCCGCGCGTGACCTACCGCGCCTTCCGAAGGCTCATTGCGGCGGTGACCACACCGAACACGGTGAGCCCGCCGAGACCGAAGACCATGTACCGGGCCGCGTCCAGCCGCGAGTCGCCGCCGATGCTCACCAGGGTGCCGGCCAGCGCCGAACTCACCGAGTAGGCGATCAGCTGGGTGGTGTTGAGGCCCGCGGCGGCCTTGGAGCCCTCCACCTCGTCGTCGGTGCTGCGCATCGCGGACACGCTCAGGTGCGGGAAGGCCACCCCGATGCCCGTACCGCCGACGATCAGCACCGCCGCCCAGAGCAGCACCCGGCCGGTCGACGCCGAGCCCGTCTGGAGCAGCCCGTAGGCCAGCAGCCCGGCGGTGAGCACCGCCGGCCCGATCCGGATCGCGAGTTCGCGGGCCCGCGTCGAGTCCATGTTCACGCTGAACAACTGGGCGGACGTCCAGCCGGCCGACACCGTCGCCCCGAGGAACCCGGCCGCCAGCGGGCTCAGCCCGCCCAGCTCCTGGCCGAACAGCGGGATGAAGGTCTCGGTCATCACACCCGCGCAGTAGACCGCGACGGTCAGGTAGATCCACTTGAGGTGGTTGCCGCGCCGGTAGGTGAGCTTCGGCAGGACGGTCGCCGAACCGCCGCGCTCGGCCAGCACGAAGCCGGCCAGCAGCACCAGGCCCGCGCCGATGCAGAGCGCCGTCGCCCAGCCGCGCGGCACGGTCGAACTGATGCTGAACGCGGCCGCCGAGAGGGTCAGCAGCACCAGCGAGGGCAGCGGCAGCGGCTCGGTGTGCTGCCCCGTGCCGGTCGGCCCCGGCAGCGCGCGGCGGGCCAGCACGGCCAGGACCACCGCGGCGACCAGCAGCAGCACGTACGCCCCCCGCCAGGCCCCCAGCTCGGCGAAGAGCCCCCCGAGCGACGGTCCGACCAGCGTGCCGACCCCCCACATCGCCGAGACCAGACCGGCCGCGCGGGTCCAGAGCCGCTCGGGCAGCGCGGTGCGGATCACCGCGTAGCCCAGACCGGCCACCAGCCCGCCGCCGAAGCCCTGGACCACCCGCCCGATGATCAGCGTCTCCATCGACGGGCTGGCCGCGGTCAGCGCCGCGCCCGCCCCGAAGACCAGGAACCCGGTCAGGTAGGCGCGGGAGGCGCCCAGCCGCGCCAACAGCCGGCTGACCAGCATCGCGGCGATCACGGCGGCCATCAGGAAGCCGGTGGCGACCCACGCGTAGTACTTGGCGCCGCCGATGTCCTCCACGATCGAGGGCAGCAGGGCGGCGGTGAAGTAGAGGTTCATCGCGTACAGGGCGACGCCGCCGGCGAGGATCGACGCCGAGGCGGCGAACCGTCGCGAGAACAGTTCGCCCCAGCCGCCGGAGGACTCCGGCGGCGCCGCCTCCGGAGAGTGAACTCCCTGTTCGGAGGCGGCGGAGGCGGTCTGCGCTTGCGGGGATTCGGTCACGCTTCGGTACGCTAGTAGTTCAAGAGAACTTGAAGTCAAGGGCTCGACACGCACAGCAGCAGCGAGAGGTCGCCGTGACCCCCACGCCTCCCACGCCCCCTGCGGCCGGCACGACGCCCGCGGCCGGAGGCACACCCGCGGCCGGCGCGACCCGGCGGCCGGGCGACCTGCTGAGCGTGGGCGAGGTGGCCCGCCGGAGCGGCGTGGCGCCCTCCGCCGTGCGGTTCTACGAGGAGCAGGGGCTGATCGTCTCCGAGCGGTCCGCCGGCAACCAGCGGCGCTACCACCGGCACGTGCTGCGCCGGCTCTCGCTGGTCCTGGTCGCCAAACGGCTCGGCATCCCGCTGGCCGAGGTCGCCGAGGTGTTCGAGGGCCTGCCCGCCGACCGGATGCCGGACAAGCGCGACTGGGAGCGGATCTCCCGCCGCTGGGCGGCGCTGCTCACGGCCCGGCGGCGCGAGATCGAGCGGCTGGAGCAGGAGCTGACGGGCTGCATCGGCTGCGGCTGCCTCTCGCTGCGCCGCTGCCGGGTGCTCAACCCGCAGGACTCGCTCGGCACCGACGGTCCGGGCCCGCGCCGTCTGCTGGACGACGAGTTCGACCCCGACGAGCCCGATGACCCCGACGAGCCTGACAAGCCCGACGAACAGGCCCGGCCGGCCGGGCAGCCCGGGCCGGAAGCGTAGTCCCCCGGCGCGCCGGACCCGCAGGACCGGCAGAACCTGCCGGACCTGCCGGACAACGCCGACGGGCCCGACGGATCCGCCGATCCCGTCGGGCCCGAGGGCGCCGGCACCGGTCCCGACGAGCGGTGACCGGCGTGGACCCGGCCGGGCGCGGCCCTCGTGAGGTTCCCCGCCGCGCCCGACCGGGGGCTTGGACGCGCGAGGACCCTGCCTCGCGCAGTTGGTCGCGCGAGGCCGCTGCCTCGCGCAGTTGGTGCCGTACCGCCCTCCGTGGGGGATCGGACGGTACGGCGGCTTCGGACGGCCGGGGCGCGCGGGGGCGCCCCGGACCGATCGCGGAGAGCGGCTCAGTTCTCCGGGAAGTGGCAAGCCGCCTCGCGCCCGCCGGCACCGGCGATCTGCAGCAGCGGACGCTCGGTCCGGCAGATCTCCTGGGCCTTCGGGCAGCGCGGGTGGAAGGTGCACCCGGGCGGCGGGGCGGCCGGGCTCGGCGGGTCGCCGAGCAGCACGATCCGCTCGCGCGCCCGTTCCGCGGCCGGGTCCGGCAGCGGGACGGCGGAGAGCAGCGCCTTCGTGTACGGGTGCGCCGGGTTGCCGTAGACCTGCTGCTTGTCGCCGATCTCGACGATCCGGCCGAGGTACATCACCGCGACCCGGTCGCAGACCCGCTTGACCACCGAGAGGTCGTGCGCGATGAAGATGTACGCCAGCCCCAGCTCCTTCTGGAGCTGCTCCATCAGGTTGACGACCTGGGCCTGGATGGAGACGTCCAGGGCGGAGACCGGCTCGTCGGCGACGACCAGCCGGGGCGAGGTGGCCAGCGAGCGGGCGATGCCGATCCGCTGCGCCTGGCCGCCGGAGAACTCGTGCGGGTAGCGGTCCAGGTGTTCGGGGATCAGCCCGACGAGCTCCATCAGCTCGGCGGCGCGCTTGCGCGCGTCGGCCGCGCCGGAGCCCTGGACCAGCAGCGGCTCGGAGATGATCCGGGCCACCGTCTGCCGGGGGTTGAGCGAGGAGTACGGGTCCTGGAACACCATCTGCAGGTCCCGCCGGTGCGGGCGCAGCTGGTTCTGGCTCAGGCCGCCGATCTCGGTGCCGTCGAACTTGACGGTGCCGGAGGTCGGGTCGATCAGCCGGACGACCATGCGCCCGGTGGTGGACTTGCCGCAGCCGGACTCGCCGACCAGGCCGAGGGTCTCACCGGCGCCGACGTCGAAGCTGACGCCGTCGACGGCGCGGACCAGCGGACCGGGCCGTCCGGTGCGGGAGCGCCGTCCGGGGAACGTCTTGACGAGGTCCCGGACGGACAGCAGGGGCTCGGTCATCCGAGGACTCCTTCCGGCACCAGCGGCAGGTGGCAGGCGGCTTGGTGGCCGGGGGCGAGCGGCCCGAAGGCCGGGCGTTCGGCCAGGCAGCGGGCGTGTTCCTCGGCGGTGGCGGCGGTGGTGCGGGCGCAGCGCGGGGCGAAGGAGCAGCCGGGGGCGGGGGCGATCAGCGACGGCGGGCTGCCGGGGATCGCCCGCAGCGGTGCGTCGTCGGTGTCGTCGAGGCGGGGCAGCGAGTCGAGCAGTCCGCGGGTGTACGGGTGCGCGGGGGCGCCGAACAGCCGGTCGACGGGGGCCTGTTCGGCGGCCCGGCCGCCGTACATGACCATAACCTCGTGGGCGACCCGGGCGACGACGCCGAGGTCGTGGGTGATCATCACGACGCCGAGGCCGCGCTCCTGCTGGATCCGGGCGATCAGATCGAGGATCTGGGCCTGGACGGTGACGTCGAGCGCCGTGGTGGGCTCGTCGGCGATCAGCAGTTCCGGTTCGCAGGCGAGTGCCATGGCGATCATCACGCGCTGGCGCATGCCGCCGGAGAACTGGTGCGGGTACTCGTCGACCCGGCGGGCCGGCTCGGGGATGCCGACCTCGGCCAGCATCTCGATCGCGCGCTCGCGGCCGGCCTTGCGGTTGGCCTTGAAGTGCACCCGGTAGTGCTCGGCGATCTGCTCCCCGACGGTGTAGAAGGGGTGCAGGCTGGACAGCGGGTCCTGGAAGATCATGGCGATCCGCCGGCCCCGGACGGTGCCGAGCTCCTTCTCCCCGAGGCCGTTGAGCTCCTGGCCGTTCAGCCGGATGGAGCCGGTGACGGCGGCGCCGCGGTGCAGGCCCATGACGGCGAGCGAGGTGACGGACTTCCCGCTGCCGGACTCGCCGACCAGGCCGAGGGTCTTCCCGGCCTCGACGGCGAAGGAGATGCCGTCGACGGCGCGGACGGTACCGCGCGGGGTGTTGAAGGAGACCCTGAGGTCGTCGACCTCCAGAAGGACGGTCATCAGTACCTCACTCTCGGGTCGACGTAGGCGTAGAGCACGTCGACCAGCAGGTTCGCGACGACGATGAAGAAGGCCGCGAGCAGGGTGACGCCGAGGATGATGGGCTGGTCGGAGCGGAGCAGGCCGTCGTAGAAGAGGCGTCCGACGCCGGGCAGGCCGAAGATCGACTCGGTGATGACGGCGCCGGCCAGCAGGCCGCCGAGGTCCATGCCGAAGATGGTGAGGATCGGCGTCATGCCGGAGCGCAGCCCGTGCTTGACGGTGACGGTCCGGGCCGGGAGCCCCTTGGCGCGGGCCGTGCGGATGTACGGCTCGGCCATGGTCTCGATCATCGAGTTGCGGCTCTGCCGGGCGTACATGGCCGCGTTGAGCAGGGCCAGGGCGATCCACGGCAGCAGCAGGTTGGAGGCCCATTCGAGCGGGCCGTCGGTGAACGCGTGGTACGCCGGGTAGGGCAGCAGGCCCATGGTCCGGACGACGCCCCAGATCAGCATGATCGAGGTGAAGTAGACCGGCAGCGAGGCGGTGCCGACCGAGAGCACCATCAGGGCGCGGTCGGCGAGGCTGCCCTTGCGCAGCGCCGAGGTGACACCGGCACCGAGGCCGAGGGCCAGCCAGAGCACGGACGCGCCGAGGGCGAGCGAGACGGAGACCGGCAGGCGGTCGACGAGCAGGTCCCAGACCGGCAGCGAGTACTCGTAGGAGTAGCCGAGACAGGGGAATCCGCAGTGCACGGCGCTCGGGCCGCTGCCGTAGTCGCGGCCGGCCACGATGCCGGCGAGGTAGGAGCCGAACTGTTCCCAGATCGGCGCGTCGAGGCCCATCGCGGCCTTGACCTCGGCGAGCCGCTCGGGGCTGCAGGTCTTGCCGCAGGCGGCCGCCGCCGGGTCGTTGGGCAGCAGGTAGAAGATGGTGAAGGTGATGGCGCAGATGGTCAGCAGGATGCCGGCCACGCCGATCAGCCGTCGGCCGAGGAAGAGGATCACGACCGGCCTCCCCGGGGGTCGAGGATGTCCCGCAGCGCGTCACCGAGGAGGGTGAAGGCGAGTACGGCGATGAAGAGGAAGGCCGTCGGGATCAGGAAGTACGTCGGGTCGATCTCGTAGTGGACGATGGACTCGGCGATCATCTGGCCCCAGGAGGCCGTGGGCGGGCGGACGCCGACGCCGAGGTAGGAGAGTGCGGCCTCGGTGGCGATCATGCCGGGGATCAGCAGCGTGGTGTACGCGATGATCGGGCCGGAGACGTTCGGCAGGATCTCCCGGGTGAGGATGCGCCAGGAGCGCGCGCCGCCCACCTTGGCGGCCTCGACGTACTCGCGGTGCTTGAGCGAGAGGGTCTGGCCGCGGACCACGCGGGCGATGCCGGGCCAGCCGAACAGGCCGATCACGACGGTCATCAGCAGGATCCGGTTGACGTCCTTGGCCACCGACATCATCGCGATCATGAAGATCAGCGAGGGGAACGACATCGTGAGGTCCATCAGCCGGGACAGCACGGTGTCGACGCGGCCGCCGAAGTAGCCGGCGGCGATGCCGGCGAGGGTGCCGGCGGCCACGACCAGGGCGGTGGCGGTGAAGGCGATGATCAGCGAGACCTGGCCGCCGTGCAGGACCCGGGCGAACAGGTCGCGGCCGGTGACCGGCTCGACGCCGAACCAGTGCCGGGCGCCGATGCCGCCGAAGTCGCCGATCGGCACGCCGCCCATGTACGGGTCGATGGCCCGCTTGTCGAACTCCTCGGGGGACCAGCCGCCGAGGGCGCTCAGCGGGCCGGCCAGGGCGGCCAGCAGCACCAGGACGCCGACCGTGATCAGGCCGAACCTGGCCGCGCCGCGGGCCCAGAGCTGGTCCCAGACCAGCCGCCAGGGCCCGCGCCCGGCCTTCGCGGGGCCCGCCGCCGCGACGGGCGCGGCGGCGGGCTCAGTGGAAGTACTACTCATTGCGAACGGTCCCTCAGCCCTGGCTCTTCGACGGGTCCTTGAGGCCGATGACGGCCATGTCGATCATGCCCGCGTAGCCGGAGTTGCCGAACGCGCCGGCCACGTTGGTGCCGACCAGCAGGGGGCGGCGCTGCCACATCAGCGGGACGGCGGGGGCCTTCTTCATCAGGTCCTCGTCCAGCTGCGACCAGGCCTTGTTAGCCTCGTTGACGTCCGTCATGGCCGCGATCTGGTCCATCCGGTCCATCGTGGCCTGGTCACGGAACTGGCTGTAGTTGCCCTGGTTGCCCTTCTCCTTGATGGTCCGGCCGTCGAAGAGGAACGGGAAGAAGGTCGCGGCGGACGGGTAGTCCGGGCACCAGCCCTGGATGAGCAGGTCGGGGGCGTTCTTGATGTCGCCGACGGTGTCCGCGAAGGCCGACGGGTCGACCGTGTTGACGGTGACCTGGATGCCGGACTTGCTCAGCGACTGCTGGAGGGCCTCGCCGCGGGTCTTGTCACCGAGGGAGACGGTGAGCGAGAGCTTGAGGTCGGTCTTGCCGGCCGCCTTCAGCAGCTCCTTGGCCTTCTCCGGGTCGCCGGTGGCCGGGATCTTCAGCGGGTCGGCCTTGGTGCCGCCGTTCAGCGACGGCGGCAGGAAGGAGGTGGCGACGTCGGCCATCGCGGGGCCGCCGAACGCGGTGACCTGGCTCTCCCGGTCGACGGCCCACATCATCGCCTCGCGGACCTTCGGGTCGTCGAACGGCGCCTTGGAGGTGTTCAGGTAGAGGCTGTCGGTACAGCCGGTGCGCTCGGCCACCATGCGGGCCTTGACGTCCGCCTTGGGCAGCACCTTCGGCACGGACTCGGGGCGCATCCACGGCATCTCGATGGCGGAGGCGTCGGCGCCGTCGCTGGCGATCACCCGGTCGTCGGCCTGGCCGCCCTTGAGGCCCTGGGTCACCACGATCTTGTCGGGGTAGGCCTTGCGGACCGGGTCGCTGGCGGCGTCCCAGTTGGTGTTGCGGACCAGCACGAGCTGCTTGCCGCGGTCGTAGGTCTCGATCTTGTACGGGCCGGAGGAGAACGGCCGGATGTCGTACTGGGTGCCCTTCTCCTGGGCCTGCGGCACCGGGGAGAAGGTCGGCAGGGTGGCGGTGTAGGCGAACTCGGCGACCGGGCGCTTGAGGCGGAAGACGATGGTCTTGTCGTCCGGCGTCTCGATGCTCGGCAGGTGCTCGCCGGTCAGCGGGCCCTTGTAGTTCTCGCCGCCGGCCAGGTACTGGACGGCGTAGTCGGGGCCGCCGGTGAGGTCCGGGGAGAAGGAGCGCTCGACGTTGTACTTGACGTCGGCGGACTTGATCGGGGTGCCGTCCTCGTACTTGAGGCCGTCCTTCAGGGTGAAGGTCCAGGTCTTGCCGCCGTCCGAGGGGCGGCCGGTGTCGGTGGCGAGGTCGGGGACGATCTCGTTGCCGGCGGCGCCCGGCTCGGCCTTGAAGGTCACCAGGGTGCGGTAGATCAGGCGGGTGCCGAAGTCCATGTGCGGCAGCACCCAGTTGCGGGCCGGGTCGAGGTGGGCGAAGTCCTGGTTGGTCAGCACGGTGAGGGTGCCGCCCTTGACCGGCGTGCCGCCGATGATCGTGCCGCTCTCGGCACCCGGGCCCTTGGTGGAGCTCGGCGCGGCGTCCCCGCCGGTGTCGCTCTTGTCCTTCGCACAGGCCCCGAGGCCGAGGGTCAGTGTCGCCGCAATGGCCGCCGCGAGGGCCGCCTGGGTACGCCTGGTCATGTGCAACTCCGCTGTGGGGGGGCCAGCCGTAACGGCCCGTCGTCCGCCCCGGGGTGATCCGGGACCCTGCCGGGAGGGCGACCTCAGGGGGTCTAGCCGCTCCGTGGTGTGACCCGTAACATAGTAATGTGAAATTGCACTGCACAAGAGGTGACGCGACCCGTTACCGAGCTGTGTCCGTGCCGCCCCCTCGCCCCGATCGGCCGACGCCCAACCCGCAAGGCTCCGATCAGGGAAACCCCGTTCCAGGAAGCCCCGCTTAGGAGTACCCCCGGTGACCCTCCGTCAGACCGGCCTCAACACCGGCAGCCACGACCTCCCCGTCTCCCCCGCCCTCAACGCCTTCATGGGCACCTCCTGGGCCCCGACCCCGCTCCCCGCCGAGAACCGGGTCCCCGCCCACGCCGCCCTGCCCGGCCGCCACGCCCGGCTCTCCGCCGCCTTCCCCGGCGAGCGCCTGATCGTCCCCGCCGGCCGGCTGAAGGTCCGCAGCAACGACTGCGACTACCGCTTCCGCCCGCACAGCGCCTACGCCTGGCTCACCGGCCTCACCGGCGAGGACCAGGTCGGCCACGTCATCGTCCTGGAGCCCACCGGCCCCGAGGGCCACGAGCCCGTCCTCTACCTGCGCCCCCGCTCCGTCCGCGGCGGCGACCCGGTCCGCGGCGCCGAGTTCTTCCGGGACCGCCGCTACGGCGAGTTCTGGGTCGGCCGGCGCCCCGACCTCGACGAGGCCGCCCGGCTCACCGGCGTGCGCGCCGAGCACCTCGACGACCTCGACAAGCTGCTCGCCGGCCCCCAGCCCGCCACCCGCGTCCTCGCCGGCGTCGACTCCGAGCTCGACACCGCCGCCGGCCGCCCCGGCGCCGCCGCGCGGATCGACTCCGACGCCGCCCTGGCCGCCGTCCTCTCCGAGCTGCGCCTGGTCAAGGACACCTGGGAGGTGGAGCAGCTCCAGCTCTCCGTCGACCACACCGTGCTCGGCTTCGAGGACGTCGTCCGCGCACTGCCCGCCGCGTTCCGCCACCACCGCGGCGAGCGCTGGATCGAGGGCGTCTTCAACCTGCGCGCCCGCGCCGAGGGCAACGGCACCGGCTACGAGACCATCGCCGCCTCCGGCGCGCACGCCTGCGTGCTGCACTGGATCCGCAACGACGGCGCCCTCGACCCGAACGCGCTGCTGCTGCTGGACGCCGGTGTGGAGACCGACACCCTCTACACCGCCGACATCACCCGCACCCTCCCGCTGAACGGCACCTTCACCGCGGTCCAGCGCCAGGCCTACGAGCTGGTCCTGGCCGCCCAGCAGGCCGGCATCGACACCCTGCGCCCGGGCGCCCGCTTCCGCGACTTCCACACCGCCGCCGCGCGCGTCATCGCCGAGGGCCTCGCCGACTGGGGCATCCTGCCGGTCTCCGCCGAGGAGGCCCTGGCCGACGACAGCGGCCTCTACCGCCGCTACACCCTCTGCGGCACCGGCCACATGCTCGGCCTCGACGTCCACGACTGCGCCAAGGCCCGCGCCGAGACCTACCTCGACGGCGTCCTGGAGGAGGGCCACGTCCTCACCGTCGAGCCCGGCCTCTACCTCCAGCCCGACGACGAGACCCTCCCGGCGGAGCTGCGCGGGATCGGCATCCGGATCGAGGACGACCTCGTCATCACCTCCGACGGGGCCCGCCTGATGTCCGGCGCCCTGCCGCGCACCGTCGACGGCATCGAGTCCTGGATGGCCGGCCTGCTCGCCTGACCGGCACCGGCCCGGCCCGCGACGGCCCGGCCCGCGGCAGGGGGATCAGGCGACCTTGATCGTCCGGTCCCCCTGCCGCACGGTGACCTCCACCTCGCCCCCGATCGCGGCGGCGTACGCCCGCAGGTTGTCCAGGCTGTCCACCTGCCCGTGCTCGATCTGCGAGACCCGCGCCTGGCTCACCCCCAGCACCCCGGCCACCTCCTTCTGCGTCAGCCCCGCCTTCCGCCGCAGCTCGGCCAGCTCGTACCCGCGGATCCGCGCCAGCGTCTCCCGCCGGATCCGCGCCCGGTCCGCCACCGCCTCCGGCGAAGCCAGCGCGGGAAACCGCTCCATGGCCTCCGCCCGCACCTCAGTCCAGCTCCGGCCCTTCATGCCCACTCGCCCTCTCGCCGTTCCCCGACGTACGTTGCGTACCGCTCCTCCGCCAGGGGAATGGCTTTCTCGTACCATTCCGACCAACGACCTGACTTGTCCCCTGCCACGAGGATGATCGCCTCCCGCTGCTTGTCGAAGACGAACAGCATCCGTACCTCGCTTGCGCCGGCCGAGCCCGGCCTCAGTTCCTTGAGGTTGTGCAGACGGCTCCGGTGGATCCGGTCCACCGCAGGACGCCCCAGGGTCGGACCTTCCTCGGCGAGCAGATCGAGCGCTTCCAGGATGTTGCCCGCAGTCTTCGGGTCGTCCTCGCAGATCCGCAAGTACCACTCCTCCACCGGGGCCAGCAGTGTGATCTCCCACATGGCACCGACTTAAGTACGCGCTTATACGGTACCGCTCGGATTCCACTGCGAACCACCCCTGCGGGGGATGGTGCTGCCCGGCGTGCACGCCCCGGTGGTGCGCCCTGGCGCGATGGGATGATCGGCTGCATGACTGGAGCCGGTACGGAGATGCTGACGCCCGCCGAGGCGGTGGAGCGGTCGGGGTTCAGCCTCGACACCTTGCGGTACTACGAGCGGATCGGCCTGCTGGACGCCGTGCAGCGGGACCGCACCGGGCGGCGCCTGTTCAGCGAGCACGACCTCGCCTGGCTCGGCATGCTGCGGTGCCTGCGGGACACCGGCATGCCGATCGCGGGCATGCTGCGGTTCACCGAACTCGCACGCGCCGGGGACGCCACGGTCGCCGAGCGGCTGGCCGTGCTGGAGGAGCACGACGCCCGGGTCGAGGCGCAGATCGCCCACCTGCGGCGGCAGCAGGGCCACATCCGCCGCAAGATCGGCCACTACCGCTCCGTGCTCACCGACCAGCCCCGCGAGCCTGCCGCCACAGCTCCTTGACGAGCTCCGCCGCCGGACCGACGAGCGCCGCCCGGTGGCCCGTCCCGGCCCACAGGTGCATCGCCCCGGTGTCCCCCCGCCGGGCCGCCGCCGCGCGCAGCGGCGCCGTCAGGTGGTGCACCTCCGGGTAGGCGGCCGGGGCGTACGGCCCGTACCGGTCGATGAACGCGTTGCGCAGGCCGCGCGCCGGGCGGCCGGTGAACGCCCTGGTCACCGCCGTCTCGTCGAACTCCGTGAGCGCCGCCCGGTGCGCCGCCGACGCCCCGGACTCGTCCGCGCGCAGCAGCGCCGTCCCGAGCTGGACGGCGACCGCCCCGGCCCGCAGTGCGCCCGCGACCGCGGGGCCGTCCGCCAGCCCGCCGGCGGCGATCAGCGGCAGTCCGGTCACCGCCCGTACGGCGGCGAGCAGGTCGAGCAGCGGCCGGTCCCCCGGCAGGTCCGCCGCCCGGTGGGTGGCCCGGTGCCCGCCGGCCTCCGGCCCCTGCACGCAGAGCGCGTCCATCCCGACGGCCTCGGCCCGCCGCGCCTCCTCGGGGGTGGTCACGGTGCCGACCTGGAACGTGCCCGCCGCCCGCAGCGCCCGCGCCTCCTCGGCGGAGGGCAGCCCGAAGGTGTAGGACACCACCGGGACGGGGTCGGCGAGCAGTGCGGCGACCTTGGCGTCCCAGTCGTCCCGGTCGGGTGCGACCTCCTCCGGCAGCGAGACGCCGTGCCGCTGCGCCTCCGGCCGGAGCCGGTCCCGGTAGGCGGCGACGGCCGCCGGGTCGCCCGGCCCGGCGGGCACGAAGAGGTTGACGCCGAAGGGGCGGTCCGTGGTCTCCCGGACCAGGCGGACCTGTTCGGCCACGGCGGCGGCGCTCTTGTAGCCGGCGGCCAGGAAGCCGAGTCCGCCCGCCCCGTTCACCGCGGCGACCAGCTCCGGCGTGGACGCCCCGCCCGCCATCGGGGCGGCGATCACGGGCACGGCGAGTCGGTCGAGTTCGTCGGGTCGGACGGCCATCCGGGGATCCTCCACCCACGTGTCACAGCGCGGCTCGAACGGCCACCACCCTACGCCCCGGCGGGTCCGGGCCCGGCGCCGGATCAGCCCCCCGCCCCGCGCCGGATCAGCCCCCTGGCCCGCGCCTCCCGGACCGCCGCCGTGCGCGACTCCACCCCCAACTTGGTGTAGACGTGCACCAGGTGCGACTTCACGGTGGCCTGGCTCAGGTGCAGCTCGCGGCTGATCTGCTGGTTGGTCAGCCCGTCGGCGACCAGCCCCAGCACCTCGGTCTCGCGGGCGCTGAGCGCGGCCGCGGGCGTCCGCATCCGCTCCAGCAGCCGGTCCGCCACGGTGGCCGCCAGCGCCGTCCGCCCGGCCGCGGCGGCGCGGACCGCCCTGGCCAGCTCCTCCGGCGGCGCGTCCTTCAGCAGGTACCCGGTGGCACCGGCCTCCAGTGCCGGCAGGGTGTCGGCGTCGCTGTCGTACGTGGTGACGACCAGCACCCGCGGCGCCCCCTCGCCCCGGGCGGTGATCGCGGCGGTGGCCTGGGCGCCGTTCATCGCCGCCCCCGGCCCGAACTGGAGGTCCATCAGGACCACGTCGACGCCCGGGTCCGCCGCCAGTTCGACGGCCCGCTCGGCGGTCGCGGCCTCCGCGACGATCGCGAAGTCCGGTTCGCTCTCCAGGACGGCCCGCAGCCCGGCCCGGACCACGGGGTGGTCGTCGGCGAGCAGCAGGCGGATCACGCCGTCGGTCATGCGGGTTCCTCCGTCGTGGCGGCGGGCACCGGCAGCAGCACGGCCAGCGCCGTACCCTCCCCCGGGGCGGACTCGACCGCGAAGGTGCCGCCGAGCGCCCTGGCCCGGGCCCGCATCGACGGCAGCCCGAACCCGCCGCCCCCTGCCGCACCCGCACCCGTCCCCGAAGCCGTACCCGCGTCCGGGCCCGAGCCCGGGCCCGGACCCACGCCCGGGCCCGCTCTCGTGCCCACCGCCGCCGGGTCGAAGCCCGCCCCGTCGTCCACCAGGTCCAGCGCGACCTCCCCCGCCATGAAGCTGAGCGTCATCTCCGCACGGCCGGCCCCCGCGTGCTGCACCGCGTTGCCGAGCGCCGACTGCGCGATCCGCAGCAGCGCCACCTCGTGCGGCACGGGCAGCCGGACCCTCTCCCCGGAGACGTGCAGCCGCACCGGCAGCCCGCTGTGCGCCGTGGTCGTGGCGCAGAGCCGCTCCAGGGCGTCGGGCAGCGAGCCGCTCTCCAGGTCGGCCGGGGTTAGCCCGCGGACGAAGCGGCGCGCCTCGGCGAGGTTGTCCTGGGCGGCCTGCCGGGCCTGTTCGACGTACTCCGCGGCGGGCCCGGTCCGCTCGGGCAGGGCCCGCTGCGCGGCCCGGAGCAGCAGCTGGATGCTGGAGAGGCTCTGCGCGAGGGTGTCGTGGATCTCCCGGGCGAGCCGTTCGCGTTCCGCGAGGACGCCGGCCGCGTGGTGGGCGGCGGCGAGGTCGGCGCGGGCGGCGGTCAGCTCGTCGATGAGGCGGCGCCGTTCCTCGCTCTCCCGGTAGAGCGCCTGGTAGCCGAGGACGGTCGCGGTGGCGACGGCGGCCCCCAGCAGCGGCCCGATCGCGGCCGCGACGCTGGCGGCGTGCTGGTGCGCCGAGTAGGCGGTGATGGCGGCGACCGCGGTGAGCAGCACCGCGGCCGGCCCGGCCCGGCGGCCGAGCAGGTGGAGTTGGAGGAAGTACAGCGGGAAGGCCAGCCAGACCCCGTCCGGGGTGGCGACGAGCACGCCCGCCCAGGTGAGGCCGAGCAGCGCCAGCCAGAGCCCGGCGGCCCGGCGGGAGCGGCCGACGGCGCCGATCAGCGGTCCGGCCGCGTAGACGGCGGCCATCGCGGTCGCCGCCGCGGCGACGGCCGCGAGGTCGGCGCCCCGGCCGGCGGCGGCCCGCGCGACGGCGAGCGCGAGCAGTCCCGCCACCAGCAGGTGCAGACAGGCCCGGAGTGCTCGGGCGACGGGGGTGGTTCGTGGTCGTTCGGTCGCCATCCGTCCAGGGTAGGGTCCGCGGCGCCGTCGGGCATCAATCAAAAGGTTGAACTCCGCTTCGGCCCTTCGATGCGGAGGATCCAATCCCCGGTGCGATGCCCGGGCACCCCCGTCTCGACCACTCTGGTCAGTGTCGGAAGCCGCGTCGGGAAGCATCGGGAAGTAGGGCCGAAGGTGTTCGTCGCCTGGAGGGACCTGGGGTTCGCCAAGGGGCGGTTCGCCCTGATGGGAACCGTCATCGTACTGATCACCGTGCTGGTCGGCCTGTTGTCGGGCCTGACCGCCGGGCTGGGCCGGCAGAACACCTCGGCGATCACCGGGCTGCCCGCCGACCACCTGGCCTTCGCCAGGCCGGCCGACGGGCAGAAGCTGTCGTTCACCGACTCCCAGCTGTCCGCCGAGCAGTGGCAGGGCTGGGCCCGGACCCCGGGCGTCGCCTCCGCGGAGCCGCTCGGCATCACCACCACCAAGGCGGCGGCCGGGGCGCGCACCGCGGCGCTCTCCGTGTTCGGCGTGCCGGACGGTTCGGCGCTGGCACCGCAGGGCGCGCTGCTCGGCCCCGGCCGGGCGGTGCTGTCGCAGACCGCGGCGGAGGACCTCGGCGGACTGCGCCCGGGTGACGCGTTCACCCTCGCGGGGCGACCGCTGACGGTCGCGGCGGTGGCGGGCGACGCCTCGTACAGCCACACCCCGGTCGTCTGGGCGAGCCTCGCCGACTGGCAGCAGGCCGCCCCGGGCGGCGCCGGCCACTCCACCGTGATCGCGCTCACCACCGCTCCGGGCGCCGACCTGGCCGCCGCCGACGCCCTCCTCGGCACCGAGACGCGCAGCAGGGCGGACGCGCTCTCCGCGATCGGCTCCTACACCTCCGAGAACGGCTCGCTCCAGCTGATGCGCGGCTTCCTGTTCGCCATCTCGGCCCTGGTGATCGGCGCCTTCTTCACCGTCTGGACGATCCAGCGCAGCGGCGACATCGCCGTCCTGAAGGCGCTCGGCGCCTCCACCCGCTACCTGCTGCGGGACGCCCTGGGCCAGGCGGTGGTGCTGCTCGTCCTGGGCACCGCCGCCGGCACGGCGATCGCGGCCGGTCTCGGCGCGCTGATCGGCCCGGCGGTGCCGTTCGTCCTGGACGCGCCGACCGTGCTCGTCCCGGCCGCCGTGATGATCGCGCTCGGCGCGGTCGGCGCGGCCCTGTCCGTCCGCCGGATCACCGCCGTCGACCCGCTGACCGCCCTGGGGAGTGCCCGATGACCCTGCACCTCGACCGCGTCACCCTCACCTACCCGGACGGCGACGGCCGGCTGACCGCCCTGGACG
This sequence comes from Kitasatospora sp. NBC_00458, assembly GCF_036013975.1. Classification (NCBI taxonomy): domain Bacteria; kingdom Bacillati; phylum Actinomycetota; class Actinomycetes; order Kitasatosporales; family Streptomycetaceae; genus Kitasatospora; species Kitasatospora sp. NBC_00458. The sequence continues at coordinate 2,064,436 of NZ_CP107904.1, forward strand.
AGGTCTCGCTGACCGTCCCGAAGGGCACGGTCACGGCGGTGGTGGGCCCGTCCGGCTCCGGCAAGTCCAGTCTGCTGGCGGTGGCCGCGACGCTGATCGCCCCGGACTCCGGCCGGGTGGTGGTGGACGGCGTGGAGACGGCCGGGCTGGACCGCAGCGCGCTCACCGCACTGCGGCGGGACCGGATCGGCATCGTCTTCCAGCAGCCCAACCTGCTGCCCTCGCTCACCGCCGCCGAACAGCTCCAGGTGATGGCCCACCTGGACGGCCGCTCCCCGCGGGCCGCCCTGCCCCGGGCGCTGGAGCTGCTGGACGCGGTCGGCCTCCGCGGGCAGGCGGCCCGGCGGCCGCACCAGCTCTCCGGCGGTCAGCGCCAGCGCGTCAACATCGCCCGCGCGCTGATGAACGACCCCACCATGCTGCTGGTGGACGAGCCGACCAGCGCCCTCGACCACGAGCGCGGGGCGGCGGTCCTGGACCTGTTGACCGCCCTCACCCACCGGCGGGCGACGGCCACCGTGCTGGTCACCCACGACCGGACCCACCTGACGGCGGTCGACCAGGTCGCCGAGGTCCGCGACGGCCGGCTGACCGTCCCAGCGGCGGTCTGACCCCGGCTGCCGCTACTTCTTGGCCGCGAGCACGTCGTCCACCGACAGCGTCACCGGTGCCCCGATCGACTCGGGCAGCGTGAACGACTGCCCGGGGTGGTGGACGGCGTGCACGCGGTAGTCCCCGCCCTGCGGGTCGGTGAGCACCATGACCCGCTGGTTCGTCCGGTCCACGATCACGTAGACCGGGACCCCGGCGGAGGCGTAGGCGGCGGGCTTCTTCTTGAGGTCGTCACCCAGGTTCGACGACGTGACCTCGACGACGAGCCGGAAGACCACCGGGTCGTAGCAGTTGTGCTCGACGAGGTGGTCGTCGCTGTTCGCGTCGAGGATCGCCAGGTCGGGCACGGCGAAGTCCGACGGCCCGTCCGGCAGCCAGATCCCGACGTTCTGGAAGACCTCCGTCTCCTCGCCGTCCAGACCTGCCGCGAACAGCCGGCGCATGAGCCGGGTCAGCGATCGGCCGTGCTGCATGTCGGGCGGCGGGGTCACGGTGATCTGGCTCCCGATGATCTCGACCCGGTAGCCGGTGAACTGGTCGGAGATCAGCTCGGCCACTTCGAGCAGGCTCGGCTGCTCCACGGGTCCTTCCACGGTGGCGGCGGACACGGAGTTCCTCCTCGCTGCCGATGTCGGGAACATCATCGTAGGACCGGGGGCCCTCCCCCGGCCCGATCACCGCAACTCACCCGAACGGGCGACTCCCCTACCGCGCCCGCAGCCGAAGCGCCGGACGGGCCTCCTCCGCCGCCTCCTCCTGGCCCTCCGCCCACAGCGAGCGGACGTGGCTGAGGTGGCGGGACATGCAGTCCTCGGCGCCGGGGGCGTCACCGGAGATCATCAGGTCGAGCAGCGCCAGGTGCTCCTCCGCCGAGGACACCAGCTCGCCGCGCTCGGCGAGGCGGTTGAGGCCGTAGAGGCGGGAGCGCTTGCGCAGGTCCCCGACGACCTCCACCAGGCGGGCGTTGCCGGCCAGCCCGAGCAGGTCGAGGTGGAACTGGCGGTCGGCCTCCAGGTAGCCGATCAGGTCGTGCTTGCCGGCCGCGACGACGATCGCCTCGGCCTGCGGGCGCAGCGCCTCCAGCTGCTCGGCGGTGGCGGAGCGGGTGACCCGGCCGATCGTCGGGACCTCGATCAGGGCGCGGATCTCGGTGAAGTCGTCGAGGTCCCGCTCGGTCAGCTCGGTGACCCGGAAGCCCTTGTTGCGGACGGCCTCGACCAGGCCCTCGCGGGCGAGGTCGAGCATGGCCTCGCGGACGGGGGTGGCGGAGACGCCGAAGTCGGCGGCGAGCGCGGGCGCGGAGTAGACCACTCCGGGGCGGAGTTCACCGGAGATCAGGGCCGCGCGGAGCGCGTGGGCGACCTGGTCGCGCAGCCTCTCCTGGACGGAGATCAGGGTGCGGGGTTTGAGGTCGGCCATGGTGTTCCTCCGAGTGGGTGCAGAACACCAGCGTACAATGTCACGTTACGTTGAGTGTGCAACAGTCCGTGATTCGGAGGGCCCGTCGGCGACCGGATCCCGCGCCGGGCCCCATCGTGACAGGGCCGCCGACCGGTGGCAACGGTCGGCGGCCCCCGACCGCGTCACTCTCCGGCCGGATCCCCCGTTCCGGCTCCCTTGAACAGCCCGATCAGGCTGGTCGCGCTGGACCCGCCGTGCCCGGCCTCGACGCCCCGCCGGAAGGTGTCGGCGAGCAGCCGGGGCAGCGCGCCGTCCACGCCGGAGGCCTCCACCGTGTGCCGGACGTGTTCGAGGCTGGCGAGGCCCATGGTGAGCCGGTCGACGTCGCCCGCGTGGTGCCCGGCGGCGATGCGGGGGGCGTAGAACGCCAGGAAGCCGGGCATCGAGGCGGCCGTCGAGGTGGCGTAGGGCAGGAACTCCTCGGCCGAGATGCCGTTGGCCTCCGCGACGGCGGTGGCGTGCAGGTAGCCGGCCAGCGAGGTCCAGAAGAGGTCCATCTGGATCTGGTAGTACAGCTGGGCGAGCCCGGGGTCGTCGCCCCGGTAGTCGGCGCCGGTGAGCACCTCCAGGGCGGCCCGGTGCTCCCGGAAGCGCTCGACCGGGCCGCTGTAGAAGGTGGCCGACTCCGGCTTCCCGATGCCGGAGGGCGGCACCTGTACGCCGCCGGTGAGGTGGGCGGCGCCGTGTTCGGCGAGCCGGCGGGCCGCCTCCCGGGCGCGCTCGGGGGTGTCCGAGCTGAGGTTGACGACGGTCTTCCCGTGCAGGGCGGGTCCGGCGGCGGCGAGGACGTCGAACACCGCGTCGTAGTCGGTCAGGCTGAGCACGACGAGGTCGTTGGCGGCCACGGCCTCGACCGCGCCCGGCGCGAGGACGGCGCCGCGGGCGACGAGGTCGTCGGCCCGGCCGGCGGTCCGGTTCCACACCGTGACGGCGTACCCGGCGTCCAGGTAGGCGGCGGCCATCGCCCGCCCCATCGGCCCGAGGCCGATCAGGGTGACGGATCGCCCGGCCGCGCCCGCCCCGGACCCGGCCCGCTCAGTGCGCTCGACGCCCTCGGCGTGCTTCTCGACGTCCTCGACGTGCTCGACGTGCTTCTCGGTGTGCTCGGTGTGCTGTGCGGCGGCAGGCATGGAAGTCCCCTCCGAAGGGCTCGCTAGAACGAACGCTCTATCCAGGAAGGAAGCTAGCACAGCACTGGAACGAACGCTCTATTTATCGATCGGCTAGACTCGCGCCGTGAAGACGACCACCACCGGCACCCGTGAGCGGATCGTCCGGGCCACCTCCCGACTGCTCCAGCGCCAGGGTTACGAGGGCACCGGCATCAAGCAGATCTCCCGCGAGGCGGAGGCCACCCTCGGCTCCGTCTACCACTTCTTCCCGGGCGGCAAGCAGGAGCTGGCCGCCGAGGCGATCCGCCACGGCGACCAGGAGTTCGCCGACCTGCTCCGCGCCGGGCTGGACAGCACGGCCGACCCGGCCGAGGCGGTCGTCGCCTGCACCCGGCTGCTCGCCGACGCGCTGCGCGAGTCCGAGTGGCAGGACGGCTGCCCGATCACCACCACCGCGCTGGAGACGGTCGGCCGGGTACCGGTCATCGAGGAGGCCGTCGCCGAGGCGTTCGCCCACTGGCGCGCCGTCGTCGAGGAGAAGCTGCACGGCTCCGGGATCGGCCTCACCGACGCCCGCGAACTCGCCGCCACCGTCATCAACACCCTGGAGGGCGCGGAGCTGGCCGCCCAGGTGGCCCGCAGCGAGGAGCCGCTCCACCTCACCGGCCGCCACCTGGCCCGGCTGATCGCCACCTACCGGTAGCCGGGGGGCGGCGGCGACCGCCCGAACCGGACCCCGCCCCCGACCGGCCCCTCCCCCGCTCCGCCGACCGACCCCGCCCGACCGCGGGCCCCACTCCGCCGACCGGCCCCGGACACGCGAAAGCGGCCGACGTCGCCGGGGATCCCTCCCAGCTCGTCGGCCGCAGCCCCGGCCCCACCGCAGAGCGGTCGACCGGGTTCCCGCATGAACGGGCCCGGGTGCCGCCACCACCGGACCGGCGGCGGCACCCGGGCCCCTTCACCAGGACCCTCCGGGGGCGGGTCGCCCCGCCCCCGGTGCACCGGGCGCGCCGGCCGCACCGGACACGCCCGGTCCACCGGGTCCGGGCCCCGGGGAGCGCCAGACCCCCGGGACCCCGTTCGGGGATCAGCGCGAACCGCGCCGATGCACCTCCGCCGCCACCGCGAGGTCCTGCCAGGCCATCCCCACGCTCTTGAAGAACCGGGGACGGTCCGTCGGCACCGGCGCCTCGCCGCGCACCAGCTCGGCCAGGTTGGCCGGCCGGTCGGCCGCCGTGACGCCCGCCATCAGCAGGTCGCCGGCCTCCCGCAGGGCGGCGGACCGCGCCTCCACGTACAGGGCGGACCGGCCGACCAGCACCTCGTCCACCTCGCGGGCGTCCACCTCGTGCGAGCCGACCGCCGCGACCGCCGCCCGGTCCGGCACCAGCGCGCCGTCGAACAGCGGGGTGCGCGCCGTGGTGCAGCAGACCACCACGTCCGCGTCGGCCACGTCGGCCGGCGTGCCGAGGGCCGCGGCGAGGCCGAGCGCCCGGGCGTACTGGGCGAGCGCCTCGGCCGGGCCCTCGCTGCGGGCGACCACCGTGACCCGGGTCAGCGGCAGGACGTCGACCAGCGCGTCCAGGTGCCCGTACGCCTGCGGACCGGCCCCGAACAGGACGAGGTGCGCGGCGTCCGGCGCGGCCAGCCGGCGCAGCGCGGCCGCGGTGACGGCGGGCGTGCGCAGCGCGGTGAGCGCGGCACCGTCGAGCAGGGCGACGGGCTGCAGGGTGGGACCGTCGAGCAGCAGGTAGCTGCCGGTGATCCGGGGCAGTCCGGCGGCCGGGTTGGCGGGTGCGACTCCGGCGATCTTGACGCCGGTGTACGCGGCGGAGGCGGCCGGCATCAGCAGCAGTTCGCCGGCCGGGACGGGCATCGCCGAGCGGGCGGGCCCGGCCTCCGGGTCCAGGCCGTCGAGCAGCACCCGTTCGATCGCGGCGACGGCCTGGGCGGGCGTCAGTTCGACGACGCCCTGGCCGACCGGCTCGACCGGACCGGCCTGCGCCGCCCGGCCGTCGCCCGGCGCGGCGGACCGGAGCGGCTCGGCCTCCGCGCCGGGCGGCACGGGGGTCCCTCCGAGGTCGTCCGTCACAGCAGGAACCCCGTTCCGAGCCCGTCCTGCGGGTCGAGCAGGAAGCGGTGCTCGCCCGTGCGGTGGGCGGTGCCGGTCACCTCGGTGACCACGCCGTCGCCCCACGGGTCGCCGCCGGCCAGGACCCGCCCGTCGAACACCGTCCCGACGATCGACTCGTGCCGCAGCTGCTGCCCGGGCGCGAGCCGGCCCTCGGCGGCGAGCACGGCCAGCCGGGCCGAGGTGCCGGAGCCGCACGGCGAGCGGTCGATCTGCCCGTCCGCGAAGACGGTGACGTTCCGCTGGTTCAACCCGCCGTCCTCGCTGGGGAGTTCGTCGTACAGGATGACGCCGTAGACGCCCGAGAGCCGCTGGTCGACGGGGTTGCGGACGGCGGGCGAGTCGGCCAGCGCGGCCTGGATCTCCCGCCCGGCCGCGGTGATCTCGGGCAGCTGCTCCAGGGTGACCGAGAGCCCCAGCGCGGCAGCCGGGAGCGAGGCGTAGCAGGCCCCGGCGTGCGCGACGGCCACCTCGACGGTGCCGCGCGAGGTCTCGACCGGGAGCTTGAGCTCGCCCACCCAGGCGGGCACGTTGCGGAAGGTCACCCCGGTGGTCCGCCCGCCGCTGCGGTGCACCAGTGCGGTGACCCGGCCGGACGGGACGTCGATCCGCACCCGGGCGACGCCGTACTCCGGCGCCGCGACGAGCCCGGAGTCCACCGCCCAGGCGCCGAGCGCGATGGTGCCGTGGCCGCAGGCCGTCGAGTAGCCGTCCTTGTGCCAGAAGAGCACGCCGAGGTCGGCCTCGTCGTCGTCCGGCGGCACCAGGAACCCGCCGTACATCCCGGCGTGCCCGCGCGGTTCACGGGTGAGCAGGCGGCGCACCTCGTCCAGCGTGCTGGGCCGGGGCGAGGTGGCGGTGCCGCCCGCGCCGATCGCGATCGCCCGGCGCTCGGCGACGGTGTCGCCCGGGATCACCGGGGCTCCGCCGACCACGATCCGGAACGGCTCGCCGGCCGTGTGGTAGTCGACCGTGTCGACGTGGTCGACCGGCATCAGGCACCGCCGGCCGGCAGCAGGGTGACCGTGCGGCCCTGGGTGTAGAAGTCGAGCGCCGCCTGGCCCTGCTCCCGCGCGCCGTGGCTGGCGCCCTTGGCGCCGCCGAACGGCAGGTGGAAGTCGACGCCGCTGGACGGCGCGTTGACCCGGATCATGCCCGCGTCGAGCCGGTCGGCGACGGCGAGCGCGACGTCCAGGCTGCGGGTGTGCACCGAGGCGGCCAGCGTGTACGGGGTGTCGTTGGCGAGCGCGATCGCCTCGTCCAGGTCGGCCGCGGCGTGCAGGACGGCGATCGGGCCGAAGAACTCCTCGCGCCGCAGCGGGTGCCCGTCCGGCACGTCGGCGACCAGCGTCGGGTCGAGGTACCAGCCGGCCCGGTCCGGCACGCCGCCGCCGGTCAGCACCTCGGCGCCGGCCTCCCGGGCGGAGGCGAGGGCCTCGGTGATCTGGTCCCGCGAGGCGGCGTTGATGACCGGCCCGCAGGCCGCGTCGTCCACCTGCGCGAGGGCCTTGACCAGCGCGGCGCGCAGCGGCTCGTAGGCCTCGCCGACGGCGATCACCCGGCTGGTGGCGGTGCACTTCTGGCCGGCGTACCCGGCGATCGCCGCGGCCAGGTGGGCGGCGGCCTGGTCGAAGTCGGCGTCCGGCAGGACGAGCGCCGCGTTCAGCCCGCCGAGTTCGGCCTGGACCGGGATGCCGCGCTCGGTGGCGGTCCGGACGACCTGGCGGCCGACGCCGGTGGAGCCGGTGAAGGAGACCACGTCGGCCGCGCCGACCAGGGTCCCGCCCTCGGCGCCGCCGCCCGGCAGCACGGTGAAGACGTCCTCGGGGAGTCCGGCCTCGGCGACCAGCTCGGCGAGCCGGCGGGCGCAGCCGATCGCCTCCGAGGACGGCTTGAGCACCACGGTGTTGCCGACGGCCAGCGCCGGGGCGGCCTTCCAGGTGGGGATCGCCAGCGGGAAGTTCCACGGGGTGATCAGTCCGGCCACCCCGTACGGGCGGCGGCGGGTGAGCAGCAGCCCGGGGCCGCCGGCGGTCTCGTGCACGGCGCCGGAGGCCGCGTACGGCGCCTGCGCGTAGTACCGCCAGATCGCGGCGGTGCGGGCCACCTCGCCGCGCGCCTCGGCGAGGGGCTTGCCGACCTCGCGCACGACCAGCGCGGCCAGCTCCTCGGCGTGCGCCTCGACCGCGTCCGCGATCCGGGTGAGCGCGGCCGAGCGGCCGCCGGCTCCGGCCGCGAGCCACCCGGGCTGCGCGGCGCGGGCGCGGGCGACGGTGGCCTCGACGGCCTCGGCGCCGGGGGCGGGCGCCTCGGCGACGAGGTCCGCGGGGTCGGCGGGGTTGTACGAACGGATCGTCACAGCAGGCAGCCCTTCGGGTGGTTCAGCGGGTGGTGCGGCGGCTTCAGAGCAGGAAGCCGGCCGGGAACGGGTCGCTCGGGTCGAGGAAGTACTGGGCGGTGCCGGTGATCCAGGCCCGCCCGGTGACGGTGGGGACGACCGCCGGCCGGCCGGCCACCTCGGTCTCCTCGACCAGGCGGCCGGTGAAGGTCGTCCCGATGAAGGAGTCGTTGCGGAAGTCCCGGCCGAGCGGCAGCTCGCCGCGCGCGTGCAGCTGCGCCATCCGCGCCGAGGTGCCGGTGCCGCAGGGTGAGCGGTCGAACCAGCCGGGGTGGATGGCCATGGCGTGCCGGGAGTGTTCGGCGGTGGAGCCGGGGGCGAGCAGCTGGACGTGGTGGCAGCTGTGGATGGACGGGTCCTCCGGGTGCACCGGCCGGTCCGGGCTCCCGTTGATCGCGTCCATCAGGGCCAGTCCGGCGTCCAGGATGTCCTGCTTGCGCTCGCGCTCGAACGGGATCCCGAACTCGGCGAGCGGCAGGATGGCGTAGAAGTTCCCGCCGTACGCCAGGTCGTAGCCGACGGTGCCGTAGCCGGGGACCTCGATCTTGCGGTCCAGCGCCTCCGAGTAGGACGGCACGTTGCGGATGGTGACCGCGGTGGCCGCGCCGTTCTCGACCGCCACGTCGGCGACGACCAGGCCGGCCGGGGTGTCCAGCCGGACGGTGGTGACCGGCTCGACCACGGGCACCATGCCGGTCTCGACCAGCACGGTGGCGACGCCGATGGTGCCGTGCCCGCACATCGGCAGCAGACCGGAGACCTCGATGTAGAGCACCCCGAAGTCGGCGTCGGGCCGGGTGGGCGGCTGCAGGACGGCGCCGCTCATCGCGGCGTGGCCGCGGGGCTCGTACATCAGCAGGGTGCGGAAGTGGTCGAGGTGCTGCTGGAAGTGGACCCGGCGCTCGGCCATGGTGGCGCCGGGGATGACGCCGAAGCCGCCGGTGACGACCCGGGTGGGCATGCCTTCGGTGTGCGAGTCGACGGCGTGGAAGACGTGGCGGCTGCGCATCTGGTGACGCTCCGTGGGGTGGGGGTGGGTGGTGGGGCCGGAGGCCGGCTGCCGCCGCAGCCGGCCGTCCCGGACACCGGAACTGCGGAGTGGCTACTTGTGGCCGTCGGCCAGCGCCTTCTCGGTGGCCGCGCGGACGGCAGCCTCGATCTCCGGGGTCAGCGGCTGGCGCGGGGCGCGCACCGGGCCGCCGGGGCGGCCGGCGATGTCCATGGAGAGCTTGATGGCCTGCACGAACTCGGTCTTGGAGTCCCAGCGCAGCAGCGAGTGGAGCGACTTGTAGAGCGGCAGGGCCGTCTCCAGGTCCTGCGCGACGGCGGCCCGGTAGAGCTCGGCGCTCGCCGCGGGCAGCGCGTTCGGGTAGCCGGCGATCCAGCCGACCGCGCCGGCCAGGGCCAGCTCCAGCAGCACGTCGTCGGCGCCGATCAGCAGGTCGAGGCCCGGGGCCAGCTCGGCGATCTCGTAGGCCCGGCGGACGTCGCCGCTGAACTCCTTGACCGCGACGATCGAGCCCTCGCCGTGCAGCTGCGCGAGCAGCGCGGGGACGAGGTCGACCTTGGTGTCGATCGGGTTGTTGTAGGCCACGATCGGCACGCCGGCCTTGGCGACCTCGGCGTAGTGCGCCCGGACGGCCTCGTGGTCGGCCCGGTACGCGTTGGGCGGCAGCAGCAGGACGGAGCCGGCGCCGGCCTCGGCGGCCTGCTCGGCCCAGCGGCGGGACTCGGCGCTGCCGTAGGCGGCCACGCCGGGCATGACGCGGGAGCCGTCACCGGCGGCCTCGACGGCGACCTCGACGACCTTGGCGCGCTCCTCGGCGGTCAGGGTCTGGTACTCGCCGAGCGAGCCGTTGGGGACGACGCCGTCGCAGCCCGACTCGATCAGCCAGCGGACGTGGTCGGCGTACGCGTCGTAGTCGACGGAGAGGTCCTCGCGCAGCGGGATCGTGGTGGCGACCATGATGCCGCGCCAGGGCCGGGTGGTGTCGTGCGGGGTGTGGGACACAGCTTCTCCTTGGTGAGGTGTGACATTTTATTAGAGTTCGCGCGACGGAGACAAGAGTCCCCGCCGTGCGAGTTGGAACCCGGGCGGATCCGGACCCGCGCGGGGCGGACCCAGGGGTTCGGATCCAGGGGTTCGGATCCAGGGTTCGGACCCGCGGGGTTCGGACCCGGGCGGGTCGAGCCCCGGGCGGATTCAGGAGGCGGGACCCCCCGGCCCGTCCGGGTGCCGCTCGGCCGCGAGTTGCCCGAGCGGTACCGGGCAGGCGAACGGGCGGCTGTCGGGCCGCACCTCCTCCGGACCGGCCCCGGAACCGGAACCGTCACCGGTGCCCGCCCCGGCCCCGGCCAGACAGGCCACCGCCGGACCGCACATCCGGCCCTGGCACCAGCCCATCCCTGCCCTGGTCAGCAGCTTCACGGTGCGCGCGTCGCCCGCACCCAGCTCCTCCACCGCCTCCCGGATCCGGTCGACCGGAACCTCCTCGCAGCGGCAGACGTCGGTGTCCGGCCGCAGCCACCCGGTCCAGCCCGGACCGGGCCGGTGGGAGGCGGCCATCAGCTCGGCGAAGGCCCGCAGCCGGGACCGCCGCCGCAGCAGCGCGCTGCGCACCGGCCGGTCCGCCACCGCGTGCGCGGCCAGCTCGCCCTCGGTGATCGCGAGGTCCGCACCGCCGACGCCGCAGGTCTCGCCGGCCGCCCAGAGCCCGGGCACGGTGGTCCGCAGCCGGGCGTCGACGCTGAGCGCGGCCGTGCCGTCGGGGGTGGTCCGGGTGGCCGCGCCCAGCTCGGTGGCCAGCTCGATCTGCGGCAGCAGGCCGTGCCCGACGGCGAGCGCGTCGCACGCGATCCGCCGCTCGGTGCCGGGCACGGGCCGCCACTCGGCGTCCAGCCGGGCCACCGTGACGGCGGTGACCCGGTCGGTGCCGTGCGCCTCGACCACCGCACTGCTGCGGCGCAGCCGCACGCCGTGCCGGAGCAGCGCACTGCCGTGCCCGGCGCCCTCGACCAGCTTGGCCGGGACGGCGGCCAGCACACCGGGGCGCCGGGCGTAGCCGAGGTAGTTCGTGGCCTCGACCACCGCGGGCACCTCGGCCCCCGCGGTGACCAGCGAGGACGCCGCCGCCAGCAGCAGCGGGCCGCTGCCGGCCACCACGATCCTGCGGCCGGGCAGCACCAGGCCGGACTTGAGCATGGCCTGCGCACCGCCGGCGGTGACCACGCCGGGCAGCGTCCAGCCGGGGAACGGCAGCTGCCGCTCGTAGGCGCCGGTGGCGAGCAGCACGGCCGCGGCGCGGACGGTGGCCCGGTCGTCGGCGGCGGGGCCGGTGGTGGCGTGCAGGCGCCAGTCCCGCTCCCCCGCGCGCTCCAGCGCCCAGACCTGGTGGCCGGAGAGCAGGTCGACCCGCCCGGACTCCCGGTGGGCGTCGAGCCGCCCGGCGAGGCCGGTGTAGACGGACCAGCCGTGGTGCAGCCGGTCCGGGCGGGTGGCACCGAGGCCGGGCGCGGGGTGGCGGTAGTACTGGCCCCCGGTGCGCTGTCCCGCGTCGAGCAGGGCGCAGCGCAGCCCGAGGTCGGCGGCGGTCACGGCGGCGGCCAGGCCGGCCGGGCCGGCGCCGATCACCGCGAGGTCGTACGGCGCCCCCGCGGTCGCGGGGGATCCCTGGACCCCGGGGGATCCCGCGGCTCCGGGCGATTCAGACGGCGAGGTCGGCACGGCCGTGGCCCTCCTGGGTGGTGACGGTGGTACCGGGCTCGGCCGGCAGCAGACAGGTGCGCTGGTTGGGCTGCCCGTCGACGGTGGCCAGGCAGTCGTAGCAGGCGCCGATCCCGCAGAACGCGCCGCGCGGCTTCCCGCCGACCCGGGTGGTGCGCCAGGCGAGGACGCCGTCGGCCCAGAGCGCGGCGGCGATCGTCTGCCCGGGCAGCGCGGGCACGGGCCGCCCGTCGAACTCGATGGTGTGCGCGGGCCCGGGTTCGGCCCGGACCAGGTCGGCGGGGGTACGGCGCATGGGTGGGTTCTCCGTTCAGCTCATCCTGGGGCGCGCGGGCGCCGTCGTACCGGTGCGGGTGGGCGGCGTGCGGGGGCACGCGGACACCACGGCCCCGGCGCGCGCGGGCGCCGTGCGGGGCGCGGACCGCGCTCCGCCCGGGTCACGAGGGGCCATCGGCCACCGGGAACCGGTCGGCGCGGAACGGCGCGAGGTCCAGCTCGGGCTCCTTGCCGGTGAGCTGCCCGGCGATCAGCAGCCCGGTGGCCGGGGCCAGCCCGATTCCGGCGCCCTCGTGGCCGCAGGCGTGGTAGAGCCCCGGCACCCGCGGGTCGGCTCCGATCGCCGGCAGGTGGTCGGGCAGGTACGGCCGGAACCCCCGGTAGGCGCGCATCACGTTCACCCCGGCCAGGACCGGGAACAGCGCGGCCGCCTGCGCGGCCAGCCGGTGCACGACCTCCACCGAGAGGGTCCGGTCGAAGCCGACCCGCTCGCGGCTGGCACCGATCAGCACCGGTCCGCCCGGGGTCCCCTCGACCACCGCCGAGGTCTGCAGCGCGGCCGATCCGCTGGCCACGTCGGCGACGTAGTCGGCGGCGTAGACCTTCCGCCGGACGATCCGCGGCAGCGGCTCGGTCACCAGGACGAAGCCGCGCCGCGGCAGCACCGGCAGGTGGACGCCGGCCAGCGTGGCGAGCTCGCCGCCCCAGGTGCCGGCGGCGTTGATCACCGCGGGCGCGTCCAGCCGCCTGCGGTCGGTCTCGACGCCGAGCACCTCGCCGCCGGTCCCCAGCCGGACCGCCCGGACGGTCTCGCCGGTGTACAGCCGGGCGCCGGCCGCGCGGGCGGCCCGCAGCAGGTGGGCGGCGGCCAGCGCGGGCTGGACCTGGGCGTCCTGCGGGTAGAGGAACCCGCCGGCCAGCCCGGGGGCGAGGTGCGGCTCCAGCTCGCGCAGCCGCTCGCCGGGGATCTCCTCGGAGGCGACGCCCACCGCGGTCTGGGCGGCGGCGAAGGCGCGCAGGGCGTCCTGCCGGGCCGGCGTGGCGGCGACCACGAGGCCGCCCTTGGGCTCGTACTCGACGGCGGTGCCGAGCTCGTCGGCGATCTCGCGCCAGAGCCGGGTGGAGTACAGCGCGAGGTCGAGCTCGGGGCCGGGCTCCTTGTCGGAGACCAGCAGGTTGCCCTCGCCGGCGCCGGTGGTTCCGCCCGCGACCGGGCCGCGGTCGACGACGGTGACGGCGAGGCCGGCCCGCGCGGCGTAGTACGCGCAGGCGGCGCCGACGACACCGGCGCCGACCACCACGACGTCGGGGAGGAGTCTCTGGGAGTGGGACACGGCAGTAATATGTCACATTCCATCCATGGTGCCAAGACCGCCCCGCCCGTCGCGCCGGGGAAACCGGCCCGGCCGCGAAAAAGCCCCGGCCCGCCGTGAAACGGCAGGTCGGGGCTTTCCGGGGTGATCCGTGCGACCGGTCAGGTGATGTCGTCCATCTGCTCGTGCCGGGCGGCCGGCACGGCCGCGGAGGCACTCGGCGTGCCGGAGGCCTCGATCGCCTCGGCCCCGGCCACCGGCGCCACCGACAGGTCGAGGTTCGACGCCTCCTCGTCGTCCAGGGCGAGGTCCGGGTTGCGGCGGGCCTTGCGCCGGTCGTTCAGCATCGCGATGCCCACCGCGATGAAGTACAGGCCCCAGATCGGCGCGGCCAGCGCCAGCATGCTCAGCGGGTCGGCGCTGGGGGTGGCGAAGGCGGCGAAGACGGTGATGCCCATCACCATGCCGCGCCACCAGCCGAGCAGCCGCTTGCCGGTGACGACGCCCACCATGTTGAGCATCACCAGCAGCAGCGGGAACTCGAAGGCCAGGCCGAAGACCAGCACCAGCCGGGTGGCGATGTCGAAGTAGTCACCGGGCGGGAGGATCGGCGTGGTGTCGTCCGGGGTGAACGAGATCAGCACCTCGATGGTCATCGGCAGCAGCAGCACCGCCAGGCCGACACCCGCCAGGAACAGCGGCGCGCCGCACGTCATGAAGATGACCGTGTACTTGCGCTCGTGCTTGTGCAGACCGGGCGCCACGAAGGCCCAGAGCTGGTACAGCCAGACCGGCACGGTGGCGACCACACCCGCCGTCAGGGCGACCTTCAGCATCCAGTTGAAGCCCGCGGTCAGACCGATGGTCGAGACCTGGGCGCACCGGCCCTTGGTCTCCTTGATGACGTCGGGGGTGCACTGGGGCAGCGGCTTGAGCAGGAACGACTCGATCTGCTTGTGGAAGATCAGCGCGACGATCGTGAACACCACGATCGCCAGGACCGACTTGACCACGCGGTTCCGCAGTTCCCGCAGATGGTCGGCGAGGGCCATCCGCCCCTCGGGATCCTTGGGCGCCTTCTGCGCCTTGGTGAGCTTGCTCAACCCCGGTCCTCAACTCGTGCGTCGAGGCCCGCCGGTCGGCGGGCCTCCAGTGGTCGCGTGCTCCGCGTGCGCCGCGTGCGCCGCGGGCCTCGCGCGTACCGCGTGCGTGACGTCACAGCCGGACGCGTTCAGTGCGCCCGGCCGCCGTCGGCCGCGGACGCGCCCGCGGACTGTCCCGAGGGCTGCTCGGCGACCGGCCGGGCGGTCGCGGACGCCCCCGGCGCGGCCTGGATGGTCCTGGCCGCACCGCCGTCGGCCACCGCCGGCGCGGGCTGCGCCTGGGCGGGCTGCCCCGGGGCGTCGGCCGTGCCGTCCGAGCGCATCGCCTTGGTCTCGCTCTTCAGGATCCGCATCGACTGGCCGAGCGAACGCGCCAGATCGGGCAGCCGCTTGGCGCCGAAGAGCAGAATGGCAATGACCACGACCACCAGAATCGCGATCGGCGAGATCCGCATGCTCGACCACCTTCAGTCATGGCGGCACCGGCGGGCCGCCCGCTGCGGGGATGGTAACCGCTGCGGATGACACCGTGACGACGGCCGCCCGAACAGGACAGCGACCCCCGTCGCACTCAGGGGTCATCTGAGAGCGTAACGCGCCCCTACCCCCGTGCAGCAGCCCCCCGGCACCGCTGTCCGACGATCCGGGCAGGTCGGCCCCGGCGGAACGGGTGCGGACGGCCACCGGACGGCGACCGGGCGGTCACCGAACGGAGCGGGGACGGTCACCGGAGGGAGCGCGGAGGGAACGCGGACGGAGCGCGGACCGGACGGGAGCGCCCGGCGGACGCGGCGGTCAGGAACGTCCGGGCGCCGCGGCCGCGAGTTCCCCGGCCGCCTCGGCCAGGGCCCGGGAGGCGGTGTCCACTCCCTTGGCCAGCGCCCGCACGTCCAGCCAGAGCCGGACCGCGAGGACGCCGAGCACCAGCAGGCCGGCGGTGGCGGCGAGGACGGCGGCGACGAGCATCCAGGACATGGCCCCCACCCTATCGGCCGCCGTCACCGCCCGGTCCCCGGCCGGGGCTCCCCCGCCGCGCCGCCGGGCACCCCGACCGCACGGCCCCCGCCCCCGGCCGCGTGACGGCCCGGCGGCCGGCGGTCCTCAGCTCTCGGCCGGCACCAGCCGCATGGTGCGCACCCCGGCCCCGGTCAGCGCCGTGACGATCTTCTCCCCGGCGGGCTTGCGCACGGCCGCCCCGCACAGCGGGCAGCCGAAGCTGTAGTGCGTCTGGGCCGGAGTCCGGCCGAAGGTCAGGCGGAACGCCTCGACCGGCAGCTCCACCTTCTCCCGGCACTCCGAGCAGTAGACCTTGAATCTGGTCCCGGGCTCCACGGCTCAGACCAGCCCCTCCCCGTAGTGGGCCAGCGCCTCCTGCGCCGCCGCGCGCGCCTGCCCGGCGAGCTCCGGCGGGGAGACGATCCGCCCGTCCCGGCCCAGCCGGAGTGCGAGCGGGCGCAGCTGCGAGGGGTCGGCGCTGCGCAGGGTGATCCGCAGCCCGCCGTCGGGCAGTTCCTCGGCCCGGTCGTGGGTGTAGTACTCGGCGACCCAGCGGCCGCCGGAGGAGACCTCGACCACCACCTCGGGGTCGTCGGCCGAGGGGTTGACCAGGCCGCCCGAGAGGTCGCGCGGCTCGCGCTTGGGCGGGTCGGCGGGGACGTCCAGCACCCGGATCTCGGCGACCCGGTCGAGCCGGAACATCCGGTGGTCCTCGGAGGTCCGGCACCAGGCCTCCAGGTAGGTGTGGCCCTCGGTGAGCAGCCGGATCGGGTCGACCTCGCGCTCGGTCATGCCGCCGCGCCCGTGCGAGTAGTAGCGCAGCCAGAGCCGCCGGCCCTCGCTGAGCGCGCGGTCGATGTCGGCGAAGACGTGGCTCTCGGCCTCGAAGGTGACGCCGACCCGGGCGCTGCCCTCGGCGCTCTCCCCGGCCGCGTTCTCGATCTTGGCGACGGCCCGGGTGAGCGCCTCCCGGTCGCCGGCCCGCAGACCGGGCAGCCCGGCCACCGCGCGGGCGGCCACCAGCAGCGCGGTCGCCTCGTCGGCGGCCAGCCGCAGCGGCTGGGCGACGTCGTCGACGTTGTGCCACCAGATCCGCTCGCCGTCGGTGTCGATGTCGAGCAGGTCGCCGCCGCGGAAGCTGGTCCCGCACATCGGCAGCACGTTGAGGTCGCCGATCAGCTCGCGCTCGGTGATGCCGAACGCGCGGGCGACCTCGGCCACCTCGGCGCCGGGGCGCTCGCGCAGGTAGGTGACCAGCGAGAGCATCCGCCGGGTCTGGTCGATCGCGTTGCTCATGCCCGCACACCCTCCACCACAGTGCCGGCCACCGCGCGCAGCCGGTCGATCACGTCGGCCCGCAGCTCCTCCGGCCCGACCACCAGCACGTCCGGCCCGAACTCCGCCAGGTCGGCGCCGAGCCCGTTGCCGTACGGGATCTCCAGTTCGTCCCAGCCCCCGTCGGAGCCCCGGGTGGAGAGCGCCTTGGTGCGCAGCGGGAACCCGGCGCCGCGGCGGACCCGCACCACGGCCGTGGCGGTGGCCCCCTCGCCGGCGAACTTGGCGACGGTGGCCCGGACGTCCACGTGCTCGGGCACGGTGCCCAGGAAGGCGCCCGAGCGGGCGCGCACCTTGCCGGTGATCCGGCTGAGCCGGAAGACCCGGGCGTCCTCCCGGTCGCGGTCCCAGCCGGCCAGGTACCAGTGGCCGCGCCAGCACTCCAGCGCCCACGGCTCGACGCTGCGCTGCTCGGCGGCGGCGGCGCCGGCCTTGCGGTACTCGAAGGTGACCGGGCGGCGGTCCCGGGCGGCGGTGAGCAGCGGCTCGAACGCGGCCTCCCGGGCCGGGATCCGCGGCTCCAGGGCGGGCCGGCCCTCGGTCTCGGTGAACGGGACGCCGGCCGCGCGGAGCTTCTGCAGCGCACCGCTGGCGGCGCCGGACATCTTGGCCTGCTGCCAGACCCTGGCGGCGAGGGTGAGCGCGGCGGCCTCCTCGGCGTCGAGGGCGATCTCCGGCAGCCGGTTCCGGTCGGCGCGGGCGAGGTAGCCCAGTTCGCCGTCGAGGGCGTTCTCGTCGACGTCGATGACCAGTCCGAGTTCGCGCAGGTCGTCCTTGTCCCGCTCGAACATCCGGTTGAAGGCTTCCTCGCTGCTGTTCTGCCAGGCCTCGCGATACGCCTCGATGGATTCCCGCAGCTCCTTCTTGGAGAGCGGACGTCTGGTGTTCATCAGGCACAGGGCGAGATTCATCAGCCGCTCTGCCTTGGCGATCGCCATCGCTGACCCTTCCGGTGTGCCGCGCCGCGCGCGCGGGGTGCGCCCGCCGGGCCGTCGTGGGACCCGGCGGGACCGACCGTACCGGTAGCGGTACGCAGTGCAAAAGCCGAGTCCGCAAACGCGTGGGGCCGCACCCCGTTCCCGGGGTGCGGCCCTGCGTCACGCCCTGCTCAGACGGACAGCAGGTCGACCACGAAGATCAGGGTCGAGCCCGCCGGGATGAGCGGCGACGGCGACTGGTTGCCGTAGGCCAGGTGCGGCGGGATGACCAGCTCGCGGCGGCCGCCGACCTTCATGCCGGCGACGCCCTGGTCCCAGCCCTTGATGACGCGGCCGCCACCGAGCGGGAACTTGAAGGACGAGCCGCGGTTCCAGCTGGCGTCGAACTCCTCGCCGGTCGCGAAGGTCACGCCGACGTAGTGCACCTCGACGACCTGGCCGGGCTTGGCCTCCTCACCGGTGCCGACGGTGATGTCGCGGATCTGGAGGTCGGCCGGCGGGTCGCCGACCGGGAAGTCGATCTCAGGCTTGCTCACTGTGCCTCTTCTCACGGTTGGTTCGGTCCATGACCAAGCGGCGGGCGCCCGCACCCCCGGTCCGTTACCGGACCACGGTACGGGCGCCCGCCGCCCGTCCGGGCACGGGCCACGCGGCCCGGCCCGAAGGTCACACGCACACCATTGTCACCCGAAAGTGGATCAGCCCTGACCGGCGTCGAGGATGTCGACCACGAAGACCAGCGTGGAGTTGGCCGGGATGTCGCCCTGGGCCTGGTCCTTGTAGCCCAGCGAGGCCGGGATGACCAGCTCGACGCGGCTGCCGATGGTCTGGCCCTCCAGGCCCTGGTCCCAGCCGGCGATGACCTGTCCGCCGCCGAGCGGGAACGAGAACGCCTGGCCCTTGCTCAGCGAGGAGTCGAAGACCTTGCCGTCCTTGAACAGCGCGCCGGTGTACTGGACGAGGATCTTCTCGCCCTTCTCGACCTTGCGGCCCTCGCCCTTGATCAGGACGTGGGACTTCAGCTCGGTCGGGTCGGCCGCGCCGGCCACCGGGGTGATGTCGGCCGGCTTCTTGCCGTTGTCCTTGACCTGCGGGAAGTCCGCGGGCGGCGGGGTCACGGTACCGCTGACCACGGAGTCCGGGGCGTTGCTGTTGCGGATGTCGATGACGAAGACCAGGTTGTCCTTCGCGCCGATCGACATGCTCGGGTTGCCCTGGGCGCCGAAGGCGGCGGCCGGCGGGGCCACCACCAGGAGCCGGCTGCCGGCCTTCTTGCCGACCACGGCCTGGTCGAGCGCCGGGATCAGCGCGTCGGTGCCGGCCTGGAAGATCTGCGGCTTGCCCTTCTCGTCGTACGAGGAGGGGATGTCCTTGCCGGTGTTCCAGTCCTTGCCGGTGTAGTCGACCGAGGTCCAGGAGTTCTTCTCGACCTTGGGGCCGGTGCCCTCGGAGAGGACCTTCACCACGAAGTTGCCGTCCGCCTGCTCGGCGGGGACCTCGATGGTGGCCTTCTTGCCGAACTCGCCGGTGACGGTCGGCAGCACCTTGGCGCTGTCCTTGATCGGCGGGACCGGCTCGGCGGTCGGCGTGGCCGGCGCGCTCTTGGCCGCGTCCGGCTTGGCGGCGGCGGAGTCCGACGAGTCGTCCTTGTTCACCAGGTACAGCGTGACGGCGCTGCCGATCAGCAGCACGGACAGCACCGTGCCGAGGATCACACCCAGCTTCCCGACGTTCCCCGGGTTCTCGTCGTACCCGGCCTCGGAGGTGTCCTGGCGGCGCACGGTCGACGCGAAGATCTGCGGGGTGTCGTCGGTCTTCGTCCCGCCCGCCGGCCGCGGGGCCTCGCCGGGCTGGGCCCAGCCGGCCTGCTGCTTCAGGATCGACGGCGGTACGACGATCGACTCGCCGTCACCCGGAAGCGGGCCACCGGGCCGCGAGTCTGCCGGGTCACCGGCGGAGTTTCCGTTCGCGGTGCCGGCTCCGCCCGGGCTCGACGCTTTCTCAGACATGACTCCCCATCCATCTCGCCACGAGGTCTTCGAGGTCTACGGTGCCGGCGTGGTGGGCGCCGGGTGCTGCCGCACTGCACGCCCGGACCCCGGACGCCGGCGGCGCCTACCACAGTGCGAGGGCAGTATGACAGGTCAGGATGAGGGCGGGCGCTTCCCTGTGCGAGCGCCCGCCCAAGCGTACGGAATCCCTCCGGCCTTTCCCAGGCCGCGGAGGACTCCAGGACGCGTCCTACACGGCCTCCAGGATGTCGATCACGAAGACCAGCGTCGAGTTCGGCGGCACCGCGCCCTGCGCCTGGTCCTTGTAACCGAGCGCCGGCGGCACCACGAGCTCGACCCGGCTGCCGACGTTCTGGCCCACCAGGCCCTTGTCCCAGCCCTCGATCACACTGCCGGTGCCGATCTGCAGCGCCTGCGCACCGCCGTGGCTCCAGGAGGAGTCGAACTGCTGGCCGTTGCTCCACAGCACCCCGGTGTACTGCACCACCAGGGTCTGCCCCTCCTTGACCTGCTTGCCCTCGCCCTTGATCAGCACCGCCTGCTGGAGCTCGGTCGGCGGCGCCTGCCCGGGCGGCACGGTGATCGTCACCGCGGCCTTGCCGTTGTCCTTGACCTGCGGCATCGTCGCCGGCGGCTGCGTCATGGTGCCGGAGAGCGTGGAGTCCGGCGGCAGGCTCTCCATGATGTCCAGCACGAACACCACCGTGTCGCCCGGACCCACCCCGAGCTGGGTGCTGCCCTGGGTGCCGAACGCGGCGGCCGGCGGGGCCACCACCAGCAGCCGGCTGCCGACCTTCTTGCCGATCACGCTCTGGTCGAAGGCCGGCACCAGCTGCCCGCTGCCGGCCTGGTAGAGCTGCGGCTTGCCGCCCGCGTCGTACGAGCTGGGCAGGTCCTTGCCGGTGGTCCAGTCCTTCGCGGTGTAGTTGACCGTGACCCAGTCGCCCTTGTTGACGGTCGACCGGTCCCCCTCGCTGACGGTGTTCACCACGAACTGGCCGCTGGGCTGGCCCTCGGGGAGGGTGATGGTGGCCTTGCTCCCGAAGCCGCCGCCGGACAGCGTCGGCATCGGCGGGGCCTCGTTCACCGGGGTCGGCACGGTGGGCGCGGCGGTGGGCGACGCCGACGGCGTGGCCGGGCTCGCGGGTTCGGTGGAGCTGCTGCAGGCCACCGCCAGCAGCAGGGGCAGGGTGAGAAGCAACCCGGCGGTGCGGCGCACGGTGTTCCTAACTGTCGGTCAAAGTCGGCTCTCCGGACTCGACGGACAGCGTATTCCCCGACGGTGCCCGGCTCCGGTAGACACCGCCGGGTCCGGGCACCGCAAAGATCACACCGGCAGGGGACGCCGGCACCGCTCACATCCCCGCGATGAGCTTCTCCACCCTCTCGTCGACCGACCGGAACGGGTCCTTGCACAGCACCGTCCGCTGCGCCTGGTCGTTCAGCTTGAGGTGCACCCAGTCGACGGTGAAGTCGCGGCGCTGCTCCTGCGCCCGGCGGATGAAGTCCCCGCGCAGCCGGGCCCGGGTGGTCTGCGGCGGGATCGACTTGGCCTCGAAGGTCTTGAGGTCGGTGGTCACCCGCTGCGCCTGGTTCTTCGCCTGGAGCAGGTAGAACAGCCCGCGCCGGCGGTGGATGTCGTGGTAGGCGAGGTCGATCTGGGCGACCCGCGGGTTGCTCATGCTCATCTGGTGCTTCTCGCGGTAGCGCTCGATGAGCTTGTACTTCATGATCCAGTCGATCTCGGTGGCCACGTCGTCGAGCCGCTCGGTCTTCACCGCCTCCAGGGTGCGGCCCCACAGGTCGAGGACGCGGGCGATGGTGCCGGTGTTGATGCCCTTGCGGTCGGCGAACTCCAGCGCCTTGGTGTAGTACTCCTCCTGGATGTCCAGCGCGCTGGCCTCCCGGCCGTTGGCCAGCCGGACCTGGTGGGTCCCGGTGAGGTCGTGGCTGACCTCGCGGATCGCCCGGATCGGGTTCTCCAGGGTGAGGTCGCGCATCACCACGCCGGCCTCGATCAGCCGGAGCACCAGGTCGGTGGAGCCGACCTTGAGCAGGGTGGTGGTCTCGGACATGTTGGAGTCGCCGACGATCACGTGCAGCCGCCGGTACCGCTCGGCGTCGGCGTGCGGCTCGTCCCGGGTGTTGATGATCGGACGGGAGCGGGTGGTCGCCGAGCTGACGCCCTCCCAGATGTGCTCGGCCCGCTGGCTGACGCAGTAGACCGCGCCGCGCGGGGTCTGCAGCACCTTGCCGGCGCCGCAGATCAGCTGGCGGGTCACCAGGAACGGGATGAGCACGTCGGCCAGCCGGGAGAACTCGCCGTGCCGGGCCACCAGGTAGTTCTCGTGGCAGCCGTAGGAGTTGCCGGCCGAGTCGGTGTTGTTCTTGAAGAGGTAGACGTCCCCGGCGATGCCCTCCTCGTGCAGCCGCCGCTCGGCGTCCACCAGGAGGCCCTCAAGGATGCGCTCGCCCGCCTTGTCGTGCGTCACCAGCTCGGTGACGTCGTCGCACTCGGGGGTGGCGTACTCGGGGTGGGAGCCCACGTCGAGGTACAGGCGGGCACCGTTGCGCAGGAACACGTTGCTGCTGCGGCCCCAGGAGACTACGCGGCGGAAGAGGTACCGGGCCACCTCGTCCGGGGACAGCCTGCGCTGCCCGCGGAACGTACAGGTGACGCCGTACTCGTTCTCCAGCCCGAAAATTCGGCGGTCCATGGGCCATCCATTCTCTGATGGGAGCTGTCCGAAACCGCCTCCGCGGCGCCGTCCCGGCCGCCGCAGGGGCACCGGGGTCCCCGCGGCGGACGTCGCCGGCCGCCGCGGGGACCCCGCAGGCACTACTGGTCGGAGTCGCCCGGCGGGGTGGCCGCCGGCTTCTCCTCGTCGTCGGTCTCGGCGGACTCGTCGCCGTCGAGCAGCCGGGCGAGCTGGCCGCCCAGGATCCGCTTGAACTTGCGCTGCTGGAAGCGCTGGCGGTCCAGCACCGCCACCTCCAGCTGCTCGGGGGTGAGGGTGCGCGGGCTGCCGCCGTTGGGGTCCCGGGCGAGCGAGTCCACGGCCACCTTCACCGCGTCGGTCAGCGAGAGCCCGCCGCGGTGGCGCTGGCCGAGGTAGTTGCCGATGGAGTCGGCGTTGCCGCCGACCACCACGTAGTTCTTCTCGTCGACGACCGAGCCGTCCGGGGTGAGCCGGTAGATCTGGTCCTCTTCGGTGGTGCGGCCGACCTCGGCCACGATGAGCTCCACCTCGTACGGCTTCTCGCCGACGGAGGAGAAGATGGTGCCGAGCGTCTGGGCGTAGACGTTGGCCAGGCCCCGGGCGGTGACGTCCGCACGGTCGTAGGAGTAGCCGCGCAGGTCGGCGTAGCGGACGCCGCCGATGCGCAGGTTCTCGAACTCGTTGTAGCGGCCGACCGCCGCGAAGGCGATCTTGTCGTAGATCTCGGAGACCTTGTGGAGCGCCCGGGAGGTGTTCTCCGCGACGAAGACGATGCCGTCGGCGTAGGTGAGCACGACCACGCTGCGACCGCGTGCGATGCCCTTGCGGGCGTACTCGGCGCGGTCCGCCATGGCCTGCTGGGGCGAGACGTAGAACGGTGTCGACACCGGCGGTCGTCCCTTCCTTGGTAGGTGTGGCTGACGGCTAGAGCAGCGGGGCCTGCGGACCGTTGGGGTGGTTCAGGCGGTGCTCGGTGATGGAGACGACGATCTCGGTGACCTCTTCGTCGGTGAGCCGGCGGAAGCCGTCCTCGGTGATCAGCGACACGATCGGGAAGATCCTGCGGGCGAGGTCCGGGCCGCCGGTGGCGGAGTCGTCGTCGGCCGCGTCGTACAGGGCCTGGACGACCGCGGTGGAGGCCTGCTCGGCCGTCAGGTCGTCGCGGTAGAGCTTCTTCAGCGAACCGCGGGCGAAGACCGAGCCGGAACCGGTGGCGGCGAAGCCGCGCTCCTCGGAGCGGCCGCCGGTGACGTCGTAGGTGAAGATCCGGCCGCGGCCGAGGTCGAGGTCGTAGCCGGCGAAGACCGGGACGACGGCCAGGCCCTGCATCGCCATGCCCAGGTTGCCCCGGATCATGGTGGTGAGCCGGTTGGCCTTGCCCTCCAGGGAGAGCACCGTGCCCTCGATCTTCTCGTAGTGCTCCAGCTCCAACTGGAACAGCCGGACCATCTCGATCGCGAGGCCGGCGGTGCCGGCGACGCCGACCGCGCTGTACTCGTCGGCCGGGAAGACCTTCTGCATGTCCCGCTGGGCGATCACGTTGCCCATCGTGGCGCGGCGGTCACCCGCGAGGACGACACCGCCGTCGAAGACCACCGAGACGATGGTCGTGCCGTGCGGGGCCTGGACGATGCCCTCGGGCAGGCTGCGCCGGCCCGGGATCAGCTCCGGCTGGTGGTCGGCCAGGAAGTCGAGGAACGACGAGGACCCCGGGGTCAGGAAGGCAGCCGGTAGACGCCCGGTGCCACGGATGTTGGCTTCCACACGATTCCTTCCAGGTAGCTTGAAGCGCGCACTGCCCGCACCCTACCCGCCGGACGATCACTGTCCAGAGGGGCGGAGGGGCGGACCGGGGCGGACGGCCGGCTCCCGCCGCCCGCCCGCACTCCCGGTCGCAACCGTGAATTCCCGGATTGCCCGGAAGGGGTCGCCGGGGTTACTGCCCGCCCTTTTGCACGAACTGCCGCACGAAATCCTCGGCGTTCGACTCCAGGACCTCGTCGATTTCGTCCAGAACCGCGTCGACGTCGTCGCTCAGCTTTTCCTGGCGTTCCTTGAGCTCCTCGGAATTCTGCGCTTCCGCGGCCTGCTCCTCGACCTCCTCGGAGGAGCGGTTCGCCCGCTGCTGGCCGCCGCCGGTGTCCTTGCTCGCCATTTCCCTCACCCCGCTCGATCGTGTGGCACGGTTTGGTCGCTGCTTGCTGCACCGACCCTATACACAAGGTGCGACTACCCGCTTCCGGTTTGCCGGTGGCGCTTCCTGTCCAACACCCGCTGCCACCCCGGATGATTCCCATTCGCCGGGCGTTCACCCGTGGTGATCGGAAAACTACCCGCCGGAGAGCACCCGGAGCAGGTCCTCGGCGGTGCGGCAGCGGTCCAGCAGTTCCTTGACGTGGTTCCGGGTGCCGCGGAGCGGCTCCAGGGTGGGGACCCGCTGGAGCGAGTCCCGCCCCGGCAGGTCGAAGATCACCGAGTCCCAGGAGGCGGCCGCGACGTGCTCCGCGTACTGGTCGAGGCAGCGCCCGCGGAAGTACGCCCGGGTGTCCTCCGGGGGCTTGGTGACGGCCCGCTCGACCTCTTCCTCGGTGACCAGCCGGTCGAACCGCCCACGGGCCACCAGGCGGTTGTAAAGGCCCTTCTCCGGGCGCACGTCGCTGTACTGCAGGTCGACCAGCTGGAGCCGCGGGCTGTCCCACTCCAGGGCGTCCCGGGTGCGGTAGCCCTCCAGGATCTCCCGCTTGGCGACCCAGTCGAGCTGCCGGGAGAGCGACATCGGGTCGCGCTCCAGCCGGCCCAGCACGTCCTCCCAGCGCGCCAGCACGTCCACGGTCTGCTCGTCGGCGTCGGTGCCGAAACGGTCCTCGACGTACTTGCGGGCCAGCTCGAAGTACTCCAGCTGGAGCTGGACGGCGGTGAGCCGGCGGCCGCTGCGGAGCGTGATCAGGTGTTTGAGCGTCGGGTCGTGGGAGACCCGGTGCAGGGTGCGGACCGGCTGGTCGACGGCGAGGTCGGACGCGATGAAGGCGTCCTCGATCATCGCCAGGACCAGGGAGGTGGTGCCGAGCTTGAGGTAGGTGGAGATCTCGGAGAGGTTGGCGTCCCCGATGATCACGTGCAGCCGGCGGTACTTCTCGGCATCGGCGTGCGGTTCGTCCCGGGTGTTGATGATCGGGCGCTTGAGGGTGGTCTCCAGGCCGACCTCGACCTCGAAGTAGTCGGCGCGCTGGCTGATCTGGAAGCCGTTGGCCGAGCCGTCCTGCCCGATCCCGACCCGGCCCGCGCCGGTGACCACCTGGCGGGAGACGAAGAACGGGGTGAGGTGGCGGACGATGTCCGCGAACGGCGTCGCCCGCTTCATCAGGTAGTTCTCGTGGGTGCCGTAGGAGGCGCCCTTGTTGTCGGTGTTGTTCTTGTAGAGGTGGATGGTCTGCCCGTTGGGCAGCTCCAGCGCGCGCTGTGCGGCGGCCGCCATGATCCGTTCGCCGGCCTTGTCCCAGAGCACGGCGTCGCGCGGGTTGGTCACCTCGGGCGAGCTGTACTCGGGGTGGGCGTGGTCGACGTAGAACCGCGCGCCGTTGGTGAGGATGACGTTGGCGAGGCCGATGTCCTCGTCGGTCAGCTGGCTGGCGTCCGCGACGTCCCGTGCGAGGTCGAAGCCCCGGGCGTCGCGCAGCGGATTCTCCTCCTCGAAGTCCCAGCGGGCCCGCCGTGCCCGGTGCATCGCCGCCGCGTACGCGTTGACGATCTGGGACGAGGTGAGCATGGCGTTGGCGTTGGGGTGCCCCGGCACGGAGATCCCGTACTCGGTCTCGATGCCCATCACGCGCCGTACGGTCATGCGGCCCTCCTTGCCCGGTGTGCCGCCCCCGACGGGCGGGACACGCTGACGTACCGCTGAACAACACCGATGCCGGCCGTCTGCCCGCGAACGGTGGGTCGAGCCTAGAACGCGGCACCGACCGGCGGGTCCCGAGACGCGCCGTCCGGCTGCGGGGCCGCGAGGCACCACAGCCGGACGGGGCGTGGGTTCCGGGGACCGCGGGCGGCCCGGACCGGATCGGATCGGTTACAGGTACTGCCCGGTGTTGGCGACAGTGTCGATGGAGCGGCCGGACTCGGCGCCCTGCTTCCCGGTGACCAGGGTGCGGATGAAGACGATCCGCTCGCCCTTCTTCCCGGAGATCCGGGCCCAGTCGTCCGGGTTGGTGGTGTTCGGCAGGTCCTCGTTCTCCTTGAACTCGTCCACGCAGGCGTTGAGCAGGTGGGCGACGCGCAGACCCCGCTGACCGTGGTCGAGGAAGTCCTTGATGGCCATCTTCTTCGCCCGGTCGACGATGTTCTGGATCATCGCGCCGGAGTTGAAGTCCTTGAAGTACAGGACCTCCTTGTCACCGTTGGCGTAGGTGACCTCCAGGAAGCGGTTCTCCTCCGTCTCGGAGTACATCCGCTCCACCACCGACTGGATCATCGCCGCCACCGTGGCGTCCACGGAGCCGTCGTGCTCCTTGAGGTCGTCCGGGTGGAACGGCAGCGAGTCCTTGAGGTACTTGGAGAAGATGTCCTTCGCGGCCTCGGCGTCCGGGCGCTCGATCTTGATCTTGACGTCCAGGCGGCCGGGCCGCAGGATCGCCGGGTCGATCATGTCCTCGCGGTTCGAGGCGCCGATGACGATGACGTTCTCCAGGCCCTCCACGCCGTCGATCTCGGCGAGCAGCTGCGGGACGATGGTGTTCTCCACGTCCGAGCTGACACCGGAGCCGCGGGTGCGGAACAGCGACTCCATCTCGTCGAAGAAGACGATGACCGGCGTGCCCTCGCTGGCCTTCTCCCGGGCCCGCTGGAAGACCAGGCGGATCTGCCGCTCGGTCTCGCCGACG
Source organism: Kitasatospora sp. NBC_00458 (assembly GCF_036013975.1). Lineage (NCBI taxonomy): Bacteria > Bacillati > Actinomycetota > Actinomycetes > Kitasatosporales > Streptomycetaceae > Kitasatospora > Kitasatospora sp. NBC_00458. The sequence goes on from NZ_CP107904.1 coordinate 2,091,450, forward strand.
TACTTGTTGAGCAGCTCGGGGCCCTTGATGTTGAGGAAGTAGCTCTTCCCCTGGGGCCGGCCGGTGACCTCGGCGACCTTCTTGGCCAGCGAGTTCGCCACGGCCTTGGCGATCAGCGTCTTGCCGCAGCCGGGCGGGCCGTAGAGCAGCACGCCCTTGGGCGGGCGGAGCTCGTACTCCTTGAAGAGGTCCGCGTGCAGGTACGGCAGTTCGACGGCGTCCCGGATCAGTTCGATCTGGTTGGCCAGGCCGCCGATCTGGCGGTAGTCGATGTCCGGGACCTCTTCGAGGACCAGCTCCTCGACCTCGGACTTCGGCACGACCTCGTACACGTAGCCGGAGCGGGGCTCCAGCAGGAGGGCGTCCCCCGCCCGGAGGGTGATCTCGCGCAGCGGTTCGGCGAGGCGCACCACCCGCTCCTCGTCGGTGTGGCCGACGACCAGGGCCCGCTCGCCGTCCTCCAGGACCTCCTTGAGGGTGACGAGGTCGCCGATGCTCTCGAAGGCCATCGCGTCCACGATGTTGAGGGCCTCGTTGAGCATCACCTCCTGGCCACGCCGCAGCTCGTCCGGGTCGACGTTGGGGCTGACGTTCACGCGGAGCTTGCGCCCGCCGGTGAAGATGTCGGCGGTGCCGTCCTCGTTGGCGCTGAGGAAGACGCCGAATCCGGCCGGGGGCTGTGCCAGCCGGTCCACTTCCTCCTTGAGGGCCACGATCTGGTCGCGGGCCTCTCGCAGGGTGGAGGCGAGCCGTTCGTTCTGGGCGGTCACGCCGGCCAGGTTGGTCTGGAGCTCGACGATCCGCTCTTCGAGGATCCTCGAATTGCGCGGCGAGTCGGCGAGCTTGCGGCGCAGGACGGCGATTTCCTGCTCAAGGTACGAGACCTGAGCGGTCTCGTCGGAACCACGAGCGGGCCTGCCGGTGCTGCGGTTGTAGTCGTCATCGTGGGCTGCCACGGTCCTCACCTCCTCCGGGGAGCTGGACGCTTCCAGACCCTACCTGGGACCAGGGGTCCGTAAACCCCTAGATCAAGAAAGATGGAACGGGCGTGTCCGATCTTCGCCCTCGCGTGCTTCCCCTCTGCTAGGGGGATACCCACCGCGCACCGGCCAAAGCGGACCAGATGTATCGTCGATCGAGTCGATATCCGATCGCGACCGCTGCCTGAGGTCCGATCGTTGTACGAATGGCGGGAATGCCCCGAGAAGGGGCGTCCCGGGACAGAAACGGCGGAAAAGCATGTCGGTGAGCGAGTCGAAGGCGGCGTCCGAGCCGCTGGAGGTCTGGATCGACCAGGATCTGTGCACCGGCGACGGCATCTGCGCGCAGTACGCACCGGAGGTCTTCGAACTGGACATCGACGGCCTCGCCTACGTCAAGGGGGCCGACGACGAACTCCGGCAGCAGCCCGGCGAGACGGTGCCGGTGCCGCTGACGCTGCTTCAGGACGTGGTGGACTCGGTGAAGGACTGCCCGGGCGACTGCATCCACGTCCGCCGGGCCGCCGACCGGGTCGAGGTGTTCGGCCCGGACGCGGAGTAGGCACGGGCGCCCGGAGGCGGGTGGGCGGGTCCCTCCCCCTCAGGTCCGGCTGAGCGGAGCGGCGGTCTGGGTACGGTCCCAGCCGCCGCTCCTGCGCGTCCAGGTGAGGTCGAGTGAGATGTCCGGCTCGAAGCGCGGCACGTCGTCGCCGGAGTACCCCTGGGCGTGCCCGGTGACGGTGCCGTCGGAGCGCAGGGCCAGCCGGCTGACGGTGAGGTTCTCGCGCTCGGAGAGCAGGGTGGCCAGCACCACCGGCCGGCCGCCGGCCGGGCCCGGTCCGAGCAGGTAGACGGCGTCCGGCGGGGTGCCGTTCTCGGCCGCGCAGTGGGCGGCGACGACGGTGCCGGGCTTGCCGTCGCCCAGGTCGGCGGCGAAGCTGACGGCCGTTCTGACCGGGAACGGACCGCAGTCCAGCGGGAGTTCGGCCGCGGCCGGGTCCGGCGCCGCGGCGGCCGGCAGGGCCTTGGGAGCGGAGCGCGTCGGGTGCGGGGCGCCGGTCGCGGGACCGGCGGCGAGTGCGGCCGCCACCACGGCGGCGCAGCCGGCGACGGTGAGGACCCAGTGCCAGGGGGTGGTCCGGGCCCGGGCGGGCCCGGTGCGGCCCCCGGGGCCCCGCTGTCCGGTGCCCTGCTGTCCGGGGGTGTGCTGTCCAGCCGTCGTCCCGACCGCGGTCTCCACCAGGCGTCCCCTCCAGTGGTCTGTGTGAGCGAGCATCGTCGCACACCCGGGCGGCCGTCCGGTGGCCCGGGTCGCCCCGGCCCGGACAGCGCGGAGGGGCGGTACGACGACGCGTACCGCCCCTCCGACGGGGTGCTCAGCCGAGGTCGGTCTGACCGGCGTTCTCGGCGCGGGCGGCGGCCCGGGCGGCCGCGCGCTCCTGCAGGGACTGCTCGGGGGTCCCGTTGTCGTAGTCCTCGCCGTAGGCGCCCTTGGCGGGGCGGCGGCGGCGCAGCGGCGGCTCGACGCCGTCGGCCAGCCGGCGGGCGGTGAGCAGGAAGCCGGTGTGGCCGATCATCCGGTGGTCCGGGCGGACGGCCAGGCCCTCCAGGTGCCAGGTGCGGACCATGGTCTCCCAGGCCTGCGGCTCGGTGAAGGTGCCGTGCTCGCGCAGCGCCTCGACGGTCTTGGACATCTGCGTGGTGGTGGCCACGTAGCAGCAGATGAGGCCGCCGGGGACGAGCGCCTTGGAGGCGACGTCCAGGCACTCCCAGGGGGCCAGCATGTCCAGGATGACGCGGTCGACGTCGGCCTCGACCAGGTTGTCCTGGAGGTCGCCGACGGTGAGCTTCCACGCCGGGTGCGGCCCGCCGAAGTAGCGCTCGACGTTGCTCTTGGCGATGTCGGCGAAGTCCTGCCGGCGCTCGTAGGAGGCGAGCATGCCGGTGTCGCCGACGGCGCGCAGCAGGTAGGTGGAGAGCGCGCCGGATCCGACGCCGGCCTCCACCACGCGGGCGCCCGCGAAGATGTCGGCCATCGCCAGGATCTGCCCCGCGTCCTTGGGGTAGATCACGGCGGCGCCGCGCGGCATGGACAGGACGTAGTCGGGGAGCAGGGGGCGCAGCGCGAGGTACGGGACGTTGCCCGTGGTGCGCACGACCGTGCCCTCGGGGGCGCCGATCAGCTCGTCGTGGGGGAACGCACCCTTGTGGGTGTGGAACTGGTTCCCGGCCTGGAGCGTGAACGTGTAGTGGCGGCCCTTCGGGTCGGTCAGCTGGACCTGGTCCCCGACCTGGAAGGGCCCGCGTCGGCGGGTGGCACCGGTCGGTTCGGACATGCGGACAATCCTAAGGGAAGCGGACGGTCCCGCCCGACCAGGGTGATCTTCGGCCCCGGCGGCGCGGTCAGGCCCGGCCGGTGACGGCGGCGGTCAGCCGCTGTTCGATGTCGGTGAGCGCGGCCACCCCGTACACCTGCCCGTCCTCCTCGACGACCAGGTACTCGCCGGCCGGGGTGGCCCGGACGGCGCGCAGCAGGTCCTCGCCGGAGAGGTCGGCGGGGAGCCGGAGGCCGGGTTCGAGGTCGCGGGCGAGCGGGCCGACGGCGACCCAGGGGCGCCGGTGCTCGGGGATGCCGCGGACGGCGGACTCCCGGACGATGGCGACCGGGTCGCCGCGTCCGTCGACGACGACGACGGCGCCGGCCTCGGCCTCGCGGGCGCGGCGCATGGCCTCGCCGAGCGGGGTGTCGGCGGTGACCTCGACGGCCCGGCGGGCGAGGTCGCGCAGCCGCAGGCCGGGCAGCGCCTCCTTGAGCCGGGCGTTGCGCAGCGAGCCGGTGGCGCCGTTCCAGATGACGGCGGCGAGGACGGCGGCGAGGACGGCGTCGATCAGGGTGTCGGTGCGGCTGCGTTCGAGGTCGCGGGAGGCGCTGACCAGCGGGAGGCCGATGAGCACGACGACGGCCAGCGCGCGGCCGGCCCAGGCGGCGGCGACGGTGCCGGCCATCGGCCTGCCGGTGATCGCCCAGACCACGGCGCGCAGCATCCGGCCGCCGTCGAGCGGCAGGCCGGGCAGCAGGTTGAAGGCGGCGACGACGAGGTTGGAGACCATCAGGCCGGTGAGCAGCACCCCGGGCACGCTGGCCATCTCGACGGCCTGCAGGGCGAGGAGGAAGAGGCCGCCGAGGACCAGGGAGAGCAGCGGCCCGACGAAGGCGAGCCAGAACTCGCGCCAGGGGCGCTCGGCCTCCTTCTCGATCTCGGAGACGCCGCCGAAGAACTGGAGCTGGATGCGGCGCACGCCGAGCCGGTAGCGGAGCGCGACCACGGTGTGGGCGAGTTCGTGGACCAGCACGGAGCCGTAGAAGGCGACCGCGAAGGAGAACGCGACCAGGTAGCGGGCGCCGCCGAGTTCGGGCAGGACGCGGTCGAGCTGGCCGCCGAACACCCAGGTGATCAGCGCGGCGATGACGAACCAGGACGGGGTGACGTACACGGGCACCCCGAAGGGGCGGCCCACCAGCATGCCGCCGCGCGGCTGCGGGTCCTCGGACGGCGGGGTCCCCGGCCGGGGGCCGCCGCCGTGCGGTGGCTGGTCGGACGTCTGCCGCCCCCTGCTGTCGCTCACCGGGTTCCCTTCGTCCGTCTCCCCGCGCCGCGCCGCGCGCCGGTGCGCCCACGCTACGTGATCGGGGCCGCCGGGCGCCGCGCGCCCCTCGCTTCTCCCTGCCTCATACCCCGTGGGGGCGGGTTCTGGCAGCACCGTGGCAGCGGGATGACAGTGCAGGGCAATAGGGTCGGGGTATGCAGCAGACCGACACCAGCGGTGCCGGGGTGGTCACGCCCCGCCCGGCGGCACCCCCGACCGGCCTGTCCCCGTCGCGCGCGGGGGACTTCCTGACCTGCCCGCTGCTGTACCGGCTGCGGGTGATCGACCGGCTGCCGGAACCGCCGAGCGCGGCGGCGACCCGGGGCACCCTGGTGCACGCGGTGCTGGAGCGGCTGTTCGACAGCCCGGCGGCGGAGCGGACGCCGGAGCGGGCGCTGGGCCTGCTGCGCCCGCAGTGGGAGCGGCTGCTGGGCGAGCGCCCGGAGCTGTCCGGCCTCTTCCCCGAGGACCCGGACGGTGCGGCGCTGACCCGCTGGCTGGCCGACGCCGAGAAGCTGCTCACCCAGTGGTTCCGGCTGGAGGACCCGACCCGGCTGCACCCGGTCGAGCGCGAGCTGTACGTGGAGACGGCGCTGGACTCCGGGCTGCTGCTGCGGGGGTACATCGACCGGGTGGACGTCGCGCCCACCGGCGAGGTGCGGCTGGTGGACTACAAGACCGGCCGGGCGCCCTCGCGGGACTTCGAGGCCAAGGCGATGTTCCAGATGAAGTTCTACGCGCTGGTGGTCTGGCGGTGGAAGGGCGTCATCCCGCGGCGGCTGCAGCTGGTCTACCTGGGCGGCGGCGGGGACGTGGTCAGTTACGACCCGGACGAGGCCGACCTGCTCGCGGTGGAGCGCAAGCTGCTGGCACTGTGGGAGCGGATCGGGCACGCGGTGGCGACCGGGGACTTCCCGGCGACCCGCAACCGGCTCTGCGGCTGGTGCGACCACCAGGCCAGCTGCCCGGAGTTCGGCGGCACTCCCCCGCCGTACCCGCTGCCGCTGGCGCGTACGTCCGACGAGGGCGATCCCACGGGGGATCCGATGAGCAAGGAGTCCTAGGTGACGATCCGAGTGCTGCTGGTCGACGACCAGCCGCTGCTCCGCACCGGTTTCCGGATGATCCTGGAGGCCGAGTCCGACCTGGTGGTGGTCGGCGAGGCCGGCGACGGCCAGCAGGCCCTGGACCAGGTCCGGGCGCTGCAGCCCGACGTGGTGCTGATGGACATCCGGATGCCGCGGATGGACGGTGTGGAGGCGACCCGCCGGATCGCCGGTCCGGGGCGGGACGGTCCGGCCAAGGTGCTGGTGCTGACCACCTTCGACCTGGACGAGTACGTGGTGGAGGCGCTCCGCGCGGGGGCCAGCGGCTTCCTGCTGAAGGACGTGCCGGCCGAGGAGCTGGTGCAGGCGATCCGGGTGGTGGCGGACGGTGCGGCGATGCTGGCGCCGTCGATCACCCGGCGGCTGCTGGACATGTACGCCACCAAGCTGCCGTCCGGTGACGAGGCTCCGCCGCAGGCGCTGAACGCGCTGACCGAGCGGGAGCTGGAGGTGCTGAAGCTGGTGGCGCGCGGGCTGTCGAACGCGGAGATCGCGGCGGAGCTGTTCGTCAGCGAGACGACGGTGAAGACGCACGTGGGCCACGTGCTGACCAAGCTGCAGCTGCGCGACCGGGTGCAGGCGGCGGTGTACGCGTACGAGAGCGGGCTGGTCCGCCCCGGCGCGCTGTAGCCCCGGCCGGAGCACGACGGCGGCCCGTCCGCTCCCCTCGGAGGGGGAGCGGACGGGCCGTCCGCCGTTCGGTGCGTCCGCCGGCTACTTGCCGACGCGGCCGATCTCCCAGAACCGGAAGAAGCCGGTGGTGTCGACGGTCGACTCGACGCCGGTGATGTTGGAGCGGGAGGCGAAGAACGCCTTGTTCTGGAACAGCGGGATCAGCGGGGCGTTGGCGGCGACGATGTTCTGGATCTGGCCGTAGGCCGTCGTCGCGGCAGCGCGGTCGGCCTGCTTGAGGGTGTCCGGGACCAGCTTCTGGCTGATCTGCGGGTCGTCCCAGCCGTGGTGGTAGGAGCCGCCCTCGACGATCAGCGGGGCGACGTAGTTGTCCGGGTCCGGGTAGTCGGCGAACCAGCCGATCGTGTACAGCTGGTACTTGCCCTCGGCCCAGCCCTTCTTGAAGGCGTCCCAGTCGGGCTCGTGCTGCACGGTGATCTGGAACAGGCCGCCGGCCTCCAGCTGCTTCTTCAGCGTCTCGGACTCGGCGCCCTCGGCGCGGGAGCGCGACCAGGTGAGGGTGAGCTTGACCGGGGTCTGGACCTTGGCGGCGGCGAGGATCGCCTTGGCCTTGTTGACGTCCTGGTCCCCGTAGCGGTCGAAGAAGGCCGTGTTGTGGCCGCTGACGCCGGCCGGGACCATCGAGTACAGCGGCTGGACGGTGCGCGCGAAGACGTCGCGGGCGAGCGCCTTGCGGTCGACCAGCTGGGCCGCGGCCTGCCGGACGGCGAGGTTGCCGCCGGTCGCGTCCTTGGTGTTGAAGACCAGGTAGCGGGTGTCGTTGCTGTCGCCCTCGACGACCCGCAGGTCGGTCTTGCCGCCCTGCTGCTCGGAGAGGATCTGGGCGGCGGTGTTGGGCTCCAGGCTGTTGTCGGCGAGGTCGACCTCGCCCTTGTCCAGCGAGGCCTTGAGGTCGGCGGGCTTGTCGAAGTACCGCAGGGTGAACTTCTTGTTCCGCAGCTTGGCGTCGCCGGTGTACTTGTCGTTGGGCGACAGCACGACCTTGCCCGGGCCGGTGCCGCCGGCCATCGGCTCGATCGAGTCGATCTTGTACGGGCCCGAGCCGACCAGCTTGTCGTTGCCGAGCAGCTTGTCGGCCGGGAAGACCTCCTGGTCGACGATCGCGCCGGCGGGGCCGGCGAGCTTGGCCGGGAGGGTGGCGTCGGGCTGGGAGAGCTGGAACACCACCTCGGTGTCGCTCTTGGACTCGACCGACTTGATCGACGAGAGCAGGCCGGCCGGGCCGCTCTGGTCGTTGATCTTCAGCGTCCGCTGGATCGAGAAGACGACGTCGGCGGCGGTCAGCGCGTGGCCGTTGGAGAACTTCAGGCCGCTCTTCAGCGTGCAGCGGTACTGGGTGGCCTCGCCCGCGGTGAACTCGCAGGACTGGGCGGCGTCCGGGCTGGGCGCGCTGGAGGCGGCCGGGTAGCTGAGCAGCGACTGGAAGGTGTTGCGCAGCAGCAGCCAGGAGCCGGCGTCGTAGGCGCCGGCCGGGTCCAGTGCGTTGGTGACCGAGGTGGTCCCCATGGTGATCGCCTTGTCGCCGTCCCCCTTGACGGCGTCGGTCACCGAGCCGCAGCCGGCCACCGAGGCGGCCACGAGTCCGGCGCAGCCGAGCACGGCCAGTCGTTCAGCTGAAGTCTTCACGGGTCGCGTCCTTCTGGGTGCGGTCCGGCCGGGGGCCGGGGGCCCGCGAGCCGGTTGCCTCCGGGGTTGCGGAGGGCGCACGCGAGCCGGGCGCCCGTGCGACCGCGGGCAGGACGGGGTTGCCCGTCAGCGGCGGTGCCTGGGCTCGGGGTGGGGAACGAACTGGAGTAGCGTGCCATATCGAACACACACACCCGATACCCCCACAGGTGACAGTTGGGACACGGGGGGCGGCGCCGGTCAGGGCACTCCTACGAGTTGTCAGCCAATGCCCGTTTTCTCCCCGGACGCCCGGCGGGCGGGAGCGGCCGGGGCCGCTTACCGGCCGGTAGCACCGATCCGCAATGAGACGACAATCACACTCGTGAGGCGACCAGCGAGCGCAGCAGCTCCAGATCGACCTGCTCCAGCGAGGACAGCACCAGCCGGCCGGGCGCCGGCTCGATCACCGCCACCGAGGGCACCGCGATCACCGGGCAGCCGGCCGCCTCCGCCGCCCGCACCCCGGTCGGCGCGTCCTCCACCACCACGCAGCGGGCCGGCTCGGCCCCCAGCCGGCGCGCCGCCTCCAGGTACGGGTCCGGGTGCGGCTTGGTGCGCGGCACCTCGTCCCCCGCGACCGTGAAGGCGAAGTGCTCGGCGCCCAGCGAGCGCAGCACGATGTCGATGATGTGCCGGTGCGAGGCGGAGACCAGCGCGGCCGGGACACCGTGCGCGGCGAGCGTGTTGAGCAGCCGCTCGGCGCCCGGCATCAGCGGCACGCCGCCGGCCAGCAGGTCGACGAAGCGCTGGTTGATCAGCACGGTCAGGTCGGCCGGCGCGATGTCCACGCCGGTGGCGGCGAGCAGGTAGTCGATCACCCGGCTCATCGGGCCGCCGACCACCTGGGCGCGGTCCGCCTCGTCGAGCGCGTACCCGAGCTCGGCGAACAGCGAGGCCTCGGCCTGCCACCAGAAGTCCTCGGTGTCGACCAGCGTCCCGTCCATGTCCAGCAGCACCGCCTGCAGGCCCTGCCCGTCGCCGCGGCCGAGGGTCTGGGTGGCGGTGGAGATGGTGGTCATGGCGGGATCCTTCCGTCCGTGCCCCCGGATCGGCTCCGGGGATGGCACAGGCCGGCCCGCTGGTGAGCGGACCGGCCCGTTCAGGATCATCAAGGATACGCCCGGACCGCCCGGATCGGGCGAACGCGGTGCGGCGGCGGAGTTACCGCGCGTTGAAGTACTTCGCCTCGGGGTGGTGGATCACGATCGCGTCGGTGGACTGCTCCGGGTGCAGCTGGAACTCCTCGGAGAGCACCACGCCGATCCGCTCGGGCTTCAGCAGCTCGGCGATCTTGGCGCGGTCCTCCAGCTCCGGGCAGGCGCCGTAGCCGAGCGAGAACCGGGCGCCCCGGTACTTGAGCGCGAACATGTCCTTGACGTCCTGCGGGTCCTCGTCGCCGAAGCCCAGCTCGAAGCGGACCCGGGCGTGCCAGAACTCGGCCAGCGCCTCGGCCAGCTGGACGGAGAGGCCGTGCAGCTCCAGGTAGTCCCGGTAGGAGTTGTCGGCGAACAGCTCGTTGGCCGCCTCGGAGATCCGGTTGCCCATGGTGACCACCTGGAGGCCGAGCACGTCGCGGACCCCGGACTCCTCCGGGCGGAAGAAGTCGGCCAGGCAGAGCCGGCGCCCGCGCCGCTGGCGCGGGAAGGTGAAGCGGGTCCGCTCGGTGCCGTCCTCGTGGAAGACGATCAGGTCGTCGCCCTTGGAGTTCGCCGGGTAGAAGCCGTAGATGACCGCCGCCTCCAGCCACCCCTCGGTCTGCAGCCGGTCCAGCCACATCCGCAGCCGCGGCCGGCCCTCGGTCTCCACCAGCTCCTCGTACGACGGGCCGTCGCCGCTCCGGGCGGCCTTCAGGCCCCACTGCCCCTTGAACAGCGCGTCCTCGTCCAGCCAGGAGGCGTAGTCGGCGAACGGCACGCCCTTGACGATCCGGTCGCCCCAGAACGGCGGCTCGGGCACCCGGTTGTCGACGGCGACGTCGGAGCGGATCTGGCCGAGGTTGACCTCCTCCGGCTCCTCGACCTCCACCCGGGCGTGCCGGCGCTGCTTCAGCTCCGGCAGGGTCGCGCCCGGGACGCCGCGCTTGACCGCGATCAGCGCGTCCATCAGCCGCAGGCCCTCGAAGGCGTCCCGGGCGTACCGGACCTCGCCCTCGTAGATCTCGTACAGGTCCTGCTCGACGTAGGCGCGGGTGAGCGCGGCGCCGCCGAGGATCACCGGGTAGTCCGCCGCCAGCTTGCGCTGGTTCAGCTCCTCCAGGTTCTCCTTCATGATCACGGTGGACTTCACCAGCAGGCCGGACATCCCGATGACGTCCGCCCTGTGCTCCTGGGCGGCGTCCAGGATCGCCGAGACCGGCTGCTTGATGCCCAGGTTGACCACGGTGTAGCCGTTGTTGGACAGGATGATGTCGACCAGGTTCTTGCCGATGTCGTGGACGTCGCCCTTGACGGTGGCCAGCACGATGGTGCCCTTGCCCTCGTCGTCGGACTTCTCCATGTGCGGCTCCAGGTGGGCCACCGCGGTCTTCATCACCTCGGCGGACTGGAGCACGAACGGCAGCTGCATCTGGCCGGAGCCGAACAGCTCGCCGACCACCTTCATGCCGGCCAGCAGCGTGCTGTTGACGATCTCCAGCGCCGGGCGCTGCGTCAGCGCCTCGTCCAGGTCGGCCTCCAGGCCGTTGCGCTCGCCGTCGATGATCCGGCGCTGCAGGCGCTCCTCCAGCGGCAGCGCCGCCAGCTCCTCCGCCTTGGAGGCCTTCATCGAGGTCGAGGAGACGCCCTCGAACAGCTGGAGCAGCTTCTGCAGCGGGTCGTAGCCCTCGCTGCGGCGGTCGTAGACCAGGTCGAGGGCGACGTCGCGCTGGTCTTCGGGGATCCGGGCCATCGGCAGGATCTTGGAGGCGTGCACGATCGCCGAGTCCAGGCCCGCCTCGACGCACTCGTTCAGGAAGACCGAGTTGATCACCATGCGGGCGGCCGGGCTGAGGCCGAAGGAGATGTTGGACAGGCCGAGGGTGGTCTGCACGTCCGGGTGGCGGCGCTTGAGCTCGCGGATCGCCTCGATGGTCTCGATGCCGTCCCGGCGGGACTCCTCCTGCCCGGTGCCCAGGGTGAAGGCCAGGCAGTCGACCAGGATCGACCCCTCGTCGATGCCGTACTCGGTGGTGAGCTGGGCGATCAGCCGCTCGGCGATCTCGACCTTCTTCTCCGCCGTGCGGGCCTGGCCCTCCTCGTCGATGGTCAGCGCGATCAGACCGGCGCCGTGCTCGCGGGCCAGCGAGGCGATCCGGCCGAAACGGGTGTCCGGGCCGTCGCCGTCCTCGTAGTTCACCGAGTTCAGCAGGGCCCGCCCGCCGAGCGCCTCCAGGCCGGCGCGCAGCACGTCCGGCTCGGTGGAGTCCAGCACGATCGGCAGCGTGGAGGCGGTCGCCAGCCGGCCGGCGATCTCCTTCATGTCGGCGACGCCGTCGCGGCCCACGTAGTCCACGCAGAGGTCCAGCAGGTGGGAGCCGTCCCGGATCTGGTCCCGGGCGATCTCCACGCAGGCCTGCCAGTCGCCGGCCAGCATCGACTCGCGGAACTTCTTCGACCCGTTGGCGTTGGTCCGCTCGCCGATCGCCAGGTACGAGGTGTCCTGGCGGAACGGCACCGACTGGTACAGCGAGGCCGCCGAGGGCTCCGGACGCGGGTCGCGCGGCGTGACCGGCCGGCCCTGGACCCGCTCGACCACCTGGCGCAGGTGCTCGGGGGTGGTGCCGCAGCAGCCGCCGACCAGCGAGAGGCCGTACTCGCGGGTGAAGGTGTCGTGCGCGTCGGCCAGCTCCGCCGGGGACAGCGGGTAGTGCGCGCCGTCCTTGCCCAGCACCGGCAGGCCCGCGTTCGGCATGCAGGACAGGCCGATCCGCGCGTTCTTCGCCAGGTAGCGCAGGTGCTCGCTCATCTCGGCCGGGCCGGTGGCGCAGTTCAGACCGATGTAGTCGACGCCCAGCGGCTCCAGCGCGGTCAGCGCGGCACCGATCTCCGAGCCGAGCAGCATGGTCCCGGTGGTCTCCACCGTCACCTGGACCAGCACCGGCAGGTCGAGGCCGGCGTCGGCCAGGGCGCGCTTGGACCCCAGGATGGCGGCCTTGGTCTGCAGCAGGTCCTGGCTGGTCTCCACCAGCAGCGCGTCGGCGCCGCCCGCGATCAGACCGGCCGCGTTCTGCCGGAAGCCCTCGCGCAGCACCTCGTACGGGGCGTGGCCCAGGGTCGGCAGCTTGGTGCCGGGGCCGATCGAGCCGAGCACCCAGCGGGTCCGGCCGTCCTCGGCGGTGTGCCGGTCGGCGGCCTCGCGGGCGATCCGGGCACCGGCCTCGGAGAGCTCGAAGACCCGCTCCGGGATGTCGTACTCGCCGAGCGCCGAGTGGTTGGCGCCGAAGGTGTTGGTTTCCACGCAGTCCACGCCCACCGCGAAGTACGCGTCGTGGACGGACCGGACGATGTCGGGCCGGGTCAGGTTGAGGACCTCGTTGCAGCCCTCCAGGTTCTGGAAGTCCTCCAACGTCGGGTCCTGCGCCTGGAGCATCGTGCCCATCGCCCCGTCGGCCACCACCACGCGGGTGGCGAGCGACTCACGCAGCGCGTTCGCGCGGCTCTGCTGGGTGACGGACGGGTCGGCTGCAGTGGCCATGGGGCTTCTCCCTGGGTGCGACGGCTGTCGGCTTTGCACGCCCGCTGAATCGGGCCCGCACGTGGCCAGGGTATCCGGCCCCCGCCGGGAGCACGGCACGTGTTCCGTATCCTGAGCGCTCGGCCGCGAGGGGAGAGCGACGACATGGGTGGATTCCGGACACGTGTACGCCGGGCGGGAGCGCTTCCCGGCCTCTGGGCGCGGGCCCTGCGCGCCCGCTGGCGGAGCTGGTCGCGGTGGCGGAAGTCGCTGGCCGCGGCGCTGATCGCGGTCGCCGTGGCGGTGGTGCCGATCGGCTCGGCGGCCCTCGCGCTGCGCCTGCAGTACGTCGGCGACCCGTCCCCCGAGGCGCGCACCCGCGGCCGCGACGCGGTCTGGCTGGGTCATGCCTGGGTCGACGGCCGTAAGGGTGACGCGGACGTCGCCGCGCTCGCCCGGCGGCTGGCCGGGACCGGCGTCCGCGACCTCTACGTGCACACCGGCCCGCTGGAGCACGACGGCTCGCTGCCGCCCACCGTGCACCCGCGCGCCCGCTGGTTCACCGAGGCCGCGCACCGCGCGCTGCCCGGGATCCGGGTGCAGAGCTGGCTCGGCGACGAGGTCAAGCCCGAGAAGGACGCCCTCGACCTGGAGGACGCCCCCACCCGGGACCGGGTCACCGCCTCCGCCCGCCAGGTGCTGGACCTCGGCTTCGACGGCGTGCACTTCGACATGGAGCCGATCCGGCCCGGTTCGAAGGGCTGGCTCGCCCTGCTCGACCAGGTCCGCCCGGTCACGGCGGAGCGCGGCACGAAGCTGTCGGCCGCCGTGCCGCAGATCGACCCGCTCCCTTACCAGCACAACGTGGCCATCGCGTTGACCGACCACGGCAAGTGGTGGGATCAGGCCTATTTCGCCGAGACCGCCCGCCGGGTCGACCAGATCGCCGTGATGACCTACGACTCCAGCATGCCGACCGAGTCCCTCTACGGCGGCTACAACGCCTACCAGACCGAACTGGCCCTGGAGGCCACCCCCGAGGACGTGGACCTGCTCATGGGCCTGCCGTTCTACTGGGAGGACAAGTGGGGCCACTGGGGTCACGCCGAGACGGTGAGCGCCGGCATCCGGGGCATCCGGCTCGGCCTCGGCCGGTACGACCTCGGGCGGCAGAACTTCGGCGTCGGGCTGTACGTGGACTTCGCCGCGACCGAGCAGAACTGGGCCGACTACCGGCGGCACTGGGTGCGCTGAGGAGGCCGCGGGCGCGGGGCCCCGCGCCCCCGGGGCTCAGATCTCCGGGGTGTCGGGCGGGCCCGCCATCCGGTGGGCGAGGTCGTCCAGGAAGCGGTGGACGGCGCTCCCCTCTCCGGTCACGTAGTGCGACACCGCCCGGTAGAGCGGCTGGTACACCTCGCCGCGCTCGGTGACGGTCAGCGTGCAGCCCGCGCCGGCCGGCGTCAGCCGGTACGTCCAGGTGCCGCCGTACGGGAGGTCCCGGTCGGCGATCCCGGTCACCAGCAGGTGCGGGGCCGCGCTCTCCAGCACCTCGTACGTGGTGTACCCGTGCCGGCCGTACTCGCGCCAGCGGGGCCGTCCGTCGGCGGCCGCCGGCAGGGGCTCGACGTGCGACAGGCCCCGGCGCCAGGCCGGGTGGAGGCCGGTGTCGGTCAGCACCTCCCAGACCGCGCCGGGCGGCTGGGCGAGCTCCAGGCCGCCCTCGCTGACGTGCTCCACCGGCAGCCGCCGGCCCGCCGCCCGGGCCGCCAGCACCGCACCGGCCCCGGTGGCCAGCACGAGGCCGGCACCGGTCCACAGCCGTCCGTTCATCCGCCGGCTCCTCACACCCGCCGTCCGGCCCCCGCCTCCATCATCGCGCCGCGCCGCCGGGCGGGCGCGGCCGGCGGCCCGGTGACCTGGCGGCCCGGTGACCCGGTGACCTGGTGGCCGCCCCGGCCGGGCCCGCCGGGATAACCGGTGGATCGCGGCGCCCCCCTCCCCCAGACTGTCCCGGTGCCCGGCGGTACGGGGCTTCAAAGCCCGTAGGCTGGGCAGGTAGGGACCATGGAGCGAGGCGTTCCATGGGTGACGAGAGGTTCGGCCGTCGGCATCCGGCCCGCCGGTATCCGGGCATTGCCTGCCGGGTGCGGCGGCGGCCGCCGACCGGAGGGAGACGCTGGGTGATCGAGCTGGAAGATGTTCCCGAGTTGATCGACCCGGTGATGGTCTGTGCCTTCGAGGGGTGGAACGATGCGGGGGACGCCGCCTCCGCGGCCCTGGCGCATCTGGACGAGACCTGGGGCGGCAAGGTGTTCGCCGCCCTCGACGCGGAGGACTACTACGACTTCCAGGTCAACCGGCCCACGGTCTGGCTGGACGGCGGCGTCCGCCGGATCACCTGGCCGACCACCCGGCTCTCGGTGATCCGGGTGACCGAACCGAAGACCCGGGACGTCGTGCTGGTCCGCGGCATCGAGCCGAGCATGCGCTGGCGCTCGTTCTGCAACGAGCTGCTCGCCTTCGCGCACGAGCTGGGTGTCGAGCTGGTGGTGATCCTGGGCGCCCTGCTCGGCGACACCCCGCACAGCCGCCCGGTGCCGGTCAGCGGGGTCACCTCCGACCCGGACCTGGCCCGCCGGCTGGAGCTGGAGGAGAGCCGGTACGAGGGCCCGACCGGGATCGTCGGGGTGCTCCAGGAGGCGTGCACGCACGCCGGGGTGCCCGCGGTGACGCTCTGGGCGGCGGTGCCGCACTACGTCGCGCAGCCGCCGAACCCGAAGGCCACCCTGGCGCTGGTGAACAAGCTGGAGGACCTCCTGGACCTGCGCATCCCGCCGGGCGAGCTCGGCGAGGACGCCCGGGCCTGGCAGCTGGGCGTGGACCAGCTGGCCGCCGAGGACAGCGAGGTGGCCGAGTACGTCCAGCAGCTGGAGGAGGCCCAGGACACCGCCGACCTGCCGGAGGCCTCGGGCGACGCGATCGCCCGCGAGTTCGAGCGGTACCTGCGGCGGCGGGAGAACGTCGGACCGACCGGCGAGAAGCCGGTGGCCGGGCACGCCACGGCGGAGCGGCCGAGCGAGCCGGAGGCGCCCGGCTCCCGGGAGAGCCAGGACGGTGCCGAGGAGGACTGACCTCCCGGACCCGAACCGCGCACGGCGGAGGGGGGCGTCAGGACCATCGTCCTGACGCCCCCCTCCGCCGTGCGCGGTGAGTGGTCCGCCCGGGCACCCCGGCGGGGTGCCCGCGGCGGCGCGGGCCGCTGCTAGAGCGCGAGGCCGAGCAGTGCGTCCACGGTGCGGGTGACCAGGCCGGGGGCGCCGATGTCGGAGCCGCCCGCGGTCCGCTGGCGCTCGGCCCAGCGGTCCACCGCGGCCAGCGCGGCGGGCGCGTCCAGGTCCTCGGCGAGCGCCGCGCGGACCTCGGCGAGCAGCTCCTCGGCGGCCGGGCCGTCCGGGCGGGAGACCGCGGCGCGCCAGCGGGCGAGGCGCTCGACGGCCTCGTCCAGGGTGGCCTTGGTCCACTCCCAGTCCTCGCGGTAGTGGTGCGAGAGCAGGGCGAGGCGGATCGCCGCCGGGTCGACGCCCTCGCGGCGCAGCGCCGAGACGAAGACCAGGTTGCCGCGCGACTTCGACATCTTGTGGCCGTCCAGGCCGACCATTCCGGCGTGCACGTAGGCCTTGGCGTACGGGTGGGCGCCGGTGGCGACCTGGGCGTGCGCGGCGCCCATCTCGTGGTGCGGGAAGGTCAGGTCGCTGCCGCCGCCCTGGATGTCGAAGGACATCCCGAGGTACTGCAGGGCGATCGCGACGCACTCGATGTGCCAGCCGGGGCGGCCGTGGCCGAGCTCGGTGTCCCAGGCGGGCTCGCCGGGGCGGGCGGCCAGCCAGAGCAGGGCGTCCAGCGGGTGGCGCTTGCCGGGGCGGTCCGGGTCCCCGCCGCGCTCGGCGAAGACCGGGTGCATGGCCTCGCGGGTGAGGCCGGAGACCTCGCCGAAGGTCGGGTCGGCCTCGACCGAGAAGTAGATGTCGCCGTCCAGCTCGTAGGCGGCCCCGCTCGCCAGCAGCTTCTGGACCAGCGGGACGATCCACGGGATCGACTCGACGGCGCCGATGTAGTGGGCCGGCGGGAGCAGCCGCAGGGCGGTCATGTCCTCGCGGAAGAGCGCGGTCTCGCGCTCGGCCAGCGCCGTCCAGTCCTGCCCGGTGGCGACGGCGCGCTCCAGCAGCGGGTCGTCCACGTCGGTGACGTTCTGGACGTACAGGACGTCGTGACCGGCGTCCTTCCACACGCGCTGCACCAGGTCGAAGGCGTTGTAGGTGGCGGCGTGGCCCATGTGGGTCGCGTCGTAGGGCGTGATTCCACAGACGTAGATCCGGGCGGTGCCGTCCTGCGGCACGAGCTCCCGGACGACTCCCGTCGCGGTGTCGTGGATACGGAGGGGAAGCCCCTGACCAGGCAGGGCGGGAACCTCGGAAGCGGGCCAGGCATGCATGGGAATGACTTTAACCGGGCGAACATTTGAAAGCCTAACCAGTCGGCAAGATCGACTGGATTCGCCTGCTTTCGTTGCCTGAGCGGTTCTGGACTGATAGTGCGCGGCGCTTGACTGTCCTTGCCCGTGGTGCGGGTGGGCAGGTCGGTGCGCCCGGACGGCCGTGCCGCCGACCGGACGCTCGGTGCGGGTGAGCGGGTCGATGCGCCCGGACGGCCCTGCCGCCGACCGGGCGCTCGCGACCCACCGGGTGAGACGGCCGGAGCCGCTACAGCCGCTGCCAGAGGGCCGGAACGTTCGGCGGCTCCCAGCCCGGGAAGGCGGTGTGCCCCTGGAGGCAGCGGTAGGAGACGCCGGCATAGGTGACCTGGTCGCCCGCGTTGTAGGACGCGCCCGCGGTCCACGTCCCGCCGGGGGGCGTCGTGGTGGGCGTCGAGGTCGGGGTGGAGGTGGGCGTCTGCGTGGGCGTCTGGGTCGGGTTGGGGGTCTGCGGCACGTTGAGGACGAAGTCGTACGTGCCCTCCTTCGCCGAACCGACCTGGCGGACGTTCATCAGCAGCCGCGCGTCGTAGATCGTGTCGGTGCTGTTGCGCGGCTCACCCGGGAAGTACAGCTGCGTGGTGATCACCGGCCGGCCGGGCGCCTGGAGCTTGACGTGGATGTGCCGGGTGCGGCCCGGGTAGAGGCCGGGCACGATCGTGGTGAGGCTGAAGGCGCCCTGGGCGTTGGTGAACTGGTGGCCGCGGAAGGTGAAGCCGACGTTGTCGTAGGCGCCGTTGACGTCCGCCTGCCAGAAGTCCAGCAGCACCCCGGAGATCGGCAGGCAGGCCCGGCCGAAGACGAAGCCGCTGACGGTGAGCCGGGTGCCCGGCGTGCTGCTGGTGATCAGCGAGCTGCGCAGCGGGGAGTTGGGCTTGAAGTAGGGGCCCTCGGTCTGCTCGATGGTCGGGGCGTCGCCGTCGTGGCAGGCCGGGGTGAACTCGGGGGTCTCGCCGGTGCCGACCCGGTCGCGGGCCAGTGCGACGCCGCCGCCGACCAGCAGCGGTGCCGTGCCGAGCACGGCGGCGGCCCTCAGGACGGTCTTGCGGCTGATCCGGCGGTCGATCGGACCGTCCGTCCCGGTGGTGGGCTCTTCGGACGCGGGCATGCGCCGACTCCTTCGGTCTGGGTGTGGGGGCTGTCTGGCTGGTACCGGCGCAGGGACCTGCGCCGGGCCCCGTGGGGGGGCGGGAGGTGCCGGGGGTGGTGCGGATGGCGGTGCGGAGCGGTCGGAGGAGCGGATGGGGGCGGTCTGGGGGCGGCCCGTGCCATGGTGGGGGCATGACAAGGACTCGGCCGGCGGCCGCCCCGCTCTCGCCGGGCGGCCGCCGGTGGCCAGCAGTCAAACTACGGGCCGTCCGGGGCCGCCGCGATGGACGTGATCCGGGGATCGTGGTGATTTCCTCCGACCCGGCCCCGGAACTCCCCCGGCGTCATCCCGGTCTCCCGGCGGAAGAACCGGCAGAAGTACGCCGGATCACCGAACCCGGCCTCCCGCGAGACTTGGCGGACCGTCAGCTCCGTGCAGGCCAGCAGCCGTTTCGCCTCCAGGGTCTGCTGCTGGCGGATCAGCCGGCCCGGCGTCCGGCCGGTCGCCTGCTTGACCACGGCCTGCAGGTGGCTCACCGAGACGCCCAGCTCGTGGGCGCAGGAGGCGACCGAGTGCTGAACCCCGCCCGGGGTCGCGATCAGCCGGGTGAAGGCCGTGGCCAGATCGCCGGTGCGCCCCGGCGAAGCCCCCGGCCCGCCCGGCGAACAGGCCCTCAGTGCCCGGACGATGAGGATGTGCAGACTGGCCCGCAGCACGCCCGGGTAGCCGGCCGGCCTGGTCCGGAACTCCTCCTCCATGTCGGCCAGCAGCGTGGCGATCGGCCCGGCCTGGTCGCCCAGCCGCACGGCCGGACGGCCGGCCAGGGTGCGCAGCGCCGCGAGGTCCTGCGGGTGGGCGAGCAGGAAGTCCTCGTTGAAGAGGACCACCTGCCCGGTGAGGTCGTCGGCGTCCGCCCAGTAGTGCACCTGGCCCGGTGCGATCACGCACAACTGCGGTGGCCTCAGGGACCGGTGGGCCAGGTCCAGGACGTGGGCGCCGCGTCCGCCGGTGACGTAGACGATCTCGTAGAAGGAGTGCCGGTGGGGGAAGCCCGCGCGGGAGAGCGGGCCGATGGTGTCGAAACTGCCGATCGCGAAAGGGAGCAGATGCGGCAACGGGACCTGTAACCGGTGCAGCGGCAGGTCCAGGTGGGGGGTGGTCCGTCGCTCGTCCATCGTCGCAGTGTGCGGCCGGTCCGGCGTACCGGTCCAGACCACTTCCGGTTGTGTGGGGTGCGGCGGGCGCGGCGGAGCCGCCCGGCGGCGCCGCGGGGCGGCGCCGCGGGGCGGCGCCGCGGGGCGGGGTGCGGGGCGGGGTGCGGGGCGGGGTGCGGGGCGGGGTTCGGGGCGGGGTTCGGGGCGGACTCCCGGGCCCGCGGACCGGGGCCGCGCGGGCCCGGGCTCATGCGGGGCGGCGGGGCGCCCCGGCCGGGGGCGTGCGGGTCAGACCGGCGGCCAGGGGATGGACGGCCAGTCGTCGGACGGCAGCGGGTGGGTGCCGGTGGCGCGCAGCGCCGCCACCCGGGCCCGGGCCGCGTCCAGTTCGGCGGCCGTCAGGTGCGGGGCCAGCCGCTCCCCCAGCTCGCCGTCCAGCTGCTCGGCCAGCCCGGCCAGCACCTGCGCCGACTCCGCGGGCAGCGGCTGCCCGGCCCAGCCCCAGAGAAGGGTGCGGAGCTTGCCCTCGGTGTTGAAGGTGACGCCGTGGTCGATGCCGTAGATCCGGCCGTCGGCGGCCGGGATCAGGTGGCCGCCCTTGCGGTCGGCGTTGTTGAGGACGGCGTCCAGCACCGCGAGCCGGCGCAGCCGTTCGTCGTCGGGGTGGACCAGCAGCGCGGTGCGCCCGCCGCCCACGTCCGCGCGGACGATCGGCAGCCAGCCCGCGTCCGGACCGCGCGGGTCCTGGAGCGCGAGCAGCGGCTCGGCGTCCGGGTCCGGTTCCACCCAGAGCTGCACCATGCCGGGCCCGTGCGGGCCCCCGCGCAGCACGGTCGGCGGGATCAGCGCCCAGCCGGTGGCGGCCGACACCTCGTACGCGGCGACCTCGCGGCCGGCCAGGGTGCCGTCCGGGAAGTCCCACAGCGGGCGCTCGCCGGCCACCGGCTTGTAGACCGCCTGCGCGCTGCGGCCGTCCAGCGCGACGGTGCAGTAGAGCGCGGCGTTGGAGGCGTCGGTGAGCCGCCCGTGGACGGTCAGCTCGCCCTCGCGCAGCAGGCGCAGCGCGGTGGGCGGGTCGGCGGCCAGCGCGGCGGCGGCCGCCGGGTCGGCCCGGGGCGCCTCGACGGTGTCGGGGTCGGTACCGGCCCCGGCGCCGGGGGCGCCCTGGGCGGTGCCTGCGGTCTCGGGGCCCGCGGTGTCGGGGCCGGTGGCACCCGGGTCGGTGGCGCCCGGCTCGGGGGTGCCCGGACCCCCGGCCTGGGGCGAGGCCTCGGTGTTCAGCGCCGGTAGCCGTTCGCGCGCGGGCACAGGTGGCCCTCCGGGTCGAGCGGCAGGTTGCAGAACGGGCAGGGCTTGCGGCCGGCCGCGACCAGGTCCAGCGCCCGCTTGGCGAACACCCGGGCCATCGCGCCCGAGAGCCGGACCCGCAGCATGTCCGGACCGTTCTCGTCGTCCTCGAAGACGGCGGCGCCCTCGTCCTCCTCGTCCTCGACCAGGGCCTGCGCCTCGACCACCAGGCAGCTGTCCACGCTGTCCCAGGCCAGCGCCATCGTGCCGACCCGGAACTCCTGCTCCAGCGGCAGGTCCAGCGGCGCGGTGTCGAGCAGGTCCAGCGGCGCGGTGGCCGGGATCGACTCCGACCCCCCGCTGCGGCGCAGCGCCTCGTCGAGGACCTCCTCGATCCGCTCGGCGAGCGCGGCGACCTGGGTCTTCTCCAGCAGCACGCTGGTGATCCGCCCCCGGGCGCTCGCCTGCAGGTAGAACGCCCTGGCGCCGGGCTGGCCGACGGTGCCGGCCACGAACCGTTCGGGCTGGTCGTAGAAGTAGACCTGACGGGGCACGCTCTCGCTCCGGATCGTCTCGATCGTCGTAGGGGTCGTACGGGGTGTGGGGGGACGGCCGGGGTACGGGGGACTCATGGTCACCCTACGACCTCCCGGGCCGCGCCGGGGAGCCGAGCCCCGGGCGGGCCCGCTCCCGGGCCGGGCGCCGCGGCGGACCGGTGCCCCGGCGGGCGGGCGGACCGGCGGCGGCGGACCGTGCCGGCGGGTCGGGCCGGCGGTGCTCAGGCCGTACCGGTGGAGCCGCCGACCACGGCGTCCCCGTCCGGGTCGCCGCCCCGGTCGCCCGGGCCGGCCGGCCCGCCGTGTCCCGGACCGCCCGGGCCCGCCGGCCTGGGGGCGAGCGAGGCGAGGTCGCCGGTGTCGCCCATCCTGAGCACGAAGGGGCGCCGCGCGGTGTAGCGGATCGCGGTCACCGAGCACGGGTCGACGTTGATCCGCTGGAAGTGGTCGAGGTGCAGGCCGAGTGCGTCGGCGACCACCGCCTTGATCACGTCGCCGTGGGAGCAGGCGATCCAGACCGCGTCCTCGCCGTGCTCGGCCGCGACCTTCTCGTTCCACTCGCGGACGGCGCCGACCGTGCGGTGGCTCAGCTCGCGCAGCGACTCCCCGCCGGGGAACGCCGCCGCCGCCGCGTGGTCCTGGACGGTGCGCCAGAGCGGCTCCTTGGCCAGCTCGGCGAGCGGCCGTCCGGTCCACTCGCCGTAGTGGCACTCGCCGAGCCGCTCGTCCAGGGCGGGCTCGCCCGGCGCGGACCCGCCCCGCTCGGGGCCGGCCAGTCCGGGCCGGGCCGCGAGCAGCGGCTCCAGGGTCTGCCGGCACCGCTCCAGCGGGCTGCTGACCGCCTGGACCAGCGGGATCCCGGCGAGCCTGCCGGCCAGCGCGGCCGCCTGCGCGCGCCCGGTGTCGTCGAGGTCCACCCCCGGGGTCCAACCGGCCAGGATTCCGGCGGTGTTCGCGGTGGACCGGCCGTGACGGACGAGCAGCAGGGTGGGCATGGGGCCTACCCTACGGCCTCCCGTGGCCTGCCGGGCCGAACGGATCATGCCCGACCTGGCAGGACCGGGCGGGACGGGCCGGGACCGGTGACACGGTGGCGCGGGACCGGTGACGCGGTGGGTGCCCCTCGGGCCCCCCAGGGGCGACAATGGCCCGCATGATCGTCCACTGCGCCATCTACCGCGACGGCCGCCCGGTCGCGGCCCCCGCGGACCCCGCCGGCTCCCTCGCCGCCGCGCGGGCGGCGGGCCGGGGCGGCTTCGTCTGGATAGGCCTGTTCGAGCCCACCACCGAGGAACTCGACGAGGTCAGCACCGAGTTCGGGCTGCACCCGCTGGCCGTGGAGGACGCGGTCAGCGCCCACCAGCGCCCCAAGGTGGAGGCCTACCAGGGCTCGCTCTTCGTGGCGCTCAAGACGCTCGGCTACCACCCGGGCGGCCACGCCGTCACCAGCGGCGAGGTGATGCTCTTCGTCGGCGAGGACTTCGTGATGACGGTCCGGCACGGCGCCGACAGCCCGCTCGGCGAGCTGCGGGCGGAGCTGGAGAAGCAGCCCGAGCTGCTCAGGTACGGCCCGAGCGCCGTACTGCACTCGGTCTGCGACATGGTGGTGGACGGGTACGTGGACGTGGTCGTCGGGCTCCAGGCGGACCTCGACGAACTGGAGGCCGACGTGTTCGCCCCCGGCCGGGTGGGCCGCGACATCGCGAGCCGGATCTACGGCTACAAGCGGCAGCTGGTCACCGTCCGCCGGGCCACCGGCCCGCTGCTCGACCCGATGCTGCGGCTGGAGCGCGGCGGCGTCCCGTTCGTCCGCCCCGAGGCGGTGCCCTACCTGCGGGACGTCGCCGACCACCTGGCCCGTGCCAACGACCAGGTGGAGGGCATGGACCGGCTGCTCTCCGACATCCTCTCCGCCAACCTGGCGCAGGTGAGCGTGCAGCAGAACAACGACATGCGGAAGATCTCGGCCTGGGCGGCGCTGGCCGCCGTGCCGACGATGATCGCGGGCGTGTACGGCATGAACTTCGACGACATGCCGGAGCTGCGCCAGCCCTGGGGGTACCCGGCGGCGGTCGGGCTGATGGTGCTGGTCTGCCTGGTGCTGCACCGGGTGTTCAAGCGGCACGACTGGCTGTGAGGAGGGGCCGGGGCCGGGGCGGCGTCGCCCCGGCCACCGGCCCGCCGTCCCCTCCCCGTCCCTCTCCCGGCCCCCGGCCCGGGCTCAGGCCAGCCCGGCGCGCTCCAGCGCCTCGACACCGGTGCGCAGCGCCTGGATCCGCTCGTCGAGGGTGAAGCCGGCCGGGGCCAGGGTCAGCGTGGTGACCCCCGCGTCCGCGTAGGCCTGCATCCGGTCGGCGATCCGCGCGGTGTCGCCGACCAGCGAGGTGGCGTCGATCAGGTCGTGCGGCACGGCCGCCGCCGCGCCCGCGTAGTCCTTGGCGAGGTAGCGCTCCTGGATCTCGTCGGCCGCCTGCTCGTACCCCATGCGGCGGGTGAGCTGGTTGTAGAAGTTCTTCTCCTTGCTGCCCATGCCGCCGATGTAGAGCGCGGCGTAGGAGCGCTGGGAGTCGACCCCCGCCTTGAGGTCCTCGCCGACCGCGATGGTGACGGTCGGGCAGAGGTCGAAGCCCTCCAGGTCCTTGCCGGCCTTGGCGCGGCCGGCCTTCAGCGGGTCGAGGGAGAGCGCGGCGTGCTCGGGGGCGAAGAAGATGCCCAGCCAGCCGTCGGCGATCTCGCCGGTCTGCTCCAGGTTCTTCGGGCCGATCGCCGCGATGTACAGCGGGATGTGCTCGCGCACCGGGTGCACGGTGAGCTTGATCGGCTTGCCGGGGCCGCCGGGCAGCGGCAGCGTCCAGTGCGCGCCCTCGTGGACCAGCCGCTCGCGGGACATCGCCTTGCGGATGATCTCGACGTACTCGCGGGTGCGGGCCAGCGGCTTGTCGAACTTCACGCCGTACCAGCCCTCGGAGACCTGCGGGCCGGAGACGCCCAGGCCGAGCCGGAACCGGCCGCCGGACAGGGTGTCCAGGGTGGCGGCGGTCATCGCGGTCATCGCCGGGGTGCGGGCCGGGATCTGGAAGATGGCCGAGCCGACGTCGATCCGCTCGGTCCGGGCCGCGACGAACGACAGCACGGTGGCCGCGTCCGAGCCGTACGCCTCGGCCGCCCAGCAGACCGAGTAGCCGAGCCGGTCGGCCTCCTGGGCGACGGCGATGTTGTCGGCGTCCATGCCGAGACCCCAGTAGCCGAGGTTGATGCCGAGTCGCATGGGCACTGCCTTCCAGTTCGGGTGTTCCGTGAGGGTAACCGCGCGTCCGGCGGCCATGCTACTGGCCGGTAGCGGTGGCCTGGGTCACATTCGCGGCGCGGCCCGCGGGGCCGGGCGAGCCGTGATCGTTCTGCGGGTCTGCACACCTGCCCGGGCACCGGCCGCTACGCTCAGCCGACGTGGGGGCGCCACGCCCCACCTGCGCGTTTGTCCCCCGATGCCCCTCCGGCATCGGCCACTGAGAGGGTCCGTCCGATGGAAAAGCGTCACCTCGGCCGCACCGGGCTGCAGGTTTCCCGGCTCGGCCTCGGCACCATGACCTGGGGCCGCGACACCGACGAGCAGGAGGCCGCCGAACAGCTCAAGGAGTTCGTCGACGCGGGCGGCAACCTGGTGGACACCGCCGACGTGTACGCCGACGGCGACGCCGAGTACCTGCTCTCCCGGCTCACCGACAGCCTGGTCCCCCGCTCCGACCTGGTCATCGCCACCAAGGCGGGCAGCGTGCCCGCCTCCGGCCGCCGCTTCGACGGTTCCCGCGGCCACCTGCTCGCCGCCCTGGACGCCTCGCTGCGACGGCTCGGCACCGACTACGTCGACCTCTGGCAGGTGCACGCCTTCGACCCGGCCACACCGGTCGAGGAGACGCTCAGCGCCCTCGACATCGCCGTCGCCTCCGGACGCGCCCGCTACGTCGGGGTCTGCGACTACAGCGGCTGGCAGCTCGCCAAGGCCTCCACCTGGCAGAACGCCCACCACGGCCGGGTCCCGCTGGCCGGCGCGCAGCTGGAGTACTCGCTGCTCCAGCGCGGCATCGAGCGGGAGGCGGTGCCCGCCGCCCGGGACGGCGGCGTCGGCCTGCTCGCCTCCTCCCCGCTCGGGCGCGGCGTGCTCACCGGCAAGTACCGGCACGGCGTCCCCCAGGACTCGCGGGGCGCCTCGCCCTACCTCTCCGGGTTCGTCCAGCCGTACCTCGGGGAGCGCTCGCGACGGATCGTGGACGCCGTCGCCACCGCCGCCGACGGGCTCGCCAGCAGCCCGCTGGCGGTGGCGCTCGCCTGGGTCCGGGACCGGCCCGGGGTGGCGAGCGCACTGGTCGGGGCACGGACGGTGGCCCAGCTGCAGGCGGCGTTGTCGGTGGAGGACCTTACGCTTCCGGGTGAGATCCGCGGTGCGCTCGACGACATCTCGGCGCCGGTCCACCGCTACCCCGACCAGGGGTGGAGCGAGCTGTAGGACGGCGCGCGCCCGCCCCGTGAACCGAAGAGCCCGGCCCCACCGTGCCACCGCCGACGTGATGTAGTGCCCGTGCCGCTCGTGCCGCCCGCGCAGCCCCCGCCGCCCGCGCAGCCCCCGCCGCCCGCGCCGCCCCTGCCGCACCGAACCGACCGACCGTCGGCCCGGCCGCCCCGTGCGGCCGGTGGCCGGCCAGACCCGGCCGGCCGCCCGTACGACGGGGCGGCCGGCGCCCAGCAGTGGAGTTGAGCTTTTGTGGAGCGAACGATGAGTGACACGGAGAACGGCGCTCCGGAGGAGGCCTCGACGGCCCCCGGCACCGGTGACGGCGCCGCCGTCCCGGCACCTGCGCCCGTTCCTGCACCTGCTCCCGCTCCTTCGTCCGGGGCGGAGGCGGGGCCGGGGGCCTCCGCCGCGTCCGCGCCCGCGCCCGCATCCCCGCCCGGCGACAAGGCCGACAAGGCCGCGGCCATCGCGGCGCTGGCCGAGGCGGTCCGGGCCGTCGAACGGTCCACCGGGACCGGCGGCGTCCGGCTCGGGCCGCGCGGCGCCGCTCCGGCGGGTGGTTCCGCCGCCGCGCCTCCCGCCGCCCCCGAGGAGGCTCCGCCCGTCCGGCCCGCCGCGGACGGGAGCGGACCCGAGGGCCCGGGTACGGCTGCGGGCGCGGCTGCGGGCCCGGGTTCGGCTGCGGGCGCCACGGCCGGCGGCGGTGCCGCGACCGGCGTTGCCGCGACCAGGAGCGGCCCGCCCGTCACCGACGATCAGCGCGCGCAGGCGTTGCAGGCCACCGCCGAGGTCCTCACCGCCGGCGGCGCCCCCGCCGACCTGGCCCCCGCCGCCGTGGCCGCGTTCGGCGACAGCGCCGCCGAGCAGCTGCGCGACGACCCGTGGACGGTCCTGGGCCTGGCCGGTGTCCGGCCCGAGCACGCCGACGGCTTCGCCCGCGGCCTGCTCGGCTCCGCGGCCGGTCCCGGCGACCCGCGTCGCGCCGTCGCCCTGGTCGCCTGGGTGCTGGAGCAGGGAGCATTGCGCGGCCACTCGGCCCTGGAGATCGGCGACGTCACCGCCGGCCTCGACCGGCTGCGCGTGCCGGACGTCGCCGCGGCCGTCCAGTCCGCCGTGCTCCAGGGCCGGGCGATGCCGTTCCAGGAGCCGCTCACCGGTGCCGAGGCGCACGCCGCCGGCGGCGACGACGAGGAGGACGAGGCGCCGACCCGCACCCTGCTCGCGCCGGCCCGGCTGGCCCTCGCGGAGGAGAGCCTGGCGGACGGTCTGGTCCGGCTGATGTCGACCTTCGTCCCCGGCGAGGACCCGGCGGACGGCGACACCGGTGAGGAGCCCGCCACCGACGGCCCGCCGGCCGGCGAGGACCCGGACCCGGACACGGAGCCGGAGCCGGAGCCGGAGCCGGGCGGCGACCCGGAAGGCGACCCGGAAGGCGTCCCGGCGGACGAAGCCGGCGGGACCACGGGCCCGGACGGCGCCGGGAGCGGACCGGAGGCCCTCACCGGGGAGTCCCCGGCGGCGCCCCCCGCGCCCGGACCGACGGCCTGGGAGGCCGCGGCCGTCGCGGCGCCGTCCTCCTCCGCGAGCGCCCTGGTCCGCGCCGTCGCCGAGAGCCCGCTCGTCCTGCACACCGGCGGCGAGGCCGCCCGCGCGGAGGCGGCCGCCCTGCTGGCCGCCGCCTCCGGCCTCGGGCTGCGCGCCTGGGCCGCCACCTGGACCGACCAGGGCCGCGCCGCCTTCGCCGCACCCGCCGAGGCACCCGGCGCCGTCCCCGTCGTCACCCTGGCCGAACTGCTGGCCGGTGCGGCCGGCCCCGGCCGGGACGCCGACGACATGCTCGCGCTCGACGTCCTGATCGTCCTGGACGCCCCCCTGCTGGACGTCGAACTGGCCGCCGCCCTGCTGGAATCGCTGGCCGACGGCACCCGGCTGGTGCTCAGCGGCGACCCGGGCCAGCTCTGGTCGGCCGGCCCCGGCCGGTTCTTCGCCGACCTGCTCGCCGCCAAGGCCTGCCCGGCGGTCGCCTCGCGCACACCGGACTTCGGCCCGATCGGCGAGCTGGTCTCCGGCGTCGGCATCGGCGAGCTCCAGCCGGTCGACGCCCCGGACAAGGAGGTGGTCATCCTCACCGCCAAGGACGGCGCCGAGGCCGTCCACCGCGCCGTCCAGCTGCTCACCGACTCCATCCCGCGCGCCCTCGGCATCCCGGCCGAGCAGGTGGTGCTCCTCACCCCCGGCCACGGCGGCAGCGCCGGCACCCGGGCCCTGAACGCCGCCGCCAAGGCCCGGCTGAACCCGGGCCCGGGCCGGTTCGGCGGCTTCGACCCGAACGACCGGGTGGCCGACTCCCCCGCCCCCGGCCACACCCGGCTGGCCCGGGTGCTCGACGGCGACGCCACCGGACTGCACCTGGAGTACACGGACGGCACCCGCCGGACGGTCCCGCCGGCCGAGGCCGGACGGCTCCGGCACGGCTGGGCCCTGACCGTCCACCAGGCCGTCGGCCGCCGCTGGCCCGGCGCGGTGGTCGTGCTGCCCGACGACGCGGCCGCGGGGCTCACCCGCCAGTGGGTCTACACCGCCTTCGGCCGCGGCGAACGCCACCTCTCGGTGGTCCACGCCGCCGGACCGGCGCTCGCCCAGGCCGTCGCCGAGCGCCCGGCCTCCCCCCGCACCACCCGGCTCCGCGCGATCCTCGCCGAGAACGCCGCCCGGACGTACTGACCCCGGTCGCCGCCCGGCCGGGCGGCGACCGCACCACGTCCGGGCCCAGGTCCGGGCCCAGGTCCGGCCCACGTCCGCACCACGGGAGGGCCCCTCACCCACGAGGGGCCCTCCCGCCGCGTTCTCCCGCCCCCTCCCGCGTCCCCGGTCCCGGCCGGCCGTCCTCCCCGGTCGCACCGGCGGTGCCCCGCACCTGCGGGCATGAACACAGATCATGGTTCCGGTAGAAATCAAGCCTTGGACGCATGACAGCAGGTCGGCGGAGGGTGGAGGCAGTTCGCACCCGGCTCCCGAGCCCCTCCCGCGAACCCGGACCGACCGAGGAGTGCCCTTCATGGATCTTCAGCTCACCGACAAGGTGGTCGTCGTCACCGGCGCCTCCGCCGGGATCGGCGAGGCCGCCGTACGGCTGCTCGCCGCCGAGGGGGCGGTCGTGGTCGGCGTGGCCCGCTCGCCGGAGGGCGTCACGGCACTCGGCGAGCGGGTGGAGGCGGTGGCCGCTGACGTGACCGACCCCGGTGCGGCGGGCCTCGTCGTCGAACGGGTACTGGCCCGGCACGGACGGCTGGACGCCCTGGTCAACAACGTCGGCGGCCTGGACGCCCGGCCCGGCTTCCTGGAGGTCACCGACGAGCAGTGGCTCGCCGCCTTCGACCTCAACTTCCACTCCGCGGTGCGGATGAGCCGCGCCGCACTGCCCGCACTGCTGCGCGGGGGCGGCGCACTGGTGCACGTCGCCAGCGAGGCCGCGCGGCTGCCCGACAGTCCGCTGGTGGACTACGCGGCTGCCAAGACCGCACTGCTCTCGCTCTCGAAGTCGCTCGCCGTCGAGTTCGGCCCGCGCGGCGTCCGCTCCAACGTGGTCTCGCCGGGGCCGACCCGGACCCGGCTCTGGGACGCGCCCGGCGGCTTCGCCGAGCAGCTCGCCGAGGGCTTCGGACTGCCCGTCGAGGAGGCCGTCGACCACTTCGTCCGCGAGGTCAGGCGTCTGCCGAGCGCCCGGCTGGGCACGCCCGAGGACGTCGCACGGGTGATCGCCTACCTGGCCTCGCCGCTGGCCGGGCAGGTCACCGGCGCCGAGTGGGCGGTCGACGGCGGCGCACTCCGCCAGCTCTGAACCGGCCCGGCGCCCGCGCCGCAGGCCCTGGGCGCCGCCCGCCCCGCGCCACCCGCCGCCCCGAGAGAGGAACGTCCGAAATCATGCGCTCGCCGAAGCGTCCCCGCACCACCGCCGCCGTCACCGCCGCCGCGCTCGCCGGTCTGCTCGCCGCCGCCGTCGCGTTCGGGACCGCCGCCACCACAGCCACCGCCTCCACCACCGCACGCGGTTCGGCCGGTGACCGCGGTCCCGGCGCCGACCGGGCCTGGAGCCTGGTGGACCGTTCGCCGGGCCTGGTCCGGCCACGCGCGCTGACCGTCGACGGGTCGCTCGGCAAGCGCCGGGCCGCCCAGGAGATCCGGCTCGCCCAGCAGCTCTACACCTTCTGGAACACCGGCGACCGGCGGTACCTGGACGCCGCCGTCGACCGGGACTTCCGGGACAACACGCTCCCGGAGGGCCGCCCGCAGGGCCCGGCCGGGCCGGCCTTCGCCTCGCGCGCCTTCCGCGCGGCCGTGCCGGACCTCAGCTGCGAACTCGCCGACCTGATGATCACCGGCGACCGGATCACCGCGAGGCTCGTCTTCCGCGGCCACTTCACCGGCGTGTCCGACGGCGTCGCGGGGCACGGCCAGCGGGTCGAGTTCAACGCGATCGACATCCAGCACGTCGGGACCGACCGGATCACCGAGGACTGGCACATCGAGGACAACCGCACGCTGCTCGCCCAACTCGGCGCCGCCACCGGCTGAGTGCCCGCACGGGCGCCCGGGCGGGCGGGGTGCGGCACCGGGCGGGGTGCCCCGGCGCCGCCCCCGCCTCGGCGACCGGGGGCGGCACGGCCGCCGGCCGACAGGTCTGTCGGCCCGCCCGGCGACCGGCGACCGGTCACCGGGCAGGCGGCCGGCGGCCCTGCGACCGACCGGTCAGTCGTCGGGGTCCTCGTCGTCGTAGACCTCGCTGACGTCGAAGCGGCAGATCAGCAGCTGCGGATCCGCGTGCTCGAAGGGCTCCGGCAGCCACTCCCCGGGCTCGGACGGCTCGGCGGCGGCCACCCAGAGCGTCGAGTCGGCCTCCTCCAGACCGAACTCCTCGCTGCGGGCGGCGATCTCGTCGGGCTCGAACTCGCCGAACAGCACACCGATCGCGGCGTTCACCCCACCGGTGTCCACGCCCCCGCCGGGGGTCAGCGAGTCGTCCAGCCGTTCCGCCTGGGCGCGCAGCCGCTTCGGGTCGACGACGTGGTAGTCGCGGCGGATCAGCACGCTGATCGCCTCCGGCTGTTCGGGACCGTGGTACCCACCCGGACCCTCGTCACCGGGCACCTCGAAGGGGGTGACCTCGTCGTAGACCTCGTAGAGGAGTTGGTCGTACGCGATCGCCGCCGTCGCGAGCTGCTCGTAAGCGGTGGTCACAGCGGAATCGTCCGCTGCGGTGGGGCTTGACACCGCTTCCAGATGACGGTCGATGGCGGCCTTGACCGCCTCGGCGGCGGCGCGTACCTCGGCAATGGTGGGCTGCGCGGCATCAGACATGGTGCAGACGCTATCTCCCCTCGGTGCCGGTACGCACAGCGGTTGTCACCTACACCCGCGATTTCACCGCAACTTCCCCCGCGATGTCCGTTCCGCGTGCTTCTGTCCCCGCCCCCGGACCCTCCCCCGGGGGCGCGGAGCGGCCGGGCTGAGCCGTACGGGTGCCGCTTCACGAGCCGCGTTCGGGGTATGCCGACCACAGGAGCAACGAAACTGATGAGCTGTCAGCAGGAGACCCGGGCCGACCGGGCGGTTCCGGCGCGAGGACTGCGGGGATCGCGGCCGAAAACACCGGGCCGGTTGTCGGAGGCAGGCCGTAGGCTTGCCCCAAGGTGTCCCTCAGGAGGAGCGTTTTGACCCCACCGAAGCCGGTCCGGCAGCCGGAGTACGAGTACCAGTCGCTGCGCATGCCCCGCGGGACCTCCCGCAACGCGGCACGCCAACTACTCACCGATCACGCCGAGTACGGGCACTGGGAACTGGACAGGCTCAGCCTGTTCCCGGACGGCAGCCGGACCGTGCTGCTGCGCCGGCGGATCATCCGGCAGGTCCGGAGCTGGTGACGGCCTCCACCTGCTGAGACGGCGCGTCGCCCGCGCCGCCGCCCGACCCGACCGGTCTCCCCGGCATCCCCGAGCGGCCTGCCCCGGACGGTCCCGTCCCCCGACGCCCTCCCGGCCCCCTGTCGGCCCTCCCCGGTCCTCGCCCTGCCTTCGCCGGGCCTTTGCCGGGCTCGACCCTGCCTTCGCCGGGCTTCGCCGACCGGATCCTCCCTGCTTGACGCGACGTCGCCGACGCGACGCCCGGTGCTGCGCCCGTACCCGCCGTTCCTCCGGCGGGCACGGGCTCACCACGTCCTGGCGCGTCCGGGGAGGCGGCGCACGGCCTGGCCCCCCGGGCACGGGCTCCGAACGGGAGCACCGCACCGGCCCGGGGCCGGTGCGGTGCAGTGCAGTGCTCAGCGGAGCCCGGTTCCGCCCTCGACGGGCACCGGCGCCGTCCTCAGCGGGCCCCGGCGCGAGCGCGGCGGTAGAGGACGCCGCCGCCGATCAGCAGCGCCAGACCTGCCGCACCGAGCAGTTCGGTCGAACCGGCACCGGTCGAGGCCAGCTCACTGCCGACGGCCGACGGGGCCGCGGACGGGCTGCCGGTCCGCGCGGAGGCCGGCACCGCCTGGCCGCTCGGGCGCGCCTGGCCCGCTCCACCGGTGGCGGCGGCACTCGGGGTGCCGCCGGACGGGGTGGTGGCGGTCGGACCGCCGGCGCGCGGGACGCCGGGCGTGGTCTCGCCGCTGCCCGGGGTATGGGTGGGCGGCGTGGTCGGGTGGCTGGTGGCGGGCGGCGGCGGGTTGTGCGGGCCGTGCTCCTCCGGGCAGTCCTCGTCCGGGGTGGCGGGCGGGGTGTGCACCGGTGCGGGCGCGTTGGCGCAGTCGTTGCCGAAGGCGGGGTTGGCGGCGCCCACCACGTCGACCGAGTTGCCGCAGGCGTTCACCGGGATGTGCACGGGGGCCTGGATGCTGTTGCCGGAGACCACGCCCGGGGAGCCGACCGCGGTACCGGAGGCGCCGGACCCCGAGGCAGCGGCACCCGACCCGGCGTGCCCGCCCGCACCCGAACGCCCGGAGGCGTTGGCGCAGTTGTTGCCGTACGCCGGGTTCAGCACGCCGATCACGTCGACCGTGTTGCCACAGGCGTTGACGGGCACGTGGACCGGCACCTGCACCGAGTTGCCGGAGGCCACGCCCGGTGACCCCACCGCGTCCCCCTCCGCCCCGGCGCTCGCATAGGCGTAGCCGGCGGTCGAGGCCAGCACACTGCCGGTGGCCACGGCCGTGAGGAGCCCCTTCTTGGCTACATTCCTCATATTTTCCCCTGACATATCGAGACGACGTGATGACCTACCGAAAGTCGGAATTTCCGAATAAGCGGAGAGGTCTTCGGCTGCATGGGAGAGAACGAAGAAACCCGCGCGGAGGTTGACCCGTGCCAGCCCTATTCACCCGTTCGAGGGATGTGAGGCGGAAACCGTGGGGCGGACTCCGGGCAGACAAGCGCCCCCGGCGCGGCGATCCGCCACCGGGGGCCCGACTCAACGACTGGCGTGGGCTCAGACGTTGGCGCAGTGGTTGCCGAACGCCGGGTTCAGCACGCCGATCACGCTGATGGTGTTGCCGCACAGGTTGACCGGGATGTGCACCGGGATCTGGATCTGGTTGCCCGACACGACACCCGGGGAACCGGCGGCCACGCCCTCGGCGCCGGCCCCGCCGTGAGCGGAGGCGACACCGGCGGCGGCGAGCAGCAGACCACCGGTGGCGGCGGTAACGGCGGCGATCTTCTTGACCTTCATCATTCCTCCTGTATGAACACCCGGATATCGGTTCCGGGCCGTCACAGGAGTGAACGACGTTGCGGCAAACGGGGTACGGAACAGACGTCCCATTCACCCGCAACGGTGATACGACGAACAGGTAATCGACCTGAGTCGGCGCTCGATGGTTGTCCAGTGGGCGGCCCGGTCACGACGGACGGCCCGCTCCCGGAGATCCGGGAACGGGCCGTCCACCTGCGCCGGGGCTCCCGTGGGAGCGGCCCCGCACACCGGCTCAGCAGGCGTCGATGAACCGGTCCAGCACCCGCACGCCGAACTTCAGCCCGTCCACCGGCACCCGCTCGTCCACGCCGTGGAACATCCCGGCGAAGTCCAGCTCCGGCGGCAGCTGCAGCGGGGCGAAGCCGAAGCAGCGGATCCCGAGGTCCTGGAACGACTTGGCGTCCGTCCCGCCGGAGAGGCAGTACGGAACCGCCCGGGCGATCGGGTCCTCGGCCCGCAGCGCGCTCTGCATGGCCTCGACCAGCGCGCCGTCGAAGCTGGTCTCGATGGCCTTGTCCGAGTGCAGGCTCTCCCGCTTCACCCGCGGACCGAGCACGCTGTCCAGCTCGGCCAGGAACTCCTCCTCGTAGCCGGGCAGGAAGCGCCCGTCCACGTGCGCCGTGGCCTGCCCGGGGATCACGTTCACCTTGTACCCGGCGCCGAGCATGGTCGGCTGGGCGGTGTTGCGCAGCGTGGTGCCGATCATCTTGGCGATGCCGCCGAGCACCCGGAGCGTCTCGTCCATGTCCTCCGGGTCGAGCTCGACGCCCAGCGCGTCCGACAGCTCGTCCAGGAAGGCCCGGACGGTCTTGGTGATCCGCAGCGGGAACTGGTGGCGGCCGAGCCGGGCCACCGCCTCGCACAGCTCGGTGATCGCGTTGTCGTCGTTCTCCATCGACCCGTGCCCGGCCCGGCCCTCGACGCTGAGCCGCATCCAGTGCATGCCCTTCTCGGCCGTCTCGATCAGGTAGAGGCGGGCCTGGTCGTTGACCGTGAAGGAGAAGCCGCCGACCTCGCCGATCGCCTCGGTCACGCCCTCGAACAGCCCCGGGTGCTTGTCCACCAGGTACCGCGCGCCGTACGTGCCGCCCGCCTCCTCGTCTGCGAGGAAGGCCAGCACCAGGTCACGCGGGGGCTTGCGCCCGGTGCGCAGCCGGTCCCGGACGACCGCCAGGGTCATCGCGTCCATGTCCTTCATGTCCACCGCGCCGCGGCCCCAGACGCAGCCGTCGGCGATCTCCCCGGCGAACGGGTCGTACGTCCAGTCCGCGGCGTTGGCCGGCACCACGTCCGTGTGCCCGTGGATCAGCAGGCCGGGCCGCGACCTGTCCTCGCCCTCGATCCGGACGACGGTGGAGGCACGTCCCTTCGCCGACTCGAAGATCTGCGGTTCGAGACCGAACTCGGCGAGCTGCTCGGCCACGTACTCGGCGGCCTTCCGCTCGCCCGGACCGGAACCGTCGCCGTAGTTGCTGGTGTCGATCCGGATCAGATCGCGGCAGATCTCGGCGACCTCGGACTCGCCCGTCACCTTCGCCGCCGCCCGCCCCGCCGACTCGCTCCGTTCGCTCACGGTCACTCCTCGTCTCTGGCCCGCACCGGCGCCCCAGCGCGCCATCCCCGGGACCTGCACCCGGGCCGTACGAGCACGTCCGCCCATCCTCTCCCAGCCCCCGACCCGGATCCACCCCCACGAAACACGCCGACACACCCCCGCAACCCCCACTCCCCCACCCGGGGCCGTTTTGGGAGCGCAAGCCGATCACTGCTACAGTTACATCTGTCAGCGCGGCCGACGAACAGAAGGAAGCCGCAAAGACAACACCCCGTCCGGGTGGCGGAATGGCAGACGCGCTAGCTTGAGGTGCTAGTGCCCTTTATCGGGCGTGGGGGTTCAAGTCCCCCCTCGGACACAACGTGCGGGCCAGGAGAAATCCTGGCCCGCATTTTGCATTTCCCGGGCCGCCCGCGCAGCCGGGTCCGACGGCGGGCCGCCCGGCGGGCCCCGGGACGGGGCTCGGATAGCCTGGCGCGATGAGTGAGAATCCGCCGCCCTGCCCCAAGTGTTCGAGTGAGTACACCTATGAGATGGATGCCCTGATCGTCTGCCCGGAGTGCGGGCACGAGTGGGCGGCGGCCGGTGGGGGTGCCGGGGAGGCCGGGGGTACCGGGGACCGGGTCGTGCGGGACGCGGTCGGGAACGTGCTGACTGACGGGGACACCGTGACGGTGGTCAAGGCGCTCAAGGTGAAGGGGAGCGCCTCGGGGATCAAGGCGGGAACCAAGGTGCGGAACATCCGGCTGGTCGACGGGGTGGACGGGCACGACATCGACTGCCGGATCGAGGGGTTCGGCGCGATGCAGCTGAAGTCGAGCGTGGTGAAGAAGGCCTGAGGCCTGCCCTTCCCGAGCACGGAGGGTCGGGGGGACGCGGGCCGGGGGCGGTTCCCGGGCTCAGCGGGCGGTCCAGACCGGGCAGGCGGGCTGGTGTCGGTGGGTGCGGATGACGGTGCCGCCGAGGGAGCGGTGCTCGGTGGTCGCGACGGCGCAGCAGGGCCGGGGGGAGGCGGCCGGTGCGTGCGCGGATGTGCGCACCGGCGGGTGGGCGGGCACGGCCCGGGGCTTGGGCCCGGCGAACGGGGACGCGGACGCGGGCGCAGAGGCGGGCGCAGAGGCGGACGCGGACGGATGCGGGTCCCGATCCGACAGCGGGTGCACACGCGGGCGCGGGCGCGGGTGCGGCCGGTGGGTGGTCTGGCCGGCGGCACCCGATCGGCCGCCGGTCGCCCGGTGGTCGGTGGTGCGGCGGCCGCGTCGGCGGCGGGGTGAGGAGGTGGTCACGGTGGCGAGGTTGCCCCGGCCGGGACCCGACTATCCGGGAGCCACCCGAACGAGTCGGGAGCGAATGCCTGTTGACGCCGACTCGGAAGAAATAGAGAATTCCTTCATTATGAAGGACGTACATACTTCCATCGAACCGGCCGCCGGTCCCCTGGACCGCGATGCCGAAGGGCGGCTGTACGACCCCCGGGTCCGGACCGCCATGACCACGTTCACCCACGACGGAGACACCCTCGCGCTGGAGGCGGCGGCCGCGGCCCGCTCGGCGTTCCACGCGGTGGAGCGGCTGCGCGCGCACGGTTCCGAGGGGCGCGGACTGAGCGCGGGCGCGCTGGACGTGCTGGTCAGGCTGGGCGCCGCCGGCGGGGACGCCGACGGCCCGGCGGGCCTCACCGTCGGCGAGCTGGCACGGGCGGGGGGCGTCAGCTCGCGCAACGTGACCGGGCTGGTCGACACCCTGGAGCGGGAGGGTCTGGCCCGCCGGTCGGCCGACCCGCACGACCGCCGGGCGGTGCGGGTCACCGCCACCCCGGAGGGGCTGGCCTGGCTGGAGGCGTTCCGGGCGCCGACCGAACGGGCCATGGCCGCGGTCTTCCGAGGGTTCTCACCGGACGAACTCGCCCAGCTCCGCCACCTCTGCCTGCGGCTGGTGGAGAACCAGCGACGGGTCGAGGCGTACCTGGCGGCGGGACGGCCGGAGTCCTCCGGGGAGTAGGCGGGCCTCCGGGGAACAGGGCCGGGCGCGGGAAGGGCTTCAGGCGGTCCGGGCGGCGGTGCGGCGGTCCCGCAGGCTGCGGAGGAGTTCGCCGGTGATGAAGGCCGTCACGGCGGCCACGATCAGCAACGGCATCGCGTCCGTCGCGCTCGATCCCAGCAGCGCCGTCGCCAGCACGGTGCTGGTGACCGGCAGCCGCGTCACCGCCGCGCCGGAGGCGGCCAGGCCGGCCGCCAGGCCCGGCCCGACGCCGAGGCCCGGCAGCGGGCCGCAGGCCACCCCCATGGCGCCGCCGATCAGCACCGCCGGGAAGATCGGGCCGCCGCGCAGGCTGCCGAGCGCGATGCCCCAGCCGACCGCCTTGCAGAGGACCAGCCCCAGCAGTGCGCCCTCCGACCAGGAGCCGGGGTCGGCGGCGAGGGCGCCGAGGGTCGACTGTCCGGAGAGCGCGTCCTGCTCCGGCGAGCGGCCCGTCATCAGCGCGTACGCGGTGATGGTGACGCCGACCGCGACCGCGCAGAGCACCGTCCGGACCGCCGTCTGCCGGGGGGTCGGCACCGCGGCGGGGCCGCCGGGGCCCGCCGGGTCCCCGGTGGTGTAGGCCTTGACCCGGTGGCCGAGCATCTGGCCGGCCACGCAGACCACGGCGACGCCGACGGCGACCGGCACGCCCCAGAGGAAGTCGCCCGGATCGGGGGTGCCGCTGGGCGGTACCGAGGGCAGCGAGAGCGCGCCGATCGACAGCCCGGTCCAGTGGCCGAAGCCGGTGAACACCAGCGCGCCGATGCCGCTGGCCAGCAGACAGGGCAGGATCAGCGCGATCAGCCGCGGGCCGCCGAGCCCGGCCGCCTCGATCATCATCACGGCGGCGACCAGCGGGCTGCCGAAGATGGTGGAGATCGCCGCCGTCGAACCGGCCGCGCCGAGCACGGGTGCCAGCTGGGGCTGGGCGGTGCGCCGGGCGGAGCTCACGGCGAGCAGCGCCAGTCCGCTGCCCATCGCCATCAGCGGCGCCTCCGGACCGAGCACCACACCGAGCGGCAGGCAGACGAGCGCCGCCAGGATGACACCGGGCACGGCGTTCGGCATGACCGGCGGTCCGCCGAGTCCGTCGACCGGGACGTGGCCGCCGCGACCGGGCATCCGGGTGATGATCGGCGCCACCAGCAGTCCGGCGACCAGCAGCAGCGGCATCGGCCACCACCAGGGCGAGCGGTCGTAGCCGAGGGCCTCCGGGAGGCTCTCCCAGATCCAGTGCTGGAGTTCGTGCTCCAGGCTGACGAAGCCGAAGGCCGCCAGCGAGACCGGGGCACCGACCAGCGCCGCGATCAGCAGGAGGGCGATGTAGCCCTTGGTCAGCAGCAGACGGCGCAGGGTGGGATCACCGCTCTGCTCGGGCATGCCGGCTCCTTCGCGCTCCCCGGCCGGTCCACCCCCGGCCGCGTCCTGCGACCGAGTCTCGCCCGCGGCCGGCGGCCGCGCGCGGTAGGCGGCGCCCCGGGCCCGGCGCGCCCCGCCGGGGTTGCGCCGCACGGGTGAGCGGGGTGGCACGGAGGAGCAGGTGGCACCGAGGAGCAGGCGGCACGGGGCTAACGGGCACCGGGCGCTCCACACAGGGCCGGCCGGTCAGGCACCCGACGGGCGGTCAGGCACCCGACGGGCGGGCGGTCAGTCCTGCCGGACCCGGTGGGACTCCCCCAGCGCGCTCTCGATGCCCTGGACCATCCGCCAGAGCGGAGCGCTGCGGCTGGCGACCAGCACCACGACGTCGTCGTCCGCCCCGGCCCCGGAACCGCCCGCCCGGATCGCCGAGCCGGCACCGGTCCCCGGGAGGGCGGCGGGACCGGCGGCCCCGGAACCGTCCGGCGCCGCACCGCCGGGCCGGTCGCCCAGGGCGCCGGTGACGTACGACATCGCCCGGTCCACCTCGGCCACCCAGTCGCTCTCGCCGCCCGAGCGCAGCCAGGTGCGCAGCGCGTGGTTGTGCGCGGCGACCACGGCGGCGGCGATCACGTCGGCCCGCAGCGGCCCGTCGGGGCTGTCGCCGAAGCGGCCGCGCAGGTAGTGCGCGAGGGTGTGCTCGTACCGCCAGACCACGGAGAGCTCGTAGGCGCGCAGGCCGGGCACCTTGCGGGTGAGCCGGTAGCGCTGGACGGAGAAGGACGGCTGCTCGGCGTACATCCGCAGCACCAGCCGGGCGGCGTCGCTGGCCCGCCGGACCGGGTCCTCGTCACCGGTGCCGGACTCCAGGAACTCCGTCATCTCGGCGAGGCTGCGCTCGTGGTCGGGGAAGACCACGTCCTCCTTGGCCGGGAAGTAGCGGAAGAAGGAGCGCCGGCCGACACCGGCGAGCGAGACGATGTCGTCGATCGTGGTCTGTTCGAATCCGCGTTCCAGGAAGAGCTCGAAGGCGGCGGCGACCAGCGCCTCGCGCATCGCGGGCTTCGGCGGCCCGTCGTTCATGGGCTGGTCCTGCGCTTCCTTCTCGCTCATTCCCGGAACATAGCATCGACGTTCGAACACCCGGGCCGTCGCGCGTACGGCGTACCGCGGACCGGCCCGGGTGCCCGGGGGTGACGAAGGGTTACGGCAGGTTGCGGGCCATGACGATGCGCTGGATCTGGTTGGTGCCCTCGTAGATCTGGGTGATCTTCGCGTCCCGCATCATCCGCTCCAGCGGGTAGTCCCGGGTGTACCCGTACCCGCCCAGCAACTGCACCGCGTCCGTCGTGATCTCCATCGCCGCGTCCGACGCGAAGCACTTCGCCGCCGCCCCGAAGAACGTCAGGTCGCCGTCCCCGCGCTGCGACTTGGCGGCCGCCGCGTAGGTCAGCTGCCGCGCCGCCTCCAGCTTCATCGCCATGTCCGCCAGCATGAACTGCACGCCCTGGAAGTCACCGATCGGCTTCCCGAACTGCTTGCG
The DNA here is from genome assembly GCF_036013975.1 of Kitasatospora sp. NBC_00458. Lineage (NCBI taxonomy): Bacteria > Bacillati > Actinomycetota > Actinomycetes > Kitasatosporales > Streptomycetaceae > Kitasatospora > Kitasatospora sp. NBC_00458. Next base: position 2,131,534 of record NZ_CP107904.1, read on the forward strand.
CTCCCGCACGTAGCCCTTCGCGTAGTCCAGCGCGCCCTGGGCGATGCCCAGCGCCTGGGCCGCGATCGTCACCCGGGTGTGGTCCAGGGTCCGCATGGCCGTCGCGAAGCCGGTCCCCTCCGCGCCGATCATCCGGTCGGCCGGGATCCGCACGTCGTCGAAGTACACCTCGCGGGTCGGCGAACCCTTGATGCCGAGCTTGCGCTCCGGCGCGCCGAACGACACGCCCGCGTCGTCCTTCTCCACCACGAACGCCGAGATCCCCTTCGACCGTGCCTCGGGGTCGGTCACCGCCATCACGGTGTAGAACTCGGACACGCCCGCGTTGGTGATCCAGCGCTTCACGCCGTTCAGCACCCAGAAGTCCCCGTCCCGCACGGCCCGGGTCTTCATCCCCGCCGCGTCCGAGCCCGCGTCCGGCTCCGACAGGCAGTAGGAGAACATCCCCTCGCCGCGCGCCAGCGCCCCCAGGTACTTCGCCTTCAGCTCCGGCGAACCCGACAGCTGCACCGGCAGCGAACCGAGCTTGTTGACCGCCGGGATCAGCGAGGACGAGGCGCACACCCGCGCCACCTCCTCGATCACGATCACCGTCGCCAGCGCGTCCGCGCCCGCACCGCCGAACTCCTCCGGCACGTGCACCGCGTGCAGGTCGTTGCCCTGCAGCGCGTCCAGCGCCTCCTGGGGGAAGCGCCCCTGCTCGTCGACCTCCGCCGCGAACGGAGCGATCTTCGCCTCCGCCAGCGAACGCACCGCCTCGCGGAGCATCCCGTGCTCCTCGGAGATCCGGAAGAGATCGAAGTCCTGGCTCATGAGCGGCCACTCCTGTTTCACGACGTTCACGACGGTACTCAGTACCCTTCATTATGCACGTGCGGGACAGAAAGGGAACTCAGTGCCTTCCCAGAGCGGCACTGAGTTCCCTATCCTTTTCGCGGCGGACGCCGCCGAACCGGAAAGCCCGTCCGAGCGCAGGGAGATGACAACGTGGTCCACTCAGCCATCGACGCCGACATCGACAACGCCCCGCTGTTGTTCCAGCGCTGCGCCTGGTGCAGCAACCCGACCTTCCAGCGGCTGCTCTGCCCCACCTGCGGTTCCACCGACCTGCGCCTGGAGCGCAGCGAGGGCACCGGGGTGGTGCGGCGCTGCGCCGTCGAACAGGCGCGGACGCCGCTGGCCCGGCAGAAGTCGCTGATCAGGATGGCCGAGGGGTTCGACGTCTGGTGCATCGTCAACGGCCTGCGCTCCACCGTTCCGGTGGGCACGCGGGTGCGGCTGAGCGCACCGGCGGGCACCGAGCACCCGGCCCTGACGGTGCTGCCGCACGAGGAGCCGGAGCGCGTCCCGGCGCCGGACCCGCGCCCGCTGCCGCCGCTCCAGGGCGGGTTCACCCAGCACCTGGCGGCGTTCGCGGAGTAGCGCGCGGGGTGGACACCCGGTACGCCGAGCCGGGCGTCCGCACGTCGCCCGTGCCGCGCCCGTACGGGCCCCGGCACGGCCTACCGGCCGCGCGTCCGGCGGCAGCAGTGAGGGCGTGGCACCGAGTACCCCGGGGTACTCGGTGCCACGCCCTCCGGCGCAGCGGCCGGGCTGATCAGCCCTTGCGGGCCTTCACCTCGGCGGTGAGCTGCGGCAGCACCTCGAAGAGGTCGCCGACCACGCCGTAGTCCGCGAGCTCGAAGATCGGGGCCTCGGGGTCCTTGTTGACGGCCACGATGGTCTTCGAGGTCTGCATGCCGGCCCGGTGCTGGATGGCGCCGGAGATGCCGTTGGCCACGTAGAGCTGCGGCGAGACCTGCTTGCCGGTCTGGCCGACCTGGTTGGTGTGCGGGTACCAACCGGCGTCGACGGCGGCGCGCGAGGCGCCGACGGCCGCGCCCAGCGCGTCCGCGAGCTCCTCGACCACGCCGAAGCCGGCGGCCTCGCCGACGCCGCGGCCGCCGGAGACCACGATGGCGGCCTCGGTCAGCTCGGGGCGGCCGGTGGAGACGCGGGGGGTGCGCGAGACGACCTTGGCGGCGTTGCCGGTGAAGGCGACGGCGACGTCCTCGACGGCGCCCGCGGCCGGGGCGGCCTCCGGGGCGACGGCGTTCGGCTTGACCGCGATGACCGGCACACCGGTCGAGACGCGGGAGTCGACGGTGAACGAGGCGGCGAACACCGACTGGGTCACGACCGGGCCGCCGTCGCCGGCGCGGAGGTCGACGGCGTCGGTGATGATGCCGGAGCCGAGGCGCAGCGCCACGCGGGCGGCGACCTCCTTGCCCTCGCCGGAGGAGGTGACGAGGACCGCGGCGGCCTCGGCGGCCTTGGCGATCTGGGCCAGGGCGTCCACCTTGGGGACGACCAGCTGGTCGGCGAACTCGGCGCCGTCGGCCGTGTAGACCTTCGCCGCGCCGTACTCGGCGGCCTTGGCCGCGATCGCCGCGGCGGCCGCGCCGGCGCCGAGGACGACCGCGGAGGGCTCGCCGATCCGGCGGGCCAGGGTCAGCAGTTCGAGGGCCGGCTTGCGGACCGCACCGTCGGCGTGGTCCACGAGGACGAGAATCTCAGCCATTGCTCAATGTCTCCGTACGTGCTGGGAGTGGTGGGGGGAGGTGGGGCGGGTGCGGGACCGGGATCCGATCAGATGAACTTCTGGTCGGCGAGGAAGCCCGCGAGCGCCTTGCCGCCCTCGCCCTCGTCCTTGACGACCGTGCCCGCGGTCCGCGCCGGACGCGCGGCCACCGACTCCACCGCCGTCCACGAACCCGCCAGACCGACCTCGTCCGCCTCGATGCCCAGGTCGTCCAGGTCCAGCGACTGCACCGGCTTCTTCTTCGCCGCCATGATCCCCTTGAACGACGGGTAACGGGCCTCACCCGACTGGTCCGTCACCGAGACCACCGCCGGCAGCGCGGCCTCCACCAGCTCCGTCGCCGCGTCACCGTCACGACGGCCCCTCACCACACCGCCCTCGACCGACACCTCCGACAGCAGCGTCACCTGCGGCACGCCCAGACGCTCCGCCAGCAGCGCCGGCAGCACACCCATCGACCCGTCCGTCGACGCCATACCGCCGATCACCAGGTCGAACCCGGTCTTCTCCAGCGCCTTCGCCAGCACCGCCGACGTCCCGATCACATCCGAACCGTGGATGTCGTCGTCGTTCACGTGCACGGCCTTGTCCGCACCCATCGACAGCGCCTTGCGCAGCGCGTCCTTCGCGTCGTCCGGACCGACCGTCAGCACCGTCACCTCGGCGTCACCGCTCGCCTCCGCGATCCGCAGCGCCTGCTCCACGCCGTACTCGTCCAGCTCCGACAGGAGGCCGTCCACGCCCTCCCGGTCGGTGGTGTGGTCGTCCGCGAAACGACGGTCGCCCGTCGCGTCCGGCACGTACTTCACACAGACAACGATCCTCAAGCTCATGAGCGGTTCTCCTGGTACGGGTGCACTTGGGTACGGGTGCACTGGTCCACGGCCTCAGGTCAATGCCGAGGGTACTGAGTGCCAAGTCCGGCGCGCCGCGCCCCGCGTGCGGCGCGCGCCACCTGGACCGGCATGCCCTGTCGGCTCTCTTCGACTGGCGTCAGAGGCTCTCCCGAGAGAATACGGCACTCAGTACCCCTCGTAAAGGAACTCAGTACCCTTCGGCCGTCCCGGAGCCCCGCCGGGCGGGCGGGGCGTCGGCGCCCCGGGCCGTCGGGCGGGCGCTCAGGCCCCCAGGGCGACGGCCGCCTCGGCGGTGAGGATGCGGAAGGTCATCGACTCCTGGAGGTAGAGGTCGACGGTGTCGGGGGTATGCGAGAGGTAGCCGACGGAGACGTCCTGGCCGAGCACGAGCTCGAAGTCGCCGCCGCGGGCGGAGAGCAGGAAGGCGCCCTCGATGGCGGGGGCCCAGATGATCTCGCCGTCGAGCAGGCGGGCGATGTGGGCGGCCACCGGGTAGCCGTGGTCCGAGGTCTCGCTGACGGCGGTGTACGCGTCGGCGCCGAGGAGCAGGGCGTAGGGGCCGCCGACCCCGGCGAGGCGCAGGGCGGTGAGGGCCTGGCTGGCGGCGGTGGGGTAGTCCCGGACGTCGGCGGGGAGCGGGACCGGCGGGTTGGAGGCGCCGGCCCGGATGCCCTCGATCCCGGCCGCCCGGTAGCCCTCGAAGACGGCGCGGTCCTCGGCGCGGGCGAGCGCCCGGGCGGCGTCCTTGACCGGCTGCCAGTCGGAGTCGCGGGAGCCGCGTTCGACGTCGTCGACGGCCTCGCGCGAGACGGTGAAGGGGACGCGCAGTTCGACGACCGGCCGGGCCTCCCGGGCGTGCGCGAGGACGCCGTCGGCGGGCGGGTCGATGGCGCTCAGGTGGCCGGTGCCGACGGCCGCGAGGGTGAGGCCCTCGGGGCCGCTGAGGTCGACCACCCGACGGCCGGCCACGTGCAGTTTGAAGGTCTGCCGGGCCTCCTCCTCGATCTCCTCCCAGGCGGCGGCCGAGACGGGGGCGAGGTCGCGGTGCAGGTTGTTCATGGTGCGGGGGTCCTTTTCAGGCTGCCGATGGCGAGCGAGCCATCGAGGACGGCGGGGACGGGCGGGGTGACGGGCGCTGCGCCGACGGCTGCTGCTGCTTCGACGACGGCTTCGGCTTCGGCTTCTGCTTCTGCTTCGGCCGTGCGACCGGGGGCGGTGTCGGCGCGGGCGGCGGGGACGGCGTCCGGCGCGGGCGGCGGATCGTCGAGGAAGTCCGCGGTCGGCACGTGGAAGAGGGTCCCGGTGACGGCGGTGGAGAAGTCCAGCAGCCGGTCGTACGCACCCGGCGGGCGGCCGACGAACATGTTCCGCAGCATCTCCTCGGTCACCTCCGGGGTGCGCGCGTAGCCGATGAAGTAGGTGCCGAACTCCCCGCCTCCCCCGAACGACCCGAAGGCCATGTTGAACCGCATGATCTGGCGCTCCTCCCCGTCCGGTCCGGTGACGGAGGTCAGGGAGACGTGCGAGTCGGCGGGCTGGGAGTCGTCGTCGAGTTCGATGTCGGTGAGCTTGGTCCGGCCCACCGCCCGCTCCTGCGCCTCGACCGGCAGCCGGTTCCAGGCGTCCAGGTCGTGCAGGTACTTCTGCACGATGACGTAGCTGCCGCCCGCGAACCCCGGGTCCTCGGGGCCGATCCGGACGGCTGCCGCGGCCGCCCGCCCCTCGGGGTTCTCGGTGCCGTCGACGAAGCCGAGCAGGTCGCGGTCGTCGAAGTAGCGGAAGCCGTGGACGGCGTCGACGACGGTGGCGGCCCCGGCGAGCCTGCGGGTGAGCTGTCCGGCCAGTTCGAAGCAGAGGTCCATCCGGGCGGCCCGCAGGTGGAAGAGCAGGTCGCCGGGGGTGGCCGGGGCGCGGTGGCGGGCTCCGGCCACCTCCCGGAACGGGTGCAGTCCGGCCGGGCGGGGACCGGCGAAGAGGCGGTCCCAGGCGTCGGACCCGATACCGGTGACGCAGGTCAGGCCCGCGTCGGGGGCCCGGAAGCCGACGGCGCGGCGCAGGCCCGCCAGGTCGGGGAGCAGTGCGCGGACGGCCCGCTCGCCGCCGGGGTCGACGGTGAGGACCAGGAAGATCGCGGCACTGGTGAGCGGGGTGAGGACGGGTTGCCCGTCGGGCGGGTCGGCGGACGGCGCCGGGCCGGCGGGCGGGGGGCGGTCGGCGGGCGGGGGCGGTACGGGCGGCATGGCTGACTCCGGTCTCCGGGGCCTGATCATCCGTACGATTACACCCCAGAGCGGACATTTCGGCGCGGTCGCCACCCCCGAACGCCCGAGTGCCCGGGAGGCCCGCACCGGGTGGACTGTCCGTCCGGTGCGGGCCTCCCGGGCCCCCGTTCCACGGGGTGCGGGGTGCGGGGTCGGGTCTGCCGGGTGCGGGGCCGTCCCGCGGGGTGCGGGGTCAGGTCCGGCTGCGGCGGCGCAGGCCGGACGCGGTGACCAGCGCGCCGAGCGCGACCGCCACGACCGGCACCACCAGCGCGGCGCGGAACCCGTCCAGCCCGGCCTGCGCGCTGCCGCCGGCGCCGGTCGCCGCCAGGTTGACGGTGGTCACCACCGAGAGCCCGAGCGCCGCGCCGAACTGGAAGGAGGTGTTGAGCAGCCCGCCGGCCAGCCCCTGCTCCTCCTCGGCGACGCCGTCGGTGGCGGCGATGGTGAGCGGCCCGTAGGCGAGGGCGAAGGCCAGCCCGGTGAGGATCATGGTCGGGAACATCATCGGGTACGTCCAGTCCATCCCGACCGGCAGGAACAGCGCGTACGAGACGGCCGCCAGGCAGAAGCCGCCGAGGATCACCCGGGCGTTGCCGAACCGCTCGACCAGCTTCGGCGTGAGGGTCGGCGCCAGCACCGCGTCCACGCCGACGGCCAGCAGGGCGAGGCCGGTCTGCAGCGAGGACCAGCCGCGCAGGTCCTGCAGGTAGAGGGTGACGGTGAACTGGAAGCCGAAGAACGAGCCGGCGAAGAGCATCGCGCCGAGGTTGGCGCGCAGCAGCGGCCCGGAGCGCAGGAGGCCGAGGCGGACCAGCGGCGCGGCGGAGCGCCGTTCGACCGCCGCGAAGGCGGCGAGCAGTGCCAGCCCGCCGGCCAGCGCGGCCACCGTCCAGAGCACCTCGGCGCCGGGCTCGCCGAGCCGGACCACCGCGTAGACCAGCAGCAGCATCGAGCCGGTGGCGGTGACGGCGCCGGCCAGGTCGAAGCGCTCACCGGGGCGGCGGACGGGCGCCTCGTCGCGCGGGATCAGCGGCAGTGCGGCGATCAGCAGGGCGCCCGCCAGCAGGACGGGGGCGAAGAACACCCAGCGCCAGCTGACCGCGGTGAGCAGCCCGCCGGCCACCAGGCCCAGCGAGAACCCGGCCGCCGCCGTGCCCGCGTAGACCAGCAGGGCGCGGTTGCGGCGCGGCCCCTCGGCGAAGGCGGTGGTGATGACGGCCAGGCCGGCAGGGGTCATGAAGGCCGCCGAGAGCCCGGTGACGAAGCGGGCCAGGATCAGCATCCAGCCCTCGGTGGCGAGGCCGCCGAGACCGGAGAAGAGCACGAAGACGGTGAGCCAGACCAGGAACATCCGGCGCCGGCCGAGCAGGTCGGCGGTCCGGCCGCCGAGCAGCATGAACCCGCCGTAGCCGAGCACGTAGGCGCTCAGCACCCAGCTCAGCGAGCCGGTGCTCATGCCCAGGTCGGCGCGGATCGAGGGGAGCGCCACGTTGAGCATGGCGACGTCGATGCCCTCCAGGAAGATCGCTCCGCAGAGCACGAGGAGCACGGCGGCCTCCCGGCCGCCGAAGCGGGACGCCGCCGGGGGCTCGGGGGCGGTGACCGGGCCGCCGGTCTCGGACCGGCTTCCGCTTTCGGGCACGGCTGATGACACGGACACGGAACTCTCCTGGGAGTACGCGGGGAGGCGAGGGCGACAGCGACCCGGTTCCTGTTCGGCCGGTCGGTTCCCTCTTGTAACCACTGCCATCCTGAGGCAGCATCAGGAGGTGTGGAAGAAGGCACTTTGAAGTTACCGACGCACTGCGCGGGTACCGAGGACGACTACGCCGCGCTCCAGTGGGACACCCGGGAGGACTGCGAGGTCCGGCAGATCCTCGACCGGATCGCCGACAAGTGGTCCCTGCTGGTCATCGCGCTGCTCGACCGGCGCTCGCTGCGGTTCACCGAGCTGCGGCGGGAGATCGACGGGGTGAGCCAGCGGATGCTGACCGTCACGCTGCGGCAGCTGGAACGGGACGGCCTGGTCGAGCGGACCGTGCACCCGGTCGTCCCGCCCCGGGTGGACTACGCGCTGACACCGCTCGGGCGGACGCTGCACGCCACCATCCAGTCGCTGGTGACGTGGACCGAGGCGCACCAGCGGGAGATCTCGGCGGCCCGCGCCTCGTACGACGCCCGGGCGGTGTGAGCGGGCGGGAGGCGTGAGCGGGCGGGCGGTGTGAGCGCCCGACGGGACCGCCCGGCACCGCACGGCACCGCACGCGGACGTGCGGAGGGGCGGGCCCGTTCCCGGACCCGCCCCTCCCCCGTGGACCACTGACCCCGTGGACCGCTGCCCCCGCGGGGTCAGACCCGCAGGGCCGCCAGTTGCTCGGCGAACGGCACCACGGCCTCGGCCGCCTTGCCGGACGCCGGCCCCGGCTGCTCCGGCCGGGCCGCCGGCACGCGACCGCCCAGGAGTGCGGCCAGCTCGCCGCCCGCCCGGTCGATCCTCCCGGGGAGGCCGTCGGTGAGCCGGTCCCCCGCCGTGCCCCAGTCGTCGGTGGCGGCGTACACCGCCGTCGGGACGACCACCGCGCGCAGGTAGCCGAACAGCGGGCGCACGGCGTGCTCCAGCGCCAGCGAGTGCCGGGGCGTGCCGCCGGTGGCGGCGATCAGCACCGGCTTGCCGGTGAGCGCGTCCGGGTCGATCACGTCGAAGAACGACTTGAACAGCCCGCTGTACGAGGCGGCGAAGATCGGTGTCACCGCGATCAGCCCGTCGGCCCGGGTAACCGCCTCGATCGCCCCGCGGAGCGCGGCGCTCGGGAAGCCGGTGACCAGGTTGTGCGCGATGTCGGTTGCGAGGTCGCGCAGTTCGACCACCGTCACCTCCACCGGCCGCCCGGTGGAGCCGAGCTGACGGACCGTCGCTTCGGCCAGCCGGTCGGCGAGCAGGCGCGTCGAGGACGGCTTGCTCAGACCGGCGCTGACCACCACCAGCCGGTACGCGGTCACTTGGACACCTCCGTGGTCCCGTACTGCTCGTCGTTCGCGCCCTGCTCCTGCCGCCCGCCCTGTCCGGCGAGCTCGGCCGCGACCCGGGCCGCGTGGGTCGGCCCGTCCGGGACCGAGGCCGGGCGTCCCTTGGCGAACTCCGCGCGCAGCACCGGGACGACCTCCTCGCCGAGCAGGTCCAGCTGCTCCAGCACGGTCTTCAGCGGCAGGCCGGCGTGGTCCATCAGGAACAGCTGGCGCTGGTAGTCGCCGAAGGACTCGCGGAAGGTCAGCGTCTTCTCGATGACCTCCTGCGGGCTGCCCACGGTGAGCGGGGTCTCGTCGGTGAACTCCTCCAGCGAGGGCCCGTGCCCGTAGACCGGCGCGTTGTCGAAGTACGGGCGGAACTCGCGCACCGCGTCCTGCGAGTTCTTCCGCATGAACACCTGGCCGCCGAGGCCGACGTACGCCTGCTCGGCCGTGCCGTGCCCGTAGTGGGCGTAGCGCTCGCGGTAGAGCTCGACCAGCTTCTGGAAGTGCTCCTTGGGCCAGAAGATGTTGTTCGCGAAGAAGCCGTCACCGTAGTAGGCGGCCTGCTCGGCGATCTCCGGGCTGCGGATCGAGCCGTGCCAGACGAACGGCGCGACGCCGTCCAGCGGGCGCGGGGTGGAGGTGAAGGACTGCAGCGGGGTGCGGAAGCGGCCCTGCCAGTCCACCACGTCCTCGCGCCACAGCTGGTGCAGCAGCGCGTAGTTCTCGATCGCGAGCGGGATGCCCTGGCGGATGTCCTTGCCGAACCACGGGTAGACCGGGCCGGTGTTGCCGCGGCCCATCATGAGGTCCACCCGGCCGTCCGCGAGGTGCTGGAGCATCGCGTAGTCCTCGGCGATCTTCACCGGGTCGTTGGTGGTGATCAGCGTGGTCGAGGTGGAGAGGATGATGCGGTCGGTCTGCGCGGCTATGTAGCCGAGCATGGTCGTCGGCGAGGACGGGACGAACGGCCGGTTGTGGTGCTCGCCGGTCGCGAAGACGTCCAGGCCCACCTCCTCGGCCTTGCGCGCGATGGCCACCATGGCCTTGATCCGCTCGTGCTCGGTCGGGGTGCGGCCCGTGGTCGGGTCGGGGGTGACGTCGCCGACGGTGAAGATTCCGAACTGCATGCTGCTCACCACACTCCTGGTGAATCCCGGCTTCAGGATCCGATCGTCAAAGTTTCAACCACCTTAGCACCGGCTGCCCCGGTGGTATTCCCCCCGGCGCCCGGATCCCCGTCCGCGGCCGCGACCGCGACCGCACGGTCGCCGGACGCGGCGCGGTGGAGCTCGGGAGCGCGGTCGGCGGCGGCGGGTGCACGGCGGGCCGACAGGACCTCCGGCAGGAGGGTGAGCAGACCGCCGAGCGCCAGGGCCACGCCCAGCCAGAGCGGTGCGCGCAGGCCCCAGGCGTCGATGGCGAGGCCGCCGAACGAGGTGCTGACGATGATGCCCAGGGTGATGAAGGAGGAGTGGACGGTGTTCACCAGTGGACGGGCGTTTCCGGTGCGCTGGACCCGGGAGACCATCGCCGGGTTCATCGTGACCCCCACCAGGCCGACGCCGAGCAGGAAGGCCACGGCCGGCACCGGCAGGTGGGCGAAGAGCGCGAAGCCCGCGAGGAACGCGGCGTTCAGCGCGAGGCCGAGGACCAGCACGGGCACCGCGTGGCGGTCGGCGAACCGGCCGACCACGGTGTTGCCGACGACGGTGGCCGCACCGTAGGCGACCAGCAGCAGCGGAACGGACCCGGCCGCGAAGCCGGTGACCTCGGTGAGGATCGGGTTGACGTAGCTGAACGCGGCGAACGTCGCGCCGATGACCAGGGTGCTGGTGGAGAAGACCAGCCAGAGCCGCGGATTGCGGAAGACGCCCAGCTCGGAGCGGACGGAGCCGCCGCCCTCGGCGTGGTCGACGTCGGGCACGCCGAGGAGGGTGCAGAGCGCGGCGGCCACGGTGAGCGCGGCCACCGCCCAGAAGGCGGCCCGCCAGCCCAGGTGATCCCCGATCACGGTGGCCAGCGGCAGGCCCAGCAGGGTGCCGAGCATCAGGCCGTTCATCGCGACGGCGATCGCCCGGCCGCGGACCTCGGGGCGGGCGAGCTGGGCGCTGAGCGAGATCGAGACGCCGAAGAAGGCCTGCGCGGCGACGCCGGTGACCACCCGGGCCGCCAGCATGACCGGGTAGCCGGAGGCGGTCGCGGCGAGCACGTTCCCGATCAGGAAGATCGCGAACACGAGCATCAGAGCACGCTTCTGACGCACCCTCAGGAGTGCGGCGGTGAGGACGGGCCCGCCGAAGGACATCGCGACGGCGAAGGCCGTGATCAGGTAGCCGACCTGCGGGACGGTGACGTCGAGGCCCTCCGCCAGCTGCGGCATCAGCCCGGCGACGGCGAACTCGCTGGTCACCATGGCGAAGATGCCGAGGGCGAGGACGTACACGGCACGTGGCATGGAAAGTGCTCCCGGTGGTGTGGACGGATGTTTTGGATTGATCGGTTCAAAATCAGGGCAGGGCGAGACACCGGGGGTCGGCGACGGAACCCCGTTCACCGGCGGACGCGTTCGGCCCCGAGCACGGACCCGACCGACGGGCGCGGACCCGGCCGGCGGGCACGGGGAAGGCGGGGCGCACCCCCGGAGGGATCAGGGGGCGAGCGCGTCCAGTGCCGTCGCGGCGACGGCCTCGACGGCCGCCCGGTCGGCCCCGCCCTGGGCGGCGACCCGCATCCCGCCGATCACCGCGTTGAGGAACCGGGCGAGGTCACCCGGGGCACGCCGCGCGGCGATCTCGCCCGACCGCTGCCCGGCCGCCAGCACCTCGCGGAGCGCGACCAGCCGGATCTCCTGGTCACGGGCCACCATCGCGGCCGCCTCCGGGTCGCGCCCGGCCAGTTCGACGATGGTGTTCACGGTCAGGCAGCCGACGCTGCGCCCCTCCGGGCGCAGTGCGAACTCGGCGTCGACGATCCGGTCGAACAGGGTGCGGATCCGCTCCGACGGGGAGAGTTCCGCGTCCTCCAGGAGGGCGATCTGCGGGATGGTCATCAGGTCGATGTAGCGGGCCAGCGACCGCTTGAACAGGTCGTGCTTGCTGGTGAACGTGTTGTAGATGCTGCTCCGCCCGAGGCCGGTCGCCGCGCAGAGGTCCTGCGTGGAGGTGGCCTCGTAGCCGTTCGCCCAGAACGCGCGCATCGCCGCGTCCAGCGCCCGGTCCTCGTCGAAGGTGCGCGGTCTCGCCATGGCAGCACCGTAGCCTTTTTGGATCGATCGGTGCAATACCTTCGGGCGGAGCCGCCGGCGCAGGCCCGGCGCGCGACAATGGGAGGGGTCGGAGGGGGCGGCCGGGCCGGAGCTCCGGAAGGACGGCGAACCGATGACGGCCTACATCGAGGTGAGCGCGCTGAGCCACGAGGGCCTGGTGCGGGAACGGAACGAGGACAGCCTCACCGTCGGGCCGTGGACCCTCTGCGCGACGGTGACCACCAACCCGCAGACCATGCTCTTCCCGCTCGGCCCGCCCTGCGTGGTCGCGGTCGCCGACGGCCTCGGCGGCCACCCCGGCGGCGAGGTCGCCAGCGCACTGGTCGCCCGGCGGCTGGCGGCGGCCGGGCCGGACCTCGACGGCGAGGAGACCGTCCGGGAGGCGCTCCAGGAGTGCAACCGGGCGGTGTACGCGGCGGCGGCCGACGATCCGGCACTGGCCGCGATGGGGACGACGGTGGCCGGGGTCGTGCTGCTGACCGACCAGGCGGTCGTCTTCAACGTCGGCGACAGCCGGGTCTACCGGATCGAGGGGACGGGGCTGCGCCGGGTCAGCGTGGACGACAGCCCTCCCCTGCCGCCCGGTCGGCGCACCACCGCCCTGGTCACCCAGTCGCTCGGCGGCTCGCTCGGCCTCACCTTCGTCGAACCGCACGTGCGCTGCACGCCGCTGGCCGTCGGCGACCGGTACCTGGTGTGCAGTGACGGGCTGACCGACCCGCTGCCGGAGGACGAGCTGTTCGACCTGCTGGACCGCCCCGCCGAGGAGCCCGGCCGGGCCGACGGGCGGGCGGCGTTCGCGCTCTGGAAGGCCGCGATCGAGGCCGGCGGACCGGACAACATCACGCTGGCGCTGGTCCGGGTCGGCGCGTAGGGACCGGGCCCGGACAGGAGGGTGCCCCCGGCGGTGCGTCGCGCACCGCCGGGGGCACCCGGGTGGTCGTGCTGCCGTCGCCGGCCGCTCAGCCGCCGGCCGTCATCGGTCGGCGATCGGTCGGCGGACGTCGGCCGGCATCGGCCGGCGCCGTCAGGCGCCGTCCGGTCCTCAGTACTCGGCCTTGATGTTCGCGCCGGAGAAGCCCTGCTGGGCGTACAGGCTGACGAACACGTAACCCGCGGGCGGGTTGGCGATGGTGAGGGTCTCGGTGTTGTTGGAGGCGTTGACGGACCGGGCGGTGTACGCGTTGGTGTAGGCCCAGCTGCCGGTGTTGAAGTACATGTCGGCGTTGCCGGTGCCACCGGTGCTGGTCAGCTTCAGCTGCTTCACCCCGGCCGGGAGGTACAGGTAGAAGTGGGTGTAGTTGCCGGTGGTCGCGGCCAGGTTGCTGCGGCGGCAGTTCTTGTCCATCTGCCGGACGTCGGCGCCGGAGCACTCGGGCAGACCCGCCACGGTGACGTCCTGCCGGGCGGTCGCGGTGGCGCCCTTGTCGTCGGTCACCGTGAGCGTGACGGTGTAGGTGCCCGCCTTGGTGTACCACTTGGTCGGGTTGGTGGTGGTGGCGGTGGTGCCGTCGCCGAAGTCCCAGGCGCGGGTGGTGATCCTGCCGTCCGTGTCGGTCGAGCGGTCGGTGAAGGTGACGGCCAGCTCACCGATCGCGGTGCCGAAGGCGGCGGTGGGCGGCTGGTTGCCCGGGGTGGGGGTGTTGCAGGCGCCGGCGGCGCAGGCGGTCAGCCAGCGGTCGAAGTCGGCGTCGTACCGGGTGCCGATGGTGCTGGTCAGGTAGGTGCGGGCGCCGGCCCAGTCGCCCGTGCGGTACTTGGCGAGCACGGCGTCCATGTCGCTGCGGTGCTGCTCCAGCATGTAGCGGACGGCCAGGTAGCCCCAGCGGTAGACCCGCTCGCTGTCGGAGTTCTTGTAGGTGGTGTCGAAGAGGGTGGAGAGCTTGTAGGTGTGCAGGCCGGCGGCGGAGACCGCCGCGTCGTACGAGACCTTGCGGTAGGAGTAGGAGACGTACTCGGCGAAGCCCTCGACCCACCAGACGGTCGGGGTGGTCATGCCGGCGTCGAAGTCGCCGTACATGTCGAACCGGCCGTCGAGGTAGTGGGTGTACTCGTGGTTCAGGTTCCAGATCTGGAAGTCGGGGCGCGCCCACTCGGCCTCGTAGGCGAGGAAGCGCGGCTGGTTGCCGGCCTCGGCGGGCTTGCCCTCCAGGTACATGCCGCCGTTGTTGGTGTCGATGCCGTAGATGCTCGCGGCGAACACCCCGTAGTCGAACCGGGAGTGGAAGACCACGACCTCGATGGTGGTGTTCCGGTCGTCCGCCACCGCGCCGTTGTCCTTGGCCACCGTGTGGAAGTAGGCGTCCTGGGAGGTCAGGCTGGAGCAGGCGGTGCCGAGCTGGCCCGCGTCGAGGGCCTGGGCGAGGATCCGGATGCTCGGGCTGCAGGTGTAGTTGACCGTCAGGACGGCCGACTTGAGCCGGTTGACCGAGTCACAGGTGCCGTAGTACGAGCAGTTGCCCGGGTCGAAGGCCTCGGCCATCTCCGCGACGGCCGCCCACTGGTAGGCGGTGCGACCGGACGGCGAGGACTGGTCGGCCAGGCCCTTCTCCAGCGGCCGGACCTTGGCCCGGAGCGGCTCGTACTTCAGGAAGCGGCCCAGCTCGCGGGTCGCGTTGTAGACCAGGAAGCTGTAGTCGCCGCCGAGTTGGGCGTTGTTGGAGCTCGCGAAGGAGTACAGCGCGTCGAGCACGCCCGGGTCGGCCTGGACGGCGTCGGCGAAGCCGGTCGTCTGGTGGCCGCGCCAGAGCACGGTGAAGACGCTGTTGAGCGCGTTGCCCATCCCCGCCGGGTTGTGGGTGGCGGCGCTGTAGTCGCCCAGCAGCCGCTTGACGACCGGGAGGTAGCGGACGTTCTCCTGAGCGCTGTCGATCAGGGTGATCGCCTCGCCGAGGGTGCCGGCGTTGGCGGAGGTGACGTCACGCGAGTGGGAGCTGCCGAAGAAGCCGTCCAGTGCGGACCGGATCGCGGTCTGCAGGGCGGTGCCGTAGGTGCCGACGTCGGCCGGGTGGTACCACTGCACGAAGTAGCCGGCGCGCAGGTAGAGCACCAACTGGGCGGTGGAGGTGGAGTTGTCGCCCGGGTAGGCGGCGGCGTTGTCGCGCAGGGCGTACGCCACGGTGGTCATCTGGGATTCCCGGAAGGCCCCGCTGGCGTCACCACCGGTCAGGACGAACAGGTCGTTGATACAGCCGAGGTCGGCGGCCTTGATCGCCTGGACCAGGGCGCCGCCGGTGCGTCCGGTGAAGTCGGAGACGTTGCAGGTCTGTTCGGCGACCGCCGCGGCCGCGCTCTCGCCGAAGCTCTTGGCGAGAGCATTGTCCTTGGCGGCCTTCGACGGGCTGTCGGCCTTGTCGGGCACGGTGGTCGAGAACGGGGCGCGGTCATTGGCGGACACCGGCCGGTTCTTGCCGTGGTCGTCGGGCGTCTCGCCGATGGCCGGCTGAGGGGCCGGGTCGGCGGGGGCGGCCGAGGTGGCGGGCGAGCCGCCGCCGGGCGGCGGCGAGGCCGGGACGGGGGCGGCCTGGCTGCGCGGGGCGAACAGGCCGACCGACAGGAGCAGCGCCAGGGCGAGCGTCAGCAGCCTGGCGATGTGGGGTAGTTGGTGCAGAGGGCGTGCGGCTCTCACGTGGGGGCCTCCGGGCCTGATCGGCCGCGTTGGGGGCGCGGCCGGTGGGAGGTGAGGACCGTTGCGACGGCGCCGTGGGGCGGCTCCGTCGAGCACCGGTGGGGAGTGTGACATGTACAATGGCACACATCACATGACGAGGGGAAGGCCCCGGAACGGACGAAAAGCGAACGGCCTCATCCACGAGGGGCGTTCGGTTCGCGGAGGCGGCCGTGGAGGGGCGGAGGCGCTGGTCGGCGGGGGTGCCGGACGGCACCGGCCGACGGGGTGCGGTGCCGGGGCGTCAGGAACGGGCGGCCCGGGCGGAGGCGGGTCCGGCCGGAGGCGGGTCCGGCGGGAGGCGGGTCCGGCGGGAGGCGGGTCCGGCGGGAGGCGAAACCGGTCGGAGGCGGGTCCGGCGGGAGGCGAAACCGGTCGGAGGCGGGTCCGGCGGGAGGCGAAACCGGTCGGAGGCGGGTCCGGCGGGAGGCGAAACCGGTCGGAGGCGGGTCCGGCGGGAGGCGAAACCGGTCGGAGGCGGGTCCGGCGGGAGGCGAAACCGGTCGGAGGCGGGTCGCGCGCACGGCGGCCGACGCGGACGCGCGAGGGGCCACCGGTCGGATGACCGGTGGCCCCTCGTGGAACCCGGTGGCTCAGGACCTCGCGCCCGGCTCCCCGCCGCGGGGCGGCGAACCGTCGAGGTGCGGGTCCGTCACTTGCGCACGAGCAGGACCACGCCGGCCGTCACCAGGCCGACCAGCACGGCACCCGCGCCGTACACCAGCCGGTGCGAGCGCACCACGGGCAGGTAGCGGTCCACGGCGTAGCGGCCGGGACCGGTCAGGGCGAGCGCGGCGGAGGCGGCGATCAGCAGCAGTTCGTACTCGCTGCCGCCCTTGGCGGCGAAGAAGGTGCTGCTCCAGGTCACCGCGAGGGCGTTGAGCATGGTGCCGAGGATCGCGGCGGCGGCCAGCGGGGTCAGCAGGCCGACCACGAGCGCGAGCCCGCCGCCGACCTCGGTGAGACCGGCCACGACGGCCATGGCCTTGGGCGCCGGGTACCCGCTCTTGTCGAAGAAATGACCGGTGCCGTCGATTCCACCGCCGCCGAACCAGCCGAACAGCTTCTGGCTGCCGTGGGCGGCCATGGTGAGGCCGAGGACCACGCGCAGCAGCAGCAGGCCGACGTCGTAGGCGTGCGGTGAGGCCACCCCGGCCCCGGGGATCGCCCGGGCCGAAGCGGAGGTGGTGGTGGGGGCGGTCGTGCTCGGGCTGCTGCTCGGCATGCGCGTCTCCATCGATGGGGGGTCGGTCGAGGAAGCTGGTTGTTCAAATTCGAACCAGCGCTGTTCGACCGTACCTGGAAGTTTGAATTTGAACAACCAGCTCGCACGAGGAGATTTGGCGTGGGCGAGTCAAGGAGTGGTGTAGACCGGCGCACGGGGGCGCACCGGGGAACGGCGCTCCCGCCGCCGGAGGCGCCGAAGCCCCCGGGCGGCCGGGCGGGGCCGGTAGCGCACCCGTCCAACGGGTTGGTGATCATTGGCGCATGCGTGCCGCCCGCCTGATCCGCATGGCCTTCCTCGTCCAGTCGAACCCCGGCGTGACCGCCGCCACCCTCGCCCGCGAGCTGGAGGTGTCCGAGCGGACGGTGATCCGCGATGCCCAGGCCCTGCAGGAGGCGGGCATCCCGGTCCGCTCCGAGCGCGGCCGGGTGGGCGGCTACCACCTGCCACCGGGCTACCGGACCCGGCTCACCACGCTCCACCCCACCGAGGCCGAGACCCTCTTCCTGTCCGGCCTGCCCACGGCCCTGCGGGACCTCGGACTGGCGGACGAGGCGAGCGCGGCCCGGCTGAAGCTGACGGCCACCCTGCTCCCGTCGGTGCGCACGGCGGCCGAGTCGTCCAGAGGCCGCTTCCACCTCGACGCCCCGGCCTGGTTCCGCGAGCCGCGAGCGCCGCGGCTGCTGCCGGAACTGGCCCGCGCGGTGTGGTCGGACCGGACCGTGGAACTGTCGTACGCCCGAGCGGGCGGGGACGGCTCCCCGCCCGCCGCGGTGACGCGCGTGGTGGAGCCGTACGGGCTGGTCCTGAAGGCGGGCGTCTGGTACCTGGTGGGCCGCGTCCCCGTCGGGGCGGCCGACCGCGCTCCCGGCGGGGCGGACCTGCGGGCCTCGGGTGGGCCGGCCGACCGCGCTCCCGGCGGGGCGGACGGACGGACCCCGGGCGGGGCGGCCGACCGTACTCCCGGCAGCGCGGACGGACGGACCCCGGGCGGGGCGGCCGGGCGGGAACGTGACGGTGCCTGGCGCACCTACCGCGTCGACCGCATCACCGCCCTCGCCCCCGCTCCGCACGCCGAGGAGCCGTTCGTCCGTGATCCGGCCTTCGACCTGGCGGCGCACTGGGAGGAGCGCTCCGCCGGGTTCGCGCGGGCGCTGCTGCGCACGAGCGTCACGGTGCGGCTGACCGGGTGGGGCCTGCGACGCCTGCCCGCCGTCATCGACGCGGCCGGCGTCGAGGAGGCGCTGGCCTCGGCGAGCGGGCCGGACGCCGCCGGGCGGGTCACGCTCGACGTACCGGCGGAGTCGGACGAGGTCGCGTTCGACCAGCTGTCCAGGCTGGGCGCCGAGGTGGAGGTGCTGGCCCCGGCGGGCCTGCGCGCCCGCTTCCGCGAGCGCGCGTCGGCCCTGGCCGCCCTCTACGGGGCGGACGACCCCGGGGATCAGCGGTAGTCGTCGGGCGAGCCGTCCTTCCCGCCGTAGGTGACGTCCTCGAAGTAGGCCCAGGCGTCGGGCCGGCTGCCGTCCACGTCCCGCACGTCGTACGCCCTGGCGAGCTCCCCGCTGGAGGTGGACCTGCCGTTCCAGCGGGCGGCCCGGTCCGGGTCGGCGGCCAGTGCCGCGACCGCGCGTGCGAGGTAGCTCGGCGACTCGGCGATCGCGAAGGCCGGTTCCCGGGCGATGGCGTCGCGCCAGTTCTCCTCGGCGACCCCGAAGTGGGCGAGCATCTGCTCCGAGCGCAGGAAGCCCGGCGACACCGCCACCGCCGCACCCCCGTACTCCGCCAGCTCCTGGCCCAGCCCGAAGGCCAGCCGGATCGGGGCGTTCTTGGCCAGGTCGTAGTACATGTTCTCGCGGTAGCGGCGGTTGGAGACCGCCGTGCCGTCGGTCACCTCCACGTGCAGCGGCGCGTCGGACCGGATCAGCAGCGGCAGCAGGAGCGCCGCCGTGATCACGTGCGAACGGACCCCGAGTTCCAGGATGCGCAGGCCGTCGGCGAGCGGCGTCTCCCAGCTCTTCCTGCCGAACACGGAACGGGTGAGCAGGTGCTCGCCGCCCCACAGGTCGTTGACCAGGATGTCGAGGCGGCCCTGCTCGCGCCCGATCCGCTCGGCGAGGGCGCGGACCCGCTCCTCGTCGAGGTGGTCGGTGGGGACGGCGATCCCGGTGCCGCCGGCCGCGGTGACGAGCTCCGCGCTCTCCTCGATGGTCTCCGCGCTCCGGCCGACCTCGCTGGCCCGGGTGCGGGTGGTGCGTCCGGTGACGTAGACGGTGGCGCCGGCGCGGCCGAGCTCGACGGCG
Organism: Kitasatospora sp. NBC_00458; assembly: GCF_036013975.1. Classification (NCBI taxonomy): domain Bacteria; kingdom Bacillati; phylum Actinomycetota; class Actinomycetes; order Kitasatosporales; family Streptomycetaceae; genus Kitasatospora; species Kitasatospora sp. NBC_00458. The sequence continues at coordinate 2,150,705 of NZ_CP107904.1, forward strand.
AGGGCGCGCCCGGCACCGCGGGTGGCCCCGGCCACGAGTGCGATCCGACCGGAGAGCGGGCCGTTCCGGCCGTCGTCGGGGGTGGTGGTTTCACGGTTCATGTCGTCGATCGTCCACGGTAAAAGTGACAGGGCACGTCACCCTTTCCCGGCCGGGCCACACGGATTTCCGGCGGGCCGAACCGGGCACCGGCGCGCGGGGCCGGGCGCGGCGGGGCAGGGTGGAGGTATGGCTCACCGCAGGGAACACCGGAAGGCGGCCCGGCCGGACACCCCGTACACCGAGGCCCTGTCCGCGTTCGGCGACCGCGTGCGACTGGTCACCCCCGACCAGTGGGACGCGCCCACGCCGTGCGCCGACTGGTCCGTCCGGGAGCTGGTCAACCACCTCACCGCCGAGCAGCTCTGGGTGCCGGAGCTGCTGATGGGCTCGACCGTCTCGGAGGTCGGCGGCCGGTTCGACGGCGACGTGCTCGGCACCGACCCGGTCGCCGCCTGGACGGCCGCCGCCGACGCCGCCCGCGACGCGTTCGCCGTGTCCGGCGCCACCGAACTCACCGTCCACCTGTCCTTCGGCGACGTCTCCGGGCAGTACTACCTGGACCAGCTCACCGCCGACGCCGTCGTGCACGCCTGGGACCTCGCCGAGGGCATCGGCCGGCGCACCCGGCTGCCCGCCGGGCTGGTCGAGTTCGCGCTCGGCGAGTACACCGGCTACGGGGACCTCTCCGGCAGCGGCCTCTTCGACCCGCCGCTCCCCGTCCCGGCCGACGCCGGCCCGCAGACCCGCCTGCTCGCCCTCACCGGGCGCCGGGACCGCCCCTGACCTGCTCCGTCACCGGACGGCCGCCCGGGTGCGAACCGCGACGCCGGATACTGGGGGTATCGGGACACATCGGCACCCATCGGACGAGACCGGACGAGACCGGACGGGAGGCGGGCGCGCCATGAGCCGCAGGCCGGACATCCTGGACGAGTTCACCGCGGAGCACCGGGCGGTGGAGGAACTGCTCACCCGGATCGAGGCCGGGCTCGGGGCGGGCTCCGCGACACCGGAGGCACCGGGAGCACCGGAGGAGCCGGACGGAGCGGGGACGGCGGATACCCCCGGTTCCACGGGAGCCGCGGGCCCGGCGGGGACCGCGGAGGCGTCCGCCGAGCTGGACGAGGCCGCCGGACTCCTCACCGATCTGCTCTTCAGCCACTGCGCCGCCGAGGAGGAGCACCTGTTCCCGGTCGTCCAGCACGACGTGCCCGACGGCGGGGCGCTGGTGTTCCGGTGCATCCACGACCACCTGGCGATCGGCCAGTACCTCTCCGACCTGCAAGGACTCCCGCCCGGGGACCCGACCGCCGGCACCCTGCTGCAGGGCCTCGCCGAACTCCTCCGCCGACACCTGGCGACGGAGGAGGAACAGCTCTACGCAGCAGCCCGCAAGGCCCTGCCGGCCGATACCCGTGCCGCCCTCGCCGAACGGCTGCGCACCACACGGGCGGAGATCGCCGAAGCCGGGCCGTGACCCGGGGAGACCCGCCCCAGGGGTCTGCCGGCGGCCCCCACGGCGATCTGACACCACGGTCCGCGCGGGAGGCGCCACCGTCACCCGGAGCTCAGCGCTTGGGGCTGATCACCGCGAAGCGGCCGCCCTCCGGGTCCTGGAGCCGGGCCACCCGGCCGTAGGGCGAGTCGAAGGCCGGGCCGACCACCGTCCCGCCCAGTGCCTCCGCCCTGGCCAGCGCGGCATCGGTGTCCGGCACCGAGAACGACACCTCCCAGTGCGGGGGCAACCCCGCCGGGCCGCCCGCCTGCTCCCTCGCGAGGGCGGCCACGCTGTGCCCCTCCGCCCGGAGCACCACCCGGTCGTGCTCCCAGCGCACCTCGAACCGCTCCGGGTCCCGGCCGTCCCAGCGGAACACCTCGCCGTAGAAGAGCGCGGCCGCGAACGGATCCGGTGTGCGCAGCTCGATCCAGACCGGTGCGCCCGGCAGGTCCAGTTGCCGGGCCCGGCCCGGCGGGCCCTCCCAGATCCCGAACAGCGCGCCCGCCGGATCGGCGGCGAACGCCACCCGCCCCGCGTCGAAGGTGAGCGGGCCGACGGCGAGCGTCGCCCCCCGCTCACGAACCGCGTCGGCGGCGGCGTCGGCGCTCTCGGTGCCGAAGTAGCTGGTCCAGGCGACGGGCATGGCCCAGTCGCCGCCCGCCACGCCGAGCCCCGCGACCGCCTCCCCTCCGGTCACCGCGTGCACGTACGGGCCGAAGCGGTCCGGTGCGGGCTCGAACTCCCAGCCCAGCAGCGGCCCGTAGAACGCCTCGGCCGCGTCGAGATCGCGCGTCGCCAGGCTCACCCAGCACGGAACGGCCGCCACACAGCGCACCGTGGCCGTCGCCTCACCGCTGCCCATCGCGCACCTCCTGGTCCCGGCCGCCGGGCCCCTCCCGACTCCCACGGCCGACCGGCCGCCCGGGCGGGTTCAGCCTAGGCCGACGAGACGACCCGGGCGCGGCACGGCACGCAGGACCGGCGCGCGTGCGGGAGCGGGGCCGGGCTGGGAGGCGGGAGGACCGGGCGCGCGCCCCCGTGCCGAAGGTCCGGTCGACGGCGGGTGCGGGGCCGGCGGTGGGCGCCGTTCCGGCGGGCGGCGCCGGGTGCCGGACGGGCGCGGAAGCGCAGGTCAGAGCACGGGATCCAGCTCGAAGCCGCCGTGACCCGCGCCCGGAGCGGTCAGGGCGAGCCAGCCGTGGCCGCGGACCGGCGTCCCGGCGGTGATGGCCGCCGGATCGACGGACAGGCCGGCCGCGGCCGCGCCGATCGAGTCCACCAGGGAGGCGTTGGGCTCTCCGCCGTCGAAGTCGTCCTCGTCCGGGTCGTCCTCCACCGGCTCCCAGGGGAGCCGCTCCCCCGTCCACTCCTGGTCCTCGCCGCGCCAGTAGCCGCGGACCAGCGTGCCGTGCTCGGCCGCCGCCCAGATGACCGAGTCGGCGAAAGGGTCCTGGAAGAAGACCTGGGCCCGGCCGCAGGCGGCGCTGAGGCGCTCCACCACCTCGTGCGGCCACCACGTCGTCTCCCGCAGCGGCGACTCGGCGTAGATCAGGCGCCAGCCCGCGTACTCGGGCGTGACGAACACCCGGTGCACCTCCTCCGGGTCGTCCTTCCCGTCGTCCTCCTGCGCGGCCAGGCCGTACCGGACGGTGACGGGTATCCGGTCGTGCAGGCCGAGGGCCTCGAACGCCGCCTCGTACGTCTCCCCGGGGACGGCGAGCCACCAGTGGTCCGGAAGCGGTCCGGGCCGCTCGGCGGCGAACGCCCGGCGGGCCGTCTCCGTGAGGGCGGCGGCGTCCGGGCCGGACCCGCCGTGGTCGGCCCCCGCCCGGGCGGCCAGGACGTCGACCAGCGCGGCGAGCGCCTCGGGGGCGGGGACGGGTGCGGTCACGGTGCTCATGACGGCGACACTAGCCCGGGGGTCCGACACTCCGGCCACTGCGCCGCCGGGACGGGTCGGCCGGCGGCCAGCCGGCCCTCCGCCATGGTGACGACCGAGTCCGCCAGCGCGGCCACGGCGGCCGGGTCGTGGGAGATGAGGAGCAGCGCGAGGCCGGTGCGGTCCCGCCGCCCGGCGAGGCCGGCGAGGATCGCCTCCCGGGCGGCGGCGTCGAGTCCGGAGGTGATCTCGTCGCAGACCAGCACCGCCGGGTCGACCACCAGCGCCCGTGCCAGGGCGGCCCGTTGGAGTTCGCCGCCGGAGAGGCCGGCGGGCGGACGGGCCGCCTTCGCCGGGTCCAGGCCCAGCTCTGCCAGCACCGCCCGGGCCTCGTCGGCCGCGGTGGACGGCGGGCGGCCGCGGAGGCGCACCGCCGCCCGGGCCACCTGGTCGAGGACCGGGCGGTGGTCGGCGAACGTGCTCCGGGCGTCCTGGAAGACGTACTGGACGGCCGCCAACCGCCGCCGCCCCCGGTGCCGGACGCTGCGCGGCAGCGGCTCGCCGTCGAGGCGGAGCTCGCCGTCGTGGCGCGGGTGCAGGCCGGCCAGGCAGCGCCCCAGGGTGGTCTTGCCGCTGCCGGAGCGGCCGACCAGGGCGAGGCACTCCCCCGCCCGCAGCGTCAGGCCGACGCCGTGCAGCACGGCCGCGCCACCGGGGTGCCGGGCGGTGAGGCCGGTGACGGACAGCCGGACCGGGCCCGGTGCCGCTGTCGGGCCCGGCGCCGCTGTCGGGCCCGGCGCCGGTGCCGGGCGGCCCGACCTCGCCGGGACCCGCGGCCTCGGCGGACTCGGCGACCCCTGCGGCCCCGGCGGCGCCGGTCCCTCGGGCACCGGCAGGACCTCGGCGGGCGGACCGGTCCGCACCACCCGGCCCGCCTCCAGGACCACCACCTCGTCCGCCAACTCCCTGACCGCGCCCAGGTCGTGGCTGAGCAGGAGCAGCCCGGTGCCGCGCGCGACGAGCCGGCCGAACAGGGCGGTCACCCGGGCGGCGGTGCGCGGGTCCTGACCGGTGGTGGGCTCGTCGGCGACGATCACCCGGGCTCCGGTCAGCAGCGCCTGGGCGATCACCACGCGCTGCTGCTGACCCCCGGAGAGCTGGTGCGGGTACCGTCGCAACACCCCTTCCACGTCGGCCAGTTCGGCGCCCTCCAGCGCTCGCCGGACGGCGCCCGGGCCGCCGCCGTGCACCCGGGCGAGGTCGCGCAGCAGCACACCGACCCGGCGGGCCGGGTTGAGCACGGTCGCCGGATGCTGCGGCACGTAGCCGACGCGCACCGGCCCGCCGTGCCGCGCGCCGCCGTCCACCCGGCCGCCGTGCACCGCGCCGCCGTGCACCGCGCCGGTCACCTGCGCGCCGTCCGGGTACACGCCGAGCAGGGCGAGCGCGGTGGTGGTCTTGCCGCTGCCGGACGGGCCCACCAGCGCGGTCACCCGGCCGGGCCGGACCCGCAGGCTGACGCCGTCCACCAGCACCCGCGCACCGACCGCCACCCGCAGACGGTCCACGCCCGCCGACTCCGCCGCCGACTCCGTTCCGGTCACCGCCGGACCCCCTTCCCGCCGGCCCCGTGCAGGGCGGCGTCGAACAGCAGGTTGGTTCCGGTGGAGAGCCCGGCCACCAGCAGCGCCGGCACGACCACCGCCCAGGGCTGGAGGAACAGCCCCGGCCGGTTGCGGTCCACCATCACCGCCCAGTCGGCGGCGTCCGGTTGCACGCCGACCCCGAGGAAGGCCGCCGTGGCGACCAGGTAGAGCGCGCCGACCAGGCGGGTGCCCGCGTCGGCGGCGAGCGTACGGCGGATCGTCCGGGCGACCTGGCCGAAGGCGATCCGCCACCACGACTCCCCGTGCATCCGCAGCGCCTCCACGACCGGCCGGGCCGCCGCCTCCACCGCCGCCGCGTGCACCACCCGCGCGACGTCCGGCACCGCCGCCGCCCCGACCAGCACGGCGAGGCCGCCCGGACCGGGTGCCAGCGCCGTGGCGACCAGCAGCACCAGCAGCAGCGAGGGCACCGCGATCAGCACGTCCAGCGGCCTCAGCAGCAGCTCCTCCACCCAGGTCCGCCCGGTCAGCGCGGCGGCCAGCGCCAGTGGCAGCGCCAGCGCGTAGGCGAGGACCGTCGCGGCGAGCGCCACCAGCACCACCGACCGCCCGCCGAGCAGGACCTGGCGCCAGACGTCGCGGCCGGTGAAGTCGGTGCCCAGCCAGTGCCCGCCGCCCGACGTGAACGACACCCCGCGCGGCCCCGGCTCCCCCGCGACCAGCGGTCCGACCAGGGCGAGCAGCAGCGGCACGGCGATCAGGGCGGTGCCGAGCGCGTACTTCCTCACGCCGTCACGCCCCTCGGCGGCCCGGCGGCGCGGCCGGGGGCCGCTCCGGCGGGCGGACGGGCGGCCGCACGGGCCCCGGGACGGACCGGGGCTGGCTCACGGGCGCCGGTCACACGGCCACCTCGGCGCGCGGGGCCAGCCTGCGGGCGACCAGGTCGGCGGCCAGGTTGAGGACCACCGTCACCACGCCGAACAGCACCGCCAGGCCCTGCACCACGGGGACGTCGCGGGCGGCGACGGCGTCCAGCAGGACGGTGCCCAGACCGGGGACGACGAACAGGGCCTCGGCCACGATCACGCCGCAGAGCAGCCAGTCCGCGGTGCGGGCGAGCTGCTGGGCGGCCGGGGCGAGCGCGTTGGGGAGCGCGTGCGTCCAGCGGACCCGGGCCGGCGGCACGCCGCAGCGCAGCGCGTGGACGGCGTACGGGGCGGCCGTCGCCTCGATCAGGCCGGCCCGGACGAGGCGGGCGATGGAGCAGACCGGCCGGGCCAGCAGCACCACCACCGGCAGGACCAGCACCGCCGGCTGCTGCCCGACACCGCCGACGGCGGTCGGCGGCAGCCAGCCGAGACGCAGCGCGAAGACCGCGGTGAGCAGCACCCCGAGCGCGAACTCCGGTACCGCGTAGACCCCGAGGGTCGCGGTGCTGATGACGCGGTCCAGCGGGCCGCCCTCGCGGCGGGCGGCGAGCATGCCGAGGCCGACCGCCGTGGGGACGAGCAGGACGAGGGTGAGCGAGGCCAGCAGGACGGTCGGTCCGAGGCCGTCGGCGAGGGAGTCGGCGACCGGGCGGCCGCTCACCAGCGAGCGGCCGAGGTCGCCGCGGGCCAGCTCCCCCGCCCAGTCGGCGAACCGCTCCAGCGCCGGCCGGTCCAGCCGCAGCGCGGCACGGATCGCGGCGATCCTTGCCGGGTCGGGGTCGTCGCCGGCGATGGTGACGGCGGCGTCGCCGGGCAGCGCCTCGGTGAGGACGAAGACCAGGACCGGGACGGCCGCGACCTGCCCGGCGCCGAGCAGCAGCCGGCGCCGGGCCCAGCCGCGCAGCGGCGTCGTCATGCCAGCCAGACCTTGTCGAACCTGGCCCAGTCCAGGGTGTTGGCGGGGGCCTCGGCGGAGACGCCGCGCAGGCGCTGCGCCGTGCCGACGATCCAGTCGGCGAAGCCCCAGATCAGGAAGCCCCCCTCGTCGTACAGCCGGCGCTGCATCCGCTCGTAGAGGGCGGCGCGGGCGGCCGGGTCGGCCGTGGACTGGGCCTGGGTGTAGAGGTCGTCGAAGTCCGGGCGGCGCCAGTGGGTGGCGTTGGTGGTGGAGTCGGACAGCAGCCGCTGGGAGATGTGCGACTCGATGGGCAGTGCGCCGGAGCGGTAGGAGGCGAGGACGCCGCCGTCCAGGATGTCCTTCCAGTAGGTGTCCTTGCTGCCGACCTTGACCTCGACGGTGACGCCCGCCTTCGCGGCCTGGTCCTTGAGGATGCCGGCCGCCTCGACGAACCCGGCCGCGACCGGGGAGGTGTCGAGGGTGACCTTCAGGCCCTCGGCGCCCGCCTCGCGCAGCAGGGTGCGGGCCCGGTCGAGGTCCTGGGTGCGCTGCGGGAGACCGGCCGGGTAGTACTGGGCGCCCTTGCCGAACAGGTCGTTGCCGATCTCGCCGGCTCCGGAGAGCGCGCCGTCGACCAGTTCCCGCCGGTCGGCGATGAGGAAGAACGCCTGCCGGACCCGGACGTCGTCGAAGGGCGGCCGGTCGGTCTTCATCACGAAGCCCTGCATGGCGCTGTTGCGCAGCCGGACGATGCCGATCCGGCCGCCGTGCTCGTGCGCGCGGGCCGTGGCGGGCGTCAACTCGTGGGCGTACTCGGCCTGTCCGGCGAGCAGGGCGTTGGCGCGGGCGGACTCCTCGGCGGCGCCGAGGATCTCCAGCTCGTCGAGGTGCGGTGCGCCGTCCCAGTAGCCGTCGAAGCGCCGGACCAGCAGCGAGGTGCCGGGCTTGAAGGAGACGAAGGAGAACGGGCCGGAGCCGACCGGCTGCCGGAAGTCCTCGGTGCCGTCCGGGACGATGTAGGCGCCGAACGCGGCCAGCACGTTGGGGAATTCGGCGTAGGGGCGCTTGAGCCGGAACTCGACGGTGCGGGCGTCGACCGCGCGGCTGGCGGCGAGGTCGACCGGTTCGAGCGAGGCCCTGGCCCGGAACGCCCGCTTGGGGTCGGCTATTCGGCGGTAGCTGTACAGGACGTCGGTGGCGGTGACCGGGCGGCCGTCGTGGAACGCGGCCTCGCGCAGCCGGACGGTCCAGGTGTCGAGGCCGGCGTTGGACTCCCAGCCGGTGGCGAGGCGGGGGACGGCGGCGAGGTCGGAGCCGGAGTCGGCGAGCTTCTCGTAGAGCGCCTTGGCGCGGGCGGCGTCGGCGAAGAGGTTCACCAGGTGGGGGTCGAGGGTCTCGTTGGCGCCGCCGCCCGCGAACAGGGCGCGCAGTCGGCCGCCGCGCTGCGGGGTGGCGGACGCGGCGGCACCGGCGTCGGCGGGGGTGCCCGCCGTGCCCGGGTTGCAGGCGGCCAGGCCGAGGGTGCCGACGGCTCCGGCGGAGGCGGCGAGCAGGGTGCGGCGGGTCACCGGGCGGGCGGACGGGTGCGGGTGCGGCCGCTGGGGTGCGGGGAGCTGGGCGGGCGGACGGTCCATGGGTCAACTTCGCTTTCTTGCACGGGGGTCGAGTCGGGCGACCAGGTGGATCCGGTCCTCGTCGGCGCTGTCGGCGGGGCGGTCGCCGTCCGTCCAGGGCGGTTCGGTGCGCGGGCCGGGGCGGTCGTAGAGGGCGAGCACGGTGAAGCCGTGGGCGGCGAGCAGATGGCGCAGTTCCTGCGGGAAGAGGAGCCGCCAGGCGGAGTGCTGCTCGACCGGCGCGGCGCCGTCGTCGCTGGTCCAGGTCCGGGTGCGGCGCAGCAACTGGCCGGCGCGGTCGATCCACAGGGTGGTGTGCGAGGTGTGGGTGACGCCGTCGCGGGTGACGGTGTCGACCCGCGGGGCGTCCAGGAGTTCGGTGCGGCCGAGGAAGAACGCGCCGTTGCGCATCTCGGCGACCAGCAGGCCGCCGGGGCGCAGGTGGCGGCCGAGCCGGCCGAGCAGGGCGTCGAGGTCCTCGTTGGTGTGGCAGTAGAGGAGCGCGCTGTCCAGGCAGAGCGCCGCGTCGAACCGGTCCGGCGCGAAGTGGAAGGTCCGCATGTCGCCGACGTGGTAGGCGGGTCCGGGGTGGCGGGTGCGGGCGTACCCGATCATCGTGGCGGAGCTGTCCAGGCCGGTGACGCTCCGGCCGGCGGCGCGGTGCAGCCATTCGGCGTCCCGGCCGGTGCCGCAGCCGAGGTCGAGCACGTCTGGTCCGGCGCCGTACTCGCGGAGCACCGACTCGGCCCACCGGGCGGCGGTGAACCCCGGGTCGGGGAAGCGGAGTTCGTAGAGTTCCGGGTCGTCGGTGAGCAGGTTGCGGTGCTCGCCCGGGGGCGGCTGCGGCGGGACGGGACCGGCCGGGGCGGGCTGGGGCGATGCGGGCGAGGCCGTTCCGGGTCGGGTCGATGCGGGCTGGAGCGATGCGGGTCGGGGCGATGCGGGCTGGGGCGATGCGGGTCGGGGCGTCATCGGGCCTCGCTGGGGAGAGGTCGGGCGGGGACGGGGAGCCGCCCGGTGCGGTGCAGTCGGGCGAGAGCGGCGGCGGAGGCGAGGCCGAGCGCGGCGCAGAGCAGCCACGGAGCGGTGGCGGCACTGTCCATGGCCCGGCCGACCGCGGTGTTGCCGAGGGCGGCGGCGAAGCCGGAGACCACGTAGTAGAGGCCGTAGTAGGTGCCGGTCAAACCGGCCCTCCCGAACGCGGGGATCAGCGCCAGCACGAACGGCTGGGCGGTCATCAGGCCGAGTTGGAGCAACAGCACCCCGCCCAGGACGCCGGGCAGGCCGGGGGCGGCGAGCGGCAGCAGGAAGCCGGTGGCGGCGACCGCGAGGCCGAGCGGGATCCAGCGGGTGGCCGGCCCGTCCCTCTGGAGTCTCGTGGTGATGCGGAGTTGGAGGGTCAGGTTGGCGACGGTGCTGGTCAGGAAGACCAGGCTGACCGCCCCCTCCCATCCGGTGGCGCGCCGGGCGGCGTCGGGCAGCAGGAGGTAGAGCTGGCTCTCCATCCCGAACAGGCCGACCATGGCCAGCGAGAACGCCAGGAACCGGCGGTCGGCGGCGACTTCGCGCCAGTCGGCGAGCACTCCGCGCGGTGGCGGCGGAACGGCCCGCTCGGGCAGCGCGAGCGCCTGGGCGACGGTGAGCACGGCGAAGATGCCGGCCGCGGTGAGCGCGGCCGCCCGGAAGTCGACCAGCAGCAGGACGGTGCCGAGCAGCGGCCCGGCCAGTGCGCCGGTGGTGGCGAACATGCTGAACAGCGCGAACGCCTCGGCCTTCCGGTCGGCGGCCTCGTGCGCGACGTACGTCCGGACGGCCGGGTTGAACAGCGCACCGGCCAGCCCGCTGAGCGCGGACGCGGCGAGCAGGACGCCGAGCGAGTCGCCGAGCGCGAACAGCCCGAAGCCGACGCTGCGCAGCGCGCACCCGGCGATGATGACGGGGCGCGCGCCGAGCCGGTCGGCGGCCGAGCCGCCGAGGATGAACAGGCCCTGCTGGCTGAGGTTGCGCAGGCCGAGCACGGTGCCGACGGCGAGTGCGGAGAGCCCGAGGTCGTGGCCCAGATGACCGGCCAGGTACGGGATGAGCAGGTAGAAGCCGGTGTTGACGCCGAGCTGGTTGACCAGCAGGAGCCGTACGGGCAGGGGGAAGGACCGTACGGCGCGCAGTATCCTCACCGGCCGGCCACCGGGCGGACGTCTGCGGGGCGGCGGGCGGCGGCGGAGCGGTCGGCGTCGCCCGAGCGCCCGGCGTCGGCGGCGGGGTCCGCGTCGGCGGAGCGGTCGCGGTCGGCGGGGCGGTCGCGGTCGGCGGAGCGGCGGACGTCGGCCCGAACGCCCCGGGCCGCGGCGGGCACCCGGCCGGGCTCCGGCGCCGCCCCCGGGACGGGCAGCACGCCGAGGCCCGCCCGGTCCGGGGTGCGGACGGTGCCGTCGGCGCCCCCGATGCCCTGCCAGGGGTCGTGGGCGAGCAGCAGGTGCCCGTCGAGGTCGATCCAGCGGGCCCGGTCGGCGAGGTGGACGGCCGGGGCGATGCCGAGCGAACTCGCCGCCAGGCAGCCGAGCATCAGCTCGGTGCCGCTGCCGCGCAGCGCCTCCTCGATCCGCAGCACCTGATGGACCCCGCCGCACTTGGCGAGCTTGAGGTTGACGCCGTGGACCCGCCCGGCGAGCCGGCAGACGTCCTCGTAGCCGACGGCGTCCTCGTCGGCGATCACCGGGACCGGGGACCGCTCGGCGACGGCGGCGAGCAGGTCGGGACGGCCCGGGGCGATCGGCTGCTCCACGGCCCGCACGCCCGTGGCCGCGAAGGCGGGCAGCAGTCGGAGGGCCTGCTCCGGGGTCCAGGCGCCGTTGGGGTCCAGCAGCAGCCGGGCGTCCGGGGCGGCCTCGTGGACGGCCTGGACCCGGACGAGGTCGAGGCCCGGGTCGGCGGAGCCCGCCTTGACCTTCAGCACGGTGAACCCGGCGTCGGCGAGCCGGGCGGCCTGGACGGCGGCGCGCGCGGGCGGCTCGATGCCGATGGTGCGGGCGGTGGCGGCGGCCACCGGTTCGGCCCGGCCGAGCAGCCGGTGGACGGGTTCTCCGGCCCGCTTGCCGACCAGGTCGAGCAGTGCGGCCTCGACGGCGGCCAGCACACCAGCCGGCAGAGCGCCGAACGGGGCCGCGCCGAGGCGGAGTTCGGCGAGCGCCTGCTCCGGGTCCGGGAACCGCTCCAACCCGGGCCGCAGGTCGTCGAGTTCGCGCCGGATCCGGTCGGTGGGCAGTTGCAGGTAGACGCTGCTGACCACCTCGCCGTGCCCGGTCAGCCCGCCGTGGCCGAGCGCGAGCTGGACGGCGTCGCGTTCGGTGGTGACCGAGCGGGAGATCCGCAGCGGCTCGGCGAGCCGGAGCCGTACGGTGCGGACGTCGAGCCTCATCGGTCCTCCTCGGTTCGTGCGGCGTCGCCGCCGGGGGCGGGGCCGGGGCCGGTGGCCGCCCGGACCGGCGGCACGGCACGCGCGGTCGGGACGGCGGGTCCGGCGGGGACGGTGGCCGCTGCGGCGGGGGCGGGCGCCACCACGGCGGCAGGGCGGGCGCCACCGGTGCGGCAGCGCGCCCAGCCGGTGACCTCCACGGCCTCCGGGTGCGGGATCTCGATCGGGCGGAGCGCCGCCCGATCGGCGTCCAGGCCGTTCCGCCGGCAGAAGGCGTCGTCGTACACCGTGCCGAGGTAGCGGTGCGGACCGTCGGGGAAGACGGTGGCCACGGCGGCGCCGGGGTGGACCCGGGCGGCCCAGGCGGCGACCAGGGCCACCGCGCCGGTGGACCAGCCACCGCTGACGAAGGCGCCCCGGGCCAGCCGCCGGCAGGTGTCGACCGCCTCGGCGGGGCCGACCCAGTGGACCTCGTCGAAGGCCTGGTGGGCGACGTTGCGCGGGTGGATGGAACTGCCCAGGCCGCGCATCAGCCGGGGCCGGGCGGGCTGCCCGAAGATGGTGGAGCCGACCGAGTCGACGCCGATGATCCGCAGCCGCGGCCACCGGCGGCGCAGCTCCCCGGCGAGGCCGGCGCTGTGCCCGCCGGTGCCGACGCTGCAGACCAGGACGTCGAGGTGGTCGAGGTCGGCGGTGATCTCCTGGGCCATGGCCAGGTAACCGGCGGCGTTGTCGGGGTTGTTGTACTGGTCGGGCCAGTAGGCGCCGGGCAGCCGGTCGAGCACCTCGTGCAGCCGTCCGAGCCGGGCGGCCTGCCAGCCGCCGCGCCGGGCGGGCCGGTCGACCAGCTCCAGGCGGGCACCGTACGCGCGCAGCAACTGCCGCATGGACGTTTCGAGTTCGGTGTCGCCGACCAGCACCACGGGGTGGCCGAGCGCCTGTCCGGCGAAGGCAAGACCGATGCCCATGGTGCCCGAGGTGGACTCCACCACCGTGGCACCGGGGCGGAGTTCGCCGCGGGCGTGGGCGCCGCGGAGCATGGCGACGGCGGAGCGGGCCTTCATGCCGCCCGCGCTGAGTCCTTCGAGTTTGGCCCAGAAGCCGGGGTGCGGGTGCGGCAGCGGGGTGGTGATCCGGGCCAGCGGGGTGCGGCCGAGCAGTGGCAGCAGGGCGGGGTTGCCGAGGGCCGCGCCGGAGTCGAGCAGGGCGGTCACCGGGCTCCGCCCCCGTACAGGTGGAGGACGGTGGGGCCGCCGTCGAGCCAGAAGAAGGGGTAGGGCTCGGCGCTGACGGCGGTGACCCCGTCGCCGATCAGCCGGGGCAGCACCGCGCTGCCGGTCTGGGCGAACAGCACGAGGGGTTTGCCGGTGGCGCGGGCGTGGGCGAGCAGCGGGTCCAGGGTGCCGTTGCCGAGGGTCATGCCGGAGGCGAGGATCGCGTCGCAGTCGTCGAGCCGGGCGGTGGCATCGGCGTGCACGGGCTCGCCCCACTCGGTGGCGCCGCCCTTGAGGTCGCACGGGAGGTAGCCGACGCCTCGCGAACGAAGCTGTTCCAGGAGGGAGTTGACGACGCCGACGACCAGCACCCGGCGGACCTCGGCGAGCGGCAGCAGCCGGACCACGGCGGCGGCCCGGGCGCGGGACTTCTCCAGGGAGGAGCCGCCCGGCAGGGTGACCGGCCGGGCGCCGGGCGCGGCGGCGTGGGGCCGGCAGTGGCCGAGGTAGGCGTCGAGCGCGGCGACCCGGACGGCGGGCAGCGGGTGGTCGAGCAGCTCGGCGACGGTGGCGCCGACGCAGTCGGTGGGCGTGTCGGCGGGCAGGTCGCCGGGTTCGACGGCGCAGGAGCCGACGGCGGCGTCGAGCCGGAGGCTGAGCACCTCGTTGCGGTAGCCCCGGGCCCGGCCCGCGTGCCGGACGGCCTGCGCGGTGGTGAAGGCGAGGGCGATCCGCAGGCCGGCCGGGTCGGGCCCGTACGCCCCGGCGCGGGCCCGGTCGGCGACCAGGTCGAACGCGGAGCCGGCCACGGCGGCGGGGGCGGTGGAGGCGGGGGTGCCCGAACCGGGGCCGGGAGCGGGTGCGGAAGCAGGACCGGGCACAGGGACGAGGCCGGGCGCGGGGGCGGGGGCGCTCATGCGGGCACCGCCGCGGGCTCGGCCGGACAGTCGGCGGCCGCGTACCGGGGACTCAGCCCGGCGAGCAGCCGTTCGGCCGCGCCGCGGGCGCCGGGGCCGCCGGTGTCGGCGGTCATGACGTGGCCGAGGTACTCGTTGTTGCTGGTGGCGGGCCGCACCTCGCGACCGGGCCCGGCGAGGCTGAGTTCGACCACCGCCGGGTCGAGGCGCACCGCGGCCTCGCCGTCGAAGCCGTCCAGCAGGCCCGCGCGCCCCTCCCCGGGGACCGGGAACTCGCCGGGGACCAGGAAGGCGATCGCCGCGCTGGCGACGCCGGTGGGGTGGACGGCCAGGTCGGGGCGGCGGCCGAGGGCGACGTCGACGGCTGCGGCGGCGAGGTCCACCCCGGTGACCCGCCGGACCAGCTCGGTGATCCGGTTCCCGGCCGGGCGCGGGTTGACCTCGACCACCCGGGGCCCGGCGGGGGTCAGCTTGATCTCGGTGTGCGCGACGACCTGGTCGAGGCCGAGCGCGGTGAGCGCCGCGACGGCGGTGCCGGCCGCGGCCGCCGCGTCGGCGGGGTCGAGCGGGGCGGGGAACATGTGCCCGGTCTCGACGAACGCGGGCGCGCCGCCGACGCTCTTGTCGGTGATCCCGACGACGTGCGCGACGCCGTCGGCGGAGACCGTCTCGACGCTGACCTCGGGGCCGGTGAGCAGTTCCTCGATCAGCACCGACGGCTCCCGGCGCTGGCCGCGCGCGTTCACCGGGAAGGACTCCAGCGCCCGGATCGCCGCGAGGAGTGCGGCCTCGTCGGCGACCTCCCGGACGAACATCCCGGCGCACAGGTCGACCGGCTTGACGACCAGCGGGTAGCCGATCGCCCGGGCGGCGGCGCGGGCCTGCTCGCGGTCGGCGCAGAGCGCGTACGCGGGCCCGGGGACGCCGGCCCCGGCGAGGGTGCGGCGGGTGAGGTCCTTGCGGCAGGCGGCGGTGACCGCCTCCGGGTCCGGCCCGGGGAGTCCGAGCCGGCGGGCCACCCGGGCGACCTGCGGGAGGTAGTAGTCGCAGGAGGAGAGCACCCCGTCGAAGCCGAGCAGCCCGTGCAGCCGCTCGGCGTACGGGAGCAGCACGGCCGGGTCGTTGGTGTCGGCGGTGAGGACGTTCTCCGCGGCGAGCAGCGGGTGGGGGCCGTCGGCGGGGACGGCGGCGCGCAGGTAGTGGTGCAGGTCGCGGGTGAGGAAGGTGAAGCGGTGGCCGTTCTCCCCCAGCGCCCTCGGCAGCAACCTGCTCATGGAGCCGACCCAGCTCTCGATCACCAGCAGATGCGCCACGACTCTCCCTCTCGACGGACACGCAGACACGGCGGCACGCCGGGATTCGGCAGGCCGCGAGAGGAACGTAACGGGATTCGTTTTCATTTTCAACACGCCGGGACCGACTTCCGTCGCCGCGTTAGATGAAAGTGGTTTTCATGTACGCTGACAGCCACCCCACCCCGGCCCGATCCGTCGGAGATTCCTGATGAACCGTCACGATCCTTATCTGGTCCGGCATGCAGTGCCCTCGGACGTCCCGGGCGCGCGCCGACTGATCCTCGACACCTTCTACCGCGAGTTCGGCTACGGCTACGTGCCCGCCTGGCACGCCGACGTGGTCGACCTCCAGGGGCACTACCTCGACCACCCCCGGCACGCGCTCCTGGTCGCCGTCCGCGACGGCGAGGTGGTGGCCACCACCGCACTGCACTCCACCGGGCCGGCCCACCCGCCGCACCCGCGCGAGATCGCCGAGCGCTACCCGTCCGGCACCACCGCACAGCTGGTCCGGGTGTACGTCCGGGCCGAACACCGCCGGCACGGCCTGGCCCGCGAACTCGTCCGCCGGGCCTGCGAGTTCGCCGCCTTCGAGGGCGGCTACCGGCGGCTCTACCTGCACACCAACACCGCCGTCCCGGGCGCCGAGGCGTTCTGGCGCAGCCTCGCGGAGGAGGTCTACGACGCCCGCCCGACCGGCGAGCACGGACCCGGCGTGGCCACCGTCCACTTCGAGATCCCGCTCCGTCGGCCGGTGGCACTGGCGGGCAGTGCGGAGGGTCACCCGGCCGGGTGAACCGGCGCGGCCCCGCGCACCGGCGGAAGCGACCCGCCCCAGGCGGCCGTGGCGGGCTCGACCGGAGGACCGGCCGAGCCCGCCACGGCCGCCTCCCGCACTCCCCCGCCCCTCCCGAAGGCCCCGTGGAGACCGTCCGGGACCACCGGGGATCCCCCCGCCCGCCCGCCGTGCGCCACCGGCAGGAGGCCCCGTCCACGATGTGACGCAGGTCACACGGGATGGCGAAATTTCCGGGGACGGATTCCCCGTTTGGCTCTTCGTAGGACTAACCGGGGAGAGACTCCCCGGAACCCGGGAGGAGCACAGAGTGAGTACCGCCGCCGTCGAGCCGACCCACGCCACGGAGCCGCCGGTCCGCGCACCCAAGCTGCGCGCGGACGCGAGCCGGAACCGTGAGCGGATCGTCCTCGCGGCCCGGGACGCCTTCGTCGAGCACGGTGCGGACGCACCGCTGGACGAAATCGCCAAGCGCGCCGGCGTCGGAAACGCTACTCTCTACCGGAACTTCCCGACCAGGGCGGCGCTCATCCGCGAGGTCGCGCTGCTCGTCAAGAACCGCATCGTGGGGATCGCCGAGACGGCGGTCGCCGAGGGCACCGGCCCGTTCGACGCACTCCAGCGCTTCGCGCACCGGACCGTCGACGAGAAGGTCGGCGCGCTCTGCCCGATGCTGACCAACCGGGTCGACATGTTCGACCCGGCGCTGACCGAGGCCCGGGAACGCCTGATGAGTGTCGTCGGCGGTCTGCTGGACCGCGCGAAGGCGGCCGGCGAACTGCGCACGGACGTCGACCACGGCGACCTGTTCATCGCCATGAGCCAGCTCACCCGCCCGCTGCCGGGCACCTCCTGCCACGTGCTGGACGAGTTCGTCCACCGGCACCTGCAACTGTTCCTGGACGGTATGCGGGCGCCCGCGCGTTCCACCCTGCCCGGCCGGGCCGCGACCTTCGAGGACTTCCACACCGACCACTGAGCCGCCGAGCCACCTGAACCGTCACCGCGGGACCACCGCGCGGCCACCTCCGCGCGCCCGCTCGCACCGATCCGCACACCTCGCACCGTGAAGTGAGTACCTCCATGCCGAAAACCGACACCCCGCCCGCCACCCAGCCCGATCCGAGGCGCTGGAAGGCCCTGATATTCATCGGGCTCGCACAGCTGATGGTCGTCCTCGACGCCACCATCGTGAACATCGCCCTGCCCTCCGCCCAGCAGGACCTGGGCATCACCGACGGCAACCGCCAGTGGGTGATCACCGCGTACGCGCTGGCCTTCGGCGGCCTGCTGCTCTTCGGAGGCCGGGTGGCGGACCTCTGGGGCCGCAAGCGGACCTTCGTGGTCGGCCTGGCCGGCTTCGCGTTCGCCTCCGCGCTGGGCGGCGCCGCCGCCAACACCGCCATGCTGCTCGGCGCCCGCGCCCTCCAGGGCGTCTTCGGCGCACTGCTCGCGCCCGCCGCGCTCTCGCTGCTGGCCGTCATGTTCACCGAGGCCAAGGAGCGCGCCAAGGCGTTCGGCATCTACGGCGCCATCGCCGGCGGTGGCGGCGCGATCGGCCTGATCCTCGGCGGCCTGCTGACCGAGTACCTGAACTGGCGCTGGACCTTCTTCGTCAACATCCCGTTCGCCGTGGCCGCCGCCATCGGTGCCGTCATGGTGATCCGCGAGCCGGCCGAGGGCCGCAACCGCAACCGCCTCGACGTCCCCGGCGTCATCCTCGTCACCACCGGCCTGGTCGCCCTGGTCTACGGCTTCACCCGGGCCGAGTCGGACGGCTGGTCCTCCGGCATGACGATCGGCCTGTTCGTCGCCGCCGCCCTCCTGCTGGCCGCGTTCGTCGCGGTCGAGGCCCGGGTGAAGGCGCCGCTGCTGCCGCTGCGCGTCATCCTGGACCGCAACCGCGGCGGGGTCTACCTGTCGCTGGGCCTGGCCGTGATCGGCATGTTCGGCCTGTTCCTCTTCCTGACCTACTACCTGCAGATCGTGCTCGGCTACAGCCCGGTCCTGACCGGCGTGGCCTTCCTGCCGATGGTGGCCGGCATGATCACCGGCTCGACCCAGATCGGCGCCCGCCTGATGACCCGCGTCCCGGCGCGGTACCTGATGGCGCCCGGCTTCCTGGTCGCCTCGGTCGGCATGCTGCTCCTCACCCAGATCGGCGTGGACACCTCCTACCCGGCGCTGATCCTGCCCGGTCTGGTCCTGATGGGCCTCGGCATGGGCACCGCGTTCATGCCGGCGATGAGCCTCGCCACGCACGGCGTCCAGCCGCGCGACGCCGGCGTGGCCTCCGCCATGGTCAACACCTCGCAGCAGGTCGGCGGCGCCATCGGCACCGCTCTGCTGAACACCATCGCGGCCAGCGCCACCACCACCTGGCTGGCGGCCCACATGGGCGCCGCGACCAGCCCCGCCGCCGCCCAGGCGGTGCAGTTCCAGGGCATGGTGCACGGCTTCTCGACCGCGATCTGGTGGTCCTTCGGGATCCTGGTGCTGGCGGCCGCGCTCGCCTTCGCGCTGATCAACGCCGGTCGCCCCGACCAGGCCGCGGACGGTGCGGGCGAGGGTGCGGTGAACGGCAACGAGGTGCCGGTGCTCGTGCACTGACCCCCGTGGGGTGAAGCGACGGTGCGCTACGGCCCGTCCGGTGTCCGGGAGGACACGGGACGGGCCGTTCGCCGTTCGGCGGGCGGGCGGGGCCGGGTGGCAGTGGTCGACCGGGCGGACCCCGACCCCCACTAGAAGTGGGGATCATTCCCCGTTTACTCTTGGTCCAGCTTCGAAACGGGGACAGCTCCCCGATTCACTTCGACCGAGGTGCGTGGACATGACCCGGAATCAGAGCCGCCCCGGAGCCGGACGGGGGCAGCGCGCCGCCGACTGGGCGGACGGCCGGCTGGGGATCTACACCCTGGCCAGGACCAACCTGCGCAAGATCTTCCCGGACCACTGGTCCTTCATGCTGGGCGAGATCTGCCTCTACACCTTCCTCATCATCATCCTGACCGGCGTCTGGCTGACGCTGTTCTTCAAGCCCTCGATGGGCGAGGTCGTCTACGCCGGCTCGTACGTCCCGCTCAAGGGCGTCCCCATGTCGGAGGCCTACGCCTCGACCGTGGACATCAGCTTCGAGGTGCGCGGCGGCCTGCTGATCCGGCAGATCCACCACTGGGCGGCCGTCGTCTTCGTCGCCGCCATGTTCGTCCACATGATGCGGGTCTTCTTCACCGGCGCGTTCCGCAAGCCGCGCGAGATCAACTGGCTCTTCGGCTTCCTGCTGCTCTTCCTCGGCATGATGGACGGCTTCCTCGGCTACTCGCTCCCCGACGACCTGCTCTCGGGCACCGGCATCCGCTTCGTCGAGGGTGTGGTCCTGGCGATCCCGCTGGTGGGCACGTACGTCCAGATGTTCCTGTTCGGGGGCGAGTTCCCCGGCCACGACATCGTGCCGCGGTTCTTCACCCTCCACGTGCTGCTGATCCCGGGCGTCATGGTCGCGCTGCTGGTGGCCCACCTGATCCTGGTCTTCCACCACAAGCACACCCAGTGGGCGGGACCGGGCAGGACGGAGAGGAACGTCGTCGGCATGCCGCTGATGCCGGTCTACGCGGCCAAGGCCGGCGGCTTCTTCTTCCTCGTCTTCGGCGTCATCGCGCTGATGTCGGCGCTCGCCACGATCAACCCGATCTGGGCGTACGGCCCGTACCGCCCCGACCAGGTGTCCACCGACGCCCAGCCCGACTGGTACATGGGCTTCGCCGAGGGACTCATCCGGGTGATGCCCGGCTGGGAGATCGGCCTCGGGGGCCACACCCTCAACCTCGGCGTACTGATCCCGTTCACGCTCTTCCCCGTCATCCTCGGCGCGATCGCCCTCTACCCGTTCGTGGAGAGCTGGGCCACCAGCGACCGGCGCGAACACCACCTGCTCGACCGGCCGCGCAACGCACCGGTCCGGACCGCCCTCGGCGCGGCCTGGATCTCGCTGTACCTGGTGATGCTCGCCGGCGGCGGAAACGACCTGATCGCCACCCGTCTGCACCTGTCGCTCAACTCCATCACCTACGCCGTCCGGGTGGGATTCCTCGTCGTCCCCGTGGTCGTCTTCGCCGTCACCAAGCGCTGGTGCCTCGGCCTCCAGCGGAGGGACCGGGAGAAGGTGCTGCACGGCCGCGAGACCGGCGTCGTCAAGCGCCTGCCGCACGGCGAGTTCGTGGAGGTGCACGCCCCGCTCGCGCCCGCCGAACTGCACCGGCTCACCGCCCACGAGCAGCCGCGCCCCCTCGAACTGCCCGCCCCCGTGGACGAGAATGGAGTCGCCCACCCCTCCGGGGCGCTGGAGCGCACCCGTGCGAGGCTGTCCCGTGGGCTGCACGGCGAGGGCAGCAGGATCGCCAAGCCCACCGCCGACGAGTACCACGGAACCACCGGGGGCCACGGCCGCTGACACGGCCCGCCCCGGCCCCGCCGCCACCGACCGACCAACCACGAACCGTCCGACTCCCCGAGGGAGGACATCGTGCACGACCGTACCGAGCAGCTCGCCGACAGCAGGTACCTCCTGCTCACCACCTTCAGCGCCGACGGCCGCCAGGTGCACTCGCAGAGCTGGGTGGTCGCCGACGGAACGGCGCTCGGCCTCTGGACGCCCGTGCACTCGGGCGACGCCGACCGCATCCGCCGCCACCCCAAGGTCCTCATCGGCCCGTGCGACGCCCACGGGCGCCCGACCGGGCGTCAACTCCCGGCCCGCGCGGCCGTCTGCGACGAGGACGACACCGCCCGCTACCGCACCTCGCTGATCAACAAGTACGGGCTGCCGGCCCTCGTCGCACTGGCCCGCAGCCGGATGCGGCTCGGGCTGGCGGGCACGATCGGCATCCGGATCACGCTCAACGAGCTGGAGCAGCGGCTGATCGGTCCGGAGTGGCAGCTCCCGGGCACGTACTGCCCGAACTGAGGCCGCCCCGGGTTCGGGCCGGGGGCGTGCGGCACCCGGGCGCGCGGTCTCCGGGCGTTCCGCCGCCCGGGGCGCGGCCTCCCTCCGGACGCCGCGCCCTTCGGTCCGGCGGCCGCCCGCTGCCTGCCCGTACGCCCTTCGCCCGCCCGTCCCCGTGCGCGCCCGGCGGTCGGCGCGGTGCAGCGGTCCGGCGCGGGGCGGCGCGGTGGTGGCGCGTCAGCCCACGCCGTCCTCGGGCGCGCGGGCCAGGTCGCCCGGCTCACAGGCCTCCTGGCCGGTACCGACGTGAACGACCTTCACCGCGTGCCCGGGACCGCCCGGCACCACCCGCTGCTCGTGCCCGCAGCGCGGACAGATCAGCGGGATGCGCGGACTTCGGCCCTCCGGCCTGCCCGGCCCCGTGGCCTCGCCCGGCGCCGTCACGTCAGCGGGTGGGTCGGGATCGGGCTGACGGCCTGGATCTCGCCGTGGGCCTTGGTGAGGAGCTGGGAGGCGAGGTCGTTGAGCGCCCGCGCCGCCGCGATCTCCTCGCCGACCCGGAGCTGTTCCGGATCGGACGGGTGGCGGCTGGTGTAGCCGTGGGCGCGCACCTCGGTCCCGTCGCCGAGTCTCAGCAGGGCGGCGGCCGCCGTGCGCGGCCCCTCCTCGCGGAACTCCATCTCGATGTGCCAGCCGACCAGCGTCTGCATGGCGGATCACCTCCGGCGGTCGTTCCTCGTCCGGTTACTCCTCCAGGGTGCGCCGCCCCCACCGGGAACACCAGGGCAGCACTTTGCAAAGCATTTTGCAAAGTGCTGCGAGCGGCTTTGCAAAGTCCTTCCGGGGAACTTGAACGCGTTCAACGTGCGGCGTAGAGTCACGGCGCAAGCATTTGAACACGTTCAATGGAGGGGGTGCGGCGGCCATGGGACGAGGCACCGTCGAACTCGTCGACCTGCTGGTCCTGCTCGGCATGGGCGCGGTGATCCCGCTCGGCCTCACCCTGATCGACGAGCCCGGCCTCATCCGCCTGCGCCGGTACTGGCCGCTCGCCGCCGTCCCCGGCGCACTCTCGCTCTGGCTGCCGCGCGGCGGGCTCGCCACCGGCAGCGCCGCCCTGTACGCACTCGGCACGCTGGCCCTCGCCGCACACGCCCCGGTCCGGCTCGCCCGCACCCGCTCGCTCGCCCCGCACGAGATCGCCGTGCTCACCGCCCTCGCCACGCCCTCGGTGGCCGGGCTCGCCCTGGTCGCGGAGCGCTCGGGACACGAGCTGTTCGGATTCGACCTCGACATCCTCGCCCTGACCGTCCCGCACTTCCACTACGCCGGTTTCACCGCCGCCCTGGTCGCCGGACTCGTCTGCCGGGCCGTGCCGGACAGCCGGACCGCCCGCTGGGGCGCGCTCAGCGTGCCCCTCGGCACCCTCCTCGTCCTGGCCGGCTACTTCGTCGGCGACTGGGCCGAACTGGTCGGCGCCGTCGTCCTCACCACCGGCATGTGGCTGGTCGGCCTCCTCACCTGGCGCGACCTGCGCCCCCGCGCCCGAACCGGCGAGGGCACCGGTACCGGCGTCGGCATCGACGGAGGAACCGGCGGCGGAACCGGCGGCGACGGCCGTGCGGGCACCGGCAGCACCGCTCAGGACGCCGCCGGTCGCGCCGACGGGGACCGGCACCGCACCACCTCCGCCCTGCTCGCCGTCTCCGGCACCGTGCTCGCCGCCACCATGCTGCTCGCCCTCTGGTGGGCACTCGGCGAGGCCTCCGGAATCCCCCACCCCACCCTCGGCTGGATGGCCGCCACCCACGGCGTCGGCAACGCGCTCGGCTTCGCGCTCTGCTCGCTGCTCGCCTGGCGCCGCCTGGCCCTCCCCCACCTCCAGGAACACGGCCGATGACCACCACCCAGCCCCCGAACGACCTGAACTACCCCGAGATCGGCGCCAGCACCGCCCTCGGCCGCCCCCTGCCCGCCGGCTACAACCACCTCCGCCACCGGGCCCCGATCGGCCGCGGCCGCGCCGCGCTGGACGCCGCCGGCAACGCCCTGCTCGGCTGGCGGATGCACCGCGCGGCAGGCGTCCGCATCACCGCCGAGGCCGACCGGGCCGCCCCGGGGACCGCCGTCCGGTGCGCCATCGGCCTCGGCCCGTTCCGGGCGGGCGCCCCCTGCCGGGTGGTCTGGAGCACCGACGGCGCCGACGGCACCGCCGACTCGGACCGCTACGGCTTCACCTACGGCACCCGACGCGGCCACTTGGCGGTGGGTGAGGAGACGTTCGTGGTCGAGATGGGCCCGGACCGGATCGTCTGGTTCACCGTCAACGCCTTCAGCCGTCCGCACCGCTGGTACGCCCGCCTCGCCGGCCCTCTCCTCCCCCTCGCCCAGGGCCTCTTCGCGCGCCGCTGCGCACGGGCGCTCGCCCGGATCGCGGCGGACGCGGACCGGTCCGCACGGGCGGTCGCGGGCAGGGGACGCCGCCGCGAACACGACGGGTGGGCCCGGTAGGGCCTGGGGCTGGCGCCGGGCGCAGCCCTCTGCCACCGCCGAGGCAAAGCGACGACGGGTCGGCCCGGTAGGGCGTGGCGACGGCCCGGGGCGGGGCGGGGCGGATGCAGCCCCCTGTCGGCGGGCTCGGCGGGGCGAAACCGGGCCGAGGCCGGACGAGTGGGCCCGGTAGGGCGTCACGGCGACGACCCCGGGACCGGACGGGGCGGGCACCGGACGCAGTCCTCCGCCAGCAGGCTCGGCGAACCGAGAGCGGGCCAAGACCGGAGACGGGCGAGCCCGGGTGGGGCGTGACGGCGACAGCCCCAGACGCACCCCCTCCGCCAACGGGCCCGACACAACAAAACCGACTCAAGGCCGGGGACGAGTGAGCCCGGTAGGGCGTCACGGCGACGACCCCGGGACCGGACGGGGCGGGCACCGGACGCAGTCCTCCGCCAGCAGGCTCGGCGAACCGAGAGCGGGCCAAGACCGGAGACGGGCGAGCCCAGGTGGGGCGTAACGGCGACAGCCCCAGACGCACCCCTCCGCCGACAGGCCCGGCGGGCCGAAACCGGGCCGAGGCCAGACGAGTGGGCCCGGTACGACGTGGCGGCGGCAGGCCGGGGCAGGCGCCGGGCGCCCTCTGCCGACGGGCCGAGGCCGGGCCGAGGCCGGGCCGAGGCCGGGGACGGGCCCGGAGGCTGGCGGCTCGGTCGCGGTCGGCGCGGAGTCGACGAACGGGAGGTGGCAGGCCCGGGCCGGGGCGCGCGGCGGACCGACCCGGCGGATCGGTCAGGCCGAGCGGGCGGGGACCGAGACGAGGAGGGTGCCCGCGTCCAGGGTGCGGACCTCGAAGTGGTCGAGGTCGGCGGGTGGGAAGGCGGTTCCGCCGGTGGTGCGCAGGGCGGTGGACTCCCCGTAGCCGGTGGCGGGGACGCTCCAGGTGGTGACGGTCTGGCGCTGGCCGGCGGTCGAGACGGCGACCAGGTCGCAGGTCAGGGGCCCCTGGACGCCGGAGAGTTCGAGGGTGACCCGGGTGCCCCAGGGGGCGCCGTCGACACCGACCACGGCGTGGGCGCCGGTGCCCGGGTCGGTGGCGGTGAACTGCCGGGCCGCGACGGCGACCACGCCGGGCGTGGAGTCGGCGGTGACCACGGCGGCCGTGACCGCCGGTCCTCCTACTGCCAGCACCGCCGCCACGGCGACCAGCACCAGCCGCCGCACCCGTCCGCGCCGGCGGCCGGCGGCCACTTCGGCGACCAGCCGGTCGAGCATCGCGGGATCCGGCCGGGGCAGCGGGTCGGATGCCGGAACGGCGGCCGCGTACCCGGCCAGCAGCGCTTCGACCGGCCCCAGCTGCTCCAGTTGTTCGGCGCACTGCGGGCAGCCCTCGGCCAGGTGGGCTTCGAAGGCGGCACGCCGGGGCGGGTCCAGCGCCCCGAGGACGTAGGCGCCGGCGTCGAGGTGCGGGGCGTGCGCGGGGCCGGTCCCGGACGGTGTCACGATGTCACTCCCCGTTCCTCCAGCGCGAGCCTGAGCGAGCGCAGCGCGTAGAACAGCCGCGAGCGCACGGTGCCGGGCGGGATGCCGAGTTCGGTGGCCGCCTCGTCGGCCGTGCGGCCCTTGAAGTAGGTCTCGACGATGGCCTGGCGGTGGGCGGGCGAGAGGTCGCCGAGTGCCTCCGCGATGGTCATCAGCCCGAGTGCGCGGTCGAGTTCGTCCTCGGCGGGCAGCAGCTCCAGCGGGGCCGGGTCCACCTCGTGCGGCCGGGCCTGCTCGGCGCGGTGGCCGTCGATGACGATCCGCCGGGCGACCGTGACCAGCCAGGGCCGCAGCGAGCCGGCGGCCGGGTCGAGCCGGTGGATGTTGCGCCAGGCGCGGAGCAGCGTCTCCTGCACGACGTCCTCGGCCCGCTGGCGGTCGCCCGCGACCAGGTGGAGCACGAAGCCGAGGAGCGGTCCGGCGTGCTCGTGGTAGAGCGCGCGCATCAGTTCCTCGTCCGGGACCGGCGCGCCGCGGGCGGCCGTCCCGCCGCCGCCGGGAGCCTCCTCGGTCACGACGCCATCCTTGCGCACCCGTGCCTCCGGGTCGAGGGTGGAGCGGTCCGCGGCGCTCATGGGGCGTCGCGGCCGCCGGGGTGGTCGGGGCCTCCGGGCATCAGTAGCCACCGGGGCTGCCGGGGTCGCTCATGGCGGCCGCCCGGGCGCCGGACGGGGTCACCGCCCACCAGGTGCCGTCCACGCCCTGGCCCTTGGTGTCGCCCGGCTTGTCGTCGGGGGCGTAGCGGTAGAGCGGCCATCCGTCGAGGGTGAGCTGGTGGGATCCGTCGACGCGGGTGACGGTGCCCACGAGTGCGGGGTCGATGCCGCTGACCGTGGGGGTCCCGTCGGCGGGGGCGGGTGGCCAGATCACGGTGCAGGAGCCGGTGCAGGCGGAGGTGGGGGGTGTGGCACCGTCCCGGTCGAAGCGGTAGAGGGTGAATCCGGAGCCGTCGGTGACGACGGTGCCGAGCTTCGCGTCGGTGGCGGTGCGGAGGGTGGTGGTGGCGGGGGCCGGGGTGGCGGGGGCCGTCGGGGCGGTGGACGGCGTGCTCGGTGCGGCCGGTCCGGCCGGGGTGCCGCCGGACGATCCGCAGCCGGCCACCAGGGCGGCCGCGGCCAGCCCGGATGCGGCGAGCACCGCGATCCGGCCGGTCCGGCCGGTCCTCCGGGTGCCTCCGCCGGTACGTGCGCCTCTTCCTGCCCCGGCTCCGGCTCCTGCCCCGGCTCCTGCCCCGGCTCCTGCCCCGGCTCCTGCTCCTGCTCCTGTTCCTGCTCTGCCGCTTGCTCCGGTGCCCTCGCCGGTGCCTTCTCCGGTTCGACTGGTGTTGCGCATGGTGGCTGCTCCCCGGTCGGTGGGTGGACACGTCCGTGCCGGACACCCTCCCGTACGGTCCGGGCCGCCCGGCCGTTCACCGGCCGCCCGTATCGTCGGCGGATCATTGCCGGAATAGCGCGGGCACGACAGCCGTTGTCGCGGGCACATGGCCTTGACCGCCACCACCGGAAGGGCAGGAATCGCGAGATGAGCAGCACGGTCGAGCTGACCAAGGAGAACTTCGACGACGTAGTCCCCGGTCAGGAGGGCAAGGACTTCGTCTTCATCGACTTCTGGGCGGCCTGGTGCGGCCCGTGCCGGCAGTTCGCGCCGGTGTTCGAGAAGGCCGCCGAGCGCCACCCGGACCTGGTGTTCGCCAAGGTGGACACGGAGGCGCAGCAGGAGCTGGCCGCGGCCTTCGGCATCCAGTCGATCCCGACCCTGGCGATCATCCGCGAGGGCGTGCTCGTCTTCTCCCAGGCGGGCGCGCTGCCGGAGCCGGTCTTCGAGGACCTGATCGGCCAGGCCCGGAAGCTGGACATGGACGAGGTGAAGCGGAAGGTGGCGGCCGAGCAGAACGGCGGCCCGCAGGAGTGACGCCGGTGGCGGACCGGCACCGGTGACGGACCGGCGTGGCGGCGTGGCGGGCGTGCCCGTGCGGCGGTGCGGCGAGGTCCCGTGGTGCGGGTCCCGGTGTGTCGAGGTACTGAGCCGCTGACGGACGGTGGGTCCCGGTGGTGTCCTCGGACGCCGCCGGGGCCCGCCGACGTGCGGTCAGGCGGGCGGTCCGGTGCCGCTCCACTCCGTGAGGCGGGCGGCGAGGGCGCGCACCTCGGCGCGCAGCTCGTCCGGCCGCAGGACGGTGAAGGGCCAGCCGAGGCCGGCCAGCATGACCGCCATGCCGTCCAGTTGCTGTGCGCGGGCCCGCAGCAGGACCCGGCCGTCCTCGGTGGCGGTCACGGTGCCGGCGGTGGGCGGGATCCGGCGGCGGGCCTCGGCGAGGGTGGTGGTGAGCAGCACCTCCACCTCGTGCGTCCAGGGCACCGAGGCGAGGGATTCCAGCACCCGCTGGACGGGGTCGACGTCCGCCGGGGGGTCGAAGCCGGTCTCGCGCAGTTCCGCGGTCCGGATCCGGTCGAGGCGGAAGGTGCGCTGTTCGCCGCTGCGGTGGTCGAGTCCCGTCGTGTACCAGCGGCCGGAGTGGAAGACCAGCCCGTACGGGTCGAACTCGCGCTCGCTGGGGGCGCCTTCGCGGTCCCGGTAGTCGAGCCGGACCCGGCGGCGGCGGCGTGCCGCCTCGGCGAGCGTGAACAGTGCGGCGGCGGCCGGGGTGGGGCCGGTGGCGGGTGCGGTGGTGAGGCCGAGCGTCTGCTCGACCGCCGCGACGCGCTCGCGCAGTTGCGGCGGCAGTACCCGCTGGATCTTGGCGAGCGCCGATTCCCCGGCCTGCTCCCCCACCGAGAGGCCGGACCGCCGGCCGGCCAGCAGTCCGAGCACCACGGAGGCGGCCTCGTCCCCGGTGAGCATCAGTGGCGGCAGCCGGAAGCCGGGCATCAGCCGGTAGCCGCCGTAGCGGCCGCGCTCGGCCTGGACCGGGATGCCGAGGTCGGCCAGCCGGGTCGCGTAGCGGCGGACGGTGCGGACGTCGACCTCCAGCCGCTCGGCCAGTTCGGCGCCGGTGAGGCCGGGTCGCGCCTGCAGCAGCTCCAGCAGGGCGAGGGTGCGGCTGACCGGGTGGTCCATCGTTTCTGTCCCTTCGTCGGGCCTTCTCGGGTGCCGGTACCGGCCTCCTGCGGCCCTCGTTCGGCCCTCGTGGGGCCCTTGCTCCGCCTGCGGTCCGCCTGCGGTCCCTCGTCCGTGTCCCGGCCCCGGTCCGGCTGTCGTCCGGCCGTGGTCCGGCCGTGGTTCGACCGCCCTCCGGCCGTCCTCCCGGTGGCCGGATCGATCGGTCGGAACCCGTCGGTTAATCCGGTCGCGTTCTGTCCGCATTCGATCCTAGGGTCGGAGACAGCGGCAGGCACCCACGGGTCACTCGGGGCGCCAACGGCCGCGCACCGCAAGCAAGGCAAGCACGGCGTGGTTGCCCGGAGAGGATCGATCCATCATGAGCACCTTCGTACTCGTTCCCGGATTCTGGCTCGGCGGTTGGGCCTGGGACGCGGTCGCCGAACCGCTGCGCGCGGCCGGTCACACCGTCCACGCGGTGACCCTGCCCGGCCTCGGCGCGCGGGCCGGCGAGGCCTCGGCCGAGACCGGTGCCGAGAGCCACATCGCCGACCTGACCGAGCTGCTGGTCCGGGAGGACCTCCGGGACGTGGTGCTGGTCGCCCACAGTGGAGGCACCGTCGCCGTGTCCGGTGCGACCGACCGGGTGCCCGAGCGCATCCGGCGGGTCGTGTTCGTCGACTCCGGGCCGCTCGACGACGGCGTCGCGCTGGCCGACCTCTGGGAACCGGCCTACCGCGAGGCGATGGAGGCCTCCCTGGTCGACGGCTGGCGCCTGCCGCTGCCCTCCTGGGAACTGCTGGCCTCCAACGGGGGCAGTGTCGACGGGATCGACGAGGCCGGGCTGGCCCGGTTCCGCGAGCTGGCCACCGACCAGCCGCTCCGGACGCTCACCGATCCGGTCCGGCTGACCGGCGGGGCGGAGAAGCTGCCGAAGGCGCTGATCTCGTGCTCCATCCCGCTGGAGCAGGTCCGCGCGATGATCGCCGACGGCCACCCGTACTTCGCGCTGCTGGGCGGGCCGGAGTGGGAGCTGCGCGAGGTGCTGACCGGGCACTGGCCGATGTTCTCCAGGCCGGCCGAGACGGCGGCGGCGCTGGTGGAGCTCGCCGAGGCCGAGTAGCGGCCGACGGCCGGGGCGGGTGCCGGGTCGGGTCGGGTGCCGGGTCGGGTCGGGTGCCGGGTCGGGTGCCGGGTCGGGTCGGGTGCCGACGGCCCCGGGCGGGGCGGGGACGGGGAAGGCGGGCGGGGAAGGCGGGTAGGGAACGCGGGTGGGGCAGGGCGGGTAGGGCAGGGCGGGGATGGGGCCCCGTGGTCTCCGGATCCGGGCCGGACAGCAGGATCGTCCGCGTGTTCGGATGCGTCGGACGGGCGGGGCGGAGCAGGATGGGCACGACGCTCCCGGCCCGGGCCCGGCGCGCCGACCTGCACCGACCTGCGCCGACGACCGAACGGGGGCGGACCCGCCGATGAGTCAGTACCCCGTCTCCACGGACGACGGCGCCGTGCCCGAGGCCGTGTCCGCGCCGGGGCGGGCCGCCGCCGCCGCGGCGACCGGCGGCCCTGCCGACGCAGCGTCCCCCGGTGCGGTGGACGCCCGTTCCCGACCGCCCCGCCCGGACCAGCCGGTGCGGGCGGGCGGTTCGGACGGCGGCGCGGTCCGTGGCGTCGTCGGCGGCGTGCCCGGCGCGGGCGGGCGCACCCCGATCCCCCGCACCCGCGAACGCAAGCCCGTCGCCCCCGCCCCGCGGGCCGGGGCGGCCACCGAGACCACGGAGGACCAGGCATGACCACCGCTTCCACCGCTTCCGCCGCTTCTTCCTCGGCCGCTTCGTCGTCGGCCGCCCCCGAGGAGTACGACGTGATCGTCGTCGGGGCCGGACCGACCGGCGAGAACGTGGCCGACCGGACCGCCGCCGCAGGCCTGCGCACGGTGATCGTGGAGAGCGAACTGGTCGGGGGCGAGTGCTCGTACTGGGCCTGCATGCCGAGCAAGGCGCTGCTGCGCCCGGTGGCGGCGCTGGCCGACGCGCGCGCGGTGGCGGGCTCCCGGGAGGCCGTCGGCGGCGGCACGCTGGACCCGGCCGCCGTGCTGGCCCGGCGCGACTCCTTCACTTCGCACTGGCAGGACGACGGCCAGGTGAAGTGGCTCCGCGACACCGGGATCGACCTGGTCCGCGGCCACGGCCGGCTGGCCGGCGAGCGACAGGTGACGGTCGAGGCGGAGGACGGCAGCGAGCGGCTGCTCGTCGCCCGGCACGCCGTCGCGGTCTGCACCGGCAGCCGGCCCGTCCTCCCGCAGGACGTCCCCGGGCTGGCCGAGGCCCGGCCGTGGACCAACCGCGAGGCGACCGGCTCGTCCACCGTGCCCGGGCGGCTGGCGGTGGTCGGCGGCGGGGTGGTCGGCGTGGAACTGGCCACCGCCTGGCGGGCGCTCGGGTCGGAGGTCGTGCTGCTGGTACGCGGCTCCGCGCTGCTGCCCCGGATGGAGCCGTTCGCGGGTGAGCTGGTGGCGGACGGGCTGCGGGAGGCGGGCGTGGACGTGCGGTTCGGAGCCTCGGTCGGCTCCCTGGAGCGCGCGGACGGGCCCGGTTCGGAGGTCGGGCTGGTCCTGGCCGACGGCGGGCGGCTGACCGTCGACGAGGTCCTCTACGCCACCGGCCGGGCGCCGCGCACGGCCGACATCGGCCTGGAGCAGGTCGGCCTGCACCCCGGCGGCTGGCTCGACGTGGACGACAGCTGCACCGTGCTCGGTGTCGACGGCGACTGGCTGTACGCGGCCGGGGACGTCAACCACCGGGCGCTGCTCACCCACCAGGGCAAGTACCAGGCACGGATCGCCGGTGCGGCGATCGCCGCACGCGCCCAGGGGCGGCCGCTGGACACCGCACGCTGGGGCGCGCACGCCGCGTCGGCCGACAGCGCGGGTGCGCCGCAGGTCGTGTTCACGCACCCGGAGGTCGCGGCCGTCGGCCTCACCCTGGACGCGGCCGAGCGGGCCGGGCTGCGGGTCAAGGCGATCGACCACGACCTCGGCGCGGTCGCCGGCGCCTCGCTCTACGGCGACGACTACCGGGGCCGGGCCCGGGTCGTCTTCGACCTGGACCGGGAGGTGCTGGTCGGCGCCTCGTTCGTCGGCCCCGGGGTCTCCGAACTGCTGCACTCGGCCACCGTCGCCGTGGTCGGCGAGGTGCCGATCGACCGGCTCTGGCACGCGGTCCCGGCGTACCCGACGATCAGCGAGGTCTGGCTGCGCCTGCTGGAGGGCTGCCGGGGGTGAGCCCGCCGTCCCCCGCCCGCCGTCCGCCTCACGTACGTGGGACGGGCGGCACTCGGGGACGGGCGGCGCGGCGCGGGGACAGCACGGGGACAGCGCGGCGCAAAGGGCGCGGCCCGGCGCGGCGAGGTGTGGGAGTCGGCGGAGGGCGCGACACTGGCCGGAGGGGGTGTCAGGGCGGGGCCGTTACGCCGACCAGGTGGTGTGTGATGACCGAGGTGCTGTTGGCCGTCGGGACCGAGAAGGGCCTCTTCCTCGGACGCAGCCGCGACCGGCTGGACTGGGAGTTCAGCGGGCCGCACTTCCGGATGAACGCGGTCTACTCCGTCGCGATCGACGGCCGGGACCCGGTCGACGGCAGGAACCGCCGTGACGGCCGGGCCCGGCTGCTGGTGGGCGCCGACAGCAGCCACTGGGGCCCGTCGGTCTGGCGCTCGGACGACCTGGGCGCCACCTGGTCCGAGCCCGCCGCACCGGCCATCCGCTTCCCCGAACACACCGGCGCCTCGCTCACCCGGGTCTGGCAGCTCCAGCCGGCGGGGCCCGAGGCCCCCGGTGTGGTCTACGCGGGCACCGAACCGGCCGCGCTGTTCCGCTCCGCGGACGGCGGCGCGACCTTCACGATGGTGGAGTCGCTCTGGGAGCACCCGCAGCGGGCCGAGTGGGGCGCCGGCTTCGGCGGCCAGGGCCTGCACACCGTGCTCACCGACCCGCGCGACGCCGAGCGGCTGCTGGTCGCGGTCTCCAGCGGCGGCGTCTACCGCAGCAAGGACGGCGGCGGCAGCTGGGTGCCGTCCAACTCCGGGCTGCGGGCCGAGTTCCTGCCCGAGGAGAGCCAGTACCCCGAGTTCGGCCAGTGCGTCCACAAGATCGCCCCGGACGCCGTCGACCCCGACCGGCTCTACCTGCAGAACCACGGCGGCGTCTACCGCAGCGACGACGCGGGCGAGAGCTGGCGGTCCATCGCCGACGGGCTGCCGGCCGATTTCGGCTTCGCCGTCGCCGCGCACCCGCGCCTCGCCGACACCGCGTACGTGTTCCCGCTCGGCGGCGCCGACGACCGCATCCCGCCCGGCCGCCGCTGCCG
This sequence comes from Kitasatospora sp. NBC_00458, assembly GCF_036013975.1. Lineage (NCBI taxonomy): Bacteria > Bacillati > Actinomycetota > Actinomycetes > Kitasatosporales > Streptomycetaceae > Kitasatospora > Kitasatospora sp. NBC_00458. The sequence goes on from NZ_CP107904.1 coordinate 2,183,185, forward strand.
GGTCTTCCGCACGGCCGACGGCGGCGACAGCTGGCAGCCGCTGGCCGAGGGCCTCCCCGGCGAGGACCACTACGGTGTCGTGCTGCGCGACGCGCTGCGCACCGACGACGCCGACCCGGCCGGCCTCTACTTCGGCACCCGCACCGGCGAGGTCTACGCCAGCCACGATGAGGGCGAGCACTGGTCGTCGCTGCTCTCCCACCTGCCGGACGTCCTGTGCGTCCGGGCCGCCGTGGTCGCCGACTGACCCCTAGCGCACCGCCCCACCGTGCCGCGCCGGGCTCGGGTGGGGCCGAGGGTGACGTTCACGGAGCCGTCCCCTTCCGGTGCCTCCGTGAGCGTGGGGGTTCCGTCCTCGGCCTCGACGGAACTCGCACCGTGGTCCCGCCGCGGTCCTCACCGGAAGACGCAAGGGATGAGGTGGGGATCCACGGCCCCTGGGGCGACGTGGCCGGGCGGCCAAACCCGGTTGCCGCCGGGTGGGACGCTCACGGAGCATGGCGGACGGCACGGTGTTCTCACTCCCGGAGATCGGACGGTCGGCGTGGCGGATGCGGAAGCGGAGTGGCAGGTCGGGTACGGCGTCGACGGACGTCCCGTCGTGCGGTACCAGCGGGGCGAGCGGGACGGCCGCCCCTGGGCCGACCGGCTGGAGGTGCTCGACCCCGGCGCGGACCCGGCCGTCCCCGCGCGGTACGTGCTGGCGGAGCTGCCCGGCTGGGTGGTCTCCGGACCCGTCCCGCTCGGCGAGGAGCTGATGCGCCACGGGGCGACCGCCCTGCGGCACGGCCACACCATGCACCGGCCGCTGACCGGCGAACCTCCCGCCGGGGGCTGGGCGTCCTGGGCGGAGGCCCCGGTCCGGGACGGGTTCCACCTGGTGCCGTGCGACCGGGAGGCCGGGGAACTGGTCCGGGCCTCGGTCGGCGCCTTCGGCCCCGGTCACCCCGACCACCGCCCCGGGGAACTCGACGACGAGCAGACCGCGGTGCGGCGACTGGACGAACTGCTCTCCGGGGAGGTCATCGGCCGCCTGCTGCCGACCAGCGCCCTGGTCGTGGACGGCGCCGACCGGGTGGTGGCCGGCGCCGTCCTGACCGACTGGGACGGCCTGCCCTGGATCGCCCACGTCTTCCGCGACCCGGACCTCGGCTACCCCGGTCTCGGCCGCGGCCTGCTGTGCCGCGTCCTCGCCGACACCGCCGCGCGCGGCGCCGCCCAGATCGGCCTGGCGGTGACCGAGGGCAACCGGGCGCGGCGGCTGTACGAGTCGCTCGGTTTCACGGTCACCCGCAGCACGCTGACGGTGGTCGTCCCCTGAGACGCCCGGCGCCGCGGGCGCCGCCGTCCTGGAGCCGGCCTCAGGGGCGGGCCAGCTCCAGGACGGCTATCCCGGCCAGGACGGTCGCGCTCGCCGCCATCCGCAGCCGCCCGAGCCGCTCCCGGAACACCACGGTGGCGATCAGCGCCGCGATCACGATGCTGGTCTCGCGCAACGCGGCGATGCTCGCGAGGTTCCCCCTCGACTGGGCCCAGACCACCAGCCCGTACGCAGTCAGCGACAGCACCCCGCCGAGCAGGCCCACCGGGACCAGCGGACCGGCCCCGGCCAGCAGGCCCCGCCCCCGGCGCGCCCAGGCGATCAGTGCCAGCGCCGGCCCCTGAAGCAGGAACAGCCAGGCGACGTAGCCGCCGACCGTCCCCGCGTGCCGCACACCGCCGCCGTCCAGCACGGTGTACGCCGCGATCATCACGCCGGTCCCCGCGGCCGCCCCGAGCGCGGGCAGCTGCGCCCGCCCCGGTATCCCCTTGGCGAAGGCCAGCCCGATCAGGCCGCAGGAGATGACGGCGACGCCGAGCAGTTCCCCGCCGCCGAGCACGTCGCCCAGCACCGTGACGGACAGCACCGCCACCAGCAGCGGCGCGGAACCCCGGGCGATCGGGTACATCTGCCCGAAGTCCCCCAGCTGGTAGGCCCGGAGCAGGAAGAGCTGGGACATCACCTGCATCGCCACCGAGGCGATCAGGTACGGCCAGGCCGCCGCGGCGGGCAACGGGTTGAGCAGCACCAGCACCACCGCGCAGCCGGTGTACGCGAGGTTGATCAGGGCGAAGCCGACCAGCTTGTCCCCGATCCGGTGCGCCAGTCCGTTCCAGACCGCGTGCAGCACGGCCGCGGCGAGGACCGCCGCGGGAACGACCGCGGCACCGCCCGCGGGCGCGGCGACGGCGGTGGCCGCAGCGGCGGCACCGGCGACAGCAGGCATGGCGGAACTCCCGTTCGACAGGCCATCAGGCTCGGAATCGGATTCCAGGCTACACTTGATTCATGGAAGAGCGTTCCGAATATTTCTCCCCGCTGGAGTCCCAGCTGGCCGCGCACATCCGCGCCCGGCTCGGCGAGCTGCGGGGCACCGAGGCCCGGGTCGCCCAGGTGGTCCTCGCCCGGGGCGCCGACCTGGTCGGGCTCAGCGTCAGCGACGTCGCCGAGCTCGCCGGCACCGCGCCGTCCTCCGTGGTCCGGGCCTGCCAGCGGCTCGGCTTCCGCGGCTACCAGGAGCTGAAGATCGCCGCCGTCCGGCAGGCTCCGGCCCCCGCCCCCGACCCGGCCGACGCCCGGGACCCGGCCGCCCGGGCGCTCGCCGACACCGTCCGCGCCGCCCACGAGGCACTCGACGGCATGGCCACCACGCTCGGCGCCGACGACCTCCGGGCGGCGGCCGGGGCACTGAACGCCGCCGACCACGTCCTGGTCGTCGGCGCGGGCCTCTCGGCCGCGGTCGTCGTCGACGCCGCCTACCGCCTGCGCGCCCTCGGGTTCCTCACCGACTCCCCCGCCGACCCGATCACCGCCCAGTTCGCGGCCGCCCAGCTCCCGCCCACCGCCGCCTGCCTGGCCGTCAGCCACACCGGCTCCACCCGCACCGTGGTCGACGCCGCCCGCCACGCCCGCGCCAACGGCGCCGCCGTCGTCGCGCTCACCAGCTACGCCCGCTCCCCGCTCAGCGAGGCGGCGACGCACACCCTGGTCGCCGGCGGCCAGGACCTGGTCTTCGGCCTGGAGACCACCGCCAGCCGCATCGCCCACCTCACCGTCGTCGACGCACTGACCTCGACCCTGCTCGCCCTCCGCGGCGAGACGGCCGAACGGGCCCTGCGGCTGTCGGCGGACGTGACGGCGGACCACGCGTACTGAGGCGCACCGGCGGGTTCCCGGCGGCGGGCCGGAACGGGCCGGAACGGGAGCGCGGCGGCGGGGCGGCGCTGCGCCGCACCCGTCCCGGTGAAGCACGGACGGCCCCCCGCGGCCCCGGGGGTGAGTCCGGGGTGAGCCGGGCCCGTTCGAGGGGTGGAACGACGGCCTGGCCGGTCAGTGGCGGTGTGTAGGCTCGCGGGCATGGCGAGGGTGACGCGGGACGACGTGGCGAGGGTGGCGGGGACGTCTACCGCGGTCGTGAGTTATGTGATCAACGACGGGCCGCGGCCGGTGGCCGCTGCCACCCGGGCGCGCGTGCTGGCGGCGGTCGAGGAGCTGGGGTACCGGCCGAACCGGGTCGCGCAGGCGATGGCCCGGCGGCGGACCGACCTGATCGGCATGGTCGTGCCGGACGCCCGGCAGCCGTTCTTCGCCGAGCTGGCGCACACGGTGGAGCGGGCCGCCGCGGAGCGCGGGCGGCTGCTGCTGATCGGCAACTCCGACTACGCCGACGAGCGCGAGGCCCACTACATCCGCGCGTTCCTCGGGATGCAGGTGGACGGGCTGATCCTGGTCACCCAGGACCCGTCGGCGCCCGGGGTGGTCGGCATCGACTCCACCGAGGGGACGCCGGTCGTGCTGCTGCACCACCGGGCGGAGACCGAGCGCGGCATCGCGGTGGTGGCGGACGACGAGGGCGGGGCCAGGGAGGTCGTGCACCACCTGCTCGGCCACGGGCACGCCGAGGTGCACTGCTTCGGCGGCACCTTCTCGCTCAGCCCGAGCGACCCGGTGACCGTGCGGACCGCCGGCTGGGCGCTGGCCCTCGCCGAGGCGGGTATCCCCACCGAGGGGCTGCTGCTCCAGGCGCCGTTCGACCGCGTGCGGGCCCACCGGGAGGCGCTCGTGCTGCTGGCGCGCGCCGACCGGCCGTCCGCGGTCTTCTGCGCGACCGACGACCAGGCGATCGGCCTGCTGCGGGCCGCCGACGACCTGGGCATCCGGGTTCCGGAGGACCTGGCGGTGGCGGGGTTCGACGACATCGCGGAGGCGGTGATCGCCGGTCCGCCGCTGACGAGCGTGGCCACCGCGCAGGAGGAGATGGCGCGGGCCGCGGTCGGCCTGGTGCTCGGCGACCACCCGGGCGGCGGCGGGCCGTCGGGCCGGAACGGCGACCGGGCCGACGGGCAGGCCGGGCCGAACGAGGCGATCGGGGTGAACGGGGCGCGGATGTTCCCGGCCCGGATGGTGGTCCGCCGGTCCTGCGGCTGCACCCCGGAGTGAACGGCCGCCGCACGAGGGGGCGGACGGGAACGCGGGCCGGAGCGGAAGGGCCGTGGCCGCGCCCGGGCCGCCCGGCCTACCCCTCCGCCCCGGGCGGCGGACCGAGCATGACGTCCAGGTTCCGGTGGCCGTCGGGGGCGATGAGCCGGTCGAGGTTGAGGGCGGAGATGCCCGCCCAGAACGCGCCGCGCTCGAACATCGCCTTCTCGTAGCCCGCGAGCGCGGCGTCGAGCGCGCCCGCGTCCCACGGCGCCCCGGTGCCGACCGGCGCGCCGGCGAGGACGGGCGCGACGGCGAGGGCGAGTTCGGCCGCGTCCCACATCGCGAGGTTGACGCCCTTGCCCGCGAACGGCGACATCAGGTGCGCCGCGTCGCCGACCAGGGTGGCGCCCGGGGTGCGGGGCCAGGTCAGGCCGACCGGGAGCATGTCCAGCCGCTGGGTGCGCACGGTGTCGTCACAGGCGGCCAGGGCGGCCCGGAACTCCGGTGCCCAGTCGGCGAAGTGCTCCTCGACCGCGGCGCGGGTGCCGGCCGGGTCCTGCTCGGACAGCCCGGCGGCCGTCAGCCAGTCCTCGGCGCAGCGGTAGAAGGCGTAGACACGGATCCGGCCGTCGCTGTTGCGCTGGAGGGCGAGGCCCTTGTTGTCCTGGAAGCCGTACAGGCTGCCGTTGCCGACGAAGGCCGCGGTTCCGGGGGCGGTGCGGTCGGCACCGGGGACGCCGAGTTCGACGAGGCTGACTCCGGTGTAGCGGAGGACGGCGTCGGTGAGCAGCGGGCGGACGCGGGAGCGGGCGCCCTCCGCGCCGACGAGCAGGTCGCAGGTCTCCACGGTGCCGTTGTCGAAGTGGAGCCGGTGCCGGCCGTCGCCGAGCGGTTCGGCGTGGTCGAGGCGGTGGCCCCAGCGGACGGTGGCCGGTTCGAGGGAGTCGAGGAGGAGGGTGCGCAGGTCGCCGCGGTCGATCTCGGGGGCGCCGTCGCCGTCGGGGACGCCCGTGCGGTTGCCGGGGGTGCCGGCGGACGGGCCGGCGGACGGGTGCTCGCCCGCCCGGGTGCCGTCGCCGGCGGGGACGCCGGGGCCGAAGGCGCTGTGGACGGTGCCGTGCTTGTCGAGCAGCCGGAAGTCCTCGCCCTCGGGTCGGGCCCGGGCCCAGAACTCCGCCTCCAGTCCGGCCTCGCGGACGGCGCGCCGTCCGGTGTCGCCGTGCAGGTCGAGGGTGCCGCCCTGGACGCGGGCGTCCCGGGAGGGCTCGCGCTCGTACACGGTGGCGGCGATGCCGTGGACCCGGAGGACCCGGGCGAGGGTGAGGCCGGCGGGGCCGCCGCCGATGACGGCGATGCGCGGGGTGGTCGTCATTCCGGTCATGGTGCGCACTTCTCCTTGGGTGGGGAGATCGCGGAGCCCGAACGACGTCCCAGTCTGGTCGACCGGGCACGCGGGCTGAAGACCGGAATCGGACGGTGCGGCCCGTACTGCGACGGGCAGGGGCGGGGCGGGCGGGGACGGGGCGGGGAGGCGGGCCTGAATCGGGCCGGAGTCGGTACGGGGACGGGCGGGTGGAAGGGGGCGGGGCGCGGGCGGGGCGATCGGACGGGCGGACGACGGGGCGGGCCCGTACCGGTGTCCGGTACGGGCCCGCCCGCTCGTGCCCCGGCCCCGTCCCGGGGCCGGGCTGCCCGTGCCCCGCAGGTCACGCCTCCGGCGGCGGGCGGTCCCGGGGGCCGGCGACGGCCTCGTCCCCGCCGGGCCCGGTGGTGCCCGGCCGGCGGGGACGGGAGTCGCCGGAGGTGTCCGAGACGACGTACTTGCGGATCGTGCCCGCCCCGGCGACGGGCCGGTCGCCGCGGTGCGGGGGCGCGGCAGCGGCGCTGCGCCCCGGCACCGCGGCGGGTGTCAGCCGGCGGCCTTCGCGACCCGGCGGAACACGACCGCGAGGGCGGCGGCGGAGAGCAGGACCAGGGCGCCCGTCTCGACGAGCTGGATCGGGACGAAGTGCGAGACCGGGTGGTACTCGCCCCAGGCGGTCCCCACCCCGTCGCAGATTCCGTCCACGCCGCTGTAGCAGTAGGAGGACCCGACCTTGGTCCCGTCCGGGAGGATCGCCCCGCTGTCGATCAGCCAGGAGTCACCGGGCTTCACGAAGCCGGACATGTGGTGCTCGTACGGCTGCTCCTCGTAGACCACGGGCCAGAAGTACGGACGGACCAGCAGCACCGTGACCTGCGCGACGACCACCAGCACCCCGCTGACCAGCACGGCGGTGACCGTCCGCCGCACGAGCTCGCCGACCAGCACGCCCAGCGTGAGGCCGAACAGCGTCCAGGCGACCGGGACCAGGCCCAGTACGGGGTAGGTGAAGGCCTGGAACGGCGGGTCGAAGCCCACCGGAGCGCGGAAGACGTCCGCCCACCACACCCAGGTGGTCAGCCCGGCGACCACGCCGACGGCCGGCAGGACGACCAGTCCGGCCACGCCGAGCCGGGCCGCGAGCCAGCGGCGCGGGGAGACGGACTGCGCCAGCACCATGCGGATCGTGCCGCGCTCGTACTCCTGGGCGAGCAGCGGCCCGCCGAGGAACATGCCCAGCAGCAGCGGGACCGCCGCCGCGACCGGCTGGAACAGGGTGGTGAACCCCGCCGTGATCAGGTCGATGCGCTGGACCTGGGGCCAGCACTCCGGGCGCGACCAGGCGTGCACGCCGTAGCAGTCCGTCCGCTCCATGACGCCGAGCCGGTCCTGGATCGTGAAGTGGGCGGTGAGCAGGGCGCCCGCGGCGAGGACGAAGAGGGCGGTGGTGAACCGGATCGCGGTCCGGTTCTGCCGCAGGGCCAGCCAGAGGAGTCCTCCGGGGCGGCGGCGGGCCGGGCCCGCCGGGCGGTCGGCGGGCTCCTGGACGGCCCGGCCGGTCATCAGGCTGGTGCTCATGCGGCGGCCTCGCGGTCGGGAGCGGCGGTTTCGGCGGGTTCGGCGGAGTCTGCGGTTTCGGCGGGTTCTCCGGTGCGGGCGGGTCCGGCGCCGCCCGGGCCTCCGGGAGGCGGACCTCCGGGGGTCGGGTCCTCCGGAGCCCGGTCTGCGGGCGCCGGGGTCCGGAGGTAGGCCAGCAGCAGCTCCTCCAGGCTCGGCCGGACCGTCTCCCACGGACCGGCCACCGTCTCCGTGGTGCGGAGCAGCGCGGTGACCTGGCGGCCCCGGACCCGTCGCTCCACCGCCATGTCGCTGGGGAGTTGGGCCGCCTCCGCCGCGCCGGTGACCAGCCGGTGGCCGTCCAGGATCTCCTCCAGGTCGCCGGCGAGCCGGATGCGCCCGGACTGCACCAGGAGCAAGTGGTCGATGACGCCGTCGAGTTCGGGGAGTATGTGGGAGGAGATCAGGATGGTGGTGCCGCGTTCGGCGGCTTCGGCCATCAGGGTGCCCATCAACTCGTGCCGGGCGAGCGGGTCGAGGTCGGCCATCGGCTCGTCCAGCAGGAGCAGGTCGGCGCGCTTGCCGAGGGCCAGCGCGAGCGCGACCCTGGTGCGCTGGCCGCCGGAGAGCGACCCGACCTTCGCCCGGTGGTCCAACTCGCCCAGGTTGACTACTCGTTGTGCCGCCTCATCGTCCCAGCCGGGGTTCAGCTCGCGGCCGAGGCGGAGTGTCTCGGCCACCGTGAAGGAGGGGTAGAGCGGCTTCTCCTGGGTCACGTGGGCGACCCGGGTGCGCTGCTCGGGGGTGGTCGACTGCTCGCCGAAGACCCTCAACTCCCCCTCGGACGGCTTGATCAGGCGGGCCGCCAGGGTCAACAGGGTGCTCTTTCCCGCCCCGTTGGCGCCGACCACCCCGCAGATCCGGCCGGTCGGGACGGTGAAACTGCAGTCGCGCAGCGCCCAGCGGTCCCCCCGGTAGCGCTTGCCCAGCCGCACGGCCTCGACCGCCGGTCGGCTGTCAGCCTCGGATGTCATGCGGTCCCCCCGCCCTCCTCGTTCGGCGCAGCCGGGGCGACCCCGGTCTCGAAGCGCTGTTCCAGTACGGAGGACATCAGTGCGGCGACGTCCTCCCGGTCGAGCCCGGCCTGCCGGGCCTCGTCCACCCACCCGACCAGTCCCGCCCGCAGCGGCCCGTCGGCGGCCGCTTCCGGTCTGGCGAGGGAGCGGCGGACGAACGTGCCGAGCCCCGGCCGGGGTTCGACCAGTCCTTCGCGTTCCAGCTCGCGGTAGGCCTTGAGCACGGTGTTGGGGTTGATCGCCGTCTGCTCGACCACCTCCCGCGCGGTCGGCAGCTTGTCCCCCGGTTGGAGCACCCCGAGCCGCAGTGCCTGCTTGGTCTGCTGCACGATCTGCTGGTAGGTGGAGACGCCGCTGCGCCGCTCGATGCGGTACTCGATCACACTCGATTCGCCCTTTCACTAGTTCAATAGTGGAATGGTGGCGCACCACACCACCTCGGTCAAGTCGGCACCCGGGGGGCGGTCGAAGGACTACGGCCGTTCCAGCAGCAGCAGGCCGTCGCCGTCCACGACGGTCCGGTAGCCGTCCCGCTCGTACCGGTCGAGCATGCGCCTGGTGTCCTCGATCGCGCAGGGCGCCCGGACGCTCGGATCCGCGAGGTCGACGGCCACCCACTGCGGCCCGCCGGAGGCCGACGCACCGGAGGCGGACGCGGGTCCGGGGACTGGCGGCGCGGACGCGGGTCCGGGGACTGGCGGCGCGGGCGCGGGTCCGGGGACTGGCTCCCGGCAGACCAGCGCGACCGTCGCCCGCCCGGTCAGCTGCGCGGCGAGCCGGTTGGACGCCGCGACGGTGGCGCCGTCGGGTATCCGGGCGAGCAGTTCCCGGGTCTGGGCGAGCCGGGGCGGGGTCCGCCAGGCCTCGGGCATCACCACCTCGTGCAGCGGGTAGACCGGGATCGTCACGGCGGCGACCAGCAGGCCGACCGCCAGGGCCCGCCGGGCACCGCGGACACCCACGGCCCCGCGGACGCCGCGGACACCGGGAACACCGGGAACACCGGAGCCGGGGCCGGTACCGCGCGCGCCGGCGTCGGCGCCGTCCACCGGGCCCGCCGCGCCCTTCCGGCCCGGCAGGCCGGCCCGCCCGAGGGTGTCCACCAGGGCCGCCACCAGCAGCGGCATGAGCACCGCGCTGTAGTGGTAGCCCACGCCCCAGTAGTGCGGGTTGTCGGCGAGGAGCCGCCAGGCGAGCGTGGGTACGCAGAGCAGCGCGAGCGGCGAGCGGACCCCGAGGAACCCGGCGGTCGCGGCGAGCAGGAACAGCAGCAGCCACTTCAGCGGCGGCCACCCGAGGCGGACCGCCGCCGCCCACGGCGCCGACGAGGTGCCGCCGGCACCCAGCTGGTGCCAGTAGTCGAACCCGCCGTCGGGGTTGAACGCCGGCAGCACCACCAGCACGGTCGACGCGGTGGCGGCGACACCGAAGAGCGCGACGGCGAACCCCAGCGCACGGCCGCCGCCCGCCCGCGGCGCGCGCCGGAGGATCAGCACCCCGAACGCGGCGACCGTCAGCCCGAGGTCCTCCTTCACCAGGACCAGGGGCAGCGCCCAGCAGGCCGCCGCCACCGGTCGGCCCCGCCCGAGCGCCGTCGCCGCGAACGCGAGGAGCGGCACCGCGAACGCGATCTCGTGGAAGTCGTCGGCGGCCGCGTTGACGATCCCCCAGGACGCCCCCGTGACCACGCCGACGGCGACCGCGACCCGCCACCCGCCCGCCTCGTACGCCCAGCGGGTGAGCGGCACGACGGCCAGCGCCATCAGCACCGCCTGCGCGACCAGCAGCGTCTCGGCGTGCGGGAACAGCCGGTAGAACGGGGCCAGCGCGGCCAGCATCGGGTGGAAGTGGTCCCCGAGCAGGTGGTACCCGGGCCCCTTGAGCAGGACGACCGGCGCCTCGCCGTGCGCGTACGCGCGCACCGCCTGCTCGAAGATCCCGAGGTCGTACGCCTGGGTGAGCACGCGCCGGTGCCGGTTGACGGCGACGCAGCCGTACAGGGCGGCGAAGAGACCGGCCAGCGCCCAGGCCGGGACCCAGGGCCCGCGGAGGCGGCGGCCGAGGAGGGGTGGGAACGGATGCATGAAAGAAGTACCCTTCCACTAATGAATTAGTGGAAGGGTGATTCAACCCCCGACGATCGGTCAACCCCGGTCCGGCCGACGCCGACCGGGCCTCCGGCCTGCCCGCCCGACGGCGCTCCGGCCCAGGTCGGACGGGTCCGGACGCCGGGAAGCCCGGCGGGCGGGTGCGCCGGGAGGCGGGCCGGGCCCGGACCTCAGAAGTTGAGGTGGGCGAGGACGGCGAGGACCCGGCGGTTGTCGTCGCCCGACTGGGCGAGGCCCAGCTTTCCGAAGATGCTGTTGGTGTGCTTGCTCACCGACTTCTCCGTGATGCAGAGCTCCCGCGCCACCGCCGCGTTGCTGCGGCCCTCGGCCATCAGGGCGAGCACCTCGCGTTCCCGGGTGGTGAGCGAGCGCATCGAGTCCTTCGTCGAGTTGCGCTGCAGCAGCTGGGAGATGACCGAGGTGTCCATCGCGGTCCCGCCCGCGGCGACCCGCCGCACCGCGTCGACGAACTCGCTGACCTCGAAGACCCGGTCCTTCAGCAGGTAGCCGATGCCGCCCCGGTGGTCGGTGAGCAGTTCCCGGGCGTAGAGGTGCTCCACGTGCTGCGACAGCACCAGCACCGGCAGGCCGGGGAGTTCGCGGCGGGCCCGGGTGACCGCGTGCAGCCCCTCGTCGGTGAAGGTCGGCGGCAGCCGCACGTCGACGACCGCGACGTCCGGGCGGTGCTCCAGCAGGGCCGCCAGCAGGCTCGGGCCGTCGTCCACCGCCGCGACCACCTCGAAGTCGTTGAGGGTGAGCAGCTGGGTGATGCCCTCCCGCAGCAGCGCCAGGTCCTCGGCGATCACAACACGCATGGCAGCTCCATCGTCACCGTGGTGGGGCCACCCACCGGGCTTTCCAGGTCGAGGGTCCCGTCGAAGGGTGCGAGCCGCCGGCGCAGACCGGCCAGCCCGCCGCCCTCGCGGACCGTCGCACCCCCGCCGCCGTCGTCGCCCACGACCAGCCGGAGCCGGCCGTCGGCGTACCCGAGCCGGACCCAGGCCGAGGCGGCCGCGCTGTGCTTGGCCACGTTCGCGAGCACCTCGGCGGCGGCGAAGTAGCCGGCCGACTCGACCGGCGGTTCCGGCCGTCCGGGCAGGTCGATGTCGACCCGGACGGGGATCGGCAGGTCGAGGGCGAGCGCGCGGACCGCGCCGTCGAGTCCGCGTTCGGCGAGGACCGGCGGGTGGATGCCGCGGACGAGGTCCCGCAGCTCGGCGAGGGCCTGGGCACTGGCCGCGCGGGCGTCGGCCAGCAGCCGGTACGCGGTGTCGGGGTCCTTGCGGAACATCTGCGACGCCAGCCCGAGCTTGAGCCCGATCGCGACCAGCCGGGCCTGCGCGCCGTCGTGCAGGTCGCGCTCGATCCGGCGCAGCTCGGCGGCCTGCGCGTCCACCGCCGCCGAGCGGGTCTCGGTCAGCTCGGCGACCCGGCGGGAGAGGTAGGCCTCGGCGGTCGGGGAGAGGAGCCTGCGGCTGATCCGGCTGTGCGCGCGCAGCAGCCGTTCCGAGCTCCAGAACCCGAGGAGCAGGAAGCCCACCCCCTGGAAGAAGGAGAGCAGCGCCGTCGTGGTGCTGTGGACGGGCCAGACCAGCCCGTACCCGTAGCCGGGGTCCATCAGCGGCCAGAACAGCGGGGTGGCGACCACGCCGTGGGCGCCGTAGATCATCAGCCAGCCGGGCAGGAGTCCGAGGAGCAGGCCGACCGGGACGTCGATCAGCAGCCAGAGCAGGTCCCGCCAGGTCGAGCGGTCGGTCAGCAGCAGCCGGCAGTAGCGCACGCTGCTGGGCACGTCGAGCAGCTCGAACTCGTCGCCCTCGCGGGGCCGGTAGGGGCTGGGTATCGCGGCCCCGCACCAGCTGCCGAGGAACCGCCGGTGCAGGTCCGCCAGGCCGCGGACGGCGAACAGCGCGATCGGCAGGGTGATGAAGCCGACCCCCAGGGGGAGCAGGCCCAGCGACACGACCGAGAGCACGAGCAGGGGAACGGCACCGAGCTGGGAGAGCAGTGCCACGGCCAGGCCCCGCCGGGCGGCGACCAGGCCGTCCCGCAGCCAGGTGAGGAGGTCGGCGCGCGGCCACGGCGGCCACCGGGCACTGCTCAAGGGCACTGTCGGCTCCCGGCTCACGGCTCGTCCGTCCACGGCGCGTCCGCCCACGGCTGCCGCCACGGACCCCCCACCACGTCCCCCCCTCACGTAGGGTACTTGAGCAGGACAGCCCCAGGACGCGAAGGGGGGTTAACTCCCCCTCCAGGAGGGGGGTTACTCCGGTTCTCCCCGGGGGTGCCCGCCGACCAGACTTCTCGGCATGAGCGCTGAGTCCGCGACACTGCCCGAAGTCCCCGCCCTCAGCCGGGACGCCTCCCGGCCCGAGTCCGGCGGCAGCGACTTCGCCCAGCTGAGCCGCCGAATAGCCGCCGAGGGGCTGCTCGACCGGCGGCCCGTCTACTACACGGTCCGGGTCTGCGTGGTGCTGGCCGCGTTCGCCGGCGGCTGGTGGGCGCTCTTCGCGCTCGGCGACTCCTGGGCGCAGCTGGGCCTCGCGGCGGCGATGTCCGTCGTCTTCGCCCAGCTCGGACTGCTCTCGCACGACCTGGCGCACCGCCAGGTGTTCAACCAGCGGACCCACAGCGAGGTGGGCGGGCGGATCGCCGCCAACCTGCTGATGGGGATGAGCTACGGCTGGTGGATGAACAAGCACACCCGCCACCACGCCAACCCCAACCACGAGGAGCGGGACCCGGACGTCAATCCGGAGATCGTGGTGTGGTCCCAGCGGCAGGCCCGGCAGGCGCGCGGGGTGGCCCGGTTCATCGGCCGGCGGCAGGCCTTCCTCTTCGTCCCGCTGCTCACCCTTGAGGGCCTCAACCTCAGCTTCAACAGCTTCCGGGCGCTCCGCAGCCCGATCATGAAGCGCCCGTACCTGGAGGGCGCCCTGCTCGTGGTGCACTTCGCCGCCTACTTCGGGCTGGTCTTCGCCGCCCTCCCGGTCGGCAAGGCGTTCGCCTTCCTCGCCGTCCACCAGGCGCTGCTCGGGATCTACCTGGGGTGCGTCTTCGCCCCCAACCACAAGGGCATGCTGATGGTGACGCCCGAGATGAAGCTCGACTTCCTGCGCCGCCAGGTGCTCACCTCGCGCAACGTCCGCGGCGGCTTCGCCATCGACGCGCTGATGGGCGGCCTCAACTACCAGGTCGAGCACCACCTCTTCCCCAGCATGCCGACCCCGGCCCTCGGCCGGGCCGCGGAGCTCACCCGCGAGTTCTGCGCGGAGAAGGACATCCCGTACTACGAGACCGGCCTGCTCCGCTCCTACCGCGAGATCTTCGCCCACCTCCACCGCACGGGCGAGCCGCTCCGCAGCGGGGAGTGAGCGGGGCCGGACCGGGGGCCGGCGGGAGCCGGACGGGGAGCCGTGGAGGCCGGCGGGCGATCGTGGAAGGACCGGCGGGGGCTCCCCCTGCCGGTCCGTGCCGTGCCGTCGGGCGGACCCGTCAGACGAGTTCGTCGGCGAGCAGGTCCATCAGCAGGTTGTCGTGCCACGTCCCGTCGGGCCCGCGCTCGTACTGGCGCATCGTCCCCACCGGCCGGAAGCCGACCTTCGCGTAGCAGCGGATGGCCGCCGCGTTGTCGGCCGCCGGGTCGATGATCAGCCGGTGGTAGTGGTGGTGGTCGACGAGGTGGCGGGCCAGGGTGCGGACGGCGTCGGTGCCGTAGCCACGGCCGTGGACGGCCGGGTCGAGGTAGATGTCCATGCCGGCGTGGCGGTACTCGTCGTCGTTCTCGGCGTACCACTGGACGGCGCCGACGGTCCGGCCGAGCGCCTCGATCACCAGGGTCTCCGTCCCCGGCTCGGCGAGGTCGGTGGTGACGGCGTCGGTGAGGTCGTCACCACCCCGCCAGCGGGCGTAGACCTCGGGCTCGCGGCGGATGACGACCAGGGCCGGGATGTCGTCGGCCGTCGCCGCGCGGAGCGTGACGTGGGTGCCGTGCAGGATCGTCCCCATACCGTGCATGCTTCCACGGAAAGGGGTGTCCGGCGAACGCTTTTCGGGGCCCCCGGTGCACCGGCGATCCGCCGCCCGGGTGCGGCGTGACGGCCGCCGGAGGCTGATCGCCGCCGGGGGGACGGGGCGGGCCCGGCCGGGTGTCGACGTGCCCGGCCGGGCCCTTCGTCCGCGGTGCGGGCGACCGGGGACTCCCGCCGCCGACGGCGCCGAGGCGTTCCGCGGTACCGGCGTGCGGCTTCACCCGGGTCGCCGGCCCCCGGCACGGGACGGCGCGCCGCCGGGTCGCCGCCTTCCGCCCGCCGTGCGCGGGTCTCCGGTCAGGCGCGCTCGACCGGGAGCCCCGCCTCGGACCAGTCCTGGATGCCCTCGCGGTACTTGCGGACGTCGGTGTAGCCGAGGGCGGTGAGGCGGTCGGCGACCTGGCCGCTGTTCGGGCAGGCCTCGTTCGAGCAGTAGGTGACGATGGCGGCGCCGAGGTCCGGGAGCAGGGCGGGAGCGAGGCGGTCGACGTCGGCCCGGACCAGCTCGACGGCGCCGGGCAGGTGCTGCTGCGCGTAGTACTCGCCGCCGAGGGTGTCGAGGACGGTCACGGCGCCGGTCTCGATGGCGTGCGCCAGCTCGTCCCGGGTGATGAGTGCGGTCATGCTGCGGCCTCCTGGGGCTGCGAGCCGATTCGGACTATAGTCCGCTTATGACTCAGGACAGTACCGGACCGCAGTCCGCTTACGCAACGGGCGGGGACCCCGCCGGGCCCGTTCCGCTGGAACTGCTGCGCACCCCGCCGCCCGTCGAACGCGCCGACGCCGCCCGCAACCGGCTCGCCGTCCTGGAGGCGGCCGCCCGGCTGTTCGCCGCGCACGGGGTGGAGTCGGTCTCGATGGACCAGGTGGCGGCGGAGGCGGGCGTCGGCAAGGGCACGCTGTTCCGCCGGTTCGGCGACAAGGCCGGGCTGGGTGCGGCGCTGCTGGACGCGCGCGAGCGCATGCTCCAGGACGCCGTGCTGCGCGGGCCGGCGCCGCTCGGCCCGGGCGGTGGGGAGGACGCGGGCGGTGGGGAGGACGCGGGCGGTGGGGAGGACGCGGGCGGCGCCGAGGGCCCGGGCGGCGGGGGGAAGCCCGGGAGCGGCGGGGAGGGCGGCGGGGCCCCGGACCCCGGTGAACGGCTCGCGGCCTTCGTCACCGCGTACCTGGACTACCTGCTGGAGCACCTCGACCTGGTCCGGATGTCCGAGACCGCGGGCCGCGGCGCCCGCTACCGCATCGGCGCGTACCGGTTCTGGCACCGGCACATCGTCGTCCTGCTCGCGGCGGCCGGCGCCAGCGACGATCCCGAGCACGACGCGCACGCCCTGCTGGCGGCCCTCGGGGCGGAGCACGTGGCCTCGCTGCTACCGGAGTTGGGCGAACAGCGGATCCGGGCGGGCGCACTGCGGCTCGCCGCCCGGCTGGTGTGAGCCGGGCGGGCCCCGGACGGCGGGCCCCGGACGGGCGCCCGCCCGGCGCCGGGCGGCGCGCCGACGCGCGGGGCGGCGACGAAGCGGAGGCGGACGGGCCGGGACGGACGGCCCGTCCGCACGGTCAGCTGCTGAGGATGCGGGCCTTCTGGGCCGCGAACTCCTCCTCGGTGAGGACGCCCTGCTCCTTGAGCGTGGCGAGGTCCTTGAGCTGGTCGAGCTTCGCCTCCATGGAGGTCGGGGCCGCGGCCGGGGGCGGCGGAGCGGCGGGCGCGGGCGCGGGAGCCGCGACGGGCTCCTGCTGGGCCCACCGGCCGGCCTGGCGGCGGGACACCCGGTTGGAGACGGCTGTCGCCGTGCCGGCGACGACCGCGGTGCGGGCGACCCCGCGGAGCAATCCGGGCATGGTCTCCTCCTTCGGGGAGTCTTCGGGGAGTCTCGGGGGTGGGGACGGGCGGGCCCGTCCGTTCGTTCGTCGGGCCGGTCAGCGGAGCGCTTCGAGGGCGTCCAGCGCCTCCACGAGGTCCTGCAGCGGGACCCGGCCGCTGGCGATCATCCGGGCGCCGGTGCGGCGCAGCGCGGCGGCCAGCGGTGCGGCCCAGACGTTCTCGTAGAGCAGCACCGCGGCGGAGTCGCCCGGCTCCAGCAGGGCTCCGGCCTCGGCGATGTCGCCCTC
Organism: Kitasatospora sp. NBC_00458; assembly: GCF_036013975.1. Lineage (NCBI taxonomy): Bacteria > Bacillati > Actinomycetota > Actinomycetes > Kitasatosporales > Streptomycetaceae > Kitasatospora > Kitasatospora sp. NBC_00458. The sequence continues at coordinate 2,199,891 of NZ_CP107904.1, forward strand.
GTCGACCAGTCCGGTGGAGGCGCCCTCGAAGACGGTGAGGTCGAGTTGGCCGTCCCCGTTGACGTCCGCGAGTTCGAGGCCGACCAGTGATCCGTCCTGCTCCTTCTTGACGAAGGTCAGGTCGAGGATGCGGATGACGCCCCGGTCGACCAGGTCGATCAGCAGCGGCAGCCCCTCACCGGTCAGCCGGCTGCCGGGGAACTGGATGATCACGTAGTCGATGGGGCCCGGTTCGAGTGGTTCGCCGGCTTCGCCGGTCCCGGCGGCTTCGGCGGGTTCGTTGCTCACATCAGCTCCTGGGGGGCACGGCCCGGTGGGAAGGCGGGCTCGGCGACGCCGGGGGACGGCTGCGGCGGTGGGCGGGACGTCGCGACGACGCCTTCGGGCACGGCGTGACGCCGCCCGGGGCAGCGGCCGGCGGGCCGGGGAGAAGTGTCGTCTGCGACGCTACCCCTCCGGCCCCGGCCCGGCATCACGGGCGGGGCGGGGCGGGGCGAGCGCAGGGCGGGGGCCGGGCGGGGGCGGGGCTAGCGCAGGGCGGGGGCGGGGGCGCGGGCCCGGTGGCCGGTCCGGAGATCTCTCGGAAGAATTCCGGCGTGGGTGTCGATCCGGCCGCCCCCCGTTCGACGCAGGGGTGAGAGGCGGGGAGAGGCCCCGCCCCATCGACGAGGAGTGAGCCACCATGCCGCGCTTCATGACGCTGATCCGCATCGACGAGCAGAACGGCCCCGGCCAGGCCGAACCCGACCCCGGCTTCGAGGAGCGGATGGGGGCGCTGTTCGCGGAGATCACCCAGGCCGGGGTGATGCTGGACACCGCCGGGCTGCTGCCGACCGCGGAGGGTACCCGGGTCCTCTGGGAGGGCGGGAAGCTGAGCTACACCGACGGGCCGTTCACCGAGACCAAGGAGGTGGTGGGCGGCTACGCGCTCCTCCAGTGCAAGGACAAGGCGGAGGCGCTGGAGTGGACCAGGCGCTTCCTGGAGACCCACCCGGTGAACTGGACGGTGGGTGCCGAGCTGCGGCAGATCGACGAGGCCGCCACCCCGCCGGAGGCCTGACCGCCGGGGTCGGCCCCGGGCCCGCCCCCGGGGCCGGCCCTCCCGCGGCCCGCCGCCTCCCGGCCGCGTTTGCCCCGGCCCCGCGCGGCTGCTCTGATGGGTGACCGTGACGGAGCGCGACGGGGCCGACCCGGCCCACGGGTCCGCAGGGGCCCACCGGGCGGGTGCGGCGGGTGCGGCGGATGCCGCTGGTACGGCGAGCACGGCGGGTGCGGCCCGGCCGGCCGACGTCGCCGCGATGGTCGAGACGGTCTTCCGGATCGAGTCCGCCCGGATCATCGCCGGTGTCACCCGGATCGTGCGCGACGTCGGCATCGCCGAGGAACTGGCGCAGGACGCGCTGGTCGCGGCGCTGGAGCAGTGGCCCGGGTCGGGTGTCCCGGAGCGTCCGGGCGCCTGGCTCACGGCCACCGCCAAGCACCGTGCGATCGACCTGGTCCGCCGCCGGGAGGTCTACGCGCGCAAGCTCGCCGAGGTCGGCCGGAGCCTGGAGGACGTCCCGCCGCCCGAGCCGGCCGGTCCGGACGACATCGACGACGACCTGCTGAGGCTGATCTTCACCACCTGCCACCCGGTGCTGTCGGCGCAGGCCCGGATCGCGCTGACCCTGCGGCTGCTCGGCGGACTCACCACCCCGGAGATCGCCCGCGCCTTCCTCGCCCCCGAACCGACCGTCGCCCAGCGGATCGTGCGCGCCAAGCGGACCCTCGCGAAGGCCCGGGTCCCGTTCGAGGTCCCGTACGGGGAGGAGCGGGCGGCGCGGCTCGCGTCCGTCCTGGAGGTCGTCTACCTGGTCTTCAACGAGGGCTACTCGGCCACCGCCGGGGACGACCTGCTCCGCCCGGCGCTCTGCGAGGACGCGCTGCGGCTGGCGCGGGTGCTCGCCGGGCTGGCGCCGGAGGAGCCGGAGGTGCACGGGCTGGCGGCGCTGCTGGAGTTCCAGGCGTCCCGGACCGCCGCCCGGACCGGGCCGGACGGCCGACCGGTGCTGCTGGCCGACCAGAACCGGGCGCGCTGGGACCGCCTGCTGATCCGGCGCGGCTTCGCCGCCCTCGGGCGGGCCGGCACCGGGCCGTACGCGGTCCAGGCCGCGATCGCGGCCTGCCACGCGCGGGCCGCGCGGTACGAGGACACCGACTGGGCGACCATCGCCGCTCTCTACGCGCGGCTGATGGCGCTCACGCCCTCCCCGGTGGTGGAGCTGAACCGCGCGGTGGCCGTGTCGATGGCCGAGGGTCCGGCCGCCGCGCTGGAGGTGGTGGACGCCCTGGCGGCGGAACCGGCTCTGAGCGGGTACCACCTGCTGCCCAGCGTCCGGGGCGACCTGCTGGTGCGGCTGGGCCGTGGCGCGGAGGCCCGGGCGGAGTTCACCCGGGCGGCGGAGCTGACCCGGAACGCGCGCGAGCGGGAGCTGCTGCTGGCGAGGGCGGCGGACGCGGTGGCGGCAGGGGAAGCGCGGGAGGCGGGGACGGACGCCTCCGCGGGCGGCACCTCCTCGGGGGCGGGAGGGGACGTGCGGCGGGAGGGGCCGGGGGTCAGAGCGCCTCGTCCAGGCGCAGCCGGGCGCTGACCTCGCCGAGGCCCCGTGCCAGGACGGCGAGTTGTTCCCGGCTGAGGACGTCGATCAGCAGTTCGCGGACCAGGGTGACGTGCCCGGGGGCGGCGTCGCGGAGCGCCTCGTGCCCTTCCTCGGTGAGTTCGGCGAAGACCCCGCGCACGTCGCTGGGGCAGGAGCGGCGGCCGACCAGTCCCATCCGCTCCAACTGGGTGACCTGGTAGGTCAGTCCGCTCTTGGAAGTGACGAGCCTCTCCGCCAGTTCGGTCATCCGCAGCGAGCCGGCCGGGGCCGCGGAGAGGTGGACGAGGATCTCGTACTGGGTGTGGGAGAGGCCGGAGTCCTCCTTGAGCTGGCGTTCCAGGCGGCGGTTGAGGAGGTTGCTCGCGGTGACGAAGCTCCGCCAGGCGGCCATCTCCTCCTCGTCCAGCCAGCGGGGTTCGCTCGGCAGCCGGGTGGAGGGCGCGGGGGGCGCGGGCGCGGGGGGCGCGGACGGTGCGGACGGCGTGGAGGGCATGGATTGATCGTACTCCTGTTGTTCAAATTCGAACGAAGGTGTACGGTCCAAGTGTCGGAGTTCAAATTTGAACTACTTGCCGAAGTCGCCCGACCACCGACCGAGGAGCAGAGGAAGAGACGCCATGACCACCGCGGCCCCCGAGCGCATGCCCGCCCTCTACCTGTCGCACGGCGCGCCGCCGCTCGCCGACGACCCGATCTGGCCCGGCCAGCTGGCCGCCTGGTCCGCCGACCTGCCGCGCCCCAAGGCCGTCCTGATGGTCTCCGCGCACTGGGAGGAGGCCCCGCTCGCCCTCGGCGCCGTCACCACCGTGCCGCTGGTCTACGACTTCTGGGGCTTCCCCGAGCACTACTACCGGGTGCAGTACGCCGCCCCCGGCGCACCGGAGCTCGCCGAGCGCGTGCGCAAGCTGCTGCGCGCCCCCGGCACCCCCGTCCAGGACATCCCGGACCGCGGCCTCGACCACGGCGCGTACGTCCCGCTGGTGGAGATGTTCCCGGAGGCCGACGTCCCCGTCCTCCAGGTCTCCCTGCCCACCCTCGACCCGCAGCGGCTGATGGAGATCGGCCGCCGGCTCGCCCCGCTGCGCGACGAGGGCGTGCTGATCGTCGGCAGCGGCTTCTTCACCCACAACCTCCGGGCGCTCAGCCAGGACGGCCGGGTCACCTCGGTGATGGCCGAGTTCGACGACTGGGGCCGGCGCGCCCTGGCCGCGCAGGACCTCGACGCACTGCTCGACTTCGAGCGGAAGGCCCCCGCCGGGCGGCTCGCCCACCCGCGGACCGAGCACTTCGCGCCGCTGTTCGTCACGCTCGGGGCGGGCGAGGCCGAGCTCGGCAGCCAGCGCACGGTCATCGACGGGTTCTGGATGGGGCTGGCGAAGCGGTCGATCCAGATCGGATGACGGCGGTCCGGGCCGGTGGCGGCGGTCCGGGCCGGTGACGGATCCCGGGCCGAACGGGGACGGGGCCGAGGGGACGGGGCCGAGGGCGGGCTCCGGCGCCGGACCGCCGGAGCCCTGGTGGACACGCGGGCCGGATGAGACCGTGGCCCGATGACTGCCACCGCGATGACCGGCGACGACGTCCGAGCCGCCCTCGGCGAACTGACGGACGTGCTGGCCCCGCTCACGAGGTCGGACGCCGCCCGCTGGGACGCCCCGGCCGGGCCGCTGGAGTGGAGCTGCCGCGAGACGGCCGCGCACATCGCGCACGACCTGCTCGCCTACGCCGGCCAGCTCGCCGCCCGACCCGCCGACCGCTACCTGCCGTTCGACCTCACCGTCCCGCCGGACGCCGGGCCGGCCGAGGTGCTGACCGTCGTCACGGCCTGCGCCCGGCTGCTGGCCACCGCCCTCGACGCGGCGCCGCCCGGACTGCGGGCCTGGCACCACGGGCCGTGCGACCCGGCGGGCTTCGCCGCGATGGGGGTCACCGAGACGCTGCTCCACACCCACGACATCACCCTCGGGCTCGGCGTGGACTGGCGGCCGTCCGAACGGCTCTGCCGCGCCGCCCTGGCGCGGCTCTTCCCCGACGCGCCGGAGGCCGCGGCCGGTCGCGCGGCCGACGTCCTGCTCTGGTGCACCGGGCGCGGGGAACTGGACGGCCGCCCGCGCCGGACTTCGTGGAGCTGGCGGGCGGCCGTGGCCTGACGGGGTGGGGCGAGGGCCCGTCCGGCCGAGGGCCGACGGGGCCTGACGGGGTCAGCCGGCGGTGGCGGCCGACTCGGTGGCGGCCGACTCGGTCGCGATCCGCTCGGCGGCGCTGCGCTCGACGCAGAACTCGTTGCCCTCGATGTCCCCGAGGGTGACCCAGCCCCTGCCGTCCGGCGTGCGGTGGTCGGCGAGCAGCGTCGCGCCCAGGGCGAGCAGGCGGTCCACCTCCTCGTCCCGGGTGCGGTCCTGCGGCTGGATGTCGAGGTGGACGCGGTTCTTCACCGACTTGCCGTCGGGGACCCGGACGAACAGCAGCGCGGCGCCCGGCGTCTCCACCAGGGCCTCCGGGTCGCCGGGGTGGTCGTCGTCGCTGACCTTGCCGTCCAGCACCTCCGCCCAGAACCGGGCGAGGCGGTAGGCGTCGGCACAGTCGATCGTCACATGTCGCACAAGAGAAGCCATGGGGGCCACTCTGACCCGGTTCTCCGCTCCGGTCCAACACTTGGTCCGACGCTTCGTCCGACGCTTGACCCGCTGGCCCGCTGGCCCGCTGGCCCGCGCCGCGCGAGGCCCGCCGGGCCGCGGGTTCAGCCGGCCGGGCGGCCCTCCCCGCCGCGGACGGGCGGGGCCGACGTGTCGCCGCGGCTGTGGAGGTGGCCGTCGAGCGGGTACGGCGGGTGCGCGGGGAGGAGGGCCTCGAAGCGGTAGCCGGCCTTCGCGGCCACCCGGCAGGACGCCTCGTTGTCCACCTGGTGCAGCAGGTCCAGCCGGACCAGGCCGTCGGCCGCGAACGTCTCGAACGCCCAGCCCGTGAGCGCCTCCAGTGCCCGCGGCGCCACTCCGCGGCCGCGCGCCGCGGCGGCCGTCCAGTACCCCACCTCGGCGGCGGGACTGCCCGGCGCACCGCGCTTGAGCACCACGTCGGCGACCAGGGCGCCGTCGCCCGCCTCGACGGCGAAGGCGTAGCGGGTGCCGTCCGCCCGGCCCCGCTCCTGCTCCCCGACCCAGCGGACCGCCTCGTCGAGGTCGGTCAGCGGGGACCGGATGAAGTGGCGCAGCGTCACGTCCCGGTGGATCTCGACCAGGGCCGGGGCGTCCTCCGCCCGGAAGGGGCGCAGGAGCAGCCCGTCGGCCGCCGGTGCGTCGTACGCGGTCGTCACCGCAGGCCCTCCCAGCCCCAGCGCGGGGTGGGGCCCGGGTCGCCGAGGTCGGTGCCGGCCGGGGAGGCGGAGACGTCCTTGGCGATCCTGGTGCCCCAGTCGAAGTACTCCAGGACGCGGCGGCGGAGCAGTTCGTCGCCGGGCAGTTCCTTGTCGACGGCCGCGGCCATCAGCTCCACCCAGCGGGTGCGCTGCTCCTCGGTGATGGCGAGGCCGAGGTGGGAGCGGAGCAGGGACTGGTGGCCGCCGAGGTCGGTGGTGAAGCGGTCCGGGCCGTCGAAGACCTCGGCCAGCCAGACGGCGACGTGTTCGATGTGGGTGGGCGTGAAGTCCGCGAAGACCGGCGCCAGCAGCGGGTCGGCGAGGACGCCCTCGTAGAAGGTGTCGCTGAGTCTGCGAAGGGCGTCGAGGCCGCCGATCGCGTCGTAGAGGCTGTCGGAGCGGCTGTCGGAGCGGTGCTCGTCGCTCATCTGCGGTACTCCCCCGTGGGTCGGTGTGTCGTGACCCTTCCTAGCAGTGCCGCGGAGTGTGCGATTCCTCCTCCCCGGTGTGTTCGCCGCCGGCTCAGCAATCGGATGTCCGGCCTCCGGTTCGAACCGGCTTGACCTTGACGCTGGCGGCAGGGTCGGAGGGTTGCGGCATGAGCGAGACGACGCGGACGGACGAGGCAGTGCGGCGGGGACCCCGGGTGGTCGTGGTCACCGGGGCGGGGACGGGGATCGGACAGGAGACCGCGTGGGCGTTCGCCGCGCAGGATCCGGACGTCCGGGTGGTGGCGGTCGGGCGGCGGGCCGAACCGCTCGCGCGGCCGGCCGGCCGCGCACCGGACCGGATCGTTCCGCTGGCCGCGGACGTCACGTCCCCGGACGGGCCGGAGGCGGTCGTCCGGGGCGCGCTGGAGCGGTTCGGGCGGTTGGACGTCCTGGTGAACAACGCCGGCATCGCCCCGCACGGACAGCTCGGCGACTACACCCGGGAGGGCGTCGAGGCGGTGCTGGCGACCAACCTGACGGCGCCCGTCCTGCTCGGCCAGGCCGCCCTGCCCGCGCTGACGGAGAGCCGGGGCGTGATCGTCAACGTCAGCACGGCCGTCGGTCAGCGCGGCTGGCCGACCAACTCGGTGTACGCGGCGGGGAAGGCCGCCGTCGACACGCTCACCCGCAGCTGGGCGGTGGAGCTGGCGCCGCGCGGCATCCGGGTCGTCGCGGTGGCGCCCGGCGCGATCGCGACGCCGATCGGCCGGCACGCGGGGTTCAGCCCGGAGCGACAGGCGGCCGTCCGCAGGTGGCAGCTGGAGAACACCCCGCTGGGCCGGATCGGCGAGCCGGCCGAAGTGGCCTGGGCCATCGTGCAACTCGCCTCGCCACAGGCCTCGTTCGTCACCGGAGTAGTCTTGCCGGTGGACGGCGGCGCCGTCGTGGGATAGCGCGGCGCCGACGGCGGGCGCCGGACGGAGGCGTGCGCGAGCGGACGCCGGGCGGAAGCGGACGGGGAACGGGCGGGGGCGGGCGGATGCGGATCGGCGAGCTGGCGCGGGTGGCGGGCACGAGCCCCCGGGCACTGCGGCACTACGAGCAGGCCGGGCTGCTGACCTCCGAGCGCGCGCCCAACGGGTACCGGGTCTACGACGACGGCGCGGCGGTCCGGGTCCGCAACATCCGCGGACTGCTGGACGCCGGGTTCACGCTGGAGGACGTCCGGCCGTTCCTGGGCTGCCTGGACAGCGACGCGTTCGGCCCGCCGTCCGCCGGTGCGCTGCGGATCGCCCGGGAGCGGCTGGCGGTGCTGGAGCGCCGCATCGCCGCCCAGCACGAGACCAGGGACCGGCTGGTCGCGGCGATCGCGGCCGCGGAGGCCGCCGTTCCGGGCTGATCCCGGAACGGACCGGACCGGCCCGGGGGGTACGCGGGCCCGTGCCCGGCCCTGGTGCCCGGCCCTGGCGCCCGGCCCGGGGCGGCCCGTACGGGTGACACCCCCGATCGGGGGTGTGCAGGGGGCGGCGCGCGGAGGACAGTGGGCGCATGCAGATTCCACTCTCCGTGATGGACTTCCTCGACCGGGCCGAGCTGGTCTACGGCGACCGGGTCGGCATCGTCGACGAGCCGGACCAACCGGCCGAATCCTGGGGCGATCTGACGTATCGCCGGGTCGCCGAGCTGGCCCGGGCGCAGGCGGCCGGACTGGACCGGCTGGGCGTCGGGCCGGGCGAGCGGGTGGCCGTCGTGTCGCACAACTCGGCCCGGCTGCTGACCTCGCTGTACGGCGTGAGCGGCCACGGCCGGGTGCTGGTGCCGGTGAACTTCCGCCTCAGGGCGGAGGAGGTGTCGTACATCGTCGAGCAGAGCGGCGCGTCCGTGCTGCTGGTCGACCCCGAACTCGCCGACCCGCTGGCCGGGGTGGTCGCCAAGCACAAGTTCACGATCGGCGCGGACAGCGACGCCCTGCTGTACGACTTCGACAACGCGCCGCGCCGGTACCCGGTCGCCGAGGGCGACACCGCCACCATCAACTACACCAGCGGAACCACCGCCCGCCCCAAGGGCGTTCAGCTCACCCACCGGAACGTCTGGCTCAACGCCGTCCTGATGGGCCTGCACTTCGGGGCGAGCGACCGGGACGTCTACCTGCACACCCTGCCGATGTTCCACGCCAACGGCTGGGGCCTGCCGTTCTCCCTCACCGGCCTCGGCGCGCAGCACGTGGTGCTGCGGAAGGTCGACGGCGCCGAGATCCTGCGCCGGGTCGAGCGGCACGGCGTGACCTTCCTGTGCGGTGCGCCGGCGGTGGTGCAGATGGTGCTGGACGCCGCCGAGGACTGGGACGGCCCGGTCCCCGGCCGGGACCGGGTGCGGATCATCGTGGCCGGCGCACCGCCGCCGACCTCGGTGGTGCAGCGGATCGAGACCGAACTCGGCTGGGAGTTCCTGCAGATCTACGGCCTGACCGAGACCTCGCCGGTGGTGACGGTCAACCGCACGCGCGCCGAGTGGGACCGGCTCCCCGCCGCCGAGCGGGCGGAGAAGCTGGTGCAGGCGGGCTCGCCGGCGATCGGCAACCAGGTGCGGGTGGACGGCCAGGGCGAGGTGCTGGTGCGGTCGAACGTGGTGCTGGACGGCTACTGGCAGCAGCCGGAGGCCACCGCCGAGGCGATCCGGGACGGCTGGTTCCACACGGGCGACGGCGGCACCCTGGTCGACGGCTACCTGACCATCTCGGACCGGAAGAAGGACGTCATCATCAGCGGCGGGGAGAACGTCTCCTCGATCGAGGTGGAGGACTGCCTGTACGACCACCCGGCGGTGGGCGAGGTCGCGGTGATCGGCGTGCCGGACGCCAAGTGGGGCGAGACGGTGAAGGCGCTGGTGGTGCTCAAGCCGGGTGCCGAGGCCGGCGAGGCGGAGCTCATCGCCCACTGCAAGGCGCGGCTGGCCGGCTACAAGTCGCCCACCTCGGTGGAGTTCAGGGACGACCTGCCGCGGACGACCACCGGGAAGCTGCAGAAGTTCCGGCTCCGCGAGCCGTACTGGGCGGGGCGGGAGCGGAAGGTCAACTAGTCCGCGTCCAGGAGGCCCGACTCGCGTGCCGCCAGCGCGAGTTCGGTGCGGTTGCGGACGCCGAGCTTGTGCATGGCGCTCTTCAGGTAGCCGGTCACCGTGTTGCAGGTGAGGCCGAGCTGGGCGGCGATCTCCGGATTGGTCCGGCCGGTCGCCGCCCAGCGGAGCACCTCGTGCTCGCGCCGGGTCAGCGGCGCGGCGGGGGCGGTCGCCCCGGGCTCCCGCCGGTGCGGCGGGCCGCTCCAGGCGGCGGCCCCGGCCAGCGCCCGGGTGGCGGCCTCGGCCAGCCTGCCGACGGCGGCGATCCGGACGTCGCCGAACGGGACCACCGTGCGCAGCGACGCGTACACCACGCCGTGCACGGTGCCGCCGTGCAGCAGCGGCACGGTGAGCATCGCGTAGAGGTCCTCGGCGGTGACGGCGGCGTCGTAGTGGTGGGAGATGCCGGTGGCGGCCCGGTAGTCGGGCACCCAGCTGGGGGTGCGCTCGGCCAGTGCCCGGCCGCCGAGGCCGGTGCCGGCCGGGACGGCGAGGCCGTGCAGGAGGTCCGCCCGGGTCCCGGCCCAGTGCCGCAGCACCATGCCCTCCGGTCCCCCGGTGCGGGCGCGCCCGCCGGGTGAGCCCGGCTCGGGCACGCCGACCAGGCCGACGTCGGCGCCGCAGTCGGCCACCACCCGGCGGGCGAGGTCGCCGAGCACGGCGTCCCGGACCAGCTCGGCGGCCCGGACGGCGAGGTCGTCCGGGGGTCCGTCGGCGGCGGGCGAGGCGGTCATCGCGTGATTTTCACACGGAGTCCGGGCGGTGGGGAGGGGGCGGACGCACCTTCGGCGCACGCGTTCGGCGGAGTTCCGCGGAGTTCGGCGGAGTTCCGGGCGGGCCGGGGCGGGGCGGCGTAGGGTGCGGGCGCGAGGTTACCGGCGAGTCACTCACGGGTTGGCCACTGTTGCGAAGGGGATATCCATGACGGACCCGAACGTTCCCAGGGGATCGGCCGTGCTGGCCGGGCTGTTGGCCGACCTGCGGGCCGAGAGCGAGGTGCTGGACGGGCTGGTCGCCGGGCTGGCGCCGGAGCGGTGGGCCACCGGCACTCCCGCACCGGGGTGGACGGTCGCGCACCAGATCGCGCACCTGGCGTGGACGGACGACTGGTCGGAGCTGGCCGCGCGCGACCCGGAGGGCTTCGTCGCCGAGTCCGGCCGGGTCTTCGGCGAGCTGCTGGCCGCCGGTGCGGACCCGGTGGAGGACGGCGCCGCGCGCGGGGCCGTCGAGGAGCCGGCGGCCCTGCTGGCGCGCTGGCGGGCCGGTCGGGAGCGGCTGGCGGCGGCGCTCGCGGCCGTTCCGGCCGACACCCGGCTGCCGTGGATGGGCCCGCCGATGAAGGCCCCGTCGATGGCCACCGCACGGCTGATGGAGACCTGGGCGCACGGGCAGGACGTGGCGGACGCACTCGGCGCCGTCCGGGAGCCGACCGCGCGGCTGCGGCACATCGCCCACCTGGGCGTGCGGACGGCGGGGTTCGCGTTCACGGTGCACGGGCTTCCGGCGCCGCAGGCCCCGGTGCGGGTCGAACTCACCGCCCCGGACGGGGAGCCGTGGACGTGGGGCCCGGCCGACGCGGCGGACCGGGTGGCCGGTCCGGCCCTGGACTTCTGCCTGCTGGTCACCCAGCGGCGCCACCGGGACGACCTCGCGCTGACGGCCGTCGGCGCGGTGGCGCAGGCCTGGCTGCCGATCGCGCAGGCCTTCGCCGGACCGCCCGGAAAGGGGCGGGATGCCGGATCATCGCCCCGGATGATCGAGTGATGATTCGTCAAGTATGCGCACAATGACGCTAAACCACACGTTTCGGGGATATGCGGAGTTCGTCGGCGAATGATGGACTTCCGTCATGACACGGATGAACCCGATGCGCACCGTCCTGGCCGGTGCCGCCGCCCTCCTCGCGGTGGGCGGCCTGGCCGCCGGCCCGGCCCAGGCCGCGTCCGCGCCGCCCGCCGGCACCGCCGTCGCCGCCCGCGCCCAGGTGCGGGCCGGTACCCCGGCCGCCCACCGGGTGGTGACCTTCTTCGAGGAGTACCGGCGGGCGGTCCTCGGCGAGAGCGGCGAGACGCCGCGTGCCGTGCGCGAGCGCTACCTCGCCCCGGGCCTCGACCGCCGACTCGACGCATGGGCACAGGAGCACGACGCCGACCCGGTGTTCCGCGCCCAGAACGTCCCGGTGGACTGGTCCGCCCAGCAGGTCGAGGAGGCGTACGGCCTCGCCTCGGTCAGGCTCACCGAGTTCTGGGGCGGCGGCGGCCAGGACGTCTGGTTCGTCGTCCGCCTCTCCGACCTGCGGATCATCGGACTCGACGACCAGCCCGCCTTCTGACCTCCGGCAGGGTGGACCGGGGAGTGCACCCGGGAGGATCGGAAAGAGCTCCGGCGCGGCGCAGGCAATCCCCCACGACTGCGCCGCGCCGGTGTACCCATCGGGCGCCGTCCGGGCCGGAGTCCGGGGCAGGGAGCCCGGGGAGCCGGGAACCCGGGGGCCCCGGAACCGGACCGCGTGAGCCCGTGGGCACCCGGGGCGCCGGGGTCACCTGCCGCCGTCGCGGACGAGCAGCAGCCCGCGACCGGCGGCGAGCGCCCCGTCGACCCAGGCCGGAAGGGCCTCCGCGACCAGCTCCTCGACCTCCTCGGCCGCGTCGTCGTCGCCGCCCGGGAGCAGGTCCGCGTCCTCGTGGATCCGGTCGGCGTCGAAGCCGGCCAGCTCGGCACGGACCACCGCGAGCTCGCCCGCCGCGGTGAAGGACGGGAAGGGCCACGGATCGTCGGCGGACGCCGCGGCACCGGCCGGGAAGGGCCAGGGCCGCCCCCAGAGGGCGGCGAGGGCCGGCAGCCCCCAGACACGGAAGGCGTCCGTCAGATCGTCCCAGTGCCGCCCCGGCAGGACGGCCGAGCCGAGCGGCGTCCCGAGGACGGGGCCGAGGAGCTCCAGCAGCCAGGTGTAGCCGCCCGGGCGGGCGGGGTCGGGGCGCCCGGCGACGACCTCCCGCAGCGCGGCGCCGACCTCGGCGGGACCGGTGGCCCGCAGCAGGCTGCCGGCCTCCGTCAGCTCCTCGATCCTGCCGAGGGCCGCCCGGACGAGCCCCTCGTCGTGGGAGCCGGCAACGGCGAGGAGGACGTCTGCGTCGACCCCGAATGCGGACAGGTACTGTTCGGCCATCCCCGATTATCGGCACACCGCCATGTCCGCCTCCCCGCAGGGGGGTTGGTTGCGCGGCGGCACGGTCGGCGGGACGGCCGGCGGCGTGGTGCGGCCGGCTGGCCGCGCCGCGCCGCGCCGGGTCGGGTCGGGTCGGGTCGGGTCGGGGGATCAGGGGGCCTGCTGTCCGGGCCGCTGCTCCGGCGTCCCCCCGGCGGTCCCGGACGACTTGGTCCAGGGGGAGACACCGAGCTTGCCGGTGGTGCCGAGGTCGAGGTCGGCGGGGACGGTGAGGCGGGGACGGCCCGGGAGCGGGGCGACGTCCAGGAAGCGGCCGTTGTCGGCGGCCTTGTCCCCCGCGAGGACGGTGTTGCGCCAGACCACCTGGAACTGGGCGGACTCCTGGGGCTGGAGGGTCAGCGGCTTCGCCGCGGCGTCGAAGCCGTCCAGCGTGGCGATGCCCGCCGAACCGCGGCCGACGGTCACGGCGAGCGGCGAGCGTTCGGCGTCGAGGACACGGACGCCGGGGTGGCCGTTGAGGGCGTAGGACCGGGTGCCGCAGTTGGTCAGCCGGACCGGCATGACCCGCAGTCCCATCGCGGCGGACACCTCTCCGACGGCCAGCGAGACGCCCTCGGGGGAACAGACCGGGGCCGGCGGCGCGGAGGGCAGGGCAGCGGAAGGCACGGCGCCGGAGGGCAGCGGATCGGCGGTGACCAGCGGGAAGGTGGTCGGCCGGGTGCCGGTCGGCGGCGCGGAGGGTGTGGACACGGCCGGGGGCGGCGTGTCGCCGATCGTGCGCGCCGGGCCGGGCGCTCCCCCGCCGGCCCCGGTCACCGAGGTGCTGCCGCACCCGGCCGCCAGGGCGGCGGCCGCGAGCAGCACGCCCGCCCGGACGAGCGGCGGTATCCGGCGAACGGCGGTCGGCGACAACGGCGACGGGGACAGCGGCGGCGGGGACGACAGCAGCGGGGTCATGGCACCGATCATGGCACGGAGGAGCGGACGCCACGGCCCCGCCGGGCATAGGGTCACGGCATGATCGAAGCTTCCTCGGTACCCGAACTCCTGCCCTGGCTCGGTTCCGTGGGCAGGGTGTTCGCCTCCTTCACCGGGCAGGACTCCGGCTGCACGGCGTACGGGGTGGAGGAGCCGGACGGCGCCCGCTGGTTCGTGAAGGCCGCCACGACGGAGGGCGCCGTGTCCTCGATGGAGCGGGCGGCCGCGCTGCACGCCGCCGTCCGGCACGAGGCGATCGTCCCGCAGCTGCACCGCTTCACAGCCGCCGGGCTGCCGGCGGTGGTGATGCCGTGGCACGACGGCGAGGTGCTGTACCACCCGACCACAGGGGGCGGCCGGGGCGCCGCGGCCCGGACCGACCCGGCCGGCCCGATGGCCCGGTTCCGCGCCCTGCCGGTCCCCCTGGTGGCGGCGGCCCTGGACACCGTGCTGGACGCCCATCTGGCCGTCTCCGCCGCCGGGTTCGTCGCCTGCGACTTCTACGACGGCTGCCTGCTCTACGACTTCGCGCGGCACCGGATGCACCTCTGCGACCTGGACGAGTACCGGCCGGGACCGTTCACCGTCGAGGCGGACCGGCTACCGGGCTCGAAACGGTTCATGGCCCCGGAGGAGTTCCGGCGCGGCGCGGTGATCGACGCCCGCACCACGGTGTTCACCCTGGGCCGCACCCTGCGGCTGCTGCTCGACGCGGGTGACGGGGAGCGGCACTGGCGCGGCACCGGGGAGCAGCTCGCCGTGCTGGGGCGGGCGACGGCGCCGGACCCGGCCGCGCGCTGGCCCGGCGTGGAGGAGTTCGCCGCCGCCTGGCGGGCCGCCTGAACTCCGGGCGACGGACGGAGCCGTCGGGGCGGGGGCGCCGGGGCCGGGGCGTCGGGGCGGGGCGCCGGGGCGGGGGCGCCGGGGCGGGGGCGCCGGGCCGCCTCGGATCCGGCCGCCTCAGACGCCGATCCGCAGCGGTGTGAGCCGGGTGGCGATCAGGTTGGTGGCGCCCCGGTCGCGTTCGATGTGCCCGTGGACGAGCAGCCCGGCCCGGTCGAGGGCGGCGCGGCGCTGCGACTCCCAGACCGGGCGGCTGCAGATCACGTTGATCAGCCCGGTCTCGTCCTCCAGGCTGAGGAACAGCACGCCGCCCGCGGTCGGCGGCCGCTGCCGGTGGGTGACCAGCCCGCCGACCACCACCGCCGACCCCGGTACCACGTCCGGGAGTTGGGCGGCGGTGAGCGCCCCGCCGCGCTCCAGGTGGTCACGCAGGTGCTGGAGCGGATGGCTGGTCGCCGAGGTGCCGGTCGCCCAGAGGTCGGCGATGGTCTCCTCGATCGGGGTCATCCCGGGCAGTGGCGGCGCCTGCGTCCCGGGTGTCGTCCCGGGGATGAGATCCGCCGTCACCCCGGCGAACGCCCCTGCGGCCCAGAGCGCCTGACGCCTGTTCAGGCCGAAGCAGCCGAACGCCCCGGCCGAGGCGAGCGCCTCCAGGGCCGGCGCGGGCAGGCCGGTCCGGCGGGCGAAGTCCTCCAGGTCCGCGTACGGCTGCCCGGCCGCGATCGCCCCGGCCTGCGCGGCGCCGATGCCGCGCACGGTGTCCAGGCCGAGCCGGATCGCGGGCTGGGGCTTGCCCGCGGTGAGCGGCGGTGCGGGCGTCGGCCCCCGGTACGGCTCCAGGGTGGGCCGGGACCCGCTGGCGTTGACGTCCACCCCGCGCACCCGCACGCCGTGCCGCCGGACGTCGGCGATCAGGCTGAGCGACGAGTAGAAGCCCATCGGCTGGTTGGCCAGCAGCGCGCAGGTGAAGGCCGCCGGGTAGTGGTACTTCAGCCAGGCGCTGGCGTACACCAGGTAGGCGAAGCTGATCGCGTGGCTCTCCGGGAAGCCGTAGTTGGAGAAGGCCTCGATCTTGGTGTAGACGTCCTCGGCGACCTCCGCCGGGATGCCGCGCTCGGCCATCCCGCCCAGCAGCCGCTCGCGCAGCCGGGCGACGCGCTCGTGCGAGCGCTTGGCGCCCATCGCCTGCCGGAGCCGGTCCGCCTCCGCGGGGGTGAACCCGGCGCAGTCGATGGCCAGTTGCATCATCTGCTCCTGGAACAGCGGCACCCCGAGGGTCTTGCCGAGGGCGTTCTCCATCAGCGGGTGCGGGCACTCGGCCGGTTCCGCCCCGGCCCGCCGGCGCAGGTACGGGTGGACGGACCCGCCCTGGATCGGGCCGGGCCGGATCAGCGCCACCTCGACCACCAGGTCGTAGAAGTGGTCCGGCTTGAGCCGCGGCAGGGTGGCCATCTGCGCGCGCGACTCGACCTGGAAGACGCCCACCGTGTCGGCCCGCCGCAGCATCGCGTACACGCCCGGGTCGTCGTCCGGGATCGTCGCCAGGTCGTAGCGCGGGCCGTGGTGCCGTTCGACCAGGTCGCAGGTGTCGTGCAGGGCGGCGAGCATGCCGAGGCCGAGCAGGTCGATCTTCACCAGACCGGCGCCGGCCACCGACTCCTTGTCCCACTGCAGCACGGAGCGGCCCGGCATCCGGGCCCACTCGGTCGGGCAGATCTCGGCGATCGGCTCCCGGGTGAGCACCATCCCGCCCGAGTGGATGCCCAGGTGGCGGGGCAGGCCGTGGAGCTGCCCGGCGAGGGAGAGCACGTCGGCGGGCACGACGGCGTCGGCGCCGGGCGGGGAGCGGAAGTCGGCCTGCCGGCTGAACGCGTCCACCTGCCCCTGCGGGTAGCCGAGCACCCGGGCGGCGTCGCGCAGCGCCAGCCGGGGCCGGTAGGTGATCACGTTGGCGACCTGGGCGGCGTGCTCGCGCCCGTACCGGCGGTAGACGTACTGGATGACCTCCTCGCGGCGCCGGTTCTCGATGTCCAGGTCGATGTCGGGCGGCCCGTCGCGGGCGGTGGAGAGGAAGCGCTCGAAGAGCAGCCGGTAGTGGACCGGGTCGACGGCGGTGATCCCGAGCGCGTAGCAGACCGCCGAGTTGGCCGCCGAACCGCGCCCCTGGCACCAGATCCCCTCCCGGCGGCAGAAGTCGACGATGTCGTGGACGATCAGGAAGTACCCGGCCAGGTCGAGGTCCTCGATGACGTCGAGCTCCCGGGCGAGTTGGCGGCGGGCCGGGCCGTTGCCGGGCCCGAAACGCGCGGGGCCGCCCTCGGCGACCAGCGCGCGCAGGTGGCTGATCTCGGTGTGGCCGGACGGGACGGGGTAGCCGGGCAGCTCCGGGTCCAGCCGGGCGAAGTCGAAGGCGCAGGCCCGGGCCAGCTCCACGGTCGCCTCCCGGACGCCGGGGAAGCGGGTCAGCCGGGCCGCCATCTCCCGGCCGGAGCGCAGGTGGGCGGTGCCGGCGGCCTGCGTCCAGCCCGCCGCCTCGGGGAGCGTGCGGCGGTCGTGCAGGGCGGCGAGGCTCTGAGCGAGCCGCCCCTGGGCCGGGCCGGCGTGGTGGGCGTTGGTGGAGGCGACGGCCGTCAGGCCCGTCCGGGCGGCGAGCGCCGCGAGGGCGTCGTTGCGCAGGTCGTCACCGGGAAGCCACTGGTCGATCAGCTCGACGTGGACGTTGTCGCGGCCGAACGCCTCGGTGAGGGTGAGGAGTCGGCGCTCCGCCCCGGCGGCGTCCGCGGCGGCGGGGCTTCCGGCGGGGCTTCCGACGGGGAGGCCGGTGGGAAGGCCGATGGGAAGGCCGGGAGCGCCGCCGGGAGTACCGGTGGAGGCGGCGGTGAGGGCGGCGGTGACGCGGCCCAGCCGGCAGCCGGTGAGCACCGCCCAGTGGCCGTCGTGCGCGTCGGCGAGGGCCGCGAAGTCGTAGACCGGCTTCCCCTTGGCCCCGCCCGCGAGCTGGGCCGCGCCGATGGCGGCGGAGAGGCGGCGGTAGCCCTCCGGATCGCGGGCCAGCACCAGGAGGTGCTCGACCCGGTCCCGTTCGTGACGGATCGTCAGCTCGGCGCCGAAGACCGTCGCCACCCCGGCCTCGCGCGCCGCCCCGGCGAAGCGGACCGCGCCGTAGAGGCCGTCGTGGTCGGTGAGCGCGAGCGCCTCGACGCCCAGCCGGGCGGCCTCCGCGACCAGCGCCTCGGGATCGCTGGCGCCGTCGAGGAAGCTGAAGGCGGAGTGGACGTGCAGCTCCGCCCAGGCGGGGGCCGGATCGGCGGCGCCGGACGGTCCGGACGGGGTCGCGGGCGGCCCGGCCGGCTCCCGCCCCTGCGGGTCGCGGCGCAGCGGGACGACGTCGCCGCCCGCCGGGCCGGGCCCGCCGCCGGTCAGCCGGCGGCGCAGCTCGCTCCAGGGGAGGGTGGGGTGACTGGTGAATCCCATCGGGGACGGCGCCTTCGGTCTCTCGTGTTCCTTCCCCCCTCGGTCCTTCCCCCCTTCGTGTCGCCTGCCTCCTCCGCCCTGCTCTCCGCTGTCTGGCCTCTGCTGTCCTGCTCTCCGCTGTCTGGCCTCTGCCGCCGCCCTGCCTTCCCGGCCTTCCCGGCCGTTCGCGGCGGAACGCCGGGGCCGCCGGGCCGCCCGGCCACCGGGCCGCCCGGCCGTCAGTCGTAACCGGCCTCCATGAACCAGGCGCCCCCCTCCACCGTGAGCAGCAGCGCCCGTCCGCCCGCCACCGTGACCTGGAAGCGGGCCCGGCGGCGGGCCCGCGACCGGTCCCACCAGTACTCGACCACCGGCCAGGGCCCGGTCCAGCCGTCCACCGCCAGCCGCCGCCCGCGCACCGCGACGGTGGCCGGCCGGGCCGACACCCCCGCCCGGCCGTCCACCGTCACCGGCCGCCCGTCCGCGTCGAGCACCGTCGCCGGCACCGGAGTGCGGTGCACCACGGACGGCCAGACGTCCCGCAGCCGCCCCGGCCAGGGCGCGTCGGCGGGGGCCGCCGGGTCGTAGGGCTCGCCCCAGGGCACCCGCACCGCCTGTTCGTCCGGGCCGCGTCCGCCGGCCGGTTCGATCCGGCGCAGCCCGGCGTGCCCGAGCACCGCCTGGACCCGGGCCACCGCGCGTTCCACCCGGTCGTCCGCCACCGCCTGCCCCCAGAGGGCGAGTTGGCGACCGCGGTCGGGGGTGAGGTCGTCGGGGACGAGGCGCAGCGCGGTGAATCCCCCGGTGCCGGGGCCGTCGGCGCCCTCCGTCGGGCGGAGGCCGTTCGGGGAGAAGGATCCGTCGTGGGGACGGGTGCCGCCCGGGGGGCGGGTGCCGCGGGGGCCCGCGGCGGGCGCGGCTTCGAAGGTGCCCGCGCTCTGCCAGGCCTGGAGCTGCCAGCGGACCCGTTCGGCGAGCGCCGTCGCCGAGAGCCTGCCCTCGTGCCGCCAGAGCCGCGCCACGGTCCGGCCGTCGGCGCACTCCACCTCGACGGCGACCCGCTGGCAGGTCAGCCCCGCCCCGGCGAGCCGCTGGTGCAGCTGCTCGGCCAGGGTCCGGGCGACGAACACCAGTGGTTCGGCGAGCGGCTCGGGCGGGTCGAAGCGCTGCTCGACCGAGAGGTTCGGCCCGCCCGTACGCGGCGCCAGCGGACGCGGCTGCAGCCCGCGGGCCAGCCGGTGCGCCGTCGTGCCGGCCGGGCCGAAACGGTCCGCCACCGCCTCGGCGGGCAGGGCGGCGAACGTCCCGACCGTGGGCAGGCCCAGCCGGTCCAGCAGTTCCGCCAGCACCTCGTCGCCGAGCGCGGCCACCGGGTAGGGCGCGAGGAACTCCGCCGTCCGCCCGGCCGGCACCAGTACCCCGGCGCGGGCGGCGAGCACGGCGGCGAACAGGCCGTCGGCCACCCCGACCTGCCCGCGCGGGGCGGGAGCCGGAGCAGGCGCGGGGGCGGGCCCGGGAGCGGGCCCGGGGGCCGTGCGGGACTCCGCCGTGCGGGACTCCGCCGGGCGGGACTCCGCCGGGCGGGACTCCGGGTGGGCGGCTTCCCCGGGATGACCGGCCACCGCCGGCCGAGGGCCGGACGGGTGCACGGGCTCCGGGCCCGCGGGGTGGTCCGGGCGTGCGGGCTCCGGGCGCACGGGCTCCGGGCGCACGGGCTCCGACGGGTAGGCGGCCGGACGGGCGAAGCCGCCGCGCGCGCCGTCCCGGGCGGCGGGCGCCGCGTCGAACAGCTCGTCCGACCCGGCGGTCCGGCGGCGGGGCGCGGCCCGGCCGGCGTCCGCCGGGTGCAGCGGAACGACCTCGGCCACCGGGACGTCCTCGGCCCCCGAGGCGGACGTCCGATCGCCGGAACGGGTCCCGGGATGGGCGGCGGGGCGGGCCGCGGGGCGGGCCGCGGCCGTTTCGGCGTCGGCCGGGTGCTCCTGGCGGCCGGGCTCCGCCGGATCGGCGGTCGCCGCCGCCCCGGGTGCGGTCGCCGCCAGGGCGGCCGTCACCGCGCCCTGGACCTTGGCCGCCAGCGCCTCCTCCCCGCCGAAGTACCGGCCCGGCCCCTTCACCGGGATCGCGCATAGCCCCGGGCGCAGCACCTCCACCCGCGGGGTGAACGCCTCCACCGCCGCGACCACCGGCTCGAACCTCCGGGTCTCCGCCTCGGGGTCGCGGTCGCGCAGTTCCAGCGCGGGGCAGAGCCGCTGGGCCAGCTTGAGCCGCTGTCCCTGCCGCACCCCGGCCGCCCGGGCCGCCGCCGAGCACGCCAGCACCCGGCCGCCCTCGACCACGGCCACCGGGGTGCCCCCGTCGCGGCCCGCCGCCGCGCCGCCGCTCCCGTCCGTGTCGCCGCCCGCCGCCGCGCCGGCGTCGCCGGGGCGTTCCACGGCCACCACCGGCCAGTCCGGGCACCAGACCACCAGCACCCGGGGGGTGCCGGTGCCGGCCGCTCCGTCGCCGGACATCTCACACCACCGCCATGCGGTCGAGGCCCGCCCCGGCCCCCGACGCCACGTCCTCCCCCGCCCCGCCCGCCACGGCACCGCCCGCCACGGCACCGCCGGCCGTCTCCTCGACGGCCCGCACCGCGCCGTGGGCGTCCGGCAGCCAGAGCCGGGCGGTGAGCCCGCGCACCGCCGAGCCGCGCCCCTCGGCCGTCACCTCCACCTGCCGTCCGGTGAGCTGCCCGTGCCCGTCCCCCAGCCCGAACCACCGCCCGGACCGCACGCCCAGCCTCAGCCCGGCCCCCGGCCAGGGCCCGGCGACCAGCAGCACGCACCCGCTGCGCCGCAGCACGGCCGCCAGCCGGGCGGCCAGGTTCGGCGGGACCGGGCCGTCCGGGCGCAGCATGATCAGCTCGACCGCCCCGGCCAGCACCGACACCACCTCGGCCCAGTGCGGCCCGGGGTCGTCCGCCACCAGGAGTCTCCGCAGGTCCAGCCCGTACCCGGCGGCGGCGGCCAGCCCGAGGTCCGGCAGGCCGACCGCCGCCGCCCATCCGCCGTCCGTCTCCCGCGCCCCGGCGGCCAGCGCCAGCAGCAGCCCGGCGTCCCCGCCCGCCACCGACACCGCCGTCCCGCGCCGCAGCCCGCCCTCCGGCAGCACGCCCCGCAGCGCCGGCACCACCGGCAGCAGCCCCCGCCCGGTGGCGGCCGTGGCCCCGACGCCCTCCCGCGGCACGGCCGCGGGCAGGGGCGCCACCGGCCGGAGCGGCTTCCGCTCGGCGGTGGATTCGAAAACAGATTCGATAAGGGACACACCCCCAGGATCGAACATTCGTTCGCAAAGATTCAAGTCCGATTAACCCGCCCCACCCGTCACGCTCCGTGACACCCGTCCCCGCGAAGGCCGCCCCGCCCGCATGCCGAGGGGTCTCCACCGCCGACGGCACGATCCCGCCGCCGGACGCCGCCCTCACCGTCCGCATCCGGGTGGACGGCGCCGGGGGCGACACCGGCGGCATCCTCCCGGACCACGACGGCACGGCGAGCACCGGCGGCGGTCCGGCGCTCGGGTCGGCCGCGGGAAGGGAGCGGTGACCCACGACGTGCTCACCCCGAAGAGCCGGCCGGCCTCGGCGGTGACGGACCCGGCTTCCCGACGGACGTCGTCCACGGCGTCGACCGCCTCCGGCACCCACAGGACCGTCCGGAGGTCCGGCCCGGGCTTCCGGCGGGGCCGCCGCCGCCGCGGGAGGGCCGAAGTCCGCTGCCGGGAAAAGGTGGTGAACAAAGGCCGCGGGAACACCAGACTTCCCCCATGACGCGAACGGACCACTTCAAGAAGGACCTCCTGATCTACCTTCAGGACGCCCGGGACGCCCTGCTCTGGAAGCTCGAAGGGCTGTCGGAGTACGACGTCCGCCGCCCGCTGACCCCCACCGGGACCAACCTGCTGGGGCTGGTCAAGCACGTCACCGCCGCGGAGGCGCTGTACTTCGGCGAGACCTTCGGGCGGCCGTTCGAGGCGCCGCGCCCCTGGATCACGGGTGACGCCGAGCCGAACTCGGACTTCTGGGCGACCCCGGACGAGAGCCGGGAGCAGATCGTCGAGCTGTACCGCGCGGCCTGCGCCCACGCCGACGGGACGATCGGGTCGCTGGCGCTGGACGCGGTCGGGCGGGTGCCCTGGGGGAACCGGAGCGAGGTGACGCTCCACCACAGCCTGGTCCACATGACCGCCGAGACCCAGCGGCACGCCGGGCACGCCGACGTCGTCCGGGAGCTCGTCGACGGCGCCACCGGTCAGCGGCGGGAGAGCCCGAACACGGCGCCCGGCGACGGGGCGTGGTGGGCGGAGCACCGGGAGCGGGTGGAGCGCGCCGCCCGGGAGGCCGGGAGGGCCTCCCGGGCGGGCGGGGGCGCGGCGTAGCACTGGGCCGGGCCGAGCCGGGCGCGGGGACGGTGGGCGGGGCGGCGGCGCCCCCGTGGCTACGCGCGCCCGGTGAGGACGGAGACCCGGACGTGCTCCCGGTAGCCGTCCTCGCCGGGCTCGGGCAGCGCGGCGCGCAGCCGGGCGGCGAAGGCGGGGCGGTCGGCCGGGGCCGGCAGCTCGGAGGCGGGGATGGCGGAGAAGACGGTGCCGAGCAGCCGGTCCGGGGTCAGTGTGTCCTCGTAGTCGAGGACGCTCTCGCCCACGTCCGCGAACCCGGCGGCGCTCAGCGCGCGGGCGTACTGGTCGCGTTCGGCGGCGGCGGTGCCGCAGGAGGCGGCGAGCGGACGGCCGAAGTGCTCCTCCAGGGCGGCCCGCAGGGCGCGTGACCAGTCGGTGTCCTGGACCCAGACGGGAGTGCCGTTGGCGATCACCGCGACGCCGCCGCCCGGGCGGGTGAGCGGGTGGAGGGTGCGGAACAGCTCCTCGGGGCGCATCCAGTGGATGGCGTTGCCGATCACCGTCACGCCGAGCGGGCGGCGGTCGGGCAGCAGCGCGGCCAGGGCCGGGACGTCGGCGTCGGTGCCGAGCAGCCAGAGCGCGTTGCGCACGCCGTCGCGTTCGGCGGCGGCCCTGGCCCGGCGGAGCATGTCCGGTTCGGGGTCCATGCCGATGACGGTGCGGACGTGGGCGGCGAGCGGGAGGGCGAGTTGGCCGGTGCCGCAGCCGAGGTCGAGTGCGAGGTCGCCGATGGCGGGGTGGGCGTCCAGGCCGAAGGCGGTGCGCAGCGCGTCGAGGACGGGCGGCGGGTAGCCGCGGCGGTGGTCGGCGTAGTAGTCGGCCACGTCACCGGAGAAGTCGCCGCGCGGGGGCACGGTGTCGGGGGCGTGGGCGGGAGTGGCGGGCGTCGTCGTCATGGTCCGCAGCCTGCCCCTCACCGGAGCGCTTCAGGCGGCTGATCGCTGTCGGCGGACGCCGCACGGGCGGGCGCGCCGTGGACGGGCCCGTCGTCGGCGGACGCCTCCCCGCCCGGGGCGGCCAGCCGGGCGGCGCGCAGGCTGAGGTGGTGGCGTTCCGGGAGGCTGGCGGTGCGGCGGGCGGCGGCGCGGTAGTCGGCGACGGCGGCCTCCCGCTCCCCCGCCAGCTCGTGCAGGTACGCCCGGACCGCGTACAGCCGGTGGTGGTCGGCGAGTTCGGGCGGCACGTCGGCGAGCAGGGCGAGGCCGACGGCCGCGCCGTCCACCATGGCGGTGGCGACCGCCCGGTTCAGGGTGATCAGCGGATTGTCGGAGATCCGGGCCAACACCCCGTACAGGGCGAGGATCTGCGGCCAGTCGGTCCCGGCGGCGGTCCGCGCCTCGTCGTGGACGGCCGCGATCGCCGCCTGCACCTGGTACGGACCGACCGGGCCGCGCGGCAGGGCGGCCGTGACCAGGGCGATGCCCTCGGCGATCGCGGCGGCGTCCCAGCGGGTGCGGTCCTGCTCGGCGAGCGGGACGAGTTCGCCGTCCGGGCCGGTGCGGGCCGGGCCCCGGGCCTCGGTGAGCAGCATCAGCGCGAGCAGTCCGGCCGCCTCGGCGTCGGTGGGGAGCAGCGCGTGGACGGCCCGGGTGAGGCGGATCGCCTCCCGGGAGAGGTCGACGCGCCGCAGGTCGGGGCCGGAACTGCTGGCGTAACCCTCGTTGAAGACCAGGTAGAGCACGTGCAGCACCGCGTCCAGCCGGACCGCCCACTCGGAGGTCCCCCGCTCCGGCATCCGGAACGGCACGCCGGAGGACTTGATCTGCTGCTTGGCCCGGCTGATCCGCCGGCCCATGGTCGCCTCGGGGACGAGGAAGGCGCGGGCGATCTCGCCGGTCGTCAGCCCGCCGACCGAGCGCAGGGTGAGCGCGATCGCCGAGGCGGGCGAGAGGGCGGGGTGGCAGCAGAGGAAGAGCAGGGTGAGCGTGTCGTCCCGGGCGCCGTCGTCCTCCGCGTCGGCCGGGGGCGCGGCCAGCCGGTCGGCCGGGACCTGCCCGGCCACCAGGTCCTCGCGCCGACGGCGGGCCTGTTCGCTGCGGACCTGTTCGGTCATCCGGCGGCCGGCGACATGGAGCAGCCAGCCGCGCGGGTTGCGCGGCAGGCCCTCGGCCGGCCACTGGGCGGAGGCGTCCAGCAGGGCCTCCTGGACGGCGTCCTCGGCGGTGGCGAAGTCACCGTGGCGGCGGGTGAGCACGCCGACGACCTGCGGCGCGAGGGTGCGCAGCAGGTCGTCGACGGCCGGTTCGGGTGTGCTCACTGCTCGGTGGGCGGGGCCGACATCACCTGGCGCACCTCGATCGGCATGTTCAGCGGTGCCCCGCCCGGGCCGGGCGCGGCGGAGACGGCGGCCGCGATCTCGACGGCCCGGCCCTCGGTGTCGCAGTCCACGATCCACCAGCCGGCCACCCACTCCTTGCTCTCGGGGAACGGGCCCTCGGTGACGACCGGGGCGCCGCCGCTGTGCGAGCGGACGATCCGGGCGGTCTCCGGCATGGCCAGGCCCTGGGCGTCGACCAGTTCGCCGTCCTCGGCGAGCTTGGTGTTGGTGTCCCGCATGAACCGGATGTGCGCCTGGATCTCCTCGGGCTTCCACTCGTCGATCTTCGGGAAGTCGGCGGTCTGCTCGCTGAACTGCATCAGCAGCATGTACTTCATGGTTCCGCTCCTCGTTCGTCGTGCCCGCCCCGGTCGGAGGGGCTCTCACGGGTAGGTATAAGCACGCCGCGCGATTCCGACGTCCTCGGCGGGAATCCCCGGAAGAAGTTAGCCGGAACCTCCGCCGCCCCGGGCGCAGCGACACCCGCCCACCGCGGACGGACCCGAAGAGCCCGGCCGGGCCGGGACGTCAGGCGGGCCGCAGCGGAGCGGCGGAAGCGGAGACGGAAGCGAAGGCGGAAGCGAGCGTGCGGCCGAGGCCCGGAAGGGGTCTCGGCCGCACGGCCGGAACAGGGGTCAGCCGGCGGTGGTGGCGGTGATGGCCTTGGCCCCGGCGGCGCCGCCGGGGACCTCGCCCCAGCCGTTCCAGCGGCCGGCGTTGTAGTCGGCGTCGATGCCGTAGACCTTGAAGTCGTCCTTGTTGACGGCGTAGACGTGCACGACGTTGTTGGAGGTGGTGCTGGTGATCGCCGTCAGCCGGTTGTCGCTGATCTTGCTCCACTGCGGGTCCCAGAAGCCGGTGTCGAAGTGGCCGCTGGTGCTGTAGAAGGCGTCGGTGCCGGCGATCGCCAGGTCGATGGTGGTGCCATGGGTGCTGGCGGAGATCGCCTTCACGCCGGGCAGGCTGCCGGGCAGCTCGACCCAGCCGTCGGCGGTGCAGTCGGCGGTGCGGGTGTAGACCTTGTCGTCCTCCTTGATGGCGAAGACGTGGGTGGCGTTGTCGAAGTACGCGCTGGTGACGGCCTTCAGGTGGTTGTCACCGATCTTGTCCCAGACGGGCCGCCACAGGCCGGTGTTGTAGTCGCCGGTGGTGGCGTAGAGGGAGCCGTCGCTGCCGACGATCTCCAGGTCGACGAGGTTGGTGGTGCCGCGGACGGTAGCGGTGATGTCCTTGGCGCCGACCGCGTCGCCGGGCACCTCGTTCCACTCGCCCCAGCGGCCGCCGACCTTGCCGTCCCGGCCGTAGACACGGCCGTTGTCGAGGACGGCGTACATGTGGAGGGTGTCGCCGATGGCGACGCTGTCGACCTTCAGCAGGTGCTGCTCGCCCAGCGGGGTCCAGGCACCCTTCCAGGTGGGCACGGTGTAGTCGGCCACCGCGTCGTACTGCGTGTCGTCGGAGCCGACGATCTGCACGTGGGTGCCGGCCTGGACGTCCGCCGTCCGCAGCCGCAGGCCCTTGATCCACACGCCGAGGTCGTCGACGCGGCTGTTGACGGCGCCGGTGCGGGTCTCGGTGGCGGGCACGCCCAGGCAACCGCCCTGCCAGGAACGCGACGCGACGGCGACCAGTTCGGCCGTGCCGTTCGTCTCCCGGACCACCGGCGCACCGGTGTCGCCCTTGCAGACCGCCGCGCCGCCGGTACCGGTGGTGTCGATCGCCGTCGAACCCACCGCACCGAGGGTGAACACACCCGAGTGAAGACGGTTCGCAATCCAGTCGGCCTTGGTCCGACCGTAACCGGGCACCCGCAGGCTCTGGCCCGCGACCGGAGCGGACGCGGCCACCCCGACCGGGACGACACCGTCGACGGGCGTGGCCAGACGGGCCATCACCAGGTCACGGTCCTGCCGGGGAACCAGCTCGGCGACCTCGACCTGCTGGCCGGCACCGCCGGCCAGGTCGGTACGGCCGACGGTGACGGTCGTGCGCCACTTCGGCACACCGGCGGCGAGCGCGGCCGGCTGGGCCGGATCGTCGGCGAAGCAGGACGCCGCCGTGATCACCCAACTACGGTCGACGAGAGCACCGGTGCAGGCACGGAAGTTGTCACCGATCGCGATCCGCGCCGTGTACGCGTACGAGCCGTCGGCAGCCGGATCGCCGGCCACCGCGCCGGCGGGGGTGGACGTGGTGTTGACGAGCACCCCGACGGTCGCTGCGGTCAGTGCTCCGGCGATGCGCAAGGTGCGTGAACGTACGGGGGTCATGGTCTCCTGGCCCGTCCGGTGGAATGTGGCTGCGTGGTCTGCCGAGCGGTGCCTCACCGGGTGAAGGACAGTTCGACCAGGGTGTGGTCACGGTGCTGCGGGTCGGTGATCTCACCGACCGGGGTGGTGGCGTTCTTCCGGATCTTGACCGAACTCTCCGTCCCGTCGACCGTCAGCCGGGCGGTGGCGTCGGTGTCGTTCCCGGTGATGGCGTACACGTTGGCCAGCTCCATGGTGAGGAAGCCGCTGCTGCCGATGGTCCGGAAGCAGAACTTCTTCTGGAATCGAGCTTCGACCACGATCAGGCCGCTCGGCCCGCAGTCGGTGAGCACTATGCGCCCGTCGCCCTGCTTGAGGAGAATCCCCCGCTCCGCGAGGAGATGCTCGGAGCCGGGGTGGACGTAGTCCTCGACGGCGACCGGCGGCGCGTCCGAGGCGGCCTGGGAGCCGGTGGCACCGGCGGCGAAGACCGCACCGGTACCGGCCAGGAGCGCGGCGGTGGCGGCGACCGACGCGGAGATCAGCCGAAATGAGACCTTCATTGGGATTCAACCCTTCATCCAAGAGTGAACAGATGGCAAAGAACTGCCCGAACGGCCGGACTGCGCCTGCGCCGCGGTCGGCTGAATGCCTCCCGACCTGTCGGTCCGGGCCGACCGGTCACATTGATACCACCTGACCGGGGGCATTTTCGAGAAAATTACCGGGGAAGTTCCGGCGCCTGCCGGAGCCGTCCGAATACATACTTTTTGGACGCACTTGGCACTTTAATCGACCTTCAAAGCGGACATTTCACAAAGCGAGATCCAGCCATCCCCAATGGCTCAAAAGCGTTTCCCATATTCTGTATATTCGACGACCGTGCGACCACGCACAGGGTGATTCCAGATGCCCGGAAACCGGGCGCCAATCGGGCGCCGGCCGACCATTGAGGTGAAATGGGACACGGGAAGAACAGGTGGAGGTGGGCGCCGGACCGCACAGCGGTCGCGCGCGCCACTGCGGTGGGGGTGACCGTGCTCGCGCTCTGCGTGGGAACGGTGGGCGCCTCGCCGGCCGCGGACGGCGGGACGTCCACGGGGACCGCGCCGATCAGCGACCGCGGCCGGGTCCTCGCCGCGTGGCTGGACGGCGGCCGCTCGACCAGGACCGCCGCGGAGAAGGCACTGCTCGGTACGGACGCGGAAGTCCGCGCCTTCCTCGCCGGGCCGCAGCAGGCGGCCGCCGCGGAGGACGACCGGGTCACCGCACTCGCCGTCCTCGGCGAGGGCGGCAAGTCGGTCCGCCAGGCGGTGGACCAGGGACTGGCCGGCACCCCCGAGGCACTGCACACCGTCCTCACCGGCGGGCTCAAGCCGGCCTGGGAGGAGGACCTGCGCGTCTCCGTGCTGACCGTGGTCAGCCTGTCCGACCGCAGCGTGCGGTACGCGGGCGAGCAGGCGCTGAAGACCGGCACCAGCGAGGCGCTGCTGAAGTTCCTGAGCGAGGGCCGGGAGGCGGCGCAGGCCGAGGACGACCGGATCGCCACCATGGGCCTGCTGGGCTCCGGCGGACCGCAGGTCCAACTGGCGGCGGAGGAGGCGCTCAAGGGCACGCCCGCCGACGTCGCGGAGTTCCTGCGCAACGGCCAGCACCTGGCCCGGGCGAGGGACCAGGAGCGCATGACGGTCGCCCAGCTCGCCGCCGAGGCCAAGGCCGCCACCGCCAGGGCCAAGGAGGAGACCGCGGCGGCGAAGTCCGCCGCGGAGCGGGCCGTCGAGGCGACGTCCAAGGCCAAGGAGGCCGCGGAGCGCGCCGAGCGGGAGACCGCGGCCGCGCAGAACTCGTCGACGGTGGCGGCCAGTGCGGCCGGGAAGGCGGCCGACGCCGCCGAGCGCGCGGCGGAGGCGGCCAGGACCGCCGTCGACGCGTCGAGCGCCGCGCGGTCCGCGGCCCGGGCCGCGGCCAACGCCGCCGCCGCGGCCTCCTCCGCCGCCTCGGCGGCCGGACAGGCCGCGGCACGCGCCTACCGGAAGGCCAGCGCCGCCGGGGCCAACCGGGCGGAGGCCTCGGCTGCCCGCCAGGCCGCCCAGGAGGCGCGGGACGCGGTCGTGAGCGCCAACCTGGCGGCCGACGCCATCGAACCGCTCGCGCAGACGGTGTCCGACGCCGCCAGTGCCGCGCGGTCCGCCGCCCGCGCGGGCGCCAACGCCGCCGCGGCCTCCTCCGCCGCCGCCCAGGCGGGCGGGTACGCGCAGGCGGCCGGCGTCCAGGGCCAGCGGGCCAAGCAGGCCGCGGCCAACGCCAACGCCGCCGCGTTGGCCGCGACCGCCGCGGCCAACGCCGCCGAGTCGCTCGCCAACCAGGTGGCCACGGCCGCCGCCGAGGCCCGGAAAGCGGCCACCGACGCCGCCACGCACGCCACCGCCGCGGCCGCCGCCGCCGACGAGGCCGCGAACCACGCCGGCGAGGCGGGGAACCAGGCCGACCAGGCCACCGCCCACGCCGACGCCGCCGCGCAGGCCGCCGACGTCGCGACCAAGGCCGTCGACTCCGCCGCCAAGGTCGAGCAGACCGCCCGGGCGATCGAGGCCAGCCAGTTGGAGACCGACAAGGCGGACGCCCTCAAGGCCGCCGGGACGGCCCGCGAGCAGTACGAGAAGGAGCAGGCCGCCCAGACCGACGCGCGCACCGAGGAGGCGCGTGCGGACACCGAGACCAAGCGCCTGCTCGACGAGGCGGTCAAGCCCGCCACCAGCCCGGGCGACGCCGCGGCCCTGGGCCGCAGGGCCGCACTGCGGCTCGCCGAGAACGGCGGCTCGTGGACCCAGGAGTCGGCCCGGGCGGCACTGTCCGGCACCGACGAGGACGTCCGCGCCTGGCTCCGGTCCGGACGCAGGCTCGCGACCGAGCAGGACGACCGCGCGAAGGTCGCCTACGTGGCGCGGGACGGCCAGCGGCCGGAACTGCGGGCCGCGGCGACCACCGCGCTGAACGGGAACGCCCAGGCCGTCGAGGCCTTCCTGACCCAGGGTCAGGACGCGGTGCAGGAGGACGACTTCCGGGTCCGGATCCTCACCGTCATGAACGGATCGGGCCGTTCGGTGAACGCGGCCGGCCAGCTCGCCCTCGACGCCCGCACCCCCCAGGCGTACCGCAGGTTCCTGGAGGTCGACCAGCACAAGGCGCGGGCCGAGGACGACCGGATCATCGCGCTGACCCTGCTGGAGTCCGGCGGGCCCCGGCTCAAGGCCGCGGCCGAGGTCGCCCTGGCCGGGCCGCCGACCGTGCTGCGCGCCTTCGTCACCACCACCCAGTTCCGGGCGTTCAAGTCCGACACCGACACCGTGGTCCACGTCGCCGACATCCAGCGGATCATCGCCGACGCCGCCGCCGACGCCGCGACGGCCCGGCAGTACGCCGCCGAGGCCGGCGAGGTGGCGGCGTACGCCCGCGACCAGGCGACCGAGGCCGGCCTGTACGCCGACCAGGCCCGGGTCGCCTCCGGCCAGGCCCAGGGCTACGCGGGCCAGGCCCGCGAGTCGTCCCGGCAGGCGGACGAGTCCGCCCAGCGGGCGGCGGCCTCGGCCGCGCAGGCCAAGGAGGCCGCGAAGACCGCCCAGGCCGATGCCCGGACGGCGGCGAAGTCCGCCTCCGATGCGACCACTTCGGCGAGCCGCGCGACGACGCACGCACGGTCCGCGTACGCGTCGGCGGCCTCGGCCGCCGCATCGGCCGTCGCGGCGGGCAAGGACGCGGCGGCCGCCGCCGCGGCCAGGAGCGAGGCCGAGGTGGTCCAGGCGGCCCGGATCATCGAGGAGCAGCGCGCCGCCGCCGCCGCGGCAGCCGCCGCCGCTGCCGCCGCCCAGCAGCCGGCCCCCGTGCCGCCGCAGAACCCGAGCCTCATCCCGCTCCAGGGCCGCGGCACGGACGCTCCGTTCAGCGACCAGGACGACCGGAACCTGCACCCGCCCTACGACGACCCCAACGCCTTCGAGAAGGCGCGCAACCTCGTGAGGATGGGGATGACCCAGGTCGGGATCACGGGGGCGAAGGGCGTCTTCTGCGGCATCGGGCTCAAGCTGAGCTGCCCGCTGTTCAACCACTGGGACGACGGCTCCGGCAAGCCCTACGTGCTCAACGAGACGCAGATGAAGGACGTCTACGGCGACACCGCGCTGCAGGCGGAGCTGAACCGCGAGGCGATGCGCTACGCCCAGTCCGCGGCGGAGAAGTGCGGCGGACCCGCCGGGACCACCTGCCGCGTCAGCCTCGACAGCAAGTGGATGGGCTTCAAGTTCGAGAGTTACAACTCGGACAAGTTCTTCGCGTTCCGGGGCATCGACTACCGGATCACCGCGGACAACCTGACCGCGACGGTGGGTTCGGACGGCTCGGTCCGGCTCGCCGGCGACTACGATTTCGAGATCAGCAAGGCCTACAACTTCGACCGGGGCGAGAGCATCGCGGGCATCAGCTTCGACCTCCTTGCCGAGGCACCCAGTTGGGGCATGGCCCGGGACTACACCGTCACCGGCAAGACACGCGGCTCTCTGGGGGTCAGCAACAAGTGAGGACGACACGAAGCGCGTTCGCGGTGGGGGCCGTGTCCGCGCTGGCCGCCGGGCTACTCGGCGGCTGCACGACGGCGGAGCGGGACCCCCGGGCCTACCCGGGCAGTCCGGGCGGCCAGAAGCTGGAGAACGTGCTGGAAGCGTTCGCGCTCCGGCTGCCGGACTGCCAGGTCGACGAGCTCGGGTTCGCGGGCTCGGCGAAACGGGGGGAGGAGCGCCTCGGGCTGAGCTTCCGGGCGCCGAAGGACTGCGTCCAGGGCTTCCTGGCGGCGCACGGGACGAACACCTCGCGCCCGCTCCACTGGACACCCGGGCGGGAGAAGGAGAACAACGACGCCGGTCTCCCCCCGGTCCTCAAGTCGCGCTCCGACAAGCTGGGCTGGAAGTTCGACCCGGCGGTGACGTACGAGCTGTACGTCAGCGCCACGACGCCCAGCGGGAGCCGCTTCACCGTCGTCGTCGATCCGAACGGTCCGACCGAGCGGGTCTTCATGGACTCCGTGGAGTTGGGCCGGAAGAGAGGCTGACCACCACCGCCCCGAGGCCCGCCGCCGGTCACCACCGGCGGCGGGCCTCGGCGTGTCCGGACCGCTCCCGGCACCCGCCGGGGGCCTTTCCTCAAGCCCTGGAGAGGGCCTAGGCCTCGGTGAGGTGCCTCAGCAGGGGCCCCGGGTCGGCGGTTCCGCAGGCCGCGCGGACGGCGGCGTCGTGGGCGGCGGCGAGGGCGTCGAGGCGGGCGAGGCGGGTGTGGCCGCGGCGGGAGAGGTGGGCGGTGAACCGGCGGCGGTCCTGCTCGTCCTGGCGGCGGTAGACCCAGCCGGCCTCGGCGAGGGCGTCGACGATGCGGCTGAGGCTGGCCTGCGGGATGAGGAGGGCCTGGGCGAGCTCGCCCATCGACTGCCCCGCGTCCCCGGTGAGGGCCCGCATGACGCGCCACTG
Organism: Kitasatospora sp. NBC_00458; assembly: GCF_036013975.1. NCBI lineage: Bacteria > Bacillati > Actinomycetota > Actinomycetes > Kitasatosporales > Streptomycetaceae > Kitasatospora > Kitasatospora sp. NBC_00458. Next base: position 2,232,398 of record NZ_CP107904.1, read on the forward strand.
GTCCAGGGTGCAGCCCTCGGCCTCCAACTGGGTGGCGAGGCCGCGGGCCAGGCGGCGCTGGGCGACCGTGAGGAGCTCGATCAGCAGCGGCCCGTCGGGGTCCGCACCGGGCGTGGGAGCGACGGCGGGGGCGGCGGAGGCGGTCGTGGAAGGTGTCATAGCCGTATCTCTTTCCCCTCCGTCGTACGTTCTGCTTGCCGGATCGGCTGCCATGACGATACTCGCAAGCGATGAGCGCCGATGTGAAGCTGTTGGAGCCCCTCGACGCGCTGCACCTCCCCCGCGAGGTGCCGGCGCTCCGGGTGGGCCTGGTCGTGCCGCAGTCCGGACCGCTGGGGCTGACCGGGCCGTCGGCGCTGGACGGCGCGCTGCTGGCCGCGCACGAGGTGAACGCGGGCGGCGGGGTGCGCGGACTGCCGCTGGAGCTGGTGCTGGTGGACGGCGGCGGCACGCCGGCCGCGGTGGCCGGCGAGGTGGCGCTGCTGCTGGACGCCGGGGCGGTGGACACGGTGGCCGGCTGCCACTCCAGCGACGTGCACCGGGCCCTGGAGGCGGTGGTGGCGGGGCGGGCCGCGTACGTGTTCACGCCGCCGCACGAGGGCGGCACCCGCCGGCCCGGGGTGGTCTGCACGGGGACGGACCCGGTCCGGCAGCTGGACGGGGTGATCGAGCGGCTCACCGCCCGTCACCGGCTGCGCCGTTGGGCGCTGGTCGGCAACGACTACATCTGGCCGCGCGCGGTGCACCGGGCCGCCGAGGCGGCGGTGCTGCGGGCCGGGGCCGGGGTGGTGCTGGAACGGCACCTGCCGTTCGGCACCGCGGAGCGGGAGCTGGAGCCGCTGCTGGACGCGCTCCGGGAGGCCCGTGCGGACGCCCTCATGCTGAGCCTGATCGGCGCGGACCTGGTCCGGTTCAACCGGGTGCTGCGCCGCAGCGGCCTGGACCGGCGGCTGGTGCGGCTCTCCGGGGCGCTGGAGGAGAACAGCCTGCTCGCGTACGGCGGGGACGACACCGGGACGCTGTACGCGGCGATGCCGTCGTTCGTCTCGCTGGCCGAGGAGCGGCGGCTGCGGCTGGCCGAGCAGCACCGCGCGGTGTTCGGGCCGTACGCGCCGGTGCTGGACGCGTACGCGGAGGGCCTCTACGACGGGGTGCACCTGCTGGCGGCGCTCGCGTCGCGCGGCGAGCTGGTGCCGGCGGGCGGGCTGGCGCGGGCGGCGGCGAGGCTGCTGCACGGGGACGGCGCGGCGGTCCGGCGGGCCTGGGCCCGGGCGCCGCTGGGGCCGGCCAGGGAGGGCGTGCACCTGGCGCGGGCGGAGGGGCTGGGGTTCACGGTCCTCTGGTGAGGCGTCCGCCGGGGCCGTCAGAGGCCGTTCGGGGCCGTCCGACGGCGTCCACGACGGCAGGCCGTCGGCGGGAGGTCGGCAGACCGTCGGCAAGTCGTCGGCAGGCCACGGCACAAAAACCCTTCCATTTGGAAATAACTGGCCCTACTGTCTCCCCCACCACCCCGGCCGTCACGGAGGAGAGCCACCCGCATGTCCGAAGCATCAGCACCCCAGAACATCGAGAGCTACGGCTACAGACAGGAACTGCGCCGCTCCCTGCGCTTCACCGATCTGCTGGTCTACGGGCTGGTGTTCATGGTGCCCATCGCGCCGTTCGGCATCTTCGGCAGCGTCTTCCAGGGCTCCGGCGGCATGGTCGCGCTGGCGTACGTGCTCGGGATGGTGGCGATGATGTTCACCGCCCTGTCGTACGCGCAGATGTCGCGGGCCTTCCCGATGGCCGGTTCGGTGTACACCTATGCGGGACGCGGCATCTCACCGCCCGTCGGGTTCCTGTCCGGCTGGATGATCCTGCTGGACTACGTGCTGGTGCCCGGCCTGCTCTACCTGATCGCCGGGGTGGCGATGAACTCGCTGGTGCCCTCGGTGCCGGTCTGGCTCTGGCTGGTCGGCTTCGTGCTGCTCAACACCGCCGTCAACTACCTGGGCGTCGAGATGACGTCGAAGGTCAACAAGGCGATGCTGGTCGGCGAGCTGATCGTGCTGCTGGTGTTCGTCGGCTTCGGCCTGGCGGCGCTGGCCGCCGGCAAGGGCCGGGGCTTCGACTTCACCCCGGTCTACAACTCGCAGACGTTCTCGTGGAGCCTGGTGTTCGGCGCGGTGTCGGTGGCGGTGCTGAGCTTCCTCGGCTTCGACGGCATCTCCACCCTCGCCGAGGAGAACCGCGACTCCGCCCGGGCGATCGGCCGCTCGATGATCGCCGCACTGCTGCTCGCCGGTTCGCTGTTCATCGCGCAGACCTGGATCGCCTCCCTGCTCGTGCCGGCCCCGGACGCGCTGATCGCCCAGGGGGACCCGGACGGCACCGCGTTCTACGACGCGGCCAGGACCGCCGCCGGCGGCTGGCTCGCCACACTGACGGCCGCGGCCACCGCCGTGGCGTGGGGCTTCGCCAACTCGCTGGTCGCCCAGGCCGCGACCTCCCGGCTGCTGTACGCGATGGCGCGCGACCGGCAGCTGCCCGCGTTCCTCGCCAAGGTCCACCCGCGCCACCGCGTCCCGGTGAACGCCACCCTGCTGACCGCGGGCGTCTCGCTGGTCCTCGGCCTCTACATGGCCTCGCGCGAGGACGGCATCACGCTGCTCTCCACCCTCGTCAACTTCGGCGCGCTGACCACCTTCCTCGTGCTGCACGTCTCGGTGGTGGTGCACTACGTCGTGCGGCGCCGCAGCCGGGACTGGTGGCGCCACCTGATCGCGCCGGTCCTCGGGTTCGCGATCCTCGCCTACGTCGTCGTCAACGCGGACATCGCCGCCCAGCGGCTCGGCTTCGTCTGGATGGGGCTCGGCGCGCTGGTGCTGACCGGGCTGGTGCTCACCGGGCGCCGCCCCCGCCTGGCCGTGGCCGCCGACCCCGCCACCGACCCCGCCACCGCGCCCGCGCCCGGCGGCTCCCCGTACGTCTAGGAGACCCCGTGAACCTGCCCGACGTCGTCCGGCTCTCCCCCGCCCCCGACGAGTACGCCTACACCTTCGGCGGACGCCCGTCGCTGGTGACCGTCCGGCCCGGCACGGTGGTCGAGCTGACCACCGAGGACTGTTTCGGCGGACGGGTGCGCGGCATCGGCGACCTGCCGAGCGCGGTCTGCGAATTCCCCTACCTCAACCCGGTGACCGGCCCGATCGCGGTGGCCGGCGCCGAACCCGGCGACGTCCTCGCCGTGCACTTCGCGGAGATCACCCCGGCCCGGGACTGGGGGATCTCCAGCACCTTCCCGCACTTCGGGGCGCTCACCGCCACCCACACCACCGCGATGCTGCACGCACCGCTGGAGGAGCGGGTCTGGGTGTACGAGCTGGACGTCGAGGCCGGGATCTGCCGGTACCGGGCCCGCAACAGCGACTTCACCGCCGAACTCCCGCTGGACCCGATGCACGGCACGGTCGGCGTCGCCCCGGCGGGCGGCGAGACCCTGATGTCGATCAGCCCGGGCGCCCACGGCGGCAACCTCGACACCCCGGAGATGCGGGCCGGCACCACCGCCTACTTCGGCGTCAACGTGCCCGGCGGCCTGCTGGCCATCGGCGACGGCCACGCCCGGCAGGGCGAGGGCGAGGTGTGCGGGACGGCGGTGGAGACCGCGATGCGCACCACCGTGGTGGTCGACCTGGTCAAGGGCGGCGGGCCCGCCTGGCCCCGGCTGGAGAACGACCGCCACCTGATCTCCACCGGCTCGGCCCGGCCGCTGGAGGACGCCTTCCGGATCAGCCAGTACGACCTGGTCGGCTGGACCCGGGAGCTGCTCCGCCTGGACGAGCTGGACGCCTACCAGCTCGTCAGCCAGGCCGGGCTGGCACCGGCGGCCAACGTCTGCGACACCAACTACACGATGGCCGCCAAGCTGCCCAAGTCCCTGCTCGGACGGGCCCGCGCGTACGACGGCCTGCACGACCGGCTCCGCGAGACGGCCGCCGCCTACCTGCGGCACCGCTGACCGCGCAACGCGGGCCCGGCCGCCCGGCCGGGCCCGCGAACCGCGGTGGCGCCCTACGCCCTCCTGACGACGGTGGTCCGACTGGCCGCCAGTGGCCGCCTGCCGCCCCTCCCGGCCGTCACCTGCAACGGGGCGCAGTCGTCGCCGGCCTGCCCGCCGGCCGCCTCCGGGCCGCGCCGGCCGGCCTCGGCCGCGGCGCCGCCGGGGCGGGCGTGCGAACCGCCTCGCAGACGGCGGTGCGCCCGGCGCCGCCGAAGGCGCCGGGGAGCACCCGGCGGGTGAGCCCGGCCGCCTCGCCCCGGCCGACGAGGAACCTGCCGCGGGCGGTGGTCCAGATCGTGTCGGCCCGGAAGAGGCCGGTGAACCCCTCCCTCGGTTCGCCGAGCCGCGCGTACCGTACGGTGGCGACGACCTTCTCGACGGCTACGGCCTCGGCTTCGACTGCGGCCCCGACCTCGGCATCGACCGCACCGGTGTTCCCGTTCATGTCCATGGCGACCATGATCGGAGTTCAAGTCCACTTGAAGTCAAGGGCCGGGGCGGGGAGGCGGCGGAGCGGGAAGGACGGGCTCCGGAAGCGCCGGAAGGGCCGGAGCGGGAGGGCCCGGAGCGGGGTCGGCGCCGGCCTGGGGCCGAGGGGGCGCGGAGCCGTACACGACGGCTGCGTCGGGGAGCGACCGTCGGCTCCGGATCGGCGAGAGGAGGACCGGCAGGAACGACAGCGCGACCATCACTCCGCCGACCCACAACGTGGCGTGCAGGCCCACCAGTTCACCGAGCAGGCCGGCCAGCGCGGCACCCACCGGCATCGCCCCGGTCAGCACGAAGCGGAAGGTGGCGTTCATCCGGCCGAGCAGGGCGTCCGGCGTCATCCGCTGGCGCAGGCTGACGCCCAGCACGTTGTCCACCCCTGTCCTGAAGAGCAGCAGCAGCCAGCCGAACCCCGCCACGTACAGCCGGAACCCGTCGCCGATCACCGGGACCAGCAGGGCGGCGGGCACCGCCGCGAGGCCCGCCAGGACGAGGGTCCGGCCGTAGCCGACCCGGGCGGCGATCAGGCGGGCGCAGCGCGAGCCGAGCAGCACCCCGACCCCGCCCGCGGCCCAGAACAGGCCCAGGGCACCGGCCGACAGGTGCAGCTCCCGGACGAACAGCACCGGGAGCAGGGTGTTGACGAGCTGGTAGCCGAGGTTGACGAGGGCGGCGGAGAGCGCGAGCGCCCGCAGCTCGGCGTTGCCGAGGACGTGCCGGACCCCCTCGGCGATCTGCCTGCCCAGGCCCGGCGCGGGCGCCGTTTCCGCCCCGGGAGGTGTCGCCGGCGTCGTCGGCACGGGGGTGCGGTGCAGGGCCGCCAGGCGCAGCGCGGAACCGAAGTGGCCGACGGCCGTCGCGACGATGGCGGCGGGCGCGGTGAGCAGTTGGACGAGCGCGCCGCCGGCGCCGCGTCCGGCGATGTTGCCGAGGGCCATCAGGCCGATCACGGCGGCGTTCGCCTGCACGAGGTGTCCGCGGCCCACGAGTCGGGGCAGGACGCTCTGCGAGGCGATGTCGAAGAAGACGGTCGCGCAGCCGCTCAGCAGGGCGACGGCGTACAGCTGCCAGAGGGTGAGGCCGCCGAACGCCCAGGCGATCGGGATGGACGCGTAGAGCACGGCCTTCGCCAGGTCGGCGGCGATCAGCACGCGCCGGTGGCGCATCCGGTCCACCCAGGCGCCGGCCGGCAGGCCGATGAGCAGGAACGCGACGGTGCCGAGGGTCGCGAGGGCGCCGACCTGGCCGGCGCTCGCGTCGAGGGCGGTGACGGCGATCAGCGGGATGACGACGTAGCCGACGTTGGTGCTGAGCTGGACGAGGGCGGTGGCGGTGAACAGGGTGCGGAAGTCGGGTATCCGCCAGGGTGATTCGGGGGTCATCGTCCGTTCGTTCGGTCGGGGGCGGGGGTCCGGGGGTGGGGGTCCGGGGGCGGGGGTCCGGGGGTGGGGGGTCCGGGGGCTGGTGGCGCCGTCCCCCGGGCCGGCGTGGGGGCCGGCGGGCGGACGGGCCGGGGCCGGTCCCGCTACCCGCCGTCCCCGGCCGAGGCGTCCAGCTCGCGCACCGTCCCGGCCAGGGCGGCCCAGGACTCGCGGGCGTCCTCGCTGTCGCCGTGCGGCGAGCGGAACCAGTGCAGGTACGCGTCGACGTCCTCCAGCGCCCAGCGCAGCCGGTGGAGGGCCAGCGCCGCCGGGCGCGGGGTGTGACCGGTGGCCTCGGCGTAGCGGGCCAGGTCCCCGGCATCCGCGCCGACGAGCCAGAGGTCGCGCTCGGGCACGGCCAGCCCGACGGTGTCCCAGTCGACCAGCAGCACGCGCCCGGGCGGGCGCAGCAGGTTGCCGGGGTGCGGTTCGCCGTGGGTGACGACGAGGGGGCCGTCGAGCCCGTCGGCCAGCCGGTCGAAGCGGTCCAGCGCCCGGCGCAGTCCGGCCGCGTGGTCGGCCACCAGGGTCCGCGCGCGCTCGCCGTACGGTCCGGCGGTCCACGGCCGGGTGCGGTCCGCGAGGGCGGCGTCGAGGCGGGCGCGGGCGGAGAGCCGCGGGCCGCGGCGCGGCGCCGTGGCGGGCGGCTCGGCACGGTGCAGCCGGGCGAGCGCGTCCACCAGGCGGGCCCGGTCGGCGGCGGCGAGCTCCTCGCCGAAGTGGCCGGTGGCGCCGTCGACGTGCGGGAAGACGCTGAGCGCGTACCGTTCGCCGAGCCGGAGCGCGGTCCCGCCGTCGGCCGCGGCCTCGGGGGCGACGACGAGGTCGAGCCCGCGCAGCGCCCGTGCCGTGGCCATGGCCCGGCGCAGCCCGGCGAACGCCGACTCCGGCTCGGGGCCGCAGTGGCTCTTGTGGGCGAGGTCGGCGAGGGTGACGAACCAGCGCCGCCCGTCGGCACCGGCCGCCGTCCAGTGGTGGTCGCCGTGGCCGACCGGTGCGTAGTCGAGGTCGGCGGCTTCGATGCCGAAGGCGCGCAGGCCGCTCCGGAGCCGGTGGTCGTCGAGGTCGTCCGGTCGGGTCTTCACTGCGGCGAGGGTAGTGAGCGGCGGCCGCGAGGTCCCGGGGTTTTCCGCGCGGTGGGCGGTTTCCGGCCAGGCCGGACGGGTCACCGGGGGTCGCCCCGGCGCGCCGGACGGGGCCCTCCGCCACTCGCCCCCTTGTCTGCCGTTCGTTCCGAGAGCACCATCTCGTCATGCCTATGTCATCACCGGGCCCTGCCCCTCCCGGACATACCGGGCGCTTCGTCGCCCCTCGAACCCTTGATCTAGGCTGGTGACGTGCTCATACTCGTTCGCCGTCGCCACGTGGACCTGCTCCGCGTGACCAGCATGTCCTGTCGACGCTCCAGCTGAACCTCGCACCTCCCCACCCTCAGCGCGGCCCCTGCCGGCCGCTCCCCCTTCCCGACCCCCGGGCACACCCGCCGCACCAGGCGCGTCCCCGGCGTCCCCGGTCACCACCGGAACCGGTCGGGACGAGACCCAGCGGATGTCACCCATGACGCAGCAGCACTCCATCACCCCCTCCACCGAGACCGCAGCCGCCGCAGCCGCGGCCACCGCCGCAGGAACCGCAGCCGGGACCGCGCCCGGGACGGCGCCCGCCCTGCTGGACAGCCTCCCGGTGATCGACCTCTCGCTCGCCGACGGCAGCCCGGAGGACCGCACCCGGCTGCACGACGAGCTCCGCGCCGCCGCCACCGACGTCGGCTTCTTCCAGCTCGTCGGCCACGGCGTCACGCCGGAGGAGACCGCCGCCCTGACCGCCGCGATGCGGGCCTTCTTCGCCCTCCCCGAGGCCGACCGCCACGCCGTCGCCAACCTCAACTCCCCGCACTACCGCGGCTACACGCGGACCGGCGACGAGCGCACCGGCGGCAGCCAGGACTGGCGCGACCAGCTCGACATCGGCGCCGAACTGCCCCCGCACGTCCCGGCCCCCGGCGAGCCCGCCTACTGGTGGCTGGAGGGTCCCAACCAGTGGCCCGAGGCGCTCCCGGAGCTGCGGACCGCCGCCCTCGGCTGGATCGACCGGCTCGGCGCCGTCGCCCGCCGGCTGCTGCACGAACTGCTCGCCGCGATCGGCGCCCGCCCCGACTTCTACGACCACGCCTTCGCCGGGCACCCGCACCTGCGGCTCAAGCTGGTCCGCTACCCGGGCACCGCGCCCGACGGCTCCGGCCAGGGCGTCGGCGCGCACAAGGACTACGGCTTCATCACCCTCCTCCTCCAGGACACCGTCGGCGGCCTCCAGGTGGAGCGCGCGGACGGCAGCTTCCTGGAGGTCCCGCCCATGGAGGGCGCCTTCGTGGTCAACCTCGGCGAGCTGCTGGAGGTCGCCACCGACGGCTACCTGAAGGCCACCAGCCACCGGGTGGTCAGCCCGGCCGGTGCCCGCGAGCGCTTCTCCGTCCCGTTCTTCTACAACCCGCGGCTCGACGCCCACGTCGAGCCGCTGGACTTCCCGCTCGCCCACCACGCCCCGGGCGCCACCCAGGACCCGGCCAACCCGCTCTACGCCGACTTCGGATTCAACGAGTGGAAGGGCTACACGAGGGCCCACCCCGAGGTCACCCGCCGCCACCACCCCGACCTCGCCGACTCCCCCGCCCGCTGACGGCAGGACGCGACGGACGGCAGGAGGACGGACGGCAGGAGGACGGACGGCAGCACCCGGAGGCAGGACCGTGCGACCCGCTCCCCAGGAACGGGAACGGGAGCGGACGTGCCGCCCGACGCGATGTCGGGCGGCACGTCCGCGGGGGCGCCGAGGGGGTCAGCTGGTCTTGAACCTCCAGCCGGCGAGGGTGGACCACGGGCTCCAGGGGCTGCCGCCCGCGTTGTAGGCGTGCGAGATCACACCGTCGGCGCCGATCGCGAAGACCTCCGCCGCACTGGTGCCGGACTCGTACACGGCGGCCGGGGTGCCGGTGAACCGGTAGCCGGTGTCCAGGGACTCCCAGCCCGCCCACGCACCGGCGTTCACGTTGTACGTGTGGTTCAGCACACCGTCGGCGCCGATGCCGAACAGCTCGATCGCGTTCGTCGTCGCGTTGTACACCGCCGTCGGGCTGCCGGTGAACCTGTAGTCGGGGCCGAGGACGGACCAGCCGCTCCACTGGCCGCCGTTGAACAGGTAGTTGTGCGAGGTGATCCCGTCCGCGCCGGTCGCGAACACCTCCGTCACCTTGTTCACCGGGTTGTAGACCACCGCCGGGTTCGACGCGAACCGGTAGTCGGGCCCGAAGGTCGACCAGGCCGACCAGCGGCTCCCCGACGTGCTGTAGGCGTGCGACATGATCCCGTCCGCACCCGTCGCGAACACCTCCGCCGTCCGCGTGTCCGCGTTGTACACCGCAGCCGCACGACCCGAGAACCTGTAACCCGTGTCCAGCGACTCCCAGCCCGCCCACGCACCCGCGTTCACGTTGTACGTGTGGTTCAGCACCCCGTCCGTACCGATGCCGAACAACTCGATCGCATTCGTCGCCGCGTTGTACACCGCCGTCGGCGCACTCTTGAACCGGAACCCCGACCCCAGCGCCGACCAACCACTCCACTGACCGCCGTTGAACAGGTAACTGTGCGAGATCACCCCGTCCGTACCGGTCGCGAACACCTCCGTCACCTTGTTCACCGGGTTGTAGACCACCGCCGGACTCCCCGTGAACCGGAACGACGGATCCAACGCACCCCAACTCGACCACGCACCACCACCGGTGCTGTACGCATGACCCACCACACCGTCCGCCCCCACCGCGAACACCTCCGCCGTCCCCGTGTCCGGGTTGTACACCGTCGCCGCCGACGGCGACGCACCGACGGGCGCCGGGGTCGGGTCCGGGGCGGTCGCACCGAGGGCGTCCACGATCCGCTGGGCGTCGGCGGCCTGGACCTGGTAGCGGTCGGGGTAGGCCGAACGCTGCACGGCCTGGCAGACCGTGCCGATCTGCTGGCCCTGCCACGCCCCGCCCGGGTAGGTGCGCTGCATGGCGTTGATGAAGGCGGTGGTCGACCAGGCCGGGTTCAGCCGCTGCTCGGTCGTGCCCCAGAAGTCCTGCTGCTGGAAGAGGCCGACGCTGGTGTGGTCCAGCACGTTCGGGTTGTTCCGCAGGGTGGTCTCGACGATGGAGGTGGTCACGGCGATGACCGCCGCCCGCTCCGGGAGCCCGAGGTCGCGGACGGTGGTGGCGATGGCCCGGGCACAGGAGACCCGGTACGCGTTCATGGCCCGGGTCAGCGAGCCGGTCAGGACCTGGTTCAGCTGGGCGGCGGCCGCGGCGTCGGCGGTGGTCACCGTCCCGCAGGAGCGGTCCGGGAGGAGTGCGGCGTGTGCCGGGGAGGCGCCGGCCGAGAGGCCTCCGGCGATGGTCGCGGCGGTCACCGCGAGGGCGTGCAGACTGCGCTGGATACGGCGGTTCATGGGAGTTCGTGCTCCTGGTGAAGGGTGGTGCGGACGGGGTGGAGGGAGGTGCCGGCCGGCGGTGCGCCGGCCGGCACCGGCTGCGCGAACCGCGTTCAGCTGGTCTTGAACGTCCAGCCGGCGAGGGTGGACCACGGGCTCCAGGGGCTGCCGTCGGCGTTGTAGGCGTGCGAGATCACACCGTCGGCGCCGATCGCGAAGACCTCCGCCGCACTGGTGCCGGACTCGTAGACGGCGGCCGGGGTGCCGGTGAACCGGTAGCCGGTGTCCAGGGACTCCCAGCCCGCCCACGCACCGGCGTTGATGTTGTAGTTGTGGTTCAGCACGCCGTCGGCGCCGATGCCGAAGAGCTCGATCGCGTTGGTGGCGGCGTTGTAGGCGGCGGTCGGGCTGCCGCTGAACCGGAAGGCCGGTCCCAGCGTCGACCAGCCGCTCCACTGGCCGCCGTTGAACAGGTAGTTGTGCGAGGTGATCCCGTCCGCGCCGGTCGCGAACACCTCCGTCACCTTGTTCACCGGGTTGTAGACCACCGCCGGGCTCGACGCGAACCGGTAGTCGGGCCCGAGGGCCGACCAGGCGGACCAGCGGCTCCCCGACGTGCTGTAGGCGTGCGACATGATCCCGTCCGCACCCGTCGCGAACACCTCCGCCGTCCGCGTGTCCGCGTTGTACACCGCAGCCGCACGACCCGAGAACCTGTAACCCGTGTCCAGCGACTCCCAGCCCGCCCACGCACCCGCGTTCACGTTGTACGTGTGGTTCAGCACCCCGTCCGTACCGATGCCGAACAACTCGATCGCGTTCGTCGCCGCGTTGTACACCGCCGTCGGCGCACTCTTGAACCGGAACCCCGACCCCAGCGCCGACCAACCGCTCCACTGACCGCCGTTGAACAGGTAACTGTGCGAGATCACCCCGTCCGTACCGGTCGCGAACACCTCCGTCACCTTGTTCACCGGGTTGTAGACCACCGCCGGACTCCCCGTGAACCGGAACGACGGATCCAACGCACCCCAACTCGACCACGCACCACCACCGGTGCTGTACGCATGACCCACCACACCGTCCGCCCCCACCGCGAACACCTCCGCCGTCCCCGTGTCCGGGTTGTACACCGTCGCCGCCGACGGCGACGCACCCGAGGGAGTCGGAGTCGGGGTCTGCGGGGTCGTCACGTCGTCGACGATGCTGTTGTTGCGGACCGGCTTGTAGCCGGTGCCCACGGGGATGCGGTCGGGGAAGTAGGGGTAGGGGATCGTCCGGTGGTGGACACCGCTGGAGCTGAACTCGTACCCCACGTAGGCGCTGTGGTCGGCGTTGGCCCAGCGGTCGAACAGGACGACGTGCCCGTCCTCCAGGGCGGCGTCGTTGAGGAGCGCGTCGCCGGGCTTGAGCTCCTCCTTGGTGATCCTCGACGCCACTCCGGACGGGACGAATCTGGTGGTGTCCAGGCCGGGGGTGGCCAGCTTCCAGGCCATGGCGACGTAGCCGGAGCAGTCCTGCCGGTACCCGTTGTGGTAGGAGTTCCAGCTGTAGCGGAGGCCGAGGGAGACCCAGGAGGCCGCCCGGGCGACCGCTTCGGAGCGGGTGATCTGCGGGCCCGCCGCCAGAGCGGACAGGGCGGCGGCGGGCGCGCCCTCCACGCCCGGACCGGGTGAACCCTGGCCGGGGCTGCCCCAGTCCGGATCCGGAAGCCCGGCCGGGGCGACGATCGGCGCACCGGCGCCGACCGGCGCGGCGTGCACCGGGGTCGCGCACAGGACGAGGGCGGAGGACAGGCCGGCGGCGACCAGGACGGACGCGGCGCGGACGGCGGGGCGACTGGCAGTGGACATGCGTGATCTCCTCGGATGGGTCGCGGAATTCGGGCCGGCGTCGCGGCGTGCGGTACCGCCGGACGGCCGGGGGCCGACGCGCCGGCTCCGGTACGGGCCGGCGCGGGCCGGGTGCTGCGGAACTGCCGTGGTGCGGAGGTGCCGTGGTGCGGAGGTGCCGTGGTGCGGAGGTGCCGTGGTGCGGAGGTGCCGTGGTGCGGAGCCGTGGTGACGCGGAACCGTCGCGGTGCGGGGTGACGGGGCTTCACCGGCCGCGCGCCTCACGGCTGCGGGCTCCGGCTCCGTCGCCGGTTCGGTGTGTCCCGGCGACAGGCACAAGGTTCGTCCCCGTCCGGCCCGGCCGGAAGGCCTGACGGGTGGACGGAAGCGGCCCTGGACCGATTCGGCCACGAACCGTGGCGCAGGAGTCCGGCCGCCCGCCGGGTGGCCCGGCCGCGCCCGGGGACCCGTACGGCTGCCCGTCGGGCCTGGCCACCGGGCCCGTCCCCGGCTCTGGTGGACCGGGTGACACAGCGCTGTCACACTCGTGCTGTCACAGCAGTGGTGCGAGAGGCGTCGGGCGAGGAGCGGGGAGGCGGAGGCGGACGTGGAGGTGCGGCTGACGGTGGACGAGCTGGCGGCACGGGCGGGCGTGACGGTGCGGACGGTGCGCTTCTACGGCACCAAGGGGCTGCTGCCGCCGCCCGTGCTGGGAGCCCGTCGGGTGGGGTGGTACGGGGCCGAGCACCTGGACCGGCTCGGGCTGATCGAGGAGTTGCAGCGGCAGGGGCTGACCCTGGCGGCGATCGAGCGCTACCTGGGACGGCTGCCGCACGACTCGACGCCGCTGGACCTGGCGATCCACCGGGCGCTGGTGGCCTCGTGGACCCCGGAGTCACCGGAGGAGGCGGACCGGGGGCAGCTGGAACGGCGGGCCGGGCGGGCGCTCTCGGAGGAGCAGCTGGACCGGCTGGCCGCGATGGGGGCGCTGGAGCGGACGGCGGACCCGGAGGTGTTCCGGGTGGATCCCGGGCTGCTGCCGCTGGGCGTGCGGATCCTGGACGTGCCGATCCCGCTGGAGACGCTGCAGGCGGCGCGCGCGGTGGTGCTGGAGCACAGCCGGGCGACGGCGCGGGAGTTGCAGCGGCTCTTCCGGGAGACGGTGTGGAGGCCGTACCGGGAGAGCGAGCCGGCGCCGGACGAGGTGGAGCGGATGAAGGCGCTCACCGACCACATCCAGCCCATGGTGGCGCAGGCGCTGGTGACCGCGTTCCAGCGGTCCCTGCGGGAGGAACTGGGCGAGGAGCCGGGCGGGCAGGCTCAGGACGAGCCGGGCGGGGAGGCGCGGGAGCAACCGGACGGGGAGCTGTAGGACGAGCCGGGCGAGGCCGTGGAGAGTCCCACAACCTCGCCCGGGGAGCCGACCGGACCGTCCGTCAGTCCGTGAAGGTGCGGCCCTCGGCGGCGATCCGCTCCAGCAGGGCCGGCGGCGCGAACCGCTCGCCGTACGCGGCGGCGAGTTCGCGGGCCCGGGCCGCGAAGCCGGCCGGGCCGCCCGGGTAGCCGTTGACGTACTGGAGGACGCCGCCGGTCCAGGCGGGGAAGCCGATGCCCAGGATGGAGCCGACGTTGGCGTCGGCGACGGAGGTGAGCACGCCCTCCTCCAGGCAGCGGACCGAGTCCAGCGCCTCGCTGAACAGCATCCGCTCCTTGAGGTCCTCGAAGGGGACCTCCACCGAGGCGTCGGTGAAGTGCTCGCGCAGGCCCGACCAGAGCCGGCCGCGCCGGCCGTCCCCGTCGTACTCGTAGAAGCCGGCGCCGCCGCTGCGGCCGGGGCGGCCGAACTCGTCGACCATCCGGTCCACCACCGCGTCGGCCGGGTGGGCGGTCCACTCGCCGCCGGCGGCCTCGACGGCGCGCCGGTACTCGTCGCGGATCTTCCGCGGCAGGGTGAGGGTCAGCTCGTCGAGCAGCGACAGCACCTTGGCGGGGTAGCCGGCCTGGGCGGCGGCCTGTTCGACGGTGGCCGGGTCGACGCCCTCGCCGACCATGGCGACGCCCTCGTTGATGAACTGGCCGATCACCCGGGAGGTGAAGAAGCCGCGCGAGTCGTTGACCACGATCGGCGTCCGGTCGATCTGCCGGACCAGGTCGAAGGCGCGGGCCAGCGCCTCGTCGCCGGTCTCCGGGCCGCGGATGATCTCCACCAGCCGCATCTTGTCGACCGGGGAGAAGAAGTGCAGCCCGATGAAGTCGGCGGTGCGCTCCACGCCCTCGGCGAGCAGGCCGATCGGCAGGGTGGAGGTGTTGGAGCAGAGCAGCGCGTCCGGGGCGACGACGCCCTCGATCTCCTGGAAGACCTTGTGCTTCAGCTCGGGGTTCTCGAAGACCGCCTCGATCACCGCGTCGCAGCCGGCCAGGTCGGCCGCGTCGGCGGTGGGGGTGATCCGGGCGAGCAGCTCGTCGCGCTGCGCCCCGGTGGTCCGGCCGCGGGCCACCGCCTTGGCCAGCAGGCCCTCGGCGTAGGCCTTGCCGCGTTCGGCGGCCTCGACGGTGACGTCCTTCAGCAGCACCTGGATGCCCGCCCTGGCACAGGTGTAGGCGATGCCGGCGCCCATCATCCCGGCGCCGAGCACGGCGACCCGGCGGACCGTCCGCTTCTCGTGGGAAGCCGGCCGGCCAGCACCGGAGTTGACCGCCTGCATGTCGAAGAAGAGGGCCTGGATCATGTTCTTGCTGGTCTGCCCGCAGGCCAGTTCGGTGAAGTAGCGGGCCTCGATGACCATGGCCGTGTCGACGTCCACCTGGGCGCCCTCGACGGCGGCGGCGAGCACGTTGCGCGGCGCCGGGTAGGGCGCGCCGGCGAGCTGCTTGCGCAGGTTGGACGGGAAGGCGGGCAGGTTGGCGGCGAGCGCCGGGGTGCTGGGGGTGCCGCCCGGGATCTTGTGGCCCTTGACGTCCCAGGGCTGGACGGCGGCCGGGTTGGCCCCGATCCAGGCGTGCGCCCGGGCGGTCAACTCCTCCGGCGTGTCGACGACTTCGTGGACCAGTCCGTTGTCGAGGGCCTGCGCGGGCCGGTACTGGCGGCCCTGCAGCAGCACCTTGAGCAGGGCGTCGGTGATGCCGAACAGCCGGACGGTGCGGACGACCCCGCCGCCGCCGGGGAGCAGGCCGAGGGTGACCTCGGGCAGGCCGATCCGGCTCGCCGGGGTGTCCAGGGCGATCCGGTGGTGGCAGGCCAGGGCGATCTCCAGGCCGCCGCCGAGCGCGCTGCCGTTGATCGCGGCGACCACCGGCCTGCCGAGCGTCTCCAGGGTGCGCAGGGCGCGCTTGATCCGCATGGACTTCTCGAAGACGGCGGCGGCGTCCTCGGGCCGGGCGGCGGAGAGCATCCTCAGGTCGCCGCCGGCGAAGAAGGTCTTCTTGGCGGAGGTGACGACGACCCCGCGCAGGGCGTCGCCGAGGCCGGCCAGCCGGGCGACGGCGGCCTCGAAGTCGGCCGTGAAGGCCTCGTTCATGGTGTTGACGGACTGGGTGGGGTCGTCGAGGACGAGGGTGACCACGCCCTCCTGGTCCTGCTCCCAGCGGATGGTGGTGTCAGACATGGGATCTACGTCTCCAGGAGGGGGGTCAGATGCGCTCGACGACGGTGGCGATGCCCATGCCGCCGCCCACGCAGAGGGTGGCCAGGCCGTAGCGGAGGTCGCGCCGCTCCAGCTCGTCGATCAGGGTGCCGAGGATCATCGCGCCGGTGGCGCCGAGCGGGTGGCCGAGCGCGATCGCGCCGCCGTTGACGTTCACCTGCTCGGGCGAGAAGCCCATCTCCCGGACGAACCGCAGGGCGACGGCGGCGAAGGCCTCGTTGATCTCGACCAGGTCGATGTCGGCGGCGGTCAGACCGGCCTTGGCGAGCGCCTTGCGGGTGGCGGGGGCCGGTCCGGTGAGCATGATGGTCGGCTCGGACCCGGAGACGGCGGCGGAGACGATCCGGGCGCGCGGGCGCAGCCCGTACCGCTCGCCGACCTCGCGGTTGCCGATCGCGACGAGGGCGGCGCCGTCCACGATGCCGGAGGAGTTTCCGGCGTGGTGGACGTGGTCGATGGCCTCCACCCAGTGGTACTTCTGCAGGGCGACGGCGTCGAAGCCGCCCGCCTCGCCGATGGCGGCGAAGGAGGGCTTGAGCCCGGCCAGCGTCTCGACGGTGGTGCCGGGGCGGATGAACTCGTCGCGCTCCAGGACGACCAGGCCGTTGCGGTCGCGGACCGGGACGACCGAGCGGTCGAAGAGGCCGTCGGCCTGGGCCTTGGCGGCGCGGGCCTGGGACTCCGCGGCGAAGGCGTCGACGTCGGTGCGGGAGTAGCCCTCGATGGTGGCGATCAGGTCGGCGCCGACGCCCTGCGGGACGAAGTAGCCCTCGTAGTTGGTCATCGGGTCCATCGCCCAGGCGCCGCCGTCGGAGCCCATCCGGACCCGGGACATCGACTCGACGCCGCCGGCCAGGACGAGGTCCTCCCAGCCCGAACGGACCTTGGCGGCGGCCAGGTTGACGGCTTCGAGGCCGGAGGCGCAGAAGCGGTTCTCCTGGACGCCGGCCACGGTGTCGGGCAGGCCGGCCGCGATGGCGGCGATCCGGGCGATGTCGGACCCCTGGTCGCCGATCGGGCTGACCACGCCGAGCACGATGTCGTCGACCGCCGCCGGGTCCAGATCGGGGAAGCGGCGGCGCAGTTCGTGGATCAGGCCGACGACGAGGTCGATCGGCTTGGTGCCGTGCAGTGAGCCGGAGGCCTTGCCCCGGCCGCGCGGGGTGCGGATCGCGTCGTAGACGTACGCTTCGGTGGTCACGGTGAAGAGCCTTTCAGGCGCGGGGGGTTGCGCGGTTGTCCGGGTGAGGGGGGGCGGCGCGGTCAGCCGAGGAGGGACCGGCCGACGATCTCCTTCATGATCTCGGTGGTCCCGCCGTAGATGGTCTGGATGCGGCCGTCGGTGAACGCCCGGGCGACCGGGTACTCGGTCATGTACCCGTATCCGCCGTGGAGTTGGAGGCAGCGGTCCGCGGTGCGCTTCTGCAGTTCGGTGGCCCACCACTTGGCCATCGAGGCGTCGGCCGGGGTGAGCGCGTACCGGTTGTGCTCGGTGATGCAGCGGTCGACGAAGGCCCGGGTGACCGCGCACTCGGTGGCGAGCTCGGCGATCTCGAAGCGGACGTGCTGGAGCTTCGCCAGCGGGCGCCCGAAGGCCTCGCGACCCTTGACGTACTCGGTGGTGATCTCGACCAGGTACTCGGCGCCGGCGATCGCGGCGGCGGCGATGGTGAGCCGCTCCTGGGCGAGGTTCTGCATCAGGTGGACGAAGCCGCCGTTCAGCTCGCCGAGCAGGTTCTCCTTGGGGACGCGGACGTCCTGGAAGAACAGCTCGGCGGTGTCCTGGGCCTTCTGGCCGATCTTGTCGAGGTTGCGGCCGCGTTCGAAGCCCGGCATGCCGCGTTCGACCACCAGCAGGCTGAGGCCGTGCGAGCCGCCCTCGGGGGTGGTGCGGGCGACCACGACCACCAGGTCGGCGAGGATGCCGTTGGAGATGAAGGTCTTGGCGCCGTTGAGCAGGTAGTGGTCGCCCCGGTCCTCGGCCCGGGTGCGGATGCCCTGGAGGTCGGAACCGGTGCCGGGCTCGGTCATCGCGATGGCGGTGATCAGCTCCCCGGTGCAGAAGCCGGGCAGCCAGCGGAGCCTCTGCTCCTCGGTGGCGAGCGAGGTGAGGTAGGGGCCGATGATGTCGTTGTGCAGTCCGACCGCCAGGCCGGAGGCACCGGCCCGGGCGAACTCCTCGGCCAGTACGGCGGCGTAGCGGAAGTCGGCGGCGCCCCCGCCGCCGTACTCGGCGGGGACGGCGAGCCCGAGCAGGCCCTGCCGGCCGGCGGCCAGCCAGGCCTCGCGGTCGACGATGCCGGCCTTCTCCCAGCGGTCGTAGTGCGGCAGCACCTCCTTGGCGAGGAAGGACCGGACGGTCGCCCGGAAGTCCTCGTGCTCGTCGGTGTAGAGGTCGCGTTGCACGGCGGGCTCCCTGGGGGTCGAGGAGGGCTGCGGGTCGGGGAGGGCTGCGGGTCGGGGAGGGCTGCGGGTCGGAGCGGTGGCGGACGGGGCGCCGGGGCGGGGTGCGGGCGTGGGGGGCGGGGTGCGGGCGGGGCCGTCAGCCGCCGCCCGGCAGCCCGGCCGCCAGGGAGGGGACCCCCCAGTCCCGGGCGACCTCGGCGGTGTCGGCGCCCGGCCGGGCGGGCGGTCGGCGCAGCGCCCCCGGGGTGGCGGAGAACCGCGGGGCGGGCGCGGGCTGGGTGACGCCGCCCACCTCGACGTAGGTGGAGCGGCTCACCAGGTGTTCGTGCGCCGCGGCCTGACGCATCGTCAGCACGGGTGCCACGCAGGCGTCGGAGCCGTCGAAGACGGCCTCCCACTCGGCCCGGGTGCGGCTCGCGAACCGGGTGGCGATCCGGGCCCGCAGCTCGGGCCAGCGGGCGGTCTCCCACTGGCCCGGGGCGTCGGCACCGAGGTCCAGCAGCCGGGCGAACTCGGCGTAGAATTGCGGTTCCAGTGCGCCGACCGCGAGGTGGCCGCCGTCGGCGGCCGGGTAGACGGCGTAGAACGGTGCGCCGCCGTCGAGCAGGTTGGCGCCCCGCCGGTCCTGCCAGTGGCCGGCGGCGAGCAGGCCCTGGAGGACGGCGGTGAGGTGGGCGGCGCCGTCGACGACGGCGGCGTCGACGACCTGCCCGGCGCCGGTGGCGCGGGCGTGGTGGAGCGCCGCGAGCAGGCCGACGACCAGGTAGAGCGAGCCGCCCGCGTAGTCGCCGAGCAGGTTGGCGGGGACGGCGGGCGGCTCGTCCGCGTCCGCCCCCGGCCGGCCGGCCAGGCCGAGCACCCCGGCGACCGCCGTGTACCCGATGTCGTGGCCGGCCCGGGCGGCCAGCGGCCCGTGCTGGCCCCAGCCGGTCATCCGGCCGTACACCAGCGCCGGGTTGCGGGCGTGGCAGGCCTCCGGTCCGACCCCGAGGCGTTCGGCGACGCCGGGGCGGTAGCCCTCGATCAGCAGGTCGGCCCGGGCGGCGAGGTCGAGCACCCGGGCGGGTCCGTCGGCGGACTTGAGGTCGATCACGACGGAGCGCTTGTTGCGGTTGGCGACGTCGTACGCCGGCTCGATGCCGAGCGGCGAGGGCTCCGGGCGGTCCACCCGGACCACGTCCGCGCCGAGGTCGCCGAGCAGCATCGCGGCGAAGGGGCCGGGGCCGATCCCCGCGAGTTCGACCACGCGGACCCCGGCCAGCGGGCCGCCGTTCCCACGCACACCACTGCCACGCACGGGCGCCACTGCCCCTCCGAGGTCTGACAGTAAAGCTGTAACACTCGCGATGATAGGGAAGCGACCCGTCGGTAACAAGGCCTTCGGGGGCGGACCGCCGCCCCGCGCGCCGGACCACCGGGACGGCGGAGGACCGGACCGGGCACCCCCCGGGGCCACCCCCTCCTCCCCCGGGGCCGGGTACCCCGCGCCGGATCCCCCTGACGGGGGAGACGGATCCCGTCCACGGAGGACGTGCCGGCGGAGCCCGGCGCGGGAGCGTGGACGCATGACCTCGACCACCGTGCCCCGTCCGACGGCACCCCCCGCACCCGCCACCGCACCGGCCGTCGGCCGGATCCGCGCGGTGGCGGCCGGGACCGCCGTCGCCGCCACCGTGCCGTACCTCACCCTCAAGCTGCTCTGGCTCACCGGCCACCCCGTCGGGGCCGGCGACGGCGACGCGATGGACGACCTGTGGCTGGTCAACCTGCTGACCTTCGGCATGGACGCGATCGCGGTGGTCCTGGCCCTGGCCTTCGTCCGCCCGTGGGGCCGTCGGGCCCCGGCCGGGCTGCTGCTCTTCCCGATGTGGGTCGCGACCGGGCTGCTCGGCACCATCCTGGTCGCGCTGCCGGTGTTCCTGCTCTCCTCCCTGGTGCTCGGCCCCGAGGTGCCCGCCGCCGGCGCCGACGACGGGCCGAGCGGCTGGGTCTTCCCGGTGGTGTACGGCGGGTTCGCCGTCCAGGGCCTCGCCCTGATCACCGGCTTCCTGCTGTACGCGCGGCAGCGCTGGTCCGGACTGCTGAGCGACCGGATCGGCGACCTGCCCTCCTCCCCCACGCTCACCGTCCAGCGGTCCTTCGCCTGCGTCGCCGCGCCGCTCGCCGCCGGGGTGGCGGCGGCCCAGCTCTACTGGGCCCTCGGCGGGGACGCCGGACTGCCGCTGGAGTGGCGGGAGCACCGCGGCCGGGGCGTCGCGGTGATGAACGGGGTGACCGCCGCGATGGCCCTGGCCGCGGCGGCCGCCCTGCTGGTGCTCGTGTTCCGGCTCCACCCGGGGCGGCGGCTGCGGGTGCCGCTGGCGGTGGCCTGGACGACCGCCGGGTCGCTGTTCGGCTGGGGGTCGTGGCAGTTGGTCGCGCTCGGGACGACCACCGAGGTGACCACCCCCGACCGGGCCGTGCCCGGGCTGCTGACCCTGGTGGAGTCGGTCCAGGTGGTGACCGGCCTGCTGGTGCTGGCGGCCGGCACGATCGCCCTGGTCGAACGGGCGGTGGCGGCCCGGGGCGACTCGTGGAACCCCGCGGGCCCGGACCGCCCCGGCGCCGCTGACGTAGAGTCTCCGCAGTGATCACGGGGGCGGGCACGGGGGCGGGCACCGGCATGGGGACGGGCGGGAAGACCGGCGGCGGCACCGGGGGGAAGACCGGCGGGAGCACCGGGGCGAGCGGCGCGGCACGGCGGGCGGCCGGCGCGCTGTTCGGACGGCGGGCCCGGCTGCGCTGGGTGCACCTCGTCCTGGGCGGCGCCCTGCTGATGCCGTACTGGATGCTCTCGGCCGTCCTCCTGGGCAGCCTCGACCAGCGCAACGGCCCGGTGCGCCAGCTCCTGCTCCACTTCGCCGCGCTCGGACTGTCGCTGCCGATGGCCGCCGTCACCGCGCTGGTGCCGATCGTCCGCGCCCTGGAGGGCGCCACCGCACGGGCGCTCTGCACACCGGCCCGCCCGGACGAGGTCGTCACCGGCCCCGCCCGGTCCTGGGCCGCCCGGTGGCGGACCGCCGCCTGGTACGTCCTGCACGTCCTGTTCGGGGGCGTCGTCAGCGGCATGACGCTGGCCGGGACCCCGTTCGCGGTGGTGCTGCTGCTCGCCCCCACCGGGCTGGCGGAGCTCGTCCGGTTCTGGGAGGACCGCGGCTTCCCCGGGTGGCTGCCCGGCCCGCTGACGGGCCTCGCGCTGCTCACCCTGATCGTCTGCACCAGCGCCGGGCTCGGCGCGCTGCTCGCCCGCTGGGCGCCCGTCCTGCTCGGCCCCACCCCGGACGAACGGGTGGCCGCCGCCGAACGGCGGGCGACCGTCCTCGCCCAGCGCAACCGGCTGGCCCGCGAACTGCACGACTCGGTCGGCCACGCGCTCAGCGCCGTCGGCATCCAGGCCTCCGCCGCCGCCCGGGTGCTGCGGACCGACCCGGACTTCGCCGCCGAGGCGCTGGCGGCCATCGAGGAGACCGCGCGCGGCGCCGTCGCCGAACTGGACGCCGTGCTGGGCCTGCTGAGGGAGGAGGACGGCACGGAGGCCGGACCCGCCGGACCCACCCTCGCCGGACTGGACGACCTGCTGCGCCAACTGGCCCGCACCGGGGTGGAGGTGGACGCCGTACTGGCCCCGGGGCTGGACCGGCTGCCGGCCGCGTTCTCCCGCGAGGCGTACCGGATCGTGCAGGAGGGCCTCACCAACGTGCTCCGGCACGCCGGCCCCGCACCCGCCCGGCTCCGCGTCGGACCGGTCGGCGGGCGGCTGGAGATCGAACTGACCAACCCGCTCGGCCCGCACCGGCCCAGCCGCCCCGGGGGCGGCCGCGGACTGCGCGGGATCGGCGAGCGGGCGGCGGCGCTGCACGGCGGCTGCGAGGCCGGGCGGGCGGACGACGGAACGACGTGGCGGCTGGCCGTCTGGCTGCCGCTGGGAGGGGAACGATGAACACTGCACGTACCGGGGGCACCGCGGAGGGCGTCGGGGAGGACACCGGAACGGGCGCCGGGGGCCCGGCGGGCGGCCCCGTCCGGGTGGTGATCGCCGACGACGAGCGGCTGGTCCGGATGGGCCTGCGGGTGGTGATCGACGCCGAACCGGACCTCACCGTGGTCGGCGAGGCCGCCGACGGCGCCGCGGTGGTGCCGCTGGTGCGCGAACTGCGCCCGGACGTGGTGCTGATGGACGTCCGGATGCCCGGCATCGACGGTATCCGCGCCACCGAGCAGCTGGTCGGCGGCATGGCCGACCCGCCCCGGATCCTGGTGGTCACCACCTTCGAGCACGACGACCACGTCTACGACGCCCTGCGGGCGGGCGCCGCCGGGTTCCTGCTGAAGCGGGCCCGGGCGGAGGAGATGGTGCAGGCGGTACGGCTGATCGCGCGCGGCGACTCGCTGCTCTTCCCGGCGGCCGTCCGCGAGCTGGCCCTCCGGTACGGCACGGCCGGCAGGACCCCCGAACCGGCCCGGGGGCCGATCGGCCGGCTCACCGAACGGGAGGGCCAGGTGCTGCGGCTGATGGCGGCCGGGCTCAACAACGGCGAGATCGCGGCGAAGCTCGTGGTCAGCCAGGAGACCGTCAAGACGCATGTCGGCAGCGTGCTCGCCAAGCTGGGCGCCCGGGACCGCACCCAGGCGGTGATCACCGCCTACGAGTCGGGGTTCGTGCAACCGGGCTGACCCGCGGGCGCGGGCCGGGTGAGCGGGCCGGACGGAGTGGGCCGGACGGGCGGAGCGGCCGCGGCGGGTGCCGGGGCCGCGCCGCCCGCGCTCAGACCGGGACGGCCCGGCGGCCGGCCCGCTTCCGGCCGAGCAGCCGACGGGCCGCCAGTTCGGCCGCGCCCATCGCGCAGGCGGCCCGCTCGGCCGCCCGGCCCTGCCGGTAGGCGGCGCCCAGCAGGCCGTCCGCGCCGGCCCGGCCGGTGCCGCCCGGCGGGTCCGCCGCGTCCAGGTAGTCCGTGACGGCGGCCACGACGGCCTCCAGCTCCGGGCGCATCCCGCGCGGACCGAGCTCGGCCGCCTGCTGGACGGCCAGCCCGTGGCCGCGCAGCCGGGCGACGTCGTGCGCGGAGACCGGCGCGGACAGGGAACGCAGGAGCAGGTCGGTCGCGCGCAGGAGGCCGATGACCTCCGCGAGTTCGGCGCCCAGGGCGTCCCTGGCCCGGTTCCGCTGGGTGAGCCACCAGCCGACCGCGGCGACGACGGCCATCACGGCGGCCGGGACCAGCACCGCCTCCAGCCCGACCGGGGCACCGTCCTGCGCCGCGAGGAGGGTCGAAACGGTCATGCCCGCACCCCCGCGGTCGGGCACGGGCGGATCCGGTCGCCGGCGGGGGCGGCCGGGCGGGCTGTGGGAGGGTGGGGCACGGGTCGGTCCTTCCGTGTGGTGCGGTGGGCTGTTCCTCCGGCTCGTCCGGCGCCCGGGGCAGGGAATCCGCGGGGTCGCCGGACGGGCGGCGGTTCAGTCGAGCGGGTGGCGGGGGAAGGCGCGCGAGGACACCGAGTGCCGCCTGCGCCAGTCGAAGCCGGGTTCACGGGCCGAACTCCGGATGTCCAGCCCGACGGCCACCACGTGCATGAACACGATCCCGGCCTGGAAGCCGCCCATCGCTTCGATGTGTCCGGTCATCACCAGCGGGACGCTGATGACGACGGCCACCAACAGGGCGGCCGACCGCAGCGGAAGCCTCGCGACGATCCGGTCGGTCCGGCGGCGGCCGACCGATCGACGCTCCGCCGACCGCTGCATCAGCCCGGCGGCCATCCGCTGCTGGTCCGCGGCGAGGTCCGCGTCCGACCCGGCCCACGTCCGGTGCCGCGGTCCGGACCGGGCCGTCAGATCCGGCGGGGTGCCGTGCTTGAATCCCGAAGAAGTCACCGACCAGCCTCCTTGTCGTCCGTCGTGGGCCGCGTCCGGGACGCGGCGCCGTCCTCCCCCGCGGCCGACGGTCCGTCGCCGCCGTCCCGCTCCGGGGTGCACCCGCCGGTGACGTCCCGGAGGAACACCGTCACGGCGGCCGTGTCGATCTTGTCGTCCCTCATGGCGCGCCAGGTCTGCGAGCCGGTCGAGGCGACCGTACGCTCGCAGGTGCCGGTGACGGCGGCGCTCCGGGCCAGGCTCAGACCGTGCACGGCCCGGCAGTGGAAGACCAGGCGCCGCGCGGGTGCGAGCTCCTCGTCGACGTGGGCCAGCCCCGCCAGCAGAGCGGCCGTTCGATAGGCGCCATCGGTTATCCACGTGTCGTCCTGCGTGAGCATGTACATCCTTTCCGTGCTGATCAGGTTTCCCAGCAACGGCAGCAGCGGCTGCAGCGAGCCCGCCCGGGGTCCGGCGTAGCCGGGGTCCAGCAGCACGGCCCGGTGCCGGGCCGCCTCCTTGAGGACCTCGGCCCGGAACCCGCCGAAGCGGTGCTCCGGCCGGAAGCGGGCCCACACGGTCCGGTAACACCGGTCGACGCGCTCCGACAACCACGCGTCCAGATCGAACCAGGGGTGGCCGTACTCGCAGAAGATCTCCTGCTTGAGGCCGTGGAGACGCCACATGAGCTGCGTGCCGGGCACAGAGGGTCGTGCCAGGCCGGGGAGTTGACTGTGGGACACGTGAAAAGCCTAGGGAAGGGCCTCCGGCCGGCATTCATCGTGCGGGGCGGCCCCGGCCCGGGCGGCCGGACCGCCGGGCGGGAGCCTTCTTTCACCCCGGAGCTACCGGCGGGTAGAGTGCGATCTCCCCCTCCGCCCGTCCGATACCTCCCGTATCACCCGAAACGAACTGGTGACCGCATGTCAGTCCGGACCAGCCCGGCGCTCTGGTGGCGCCTTGGCATCGTGCTCTCGGCGGGCCTCGGCCTGACCCTCCAGACCGCGCCGCTGGTGTACTTCACCGTCCAGAGCAACGTGATCGTGCTCGGCTACTTCACCGGCGCCGTCTACTGGATGGTCAAGCGGAACACCGTCGACGCCCCCGCGCCCCGGCTGCGCGGCGCCGCCACGCTGTACATCCTGATCACCGGCCTGGTCTCGCACGTCCTGCTGGAGCACGGCGCCAACCCGCTGCCCGGGCTCTTCGACGGACCGGACAAGCTCCAGCACTGGTCGTCGTTCTTCCTGCACTACGTCACGCCGGTGCTGGTCATCGCCGACTGGCTGGTGCTCCGGCCGCGCAACGCGTCCTCCTGGCGCGACATCCCGCTCTGGCTGGCGTTCCCGCTCGGCTACGCGGCGATCGTGCTGGCGCGCAACGCGCTCTTCTCCAACTACCCGATGCCCTACCCCTACTTCTTCTTCGACCCGACGACCGAGGGGTACGCCTACGTCTGGGGCCAGATCGCCCTGCTGACGGTCGAGTTCGTCGTGCTGGGGGCCGCCGTGGTGGGGCTGGACCGGCTCGGCACCCTGGTCGCGGGCAGGCTCCGCCGGGGCACCGCCTCCGCCGAGGCCTGACCGGCGGGCCCCGGCCCTGCCGGCCCGTTCCGCCCCGACCCGTTCCGCCCCGTCCCGTTCCGTCCTCGCGGCGGCCGGTCCGGTTCCCGCTCAGATCCTCCAGGAGCGGATCCGGTCGGCCGCCGCGAACACGTCCGCCCGCCCCTCCCCGATGTCCCGGGCCAGCTCCACCAGGGCGCCGTAGGGCGGATCGATCCCCTCCTCCGCCGCGTGCATGTACGCGGCCGTGGTCATGCAGGCGTAGAGGTTGTTGCGCACCGGCAGCGGGCGCAGCAGCACGATGGTGTGCATCAACGTGGCCGCGCACCAGGCCGGATCGGCGTCGTCGCCGAGCTGCGCGGTGTTCACCCGGTGCCGCGCGACGGCCGCCTGCAGGGCCGAGTAGTCCCGCACGCTCAGGTCCTCGGGCGAGGCCTGCTCCTGGACGTCGAGCAGCCAGCGCAGATCGACGTGCAGCAGCATCACCGGGCCGCCCTTCCCGCCGCACCCGCGCCCCGGCCGCACCCGTACCCGTACCCGTGGTCGACGGCTCCCGCGCTCACGCCGCCGGTGCGTCCTCCGGGAACGCCTCGTCGAACTCCTCCCGGTGCGCGCGCCAGAACGCCACCGCGTGATCGACGAAGACCCGCCGCTGCTGCTCCCGCACGCTGAGGTCGTGCACGTACGCCTTGACGCTCTTCCCGTCGGCGGCGGCGGCCGCGCGGATGGCGGCGAGTTCGTGCTCCGTGTACTCGATGTTGAGCGCTGGCATGGCGCCGATGGTACTGGAGCGTACGGGAGTTGGGTACCGGACCGGCGCCGCCCGCGGAAGGCCGGAGCCGGGGCCCGGCGGGGCGCGGGCGATGGCGCCGTCCGGTCCGGGCCCGTACGCCTCCGGGGGGAGGCGGGGCGGCGGGAACGTACCTCCGGGGTCTCGGTGGGGACCGCACTGCGGGTGGACGTGCCGGGGCGGGGCGGATCCGTACCGTCGGTCGTGGGCGGCGGAGGGGTTCCGCGGGGGAGGCCTGAACCTGGCGACGGCGGGGGCCGGTATGGGTTTCAGGGGTGACGGTCACGGCGGTGCGGGGCGGGCGGCGGCGGGGATCGCGGTGCCGGCACGGCGACTACGAGCACCGCCGGACGGCGCCGGACAGCCCGAGAACCCCAGAGGACTCCAGAGGACCCCCGAGACGATCGGAGACGGACGATGAAGCACAGCAACGCCCCCGCCAGGACGGCGAATCAGGCGGACGAGCGGACGCGCCCCGGAGCAGCGCGGGCCGCGCGGGCCGCCGCCCGGACGGCAGGAGTGGCCGCGATGGCGCTCGCGGTGACCGCGGGCGCGGTGGGCGCGGCCGGGGCGGCGCCCACCGGCGACGGCGGGGCGGCCCGGCCCGGGGTCGGCCGGCTGGCCGGCGCCTGGCAGGTGGACGGCTACGGGACGATCGTCGAGTTCACCGGAACCACGCTCACCACCTACGACGTGACCCGGATCAGCTGCACCCCCGGCTGGCTGAAGGGCGAGCAGGTCGGCGCCGCGGGACACGGCGGAGCCGTCAGGTTCGGCCGGCCCGGCAAGGCGTACGCCGAACTGACGGTCACCCCCGACGGCCGCAACCGGGCCGTGTACAAGGAGGACGGGGCCACCGCGACCAAGAACCTGGCCCGGCTGCCCGGCGGCCTGCCGGCGCTCTGCCGGCAGCCGGCGCCGCAGGATCCGCTCTCCACCTTCGACCGGTTCTGGGCGACCTTCGAGGAGAACTACCCGTTCTTCGCCGCCAAGGGCATCGACTGGCACGCCCTCCGGGACGAGAAGCGCGCGCTGATCACTCCGCGGACCACCGACGACGAGCTCCAGCAGGTCTTCGTCGACATGCTCCAGCCGCTCGGCGACGCCCACACCGCACTGGGGCGCAAGCGCGCCGGCGGCGGGATCGGCGCCGTCTTCGGCGGCCTGCGGCCGGGTACCCGGGAGCCCACCGACGAGGTGCGGGAGCTGTCGGCGAAGGCGGTGGCCGCCCAACTGGTCGGCCCGGAGCGGACGTTCGGCCGCGGCCTGCTGGGGGTCGGCGAACTCCCGGACGGGATCGGCTACCTGCGGGTGAGCGGCTTCGACGGGTACGTCGACGACGGCGGCTACCAGGACCACGCCGCCGAGCTGGACCGGGCCCTCGACGCCCTGCTGGCCCACCCCCGGCGGCTGAACGGCCTGGTGGTCGACCTCCGGCTGAACGGCGGCGGCTCGGACGAACTGGGGCTGCGGATCGCCGCCCGGCTCACCGACCGGCCGTACCTCGCCTACCGCAAGGTCGCCCGGAACGACCCGGCCGACCCGACCCGGTTCACCGCCCCGCAGCAGGTCCGGGTCCGGCCCGCCGCCGCGACCAGGTTCACCGGCCCGGTGGCCCTGCTCACCGCCGGTTCGACGGTGAGCGCGGGCGAGACCTTCACCCAGGCTCTGATGGAGCGGCGCCCGGCGGCGGTCCGGATCGGCGAGAACACCCAGGGCGTGTTCTCCGACATCATGTTCAAGCCCGTCTCGGACACGTTCACCGTCATCCTGCCGAACGAGAAGTTCCTCACCCGGGCCGGCACCACCTTCGACGGCCCGGGCATCCCGCCGGACCTCGCCACTCCGGTCCTCACCGACGAGGAACTGGCCCAGGGCCGGGACTCCGCCCTGACCGCCGCCCGCCGCGTCCTCCTGGGCACCCCGGGGACGGCGGCGGATTAGGCGCCGGGCCGGGCCACCGATCCGGCAGACCCCGGCCCGACACCGGTAACCCGACACCGACCACCCTCACCGACCGCCCGTCACATCGGATCCACCGTCCTCAGCTCGCCGTCCAGCTCCAGCCAGCGCGTGATGCCGAGGCCCCGCAGGAACGGCAGGTCGTGGCTGGCCACGACCAGCGCACCCTGGTAGGCGGCGAGCGCCTGGGTGAGCTGGCGGACGCTGGCCAGGTCGAGGTTGTTGGTCGGCTCGTCGAGCAGCAGCAGCTGCGGCGGCGGGTCGGCCAGCAGCAGCGCCGCCAGGGTGGCCCGGAACCGCTCGCCGCCGGAGAGGGTGGCGGCGAGCTGGTCGGCCCGGCCGCCGCGGAACAGGAACCGGGCGAGCCGGGCCCGGATCGCGTTGTCCCCCGCGCCGGGCGCGAACAGCTTGACGTTCCCCGCGACGGTCAGCCCGTCGTCCAGCAGGTCGAGCCGCTGCGGGAGGTGGCGCAGCGGCACCGGCGTGGTCACCTCGCCCTCCAGCGGGGCGAGTTCGCCGGAGATGGTGCGCAGCAGGGTGGTCTTGCCCGATCCGTTGCGGCCGACCAGGGCGATCCGCTCGGGCCCGCGCAGGTCGAGGTCGGCGGTGGTGCCGTAGGGCAGCCGGACCTTGTCCAGGGTGAGCACGGTGCGGCCGGCCGGGACGGCGGTCCGCGGCAGGTCGATCCGGATCTCGGCGTCGTCCCGGACCGCCTCCTCGGCGGCGGTGAGCCGGCGCCTGGCCTCCTCCAGCCGCTCGGTGTGCATGCCCTGGAGGCGGCCGGCCGTCTCCTGGCCCTGGCGCTTGAGCTTGCCGGCGAAGATGTGCGGGTCGTTGCGGGTGACGGAGCGCTTCTTGCCGTAGCCGGCACTGCGCTCCAGCTTGATCCGCGCCTCGCTCAAGTCCCGTTTCTGGCGCTGGACGTCGGCCTCGGCGTTGCGCAGCAGCCGCTCGGCCGTCTCCTGCTGGGCGGCGACGGTGTGCTCGTAGTCGGCGAAGTTCCCGCCGTACCAGGTGACCTGCCCGTCCCTCAGTTCGGCGATCTGGTCGACGTGCTGGAGCAGTTCGCGGTCGTGGCTGACGATCACCATCACGCCGCCCCAGCCGGCCACCGTCTCGTAGAGCCGCTCCCGGGCGGCCCGGTCGAGGTTGTTGGTGGGCTCGTCGAGCAGCAGGACGTCGGGCCGGCGCAGCAGCAGGGCGGCGAGCCGCATCAGCACCGCCTCGCCGCCGGACAGTTCGCCGGTGGTGCGGTCCAGGTCGAGCCGCTGCAGGCCGAGCCGGTCGAGGAGGGCGCGGGCGCGCTCCTCGACGTCCCAGTCGTCGCCGACCGCGTCGAAGTGGCGCTGGTCGGTGGAGCCCGCCTCGACGGCGTGCAGCGCCTCGCGGACGGCCCGGACGCCGAGCGCCTCGTCGACCCGCAGGCCGGTGTCCAGAGTGAGGCCCTGCGGCAGGTAGCCGAGCTCGCCGGCCACCTTGACGGTGCCGGAGGTGGGGGTGAGCTCGCCGGCCAGCAGGCGCAGCAGGGTGGACTTGCCCGCGCCGTTGAGTCCGATCAGCCCGGTGCGGCCGGGGCCGACCGCGAGGTGGAAGCCGTCGAGGACGGGCCTGCCGTCCGGCCACTCGAAGGAGAGGTCGGTGCAGAGGAGCGAGGTGGTGGGTTGTGCCATGGAAGCCTCCCGGGGGTTGCCGGACGTGGCCGGTCACCGGCCGTGGTCGTGGGGCGGCCCGGCGGCCGTCGGGCGGGGACGTGATCGCGTGCAGCGGTGGCGTCGTCGCGGGACGGCGGTGCGGGTCGCGGGGCGACACGTGGTCGCGGAGCAACACGGGAGACACCGCGGGGGGAGGCGGAGGCCGGGAGGGGTGGGCCGGGACGCGGCCGGGATCGTCAGGAGGACGGGGGACGCCGGGCCGGCTCACCACTGAGGTCGGGCACTCGCACACTCACGGACCACGGGCAGCGGCATGGCTGCGGCGCGGCGGGGGCGGTGTCTCGGGACCTCAGTAGAGCAACGGCCTTCTCCTGTTCTGGTGGCTGACGGGGATCACGTTACGAAGGCCCGCGGAGCCGCGCAACCGGTTTTCCCGTTGGCCGTTCCGTGCCGATCACGTGCCGATCCGGTGACGGCGGCGTCCCTGACCGGTCCGGGGCGCGGGACCGGTCGGTCCCGCATGGCAGACTCCTCCCCTGCAACACCCGCCACACCCGCGACCCACGGGGGGTTCGCGGCGCCGTGGTGTGCATCCACAGGGGGAATTGAACTCATGTCACCGATATCCCGGGCGAGGCGTGCCGCGCTGGGCGCCTCCGTCGTCGCCCTGACCGTCGTGGTCGCGACCGCGTGCGGTCCGGAGAACAGCGACCCGGTCGCGGCGCCGACCCCGGCGGTCACCGCCGGCTCCACCGACAAGCCCGGCGCGGCGCCGATCAAGCTGCCCAGCGTCGACGAGCTGAAGAAGTGGGGCTTCGACGACTGGGACAAGTGGGCCCAGCAGAACGTGATCACCCCGGCCGTCAAGGGCTACTGGGACCTCCAGAAGATCCTGAAGGCCAAGCCCTACAAGCCGGGCCCGGGCACCCAGCCGACCGCGCAGCCCACCCAGCCGCCGGCGCAGCCGCCGGGCGGCGGCAACGACCCGCAGCCGAAGCCGGTCGAGATGAAGCCCGAGCCGCACCCGTTCGCCAAGCCGCAGCACGTGAACGGCAAGCTGTTCTTCCAGAAGGGCAGCGACGAGTACGTCTGCTCCGGCACCGTCGTCTCCGACCCGGCCAACCCGGGCAAGAGCAACCTGGTGTGGACCGCCAGCCACTGCCTGCACGGCGGCAAGGGCGGCAAGTACCACACCAACATCACCTTCGCCCCGGCGTTCAACAGCTCCGGCGCGCTGACCGGCGGCAAGCAGGGCTCGCTGGCCCAGGCCGAGCCGTACGGCGAGTGGGGCGCGGTCGCGGGCATGATCTCCCCGCAGTGGGCGGGCGAGGCCGACCCGGAGAACGGCGGCCCCTGGAGCCAGTACGACTTCGGCATCCTCAAGGTGGCCAACCCGGACGGCAGCGGCAAGTCGCTGGAGGAGGTCGTCGGCGGTTCGGTGCCGATCTGGTTCAACGCCCCGCGCGAGCAGATCACCTCGGTGACCACCTACGGCTACCCGGCCGGCAAGCCGTTCGACGGCATGGAGCTGGAGCACTGCGAGGCCGGCAAGCCGGCCCGGCGCACCATCGACCCGGCCCGTCCGACCATGCTGATGACCGGCTGCAACGGCACCGGCGGCGACAGCGGCGGCGGCTGGTTCGCCACCAAGGACGGCAAGCAGGTGCTGGTCTCGGACACCTCCATCGGCGGGTTCGACAACACCTGGGAGGCCGGGCCGTACCTGGACGACGTGGCGCAGCACGCGCTGGACTACTTCTCCAAGAAGAGCAAGTGACCCACGGCACGTCCTGAGTCCGTGCCCGCCGGGGCCGCAGCACCTCCGCTGCGGCCCCGGCGGCGTTCCCGGGGCCGCTCCGGAGCCGCTCCGCCGCGGCCCCGCCGGCCTCCTCGGAGGCCCCCGGGAGACCACCCGGGATGCCTCCCGGGGGACCGCCCGGGAGGCGGGCCCGCGCCCCCGGGCCGCGCAGTTCCCCCGCCGCCCCCACGGCGGGCCTCCCGGCCCGCCTAGAATCGGGTCATCATGAGCGCCACACTCGTCGTCAAGGACCTCGCCGCCGGCCACGGCGAGCGCACCCTCTTCTCCGGCCTGGACCTGGTCGTCGCCCCCGGCGACGTGATCGGCCTGGTCGGCGTGAACGGGGCCGGGAAGTCGACCCTGCTCCGCCTGCTGGCCGGCCTGGACACCCCCGAGGGCGGCTCGCTGCGCCTCAGCCCGGCCTCCGCCAACATCGGCCACCTCCCGCAGGAGCCGGAGCGCCGCCCGGGCGAGTCGGTCCGCGACTTCCTCGCCCGCCGGACCGGGGTCGCCGCCGCGCAGGCCGAGCTGGACGAGGCCACCCAGGGGCTGGTGGACGGGGTGGCCGGCGCCGACGACGCCTACGCGGCGAGCCTGGACCGCTGGCTGGACCTGGGCGGCGCCGACCTGGAGGAGCGGGCCGAGGAGGTCGCCGACTCGCTCGGCCTGAAGGTCTCCCTCGACCTGCCGATGACCGCGCTCTCCGGCGGCCAGGCCGCCCGGGCCGGCCTCGCCTCGCTGCTGCTCTCGCGCTACGACGTCTTCCTGCTGGACGAGCCCACCAACGACCTCGACCTGGACGGCCTGGAGCGGCTGGAGTCCTTCGTCAAGGGCCTGCGCGCGGGCACCGTGCTGATCAGCCACGACCGCGAGTTCCTGGCCCGCACCGTCACCAAGGTGCTGGAGCTGGACCTGCACCAGCAGCAGGTCAACCTGTACGGCGGCGGCTACGACGCGTACCTGGAGGAGCGTGCGACGGCCCGCCGGCACGCCCGCGACGAGTACGAGGAGTACGCCGACACCAAGGCCGGTCTGGAGGCCCGGGCCCGGATGCAGCGCGGCTGGATGGAGCACGGCGTGCGCAACGCCCGCCGCAAGTCCTCCGACAACGACAAGATCGGCCGTGCGATGCGGACCGAGTCCACCGAGAAGCAGGCGTCCAAGGCCCGGCAGACCCAGCGGATGATCGAGCGGCTGGACGTCGTCGAGGAGCCGCGCAAGGAGTGGGAGCTGCGGATGGAGATCGCCACCGCGCCGCGCTCCGGCTCGGTGGTCGCCACCCTGCGCGGGGCCACCGTCCGGCGCGGGGACTTCGTCCTCGGCCCGGTGGACCTGCAGATCGACTGGGCCGACCGGGTGGCCATCACGGGCGCCAACGGCGCGGGCAAGTCCACGCTGCTGGCCGCGCTGCTCGGCCGGCTCGAACTCGACTCGGGCAGCGCCGCGCTGGGCTCCGGCGTGGTGGTCGGCGAGGTCGACCAGGCGCGCGGGCTGTTCCTGGGCGGCGAGCCGCTGTCGGACGCGTTCGCCGCCGCCGTGCCGGAGCTGTCGCCGGAGGAGGTGCGCACCCTGCTCGCCAAGTTCGGCCTGAAGGCGGTGCACGTGATGCGGCCGGCCGGCACGCTGTCGCCCGGTGAGCGGACCAGGGCCGCGCTGGCGCTGCTGCAGGCGCGCGGGGTGAACCTGCTGGTGCTGGACGAGCCCACCAACCACCTGGACCTGCCCGCGATCGAGCAGCTGGAGTCGGCGCTGGGCTCGTACACCGGCACCCTGCTGCTGGTCACGCACGACCGCCGGATGCTGGACACGGTCGCGGTGAACCGGCGGATCGAGGTCGGCGGCGGCCGGGTGCAGGAGAGCTGAACCGGACGGCCCGGTGACCGGCCGGGGAAGTGGTCTGGACCGGACCCCTTCCCCGGCCGGTCGTCATGTGCTGTGCTGTCGGCCATGGTTGACAGCACCCCGGCAGCCGGGACGCCGTACCCGAGCGTCCCGCTCCGCCCGATGACGGTGCCCGCCCACGAGGCCGAGGCACGGAGCAGGACCTTCCACGACGTGATGGCGCAGCGCCGGACCGTCCGCGACTACTCGACCCGACCGGTTCCGGACGGCGTGGTCGAGTGGGCGATCCGCACCGCCAACACCGCACCGAGCGGTGCGCACGTCCAGCCGTGGCGGTTCGTGGTGATCACCGATCCGGAGCGCAAGCGGCAGTTGCGCGCGGCCGCCGAGGAGGAGGAGCGCGAGTTCTACGCGCACCGGGCCTCCGCGGAGTGGCTGGCCGCGCTGGCCCCGATCGGCACCGACTGGCAGAAGCCGTTCCTGGAGGACGCGCCGGCCGTGATCGTCGTCTTCGAGGTGCACAAGGGCCCCAACTCGCCGCGCCCGTACTACACCAAGGAGTCGGTGGGGATCGCGGTCGGCCTGCTGCTCGCCTCGCTGCACCAGGCGGGCCTGGCCACCCTGACCCACACCCCGAGCCCGATGAAGTTCCTCAACGAGGTGTGCGAACGGCCCCTGGAGGAGCGTGCGGCGTACGTGATCCCGGTGGGCTACCCGGCCGAGGGGGCGCGCGTGCCCGATCTGCAGCGCAAGGAGCTCGACGAGGTGCTGGTGCGCCTCTGACGCGCCCCCGGCGGGTGCCGACGCCCGCCGCCGGGCCGGTGGTGACAGGTACAGGACGTCGACATAATCGCTGTCATGAGCCACGTCATGCCACAGCCGTGCGGGGACGTGCCCGGGCCCGGGGCGCCGCGCACCTCCCCCGGCGCGGTCAGCCCCGGCCGGCCGCCGGAACTCCTGCGGCCGGCCGGGGGGATCACCCTGCGGCGCCGCTCCCCCGCCCACGCACCCGCGCTCAACGCCGCGGTCCGGGCCAACCTGGACCACCTGCGGCCCTGGCTGGAGTGGGCGGCCGAGGCGCCCACTCCGGCCCAGACCGCCGAACTCGCCGCGGCCGGCTCCGCCGCCTGGGACGCCGGCACCGACTTCATCTACCTGGTCGGCCTCGACGCCGAGCCCGGCCGGGTGATCGGCTCGTTCGGCCTGCACGGGCGGATCGGCCCGGGCGCGCTGGAGCTCGGCTACTGGCTGAGCGCCGACCGCCTCGGCCGCGGCATCGCCACCGCGGCCGCCCGGGCGGTCACCGGGGCGGCGCTGGCACTGCCCGGCATCGGACGGGTCGAGATCCACTGCGACGAGGCGAACACCGCCAGCGCCGCGGTGCCGCGCCGGCTGGGCTACCGCCTCGACCGGATCGCCGACGCCGCGCTGCGGGCACCGGGCGAGACCGGGCGGAAGATGGTCTGGGTCAAGGAGGGCTGACCGCGACCGGGCGGCGGCCGGCGCCGGGAGCCCCCGCGCCGTGCCCGCCCGGGCCGGGAACGAACCGGGCCGGGCCGGAGCGGGCCGGGCCGGAGCGGGCCGGGCCGGGCGGGCCGCCGTCCGGGGTGGTTCAGTACCGCCCGCCGGTCGGCGCCGGCAGCGCGTCCAGCTCGGCGAGGTCGGCCGCCGAGAGCGCCAGGTCGGCCGCCCCCGCGTTGTCGGCCAGGTAGCGCGGCGTCTTGGTGCCCGGGATCGGCAGCACGTACCGCCCCTGCGCCAGCACCCAGGCCAGCGCCACCTGCGCGGGCGTCGCGCCGAGCCGCTCGGCGACCGCCCGCACCTTCTCCACCAGGGCCAGGTTCGCCTTCAGCGCGTCCTGCTGGAAGCGCGGCAGCGAGCGGCGGAAGTCGTCGGCGGGCAGCTCGTCGAAGGAGGAGATGCTGCCGGTCAGGAAGCCCCGGCCGAGCGGCGAGAACGGCAGGAACGCGATGCCCTCCGCCTCGGTGTACGGCAGCACCTCGGCCAGCGCGTCCCGGGTCCAGAGCGACAGCTCGGACTGCACGGACGCCACCGGGTGCACCGCCTGCGCCCGCTTGATCTCCTCGACGCTCACCTCGGACAGGCCGATCCGGCGGGCCTTGCCCGCGGCGACCGTCTCGGCCAGCGCGCCCCAGGTCTCCTCGATCGGCACCTCCGGGTCCACCCGGTGCAGCTGGTACAGGTCGACGTGGTCGGTGCCGAGCCTGCGCAGGCTCTCGTCGATCGCCCGGCGGACGTGCTCGGGCCGGCCGTTGCGGACCACCCGCTCGGTGCCGCTGCCCGGCACCAGGCCGACCTTGGTCGCCAGCACCGCGCGCTCCCGGTGGGCCCCGGCCAGGGCGGCGCCGACCACCTCCTCGTTGCTGTACGGACCGTAGATGTCGGCGGTGTCGATCAGCGTGACGCCGAGGTCCAGCGCCTGCCGGACCACCCCGACCGAGGCCTCGTCGTCGCGGCTCTGCGGGTCGTAGGCCCAGGTCATCCCCATGCAGCCGAGGCCGATCACTCCGACCTCGGGGCCCTCGCTGCCGAGCGTGGCGTTGCGCATGACGGTTCTCCTTCGTGGATCGACGGCGGATGGTCCGTTGGCCGCGGCCGGCTCCGGCCCCGGGTGGATCACCGGTGACCAGCCTCCCCCTTGGAGTGCGCTCTAGGTCAAGCCCGCCCGGCCGCCCCGGCGTGTCGCAGCCGGCCGCCCGTCAGCCACTCCCGGAACCCGCCGTCGAGCACCAGCTCCGCGAGCCTCCGGTAGCCGCCCGCGCCCGGATGCGCGCCGTCCCCGGCCGCGGCCTCCGCCACCCAGAGCGGGTCCTCGGCCAGCGCCCGCGTCACGGCGACGAACGGCACCCCGCGGACGGCGCAGAGCCCGGCGATCCCCTCGGCCAGCTCCAGTTGCCGGGCCAGCCGCCCGGCGCCCCCGGAGACCACCGGCGGCGGCCCCACCACCAGCGTCGCGAACCCGCGCTCCCGGGCGCCGTCCAGGAGTTCGGCGACGTTCCGCAGGCACTGCGCGGACGCGACCCGGGGGCGGCCGTCCTCGACCGTGGTGTCGTTGGCGCCCACCGACAGCACCAGCCGGTTGTCCGCCCCCGGCAGCGCGCGCACCCCCGTCTCGGCCCGGCAGCGGGCCAGCACGTCGGCCGAGGTGTTCCGCCGGACGCCCAGGTTGAACACGGTCACGTCGGCGGACCGGGCGCCCCCGTCGGCCCCGGGCGCCCCCGCGCTCACGCCGTCCCCCGCGGGTCCGACCAGGTCCGCCCAGGTCGCCGCCATCACCCGTCCCACCCAGCCGCGGTACTCCGGGTCGCCGACCCCCTGGGTGAACGAGTCGCCGATGAAGGCGATGCGCAGATCCTTCGTCATCTCTCCGGTCATGCCGGAACCTTAAGGTCCGCGTAAGCCGGACTGCGACCTGCCTCCACTGCGCCGAGGGTCCTTGACGTGCCCAGGTGGTCTAGTCCAGGTTGATGGGCAGCACCGCGCAACTCCCCCACCGGACCACCCCGTCCACCGCCGTCCGCCGCGCCTCCTCCCCCTCGCGCGACGGGCGGCGGCCCCGTCCCCGAGAGGCACCCCCATGCCACGCGCGCCCCACGACGCCCCCGCCCGGCACCGCCGCCCGACCACCCGCACCAAGCTCGCCGGCCTCGCCGGGGCCGTCGCCCTCGCGGCCGGCGGCCTCGCCGCCGTCGCCGGGAACGCCGGCGCGGCCGACGGCGACCTGCTCGGCAACTCCGGGTTCGAGAGCGGCGCGCTCGGCCCGTGGAGCTGTTCCGGCACCACCGGCACCATCGTCGGCACCGGTGCGCACGGCGGCTCGTACGCACTCCGCGGGGCCGCCGGCAGCAGCGACACCGCGCAGTGCGGGCAGAACGTCGCGGTGCAGCCCAACACCAAGTACACGCTGAGCGCCTGGGTCCAGGGCCAGTACGTGTACCTCGGCGCGACCGGCGGCGGGGTCACCGACCCGGCCGTCTGGACACCCGGCGGCACCGGCTGGCAGCAGCTCTCCACCACCTTCACCACCGGCCCGGCCACCACCGCCGTCACCGTCTACCTGCACGGCTGGTACGGGCAGGGCGCCTACCTCGCCGACGACGTCGTGCTCTCCGGCCCCGGCGGGACCCCGAGCACCCCGCCGCCCACCACGCCCACCACCGCACCGCCGACCAGCACCCCTCCGACCACGCCGAACCCGACCGGCCCGACCACCCCGGCGCCCGGCGTCGCGCTCCCGGTCGCCCCGTACGTCGACATGGGCGCCTGGCCCACGCCGTCCCTGCCCGCGATGGCCAGGGCCGGCAATCTGAAGTCCTTCACCATGGGCTTCGTCACCGGCGTCGGCTGCAAGGCCAGCTGGTTCAACGCCTACGACCCGCGCACCGGTTGGGCCAAGGACCAGATCGACGCCCTGCGCGCGGCCGGCGGCGACGTCAAGCTCTCCTTCGGCGGCGCCAGCGGCAGCGAACTCGCCGCCACCTGCACCACGGTGGACTCGCTGTTCGCCGAGTACGACGCCGTGGTGAAGGCCTACGACCTGCGCTACGCCGACTTCGACATCGAGGGCGCCGCGATCGCCGACACCGCCGCCAACGAGCGCCGGTCCGCCGCGCTCGCCCGGCTGCAGAAGGCCCACCCCGGCCTGAAGGTCTCCTTCACCCTGCCGGTGCTGCCCGAGGGCCTGACCTCCGAGGGCGTCGCCATCGTCCGCTCGGCCCGGGACGCCGGCGTGACCGTCGACCTCGTCAACATCATGGCGATGGACTACTACCGCGCCGGAGCCGACTACGGCGACGCCGCCGTGCAGGCCGCGCAGTCGCTCCACGACCAGCTCAAGGTGCTCCACCCGGCGAAGACCGACGCGCAGCTGTGGGCCATGGTCGGGGTCACGCCGATGATCGGCGAGAACGACGACCACCAGGTCTACAACCAGGCCGACGCCCAGCAGCTGGTCGCCTTCGCGCGGCAGCACCACCTCGGCACGCTGGCCTTCTGGGACGCCACCCGGGACGCCAACGCCTGCACCGGCGGCCTGTTCAAGTGCACCAACATCCCGCAGCAGCCGTACGAGTTCGCGAAGATCTTCGCCCAGTACGGCGGCTGACCGGCCACCGAGCCGTCCCGCACGCCGGTGCCGGCGGCCCCCGCCAGGAGGAGGGGCCGCCGGCACCGGCACGTCCGGGGCCGCCGGCCCCTCTCGCCCCTCCACCGCCCCGCCCCGCCACCGCCTCGCCCCGCCCCGCCCCGCCCCGCCCCGGGTGGATATTCGATCGTGCGTTCCCGGCGCCTCCCGTTACAGTCCTCCCACTGTCCGGGTGTCGCGCAGAGGCAGGCGCGCCGCTTCCTCATGGCGGATACGCCGGTCCGAATCCGGCCTCCCGGGCAGGACCGGGTCCCGTAGCGCAGAGGCAGGCGCACCGTGACCGCATCACGGAGGACGCCGGTTCGAATCCGGCCGGGACCACTTCGGTGGGACGCACGAGGGGGCGGACATGACGGTCCGGAGCGACGGCGGCACGACGACCGAAGAGGTCTCCCCCGAGGAACTCGCCGCGTTCAGCCGCACCCTCGGCCGCCTGCGCGCGCTGCCCGTCGGCCACCGGACCAGGCAGCACGCCGAGCGCCAGCTGGAGTCCTTCGTCCGCGAGAGCCGCAAGCGCCGCCGCCAGGGCCGGCGCGCCGTGGACCGCGCGGCCGACGCCGAACTGCTCGCCGCCACCGCCACCGGCGCGGGCGACCGCCGCGAGGACGCCCCGCTCGCCCCCGCACCCGCCGCCGGACCCGTCGGCGAACTCCGCGGCGGGCGCCGCTGCTACGTCTGCAAGCAGCCCTACCGCGAGGTGGACGCCTTCTACCACATGCTCTGCGGCGCCTGCGCCGCCGAGAACACCTCCCGCCGCACCCTCGGCACCGACCTGCGCGGGCGCCGCGCGCTGCTGACCGGCGGCCGGGTGAAGATCGGCTTCCAGCTGGCGCTGATGCTGCTGCGCGACGGCGCCGAGCTGATCGTCACCAGCCGGTTCCCGCACGACACCGTGCGCCGCTTCCGCGCGGCGGAGGGCAGCCCGGCCTGGTGGGAGCGGCTCACCGTGGTCGGCATCGACCTGCGCGACCCGCGCCAGGTCCTCGGCCTGACCGAGCGACTGCGCGCCGACGGGCGCCCGTTGGACATCCTGGTCAACAACGCCGCGCAGACCCTGCGGCGCCCGCCCGAGTCGTACGCCCTGCTGGCCGCCGGCGAGCGGTCCGCGCTGCCCGCGGCCGAGGCCCGTGCCGTGGTGCACGCCCCCGGGTTCCGGCCGATGCCCGCCCTGGCCCCGGCCTGGCCGACCACCGGACTCGCCCTCCCCGACGCGTCGGCCGTCCCCGCCGTACTGCCCGAGCAGGCCGACGAGGCCGGACTGCTGCCGGACGCCGCCCCGGCCAACTCCTGGTCGGCCCGGCTCGGTTCGCTCGACCCGGCCGAACTGCTGGAGACCCAGCTGGTGAACGCGCTCGCCCCGGCCCTGCTCTGCGACCGGCTGCTGCCGCTGCTGCTCGCCGCCCCGCGGCCGCGTCGCTACATCGTCAACGTCACGGCGGTGGAGGGCCGGTTCGCCGTGCTCAACAAGACCGGCGGCCACCCGCACACCAACATGGCCAAGGCAGCGCTCAACATGCTCACCCGCACCAGCGCCGAGGAACTCGCCGCCCGGGGCGTGCACATGTGCGCCGTCGACACCGGCTGGATCACCGACGAGAACCCGGCCCCCAAGAAGACCCGGCTCGCCGCCGCGGGCTTCCGCACCCCGCTCGACGTCGTCGACGGCGCCGCCCGCGTCTACGACCCGATCGTCCGCGGCGAGGCCGGATCCCCGGTCTCGGGCGTCTTCCTCAAGGACTACCGCGAGGCGGCGTGGTGAACCCGGTGCCACCGCCCTCCCCCGCGCCCTGAACCGTCGGACGAACCCGGGTAGGCCTCACCCCGTGCACCTCACCTTCGACGCCGAGAACGACGTGGCGTACCTCTACGTCCTCACCCCGGACGACCCGGCCCGTCGGCCGGGCGACGCCGTCCGCCAGGTCGTCGCCGAGGACGACTCGGGCGGCGAGGCCGTGCTCGACTTCGACGCCCGGGGCCGCCTGCTGGGCATCGAACTCCTGTCCGCCGAACGGCAGTTGCACCCCTCCCTGCGGCCGCCGGAACAGGCCGGCGGATCAGCCCTCCCGACCGGGCCGACGTCACGGGGGGGCACCGTAGGCGCGCGGGCCGACGCCGGTCCCGCTAGCGCTCCGCCCCCCGCTCCACCTCCACCTCCACCTCCCGCTCCCGCTCCCGCTCCCGCCGGATGACCGCGGTGCCCGTCTCCAGGTCGACGCCCGTGCGGGGCCGGGCACCGGAGTGGTCGTCGTCGCGCAGGACGAGCCGGGCCTGGCGCTGCTCGACCTGGACGCGCTTGCCCGCGCTGAACAGCGCGTGCAGCTCCTCGAACGCCGTCATCCCCAGCCCGACGCCGCTGCCGGACCGCCCAGGTCCGGCGGCGCGCCCGGCACGCCCGGCACGCCCGCCGCGCCCGCCGCGCCCGCCGCGCCAGAGCGAACGGCGGACGGACACCAGGACGACGAGCCCGATCAGCAGCGCCAGAAGAACCATCACCACGGTCACCGTCACCATGCCCGTCCAACGCGTCGACGGTGCACGGACGTTCCGCCCGCAGCCGCTACCGGTAGCCGGTGGTGTCGGCCGGGAGGTCCGGGTCCTGGACCTCCACCATGTACCGCCAGGCGTCGGGCCGGCTGCCGTCGAGATCGGTGAAGCCGTAGACCCGCGCCAGTTGGCCGCTGCTGAGCGACTGCCCGTTCCAGCGGGACACTTCGGGGTCGGCGGCCAGCGCCGCGACCGCGCGGCCGACGTACGACGTCGTCTCGGAGATGGCGAAGTGCGGGATGCGCGCGGTGGCGTCGCGCCAGTTCTCCTCGGTGACGCCGAAGGTGTCGAGCATGATCTCGGACCGCATCCAGCCGGGGGTGAGCGCCACCGCGGTGGCGCCGCGCGGGCCGAGTTCGTGGCCGAGCGCGAACGCCATCCGCAGCACCGCCGACTTGGCGATGTCGTAGAAGAACGACACCCGGTAGCGGTCCGCGTTGTACTCGGCCGTGCCGTCCGTCATCTCGACCACCAGTCCGCCGGGCCTGCGCAGCAGCAGCGGCAGCGCGTGGTGGCTGGTGATCGCGTGGGTGTCGACGGCGAGGCGGAGCAGCCGCAGGCCCTTGTCGAGGTCGTGCTCCCAGACCGTGCTCTCCCACTCGAAGAGCAGTTCGCCGCCCCAGATGTCGTTGACCAGGACGTCCAGCCGGCCGCCCTGCTCGGTGTCGATCCGCTTCACCAGCGCCTCGACCTGCGCGGGCTCCAGGTGGTCGCAGACCACGGGGACGCCCGTGCCGCCCGCGGCCGTGACCAGCTCGGCGGTCTCCTCGACGGTCTCCGGCCGGTCGTACTCCGAGCGCTTCCCCTTGGTGCTGCGGCCGGTCACGTAGACGGTCGCGCCCTGCGCGCCCAGTTCGACGGCGATCCCCCGGCCGGCGCCCCGGGTCGCACCGGCGACCAGGGCGATCTTGTCCTCCAGTGCTTTCGGCATGGCCGGAGCCTACGTCGGGGGTCCGGCGATCCGGCGGCGGCAGGCCGACGGACCGCCCCCGTGCCGCGCACGGGGGCACACCCGCCGACGGCCCGCCGCGCCGGTGCCCGTCACGCGACCGGCGCCGGCTCCGGGGCCTCCTCCGTGTCCGCGACCTCCAGGCCGTAGGCGACCACGGCCTGACGCAGTCCGCCCGGGTACCCGGCGAGGGCGGGGGTGAAGTCCCAGTCCCCCGCCTCGTCACGGTCGAAGCGGCCGAGGCGCATCGCGATGTTGGACTCCGCACCGTCGGCGAGGTGGACGACGGCCGCGTCCTGGTCGGCGCCCGCTTCGAGGATCAGCGCCGGGCCGGCGAACCCGGCCATCGTCGCCCCCGGGTGGTTCTCGGTGTCGGCGGCGGCGATGACGACGAGCCGGTCCGCCTCCGCGGGCAGCGCCTCGAAGTCGACCATCAGACAGGCGTTGGCGTCGTCGTAGCCGGTGACGAGCCGGACCGAACCGTCCGGCGTGGCGGTGTTGTTGTAGAAGACGAGGTGGTCGTCGGAGAGCGCGCGGTTGCCCTGGCAGACGAGCGCGGCGATGTCGTACTCCTCCTCCCCGGTCCAGTGCAGCAGGAGGCGGGAGGGCTCGGCGGCCACCTCGATCGCGGGGGCGCCGTCGGCCGACTCGTCCGCGGCGGCGGCGCTCGCGTAGGCGGGCGCGAACATCTCGTGGAAGCCGTGGTGCTTGAGCAGGCCGACCAGCTCCGAGCCGTTGATCAGCGTGATCGGCTTGCCGGAGACGAACTGGTGCGAGCTGGGGCCGAACTTGCTGGTGGTGACCAGCACGGCCTTGGTGGCCGCGCGGTCGTGCTGGAGCGTGCCGTAG
Source organism: Kitasatospora sp. NBC_00458 (assembly GCF_036013975.1). Taxonomy (NCBI): domain Bacteria; kingdom Bacillati; phylum Actinomycetota; class Actinomycetes; order Kitasatosporales; family Streptomycetaceae; genus Kitasatospora; species Kitasatospora sp. NBC_00458. Next base: position 2,275,701 of record NZ_CP107904.1, read on the forward strand.
AGGTCCCGCACGACCGACGGCGTCACCGTGTCCCGGTAGCGCTTGACCTGCACGATCACGTTCCCGCCGCGGAACGGGTCGCTGTCGATGCCGCGGACGTCCACCCCGCCGTCCTTGGACCGGGCGGTCAGCTCGACCTTCATGCCCATCGACTCCATCAGCCGGGCTATCAGCCGCTCGAACTCGATCGGGTCCATCTCCAGCAGCAGCTGGAGTTCGCGCACCCGCCGTGCCATCCGGCCGCGGTTGGCGTTGGTGTCGTCACGGAGGTGCCGGAACAGCATCCGTTGCGCGCGGCGCTCTGCGGTGTCGGGGTTGCTGAGGCGGTGGAGCTTGCGGCTCCGGGACATAGGTACTCCCTCGAACGCACCCGACTGACGAGGCGTCAGGTACGTGTCAGAAATGGCGACTTCAGGACGGATTGTGTGCGTCCCCCGCTGGGTAGGTGAGTAGGTTACCGCCGCACACGGATCCTGTCGTCGGATCGGGACGGGCAATCCGCCCGAACGCCTCCGCGCGGCCCCGGCCCACCGCCAGACCGGTCGAATGAGCGCTGAGAGCGCGCCACCGGACCTGGCGCACTACTACCCGGGCTGGATCTGGGACGACGGCTCCGTGGGGCGGATGAAGAGCCTGCTGCTCTACTTCCACGGCTTCGCCCTGCTGCTGCCCGGCCACCACTTCGAGACGACGGTCGCCCGCGAGGAGCAGTTGGCCGGCCCGCTGCACGCCGCCGGGCTGCTGCACAACCTGGAGCCCGACACCTGGCTCGACGTGGAGAGCGCGCACGTCGTCCAGGAGTACGCCCAACGCGCCCGGCATTACGCGCGCAACGAGCAAGCTCCGCGCGCCCCGCAGACCGGACCACAGGTCCTGGGCGGCGACGGCGGCTCGATCAGCAACCACCACTTCGGCCCCGTCGAGGTGAGGGCCGCACGCGTGGACGAACTCCTGCAGACCGGCGCGGTGACCCGGCGACGCCCGGACCCCCTGCGCCGGGCCCGCCGGGCATGGGGCCGCCCGCTGGCGTCGCTGGCCCTCGCCGGTGCGGGCGCCGCCTGGACCCTGCACCAGGCCGATCCCGTGGGGGCGCTCCTCGCCCTCTCGGGAGCGGCGGCCTCCCTGACTCCCCCGGCCAGGGAGCGCACCCCCTTCACCTACCTCCTCGAAGCGCGCCGCCTGGGGTGAACGGGACCGGCGGCTGAACAGGACCGGACGCGGGGATCCCCCCGCCCCTCGGGTGACTCGGAGCGATGGGCACTCGACGCCGCCCCGACCCACCGGGCAGGCCCTACGCTCTCCGGCATGGCGACGAACAGCGGTGAGCTTCTCGTGGTGACCACAACCCACGACGAGGAGGCGAAGGCCCGGGCGCTGGCGGCGGACGTGGTGGGGGCACGGCTCGCGGCCTGCGCGCAGGTGTACCCGATCCGGTCCGTGTACTGGTGGGACGGCGAGGTCCAGGACGCGGCGGAGTGGCGGATCGACCTCAAGACGCGCGCCGAACTCGCCCCCGAACTGGTGGAGTTCATCGGCGAACGGCACGAGTACGACACACCCGAGGTCGTCGCCGTGCCGGTGGTGGCGGGCAGCGCCGCGTACCTGGAGTGGGTGCGGACGGAGACGGCGGGGCGGTGAGAGGAGCGCAGGAAGTCGACGGGATCGACTTCCTGCGCGGGGAGCGAGCCGGGTTCGGGGGGCGCGGCTGCGGTGGCCGCGGCGGGTGGGGCGAGGAGCGGTGGAGCGTCCTCGTCCCGCTGCGCCGTCAGAACCAGTGCAGGCAGTGCGGCGGCTGCTCCGTGCGGAAGAGGGTGTCGGCGACCGCGGCCGCGCCGGGGCGGTGGGCCCGGATGCGGCCGGCGCGGACGAGGGTGCTCGGGGTGGTGCCGCCGAGGTAGACCGAGCCCAGGTCGCTCACGTCGAGGCCGAGGTCCGGCTCCCGGTCCGTCTCGACGCACTCCGCCCTGCCGTCCCGGACGGTCAGCAGGTACCGGTTCCGCTCACCGAGGAAGGCGTCGTCGACGTCGAGCACCAGCTCCCCGTCCGCGTACCACTCCCGTGCGGCCAGGGCGCGCGGGACGTCCAGCAGCCGCACCCAGAGCCAGTCGTCCTCGGCGCCCGTCTGGCCGGCGCGGATGTCCGCCAGCTGCCAGCGCAGCGGGTGCCAGGCCGGGACGTGCTTGAACACGACCTGGCCGATCAGGTCGTGGCCGAGCACCGTCCGGGCCAGCGCCGTGAACACGTGGTCGTCGAGGGCGATGACCTCGTCCACCGTCAGGATGCTGCTCCCGTTCACCCGGTCGGGGTCGCCGAGCGCGTAACTGGCGTAGCCGTCCGGGGTGCCGCCGGCGTCGCGGTGCAGGACGACGTAGCGCGGCGCCGGGGAGATCGGGGCCTGTCCGGCCCGCAGGGCCCACCAGCGGTGCGGGCGGGAGAGCGCCCCGGGCTGGGTGCGGCGGTAGCGGTCGTAGAGGTCCTCCAGGATCTCCCGGCAGTCGTCGCTCCGCAGCAGTTCGACGGAGCCGGTGTCCTCGCCACCGGCCTTCGGGGTCGCGAGGGCGGCCCGGTGGCGCGGTACGGTCAGCCGGTTGGTGTACGTCGCCGGTCCGTAGCCGAACCGGCGGTAGATCACGGCCTCCGAGGCCAGCAGCACCGAGAGGAACTCGCCCCGCCCGCGGATGTCGGAGAGCTGGCGCCGCATCATCGCGGTGAGCGCGCCGCGCCGCCGGTGCGAGGGTGCGACTCCGACGCCGGTGACGCCGGAGACCGGGACGACGGCGCCCCCGGGCAGGGTCAGTTCGAAGGAGTACGCGGCGGCGGTGCCGACGGGCCGGCCCTCGTCCGTCACTGCGAACAGGCCGCGGTCCGGCTCGAACGCCGACCACCAGGCCCCGCCGCCGTCCTCGGTGGTGGTGCCGGGGAACAGCCCGAACGCCGAGTGCATCGTGGCGATGAACACCTCACGGTCCTGCTCGGTCGTGGCACGGATCTCCATCGGTTCTGCGGCCTCCCCTGGTCGTCCGCGCCACCTCCCGTGGCGCCGCCACAGTCCAGCCGCGCCACCCTCCCAGGTCAAGCGAATTACACCTCCGGGCCCCCTCCCCTCCCCTGGTCCCAGGGACCCGGGCGGCCCAGGGCGGTGGGGGGGCCGATGCCCTGCCCCGATGCCGCGGGCAGCCTGCTCGCCTGCCACGTCGTCCCCCTGCCTGGAACTCGTGGCCGTCCGCCGGGTCGCCCCACCACCGGGGAGTCCCGAATGCCCGCGGTCCCCTCCTCTGCTCGGAGGTGCGGCGCGTCCGGCGCGGCGTCCGTCCCCGCCCTCCCGTGTGCACACCCGGCCGCCGTGGGGAAGGGCCCAGCAAGGAACGAGGCGCCCCCGCCGGGTCAGGCGCGCCGGAGGACCGGGCGGGCGGGCAGGCCCAGCAGCGCGCCGAGGGCGAGGCCGAGCAGCGCCGCGAGGGCGTCGCGGGTGTCGCAGGGGTGGCCGAGGGCGGGGACGGCGTACTGCACGGCTTCCAGCCCGGCGGGCAGGAGGCCCGCTCCGAGGAGGAGGGCGGCGGCACGGCCGCGGGAGCCGGTGAGGGCGGCGGCGAGGCCGATCGGGGCGAAGAGCAGGGGGCCGAGCCACTCCGCCGGCGGACGCGGGCCGCTCACGCCGAGGGTGCAGTGGCGGACGGCACCGGACCAGGAGAGCGCCTGCCAGAACGGCCGGGGGTGGTCGGGCAGCAGGGTCAGGGTCGCCACTCCGCCGAGGGCGAGCAGCAGGACGAAGCCGACCGCCCAGTGGGTGCGCAGCAGGCGCCCGACCGGGCGGTTCAGCAGGGCGGCCGGCACCAGGGAGGCGAACAGTCCGGGCCAGAACATCGGCAGCCCGTCCAACACACTTTTGATCACTTCCGCACGGACGCCGTCACCGGCCGCCCGGTTCTGCCCGGGATCGAGTTCGCATCCGACCGATCCCCTACCTGACGAGCCGTTAGACTCGGCCGACGTGTTCGAGGAGGGGGATCCACCGATGAAGCACCGTCCGTTCGTGGCCGGGGCGGCCGCCGTAGCCGTAGCCGTAGCACTGCTCGCCACCGCCTGCCGGTCGAACGTCGGGACCGGTCCGCGGGAGGCGCCGGAGCAGCCCGCGGCCCACGCGCCCTCCGCGATGCCGGCGGCACCCGGGGCCGAGGACGGCGCGGCGGCCTTCGCCCGGTACGTCGAAGGGCACGGGACGGCGGAGCAGCGGGCGGCCGTCCTGGGCCATGTCACCCGGCTGAACCGCTCCGTGCCGCAGGACGACCACGTCAACACCTATCTGGCCACCGACCACCCGGAGGCGGTGGACTCCCGGACCCGGGCCATCGTCCGCGCCTACCTGGACTGGGCCGGGCCGGGCGACCCGGCCCGGATGCTCGTCCTCTACAACGCCTCCGGCGCCGTCATGGGCGCGGTCCGCGTCGCCGACTGGCGCTGATCCCACCGCTCTTCAGGCCACCCGCTCGCCGCTCGGGTCGCGGCGGTCCGCCCCGCCGCCCGCCATGGCGTCGCGGACGCCCCGCGAGAGGCGTTCGGCTATCGCCGCGACCACGGTGCGCGGGCGGCGCGGGGCCAGGTGGGCGCTGACCTTGTTCGCGAGGCCGGGGACGGCGTAGGAGCGGTCGGCGTCGAACGCCCGCAGCGCCGCCCGGACGACCGGCTCGGGGGTCGCGAAGCCGCCCGTGACGGCGGCCTTCCTCGTCCCGATGACGTTGAAGAACTCGGTCTCCACCGGCCCGGGGCAGAAGGCGAGGACGCGGATGCCGCGCCGCCGGTACTCCTGGCGGAGCGCGAGGCTGAAGTTGAGCACGAAGGTCTTGGACGCGCCGTAGACGGCGAAGTAGGGCGTCGGCTGGAAGCCCGCCGTGGAGGCCACGTTGATCACCCCGCCGCGGCCGCGGGCGAGCATGCCGGGCAGCAGTTCGTGGGTGAGGTCGACGAGCGAGACGACGTTGACCATCAGCTGGTCGTGGTCGCGCCGCCCGTCGATCGTCTCGAACGGGCCGCAGGTGCCGAATCCGGCGTTGTTGACCAGCAGGTCCACGGCCAGCCCCCGGTCGGCGAGTTCGGCGCCGACGCGGCGGCCGGCGTCCGGCTCGGAGAGGTCCTGGACGAGGACGTGGGCGGTGACGCCGTGGGCCTCGCCGAGGCGCTCGGCGAGGTCGTGCAGGCGGTCGGCGGAGCGGGCGACGAGGACGAGGTCGTGGCCGCGCGCGGCGAGCTGGGCGGCGAACTCCGCACCGAGGCCGGAGGACGCGCCGGTGATCAAAGCGGTGGTGCGCACAGTGGTGCTCCTTCTCCCGTGGACCGTGCGGAGCCGGGTACGGCGCTCCGCTATCTGTGACACCACAGTATCGAATGGAGGCAGATCTGCAACACTGATGTGTCAGTTATTTGCGAAGCGACTCCCCCGCTGTACCGTTTCGGGGTACGACCGAGCTGGAGGCAACAGATGAGCAAGACGGCTGGCCGCCCCCTGCGCGCCGACGCGGAGCGCAGCGTCCGCGCGATCCTGGCCGCCGCGGAGCGCGTCCTGGCCGAGAACCCCGGCGCGTCCATGGAGCAGATCGCGGAGGCCGCCGGGGTCACCCGGACCACCGTCCACCGGCGGTTCGCCAACCGGCAGGCGCTCGTGGACGCACTGGCCACCGAGGCGGCGGCGAAGCTCGCGGAGGCCATCGAGGACGGGCACCCCGAGACCGCGCCGCCGCTCGTCGCGCTGCACCGCGCCACCGCCAACGTGCTCCGGGTCAAGGGCGCCTGGGGCTTCGCCCTCGGGCCCGCGGCCGCCGAGAGCGAGCAGGCCGTCCGGACGCACCGGGAGATCGCGCGCCGCTGCACCGAACTGCTCGGCCGGCTCCGGTCCCAGGGCGTGATCGCCCCGGACGCCGACCTGGAGTGGGTCCGCCGCGTCTTCTACGCCCTCATCGGCGAAGTCCTGCACGGCGAGACGCTGCACGGCGCGCACGCCGCCGACCCGGCCGCCGTCCCGGCCCCCGACGCGGCCGCCGACCCCGAGGCGCTCGCGGCCAGGATCGTCGACACCCTCCTCCACGGCGTCGGCCCGCGCACCCGCCACTGACCCCGGGGCGCACGCCACTGACCCCGGGGCGCACGCCGCCGAACTCCCGTCAGTGGCAGGCCTGCTGCGCCTGCTCGGCCCGCACCGTCTCCACCAACCGGGCCGCTGCGCGCTTCTGGGCGTCCAGGGCCGAGGCGTCGGGCCGCGGGGGATAGATGCTCAGATCCAGCATCACATTGACCAGGGCCACCCGGGTCGGATCCCCCTCGCAGAAGTCCATCACCGCGGCGCCGCCCGGATCCGCCACGACACCGCGCCCGGCCAGTTCACCGACGGGAGTCTCGTCGGGCGAACCGGTGGCATCGGCCGACTCGCCCATCACCCGGACAGTGACGGCCTCCTCGCCGTCCACCTTGATCACACAGGTCCGCAGAACGCCCTCGCCTTCGCCTTCGCCTTCGCCGACCGGCTTCTCCCGCCGTTCCTCGGTGCCCGCACGACCCTTCGGCAACAGGGTGTCGAGCGGGGTCCCGGCCTCCCGCTTCAGCCCGCAGAGCGTCTGCTTCACCACCGGCCCGTCGTCGGCACCGACCAGGACCACGCCGCCGGCCACCGCCGCGACCAGGGCGAGGGCACCGCCGACCAGCGCCCAGCGAGGGGCCGTCGGACGACGCCTCCCGCCGTCCGCCGACTCGACCACGCCGACCGGCCCGCTCGCATCCACCGGCCCGCTCGCGTCCACCGCGTCGGCGGACCGCGCTATCGACCCGGCCTGCTCGGCAACCGGTTCACGCTCCATGGGGGCACTCCCTCTCGCGCCGGGAACCCGCCCGCGCACCAGCCTTGATCAACAGTGAGGCGCAGGCTACCGGACCGGCCCGGCGCCCCGGGAAGCACTTTCGGACCGGCTCGACCCCGGAGCCGGGCGCCCAACTGCCAGTTGTCGCATGATAATCATCTATCTCCCTCTATCGAGGGAACTATCGCCCTTGTCCACATTTTCTCGGCCAGGCGGGGGAACATCAGCACGTCCGCGCCCGAACCATCCCCCGGTCGGGCGGCAGCACCCCGGCCCCTGGATCAGCCCGTGACTACCTCCGCCCCCGTGTGGGACTGCCCCTTCAACCACACCGACGGCCTGGAGTTCGACCCCCTCCTCAAGCGCCTGCTCACCGAGGAGCCGATCGCCAGGATCCGTCTCCCGCACGGCGAGGGCGAGGCCTGGCTGGCCACCCGCTACGAGGACGTCCGCGTCGTCACCACCGACCGGCGGTTCAGCCGGGCCGCCGGCATCGGCCGCGACCTGCCCCGGATGACGCCCGCCCCGATCGCCCAGGTCGAGTCGATCAACCTGATGGACCCGCCGGCCCACAACCGGCTCCGCCGCCTGGTCGCGCAGGGCTTCACCAACCGCCAGGTCGAGCGGATGCGTTCCCACACCCAGGGCGTCGTCGACGGCTACCTGGACGGCATGGAGGAGCACGGGGCCCCCGCCGACCTCGTCCACCACCTCTCCAGCCGGCTCCCGCTCACCACCATCTGCGAGCTGCTGGAGATCCCGGAGCAGGACCGCGCCGAACTCCGCGGCCACGCCGTCGCGATGATGTCGATGGGGCCCGGCAGCGGCGCCGGCCAGGTCGACGCCAAGGCCGCCCTGCGCGACTACTTCGCCGAACTCACCGCGGCCCGCCGGCGCTCGCCCGGCGAGGACCTGATCAGCGCGCTCGCCACCGCCCGGGACGGCGCCGAACTGCTGGACGACGACGAACTCGCCGTCATGGCCATGGTCCTGCTGGTCACCGGCCACGACACCAGCACCTACCAGCTCTCCAACATCACCTACACCCTGCTGACCCACCCCGAGCAGCTCGCCAAGCTGCGCGCCCAGCCGGAGCTGCTGCCGCGCGCCCTGGAGGAGCTGCTCCGCTTCATCCCGTTCCGGCAGGGCGTCGGCATCGCCCGGGTCGCCACCGAGGACGTCGAGCTGGGCGGCGTGCTGATCCGCGCCGGCGAGCCGGTGCACGTCTCCTACCTGGCCGCCAACCGGGACCCGGCGATGTTCGAGCGGCCCGACGAGCTGGACCTCGACCGCGGCAGCGCCAACCACATGACCTTCGGCTACGGCACCCACCACTGCCTCGGCGCCCACCTGGCCCGGATGGAGCTCCAGGTCGCCATCGGCACCCTGCTGCGGCGCTTCCCCGGGCTGCGGCTCGCCGTCCCGCCCGCCGAGCTGGACTGGCGGACCGGCTCGATCTGGCGCTACCCGCAGACCCTCCCGGTCGCCTGGTGACCATCCCCCCGCCGCCCCGTCCCCGGCAGTCGCGCCGGCCGCCCCCGCCGCGGCACTAGCTTCCCCCGCCGCCGCCCCCGGCCGCCGACCCGGCGGCACCGCGCCGGCCCGCCCGCGCGGCGGTGCCCGTCAGACGCATCCGCGGGCCACCGCCCGCGCCAATCCACCGCCCCGCCCGGGCCACCAGGGGAGTCCACCCATGGCAACACTCTGCCGACCCGCCATCGCCGTGCCCGAGCACGTCATCACCCTCGACGAGACCCTCGACCTGGCCCGCACCCTGCACGCCGACCACCCACAACTCGGCCTCGCCCTGCGGCTGATCGAGAACACCGGGGTGCGGACCCGGCACCTCGTCCAGCCCATCGAGAAGACCCTGGACCACCCGGGCTTCACCGTGCGCAACACCGTCTACGAGCGCGAGGCCAAGCGCCGCGTCCCCGAGGTGGTCGAGCGCGCGCTCGGCCACGCCGAGCTCGCGGCCCGGGACATCGACCTGATCCTCTACGTCTCCTGCACCGGCTTCATGATGCCCTCGCTGACGGCATGGCTGATCAACACCATGGGCTTCCGCTCCGACACCCGGCAACTGCCGATCGCCCAGCTCGGCTGCGCGGCCGGCGGCGCCGCCGTCAACCGGGCGCACGACTTCTGCCGCGCCTACCCCGGCGCCAACGTGCTGATCGTGGCCTGCGAGTTCTGCTCGCTCTGCTACCAGCCCACCGACATCGGCGTCGGCTCGCTGCTCTCCAACGGCCTGTTCGGCGACGCGATCGCGGCCGCCGTGCTGCGCGGGCGCGGCGGCGCCGGCATCCACCTGGAGCGGAACGGCTCGCACCTCGTCCCCGACACCGAGGACTGGATCTCCTACGGGGTCAAGGACACCGGCTTCCACTTCCAGCTCGACAAGCGCGTCCCCGGCACCATGGAGATGCTCGCCCCCGCCCTGCGGGCGCTCGCCACCGACCACGCCTGGGACATCTCCGGCCTCGGCTTCTACATCGTCCACGCCGGCGGCCCGCGCATCCTCGACGACCTCTGCCACTTCCTCAACCTGGAGCCGGCCGCCTTCCGGTTCTCCCGCGCGACGCTCACCGAGCGCGGCAACATCGCCAGCGCCGTCGTCTTCGACGCACTGGCCCGGCTGTTCGAGGAGGGCGAGGTCACCGAGGGCACCCAGGGGCTGATCGCGGGCTTCGGCCCCGGCATCACCGCCGAGATCTCGCTGGGCAGTTGGGTCGGCGCGCCGCTGGAGGCCGTGGTCCCGCGCCGGCCCCGGGCGATCGACGCCGCGGAGCTGACGCTGGCTCACCCGACGGCCCCCCTGCTGCGCCCGGCCGGGACTACGATCACCGAATGACCGATACCACGGACCGCAAGGGCGCCACTTCCAGAGCCGACCGGACCGCCCGGATCCCCCGGACCGCCTCGGGGGACCGGACCGCCGCGCCGGGCGCCGACACCGACCCGGCCACCACGGCCACCGGGACGGCGGGGGCCGCCGACCGGACCGCCGAGCTGGCCGCCCTCTTCCCCGCGCTGCACGCGCCGCAGTACTGGACCTGGGGCCGCTACGACGCGCAGTTCTCCACGGTGCTGCCGCCGGACGAACTGGTCACCAACATCCACCTGGTGGGCTTCACCGACGACGGCCGGGTGGTGCTCTGCCGCGACGAGCGCGACCACTGGTTCCTGCCCGGCGGCACCCGCGAGGACCGCGAGTCCGTCGAGTCCTGCCTGGTCCGCGAGCTGCGCGAGGAGGCCGGCGCCCGACTGCTCGGCGAGCCGGTCTGGCTGGGGGCGCACCACTGCGTGACCGAGGACGCCGAGCCGTACCGGCCGTGGCAGCCGCACCCCGAGAAGGCCTGGCTCTGGGGCTGGGCGGAGATCGTGGTCGACTCCGAGCCGACCAACCCGGACGACGGCGAGCAGGTGGTCGAGGTCCGGGCGGTGGAGCCGGCCGAGGCGCAGCGGCTGCTGCTGGACGGCCACGACGCCTGGTGGGGCGAGCTCATCGGCCTGGCGATGGAGCTGCGGGAGCGCCCTTCCGGACGCTGAGCACGCGCCGACCGGGGCCCGCTACCCGTCCGCCCGGCCGCGGGGATATTCCCGCAGGACTCGAAGATCACCGGAATGGCTCAGCAGCGGACCGTGATGTCCGATATGCGGTGGTATGACTCAAGAGAACTCGGGTCCGCACCGACGGGAGCGTCATGGACAACTACCCGCTGCTCAACATCTTCTGGACGATGCTGGAGCTGTTCCTCTGGATCCTCTGGTTCTTCCTGCTGTTCAAGATCATCACGGACATCTTCCGCAGCCACGACATCGGCGGCTGGGCCAAGGCCGGCTGGCTGATCCTGGTGATCCTGGTGCCACTGATCGGCGTGCTCATCTACGTCATCGCCCGCGGGAAGAGCATGGGCGAACGCGACGTCGCCCAGGCCAAGCAGTCCGAGGCCGCGTTCAAGAGCTACATCCGGGAGGCCGCCGCGGACGGCACGCCCGCGGGCGAGGGTCCGCCCGGCGGCCGCAGCCACGTCGACGACCTGGCCAAACTGGCCGAGCTGAAGTCCAGCGGGGCCATCTCGGACGAGGAGTACCGGAAGGCCAAGGAGAAGATCCTGGCGTGAGCGGGCGGGGTCCTGGCGGGCCTGTGCGCCGGCCGGTGCGCGGGCCCGTCCGAGCACGCCGACGGCCCCGAGTGCGCCGACGGCCCCGGGCCGACGGGCGGGGAGGACCCGCCCGGTCGGCCCGGGGCCGTCCGGGTCTCAGCGCCGCCCGGAACGCCGGTCGCCGGACCCCCGGCCCTGCTGGTCACCGCCGGTCAGCCCGGCCCGGCGCAGCGCGTCCGCCATGGCGCTGTTGCCCGCCGGGGCCGGAGCGCCGGAGGTGCCGCCCGACCCGCGCCGGTCCTGGCGCGGCGGCCGGCCGCCGCCCGCCTGCCGCTGGCGGCCGCCCTGCTCGCCCGGACCGCGGCGCTCACCGCCGCGCTCGCCACCGCGGTCGCCACCGCGGTCCCCGCCACCGCGTCCGACCTCGTCGTCCAGCCGCAGCGTGAGCCCGATCCGCTTGCGCGGCACGTCCACCGTGGTGACCCGGACGGTCACGATGTCGCCCGGCTTGACCACCTCGCGCGGGTCCTTGACGAAGTTCCGCGACAGCGCCGACACGTGCACCAGCCCGTCCTGGTGGACGCCCACGTCCACGAAGGCGCCGAACGCGGCGACGTTGGTCACCACGCCCTCCAGCACCATGCCGACCTCCAGGTCGCCGATCTTGTCGACGCCCTCCTTGAAGGTCGCGGTGCGGAACGCCGGACGCGGGTCGCGGCCCGGCTTGTCCAGCTCGCCCAGGATGTCGGTGACGGTCGGGATGCCGAAGGTGTCGTCGGCGAAGTCGCCCGGCCGCAGCGCCCGCAGCCGGGTGCCGTTGCCGATCAGCTCGCGCAGCTCCCCGCCGGTCGCGGCGAGGATCCGCCGCACCACCGGGTACGCCTCGGGGTGGACGCTGGAGGCGTCCAGCGGGTCGTCGCCGTCCGGGATCCGCAGGAAGCCCGCACACTGCTCGAAGGCCTTCGGCCCGAGCCTGGCCACGTCCTTGAGCGACCTGCGGGTGCGGAACGGCCCGTTGGCGTCACGGTGCGCCACGATGTTGTCGGCGAGCGTGCCGGTGATGCCCGACACCCGCGTGAGCAGCGGCGCGGAGGCGGTGTTGACGTCCACCCCGACCGCGTTCACGCAGTCCTCGACCACCGCGTCCAGCGAGCGGGAGAGCTTCACCTCGCTGAGGTCGTGCTGGTACTGGCCGACGCCGATCGACTTGGGGTCGATCTTGACCAGCTCGGCCAGCGGGTCCTGGAGCCGGCGGGCGATCGAGACCGCGCCGCGGATCGACACGTCCAGCTCGGGCAGCTCCTGCGAGGCGAACGCGGAGGCCGAGTAGACCGAGGCGCCGGCCTCGCTGACCATCGCCTTGGTGAGCCCCAGCTCCGGGTGGCGCTTGAGGAGGTCCTCGGCGAGCTTGTCCGTCTCGCGGGAGGCGGTGCCGTTGCCGATCGCGACCAGGTCGACGGAGTGCTTCTTCGCCAGCGCCGCCAGGGTGGCCAGCGCGGCGTCCCACTTGTTGGCCGGCTGGTGCGGGTAGATCGTGTCGTACGCGAGCACCTTGCCGGTGGCGTCCACGACCGCCACCTTCACCCCGGTCCGGAAGCCCGGGTCCAGGCCCATGGTGGCGCGGGTGCCCGCCGGGGCGGCGAGCAGCAGGTCGCGCAGGTTGGCGGCGAAGACGCGCACCGCCTCGTCCTCGGCCTCCTGGCGCAGCCGGCCGCGCAGGTCGATGCCGAGCCGGACCAGGATGCGGGTGCGCCAGGCCCAGCGGACGGTGTCGCCGAGCCACTTGTCGGCCGGGCGGCCGTGGTCGGCGATCCCGAACCGGGCGGCGATCCGCTGCTCGTAGTCGCCGGCGCCGGGCAGGTCGCCGGTCTCCTCGCCGTCGTACGGGGAGAGGTCGAGGTCCAGCACCTCCTCCTTCTCGCCGCGCAGCATCGCCAGGATGCGGTGCGAGGGGAGCCGGGTGTAGGGCTCGGAGAAGTCGAAGTAGTCGGCGAACTTGGCGCCCTCCTGCTCCTTGCCCTCGCGGACGGTGGCGACCATCCGGCCGCGCGTCCACATCCGCTCGCGCAGCGAACCGACCAGGTCGGCGTCCTCACCGAACCGCTCGACCAGGATCGCCCGGGCACCCTCCAGCGCGGCGGACGCGTCGGCGACGGCCTCGTTGAGGAACTGCGGGGCGAGCGCCGCCGGGTCCTGCGAGGGGTCGGCGAGCAGCGTGTCCGCGAGCGGCTCCAGCCCGGCCTCGCGGGCGATCTGCGCCTTGGTGCGCCGCTTCGGCTTGAACGGCAGGTAGATGTCCTCCAGCCGCGCCTTGGAGTCGGCGGCGAGGACCTGCGCGCGGAGCGCGTCGTCCAGCTTGCCCTGCGCGTCGATCGACTCCAGGACGGCGGTGCGGCGCTCCTCCAGTTCGCGGAGGTACCGGAGCCGCTCCTCCAGCGTGCGCAGCTGCGCGTCGTCCAGCGAGCCGGTGGCCTCCTTGCGGTAGCGGGCCACGAACGGGACCGTCGCACCGCCGTCCAGCAGGTCGACCGCCGCCTTCACCTGCCCGTCGCGGACGCCCAGTTCCTCGGCGATCTTCCGCTCGATCGCCTGCTGGGCCTGTCGGGCCGCCTGTTCGACTGGCGTGGTCACGAAGCCGGTCACCTTCTTCAGAGTTGCTGTCCGTACCCCCGCATTCTGGCAGCTGCCGACGACACCCCGGTCGGCCCCCGCCAACCCGGGCGTGGCGCGCGGACGGCGGGGCCGGCGGGGAGGCCCGCGGGGGACGGGCGTCGGACCGGGCGGCGGACCGGCGGACGGGCGGGATCAGTGCCCGTCGTCGACCGTGCGGTCGGGGCGCCCGCTCTCGGAGATCAGGATCAGGTGGCTCTCCGTCCCGGTCACCACCCGCAGCCGGTCCGCCGACTCCCAGGAGACCTCGCGCAGGGAGTTCCAGTCGCCGTCGACGAAGGCGACGTGCCACCGGCGGGTGGTCAGCCCCGATCCCTCGTCGACGGAGACGTACCAGAACGGGTCGATCATCGCGCGCCCCTCCTCGACCACCAGCCGGCGGTCGGGGCGTCCGGGCGCCGGCTCGCTGCGGATCTCCGCCGGAGCGTCCTCGGCCATGATCCAGACCGGCACGGAGAGCAGCAGCAGGCAGCCCGCGAGGCCGGCGAGGACGGTCCGGACCCACACGTTCCACCGCAGCAGCACCATCGCGACGAGGAACAGCACCAGCGCCGAGGTCATGAAACCCAGCCCGTGGTCCAGGAGGTCGCGAAGCACCACCAGCCCGCCGGAACGGTGGTTGACCCGGCCGGCGGCGGCGGCTCCGACCAGTACCGCCGCACCTCCGAGCGCCCCCCACGAAACCCAACGCCCCCATGAAGTCTTCACGATCCCACCCTAGTGTTCGAAAAGGGCGCGATCACCGGTCGGACCAGGCGTACAGTGCCGGGCATGTGCGCAGCCGCCCGGACGCCCGACCGCATGCACGACGACGAACCCGACATCGACACCGGCCTGGTCCGACGGTTGATCGCCGCTCAGTTCCCGCAGTGGAAGGGGCTTCCGCTGCAACGGGTCGCCCTCACCGGGACGGACAACGCGATGTTCCGGCTCGGCACGGAGCTCGCCGTCCGCCTCCCGAGAGCCGGGTGGGCCGCCGACGGCGTCACGCGCGAGCAGTCCTGGCTGCCCCGGCTCGCCCCCCGCCTCCCGGTCCCCGTCCCCGAACCGCTCGGCCACGGCCGCCCCACCTCCGGCTACCTCTGGAACTGGTCGGTGCTGCGCTGGCTGGACGGTGCCAACCCGACCGTCGGGTCGATCGCCGAACCCGTCCGACTCGCCCAGGAACTGGCGGGGTTCATCACCGCGCTGCGCAGCGTCGAGCCCGCCCCGGACGCCCCGGCGGCCTCCCGGGGGACACCGCTCGCGACCCGCGACGCCGCCACCCGGGCGGCCATCGGCCGGCTCCGTGGGATGATCGACACGGATGCCGCAACCGCCTTATGGGACAAGGCCCTTCGCATCCCGGAGCGGTCCGGCCCGGCCGGCTGGATCCACGGCGACCTGTCCCCCGGCAACCTCCTGGTCAACGGCCACCGCCTGTCCGCCGTCCTCGACTTCGGCCTGATGGGGGTCGGCGATCCGACCGTCGACCTGATCGCCGCCTGGACCCTCCTCCCCGGCAGCGCCCGGCCCGCCTTCCGCACGGCGCTCGCCGCCGACGACGAGGCCTGGGAACGCGGCCGCGCCCGGGCCCTGTCCATCGCGCTCGTCCAACTGCCCTACTACCGCACCACGAACCCGCCCCTGGCGGCCAACGCCCGCCACGTCATCCGGGAGGTGCTGGCGGACCGCAGCGTGTGAGCCGCGTCCGCCCGCCCGCGCGGAACCACCCGCGACGCGCACCCGCTCGCGCCGCACCGCACCGCACCGCCCGCAAGGTGCCGCCCACGACGCACCGCCCGGCACGCCCGGGCGGCCTCGCGCTACATGATCCGGGTCGGCTCCGCAGCCCCCGGCGGGAGCGGCCGGCGAGCGGCCTCCGACTGCCAGGACCCGGCCAGTTCGGCGGGGAAGCGGCGGCCGCTGCGGGTCAGCACCAGGCCCGGCGCGAGTTCGACCTCGTCGCCCGGCCGGAACGGGTGGTCGCTCCCGGGCCGCAACCGCGCCCAGGGGCCCAGCCTCCCGTGCCGGCCGGCCGCGCGGATCCGGCTGCCGTAGGTGCTGGTGTCCCGCACCACCACCGAGCCGCCGCGCACCGACACCACCACATGCCGGCGGCTCACCCGGGCGGCGAGCACCGGCGGGAGCAGCGCGTGCAGCGCGATGCCGTCGGCCTCTCCGGGGGCCCGCCCGACCGTCGTCCGCGAGCCCTCGTCGAGCGTGTACCGGGCCACGCACTCGGCGTCGACGACCACCTTCACCTGCGCGGTGCCCGGCCGGACGCCGTCGTCGAGCAGCGGGGTGCCGTGCAGTTCGCAGGTCGGCACGCCCCGGCGCATCCGCGGGAGCATCACCCGGCCCCCGCTGCGGACGCTGTAGAGGGTGCAGCGCCGCTCGGGGCAGCGCCAGGCCCGGCCGACGACCTCGACCAGCGGCTTGCGGGCCGGGGTGAGCAGCCCCTGCTTCTTCAGCGCGGACAGCTCCATCTTCTTCGAGATCTCCGCGCCCGTCCGGTGGCCCATGTCGAGCGGCACCAGCCGCACCGTGCCCTTCCGGGCCGGCTCGGGCTTCAGGAACTGCCAGGTGTTGCCCTGGATCCAGGGGTGTTCGAGGCGGAAGTCGTCGTAGTGGTCGCCGGTGACGACCTGGATGCCGGTCATGCCGGCGATCTCCAGGACGCGTTCGTCGGCGTCCGGCACCTCCTCCACCAGGCCGGCGGCGACCCACCGCCGCAGCGTCCGGACGTCCGCCTGCTCGGTGAACTCCTTCCGGCCGCCCAGCAGGCTGCGGTCCGCGACCAGGTAGACGGAGACGTCCCGGTCCCCGGTGAGCCGGACCAGGGCCTGGATCACCAGGTGCAGCCGGTGCAGCGAGCGCGGGGCGGGGCCGCCGAGGCCGGTCTGGCAGGCGATGTTCGACAGTTCGACCAGGTAGTCGGCGCGATCGGCCGAGGTCGCGAGGTTGCGCTCCAAGGGACCTCCGTGGTCGCCGTGGTCACGGTGCTCCGCCGACGGGGCTGATGATCCGTCAGACCCACTCCGTCATGTCCATCATGGCGCACCGGCCACCTCCGACGGGAGACCCGGGGAGCGGCCGGAGGGCGGACGGGGAGCGCCCGGG
The DNA here is from genome assembly GCF_036013975.1 of Kitasatospora sp. NBC_00458. NCBI lineage: Bacteria > Bacillati > Actinomycetota > Actinomycetes > Kitasatosporales > Streptomycetaceae > Kitasatospora > Kitasatospora sp. NBC_00458. The sequence continues at coordinate 2,292,427 of NZ_CP107904.1, forward strand.
CAGCGCCCGGCGGATCACCCTGGCGCCGGCGGGCCGCAGCCACCGGGGTGACCACGGCCACGGCGGGTGGCCGCGGCTTCGGCGGGCGGCCCCGGGCGGCCGCAGGCGGGCGGCGGTCCGCTCGGAGGGTCGCGCCTCAGCCCCGGCCGAGGGCCGCGCGGGCTTCGTCGATCGACTCCTGGACGGCCTTGGCGCCCGCCCCGGCGGCCAGGTCGGCGGCCTCGTCGAGCAGCGCGAGCCCGTCGGCGGGGCGGCCCTCGGCACCGGCCAGGTAGGCGAGGCCGACGAGGTTGGCGGCGACCCCGGCCGGGAGGGCGAGTTCGCGACGGAGACCGGTCGACTCCTCCAACAGGGCACGGGCCTCGCCGAGTTCGCCGGCCATGTGGGCGGCTATGCCGAGGTGGCGGAGCGCGTAGGAGAGGGTGCGGCGGTCCCCTGCGGCGGTCGCGAGCTCCCGGGACCGGTGCAGGGCGGGCAGCGCGGCCTCGCCGTCGCCCCGGACCACCTGGTGGTAGACGCCGGTCCAGAACCAGGCCTCGCCCTCGCCGCGCCGGTCGCCGAGGGACCGGTAGAGCTCCGACGCCCGCCGGAAGTGGGCGAGTTCGCCCTCGTCGGCGGTGCGCCGCCGGAGGAAGCGGGCGTGCAGCACCTTCCCGCGGGCGAGTTCGAGGTCGGCCTCGACCCCGTCCAGCGCGAGGTCCGCCTCCGGGAGGACGTCCTCCTCCCCGCCGAACGTCGCACGGTCGCAGAGCTCTTGGGCATGATCGATTCGCTCGTCCATACGGGCCAGCGTAAGCGCCAGGCCCACCGGGGCGGGGCCTGCCCCGGCACCCGCCCGGCCCGGCCCGGGCGCTGCCCCGGCGGCAACCGCTCCTCAGTGATCGACCGTCACCACGATCTTGCCGACCTGGGCGCCCGCCTCCATGTAGCGGTGGGCCTCGGCGATCTCCGCCAGGGGGAAGACCCGGTCGACCTCGGGCTGGAAGGCGCCGCTGCGCAGGCCTGAGGCGACGAAGGCCTCGGCTCGGCGGAGGCCCTCCGGGTCCCGCGTGGTCTCGTCGAGGGTGTAGCTGCGCATCGCCCTGCCGCGCATGTGCGTCATCGACGGGAACGGGGTGTCCCGACCGCTCAGCGCGCCGTAGACGAAGAGCGTCCCGCCCCGGGCGAGGCCCTTGGCCAGCTCCACCACGCCCGGGCCGGCCACGGCGTCGAACACGAACTCCGCGCCCCGGCCGTCCGTCAGCTCCAGGACGCGCTCCGCGACGTCCTCCTCCTCCGTGACGATCACCGCGGCCGCGCCCGCCTCCAGCAGCGCGTCGCGCTTCGCCGCCGTCCGGGTGGTGGCGACGGGCACCGCGCCCAGGCGGTTGGCGATCCGGATGGTCGCCAGGCCGACGCTGCTGGACGCGGCCGTGATCACCACCGTGTCACCGGCCCGCATGCCGCCCACCTCCACCAGCGCGCCGTACGCGGTCACGTAGGGCATCCAGACCGCCGCACCGCCGATCGCGTCCAGCCCCTCCGGCCGGTGCAGGACGACGTCGGCCGGGACGACCGCCCGCTCCGCGTAGACGCCGTAGTCGTTCATCGAGAAGCCGGGCACCACGCTCACCGCGTCCCCCGCCGTGAACCCGGTCACGCCCTCCCCGACCACCTCGACCACGCCCGCCGCCTCGACGCCCAGCCGGCCCGGGAACTCCCGGACGTCCTCGATGTAGTCGCCGCTGCGGAACAGCACCTCGGCCCGGTTCACCCCGATCGCGTCGACGCGGATCAGCAGCTCGCCGGCGCCCGGCCCGGTGAGCGGCACCTCCTCCAGCCGCAGTACCTCCGGCCCGCCCAGCTCGTGAAAGCGCACAGTCCTGACCATCGCTCAACTCCCTTTCCCCATAGGTGGCGACGGCCCTCAGCCAAACGCAAAGTACGGCGACTGTCAAACTTCGACGATCGTCGTACTTTGACCCCTGCCATACTTCGGTGACCCGTCGTACGACGACCCGCGGGAGGTCCACCACCGATGGCACGAGAAGCACGGCGCGGCACCGCCCGGGACCGCGTCCCGCCCCACCCCGACATCCGGACGGTCACGCTCCAGCAGGTGCTGGAGGCGCTCGTCGACCCGGTCCGGCGGCACATCGTCCGCGAGCTGCACGCCGCGGGCGAGGACCTCGCCTGCGGGGTGATCGAACTCCCGGTCGGCAAGTCGACGGCCACCCACCACTTCCACGTCCTGCGCGAGGCCGGGCTCATCCGCCAGCACTACGCCGGGACTTCGCGCCTGAACGCACTGCGCCGCGAGGAGCTCGACGAGGCCTTCCCCGGCCTGCTGCACGCGATCGTCACGGCGCCCGAGGCGCGGTGAACCCCGGGGCCCGGTGAGCCCCGCGACGAGCGGGGACGGCGGGCGGGGTGGTGGGCGGGGACGGCGGCGGGCCCCTGCGCCGGGCGGGCCCGGCGGTGGCGGCGGACGCGGTCCGAAACCGCGTTCGAGGCACCCGGTAGGGTGCGAACATGACACGCCATATCGCATTCGAAGGCCCGATCAACTTCCGCGACCTGGGCGGATATCCGACCGCCGACGGCCGCTCGGTCCGCTGGGGGCGGCTCTACCGGTCCGCCTCGCTCGCGACGCTCACCTCCCCCGCCGACCTCGACCGGTTCCGGGCGCTGGACATCGGGACCGTGATCGACCTGCGCTACCCGTGGGAGATCGACCGCCGCGGGCGGGTGCCGGAGCTGGACGGGGTGGCGTACCACAACCTCTCGATCGAGCACCGCCCGTACGACCAGGCCGAGATCGACCCGGACGTCGACCCGTGGCGGTACCTGGCGGACCGTTTCGCCGAGGTCGCGGAGGACGGCGCGGCGGAGATCCGGGAGGTGCTGGAGGTGATCGCCGCCGCCGACCGGCCGGTGGTGTTCCACTGCGCCTCCGGCAAGGACCGCACCGGACTGATAGGCGCGCTGGTGCTGACCCTGCTCGGGGTCGGCGAGGACGACGTCGCCGCGGACTTCGCGCTCACCGAGCTGGTCACCGCCCGGCTGGTGGCCGACTGGCGGGCCGGCAACCCGGGGCGCGCACTGCGCTGGCCGGCGTTCGGACGCGCACCGGAGGCGGTGATCCGGCACGCGCTCGCCGATCTGACCGCCGCCCACGGATCGGTTCACGCCTATGCCACCGGCAAGGTCCGGCTCGGCGGGGCGTCGATCGACGCGCTGCGCGCCCGGCTGCTCACCGACTAGTCGCCCGATGGCGACAACCGGCCAGAAGATTACTGGAATGACCATCGCATAGAAGAAGACTGCATCAGCTGAACGTTCAAAAGATGGCAAGGCGGATCGATATTCACCGAACCAGCGTCATCACAGGAATGTTCCGGTGAATATCGATCACGCCCTTGCCAAACTCCCATCCTTCGGCCTCGCACGTTTGAATGGCCGAAAAAAATAGTGCTGGCCACCTGTTCGTGCACGCTAAGGTCATTTCCGCGGCGGCTCGGCCGATCGGGTGACCGTGACCGTTCCGGCCGAACCTCCGCTCGCTTCTTTTTGCCTGCATGACGCCGCCGGCACGGCGGTGTCACCGAAAAGATCGGACGGACCATGCACGCGAAGAACCGCACGCTCCTGCGCGGCGTTCTGGTGACCGCCGTACTGCTCGGATTCACCGCGGCCACGCCGGCCCTCGCGGAGGGCTCCTGGACATCGCACATCAGCAAGTGGGGGCCCGGCTCGGAGTCCCGCCGCTGGGCTGACAGCGACCGCGACGACACCGTCACCACCGTCGCCCTCCAGGGCTGCAACACCGACACCAACGACTTCAGGAACGCCGACCTCGCGCTCTTCAAGGACGTGTTCGGCCCGGACAAGTCCTACGGCTACCGGCTCAACCACTGCAACACCTCGGCCTGGGGCGACCAGAGCGCCGGTGACTACTACTTCGCCCTGGAGGGCGTGCGCGGCGGCGGACAGCTCTGGGTGGACACCGTGAGCACCAGGTACTGAACCACCGGGATCCGGACTCCCGCCGCCGGACTCCCGCCGGGCTCCCGCCACCGGCCGGCGCACCGGATTCCCTGCGCCGGATCCCCCGAACTCCCCCGACTCCCCGAGCCCCCGCACCGACCCCGCCCGACCCCGCCGACGTGCCTGCGCACCGAGGCGTGCCGACGGACGCCCCCGTCCGCCGACACCCGCGGAACGACGGCCCCACTCCCCCGAGCGAAATGCGTCGACCCCGCCATGGCCCTTGAATTCCACCGCATCGCGTTCCAGCACGACCGCAGGGCGAACCTCTTCGCCGGCCTCGACCTGAGGATCGAGAACCCGGCCACCGTCCTGCTCGGCCCCAACGGCGCGGGGAAGTCCACCCTGCTCGCCCTCGCCGCCTCCCAACTGGACCCGGACCGCGGGTCCGTCACCTGGCACGGCGTCAACCCGGCCTCCGGCGGCGGCGACCGGGCCGCCTACCGGCGCGCGGTGGCCTGGCTGCCCCAGCAGGTCACCCCGGTCCCGGGGCTCAACGTCCGCGAACAGGTCGCGTACTGCGGCTGGTTGAAGGGCATGTCGCGGGCCGCCGCGTGGCAGGCCTCGGCCGGCGCACTCGCCCGGGTCGGGCTGGACCGGCTCGCCGACCGGGCCGGCCACCAGCTCTCCGGCGGCCAGCTCCGCCGGCTGGGCATCGCCGGCTGCCTGGCCCACCACAGCGAGCTGATCCTGATGGACGAGCCCACGGCCGGACTCGACCCGGCCCAGCGGACGGTGTTCCGGTCACTGGTCGAGGAGTTGACCGAGGACGTGAGCGTGGTCGTCTCCACCCACCAGACCGAGGACCTCGCCGGGACCTACCGGCACGTGGTGGTGCTGGACGCGGGCCGGGTCCGGTTCCAGGGCAGCACCGCGGACTTCCATGCGCTCGCGGACGGCGCGGCCGCCGGGGCCCCGGACCCCGGCGGCCCGGCCCGCGGCGGTACCGGCGCCCCGGCCGGACCCGCGGCACCCGGCACCGGCGTACGCGGCCCCGGCACCCCGAGCGCCGAGGCCGCGTACGCCCGCCTGATCGAACGGGAGACGTGACATGCTGCTGCGCACCGTCCTGCGGGTCTCGGCCGGCACCCGCGTGCTGCCGTTCCTGCTCGGCTTCGTGCTGGTCGCGCTCGGCGACGACCTGACCGCCTGGGTCACCCCGGCCTACGGGCTCGCCGCCGCCGGACACGCCAGCCTCGCGCTGCCGTTCGCCGGCGCCGCCTGTGCGGCCGCCGGGGCCTGGGAGGGCGGACGGCTGCACCGCGGCCGGGTCTTCGACCGCTCCCCGGTCCGGTCCCCGCTGACCGTCACCGCGCCGGTGCTCCTGCCCGTCGCGGTGATGGGCGGGCTGGGCATGGCGGCCGCGCTCGCGACCACCGCGGTGGCGGGCGGCACGGCGGCCGGGGTGCCGCAGCCCGGCGTGCTCGCCGTCTGGGCCGGGCTCCTGCTCGCCGACACCCTGGTCGGCTCGGTCGTCGGACGGGTCCTGGCACCGGTGGTCGCCGTCCCGCTCGCCCTGGTCAGCTGCTTCGTCCTGAACGCCTACCCCGCCTCCTTCGACACGTACTGGCCGCGGCACCTGGTCGGCGGCGGGCTCGCCGACTGCTGCTCGGTGGACCAGGTCCTGGACGGTCGCGCGGTGGCGGCTCCGCTGGTGTTCTCGGCCGCGGTCTGCGCGGCCGCGGCCCTGGTGATCCGGCAGCGGGGCGCGCCGCTCGCCCTCGCCGCCGCGCTGGCGGTGACGGCGGGCGGGACCGCCCTCGCCGCGCACACCGCCCGCGACCTCGGCCCGGAGCCGGTCCTCGAACGGTCCGCCGACGCCCTGGTCTGCGACCGCGAACGCCCGCGGGTCTGCCTCTGGCCCGAACTCGGCGCCGCCCGGTCGGCCCTGGTCCGCGCCGAGACCGGGCGGGTCGCCGACACCCTGGCCGGGCACGGGATCGCCGTTCCGGAGGTGTTCACCATGGCCGCCCGACCGGGGCCGGGCGAGGCCAAGCTGGGCGTCCCGACCGACGCCCGGGTCCAGGAGGTCGCGCCCGCCGTGGTCGGCGGCCTGCTCCCCCGGATCCCGGACTGCGCCAGGCGCGGCGAACCGTACCCGGCGGGTGCGGCGGCGGGCACGGCCGCCGCCTGGCTCACCGCTCGGGCGGTCCCCGACGGGCGCACGGTGCCGCCGTCCGTCGGCGGCCGCTTCGGCGAGGCGGACGCCGCCCGTGCGGAACAGCTGCTCCGGTTGCCGGCGGACGTCCAGCTCGACTGGTACCGGCGGACGGTGGAGTCGCTCGGACGGTGCGGCACGCCGCCTCCGGACGACACACCGCCTCCGGGCGGCGGGCCGGCCGGAGCGGCGGCCGGGACGGGAACCGCGGCGGGCGAACCGGCCGCCGTCGGGACGGCGGGCGGTGTCCGGTGATCTGGTGGTGCAAGGCCCGCGCGGTGCCGGCCGTCGCCCTCGCGCTCGCCGGGACGTTCGCCCTCGGCCTGCTGCTCGGGGACGGCGAACTGCCGGTGCCCGCGCTGCGCGGCCGGGCCGGACACTTCCTGGTCGCACACGTGGTCACCCTGCTCCCGGCAGTCGTCCTGCTGCACGGACTGGGCCGGGGAGACCTGCGGACGGAGGCGGTCGCCGGGCGGTTCCTGCGCGGTCTGGACGTCGCCCTCGCCCTCACCGTCGCGGCGGCGGGCACGGCGGCCGGGGTCCTCGCCCACGCGGCCGGAGAGGGCGGCCTCCCCGTCGTCCTCGCCCGCGACATCACCGGCTACCTGGGCCTGGCGCTGCTGCTCCACCCACTGGTCGGCCACCGACCGGCCGCCGCGGCGCTCGCCGTGGTCCCGCTGCTCTGCTCGGCGACCGGCTGGTGCCCGGACGGCCGCCCCGAGCCCTGGGCCTGGCCGCTCCACCCGGCCGGTTCGGCGTACGCGCTCGCCGGCGTCGCCCTCACCGTGCTCGCCGGTTCGGCCTGTGCACTGCTCCGCCGACGTCCGGCGGCCGGCCTGCGCATGTCGGCGGCCTGACCGACTCGCCGAGCCGTCCCCGTTCGAGTGACACGGCGGCACTCGCCGACGGATCGTCCGCAGACTGCCCCGGGGCGGCCACCCGCGCCGCCGGCCACACCACCCGCCGAACCGGAGAAACCACCATGCGACGTCCCGCCACCGCCTGCGCCGCGCTCGCCGCGGCCGGAGCGCTCGCCCTCGCCCTGCCCGCCACCGCCTTCGCCGCCGACGGCGTGCTCACCGTCGGCGGCCACCGCTACGAGAACCCGAGCGGCTGCTACAACGGGGACCTCCGGCCCCTCGCCGTCAGCAACCGCACCGACGGGCTCGTCCGCGTCTACACCCGGCAGGACTGCACCGGCCAGGTGGTCGCCCTCCTCGCGCCCGGCAGCGAGGGCCTGTACGAGTTCGGCACGAGCGTCGACGTGCGCTGACCCGTCCGGCCGCACGAGTACGCCGCGGCCCCGCACGGGAGGTCGGACCGGCCCGCTTCCCGTGCGGGCGGGCACCACCGTCCCGAGCCGGGGCCGAGGCTCCGCCGGAGCCGAGCCGACGGCGGGGTGGCCCCGGCCGGTCCGGCGCAGCCGCCCCGCGGTGGGCGGCCCGGACGGCGGGGCGCCCGGCCGGGCCGCCCGAGGCTCCGACGGGGCCTCAGCGGGGGCGCGACCCGCCCTGCCGTCCACCACCGTCGGCGCCGCCGCGACCGCCACCACGGCGCCCACCGCCCTGGCCCTGGCCTCCCTGGCCGCTGCGCCCCTGACCGTTCTGGCCCTGGCCGCCCTGGCCGCCCTGACCACCCTGACCGCGACCGCTCCGTCCCTGCTCCTTGCCCTGGCCCTTGCCCTGACCCTGGCCCTGGCCCTGACCGCCCTGGCGCCGGCCGCCGCCACGCGGCCCACCGCGCTGCCCACCGGTCGGCGCCCCGCGACCGACGCCTCGCCCGGCCGGTTCGGCGGGTGCCGTCTCCGGCCAGTGCCCCGGGCGCTTCAGCGCCTCCGGCAGGCGGGTCGTCGCGTCACCGCGCGCCGCGTTGAGCTGGGCCTGGGTGAGGAAGAGCGCCTCGGTGAGATCGGCACCCGCCAGATCGGCGTCCCGCAGGTCCGCGCCGATCAGGTCGGCCAGCCGCAGGTCCGCGCCGGACAGGTCGGCCGCGACGAGCAGGGCACCGCGCAGGCTGGCGCCGCGCAGGTCCGCACCGCGCAGGCGGGCGCCGAACAGGTCCGCGCCCCGGTGGTCGCGGCGGCGCGGAACGGCGGCCCGGACCAGCTCGCTCGCCTTCAGCAGCAGCTCGGCCACGCGCTGCCGGTGCCCGGGCACGTCGACCGCCAGGACCTCCTCGGGCGTGCCGCCGGCGAGCCGCCCGGTCTCCTCCAGCGCCGCGCGCAGTTCGGCGTGGACCGGGCGTGCGGGGGCGAAGGTGAGCGCCTCGGTGAGGTACCAGAGCAGCTCGTGCAGCTGCCGCACCACCGGGAACACCTCGAACATCCGCGCTCCGCTCTCCGGAGCCTCCCGCCAGCTGCGCCCGCCGAAGGTGACCTGCGACACGTGCTGGCCCGCACCGAAGCAGTCGTAGACCGTGCAGCCGGTGAAACCGGTGTCGCGCAGCCGCTCGTGGATGCCGCAGGTGAAGTCGGTCTGCAGGTTCCGGCACGGGCTGCCGGCGGACTTGTTCACGGCGAAGTCGGTGCCGGCGGCGAACGGCAGCGCGACGCAGCACAGCCCGAAGCAGCTCCCGCAGTCGGAGACGAGGTCGAGGCTGGGGACGGTCACGATGCTGTCGTTCCTCCGGTCGCGCGCAGTGGGTGCGCTGTAGAGCGTACCGACAGGCCGGAACGGCGGTCGGTTAGTGTGGTCGGCCGGTGTCGGTTCGACCGGGACGCGACCGTCCGGGCGGAAGTACGGCGGAAGTACCTGCCGGCCCGGACGAAAGCAGGACGGAACCAGCGCGGATCCGGACGGCTCCGGGGGCCGCGCAGGACGAGGGCGGCACCACGCGGGGCACACCGCACAGCGTGGCACGACACGGCACGGCACATCGAGCAGCACAGCACAGTGGAGGAACCAGGCATGTCCCGGCACGACGTGGCGCCGTACCCGGACACCGACGGAACCGGGGACGCCGCAGCCGCAGCCGTCGGCGCGGCCACCGGCCGACCCACCGCCCTCCGCCTCCCCCCGCGCGCCCGCACGATCGCGCTCACCGCGCTCTGCTTCGCCGTCTGCCTCGCCATCGGCGCCCAGCAGTGGACCACCGCCCAGCTGGGCGGCTTCGACCTCGGCATCTTCGACCAGGGCGTGCGCGGCTACGCGAACCTCGGACTGCCGGTGTCGACGCTCAAGAGCTACCACCACGAGTTCCCGCCCGGCTTCTCGCTCCTCGGCGACCACTTCTCCCCGGTGATCGCCCTGATGGCGCCGCTCTACTGGCTCTGGGACGACCCGCGCTCGCTCCTCCTCGGCCAGGCCCTCTGCTTCGCGGCCGGTGTGCCGCTGATCCGCCGCGTCGCCGACCACTGCTTCGCCGGCGCCGACCCGCGCACCGCCCGCCGTGCCGCCGACCTGGCCGCGCTCGCGTACGGGCTGGGCTGGCCGCTGCTGGTGGCCTCGCGCGGCGGCTTCCACGAGGTGGCGTTCGCGGTGCCGCTCACCCTGCTGATGCTGGAGCGCGGGCTGGCCCGCCGCTACGGCACCGCCGCGCTCGCCGCGCTGCTGCTCTGCTGCACCAAGGAGGACATGGGGCTGGCGGTCGGCGCGTACGGGCTGGTGCTGCTGCTGCGGGCCCGCCGGGACACCGATCCGGCGCGGCGCCGGCAGACCGCCCGCTGGGGCACCGGCCTGCTGGTCGGCGGGCCGCTCGCCTCGGCCGTCGCGATCGCCTGGCTGGTCCCGGCGATGGGCGGGGTGCCCGGCTACTACTGGAACTACCAGGCGCTCGGCGAGGACGGCGGCTCGGCCGTCGCCAACGTGCTGTCCGACCCGACCCGGCTCGTCTCGGCCTTCGTCGACGCACCGCTCAAGCCGCTGCTGCTGCTCTGGATCTTCGGCACGCTCCTCCTCCTGCCGCTGCGCTCCGCGACGATCCTCTGCGCCCTGCCGCTGCTCGCCGAGCGGGTGCTCTCCAGCAACCCGAACCACTGGTCGATCGCCCGGCACTACGACGCGTTCCTCTGGCCGATCCTGCTGGTCGCCGCCCTGGAGGTGCTGGGCCGCCGCCACGACCGCGTCCTGACCCGGCGCCTCGGCGTGGCGGCCGCGGCCCTCACCGTCGCGGTGGCGCTGCCGCTCGGGGCGGCGAACCTGTTCGTGCCCGGCTACTGGCAGCCGAAGACGAGCGAGGCCGCGCTGCTGCGCGGTGCCGAGCGGATCCCGGACGGCGCCTCCGTCGAGGCCGACAACCAGGCCGCGCCCAGGCTGACCGCCCGGACCGACGTGGTCCTCGTGGACGAGAAGCCGCGCGGCCGCGAGTACGTGCTGATCCGTGCCGACAAGCGGTCCTTCCCGTTCCGGACCGACCGCGAGCAGGCGGCCAGGATCGAGCTGCTGCTGGCGCACGGCTACCGGACGCTCTGGTCGGAGGACGGTGTCGTCCTGCTGCACCGGGAGAGCACCGAGCCGGTCCCCGGCGAGCACGTGCCCGGCCCGGACAGCACCCCGTACCAGGACGAGGTCCCGTCGGACGTCGGCCACAACCTCTTCCGGGGCTGACCGGCCGGACCCCCGGGCCGGGTGGCGGGGGCGTCGGCTTGTAGCTTCGTGATCATGGAACAACCGACCGGAACCACCACCGACCAGGCACCGGCCGACCCGGCCGCCACCGACGACCTGCTGGCCACCCAGCCCGTCGGCTACTGGAGCGGACTGGCCCACGCGGCCGTCACCCGGCACCTGCGCGACGCCATGGCCGGGATCGACGCCACCCAGCCCCAGTACTGGGTGCTCAACCGCGTGAACGGCGGGCCCGCGGCGCCGGTCCGCGAGGAGGTGGTCGCCCAGCTGTCGCCGCTCGCGGACGGGCCGCACGAGATCGGCCGGGTCGTCGACCAGCTGCTCCACCGCGGCTGGCTCCGCGCCGACGCCGAACGGCGCCTGCACCTCACCGACGCCGGGGAGGCCGCCAGGCTGAGGCTGCGCGCGCTGGTGACCGAGCTGCGCGCCGTGGTCCACCAGGGCATCGACGACGAGGAGTACGCCGCCGCCCTCCGGGTGCTGCGCCGGATGATCGCCAACGTCGAGGGAGCCGAGCGGCCCTGAGAAGTGTTTGCAAAGTCCCACTTTGCAAAGTCCCGCCGGGTCCGCGACACCGGGAACCTCCCCCAGCCTCCGGCCGGGAGGTACCCCCACCCCAGCCTCCCGCCGGGAGGTGCCCCCACCGGCCCGGGCCTGGTCCGACGGGACTTTGCAAAGAGGCCCTGCGGCTGCCCTGGCGTCCGTCCCACACCTGCACACCCGCCGACTGCCGACGGCCGGCCGCCGACGGCCGCCGGCTGCTACGCCTCGCACTCCTCGAACGGCAGCAGCTCCGGGCGCTTCGGCGGGCGGCCGTCACCGGAGGAGCGGCCGGTGAGCCGGCGGCCGACCCACGGGCCCAGGTGGGTCCGGGCCCAGCGGGCGTCGGCGGCCAGCTTCTCGGTGCGGCGGGGCGGGGCGGCGGGCGGCAGCGGCGCGCGCCAGTCGAAGGCGGCGGGGCGGCCGAGCGCCTCCAGCACGGCCTCGGCGACCCGGCGGTGGCCCTCGGGCGAGAGGTGCAGCCGGTCCTCGGCCCAGAGCCTGCGGTCGTCGAAGCAGGGCGCCGAGAAGAGGTCGACCACGGCGATGCCCGGGTCCTGGGCGAGCTCGTGGACGAAGCCCTTCATCCGCAGGATGGCCGGGAGCAGCCGGGCCGAGCCCGCCATCCGCCGGGTCGGGTCGGTGCTGGTGAACATGACCACGGTGGCGCCGGTGGCGCGCAGCACGGTGGCGGAGCGGCCGAGGAGCTCCTCGACGCGGGCGACGTCGCAGCGCGGCCGCAGCACGTCGTTGAGGCCGCCGGCGAGGGTGACCAGTTCGGCGCCCATCGCGGCGGCGGTGTCGATCTGCTCGTCGTGGATCTGGCCGATGAGCTTGCCGCGGACGGCGAGGTTGGCGTACCGGAAGTCCCCGGCCGGGTGCTCGGCGGCGAGGCGGTCGGCGAGGCGGTCCGCCCAGCCCCGGTAGTGGCCGTCGGACCGCAGCTCGTCGCACATGCCCTCGGTGAAGGAGTCTCCGACGGCGACGTAACTGCTGTAGGTGGTGGGCGCGTGGCGCACGGCGTTCTCCGCAGTCTTCTCGATGGCCCGACGATCGTACGCGCAGGGCCGGTGCCCCTTCCGGCGGCACCCCCGCCGGGCCGCCGGGCCGGGGCGGGCGACAAGCGGATGCCGATCCGCCGTTTATCGCCGCCCGGCAGAGTCGTGCGGGTCGGGAGGGACGGCCGCGAGCAGCGCGGGCCGTCTGCGCGGATCGACGACCGGCATCGGGGGGTTCCGGACGCGGCGGCGAATTCCCGGCACCGCCGGGCCGCGGGTGCGGCGCCTCCCACACGGGCGCCCCCGCGGCCGGGTCGCGTCCCGGGACGGAAGCCACCGGAACAGGGGCCGGGCCCGGGCGGCGGCGCGGACGCCCGGGCCGACGGAGCCGGGGGCGGACTCCGGCGGGTCGGCCTGCGGCGGGGTCGGCTAGCCCGCGAGCACCGCGCCGTCCGCCGCTTCTGCCGCCGCCTCCACCGCCGCCTCCGAGGCGCCTTCCGGACCCACCCCGGCCGACGGCCCGGCCGGCAGCCGGCCTGACGCCGCGTCCGGCTCCCCCGTGATCCAGTGCGACCGCACCGCGTCGGTCGGCCGCTGCTCGCCGAGCGCCGGGAGTCCCCAGGCACCGAGCGCGTCGACGACCGGGCGGAGGGCGGCCCCGCGGTCGGTCAGCTCGTAGACGGTGGCGTTGGCCGGCCGCTCCAGCCGGCGACGGCCCACCAGCCCCTCGCCCTCCAGCTGCTTGAGGCGCGCGGCGAGGATGTCGGTGGAGACGCCGGGCAGGTCGGCGTGGAGGTCGGTGTAGCGGCGCGGGCCGGCGAGGAGTTCACGGACGATCAGGAGGCTCCAGCGCTCCCCCACCGCGTCCAGGGCGCGGGCGACGGCGCAGTACTGGTCGTAGCTTCGGCGTGACATGTGGATCAGCATAGCCAAAAGGTTGGACTTTCCAAGTGCTTACTTGGTAGAACAAAGCAACCAGGATCGATGCGGTGCGACGGTCGGGAGGCCGCAGATGGAGTTTCGGCAGTCCAGCAAGCTGAATGACGTGTGCTACGAGATCCGCGGGCCGGTGGTCGACCAGGCCAACGCGCTGGAGGAGGCCGGGCACAGCGTGCTCCGGCTGAACACAGGCAACCCGGCCGCGTTCGGCTTCGAGGCGCCCGAGGAGATCATCCAGGACATCATCCGCAACCTCCCCAACGCCCACGGCTACAGCGACTCCCGCGGCATCCTGCCCGCCCGGCGCGCCGTCGTGCAGTACTACCAGCAGCGCGGCGTCAGCGGCGTCACCGTCAACGACGTCTTCCTCGGCAACGGCGTCTCCGAGCTGATCCAGATGGCCGTCACCGCACTGGTGGACGACGGTGACGAGGTGCTCGTCCCGATGCCGGACTACCCGCTCTGGACCGCCGTGGTCCGGCTGGCGGGCGGCAAGGCCGTGCACTACGCCTGCGACGAGCAGGCGGAGTGGTACCCGGACCTCGACGACATCGCGTCCAAGATCACCGCCCGCACCAAGGCCATCGTCGTCATCAACCCCAACAACCCCACCGGCGCGGTCTACCCGAAGGAGCTGCTGGAGGGCATCCTCGACCTCGCCCGCCGGCACCAGCTGATGGTCCTCGCCGACGAGATCTACGACAAGATCCTCTACGACGGCACCGAGCACCACTGCCTGGCCGCACTCGCCGAGGACGTCCTCACCCTCACCTTCAACGGCCTCTCCAAGTCCTACCGGGTGGCCGGCTTCCGCAGCGGCTGGCTGGTCGTCTCCGGGCCCAAGCAGCACGCGTCCGACTACCTGGAGGGCCTCACCATGCTCTCCGGCATGCGGCTCTGCCCCAACGTCCCGGCCCAGTACGCCGTCCAGGCCGCGCTCGGCGGCCACCAGTCCATCAACGACCTGGTCCTGCCCACCGGCCGCCTCACCGAGCAGCGCGACGTCGCCCACCGGGCGCTCAACGAGATCCCCGGCGTCAGCTGCGTCCGCCCCAAGGGCGCGCTGTACGCCTTCGCCAAGCTGGACCCCGCCGTCCACCGGATCGTCGACGACGAGCGCTTCGTGCTGGACCTGCTGCTCCGCGAGAAGATCCACGTCGTCCAGGGCACCGGCTTCAACTGGCCCCGCCCCGACCACTTCCGCTTCGTCACCCTCCCCCGGGCCGACGACCTGGAGACGGCGATCAACCGGATCGGCCGCTTCCTGGCCACCTACCGGCAGGTCTAGGCCCTCCCTTTCGGATCTCGCCGGGCCGCCACCGCCCGGGCCGGAGCCCCACCACCGGCACGGCACCGGGCACGGCACCGGGCAGGGGCACGCGAGCGCCTAGGCTGGGCTTCCATGACCGTTCTGCGCTCCGCCGTCCTCTTCGCCCTCGCCGCGGTCGCCGAGATCGGGGGCTGCTGGCTGATCTGGCAGAGCGTGCGCGAGGACCGGCCGTGGTGGCTGGCCGGCCTGGGGGTCGTCGTGCTCGGCGGGTACGGGTTCGTCGCCGCGCTCCAGCCCGACGCGGACTTCGGGCGGGTGCTGGCCGCCTACGGCGGGGTGTTCGTGGCCGGCTCGCTGCTCTGGGGGGTGGTCGTGGACGGCTTCCGGCCCACCCGCTACGACGTGCTCGGCGCGCTGGTCTGCCTCACCGGGGTCGCCGTGATCATGTACGGGCCCCGGCGCTGAGGCACCGGGGCCCGTGACGGCCGCCCGCCGAGCGCGGACCGGGCGTCCGACCGATCGGCGGAGCCGCGGGACAGGCGGAACGACAGGAACGGCAGGAACGACAGAACGGCAGGAACGGCAGAGCGGCAGGAGCGGCTACCGGCCCCAGCCGCCGCCCTGGCCGTCGTCGTCGTGGTCGCTGTCCCAGCCCTCGCCGACCGTGCGCAGGATCGTGTAGTGGTCGACCCGGGTGCCGTCCTCCTTCAGGGCGGTCACCGTCATCTCCGACTTCAGGCCCAGGTGCGCCGGCTTCACGTCGACCTTGATGAAGGAGTATCCGGTGTAGCGGACCCGCGACCACTCGACCGTCTCGGTCACCTTCACCCCGCCCTTGGCGAAGTGGTAGGTGTTCACCGCGTCGACCCGCTGCTCGTGGCCCTCGTAGGTGTCCGGCGCGTCGAAGCTGTACAGGCTGCGACCGGCCGCGCCCGCGGTCACGTACACCACGCCGTCCCTGGCCGGCTCGACGGTGCCGCCGCTCGGCACCGCCCGGGAGACCTTGTTGCCGAGTATCGCGTCGGTGCGCTCGTACACGTGGTTGTGGCCGTTGATCACCAGGTCGACCCGGTACTTCTCGAACAGCGGCACCCAGGCCTCGCGCACCCCGCCCTCGGAGGCGTGCTGGTGGGTCGTCGAGAACGCGCAGTGGTGGAAGAAGACGACCACGAAGTCGACGGTCTCGTCGTTCCGCAGGTCCTTCAGGGTCCGCTCCAGCCAGCGGGTCTGCTTGCCCGCCGAGATGCCCAGGTTCGCCGGGATCTCGTAGGAGACGTCGTTGGCGTCCAGCGAGATGACGCCCACGTTCTTGTAGCGGAACGAGTAGACGCCGGGGACGGCCCGCCGGTCCGGGCCGTTGTCCGGCAGGTAGAAGCGGGCGTTCTCGCCGCCGTAGCCGTTGGGCGAGTACCAGGCCTCCATGTCGTGGTTGCCGTAGGAGACCATCCACGGGACCTTCGACGCCACCGTCTCGGTCTGCGCCAGGAAGGCGTCCCAGGTCGCGGCGTTGTAGACCGACTTGTCGGAGTCCTGGCCGGAGCCGGCCGGGTCGGCGTAGCAGATGTCGCCGGCGTGCAGGTGGAAGGCCGGGTCCTGGGCCAGGATGACGTGGTCGTTGCCCTTGGCGTGGTCGCTCACGCCCTGGTCGCCGAAGGCGGTGAAGGTGAACGGCTCGTACACCTTGCCCCAGCGGTGGTCGCGCGAGGGCGCGGTGCGGAAGGTGCCCAGGGTGGAGACCGCCTGCTGCGAGGCCGGGTCGAAGCCCTGGTGGCCGACGCCGTAGTAGTAGGTGGTGTCGGGGGCGAGGTCCTCCAGCGCCACGTGCAGGTAGTACTGGTCCACCGGCTGACCGGTCGGGGTGAGCGCCGGGGTGTGCAGCGCGCGCACCTCCGCCTCGATCCTGTGGCCGAGGTCCCAAGGGTGCCTGCCGTAGCGCAGGAAGGGCCGCTTCACGGGGGCCGGGACCTGCCAGGAGACCCGGAACTGGGTGTCCGGCTCGGGGCCGAAGGCCAGGTGGCGGCCGATCGGGGCGACCAGCGAGCCGTCGATGCCCGCCGCCGTACCCCCCGTCAGCAGCTGCGGCGAGACCGGGGCCGCCGTGGCGGTGCCGCTGCCCAGCGCGCCGCCCACCGCCAGCGCGCTCACCGAGACGGCTCCGGCGCGCAGCATCCGGCGGCGCGAGAACCGGGCCCGCAGGTACTCGTGCTGCTCGGCCATGCTCATGCGTTCGGCGAGCTTCGCGGGCACGCCCATGTTCGGAGTTTCCATGAACCGGACTCTTCCAGCGGCGTGTTGACCGCACACGGACGCCCGGTGAACGAGCCCCGGCGCACCGGTCAGTCGGACGCCAATGTTCTGCCATGCCTCGGCAAAGGCCCCCTCGGGACCGGCCGCCACCCCGCCCACCTGGCAGGATCATCCCCCATGGCACGGATCCTGATCTACCGTCGCAACCTCCGCTTCCCGCACGCCTCGGCCCTGGACGGCTCCCGGGCGCTGGAGGAGCTCGGCGTGCGGCACGGCTTCACCGCCGACGCCACCGAGGACCCGGCCGTCTTCCGGCCCGACGTCCTGCGCCGGTACGCGGCCGTGGTCTTCCTCTCCACCGGCGGCGAGGTCCTCGACGAGGCCGGGCAGGACGCCCTGCGCGCGCACCTGACCGCCGGTCACGGCTGGCTGGGCGTGCACGCGGCCTCGACCACCGCGTACGAGTGGCCGTGGTTCGAGGGCCTGGTGGGCGCCAGGTTCGACCGGCACCCGCCGATCCAGCGCGCGTACGTCGCGGTCGCCGACGCAGGCCACCCGGCCACCGCCCACCTCCCGGCGCGCTGGGAGTGGACCGACGAGTGGTACGACTTCCGCTCCGACCCGCGCGAGCGGGGCGCCCGCGTCCTGCTCACCGTCGACGAGGCCGACTACCGGGGGGCCTCGATGGGGCTCGCCGACCGCCACCCGATCGCCTGGTGCGGTGAGCACGACGGCGTCCCCACCTTCTACACCTCCCTCGGCCACGCCCCCGAGGCGTACGCGGACCCGGCCTTCCGCGCCCACCTGCTCGGGGGGCTGCGGCACGTCCTGGCCTGAGCGCGCACCGGAGCCCCGGCGGCAACGGGTGTCACGGCAGCCGGGCACGCGCCGGACCCGCCCGGAGCGAGGGGCTCCGGGCGGGTCCGGCGTTCCGACGGTCAGCTGTTCCCGTGTTCCCGACGTCCTGCGTTCCTAGCAGTCGTCGTCGTGCTTCCTGTTGGTCAGCACGACGGTGACGCAGTCATCGTCGTCGACCGTGTAGGGGCAGGTCACCGGGTCGCGCGGAAGGTCGTAGCCGGGGGGCGCGACGGTCTCCCGCAGGTAGTACTGGCCCGCGGGCAGGTGCCGGAAGTCGCACCCGCCGTCCGCCTTGGTGGTGCAGGACGCCCCGGTCCGGGTGTCCGGGTTCGCACCGGACGTCTGCAGGCCGAGGATGCCGTTGGTCTCCTTCCACAGCTCGAACACCGCGCCGCTCAGCGGCCGGCCCGTCTCGGCGTCCTTCTTGGTGAGGTGGATCGAGCCGTCGGCCGGGGGCTTCGGCGACGGGCAGTCGCGCGCCGTGATCTGCACGCCCTGCTGCGCGTTCTCCGGCGTCAGGACCAGCGGACCGAACACCGGGTTGGCCGGGAGCTGGTACCCGGGAGGAGCGGCGGTCTCACGCCAGTAGTAGCCGCCCACCTCGACCGTCCTGGTGCAGAGGCCGTTCGCACCCGTGGTGCACGGCGCGCCGACCTGGGTGTCCGGGTTCACGCCGGAGGTCTGGAGACCGGGGATGCCGTTGGTCTCCTTCCACAGCTCGAACACCGCGCCGGCGAGCACGGCGCCCGTGTTCGCGTCCTTCTTGAGGACCCGCACCTCGCCCGTCACCGGGGGCTGCGGCTGGTCGGCGGCGGTGACCTGCACGCCCTGGGCGGCATTGGCCGGCGTCAGGACCAGCGGACCGAACACCGGATTCGCCGGAAGCTGGTACCCCGACGGGGCAGCGGTCTCACGCCAGTAATAGGTACCGACCTCGACCGTCCGGGTGCACAGGCCATTCGCACCCGTCGTGCACGACGTACCGACCTGGGTGTCCGGGTTCACACCCGACGTCTGAAGACCCGGAATCCCGTTGGTCTCCTCCCACAGTTCGAACACACCACCCGCAAGCGGCGCAGCCGTGTTCGCATCCGTCTTCAGAACCCGCACCTCACCCGTCACCGGCGGCTGCGGCTGGTCGGCAGCGGTGACCTGCACACCCTGGGCGGCATTGGCCGGCGTCAGGACCAGCGGACCGAACACCGGATTCGCCGGAAGCTGGTACCCCGACGGGGCAGCGGTCTCACGCCAGTAATAGGTACCGACCTCGACCGTCCGGGTGCACAGACCGTTCGCACCCGTCGTGCACGACGTACCGACCTGGGTGTCCGGGTTCACACCCGACGTCTGAAGACCCGGAATCCCGTTGGTCTCCTCCCACAGCTCGAACACACCACCCGCAAGCGGCGCAGCCGTGTTCGCATCCGTCTTCAGAACCCGCACCTCACCCGTCACCGGCGGCTGCGGCTGGTCGGCAGCGGTGACCTGCACACCCGCCGCCGCGTTCTCCGGCGTCAGCACCAGCGGACCGAACACCGGATTCGCGGGCAGTTGGTATCCCGGTGGAGCGGCGGTCTCACGCCAGTAGTACGTCCCGACCTCGACCGTCCGGGTGCAGAGGCCGTTCGCCCCCGTGGTGCAGGACCCGCCCACCTGGGTGTCCGGGTCCGCGCCCGACGTCTGCAGGCCGGGAACGCCGTTGGTCTCCTCCCACAGCTCGAAGACGCCACCCGCAAGCGGCGCATCCGTCACCGAGTCCGTCTTCAGGACCCGCACCTCGCCCGTGACCGGGGTGGTGCCGCAGTCGGGAAGGCTTCCGTTGAAGGGCCAGGCATGGAACTCCTGGCCGCCGCCCCCGGTGGCCAGGCTGGTGTGGTTGAGCGAGCCGGCCGTGAAGAAGCGGCCGTTGACCCCGGCGAGGGTGACCGTGCTCACCGAGGCCTGCTCGCCGATCAGGAAGCTGCCCTGGAACTGGCCGGTGCCGGCCAGGCTGACGACGGAGGCGTCGGGGAAGTTCCAGAGCAGGTGGTCGCGGTAGGCGTTGAGCGGGTCGTCGCTGTCGTTGATGCCGCCGCTGAAGGTGTTCAGGGCCCGGGTGGCCCCGGTCACGTTGACCAGGATCGTGGCGCCCGCGGGGATGTTCGCGAAGACGATGCCCTGCTGGCCGCCGGTCGGGCCGGTGAGGTCGAAGTCGACGTTGAACACCTGGAGGGCCGAGCTGCCGTCGCCGGTGAACAGGGTCTGCCCGCCCTGGTTCACCGCGGTGCCGGTGGCGGTGCGGGGCGTGCCGTTGACCCGGGCGTAGCAGTCGGACGCGGAGCTGAGCTGGTCGCGCAGGCCGCTGTAGGGCTGGACGGCGTTGGGGTCGGTGACCAGGGTGCCGGTGACCGTGCCGGTGACCGTGCCGGCGTGGCGGACGACACCGCCCTCGGCGACCAGGGTCTGGCCGGGGACGACCGTGATGCTGCCGCCGGTGGTGAGGAAGTCGGCCCCGTCCGACGGGGGTACGCGGGAGCCGACGCCGGCGATGCCGACGTTGTAGATGGAGCTGACTCCCAGCTCCTTGGCCTGGCTGAAGTTGTTGAGGACGACGACGCGTCCCTCGGCCTCGGCGGCGCGGCCGGTGACCGAGAAGTCGCCGCCGACGAAGACGTTGACGCCGTTGTCCCGGCCGGCGAACGGGCCGTTGTTGATCGAGCTCGGGTACGGGTCCGGGCAGTCGCCCGGGACGCAGGGCCCCAGGCCGCCGGGGAGCGGTGCGGCGACGGCTGTGACCGCCCCGGGGCCGAGGGCGAGCACCGGGACGAGGGCCGAGATGACGGTACAGGGGATGGCGAGTGCTCCGGCGCGTCTGCGGACGCGGGAGAGCAGCCGGTTGAAGGAAGCCATAGTCGTAGCGTCCGGCAGCTTGTACGAATCGGGTCACCGGTGGGGTGGCCACCTACGCTGATGCGGTGACCCGGCGTACCCGCTCAGACCAACCGTCACCCAGGCGGCGGGCAGGGGCACCGGGCACGGGCGGCGGCCACAGCGGGCAGGCGGGCAGGCGGGCAGGCGGGCAGGCGGGCAGGCGGGCAGGCGGGCAGGATCACCGTCCACGGGGGCGGGCGGCCTCGGGGGGACGGTACGCGCCCGCCCGCTCAGGCGGACTCGTCCCAGGGGGAGGGGGCCCGGTTGCCGGTGCCGTCGCAGGTGCGGCAGATCTCGTCGCGGTAGGCGTGCTTGGCGCCGGTGGCGTCGACCCGGTAGCGCACGTAGACGCCGGTGCCGTCGCAGAGGAAGCAGTTGCCGCCGCCTCCGCCGACCTCGGTGGTGCCGGTGCCCTGGCAGGTCCGACAGCTGAGGCCGGCGGTGCGGCCGGTGCCCGCGCAGATGCGGCAGACCGTGGTCATCGTCTTCCTCCCGGGTCGGAACCAAGGTCATGCTAGGCCCTGTCATGGCCCGTAAACCCCGGGCCGTCCGCTTCGGGCCGCTTTCGCCGGGGCCCCTGGGGCTCGCGGGATCCCCGGGGCCGCCGGGGATCCCGGGCGGTGCCGGACCCGGCGCGCGGGGCGGTCAGCCCGACAGGCCCTCGCGGACGCGGCGGGAGACCGCGATCTGCTGGAGGTCGAGCATCCCCGGCGGGTCGGCGAGGCCGGGGCCGCCGGCCTGCACCCACTCGGCGATCTCCTCGATCATGTCGTCGGCGAGGACCCAGCCCAGCCAGACGGGGCGCCCGCCGGCCGCGCGGCCCTCGCTGGAGGGGCCGACCACCACGACGTTCGAGTGCGCACAGGTGTCGAGGCACTTGACGGCCCGGACCCGGCCCGCGTCGCCGACCGCCGTGCGCAGCCGGTCGTACTGGCCGGCGTGGTCTATGCCCGGGTGCTTCTGCTCCGTGCCGCAGCAGCAGCCCCGGCAGACGGTGACCGTCACGGGGGACGCCGGGCCCTGCTTGCCGGGGCGCTCGCGGTCTCGGCGGCTCATCGTGTCTCAGTTCTCCTCTCGGCGCGGGGTCTCGTGGCGCGCCTCGTTGTCCAGGGCCCGCCGCCACGCCCGTTCGCGCAGCAGCCGCAGGCCGTTGAGGCCGACGATCACGGTGGAGCCCTCGTGCCCGGCGACGCCGAGCGGCAGTGGCAGCGTACCTGCCAGGTCCCAGACGACCAGGAGGGTGATGAACGCCCCGGCGATCACCAGGTTCTGCACCACCAGTCGGCGGGCCCGCCGGGAGAGCGCCACCACGGCCGGGACGGCGGTGAGCTCGTCGCGGACGACGACCGCGTCGGCGGTCTCCAGGGCGAGGTCCGAGCCGGCCCGGCCCATCGCCACCCCGGTGTGTGCGGCCGCCAGCGCGGGGGCGTCGTTGACGCCGTCGCCGACCATCAGCACCCGGTGGCCGGCGTCGGCCAGTTCGCGGACGGCCGCGGCCTTCTCCTGGGGCAGCAGTCCGCCCCGGACGCGGGTCAGCCCGACCTGGCGGGCCAGGTGCTCGGCGGCGCGGGGGTTGTCGCCGGTGAGCAGTACCGGCGGGCGGCCGGTCAGGGCGGTGAGTGCGCGGACGGCGGTGGCGGCGTGTTCGCGGGGGCGGTCGGCGAGGCCGAGGACGCCGACCGGTTCGCCGTCGCGGAGCACGAGGACGGCGGTGCGGCCGACCGCTTCCAGGGCGGTGACCTCGGGGTGGTCGCGGTAGGGGCCGGGGGCGCCGACGGCGACGACCGCGCCGTCCACCACCGCGCGGACGCCGACGCCCGGGGTGGCGGTGAAGTCGGTGGCCGTCGGGACGGTGATGCCGCGTTCGCGGGCGGCGGCGACGACGGCGCGGGCGAGCGGGTGCTCGCTGGGGTGTTCGGCGGCGGCGGCGAGCCCCAGCAGTTCGAGGCCGGTGAGGCCGCCGGTCGGGCGGAGGTCGGTGACCCGGGGCGTGCCCTCGGTGAGGGTGCCGGTCTTGTCCAGGGCGACGGCGTCGGTCCGGCCGAGCCGTTCCATCACGACCGCCGACTTGACCAGCACGCCGTGCCGTCCGGCGTTGGCGATGGCGGAGAGCAGCGGCGGCATGGTGGCGAGGACCACGGCGCAGGGCGAGGCGACGATCATGAAGGTCATGGCGCGCAGCAGGGTGCCGGACAGGTCGGCCCCGAGGGCGAGCGGGACGGCGAAGAGCAGCAGGGTGGCGGCCACCAGGCCGACGGCGTAGCGCTGTTCGACCTTCTCGACGAAGAGCTGGGTGGGGGCCTTGGTCTCGGAGGCCTCGGCGACCATGGCGACGATCCGGGCGATCACGGTGTCGGCGGCGTCCCGTTCGACGCGGATGCGCAGTGTGCCGGCGCCGTTGAGGGTGCCCGCGTAGACCTCGTCGCCGGCGGTCTTGGGGGCGGGGAGCGGTTCGCCGGTGATGGTGGCCTGGTCGACGTCGCTCCTGCCGTCGAGGACGCGGCCGTCGGCGCCGATCCGCTCGCCGGGGCGGACCAGCACGGTGTCGCCGACGGCGAGTTCGGTGGTGGGGACGGTCTCCTCGGTGCCCGTCGGACCGGTGCCGGTGCCGGTGCCGTCCTCGCGGAGCCGGGTGGCGGTGGCGGGGGCGAGGTCGAGCAGGCCGCGGACGGAGTCGGCGGTGCGGGCGGTGGCCAGGGCCTCCAGGGCGCCGCTGGTCGCGAAGATCACGATCAGCAGGGCGCCGTCCGCGACCTGCCCGATGGCGGCGGCGCCGAGGGCGGCGACCACCATCAGCAGGTCGACGTCGAGGGTCCGTTGGCGCAGTGCCCGCAGTCCGGCCAGGGCCGGCTCCCATCCGCCGGCCAGGTACGCGGCGGCGTAGAGGGTGCCGGACGCCCAGCCGGGGCCGCCGGGCAGCTGGACGGCGAGTGCGGTCAGGAAGGCCACCAGGGCGGCGGCGGCCCAGCGCGTCTCCGGCAGGGCGAGCGCCCGGGTGCGGTGGGGCTGCGGTACGGCGGGCGGGGCGGGCGCGGGCGGCCGGGCGAGCACGGTGGCGGACATGGGCGTCACGATACAGGAACACATGAACACACCTTCATGTGTTCATATGGACGGCCGCCCGGGCCTGGGACCGGCCCCGTAGGATTCCCCCATGGGACACTCAGCCGCCGAGCACGCCGTGCCGAAGATGCGCCTGGACGCGTCCAACGCGGCCAAGGTGGCCAGTACGCTCCAGGCCCTCGCCACCCCCTCGCGCCTGCTGATACTCGCCCAGCTCCGCGAGGGCCCGCGGGCCGCCACCGAACTCGCCGACGCCGTCGGCATGGAGCAGTCCGCCTGCTCCCACCAGCTCCGACTGCTCCGCAACCTCGGCCTGGTGGTCGGCGAACGGCGCGGCCGCTCGGTCGTCTACTCGCTCCACGACGACCACGTCGCCGCCCTCCTCGACCAGGCCGTCTACCACGTCGACCACCTCCGCCTCGGCCTCACCGACGAGGGCTGACGGGGGCTGACGGGGGGCCGCGGGGGCTGAGGCCCCGGCGCCGAGGACGCGGCGGACACCGCGGCGGCGGCCTCAGCGCACCTCGTCCCCGGCCGCGCGGTCCTGGGCGTCCAGGACGGCTTCGCCGTGCCTCGCACCCCAGTCGCCCAGGGTCTCCAGGGCCGGCAGGAGGGTGCGGCCGAGCGGGGTGAGCCCGTACTCGACCCGGGGCGGGGACCCGGGGTGGCTGCACCGCTCCACCAGGCCGTTGTGTTCGAGGCGGCGCAGGTTCTCGGTCAGCACCTTGGCGCTGATCCCGCCGATCCGGGCGCGCAGCACGCCGGGGCGCTGCGGGGCGTCGCGCAGCGCCCAGAGCAGCACCGGGCTCCAGGTGTTGGCGAGCAGGTCGAAGGCCGCCCGGGCCCGGCAGTCGGCCAGATAGGTCCCGCCCGGATTCTCGTCCATCGCTCCCCCGCAGGTCGTCGGTCACGCACCGATCGGTAACCGGCGGCGCTCCTAGTGTCATCCCGAACGGGCCGAACGGGCCTGCACGGGAAGGGCATGCGCATGAGGATCGGCATCATCGGCGCGGGGAACATGGCGCGCGCGCTCGGCGGGCAGTGGGCCCGTGCCGGGCACGAGGTGGCGTTCGGCGCCCGGGACGCCGCACGGGCGGCCGAGGCGGCGGAACTGGCCGGCCACGGGGCGCGCGCGGTCCAGGGCCCCGTCCAGGCGGCCGGGTTCGGCGAGGTGCTGCTGCTCGCCGTTCCGGCCGGTGTGGTGGAGCAGGTGGTCACGGCGGTGGCCCCGCCGACCGGGCAGGTGCTGGTCGACTGCACCAACCCGCTCGCCCCCGGCCCCCACGGACCCGCCCTCACCACCGCCGGGGGCCCGTCGATGGCCGAGCGGATCGCCGCCGCCGCGCCCGGCACCCATGTGGTGAAGGCGTTCAACACCTGCCACGAGAGCGTCTGGCGGCTCACCCCGCCGGTGTTCGAGGGCCGCCCGCTCACCGTGCCGCTCTGCGGGGACGACCCCGGGGCCCTCGCCCTGGTCGCCCGTCTCACCGCCGACCTCGGCGCGACGCCGGTGACGGCCGGGCCGCTGGCCCGCACCGGGCTGCTGGAGGCGGCGACCGCGTTCGCCATCGGGCTCTGGTTCGCCGGCCACGACGCGCGGGGCGTCCTTCCGCCCCGGCTGTACTCGGGGGCACCGGCCGCCTGAGCGGGCGGGCCGCGGGTCCGGGCCGGGGACGGCGCGGGTCCGGGCCGGGGACGGGGCCGAACAGGGGACGGCCCCGCCCCCGGCCCCCGCACCCCCGGCCCCCGCGCCGACCCCCGGACCCACCTCACCCCGGGCACACCCCCGCCGGCCGGGCCGGGCCACCCGGGGCGCGCCGCCCGGATCCCGCTCCGGGCCCGGCGGGCGGCACCGCCCGCCCGGCCCGCCGGCCCCCGTCGCCGGCCAGGGCGCGTCGGCGAAGGCCCTGGTCCGACGCGACTTTGCCGACACGCCCTAACCCGTCGCCTCCGCCGCCGCGCGTCCGGCGGCGCGGCCGGAGAAGAGGCAGCCGCCGAGGAAGGTGCCCTCCAGGGAGCGGTAGCCGTGGACGCCGCCGCCGCCGAACCCGGCCGCCTCGCCCGCGGCGTAGACGCCGTCCAGTACCGAGCCGTCCGGCCGCAGGACGCGGGCCGAGAGGTCGGTCTCCAGGCCGCCGAGCGACTTGCGGGTGAGGACGCTCAGCCGCACGGCGATCAGCGGCGCGGCGGCCGGGTCGAGGATGCGGTGCGGGGCGGCGGTGCGGATCAGCTTGTCGCCGAGGTAGCGGCGGGCCCCGTGGATCGCGGTGACCTGGAGGTCCTTGGCGAAGGGGTTGGCGAGCTGGCGGTCGCGGGCCTCGACGACGCGGCGCAGTTCGGCCGGGTCGATCAGCCGGGTGCGCGTCTTGGCGTTCATCGCCCGGGCGAGGTCGTGGAGGTTCCCGGCGACGACGAAGTCGGGCCCGTGGTCGAGGTGGGTCCGGACGGGACCGGGGGCGCCGGGCAGGGCGCGGGCGAGGACGCCGCGCAGGGAGCGGCCCGTGAGGTCGGGGTTCTGCTCGGAGCCGGAGAGGGTGAACTCCTTCTCGATGATCCGCCGGTTGAGCACGAACCAGGTGTGGTCGTGCCCGGTGGTGCGGATGTGCTCCAGCGTGCCGAGGGTGTCGAAGCCGGGGAAGAGCGGGACGGGCAGCCGGCGGCCGAGCGCGTCGAGCCAGAGCGAGGACGGGCCGGGCAGGATGCGGATGCCGTGCCGGGCCCAGACCGGGTCCCAGTTGGCGATGCCCTCGGTGTAGTGCCACATCCGGTCGCCGTTGATCAGGTGGCCCCCGGCGTCGCCGGTGATGCCGAGCATCAGGCCGTCGACGTGGGCGGGGACTCCGGAGAGCATCCGCTCGGGCGGGGTGCCGAGCCGGGCCGGCCAGGCCTTGCGGACCAGGTCGTGGTTGCCGCCGATGCCGCCGGAGGTGACGATCACGGCCTGGGCGCGCAGCTCGAAGCGGCCGGCGGCCTCCCGCGAGCTGGCCTCGCCGCGGGCGGCGCCGCTCGGGACGAGCACCTCGCCGGTGACGGTGTCGACGGCTCCGGCGCTCCCCGACAGGCCGGTGACCCGGTGGCGGAAGCGGACGTCGACCAGTCCGCGCGCGGCGGCCTCGCGGACCCGGCGGACGAAGGGTTCGAGCAGTCCGGGGCCGGTGCCCCAGGTGATGTGGAAGCGGGGGACGGAGTTGCCCGGGCCGTCGGCGAGCTGCCCGCCGCGCTCGGCCCAGCCGACGACGGGGAAGAAGCGGACGCCCATCGCGCGCAGCCAGGCCCGCTTCTCGCCCGCCGCGAAGTCGACGTAGGCCTCGGCCCAGCGGCGCGGCCAGGCGTCCTCGGGGCGGTCGAAGCCCGCGGTGCCGAGCCAGTCCTGCCAGGCGAGGGCGGGCGAGTCGCGGATCCGCATGCGCCGCTGCTCGGGCGAGTCGACCAGGAAGAGGCCGCCGAAGGACCAGTGGGCCTGGCCGCCGAACGAGGCCGCGGGCTCCTGGTCGAGCAGGATCACCTTCCGTCCGGCGTCGGCGAGCTCGGCCGTCGCGGCGAGGCCCGCGAGTCCGGCTCCGATGACGATGACGTCGGCGTCCAGGGCCATGCGGGCTCCTCCATCGGTGCTCCGGCGGTGCGGGGTGCGCGGCGGCACCCGCGGACGCGGCGGGCGGGGGCGGTGTGCGTGCGCCCGATACTGCGGCCTGCGCCGGGGCCCGTCAACAGGTCGGGGGCCCGGCCGCCGCGGTGACGAACGGCAGCACGAATTCCGCTCCACCCCGTTTCGGAAATACCTTCGATACACCGCGGAGCGAAATGCGAAATACTCCTGACGGATTTTCGGGAATTTCCGCACGAAGCATGGACGGACACGAAACCCGGAAGTAACTTACCTGTCAGTAGCTGTGGCCAGGCTCGCACGCCCCCACCCACCCGTTTCTCTCCCCCAGGAGGAACCGTGCTCCGCCCTGCCCGGAATCGCCGCACGACCCGCACCTCCCGGAAATCCGCCCTGCTCGGCGCCGCCGCGCTGGGCGCCGCCCTCGCCCTGACCACCACCAGCGCGCAGGCCGCCACCCCGGCCCCCCGCCACTACGTGGCCCTCGGCGACTCCTACGCCGCCGGCGCCGGCGTACCCGGCCAGTCGGCCGGCCTCTGCCTCCGCTCCGACCGCAACTACGGCCACCTGGTCGCGGCCGCCCTGCACGCCGCCGCCTACACCGACGTCACCTGCGCGGCCGCCAAGGTGAAGGCGATGACGCAGCCGCAGTACGACGCCTTCATCCGGGTCAACGACCCGCAGCTGGACGCGGTGACCGCCGACACCGACCTGGTGACCCTGGGGATCGGCGGCAACGACCTGGGCATCAGCGACCTCGGGATCGGCGAGGTGATCGGCGCCTGCATCGCCGGCGCGGTGGTCAACCCGCTCGGCACGCCGTGCAAGGACCTCTACCACCACGGCCACTGGGACTGGTCCAGCTGGTCCTGGCGGTACGGCGACGACGACCTCGCGGACCGGGTCGCCGCGGTGGCCCCGCAGGTCGCGGACACCCTCAAGCGGATCCGCGCCAAGGCGCCGAAGGCCCGGATCCTGGTGGTCGGCTACCCGTCCGTGCTGCCCGCCGACGGCTCCGCCTGCGTGCTCCGCCAGCCCATCGCCCCGCGCGACATCCCGTACCTGAACAGCGTGCTCGGCCGGATCAACGCGATGCTGAAGTCCGCCTCCGCCGCCAACGGCGCCACCTACGTGGACACCGCCGCACCGACCGCCGGGCACGACGTCTGCTCGGACGACCGCTGGATCGAGGGCGCTCTGCCCGGCTCCCCGGCCGTACCGTTCCACCCGAACGCCACCGGCGAGCGGGTGATGGCGGACGCCGTCCTCAACGCGCTGAAGTAGCACGGGAGCCGACCCGCGCGGAAACCCCGAGGGGGCGGTGACCGGAACCCGGTCACCGCCCCCTCGCCCGTGCCGCGGAGCACCGCGGCGCCGGGTCACGGCTTGATGCGGACCACCTGCGGGTCGTGGTCGCTCGCCTGCTGCGCGAACTCGGCGTTGATGTGCACGATGTCGTACTTCGCGTACCCGACCTCGGGGCTGACCAGGATGTGGTCCAGCACCTGCGAGTTGCCCTGGTAGACGTACGAGTACTGCTCCGTCTCGGGCAGCTCGTTCACCAGCGACCGCAGCACGCCGTCCTTCGTCAGCGCGGCCAGCGCCGGCGAGAACTGGTAGTCGTTGAAGTCGCCGAGCGAGACCACCTTGGCCTCCTTGTCGGCGGCCAGCAGCTTGGCGACGAAGGCCTGCTCGACGGTGGCCTGCTTGGTCCGCTGCACCTCGGAGGAGCGGGCCGGGGCCTGGAAGCGGCTGTCGATGCCCTGGTCGCCGCCCTTGCTGTTGAAGTGGTTGGCGATGACGAAGACCTTCTTGCCGCGGAAGGAGAACTGGCCCGCCAGCGGCTTGCGGCTGTTGGCCCAGGCCTCGTCGGCCGGGGCGATCCGGCCGGGCGAGGCGGTCAGCGCGGCGCCGGCACCGGTGCCGGCCACGTCGACGGCGGTGGTGGCGGCGCCGCCGGGGATGTCGGTGAAGGAGACCCGCTGCGGGTTGAAGAGGAAGACCTGGCGGATGTTGCCGCCGGGCTCGCCGCCGTCCTTGCCGTCCTCCGGGTCGACCGAGCGCCAGTCGTACGCCGGGCCGCCGGCCGCCTTGATCGCGGCGACGAACTTGGCGACGGTCGCGCTCGCGTCGACGGTGCCGTCGTTCTTGGCGCCGTTGTTGTCCTGGATCTCCTCCAGGGCGAGGATGTCGGGCGAGCGCAGGTTGGTGACGACGGCCTGGGCCAGCTCGGCGAACTTGGCGTCCGGGTTGGTGGCGGCCAGGTTCTCCACGTTGTAGGTGGCGATGGAGAGCTCGCGGTCGGCGGCCGGGGCGGTCACCTCGCGCTGGAGGTGGTTGTCCTGGAGGGCGCCGAGGGTGCCCGCGACGAGGGTGTAGCCGCCGAACGAGTTGTAGTCCAGCGGGCCGGTGGTCGCGCCGGTCAGCACGTCGCCGACGTTGGCGACCGGGAACGGCTGCTGGGCGACCGGGGCCTGCTGCTGCACCATCAGGCGGCCGACGTTCGGCTCGGCGTAGGACTCGTAGAGGACGCCGCCGCGCTTGCTCCGCTGGTCCTGCTTGTCCGCGGCGACCCACAGCTCGTTGTACTTGTCGGTCGCCTGGATCACCCGGACGTCCTTGACCTGGACGAGCATGCCCTCCAGCGACTCGTAGAAGTCGAGGGTGTACTTCTCCGGGTTCAGGGCGACGCCGTTGACCGTGCCGTCGGCGCCGGCCTGCGGGCTGTAGGTGCCGGGGATGTTGCGGGTGTCCACCACGACCGCCGCGGGCAGCGGGTTGCCGGAGGAGACCACGGTGACGGCCGGGTTGGTCAGCTGGGTGAGCGACTGCGAGCCGCCGTTGAAGTTGGGGTAGTACTCCGTCACCTTGCCGGTGACCAGCACCGAGTCGCCGACCTTGACGGTCGGGTTGGCGGAGCCGGTGTAGACGAAGACGCCCTCGCTGGTGGCCGGGTCGGCGTCCGGGTTCGGGTCCTGGATCCAGAAGCCCTTGGAGCCGTACGCGCGCACGCCGGTGACGATGCCGGGCACCCCGGCGACGGTCTTGCCGGTGCGGTCCGACAGGCGGGTGGTGCCCTGGAGGTCGTGGATCCGGACGGTGCCCGGCTCGGTCGGACCGGTCGGGGTGCCGCCCTCGGCGACCTCGCCCTTGCCGTTGGTCGGCGTCGGGGCTCCGGCGGCGAGGTCGGCCGCGTTGTCGTCGGTGTCGGGCAGGCCCGCCTTGCGGGCGACCGAGGCGGTGTTGGAGGCGCCGGCCACCGAGGCCGCGCCCTCGTGGACCACGGCGGTGCCGAAGCCGACCAGGTCGCGCACCCGCGGGTCGGCGGCGCAGTCGGCGGCGGTCTTGCAGGTCAGCGGGTCGGTGCCGCGGACGAGCGCGACGGTGCCGCTGGTGCCGGAGAGCGCGAGCGAGCCCGCCGCGTCCGGGGCGGGCAGGTCGACGGTGCCCGCCGCGCCGGCCGCCTCGGCGACCAGGTAGCGCCCGCCGGGGG
Organism: Kitasatospora sp. NBC_00458; assembly: GCF_036013975.1. Classification (NCBI taxonomy): domain Bacteria; kingdom Bacillati; phylum Actinomycetota; class Actinomycetes; order Kitasatosporales; family Streptomycetaceae; genus Kitasatospora; species Kitasatospora sp. NBC_00458. The sequence continues at coordinate 2,323,098 of NZ_CP107904.1, forward strand.
CGATCGCACCGGTCAGCGGGGTGACGCCCCACTGGGAGTTGGCGCCGGGCGTGCCGGATATGTACTGGACGCTCCAGCCGTCCAGGCCGAAGGCGGCACCGCCCTTGTTGGCCAGCTCGACGAAGTCGTTCTTCAGCGTGGCGCCCGAGTTGCCGCCGCCGCCGTACACCTCGGCGATCACCGCGTCGGCCGACGGCGCGGCCACGGCGGCCGGCAGCGGGACGAGCACCAGCGAGGCGGCCAGGCCGGCCGGGAGGAGGGTGGCACGGAGCAGTGCGCGGCGCGAGCGGGGAGCGGTGGACGTGGTCACCGGGACGGGACTCCTAAGCTCTGCCGGGCGCGCGGCGGCGCGGCACGGCAGTCGGGGGTGGCGGGGCGTCCGGGCGGCGTGGGGCCGGCCGGACCGTGAGGGCGGGTCAGCCGGGCGCACACCGCGCGCTCCCGCTACCCGCGTAGAAAGCCATGCGGAAGCCGGTAACCGCCCCCCGCAGCGCCCAAAGATACGCGCGTAGAAAATGACCCGACAAGACCCCGGAGGTGAACTTCTCCGGTACGCCGAGGAATTGCTACCCCGAAGCTGTGACCCCCGCTACAGGCGGCCCGCCGGGAGGCCGGCGGAGGCGTCGGCGGCGGGCCCTCGGGGGGGCGCGCCGGGAGTCCTGCGGGCCCCGCCGGAAGGCCTGCGACGGGCCGGATACGGGCCGGTGACGGGCCCGCGGAATGCCGCCCGGGGCTCCCGAGGCCTCCCCGCCGACACCGACACCGACACCGGTACCGACACCGCGGCCCCCGACACCGGCCCCGACCGCTACAGCCAGCCCCGCTGAGCCGCCTTCAGCCCGGCCTCGAAGCGGCTCGCCGCCTCCAGCCGCTCCATCAGCGCGGCCATCTGCCGGCGCACCGTCCGCACCGAGACACCGAGCCGCTTGGCCGCCGCGTCGTCGGTGAGCCCGGTGGAGAGCAGCCGCAGCAGCTCGCGCTCGCCGGCGCTCAGGCCGGTCCCGGTGTCCCCGGGGCGGTCGTCGCCGAGCGGGACGGCCGTCTCCCAGGTCTGCTCGAACAGCGCGACCAGCGAGGCGACGATGCCCGGCTCCTCGGTGCACAGGGCGCCGGCCCGGGTGTTCTCCGGATCGATCGGCACCACGGCGGTGGCCCCGTCGAAGACCAGCATCCGGGGCGGCAGCACCGGCGCGGTGCGCACCCGGCCGCCGAGTCCGGTCATCCACTGGGTGTAGGCGAAGGTCTCCGGGTCGTTGCGGACGCTGTCCTGGTAGATGGTGCGCAGGACGACGCCGCGCCGCAGGGCGTCCTCGTCGAGCGGGCGGGAGGCGGCCAGGCTGGCGGCCGACTGCGCGCCGCCGGGCATCACGGCCAGGCACTCGCCGGTCAGCCGGGCGGTCAGCACCTCCAGTTTGGACTGGATGGCGTCGAGGCCGACCAGCCGTTCCCCGCCGTCCACCAGGGTCGCCGAGCGGAGCGTCGCGTACTCCGCGACGGCGCGCGCGACGGCGGCCCTGGAGACGGCCAGCTCCTGCTGGCGGCGGGCGAGTTCCTCCTCCTGGCGGCGGAGCAGCAGTTCCAGCCCGCGCTCCGGACTGACCGGCCAGAGCGCGCCCGGGCGGTCACGGGAGGCCCGCAGCAGGGTGAGGTCGGCGAGCCGGTCGAGGGCGGCACGGACGGTGGCTTCGGGGGCCCGCAGCCGGGCGCAGAGTTCGGCCACTCCGCCCTCCGGGTCCGCCAGCATCTCGCGGTACACGGCCTCTGCGGTGCTGTCCAGGCCCAGCAGTTCCAACACGTCAACGACCCCTGAATCATCACGTCAGCGCGAATCGACATCCCGGACGGTTCGCCGGACCCAGATCCTTCCCCCGGGCGCTCCGGCCCCACAAGGCATGATCCGGTCAGGCGGACCGAATCGGACCGTCCGGTCCGTTTCCCGGCCGGTCGTCCGCCGCGGCCGGGCCCGCGGGAGCCCGCCGCGCGCCGCTCCCCCGCGTGCGACGCCACCGCGCGGGACGCCGTCCGCCGCCGGCCGGTTGACCCGCCGGGGTTGCAGCAAGCTGCCTGTCCTGATGCTGCCCGCCGTTCCCCCTCCCGCCGCCGGCCCGGCGCCGGGAGGATTCACCCAGCGCGCAAGCCCCACCCCCGACGACAGGCCCCGGGCACCCGCCCCGACCGCCCGAGAGCCGAACGCCCCAGCCCCGACCGCACAAGCCCCGACCGCACAAGCCCTGACCGCACAAGTCCCGGGCGCCCGGACACTCGGGCCACCACACCCCGAACCACCGTGCACAGAACAGGAATCGTCGTGCCGAAGACCGTCCGGCTGCTCGCCGTCGCCGCCCTCGCCCTCACCCTGGCCACCGCCGCCTCCCCCGCCTCCGCCGGCCCGGCCGTCGCGGTCACCGCGACCGCCGCGACCGCCGCGGGCGGGCCCGGCATCGGCTGGGACACCCCGACCGCCGGGCCGATCGGCTGGGACGTCGCCCCCGCCGGCACCCCCGGCATCGGCTGGGACTGACCGCGCGGTGTTCTCCGTCCATCTGACCCTCCTGGACGTCTCCGCCACCCCTCCCGGTGAGACCGGACCGGCGGACGTCCAGGCGGCCCTGTGGGCGAGCGCGGGCCCGGGCGACGGCCTGGAGCACGTGCGCGCCCGCACCGTACCGGGGGGCGTCGGCCTGGTCCTGTACGTCCGCGCCCCCGACCGCCCGGTGGCCGAGCTGCGGGCGCAGACCCTGCTCGACCGGGCGCTGGCGGGCGGCCCGGCCCGCCGTTTCGCGGTGGCCGCCCGGCCGTAGCGCCGCACACCCGCGGGCCCGCACACCCGCACCGGCCCGCCGCCGCGCGCCCTGCGCGCCCGCGCCCCCGCGACACCGCGGCTCCGCCCTGCCCCGCCCCGCCCCACGCGTCCCGCCCGGAGAGCCGCCCCTGAGCGGCCGCCGGGCGGCCCCCGGGCTTGCCCCGGACGGTTCCTGACAATCCGTCCACATTTCGCACGCCCCCGACCGATCACGACTCTGGCCGATTCATGCCCATGGCTTGACCGGCCCATTACCGGCGTATGCGCGCCAACCGGCCCAATCCATCGTTCGACCCAAGACCGTCGAGGAGTTCCATGTCCCACCCGTCCGGCACGCCGCCCCGGCCCCGCGCCGGGTCCGGCCTGCCAGCCGCCCCCGCGTCACGCCGCCGCAACGGCGTCCTGCGCAACACCGCGGTCGCCCTCGCCGTGGTGCTCGCCGCCGAGGCCGCCGCCGTCATCATGACCACCGGCCAGGCCGTCGCCGTCACCCCGGAGGCCCCGGCCCCCAAGCCGGCCCGGGCGCTCGGCCCCGCCGAGGCCGGGGACGTCGCGACCGCCCACCTCAAGGCCCGGCTGGAGAACCGCCGGATCGAGGTGACCGGCGAGCGCACCGAGGCGACCACCACCTGGATCAACCCGGACGGCACCACCACCCTGGACATGGCCACCGGCCCGGTCCGCTACAAGGACAAGTCCGGCAGGCTCCAGCCGATCGACGTCTCACTCGCCAGGCAGGACGACGGCAGCGTCAAGGCCAAGTCCCACCCGCTCGGCCTCTCGCTGGCCGGCGCCACCCCGCCCGCCGCCGCCGCCGGGTTCAAGGCCGCCGGCGCCCCGGCCGGCGACCGGCAGGCCCCGGCGACACCGCTCGTCACGCTGGACGACGGCAGCGGCACCGCCATGTCGCTCTCCTGGCGCGGCACCCTGCCCTCGCCCACTGTCGACGGCACCAGGGCCCGCTACGAGAACGCGCTCACCGCGACCGACCTCGTCATCGAGTCCACCCGGACCGGCTTCGAGCAGTTCCTGGAGCTCAAGAACCGCTCGGCGGTCGCCGCCAACGGCAGCGTCACGCTCACCCTGGACGCGGCCGGCCTGCAGGCCCGTCACAACCCGGACGGCTCGGTCTCCTTCCTCGACCCGAAGACCGGCGAGCAGCGGGGGCAACTGCCCGCGCCGGTGATGTGGGACGCCCAGGTCGACGAGCGCAGCGGCGACCACACCCACACCGCGCCGGTCGGCCTCAAGGTCACCCAGAACGGCAACGCCGTCGACCTGACGCTCACCCCGGACGCGGCGTTCCTCGCCGACCCGAAGACCGTCTACCCGGTGACCGTCGACCCGGCGGTCAACATCGGCGTCGGCTTCGACACCTTCGTCCAGCAGGGCTACGCCACCGACGTCTCCTCGCAGACCGAGCTGAAGCTGGGCAACAACGGCTCCGGCCAGGTGGCCCGCTCCTTCCTGCAGTTCCCGATGGCCAAGATCAGCGGGAAGCAGATCACCGGCGGCAAGCTCAACCTGTGGAACTTCCACAGCTGGTCGTGCACCGCGAAGGGCTGGGAGGTCTGGGACACCGGCAGCGCGAGCACCGCCACCCGCTGGACGGCGCAGCCCGGCTGGAACCGCAAGTGGGCCACCTCCACCGCGACCAAGGGCTACTCCAGCTCCTGCAACGACGGCTGGGTCAACCAGGACATCACCGCCCTGGTCAAGGCGTGGGCCGGCAACGGCAACGCCAACAACACCCTGGGCATCCGGGCCACCGACGAGGGCGACCCGTACGGCTGGAAGAAGTTCAACTCCGGCAACGCGTCGTCCAACACGCCGTACCTGTCGGTGACCTACAACACCCCGCCGGCCGTCTCGACCCTGCTCACCCCGGCCGACGGCGCCCTCACCGGCGACTCCACCCCGCCGCTGTCCGCCAAGGCGACCGACCCCGACGGCGGCAACGTCCTGCTGGACTTCGAGGTGTGGGCGTCCAACGGCACCGCCGCGCTGCAGACCGGCCACAGCGCCTACGCGGCCTCCGGCTCGACCTTCACCTGGACCCCTGGCACCGCGCTGCCGGCCGGCGCCTACAAGTGGCGCTCCCGCTCCTGGGACGGCACCGCCAACAGCGCCTGGTCCGCTTTCCGTTCGTTCACCGTGGACACCACGGCGCCGGGCGCGACCACCATCGGCTCCGGTGACTTCCCGGCCGGCCAGTGGGCGGGCACCCCGGACGCCGGCGGCAACTACGGCGGGAACTTCACCTTCACCCCGCCGACCGCCGACGTGAAGGACGTCCAGTACCGGCTGGACGGCGGCACCTGGGTCACCGCGGCCACCACCGGCGCGCCGGTCACCGCGAAGCTCACCTTCAAGGCGGGCGCCCACACCGTCACCGCGCACAGCCGGGACGCCGCGGGCAACGTCTCCGCCGACCGGACGTACACCTTCTACGCCGGCAAGGGCGCCGCCCTGGTCGCCCCGGGCGCCGGCGAGCGCCCGGCCCGCCGCACCTCGCTGCAGGCCGAGGGCAACACCACCTACACCGGCGTGCGCTACCAGTACCGCCGCGGCGAGACCGACGCCTGGAAGGACGTCCCGGTCGCCGACGTCGCCACCGGCGACGGCAAGCCGGTCACCACCTGGCCGTTCGCCGCCCCCGGCGGCAAGCCGGCCGCGCTGACCTGGAACATCACCGACACCCTCGCCGAGAACGGCCCGGTGGACGTCCGCGCGGTGTTCACCGACGGCACCGCCACCGACGCCACCGAGCCGAACACCGTCACCGTCGACCGGAACGCGGGCACCGCGCCGGAGACCGCCATCGGCCCCGGCCAGGTCAACACCCTCACCGGTGACCTCGGCGTCTCCGCCACCGACGCCGAGGGCTTCGGCCTGAGCGCCGAGCGCTCCTCCTCCTCCCGCCGGCCCGCCAACGGCTCGGCCCAGGAGGGCCAGGCGGCGATCTTCGGCCCGCAGTGGAGCTCCGGCACCACCGCCGAGATCACCGACGCCGCCTACTCCTACGTCCGCCGGACCTCGGCGACCTCCCTCTCGGTGGTCTCCGCGGACGGCTCCGAGGTCGGCTTCACCGCCACCGGCGCCGGCGGCTGGAAGCCCGAGCCGGGCGCCGAGGACCTCACCCTGACCGGTGCGCTCACCGGGGCCTTCACCCTGAAGGACACCGCCGGCACCACCGTCACCTTCGCCAAGGTCGACCCGGCCGCCACCACCTGGCAGGCCTCCGGCTCCTCGCTGCCCAGCGACAACTCCACCACCTCCGTGGTCTCGGAGAAGGTCGTCGCCGGCGGGAAGACCCTGGCCCGCCCGAAGTACGTGGTCGCGCCGACCTCGGCGACCGCCTCCGCCACCTGCTCCGCCGTGCCGTCCACGGCCGGCTGCCGGGTGCTGGAGTACGTCTACGCCGACGCCACCACCGCGACCCCGTCCGCGCTGGGCGACGTCACCGGCCAGGTGAAGCAGATCCGCCTGTGGTCCACCGACCCGGGCGCCGCCACCGCCACCCCCGTCGTCGTCTCCCAGTACGCCTACGACGAGCAGGGCCGGCTCCGCGAGGTCTGGGACCCGCGGACCAGCCCCGCGCTGAAGACCGCCTACGGCTACGACGCGGCCGGCCGGGTCACCAGCGTGACCGAGCCCGGCGAGCTGCCGTGGACCCTGGAGTACGGCAAGGCCGGCAACGCCGCCACCGCCGGGGAGGGCATGCTGCTCGCCGCCTCCCGGCCCACCCTCAAGCAGGGCGGCAAGGACGTCACCGACGGCACCGCGACCACCTCGGTGGTCTACGACGTCCCGCTGAGCGGCGCCAACGCGCCGTACCCGCTGGCGCCGTCCGACGTCGCCGCCTGGGGCCAGACCGACGCCCCGACCGACGCCACCGCCGTGCTGCCGCCCGACGCCGTCCCGCCGGGCCACGACGGCAAGGCGCTCGGCACCGCCGCGTACACCCGCGCCTCGCTGACGTACACCGACGCCTCCGGGCGCGAGGTCAACACCGCCACCCCCGGCGGCGGGATCACCACCACCGAGTACAACTCCTTCGGCAGCCCGGTGCGCACCCTCTCCGCGGAGAACCGCGTCCTCGCGCTGGCCACCACCGGCACCGACCTCGCCAAGCTGCGCGCCCTCGGCATCGCCGGCCGCCCGACGGCCGACCGCGCCCAGGTGCTCTCCTCGCTCTCGGTCCACTCCGCCGACGGCAAGCGGCTCACCGAGCAGTACGACCCGCTGCAGCTGGTCACCCTGGAGCACGACCTGGCCGCCTCCGGGACCTCCCCGGCGCTGGCCGCCGGCGCCGAGGTCGCGGCCCGCGCCCACACCGTGACCGCCTACGACGAGGGCCGCCCGGCCGGTGCCGCGGTCAGCGACCGCTCCACCTCGGTGACGGTCGGCGCGCGGATCGACGGCTACGCCGCCGACGCCGACGCCCGCACCACCGCGACCGCGTACGACTGGGCCCAGGGCCTGCCCACCCGGTCCGTGCAGGACCCGGCCGGCCTGAAGATCACCACCGCCACCGGCTACGACGCCTCCGGCCGGGTGACCTCGCAGAGCCGCCCGAACTCCAACGGCTCCGACGCGGCCACCACGGTGACCGCCTTCTACGCCGCGACCGGCACCGGCCCGTGCGCCGGCCGCCCGGAGTGGGCCGACCTGGTCTGCTCCACCGGCCCGGCCGCGCAGATCGCGGGCGGCGGCGCCAACCCGCTCCAGACCCCGACCAAGACCTTCCAGTACGACCGCTGGGGCAACGTCTCCGTGGTCACCGAGACCGCCAACGGCGTCACCCGCACCACCACCCGGACCTACGACGCCGCCGGCCGCCCGGTGAAGGTCGCGGTCTCCGGCGGCACCGGCGCCCCGGTCGCCGACACCGTCCTCGGCTACGACCCCGCCACCGGTGAGGTCGCCACCATCGCCGACGGCAAGGCCACCGTCACCCAGGCCTACGACCGCCTCGGCCGCCAGGTCTCCTACGACGACGGCGCCGGCAACGTCACCACCACCGAGTACGACAGGCTGGACCGGGTGGTGAGGAAGTCGGACTCCGTGCCGTCCACCACCACCTACGGCTACGACACGGCCAAGGACCCGCGCGGCCTGCCCACCACGCTGACCGACTCGGTCGCGGGCACCTTCACCGCCGGCTACGACGTCGAGGGCCGGCTGGTCTCCCAGACCCTGCCCGGCGGCAACACCCTGACCAACACCTACGACAGCCGGGGCATCCAGACCGGCAAGACCTACACCACCCAGTCGGGCACCGTCCTGCTGGCCGACACCGCGGACTACACCGTCCACGGGCAGCAGGCCGGCCGGACCCAGACCGACGGCAACAGCACCGGCAGCACCTACACCTACGACTCCACCGGCCGCCTGGTCAAGGCCGCCGACAGCACCGGCCTCGCCTGCGCCACCCGGTCCTACGCCTTCGACCGGAGCAGCAACCGGACCAACCGCACCAGCGTCACCGACGACTGCGACCCGGCCACCGCCGACGCCGTCACCAAGGCCGAGAACCACGGCTACGACACCGCCGACCGCCTCACCGACGCCGGCTACGCGTACGACGCCTTCGGCCGCACCACCGCACTGCCCAAGGGCGCCGAGCTGAGCTACCACGTCAACGACCTGGTGCGCAGCGAGACCCTCGGCGACACCCGCAGGACCTGGGACCTCGACGCCTCCGGCCGCCTCGCGGCCACCACCACGGAGACCAGGGGCACCGACGGCGTCTGGGCGGTCACCGCGCTGACGACCAACCACTTCGACAGCGGCACCGACAGCCCCTCCTGGAGCAAGGACGCGGCCGGGAAGCTGACCCGCAACGTCCAGGACCTCACCGGCCGGCTGACGGCCGCCACCGGCACCGACGGCGGCGCGGTCCTGCTGCTGACCAACCTGCACGGCGACGTGTCGGTCCAGATGTCCCCGGACGGCACCCAGGACCTCGCCGTCTACCACTACGACGAGTACGGCGACGTCGTGGACGCCACCGGCTCGACCGGGTACGGCTGGCTCGGCGGGGCGCAGCGGGAGGCCGACGAGCTCGCCGGCCTGACCCTGATGGGCGTCCGCCTGTACGACCCGGCCACCGGCCGGTTCCTGCAGACCGACCCGCTGCTGGAGGGTTCGCCGAACGCCTACGGCTACCCGGTCGACCCGATCACCATGGACGACCTGACCGGGATGTCCTGGCGGAAGAAGTGGGTGGCGTACTTCAGCCGGGCCGAGGGCAACACGATCGGCACCCTGCTGTACGTGGCCGGCAAGATCAGCCAGGGCATCTCCAAGATCCTGCGCAAGCTCCCGCACTGGGCCGCCCGGGCCGCCGGGTACGTCCTGTGGGCGCTGAGCTACCTGATGAAGAAGGTCGGGAAGCAGTTCCTCAAGGCCGCCAACAAGCGCGGCAGCCACGGGGTGCGGTTCACCTTCGGGATCTGGAAGTCCAGCCACTGGTGGGTGCCGGACCGCCCGATCTACCGGGTCGACCCGCGGTACTGAGCCGCGGTACCGATCGCGGTACCGACCCGCGGTGCCGATCGCGGTACCGATGGACGGCGGATGACCTGATCACCCGCTGATGCAGGACAGGTGGGCCGGCCCGGGGGGACTCCCCCGGGCCGGCCGCGTTCCGTGCCGTGCCGTGCGGTGCGGTGCGGTGCTGTGCGGTGCCGTGCCGTGCCGTGCCGTGCGCGCCGCCGTACCCGCGGTGCGGGTGCCGGTGCCGTCCCGCCCGCGCTACTTCGCGGTCTTGTCCGCCGCCGCGGCCAGTCCGGCCGACCACTTCTCCTCGACGTTGCCGAGCTTCCAGTAGGCGATCGCCGCCACCCAGGTCAGCACGAACAGGCCGACGATGGCGTAGCCGACGAAGTTGAGGTCCAGTCCGCCGATCCAGGCGACCGGCCCGCTGGTGACGTCGAGCTTCTCGCCGAGCAGCCCGATCAGCTCGATCGAGCCGATGACCAGGGCGACCAGCACCGAGAGCCCGGTGACGGTCAGGTTGTAGTAGATCTTCCGGACCGGCTTGGAGAACGCCCACTCGTAGGCGAAGTTCATGAACGAGCCGTCGATGGTGTCCAGCAGGCTCATGCCCGCCGCGAACAGGACCGGCAGCACCAGCAGCGCGTACCAGGGCAGCTGGAACGCGGCCGCGCCGCCGGCGAGCACCAGGAGCGAGACCTCGGTGGCGGTGTCGAAGCCCAGGCCGAACAGCAGGCCGACCGGGTACATGTGCCAGGGCTTGGTGACGGCCCTGGTCACCCGCCCGAGGACGCGGTTCATCAGCCCGCGCTTCTCCAGCTGCTCCTCCAGCTCCGCCTCGTCGAACTCGCCCTCGCGCATCTTGCGGAACACCTTGAGGATGCCGTTGAAGGCCCCCAGGTTGATCAGGCCGAGCAGGAGCAGGAAGGTCCCGGAGACGGTGACGCCGATCAGGCCGGTCGTGTCGTGCAGGGTGGAGTCGTCCGCCTCCACCTGCCCCGCGAGCGACTTGATGCCGAAGGCGAGCAGCGCGCAGAGGCCGAAGACGATCGAGGAGTGGCCCAGCGAGAACCAGAAGCCGACCGAGAGCGGGCGCTTGCCCTGGCCCATCAGCTTGCGGGTGGTGTTGTCGATCGCGGCGATGTGGTCCGCGTCGAAGGCGTGCCGCATGCCGAGGGTGTACGCGGTGAGGCCCATGCCGGCGCCGAACGCCTGGCCGCCGACGTCGTAGTGCTCGGGGGCGATGACCGCGAGCAGGGTGAACCAGCCGATCACGTGCAGCGCGAGGATGAACCCGCCCATGCCTGCCAGCCGGATCCACTCCTCACGGGTGAGCCGGTCGCGCCAGCGGGGGCCGGTCATCGGATAGTCCTCTCGGGTGGGGGCGGAAAGCTGGGCCATCTTTCCCCCAGGTGGGAAGCAGGTGCAAGTCATGTGCAAGGACGACCCGCTCGCCGGAGCCGCCGGACCCCCGCCCGCTCACCGGGCGCGCGCCCGCTTCCTCCCCTACCGTCGGAGTACCGACGCCGCGACGCGGACCGGGCCCGCCGGACCCGGCCGCCCCGCACGGCACGCCGACCGGGACTCGATGGGAGCGGCCATGCCCTCGTACCCCTACCGCACCACCCGCGAGGACCTCCGCGTCCCCCTCCCCGACGGCACCGAGCTGTACGCCCGCGTCTGGCGGCCGGTGACCGACGAGCCCGTCCCCGCCCTGCTGGAGTACTCCACCGGCCGCCTCACCGACTGGACCGCCACCGAGGACGCCCGCCGCCGGCCCTGGTTCGCCGGCCACGGCTACGCCGCCGTCCGGGTCGACGCCCGCGGCCACGGCAACTCCGGCGGACTCCCGCCGACCGACCCGGACCGCGAGGCCGAGGACGGCGCCGAGACGGCCCGCCGGCTCGCCGACCAGCCCTGGTGCAACGGCCGGATCGGCCTGCTCGGCGCCGGCGCCGCCGGCGACGTCGCCCTGCTGATCGCCGCCCGCGCCCCCGACGCCGTCCACGCCGTCGTCACCGCCTGCCCCGACGGCCCGCACCGGCTCGGCGGCGCCGTCCTCGCCGCCGACGGCCACACCCGCGCCACCGCCCACCTCGCCGACGCGGCCCGCCCACCGGACCCGCAGTACGTCGGCGACGACTGGCGGGCGATGTGGCTCGCCCGGCTCGACTCCCTCGAACCACCGCTCGCGGACTGGCTGGCCGCCCCGCCGGACGCCCCGGTCCCGGCCGCCGTCCCCACCCTCGCCGTGGCCGGCTGGTCCGACCCGTCCGCCACCCGCCTGCTGGAACTGCTCACCGCCGCGGCCGCCCCCGCCCCCGTCCGCGCCGTCCTCGGCCCCTGGGAACACGGCCTGCCCGACGAGCTCCTCCCCGAGGCACTCCGCTGGTACGACCACTGGCTGCGCGACATCGACACCGGAGCCCTCGCGACCCCCGCCCTGCGGAGCTGGCTCTCCACCCGCTGGACCGCCGACGACCCCTGGCCCTCACCCGACGTCCGCGACGTCCACTACGGACTCGACGGCCCGCTGCGCGCCGCCGGCACCGCCTCCGACGACCGCTGGGTACAGGTCCGCTCCCCCCAGCACACCGGCCTCAACGCCGGCGCCTACGTCCGGGCCGGCCGCACCGCCGACCAGCCGCCCGACCAGCGCGAGGAGGACGGGCGCTCCGTCTGCTTCGACTCGCAGCCGCTGCCCGAGGCGGTCGAACTCCTCGGCGCCCCGGCCCTCAGCCTCCGGCTGCGCCCCGGCTCCCGCCCCGCCCTGATCGCCGCACGCCTCTGCGCCGTCGCGCCCGACGGCACCTCCGTACTCCTCACCCGCGGCCTGCTCTCCACCCTCGGCGCCCGCATCGACGACGCACTGCCCCTGGCCGTCCCCCTCGCCGCCGTCGGCCGCACCGTCCCGCCCGGCCACCGGCTGCGACTCGCCCTCTCCTCCGCGTACTGGCCGTGGGCGTGGCCCGACCCCGAACCGGACGGCTTCGCACTCGACCCGTCCCACTCCGCACTCACCCTCCCGGTCCGCCACCTGGCCGCCGACCGCGACGGCGAACCGATCACCTTCGCCTCCCCCACCCTCCCGCTCCCGCCACCGCTGCACACCACCGACCCGCTCGCCTCCCGCCCCGAACGCCTCACCGTCCACGACATCGGCCGCCGCGAGTGGCGCACCGAACTCTCCCCCGCCACCGACGGCACCCGCACCCACCCCGACGGCCTCGTCCGCGACGAACGGACCGTCACCGCCTACCGCGTCCTCACCGCCACCCCCCTCAGCGCCCAGGCCCGCACCGACCGCACCGTCCGGCTCGAACGCCCCTCCATCGGCTGGGACGCCACCGTCCACACCCGCACCGAACTCCGCTGCGACCCCACCCACGTGATCGCCCGCACCCACCTCCGCGCACTGGAGGGCGGGGACGTCGTCTTCAGCAGGGAATGGCACCACCGCATCCCCCGCTGAACACCCCGCCCAGCCCGACCCGCGGGCCGGACATCCGAGCTACTGTGGATGTCATGACTGCGGCCTACGAGGACGTCCCCTTCAGCGAGCTGCTCCACCGGCCCGCCGCCACCACCGGCAGACTCGACGCCGTCCGGGCCCTGAGACTCCGGCGTCGCGACGCCGGAGACCTCGCCCTGATGCGCGTCGACCAACTGGAACAGGACGCCACCGTCGTCGACTTCACCTCCCGTCTGCTCACCGGGCTGGTGCGGACCGGGAACAGCGCCGCCCTGCGCGCCGCGATCCCCGAAGCCCTCCCCTGGGTCACCTTCCTCCCCGAGGAGGACGTCGACCTGCTCCTCACCGAGTTGGTGGACGTCACCCGTGGCGCGGTCGCCCTCGACAACCTCGCCCCCATCGCCCTCCTGCTCGCCCAGTGGCGCCACAGTGCCGAGGTCTACGCCGACCCTGCCCTGCATGCCCTCCTCGTCCGCGAGCCGGACGGCGACCTCGGCCCCGTCCCCCCACCCGGGGGCGACGCATGAGCCCGAAGCACGGTGACCGGGCCGCACCCCCTCCCCTGACCGGCGAATACGACCTTCGATTCGCCAACTCCGAGGCCGCCGAAGGCTGGGAACAACTGGCCCGGCAAGCTCCGGGGAACCTGCGTCGCGCCTTCGACCGGATCCGTTCCCATCCCCGGGCCTCCGACAACCCCACACGCCACCACCGCCTCAAAGGAACGCTCGGCACCGCCGCATTCAAGGGGCAGCCGCTGGAACGGTGGCAGTACGAGGTCACCGGAGGCGGCCGTCTCTGGTACCTGGTCGACCACGACAGCCGGACCGCCTGGATCACCTACGCCGGCACCGGCCACCCCAAGGCCACCGACTGACCGCCCGGGCGGCGTCCGTGCCACCCGGCCGGTTCCACCGTCCGCTCCCCCTGTCCTGCCGCCCCCTGTCGCTCCCCCCGTGCGGAGCGACAGGACAGCCCGGGGGAGGGCGGTGACCCGTCAGTTCCGCCAGACGGGGGCGGTGGCGACGGCCTTGAGCTGCTCCGGGGAGAGCGCGGGCGTGCCCGGCCGGAAGGTGTAGCCGTTCTCGCCGTTCCACTCGCTGACGGTCACGCTCCGGCCGTCCGGGTAGTACACCGCCGCCAGCCAGTGCAGCACCGGGTCGACGGCGGTCTTGCCGTTGCCGAACCGGTTGGTGACGACGAGCGTGCCGTCGGCCGGCTTCTCCCGGACCTCCAGCGGGGTCGGCGGGCCCTCCTCGGCGTACTTCCTCTCCTCCAGTCCGCGCGCTCCGGCCGGCTGCACCTGGACCGCGAGCATGCTGGTGCGGCCCTCGTACGTGACCAGGAGGGTGCCGTGCTCGGCGTCCTGCCCGGAGGCCTCCGCCCCCGGCGGAAGCACCCCGGCCAGCGCCGCGACCAGCTCCGGCGCCGCCGGGGTGGAGCCGTCGGGCCCCGGGGTGGCGGCCGGTGCGCCGGGCGACGGCGTGGCGACCTGCGCCGGCTTCGCCTTCGGCGCCTTCGGGTCGGCGGGCAGCGCCGCCACGACCCGGTCCCACTCCGGTGCGCTCATCATCGTGCCGAGCTGCTCCTCGACCAGCGGCGGCGCCTCCCGGTTCGGGGCGGCCGGCTGGCCGTTGTACTCGGTGACCCGCACCACGGTGCCGTCCGGCTCCGCCCGGGCCGCCTGCCACTTCCGCAGGCCGGTGACGTTGACGTCCCGCAGCTTGTCGATCACCGTCACGGAGCCGTCGGGGGCGACGGACCGGTCGCACCCCTCCTTCGGGATGCTGAACGGGTCCAGGCAGACGGCCGCCTCCTCCGGCTTCCGCGAACCGCGCTCGACGCTGTACGAGACCAGGCTCGCCCCCTTGCCGTCGTCGAACAGCAGCACGCCGAAGGTCTCGTGCACGTTCCCCGACGGGCCCGCCACCCCGGGCGTCTCCGCGGCCAGGACCGTCACCGATCCGGGCGGCAGCAGCCCCGTCACCAGCCCCACGACCTCCTCGGAGGTCATCGGCCGCACCCGCTCCCCCGACGGGCCGAACACGTCCGCCGCCGTACCGTCCGCGAGCAGCCCCACGCTCCCGGCCGCCAGCACCACCGCCGCCAGCCCCCCGGCGAGCACCGCCCGCCGCCGGCCGCGCCGCCGCCGGCCCACCCGCTCGGCCCCGGCGGCCAGCGTGAACAGCGCCGCCTCCGGCGCGAGGGAGGCCGCACCGCGCAGGGCCCGGGCGAACTCGTCCTCGAAACCGTCGACGCCGTCCGCGGACCCGTCGCACGACCCGTTCTCAACCGGCATGGCGCAGTACCGCCTTCTCCGTCGCCTCGGTCCCCAGCTTGTCCCGCATCCGGGCCAGCGCCCGGCTGCTCCGCGACCGCACGGCGGTGCTGCTGAGGCGCAGCACCGCCGCCGTCTCCTCCACGCTCCGGTCCTCCCAGAACCGCAGCACCAGCACCGCCCGGTCCTGCGCCGGCAGCTCGCCGAGCGCGCGGAGCAGCGTCAGCCTCAGCGCCGGGTCCGGGTCGGCGACGGCGATGTCCGGCAGCACGTCGGTGACCCGCTCGCCGCTGCTCCGGCGGCGGCGGTGGGAGAGGAAGGTGTTCACCAGGACCGTCTGCGTGTACCCGCTCGGGTTGTCGAGGCGCGAGATCCTGCGCCACTTGACGAAGACCCGCCCGAGCGCCTCCTGCACGAGGTCCTCGGCGAGGTGCGCGTCACCCCCGGTCAGCAGGAACGCGGTGCGCAGCAGTTGCCGCCCGCGTGAGGCCACGAAGGCCGGGAAGTCGGGCGGCCCCGGCTCGGCCACCCGGTCCCCCTCCGTCGATATGTGCTCCATACCCATCCAACGCGGTCGCCCGGCGGTCTTGTGGCACCGGTCGGAGGGGATCTTTCCACCGGCCCCCCGGCGGTCGGTGGTTGCTGGCAGGATGCAGCGGTGACGTCTACTCCCGCCTCCTCCGCCACGGCAGCCGACTACGGCTGGATCCGTTCCGCGCCCTCGCTCTTCGGCCACCTGCTGAGCACCGGTTACAGCATGGTGCTGGTGCGTGACGTCCTGCCCGAGCAGGTGCCCGGGCTCGTGGGCGCATCGCCGTGGGGCAGTTGCCGGGGCGCCGGCGAACTGGTCGACGCGCACGGCGACTTCCTGGAGGAGTGCGACGACGATCCCGAGTCCACGCTCCTCGGCGCGTCCGCCGTGCGGGACGCGGAGGGCCGCGACTGGGCGCTCGTCGTCGACCTCGGCGGCGACCTGGGTCTGCGGCCGGGTCCGATGGCGGCACTCTCCGCCGGTACGCGCGCCGTCGCGCACTACAGCAACGCGGGCAAGCCGATGGACTTCTTCCACTGGTACGAGGACGGGGAGCTGCGGACCGCCTTCGAGCACCCGGCCCACCGGGACGGCACCACCCCCGACGAACTGAACGGCGTGCTGCGCGAGCTCGGCCTCGACCCGGACGGGGACGGCGATCCCGCGCTCGACCGCAAGGCCGCGGTCCTGGCGCTGACGGAGCGCCTGACGGGCGTGCGGGTCACGGTGGAGCTGCTGGAGGCGGCCGAGTACCTGGCGTCCGAGCTGCCGGAGGAGCCGGTCGACGGCTCGGACGGCGTCCGCATCCACCTCGTTGACGAGCACGGCGCGCCGGTGGTGATCGAGTCCACCTGGGACCGGTGACCGCCCGGTGGCCGTCTCCCACAGCCTCGGCCTCGCCACCGCGTCGCCGGTCTCCGACGTGGCCGGGGTGCTGGCGCGGCTCGGGGCGGACCGCTCCTGGACGGCCGGACAGCTGGTCGGCGACGGCGCGCTGACCGGACGCGGCACGTGGGTGCGGGTGTACGGGACCCGGACGCAGTCCTGGCATCCGGTCGTCACCGACCTCGGGATCTCGCCCACGGTGCGGGTGGCGTTCCGGCTCGCGAAGACCGACGACCTGGCCGGCCAGGAGGACGACGTCGTCCGGCTGGTGGCGGCGCTGCTGGCGCGGGTGGAGGGGGACGCCGTCCTCGACTTCCACCACGAGACGGTGTGGCTGCTGCGCCGGGGAGGGGAGTTGAGCCTCCACGAGCGGGAGGACCTGTGGCCGCCGCAGCGACTGGCGGCGTTCGAGGGCCGGTCGTACCGCCGGGAGACGCACGCCTTCGCGGAGGAGTAGGGCCTGCTGTTCCTTGTGATCCTTGCCGGGGGCGCGGCGTGGGGTTCGCACGCCCCGGCCGGCGGGCGGTTCACGATGCGCGCTCTGACGCCACGGCTGCGGGGGTCTTCGAACGCGCCCTGACGCCGCAGACCGGGGGGCTCGGCGCCAGGGTTCGCACGCCCCGGCCCGCAGGCGGCCAGCGATGCGCTCCGACACCACAGCCACAGGGACCTCCGCACGCGCTCCGACGCCACAGGCCAGGGGGCTCGACGCCAGGGTTCGCACGCCCCGGCCGGCGGGCGGCCAGCGATGCGCTCCAACGCCGCAGCCACAGGGACCTCCGCACGCGCCCTGACACCACAGACCAGGGGGCTCGACGCCAGGGTTCGCACGCCCCAGCCCCCGGGCGGCCAGCGATGCGCTCCGACACCACAGCCACAGGGACCTCCGCACGCGCTCCGACGCCACAGGCCAGGGGGTCTTCGCCCGGGCCGCACCGGCCGATCCGCCGGTGCGGCCCCGACGGCTTCGGTGCCGGGTCTGCCGGCCCGCCCGGCTGCGCCGCTCTGCCACGCGAACGGCGACGTGCCCCGGTGGGTCAGCCAGGGCACGTCTGGTCAGGCAATGTCAGGGGCGTGCCCCGCGAGTCGGGCCGCGCATGGCGTCGCTCTCGTGGTCGTCGTCCGGGCGGTGGGGCATCCGCAGGGTGGCGACCACGCCGAGGGCGACGGTGGCGAAGGCGAGGAGGAGGAGAAGGGAGAGGGCGACGCCGACGAAGGCGCGGGCGACGCCGGGGTGGGTCAGGAGTCCCACGACGGGGCCGCCCCGTCCCGGTCACGGAGGAGGGTGAGCAGGTTGAGGAGGTTGAGGACGGTCGCGGTCGAGCCGTTGCCGAAGCGGACGAGGACGCGGCCGTCGACGATGCTGTCGGTGGTGGCGGAGGGCCAGACGATGCCCAACGGGCGGCCGCGTTCGTGGAGTTCGGCGAGGAGCGCAGTGACCTCGGCCTCGGTGTAGGTGCGCAGCCGGGGGTCGTCCGGCGCGATCGGCGGCTCGGGCCGGGCGCTCACGCGGCGGAGTCCAGCTCGAACCAGACGGACTTGCCGCGCTTGCGGGCGGCGGCGCCGAACCGGTGGGTGAGCGAGCGGACGAGGTGGAGGCCGCGGCCGGAGGTCGCGTAGGGGTCGGCGCAGGCGTCGGCGGCGGGATCGGCGCAGGCGCGGGGTTCGGGGAAGTGCGGGCTGCCGTCGCTGACGGAGACGCGGAGGAGGCCGTCGAGGAGGACGACCACGACGAGCGGAGCCGGCGAGCCGCCGTGCTTCCAGGCGTTGACGAAGAGTTCGTGGAGCGCCAACTCCGCGTCGGAGACGGTGTCGAGCGGCCACCCGGCGCGCACGAGCGCCTCGCGCAACTCCTCACGCGCGGCCGACCAGTCAGGGGGGAGGTTGAGGGGGAGCACGAAGAGACCTCCGTGAGGGATGAAGTGGATATCGCCGAGCGCCTGATGATCAATCAAAACGATCCGACCGTGGCGCACTCATGACGCCAGCGCACACGGCATCGACCTGCGATTGCCGAGAGTGTGCGGCTCGTCACAATCAGCATGGAGCCACGGGTGGCCTCTTGGCAACTCATCTCAGATTTTTGGATATATCCAAATCGAACACCAACCCAGGCCCCTACAGTGGAAGTTGTCGGTGGCGAATGTGACCGG
Source organism: Kitasatospora sp. NBC_00458 (assembly GCF_036013975.1). NCBI lineage: Bacteria > Bacillati > Actinomycetota > Actinomycetes > Kitasatosporales > Streptomycetaceae > Kitasatospora > Kitasatospora sp. NBC_00458. The sequence goes on from NZ_CP107904.1 coordinate 2,341,722, forward strand.
CAGCGAGGCACACTGGTCCGGCGAGGCTCAGAGAGGGCGGGGATGGCCGCAGCGACAGGTCCGACAGTTCGACGGAGGCAACTCGGCGCGGAACTGCGTCGCAGACGCGAGGAAGCCGGCCTCTCGCACGACGAGATCGCAGAGACGCTAACGGGCATGAGCCAGCCCAAACTCTCCCGCATCGAGAACGGCAGAGGCGCCACCAAGGTCGACGACGTCAAGAAACTCCTCGCGCTGTACAAGTGCGAGGACACCGACCTGATCTCGGCTTTGGTCGACCTTGCCAAGAACGGCGCCCACCGAGGGATGTGGTGGCAGAGCTACGGCGCACACATCGGCCAAGTCCTCGGCGATCTGATCTCGCTTGAGGCAAGCGCAGCATCAGTTCGCAGCTACGAGAGCGCCTTCATTCCGGGCCTGCTCCAAACGCCCGCCTACGCGCGCGAGATCATCCGCAAGCTCAACATGCGCCCTGATGTCAACGTTGAGGCACTGGTCGACGTCCGGATGGCCCGCCAGGGAGCCCTCACTCGGGCGGAGCCCCTTACGCTCTGGGCAGTCATCCACGAGGCTGCGATCCGTTCCGGAGTCGGCGGCCCGAAGGTCATGGCCGAGCAGCTTGCACGACTGACCGACCGTGCAAGCCAGCCGAACATCAACATCCAGGTGATGCCGATCGGCGCTCCCGCACACCACGGCATGGGCGGAGCTTTCGCCATCCTCGGTTTTCCACAACGGCAGGACCTCGACGTCGCCCTCGTCGAAAGCACGCTGAGCAACCTCTGGGTCGAGGATGCCTCCGATGTGGAGCAGTACGCGGCGAAGTTCGACGCCATCCGGGCGGATGCTCTGGGTCTGGACGACTCGCTCGCCATCATCACCGAACAGAGAGACAAGATCACATGACGTCTATCCCGGACTCGACAGTCCTCGAATTGACTTGGCGAAAGTCGTCGAAGAGCAACGAGTCGACCAACTGCGTCGAGTTCGCTTCCTCTGGCGACTCCGTCTCCTACGTCCGCGACTCCAAGAACCCCTCCGGCCCGGCCCTCGTGTTCACCGCCGCCGCCCACGCCGCCTTCATCGCCGCCACCGCCGACGGCGAGTTCGACTTCGGGCTCCTCTGACCGCACCCACCACGGCGACCCTCCGGCCCGGCGCGTCCTCGGGGCGCCGGGCCGTCTCCGTTCTCCGAAGGACCCCCATGACGTCCTCCCAGCCGCTCGACATGACCCTCAGCCGGGTGTTCGGCGAAGTCGCCGAGACCTACCACGCCGCCCGCCCCGGATACCCCGACGCCCTCATAGCCGAGGTGCTCTCCTACGCCTCCCTCACCGGCCCTGCCGGCCTCCCCGCCGTCGAGGTCGGGGCCGGAACCGGGAAGGCCACCCTCCCGTTCGCCGCGCTCGGCACCCCGATGCTCTGCCTCGAACCCGACCCCCGCATGGCCGACGTCCTCCGCCGCAACGCCGCCGCCTTCCCGGACGTCCGGGTCGAGGTGGCCTCCTTCGAGGACTGGCGGCCCGACGGCACCCGGTTCGGGCTGCTCCTCGCCGCGACCTCCTGGCACTGGACCGATCCGGCGACCCGCTGGCCCCGTGTCCACGACGCCCTCGCCCCCGGCGGCGCCGTCGCCCTCTTCTGGAACCCCATGAGCGTCGTCGACCCCGCCCTGCACGCCGCCCTCGCCGAGGTCGACCGCCGGCACGGGCTCACCCTCTCCCCGCACGCCGGTCTCGTCTCCTCCTACGGCGACACCCCCGGCCACTGGCCCGGGATGCTCGGTCACTGGCCGGACGAGGAGTGCCGCCGCGACGGCCGGTTCACGGACCTCCGCTCACTGCGCATCCCCGAGCGGGCCCGCTACGACACCGACCGCTACCTCGGACACCTCTCCTCCATCTCCCTCTACCGCGCCCTGCCCGACGACCTCCGCGACCACGTGCTCGCCGACACCGCCGCCGTTCTCGACGCCCACGGCGGCGGCATCGACATCGAACACCTCCACGACCTCTTCCTCGCCCGCCGCGCCTGAGCCACGCCCCGGCCCGGCGGGCCGCCCCTGCGCAGGAAGTCGGCGGATCCGACTTCCTGCGCAGTCGTCGGCGCGGCGAAGCCCGCCACCGGTCGTTCAACCGACCTGGTTAGGCTCTCCCGGTGATCGAACTCCTGCACAACATCGACCTGTTGACCCGGCGACACCTCGACCTGTCGACCTTGGAGGTCGGTGGCATCGCCTTCGGCGCACCCGCGAGCGGCATCTCGCGTCGGCGGGTCGTCCGCGCCGACTCGCCCATCGTCGTCAGAAGCACGAACAGGAACGGCGAGCTCAAGTCCTACGACAGCGACGGACGGCTGGTGACGGCGGACGAGATCCTCGACGCCGCCCTCCGCTCCGACGGCTCCCTGGCTCTCGCCGACCGGATCGGCTGCAAGATCCGGGGCGGGGCGGTGGTCGGCTTCAGCATCGACAAGGCTCTTCTGTCGCCGTTCGACGGCATCTCCTCCTACGAGGAACTCCTCTCCGTCCTCGGCGAGCCGGACCAGGTCACGACGCACGACGAGCCGGGCGGGCCGCCGTATCTGTACTTCAACCGCTACTGGGACTCGCAGAAGTGCGTGGTCTGGGACGACTGGGACCACGTGGTGCCCTTCGCCAACCTCGGCGACTTGGAAGGCAACCGCCGCCCGTGATCCACCGCCCGAAGCCCGGCCGCGCGCAGGAAGTCGGACCCGCCGACTTCCTGCGCGCGGCTTCGCCCACCGGCGGCCCGCCTCGGTTCCCCGCAACCGACCTCTGAATGCTTCCGGTTGACCGTACGTCCTCCCGGCGGACGGCGGCCTCTCCTGTTCCCGAGTGCGTCCGGCCTGCGGTGTCGGTCGGTTGTGAGAGGGCTGCCGGTCGGGCGCCGGTCGGACGTGAGCCGGCTGTGGGCGGGGTCTGCGACCTTTCGGGAGACGGCCGACCGGGGCCCACCGGGCGGCTCGATCCCGAGGAGTCATCATGGACAGCCACGTCACGATCATCGGCGCCGGACTGGGCGGGCTCACACTCGCCCGCGTCCTGCACGTGCACGGAATCCCGGCCACGGTCTACGAGGCCGAGCCCTACCCGTCGGCGCGTTCGCAGGGCGGACTGCTCGACATCCACGACTACAACGGGCAGCCCGCCCTTGAGGCGGCCGGCCTGATGGACGAGTTCCGTGCCGTCGTCCTGGAGGGCCGCCAGGCGCTGCGCGTCCTCGCCCCGGACGGCAGCGTCCTGCTCGACAAGGCCGACGACGGCACGGGCGGGCGTCCCGAGGTTCAGCGCGGGGACCTCCGGCAGGTCCTGCTCGACTCGCTGCCCGCCGGTACCGTCCGGTGGGGGCGCAAGGTCACCGGCGTCCGGGCCCTCGGCGGCGGCCGCCACGAGGTGGCGTTCGATGACGGTGGGGCGGTCGTGACGGGCGTGCTGGTCGGCGCGGACGGGGCGTGGTCGCGGGTGCGGCCGCTGCTGTCGGCCGCCGTGCCCGAGTACGCCGGCACCTCGTCCGTCGAGACGTACCTGTTCGAGGCCGACACCCGGCACCCGGCCGCGGCGAAAGCGGTCGGCGGCGGGTCGATGATCGCGTCCGCGCCCGCGTCCGTACCCGCATCCGCGCCCGAACCGGAGACGGAGATCTTCGCCCACCGGGAGAGCGGCGACACCCTGCACGCCTACCTGCTGCTGACCAGGCCCCGGGCCTGGTTCGACGCGATCGACTTCACCGACGCCGCCGCCGCGACCGCGCGGATCGCCCGGGAGTTCGACGGCTGGGCGCCGGAACTGACCGCCCTGGTCACCGACGGCGACACCGGACCGGCCCTTCGCCCCCACTACACCCTGCCCGTCGGGCACCGGTGGGACCGGGTGCCGGGAGTGACCCTGATCGGCGACGCCGCCCACCTCATCCCGCCGAACGGCGAAGGCGCCAACCTGGCGATGCTCGACGGTGCCGAACTCGGCCGGGCTCTCGCCGCGCACCCCGGCGACGTCGAGGCCGCGTTCACCGCGTACGAGCTGGACCTGTTCCCCCGTAGCGCCGCGTTCGCGGCCCACGACCACTTGGAGGGCATCGGGACGGATCTCCGCGACGCCCCGCCGCACGGCCCGGCCGACACGCGCGGCCCGGTCGGCCCGGTCGGCCCGGTCGGCCCGGCGGAGACGTTCGACGCCCTCGGCACGCTCACCGAGGAGGGACGCTGAGCCGCGAGGCGTCCCGGGGCGGCGACCGGCGCCCGACGCCGGCCCGGTGAACCTCCCCGGCCGCGGCACCCGCGGCGCTCACGGCGGTCACGGCCTGCGCAGGAAGTCGACGGGTCCGACTTCCTGCGCAGGCCGTGAGCGGAGGCCACACCGTCGACCGCCCGGTCCCCGGCACCGTACGGGCACACCCTCCACGGGCGGCGCGGCCGCTGTGCGGCAACCTGCCGTCCGGGGTGAGCGGACCGGGCCCGCTCACCCCTGACGGCAGCGGCCGATCAGCCGAACTGGCCGGGCTGGTAGTCGCCGGCAGGCGTCTGGAGGATGACGTTGCCCCGGTTGAAGGCGTTGATGATGGCGATGACGCCCACCAGCGCGCCGAGCTGGTCCTCGTCGTAGTGCTTGGCGGCGTTCTCCCAGACCGCGTCCGGGACGCCGCCGGCCGCGTCGGCGATGCGGGTGGCCTCCTCCGCCAGTTCCAGCGCCGCGCGCTCGGCGTCGGTGAACACCGTCGCCTCCCGCCAGGCCGCGACCAGGTTCAGGCGCTCCGCCGACTCCCCGGCGTGCACGGCGTCCTTGAAGTGCATGTCGGTGCAGAAGCCGCAGCCGTTGATCTGGCTGGCACGGAGCTTCACCAGCTCCTGGGTCGCGGCCGGCAGGGTCGTGCCCTCCAGGACCTTGCCCGCGGCGATGATGTGCTTGTAGACCTTGCCGAGGACCTGGTTGGTGAAGGGGTTCAGGCGGGCTTCCATGATGTGCTCCGTTGTCGTCGTCCGGTCGGTTGCACATCTTTGACGGTGCAGCCCCGCGCGTTGTGACAGGACCGGATTGTGACGCCCGTCACGCCCACCGGCGGAGCCGCGGAAACATCCGCCTTCCACCGCGTGAACATCGCACCAACCCGATCGCACCCGCGTTCGACACACCCCTACGCTGCGGCCGTGCTGATCATTTCACTGCTGTTCCTCATCGCCGGGCTCGTCCTGATCGCGCTCCGGTGGCGCCGCGTGCTCGAAGGCCGCGCCGCCCTGCTCGGCGGCATCGGCTCGGCCCTCCTGGGCGTCCTGCTCGGCCTCACCACGATCGCCTACGTGGTCGAGCCGTACGAGGTGGCCGTCCCGACCAGGCTCGGCAAGATCGGCGGGACGTGGCAGCCCGGCCTGCACCTCAAGTCCCCGCTGACCGACGTCACCGCGTTCTCCACCCGCCCCTCCGACCTCAACCTGACCGGCGACGGCACGGTCGAGGTCCGCTCCTCCGAGGGCGGGGTGCTGTTCGCCGACCTCACCGTGAAGTGGTCGATCGACCCGAAGCACACGGTCGACCTCTACAAGCTGGCCGGGGACTCCGACGCGGTCCAGGAGCGCCTGGTCCTCCCGGACAGCCGGGAGATCGTCCGCAACGTCTTCGCCAAGCACACCAGCGTCGAGGGCTACAGCTCGCAGCGCGAGGCGATCGCCGGCGAGATCGACAAGCTGATCACCGCCCGGCTCGCGCCGCGCGGCGTCCTCGTCAACGGGGTCAACCTCCGCAACGTCCGGCCCAGCGACGACCTCCAGAAGGCGATCAACGCGAAGATCGCCCAGGACCAGGCCACCGCCCAGGCGGAGGCGGCCGTCCGCACCGCGAAGGCGGAGGCCGAGAAGCGCAAGATCGACTCGGAGAGCCAGGCCGCCGCCAATGCGGCGATCGCCAACTCCCTCACCGACAAGATCCTGATGAGCCAGTGCATCGAGGCCTTCAAGGCCGCGGCCGAGAAGAACGCGGTCTACGCCAGCCCGTGCGGCAACGGCGGCGGCTCCCCGGTGATCGTGGACGGCACCAAGCGCTGAGGCCACCGGCCACGGGCGGGGCGGAACGACGGGGCGGACCGACGGGGCGGTGCGGGGTGGGGCGGGGTGGGGCGGGGTGGGGCGGACTGCCACCCGCCCCGCACCGCCCCGCACGCCCGCGGACGACCTACACCGCGGCGGTGTCCGCCAGGAAGTCCAGCAACAGGGCCGTGACCTCCTCCGGCCGCTCCAGCGAGGGCAGGTGCCCGGCCCACGGGAGCTCCAGGAGGCGCGCGTTCGGCAGCGCGGCGGCCGCCTCGGCCACGATCCGCCGGAAGTCCGGCAGATCGTGGGCGCCCGACACCACCAGCGCCGGGGCCGTCACGGCGGACAGCTCGACCTCCGGCTCCGGAAGCTCGAACTCCCCGGCCCCCTCGGCGAGGCCCGCCACGAAGTTGCCGCGCTGCATCCGCGCCACCAGCTCCGCGGCCTCCTCCGTGGCGTCGGGCCCGAGCCAGGTGCGGGCGTTGAGCGCGGCCGCACCGTCGAGGTCCCCGGCCTCAAGAAGTTCGTCCTCCGCGGCGCCGAACGCCCGCATCTCCGGCCCCGCCACCTGCCCGGGCCGACCCGGACACAGCAGCGCCAGCGCGGACACCCGCTCGGGGCGGAGCCCGGCCACCCCCAGCGCGACCCGGCCGCCGTACGAGGAGCCGACCAGGGCGGCCCGCCCGATGCCGAGGTGGTCCAGGAGGTCGAGCACGTCGCCGACGTCGGAGTACGGCGCCGTCCCGGCCGGCGACTCGCCGCAGGTGCGGAAGTCGGCGCGGACCACCCGGTACCCGGCCTCGACCAGCGGCTTCCACTGGGGCTCCCACATCCGGCGGTCGCAGACGGACGAGTGCAGGAGGACCAGGGCCGGTGCGTTCTCGCGGCCGTCCACATCGTGAGAAATGATCATCCGGTCATTCTGCCGCAGCCCCTGGCCCCCGTCTCCGCTCCGCCCCCGCGCCGGTCAGCCGCCACCCTCCCCCGCCGCACCCGCCGCACCCACCGAGCGCGCCGCACCCACCGAGCGCGCCAAGGAATCCGTCAGCCACAGGTGGGACGCGCCGAGCGTGACCGGATCACCGCCGGCCTCCGCCACCAGCCTCCAGTAGCGGCGCATCCGCGGATCGCGGTCGGCGGCCACGTGCTCCAGCAGCTCCCTCCGGAACCCCGGGGTGTCCCGGCCGCCGCGCACCGAGGCGTGTGCCGCGACGAACCGGTCGAGCTCGACCCCCGCACGCGGGGCCTCCCCGGCCCGCACCGCGGGCTGGGCCAGCCCGCAGGCCTCGCCGATCCCCTTCATCAACTCGGCCTCGTCGGAGACCAGCTCGGCATTGGACCGAGCCATGGCCAGCAGCTCCCGAGTCAGCCCGCGATCGCCGGCCAGCACCAACAGCTCCGCGAACGCGAGGACTTGCAGCGGCGTCGGGTCTGCGGGCGGCTCCGGTACCGCCATGGCCACGAACACGTCGAGCATCGCCTCAGCCGCCGACGCGACCATCGTGCGCCGCCAGAAACCGATCAGCGCCTCACGGACGGCGCCACCGTCCCGGGCGGCCGCGAGCAGCTCCAGCCGACCGGCCCGGTCAGCCGGACCGGCCTCCTCGACCGCACACAGCGAGGCCCGCCGCCACGCCAACTCCGCGATCCTGCCGTCCAGCACGGCCCGCTCCGCCGCGACCACCTCGGCCACCGAGCGCTCCCCGTCCAGCACCTGCCTGACCGAGGCCAGCCCCAACCCCAGCCCGCGAAGCCGCCTCACCAGGCCGAGCCGCTCCACCGCCGCCCGGTCGAACCGTCGGTGCCCGCCCGCACTGCGCACCGAACCGACGATGCCCTCGTCGCAGTAGAAGCGGATCGTGCGCACCGGCACACCGGTCAGCCGGGCCAGATCGCCGATCCCGAAGGTCTCGTCGAGAAAAGGCACTTGAACCTCCACCGGACTGGAGCTCCTACGGTACCGACAACACCCCGCACCACCGCCGGAGGAGCCCTCACCATGACATCGACAGCCGACACCGCACGACTCGCGGAGGGACTGCGCGAGCAGACCGGACGGATCGCCCGCGCGGTCGCCGGACGGGCCCCGGACACCCGAGTGCCCACCTGCCCGGACTGGCCGCTGCGCACCCTCGTCGGCCACATCGGCCAGGAGCACCGATGGGCGGCCGAACTCGTGTACAGCGGGCAGCAGTCGCCCGTGCCCGACCCGTACCGGGCCGATCCCGGCACCCCGGACGAGTGGGCGGATTGGCTGCGCGAGGGCGCGGAGGAACTGATCACCGCCGTCCGACAGGTCGGCCCCGAGAGGGAGTCGGCGACCTTCGCCGGACCGAGGCCGGCCGCCTTCTGGCTGCGCAGGATGCTGGGCGACACGTGCATCCACCACTACGACGCGGCGTTCGCGACGGGAGCGGCGTTCGAAATCGCCGACGACCTCGCGACCGAGGTGATCGACGAGCATCTGGACCTGCTGTCCCTGCCTGCCTTCGCCGCCTTCAGGCCCGCGGTCGCCGCACTGCGCGGCCGAGGCGAACGACTCGGATTCCGCCCGACGTCCGCGGCGGGCTGGGTGGTCACCCGGACGCCCCGGGCACTGCACTGGCAGCGCGAACAGCCGGTCGAGGCCGACGCGGTGGCGTCGGGGAAGGTCGCGGACCTCATGCTGGTACTCGCCCGCCGCATCCCGCCGGAAGACGACCGAGTGGCGGTCACAGGCGACCGCGCACTACTGGACCACTGGCTGACCCACAGCGCACTCTGAACCGCCGACCACCCACCCGCCCCACATCCAGCCGGGGAACGAGAAACACGACACCACGACCCATCAGGCCTCCACCACCACAAGACCACCCCCGCCCATGCAGGGAGCAGCTGAGCCAGAAGCCTTAGCACCGCTGGTCCTTGGGACCATCCCCGCGTGTGCGGGGAGCAGTCCGGCTACGTCTACAACGCTGCCGTCAACGAGGGACCATCCCCGCGTGTGCGGGGAGCAGGGTCGCTGCTCGACTTGCGGGGTTCGTTGCCGGGGACCATCCCCGCGTGTGCGGGGAGCAGGGTGGTGACCCCTATCGTCAGCACTCGATGACGGGACCATCCCCGCGTGTGCGGGGAGCAGTCGAAGTGCTGATGCCACACCAGGCGGCGGGCGGGACCATCCCCGCGTGTGCGGGGAGCAGGCTCTCGTCCAGCGACCCCCAGGCTTCGGCGAGGGACCATCTCCGCGTGTGCGGGGAGCAGTCGTCCACGTACGCGGCCGCGCCGAGCTTGGTGGGACCATCCCCGCGTGTGCGGGGAGCAGCTCGACGAGCGCCTCGCGGCCGACGAGGCCGAGGGACCATCCCCGCGTGTGCGGGGAGCAGTCCTGCGGCGCTGAGGAAACGTTTCCGCCCTGAGGACCATCCCCGCGTGTGCGGGGAGCAGCCGTTCTCCGCGCACCACTTCCGTACCCGAGGGGGACCATCCCCGCGTGTGCGGGGAGCAGCGCCAGCCCGTGATCCGCATCAGGGCGTCCTCGGGACCATCCCCGCGTGTGCGGGGAGCAGCGTCAGTCCTCTCGTCAGGCTGCGGCGGCGTAGGGACCATCCCCGCGTGTGCGGGGAGCAGACATCGTGGGCCCGATGGGCGACCACTTCGCCGGGACCATCCCCGCGTGTGCGGGGAGCAGTTGTGCGTCCAGAGCGCGTTGCCGTACGCGTCGGGACCATCCCCGCGTGTGCGGGGAGCAGCGGTCGAACGAGGCCTTCGTGGCCTCGTCCACGGGACCATCCCCGCGTGTGCGGGGAGCAGCTCCGTGGCCTGCGGGTTTATGCAGGCTGTCGGTGAGATTTCACCACTTGTTGAGATTCCGGCATCTCACACATTTCTGACGCTCTCCCTGGAATCCCAGCTGTGCCATCGGTTCGGCCGAGGTCAATCTACTCCCGGCCTCCTTCAAGGGCACGCAGCCGACCCCGCGTAGCGTGCGTTGCCTCGGCCCTGCGGGGGTGTTGCGGTGGCCGACGACCGTGCGGCGCCGGGCCGGGTCCGGCCCGATGTGCTCTGCGGTTCTCGCCGCCGTCGACGGCTCGGGAGCGCCCGTGGGTTGACTCCGCGCCGGAGCGACGGGGCCGAGCGGACGGTCGGATAGCGTCCCCGTATGGATATGGACGCTCCCCGCACCTCGCAGCCCGGGCACGAACTGGTGGCTACCAGCAGCACCGTCGTCTACGAGAACCGCTGGATGACCGTCCGTGAGGACCGGACCCTGCGGCACGACGGTGCCGAGGGCGTCTACGGCGTGGTCGAGAAGCCGGACTTCGCGCTCGTCGTGCCTTACGCCGACGGCGGCTTCCACCTGGTGGAGCAGTACCGGTACCCCGTGCGGGCCCGCTACTGGGAGTTCCCCCAGGGGACGTGGGAGGAGCGGCCCGACGCCGACCCGCTCGACCTCGCGCGCGGCGAACTCGCCGAGGAGACGGGGCTGTCCGCCGGGACGATGACGCCGCTCGGGCACCTCTTCGAGGCGTACGGCTACTCCGACCAGGGCTTCCACGTCGTCCTCGCGACCGACCTCACGGCCGGTGAGGCCGATCTCGACGAGGAGGAGGCGGGTCTGATCAGCCGTTGGTTCTCCGAGGACGAGGTCTGGCAGCTCATCGCCGAGGGCCGTTTCAAGGACGCGCCGTCCGTGGCCGCGCTCGGCCTCTTCCAGCGGCACCGCGCCCGGCACGGCCTCTGACGGGTGGGGTCCCCGCACAGGAGGTCGGAGCCGCCGACTTCCTGTGCGGGGACCAGCCGGGACGGGCCGGCGCCCGTCCCGGCCGCGTGTCAGCTGGTCGCGATCGCGGTGTCGTCGATCACGAAGCTGGTCTGCAGGGACGCGTCCTCGGTGCCGGTGAACTTGAGGGTCACCGACTGGCCCGCGTAGGCCGAGAGGTCGAAGGTGCGCAGCTGGTAGCCGGCCGCGGCGTCCGCGTTGGAGTAGGTCTTCAGCGCGGTGCCGTTGACGGTGACGGCCAGCTTGTCGTACGCGGTCGTGCCGGACTCACCGGTGTCGATGTGCAGGTAGAAGCTGAGGGTGGCCTTGCAGCCGGCCGGGATGGACACCGTCTGGGAGAGGGTGTCGGTGTGGGTGGAGCCGTAGCCGTTCAGCCACGCCTTCCAGGTGCCGCCGTGCGGGGCCTGCGAGGCCGACTTGTCGACGACGCCGCTGGAGGTGGTCCACGGGGCGGCGGTGCCGGTCTCGAAGCCCGCGTTGCCGAGCAGCTGCGCCGGCGTGCACGTGCCGCCGCCGCCACCGCTGACGGTCCAGCTGAAGGCGGTGCTGCCGGTCTTGTTCGCCGAGTCCTTCGCCGTCACGGTCACGTTGTACGTGCCCGCCGTCGTCGCGGTGCCGGTGATCACGCCGGTGGAGGCGTTGATCGACAGGCCGGCCGGCAGGCCGGTGGCGGTGTAGGTGTACGGGGTGGAGCCGCCGCTCGCCTGGATCTGCAGGTTTGCCGAACCGCCCACCGCGGTGGACTGGTTGCCCGGGTTGGCCACCGAGACGGTGCCGCTGCCCGCGGGCTTGGTCAGCAGGCAGCCGCTGACGTTGAGGTCGATGACCCGCCCGTTGCCGAGGCAGGTGGTGAACCAGTAGGTCTCCTGCCCGTAGCTCTGGCCCTTGACGGCCTTGGTGGTGCCGTCGGCCGCCACCTCGCAGGGGTTGTTGATCGTGCACATCTGGCCGTCGTCGTTGCCGGTGTTGTTGATGCCGACGACCTTCTTGGTCGCGGCGTCGACGATCGGCGAACCGGACGTGCCGTGCGTGGTGTTGCAGCCGGAGCTGTAGCGGATCGAGTCGCGCCAGGTCCACTCGTCCTCGCGCAGCGTGCCGACGAACCCGTTGACGGAGCAGTTCCAGGTCTGCTTCCAGTACGAGGACGGTATGAACATCGCCGAGCCGTCGACCGGGTGGGTGTCGCTGATGGTCAGCGCCGTCGCACCGAACTTGGAGGTGATCGACCCGAAGGTGTCGGTGAGCTGGTACAGCGCGACGTCCGTGCCGGTCATCGTCGCGTACAGGATCCGGTCCGCCTGCACGGTGCCGAGCGAACCGCCGGAGGCGTTGAGCAGGGTGCCGCTGCGGCTGGCGCTCTGGTTCTGGATGACCTGGCCGGCGGACGGCATGGTCGGCAGACAGTGACCGTTGGTGAGCATCAGGGCCCGGTCGGCGTCGACCGAGGAGGGGTAACGCACCAGCGAGGCGGAGCAGTTGCTCAGCGCGATCGTGGACGTCAGGTCACCGGCCTGCACCGCCTGCGCGGGGGTGGCAGTTACGCAGGTCAGGACGCCTGCGACGACTGCGCTCGCGGCGGACGCGGCGGCAAGTCTCTTGAACATGGCTCTCCTTGTGGGGGATGCGGGGCGTACGACCGGTTGCGGACGCCCGCGCCGCACGAAAGTGCCATGGCCACTTCAATCGGTCAACCATGCGTACCGAATTCGTCCACCCGGATCCGGCCGGGGCACGGCGGGCACCCTCCAGTGCCAGACGCCCGGGCGACCCTCCGTCAACTCCCCCGGGGCCGCGCGCACTCGGACACCACGGGCCCCACAACCCCCGTGCGCCCGACGGGCCCCTGCCGGTTCACGGCCGGTTCACGGCCGAATCACCGCAGGTCGAGGACCGGCCGGACGGAGAGTTCGTCGCCCATGCCCGTGTCGTCCGCCCCGTTCACGAGCGCGGCCATCTCCGGGTTCCGGTTGGCCGTGGCGAGGGGCAGCCACTCCAGGACGATGCCGTACCCGCCGCAGACCGACTCTCCGCCGTCGCCGCCGTGGATCGCGCCCGGGTCGCTGGTCATCTCGAACCGGTAGGTGTCGTAGGCGATCCGCAGCCCGAAGGCGCTCGGCCCGGTGTGCGGGCCCGCGTCGTCCTGGTAGGGGCCGCGGTCGAGCGGGCACTGGTCGCCCCAGCGGAAGAGCGTCCCGGCGCCGGCGCCGCACGCGTGCTCCCACTCGTCGGGGTGCGGCAGTCGCAGCCCCTCCGCGGCCAGGGCCGCCGGCATGTCGGCGGGCGATTCGGTGATGTCCTCGTCCTCGACGGCCATCAGCAGCGTCGGCACGGTGGCGGCCCGGTGCGGGCTGAGGTACCGGGCGAGGTGCACGCGCAGGTCGTCGTCGAGGCCGAACCCCTGGCTGACGCTCTCCTCCCGGTAGCAGTCCAGGAGTTCGGCCGAGGGCTCCCAGGCCGCGAGGTCGAACCCGACGGTGACCCGGCCGCCCGGAACCAGCCCGAACAGCCGGCCGCCGCGCTCGACCAGCACGCGGTGCAGCGGCGCGCCCAGGTGTTCGACCGTCTCGACGTGCTCCAGCCGCCCGCCCACGGCGTCGGCCGCCTGCGCGGCCACGCGGGTGGCGGTGGTGAGGTCGAGCCGGCGCCACGCGGCGAGGGTGAGGGAGGTGAGCGGTTCGAGGGCCATGCGCGGAGTCTGGCACACGGCACTGACAACGGAGTTGGACCCGGACCTCGCACGGGCCCCACGGGCCTCACGGCCACCCGGACCTCACGGCCGCCCGGACCTCACGGGCCCTCGCGGACCGCGAGGCCGGTGGAACCGGCGCCGGGCACGGCATCCGGCCGACTGCCCGGCCCCGGCCGACGCAACCGGGTACGTCACCCGGCGAGTCGGGCGCTCCGGTCGGCGGCCGCGGCCGGGAGCGGCCGCCAGGCGGCGGGGACGTCGCGCATGACCAGGGCACTGTCCAGGACGGCGCTCCCGGGCGGGAAGCGGTCCGGGTCGTCGAAGAAGGACGAGCTGGCGGAACCGACCCGGCAGGCCTCCACGTGCCAGGCGTCGGTGTGCAGTTCCATGCCGTCCATGCGGCGGCCGGACCTGGTCGCGGAGTAGCCCTTCGACCCCTCCCGGAAGAAGCGGGAGGCCTCGGCGAGGTCGGCGAAGAGCTCGCTGCCCCGGAGTTCGTCGGACAGGTCGGCGGTGACGTCCACCCGGGTGTCGCCGTCGCGCGTGGCGAAGGCGACGCGCAACCGGTCGGGCGTCTCGTGCACCTCGAAGTCGGCGCGGCCGTGCTCGCCGGGGAAGAGCCGGCCTCCGGCCCAGGCGTTGAGCCGGGAGCCGGTGTCGCGGCGCGGGATGTAGACGCCGGTCTCGACGCCGTCCGGCCCGTCCCACTCGACGGAGATCCGGTGGGCCGCGTTCTCGCTCCGCAGCCCGAACGCCCCGGGCGCCCAGGAGGGCCGGACGCCGCCCAGGCGCAGGAGGCAGATGCCCGCGACCGCGTGGCCGCGCACCAGTTGCGGGCGCAGCGGCCCGGGGAGCAGGCGGGCCACGGCGTCGGGGGCGACCCGGTAGTTCACCAGGAGCCGCCGTTCGACGACGCTGGACAGGTGCGGCTGCCTCATGATCCCTCGTTCTGCGGGCCGGGGCGCCACTTGGTGTGGCGCAGGACGATCTGCTCGGGGCAGACGGCGCTGAGGAACCGGCCGATGCAGGTGGCCAGCCGGTCCTCGGCCAGTGCGTAGAGGATCCGGTTGCCGTCGCGGCGCTCGGTGACCAGGCCGGCCCCCTTGAGCACGCCGAGGTGGCGCGAGATGGACGGCGCGCTGATCGCGAACCTGCTCGCGATCTCGCCCGCCGCGAGTTCGCCGCCCCTGAGGTCCTCCAGGATCTGGCGCCTCGTCGGGTCGGCGAGGGCGCGGAAGGCCCCTGCCTCGTCCTGGGCTTCTGTCATGGTAGATATTTAGCACATTAGCTAAATATCTAAAAGGCTCATCGTTCGATCGGGCAGCCGGGCGGACAGCCGGAGAGGGGGACCGCCGGGCAGGACTCCGCCGGCCGAGCGGGCAAGCCGGGGCGCGCGCACGCGGAAGTGCCCCCCGCCGGTCCGGCGGGGGGCACTTCACGACGCTTCACGACACGTCGGGGCTGCGGTACAGGCCGCGGCCACGACTACGGCTGCGGGAAGGCCTCCTCGTCCACGTCGCTGGTCTTCGCGTTCCCGCCGACCTTCGCAGTCAGCGTGATCGACCAGGTGGTGGCCGTCCGGCCGGTCTCGTAGGACAGGGTGTCGTCGAACTTCGTGTAGGAGCAGTTCTGGGTGAACATCTTCAGCGTCGGGTCCCAGTCGATCCCGTCGGAGAAGAACACGTCGTACGTGCCGTCCTCGATGCCGTCGATCGACGCCTTCTTCCCCTTGCCGACGTACAGCGAGTGGACCGCCTTGTTGTTCTGGGAGAGCGACACGACCGAGTCGGAGCTGCCGCCCGTGTTGTCGACCTCCAGCCCGCCCTCGCCGCGCAGGCGGCCCTTGCGGACCATGGTGCCGTTGTCGAGCGAGCGGGCCTGCAGCGGCGGGGTCTGCGGGACGGCGAAGGTGGTCGGGTAGCCGGCGGCGGTCATCTGGGCGAGTGCGAGGGGCACCCCCTTGAGACCCTCGGAGAGCCCGACCTCGGCGAAGGCCGAGGACGTGGTGCAGACGCTCTTCGACTTGATGTCGGTGCGGACCTTGGTGAGGTCGGTGGAGAGCTGGGAGAGCGCGGTCGCCAGCTGGCGCCGGACGGTGGTGACGGTGTCCGGCTCGCCGGCCAGGGCCAGGCCGCTGCTGGCGGAGTTGGCCGCGGTCGCCGCCTCCTGGAGCGCGGTGGCGAAGTTGTCGATGCTCCCGGCCGGGTTGAGCTTGGCCAGCGCGGCGTTGACCGGGTCGACGTAGCCGGCCAGCACCGGGCCGTACGGGGGCTTGGTGGGTGTCGGCGTCGGGGTCGGGGTCGGCGTGGGGGTCGGCGTGGACGCGGCCGTGGACGCCGGGGCGCTGTCGGTCCGGCCGCCGGAGGCGTCCGTGCTGCCGGAGCTGCCGCCGGAACACGCCGTCAGCAGCAGTGCGGTCGTGCCGGCGGCCAGGCCGACCTTGGTGAAGGACTTCATGCCGCTTCCCCCGGAACTCTCTCGGTACTCTCTCGTGCACGCTCCGTGCACTCTGCAATCCCCGCGGACATGATCCCGACCCGACGAGACGCGGTCAACAGGGCGCACAAGCGGCGCATCGGATCGTATAGGGGGCGCACGAGGGGCGCGCCGGCCGGGCCCGAGGGTCAACTACGATCGGGCAGGTGTTGAGCCTCACGGGAATGCCCCTCCAGATCATCGCCGCCGTCGTCGCGATCGGCGTCTTCGCCGCCACGATGTGGCTCTGGCCGAGATTCGGCGGGCGCGGGTGGAAGGCCTGGTCGGGGCGGATCGGGGCGTTCTTCGCCACCCAGATCGCGGTCCTGGCCGCCATGGGTCTGATCGCCAACGGCTACTTCGGCTTCTACAGCTCCTGGAGCGACCTGCTGGGCACCAACGGCAAGCCCGGCACGGTCGTCGACCACCAGCCGAACGCCGCCGCGTCCCTCTCGGTCACGGGCGAGAAGAACATGTACTCGGCGCAGGGCTCGGCCCGCGACCGCTCCGGGCTGATCCAGGAGGTCGCCGTCAAGGGCTCGGCGAGCGGCCTGAGCAGCGACGCCTACGTCTACCTCCCCCCGCAGTACTTCCAGCCGGAGTACGCGCAGCAGAAGTTCCCGATGGCACTGGTGCTGGCCGGCTACCCGGGGTCGGCGGAGAAGCTCATCTCGCTGATGCAGTACCCGGCGTCCGCCCTCACCGCGATCGAGGAGAAGAAGCTCCCGCCGACCGTCCTGGTGCTGATGCGCCCGACGCTGGTCGGCAACCGCGACACCGAGTGCATGGACGTCCCCGGCGGGCCCCAGGTGGAGACCTTCTTCACCAGCGACCTGCCGAAGGCCCTGGCCGGCAACTACCGGATCGGCACCGACCCGGCCAACCGCGCGGTGATCGGCAACTCCACCGGCGGCTACTGCGCGCTCAAGTTCGCGCTGCGCAAGCCCGACGCCTACCGGGCCGCCGTCTCCCTCTCCGGCTACTACACCGCGCCGATCGACGAGACCACCGGCGACCTGTTCGGCGGCAACGACCGCCTGAAGCAGGAGAACGACCTGGTCTGGCGGCTGAAGAACAAGCCCGCCGAACCCGTCGCCCTCCTGCTCGCCACCAGCTACGACGAGAACAACTACGAGGGCACCCAGGCGATGGTCGAGTCCTTCAAGGCGCCGACCAAGCTCTCCACCATCACCCTGGACACCGGCGGGCACAACTTCCACACCTGGACCCGCGAGATCCCGCCCGCCCTGGAGTGGCTGGGCAAGCACCTGACGATGCCGCAGTCCGCCTGACCGGCGGCGCCCCACCGGGCCGACCGGACACCCGAGACCGGCGCACTGGACCCGCCGGCGGTCCGACGTTCCGGCAGACCGACGGTCCGGCAGACCGGCGCGCCGCAGGGCCCGGACGGACCGTCCGCCCATCCGACCGTCAGACCGACCGCCCACGAACGGCCGACCGGGCGTTGCGCCGTCCGGGCGGTCGACACAGGATCACAGGCGGCTCACACCCCCGTCTCACGTTTCTCTCAGTCGGGCGCCCGAACGTATCGCCCATGACCACGACCAGCTTCTCCCCGCCGGCCGGCGAACCCTGGCCGGAGGCCGCGAACTACCCGCCGCCGCAACTGCCGCCCGCCGGGCCGCCGGGGCCGGCCGGCCCCGGCGCCGAGGCCCCGGAGGCGCGGCCCGCCGCACCGCCGCTCTTCCCGGAGCTCCCGCTGCCGCCCGTCGGGCCGAAGGGCCCGGCGTCCTGGGCCGGCCGGCTGCGCACCCTGCCGGCCCGGACCTGGCGCGGGCGCGCGGAGGACCCGCGCTGGGTCAGGCCCGCGCTGCTCGCGCTGCTGGCCGCGACCGCCGTCCTCTACCTCTGGGGCCTGTCGGCCTCGGGCTGGGCCAACGCCTTCTACTCGGCCGCGGCCCAGGCCGGCAGCGAGAGCTGGAAGGCCTTCTTCTACGGCTCCTCGGACGCCGGGAACTTCATCACCGTCGACAAGCCGCCCCTCGCGCTCTGGCCGATGGCGCTCTCGGCCCGGATCTTCGGGCTCTCCTCCTGGTCGCTGCTGGCCCCGCAGGCGCTGATGGCCGTGGGCACCGTCGCCGCCCTGTACGCGACGGTGCGCCGCCGCTTCTCCCCGACTGCCGGGCTGCTGGCGGGCGTCGCCCTGGCGCTGACCCCGGTGGCGGCGCTGATGTTCCGCTTCAACAACCCGGACGCACTGCTGGTGCTCCTGCTCACCCTGGCCGCGTACGGGCTGGTGCGGGCGACCGAGACGGCGAGCACCGGGTGGCTGGTGTTCACCGGGGTGATGTTCGGGCTGGCCTTCCTGACCAAGACGCTGCAGGCGTTCCTGGTGCTGCCCGCCTTCGCGGTGGTCTACCTGGTGGCGGCTCCGACCGGGCTCTGGCGGCGGGTCCGCCAGCTGCTGACCGCCGGACTGGCGATGGTGGTCGCGGGCGGCTGGTGGGTGGCGGTGGTCGAGCTGGTACCGGCCTCGGCCCGCCCGTACGTCGGCGGCTCGCAGGACAACAGCTTCCTCTCCCTCACCTTCGGCTACAACGGTCTCGGCCGGCTCAACGGCAACGAGACCGGCAGCGTCGGCGGGGGCGGCCGGGCCCAGTTCCCGGCCGGACTGGAGGCACCTGCCGGCGGCGCGCCCGGCGCGATGCGCGGCGGTGGCGGCTGGGGCGAGACCGGCATCACCCGGATGTTCGACGGCGACATCGGCGGGCAGATCGCCTGGCTGATGCCGGCCGCGCTGATCCTGCTCCTCCTCGGCCTCTGGGCGACCCGCCGCTACGCCCGGACCGACACCGCGCGGTCGGCCTTCCTGGTCTGGGGCGGCTGGCTGCTCTGCACGGCGCTGACCTTCAGCTTCATGTCGGGGATCTTCCACCAGTACTACACGGTGGCGCTGGCCCCGGCGGTCGCGGCGCTGGTCGGCATGGGCGTCGACGGCCTCTGGCGGGCCCGGCACCGGCTGCCGTACGCGGCGGTGCTGGCGGGGACGCTGGCGGTGACGGTGTCCTGGGCGTTCGTCCTGCTGGGCCGGAGCCCGGACTTCCTGCCCTGGCTACGCTGGACGGTGCTGGTCGGCGGGCTGGTGTCGGCGGCCGCGCTGCTCGCCGCCGGGCCGCTGACCGCCCGGTTCGCGGACCGCGCGGACGGGCCCGCGGGGGCCGCACCCGTCGCGGACGACGCGCACGGGACGGACAGGGTGCACGGGGCGGACGGGGCGGACGGTGCGCACGACCGTCCGGGCCACGGCCGCCGGGGCCACCGGCTCGCCGGGCGGCTGACCACGGTGGCGGGTCTGGCGGGTGCCGCCGCGGCGCTGGGCGGTCCGGCCGCGTACGCGGTGGACACCGTCAACACCCCGCACACCGGCTCGATCGTGACGGCCGGACCGGCGGTCTCGGGCGGGTTCGGCCCGGGCGGCGGCATGCGGCGCGTCGGCCCCGGCGGGCCGGGCGGCGAGGGCGCGTTCTGGCTCAACGGCCGACAGGTCTCGCCCCCGCAGGGCGGTGTGCAGGGCCTCCCGCCGCAGGGCGGCCGGGCGGGCCGGGGCGGTGCCGGGCAGGGCGTCTACGGTTTCATGGGCGGACCCGGCGGCATGGGCGGGCTGCTCAACGGCGCCAAGGTGAGCGACGAGGCCGCCGCCCTGTTGAAGCAGGACGCCGACCGCTACCGCTGGACCGCCGCGACCAGCGGCTCGCAGAACGCCGCCAGCTACCAACTCGCCTCCGGTGAACCGGTGATGGCGCTCGGCGGCTTCAACAGCAGCGACCCGTCGCTCACCCTGAGCGCCTTCCAGCAGTACGTGAAGGAGGGCAAGGTGCACTGGTTCATCGCCGGCGGCGGCCCGCAGCGGGCGATCGGCGGGGGAACGGGCACGACGGGAACGGACGGCACGGGAACGGGTGGCACGGGAACGGGTGGCACGGGAACGGACGGCACGGGAACGGGTGGCACGGGCACGGCGGGAACGGACGGCACGAACCCGGGCGGCCCCGGCCGCAACGGCGCGGGTCCGGGCGCGGGCTCGGTGGGCACGCCCCCGAACGGCACCGACCCGAACAGCCCCGGCACCGACGGCACCGGCACCGACCCGAACAGCCCCGGCACCGGCGCGCCGGTCGGAGGCGTGGTGACGCCGGGCGGCGTCGGCACGTCGGAGTCGCAGACCGCGCAGATCGAGAGCTGGGTGACGAGCCACTACACCGCGCGGACGGTCGGCGGCACGACCTTCTACGACCTCACCCAGCCGCCCACCTCCTGACCCTTGCCGGTCGCCGGGCCGGAACAGGCCGGCGGAGACCGGACGACACCGGATCCCCGGGGCGGGGAACAGCAGGGGCGCGGCACGGCACTCGGGTCCGAGTACCGTGCCGCGCCCCTTCCGCACGCCAGGTCACCCTTGACCGCGGGTCACCCCTCCCCGCGGGTCACCCCGCGGCGTCGGTCGCGCAGCGCGTCCCGGCGGCCGGCACGGCACCGTCGATCAGGTAGGCGTCCACCGAGGCCCGGATGCACGCGCTCCAGCCGTAGCCGGTGTGCCCGTCGCCCTCGCGGGTGAGCAGGACGGCGTTGCCGAGCTGGGCGGCGAGCTTCTCCGCCGACGCGTACGGCGTGGCCGCGTCGCCGGTGGAGCCGACGACGACGATGGGGGCCGCGCTCTTCGAGGCGATCGGGTGCGCCTTCTCGGCCGAACGGAACGGCCAGGTGCGGCAGTCCGGGTCGAACAGCGCCGAGCCCGGCTCGTGCCGCTAATGAATCGTTTCCTCGCCTACCGATCGGCCGCCGGTCAGCCGCCGCACTGCTGCAGCATGGCCTTCTTGTCCGCCTCGGTGACGGGCAGTTGGTACTTCAGCGAGACCTGGGCGAACCGCACCGCGTACGCGCACCGGATCTCCGGGGCGGCGGGGAGCCAGGCGGACGGCCCGGAGTCGCCCTTGGAGGCGTTCTGCGAACCGTCGGCCGGGATCAGGTTGAGCGGGTCGTTGGCGATCTGCACGCGCTTCGCCTTGTCCCACGTGGCCGCGCCCATCTGCCAGTCGTAGGAGAGGGGCATCACGTGGTCGATCTGTATCTTCGAGGCCTGCTGCTTGGACCACTGCACCGTCCGGCCGGTGTACGGGTCGTGGATGGTCATCGAGGTGACCACGCAGGAGGAGCCGTCCTTGCGCTCGACCGCCGTACCGTCCCTGGCCAGCAGGTCGTTGCGGGTGTCGCAGTTGTTGTGGCCGCCGGGGACGCCGTCCACGTTGTCGGTCCAGGCCGGGCCGAACTCGTTGCGGTCGTAGCCGTCCTTCGGGCCGGTCCGGGCGGTGGCGACCCCGGCTATCAGCTCGCGCCCGGCCGCAAGGTCCGCGGGCGAAGTCAGCGGGGCCAGGCCGGGCTTGGTGCCGTCGGGGTTCTGCAGCGGGCTGGTGGCCGGACCGGCGGCGCCGACCGGACCGGCGGGGGTCGCGCCACCGGTCGGCTTCCCGGCGCCGGAACAGCCGGTCAGCGCCAGGGCGGACAGCAGGAGGACGGTGGCGGCGGACAGGGCGGTGCGGCGGGCGGACACGGAGGACTCCCCAGGTGGCGGGCGGCTGACGGCGCACCAGCAGACCAGCCGCCCCACACCCGGTCAAGGGGGCACAACACGGAGCATTTCGATCATGGCGAACGTCACATGCCGCGCGGGACGCGCCGCCCCGGGAACAGCGCACCCGGGACCCCGCCCCGCCCCTCAGCCGCCGATCGCCGACATCGGCCGGGCCGGACGGACGAACCCCGCGGCGCCGATCGCGTGCCCCGGTCCCTTCCCGGCGATCGCGGCCCGCCACGCGGCCTCGATGCGGGCGTCGTCGGCCCCGCCCCGGAGCAGCGCACGCAGGTCCGACTCCTCGGTGGCGAAGAGGCAGTTGCGCAACTGGCCGTCGGCGGTGAGCCGGACGCGGTCGCAGCCGCCGCAGAACGGGCGGGTGACCGAGGCGATCACGCCGACCACGGTGTCCGTCCCGGCGATCCGCCACTCCTCCGCCGGCGGCGTGGCGCGCCCCGCGGACCCGTCGCGCCACGCAGGCCCGGCGGTCCGCCCGCCGGGCCCGACGGCCCCGGAAGCCCCGGCGCTCCCCTCGCTCCCTTCACTCCCCTCCGCCCCCGGAGTCCCGGCGGACCGCCCCGCCCCGGCGGGCCCGCCGACCGGGAGCAGCTCCCAGCGGGCGCCGAGCACGGCGAGGATCTCGTCCGCGGTGACCATCCGGCCGCGGTCCCAGGCGCCCTGCGCGTCCAGCGGCATGGACTCGATGAACCGCATCCGGTAGCCGTGCCCGGCGGCGAACTCCACCAGCGGGACGAGCTCGTCGTCGTTGACGCCGCGCACCGGCACCGCGTTGACCTTGACCGGGTCGAGGCCGGCGGCCCGCGCCGCGGCCAGGCCCGCGAACACGTCGGCGATCCGGTCCCGGCGGGTGATCGCCGCGTACCGCTCGGGGCGCAGGGTGTCCAGGCTGACGTTGACCCGGTGCAGGCCCGCCGCCTTCAGCTCGCCGGCGGTGCGGGCCAGCCCGATGCCGTTGGTGGTCAGGGACACCTCGGGGCCGAGCTCGGTGATCCGCCGGACGAGGCCGGGCAGGCCGCGCCGGAGCAGCGGTTCGCCGCCGGTGAGGCGGACGGAGGCGATCCCGAGGCGCCGCACCGCGATCCGCACCAGCCGGACCACCTCGTCGTCACCGAGCGCCTCGTCCTTGGGCAGCCAGGCGAGCCCCTCCGCCGGCATGCAGTAGGTGCAGCGCAGGTTGCAGCGGTCGGTGAGCGAGACCCGCAGGTCGGTGTGGACCCTGCCGTAGCGGTCGACCAGCGGGCGCGGTGCGGTGTTCATCGGCCCAGTACAGGGGCGGCGGCGCGGAAACTCCAGCGGCCGAACCGCCGGGCCGCGGGCGCTCCCCGCCGGGCCGGGTTGTGGATTCGTCCAAGAACGGCCGGCCGGGGCTGCGGTGCGCCCGGCGGGGCGGGCAGGCTGGGCGTATGCAGAACGCGGGGCCCGTGCGGGGCGAGGACGCGGTCGCCGCGCTGGTGCTGGCCGCCGGTGGCGGGCGGCGGCTGGGCGGGCGGCCGAAGGCGCTGGTGCCGTACCGGAGGCGGCCGCTGGTGGAGCACGCCGCGGCGGCGGCGCGGGCCGGTGGCTGCCGGGAGGTGACGGTGGTGGTGGGCGCGGCCCGGGACCGGGTCCGGTCGCTGGCGCACCTGCCGGGCTGCCGGCTGGTGGCCAACCCGGACTGGGAGTCCGGGATGGGTTCCTCGCTGCGGGTCGGGCTGGCCGCGCTGGCGCCGGGGACGCCGGCCGTGCTGGTGATGCTGGTGGACACGCCCGGGGTGGGCGCGGCGGCGGTGGCCCGGTTGCTGGCGGCGCACCGGGCGGGCGCGGAGCTGGCCGCGGCGGCGTACGGGGGGCGGCGGGGGCATCCGGTGCTGATCGGGTCGCGGTACTTCGCCGAGGCGGTGGCGGGGGCGTCCGGGGACGCGGGCGCGCGGGCTCTGTTGGGGGCGCACGCCTCGGATATCGCGCTGGTGGAGTGCGCCGACGTCGCCACTCCGGACGACCTGGACACCCCCGCCGACCTCGCGCGTTGGGGTGCGGGATGACGCCTGCGCCGCGCGTCATCGAACGGATCCCCCTCAAGGGTGGAACCGCTCTCCTCCTCCCCGCCGAGGAATCGAGCGCACACCCCTGATTCCTCCCTGAGGATTGCCGCATTCCGCGCCGCGGCCCGCACGTTTCGGGGAGCATGGGACACGTCCCTCCTCCCCCGATTCGAACGGACGGTGCCCGCGATGGCCGGACTGCCCGACGACTTCACCGGACACGACCCGGCCGGGCGCGGCCCGGGCGCGGGGGGTGGCGCCCGGGCGATCCGCTGCCCCGCCTGCCGACGGGAGCACCTGTACGAGCCGCCGTCGCTGCCCTGCCCCTGCGGTGCCTCGCTGAAGGTTCCGCTGCTGCGCGGGGGCGTGCCGGTGCAGGTCCGGTTCCGGTCCTGGGAGGACTCCTGGCTGAGCATGCGATGCCCGCACTGCGGGCGCTCCGACCAGTGGCCGCAGCCCGAGTTCACCTGCAACTGCGGGGCCACCGTCCGGCTCCCGGTGGACCGCACGACCCGGCTGGGAGGCGGCTCGGCCACCGGGCCGCTGGGCGCCGCGGCGGGGCCGCGCGCCTCCCACCCGTACCCGGCGCGGCCGGCCCAGCCGCTGGACGCCCCGCCGGTGCCGGCGCCGCCGGGCGGCTCCGGCGGAACGGCCACGCCGTGGCGTCGGCGGGCCCCGTTCCGCCCGCACCCGGTGCGGACCTCGCAGGACGCGGTGTTCACCGCCGCCCGCTACCTGGAGTGGCTGGGCTTCGACGACCTGGAGCTGACCGAGGCTCAGGAGCGCGACGGGGTGACCCTGCTGGGCAGCCGGATGGTCGCCCAGGTGGACACCTGGACCGAGCCGGCGGACGTGAAGTCGGTCGAGTGCCTCTGGCTGCAGACCCTGCACGCCGAGGAGATGGCCGCCGCGATGTTCACTCTTGCGGGCTATTCGCACCAGGCCACGGTGCGCGGGGAGCAGCTGCTGGTGGCCCTGTTCAGCCTGGACCTGGCCGGGGTGCCGCAGCCCGCCAACGGTGCCGCCGAGGCCCTGATGGAGACCGGCTGGACGTCCTGAGCCGCCGTTCGGACCCGATCGGCCTTCCGCCCGACGGGCCGCTGATCGTTTAGACGAAAACCCGCCCGAGCGCAACAACCTCCGCTCGTGATCTGGTGCACAAGCTCGCCCCCGTGTTGAATTGCCGCCACAGCGCGGGCCCGGGGCGTGTCTTGCCACGAGGGGAAGGGTCCGCGTCCTGCTGGATGGCGCGCACAAGGAGGTGGCGTTGTCGGAGCACGGATGGGGCCCTAGCGGCCGGGACGGGCGGGGGCGGGCGACCGCACCCCAGGAGCCGGGGGACACCGTGTGGCGGCTGCGGTCCCGGGCGTGCTGGAAGGAGGCCGCGGAACTGCTGCGCCCGGCCGCCGAACGGGATCCGACGGTGGCCCTGGTCCGGGCCGAACTCCTGATCGAGCAGTGCCTGTTCACCGCCGCGAACTGGGCCCAGGCGGAACAGGCGCTCCGGCTCGCCGAGGCGGGGTCGACCTCCACCGAGCAGCGCGCGGCGGCGTCCTGCGCACGCGGCTTCCTGGCGTACGTGGCCAGCGTGCTGGGCGCACGCGACCGGCTCGACGAGGCCCAGGCGGCGCTGGGCCGTACCTCCGCACTGCTGCCGCCGGACGCCCCAGGCCGTCCGCTGCTGGACTTCCGCCGCGGGCTGGTCGCGGAGAACCTGCTGCGCGACCCGACGGCGGCCTGGATCGCCTACCGCCGGGCGCACGACGGTGCCGGCGAGCGGGGGGACGAGCTGTTGCGCTCCTCCACCTGGCGGCACCTGGCCGCACTCGCCCTGGCGGCCGGCGACCGCGAGCGGGCCCGCGAGGGGTTCGAGGCCTCGCTGCGGCTGCGCGAACAACTGGGCTTCACGGTCGGGGTGGCGCCCGCGCTGGCGGCACTGGCCGAGGTCTCGGAGCCGGCCGAGGCCGTCCGGCTGCGGGCCGAGGCGGCGCGGCTGGTGAAGGCGCTCGGCGGCGTCCCGGTCTGGCTCTCGCGCCAGCTGAGCGCGGTGCGCGCGCCGGGCGCTCCCCCGGACGGACGCATCGGGAGGCAGGCCCAGGGGCCGATCAGCTAAGGTGACCCTAACCTGGCCGGGTCGAGCAGTGACCCGGCCGGGTTCGCCTTGCCGTTCCCGGGCTCCGCCAGGCCCCCGTCGGCCGGGCCCGGACGTGCGGTGCGGCGACGGCGAGGCACACCCCCCGGGTGCGCCGGCGGCGGCGGGCGCCCCGGCCGGGCGCGGGAGCGGGCGGTCCGGCACGGGCTCCGGTCGACCCGATGGGGCCCGCACCATGACCGTGAGCAGCACCCGGCCCGGCCCCGCGCCGCACGCCACCACCGCCGAAGCGGCTCCCGCCCCGCCACCGTCACGACCCGTCACCACCGCCCCGGCGGACGCGCCGGGGACCTCCCCGCCCCGGACCCCGGCGGCCGCGCCCGGAATCGCACCGGGCGCCGCACCGGGCGCCGCCGCCTACCGGCGGCTCGGCGAACTCATGCCGGCCCTCCGGGTGCACTGCGCCCCGCCGCGCACCGGCCGGGGCTGGATCGCCGGAGCCGACCTGCTGGACCGCCCGGAGGCCCTGCGCGACCTGATCTCCCACGACGTCCGGCAGGGCCTGGCGCGCTACGGGCAGCCGCTGCGCCCGGACGTGGCGGCCGGGTTCGGCCTGCACCGGTTCGTCTGGCCGGTCGCCCTGCTGTTCACCCTGCCGTGGTTCCTGGAGCGCCGGGTGCCGCTGCTCACCCCCGCCGACGTCTCGATCCGGCGCCGCACCGGCGAGCTGACGGTCCGTCCCGGCCCGTTCGTCTGCCTGCCGGACGACCCGGCGGCCACCCTCGCGGCCGCCCTCGCGGCCGCCCCGTGGACCCCGGGCGGACCCGCCCCGGTGGCCGCGCCCGCGGGTGCCGGGCACCGGACCGGCGTCCGCACGGTGCCCGACGAGGTGGCGCTGGCCGGCGAACTGCGCTCCGCCCTGGCCGACTTCCTGACCCCGGTGCTGGCGGCCTTCCGGCCGGAGGTGCGACGCGGTCCCCGCACGCTCTGGGCGATGGCGACGGACGCCGTGGTCGAGGGCCTCTGGCACGCCGCCGGGCTGCTCGACGAGGAGGAACGCGCCCGTGCGGAGCTGTCCGCGCTGCTCGCGCCGGGGTTGAACGACGCCTGCCCGGCGCCGGATCGCGCGCCCTTCGCGCCGGGCGCCGGATTCACCGCCCCCGCGTCCGGCTCCCCGGTTCACTCCGACCGGTGCCGGGCCAGTTGCTGCCTCGTGTACACCGTCCGGGCCGAGGAGATGTGTGCGGGCTGCCCCCGCGTCACGCGAGGTTGACGGCGGTCCCCTGGGTACGGCGGGGGGCGGGCCCGCTATTCCGGGAAATACCGACGCAGAAATAATAGGACGATGCGACTTATCCCCCGCCAGAAATCCCTCTCGCCAGCGCATTGACAGCGAATCAGCCATTCTCCGGCCGGGCATCGGTCATGATGGTCCCCGCCATCACGGCGCAGGAATTGCGACGCAGGAAAGCGAGGCTGGTCCAGGCGATGAAATTGTCCGACATACCGCTTGGTTGGGCCGTCACCGGCGTTGCGGTGCTGCTGGTCAGCGCCCTGCTGGTGGCCCTGGCCCGGAGCCGGGGATCCGCCACCGGATCGGGTGCCGCGGATTCCTGGGAGCGTTCCGAGGAACGCCGCCGCCGCAAGGAGTCCCTGTACGGCGGGGCCTCGTACACGCTGCTGTTCTGCTGCGCGGCCGTCGCCGCCGCGCTCTCCTTCCACGGGCTGGTCGGTTTCGGGGTGCAGAACCTCAACCTCTCCGGCGGGTGGGAGTACCTGGTCCCGTTCGGCCTCGACGGGGCGGCGATGTTCTGCTCGGTCCTCGCCGTCCGCGAGGCCAGCCACGGCGACGCCGCGCTCGGCTCCCGGCTGCTGGTCTGGCTCTTCGCCGGCGCCTCGGCCTGGTTCAACTGGGTGCACGCCCCGCGCGGCTTCGGCCACGCCGGCGCACCGCAGTTCTTCGCGGGGATGTCGCTCTCGGCCGCCGTGCTGTTCGACCGGGCGCTGAAGCAGACCCGCCGGGCCGCCCTGCGCGAACAGGGGCTGGTCCCCCGCCCGCTGCCGCAGATCCGGATCGTCCGCTGGATGCGCGCGCCGCGCGAGACCTACGCGGCCTGGTCGCTGATGCTGCTGGAGGGCGTGCGGAGCCTGGACGAGGCGGTCGACGAGGTCCGCGAGGACAAGCGCGAGAAGGCGCTGGACAAGGAGCGGCGCAAGCTCGCCGGCCGCCGCGAGCGGGCCGAGATCCGGGCGATCAACCGCACCCACAGCGTCTGGCGCCAGCGCGGCGGCGGCTCGTCAGCGGGCGCCCGGCAGCTGGAGCCCGGCCCGGAGTCCGCCATAGCGGGCGGCCCCGGCGGCACCGGGGCCGTCGACGGCGCGTCCGCCGAGGGCACGGCCGTCGAGGGGACGCCGGCGCAGCCGGGCCTGCCGGCCCGCCCCGAGCGGCGCACCGTCGACCTCACCATGGAGGAGGACACCGTGGCCCTGCCCCGGCTGGACTCGCTGGAGCGCAAGCTGAAGGACCTGGAGCAGCAGTTCGGCTGAGGCCCCCGGTCCCGCAGGTCCCCCCGGTCCCCCGGTCCCCCGGGTCCCGGCGGCCGACGGCGCCGCCCTCGGCCGCCGGGTCCGACACGGCCCGGCCCGGGTCGGCCCCGACCCCGGCCCCGGTCAGCCCTCGGCCGCCCCGGCGGCGGTCGCCGCGACGGCCGGGGCCACCGTGAGCTCGAACCACATCCGCTTGCCCGAGCCCCGCGGCTCCACGCCCCAGCCGTCGGCCATCGCCTCGACCAGCATCAGCCCGCGCCCGGAGGAGGCCTGCTCCCCCGGCGTGCGGCGGGTCGGCCAGAGGTCCGACTCGTCCTCCACCTCGACCCGCAGCCGGGCCCGGCCGCCGTCCGCGGCCGGCTCCCGGTAGAGCCGGGCGGTGAACATCGCGTCCCGGTCGGTGTGCCGGATCGCGTTGGTGACCAGCTCGGAGGAGAGCAGCTCGGCCGTGTCGATCAGCTCGGCCACGCCCCAGCGGCGCAGCGCGTCGCGCAGTTCGGCGCGGACCTCGGAGATCCGGGCCAGGTCGGCCTGGCCGATCCGGCGGCGCAGCTGCTGGGCCGCGAGGCCGCCCTCGGGACCGTCCCAGCGCAGCAGCAGGAGCGCTATGTCGTCCTCGCGCTCGCTGGAGTCGGCGGCCTGGGAGGCGATCCGGTCGGCCAGTACCTCCAGCGGGTCGCGGCCGGCCCGCACCGGGTCGGCGAGCGGTTCGGCGAGCACCGAGGTGAGCCGGGCGATGCCCTCGTCGAGGTCCATGCCGCGCGACTCGACCAGGCCGTCGGTGCAGAGCAGTACGGTCTCGCCCGGGTCGAGGCTGAACCGGGTGACCCGGTACTCCTCGTCCGGGGCGATGCCCAGCGGCAGCCCTCCGGCGACCGGGACGGAGGTCGCGGTGCCGTCCGCGCGCCGGACCACCGGGTCGAGGTGGCCGGCCCGGACGGCGTAGACGACGCCGTAGTCGACGTTGACCTCGGCGTAGGTGCAGGTGGCGAAGTGGTCGGTGTCGAGGTCGGCGAGGAACCGGGAGGCGCGGGCCATCACCGCGGCGGGCGGGTGGCCCTCGGCGGCGTAGGCGCGCAGGGCGATCCGGAGCTGGCCCATGATGCCGGCCGCGTGCACGTCGTGGCCCTGGACGTCGCCGATCACCAGGCCGACGTGGCCGCCGGGCAGCGGGACGACGTCGTACCAGTCGCCGCCGATCTGCAGGCCCGAGCCGGCCGCCAGGTAGCGGACGGCGGTGGTGACGCCGGGCACCGAGGGGACGGTGCGCGGCAGCATGACCCGCTGGAGGCCGGCCGCCAGCTCGTGCTCGGCGTCGTGCAGCCGGGCCCGGGCGAGCGACTGGGCGACCAGGCCGCCGAGGGTGGAGAGCAGGGTGCGCTCGTCGGCGTCGAGCTGGCGGTCGTCGTCGAAGCTGACCACGCAGACGCCGATCGCCCGGCCGCTGGCCACCAGCGGCAGGAAGGCCCAGGAGCTGCGGCTGGTCCGGCGGGTCTGCTCCCAGACGTCCGGGTAGCGCTCGCGGTACTCCTCGCGGCTGGCGCAGAAGACCGGCGCACGGTTGCGCAGCGACTCGGCGGCCGGGTGGGCCGGCGGCAGCACCGAGCGGTCGTAGCCGGCCAGCTCCTCGGCGCGGTAGCCGGAGGCGCCGAGGATCTGCACCCGGCCGGCCTCGAACGAGGCCAGCACCAGGCCGTCCGGCGGCAGGCCGGGGAGCGGCAGTTCGGTGAAGACCCGGGCGACGTCGCGGACGGTGACGGCTTCGGAGAGGGCCCGGGCGGCCTCCTTGATGAAGCGGGAGCGCTCCTCGCGCAGCAGGGCCATCCGGTCGGCGCGGTCGCGCTTGTGCAGTTCGACGGTGGCGTCCCAGACGAAGCCGACCATCCGGGAGGCGCGGCCGAAGGCGTCGGCGAGGACCCGGCCGCGGAAGCGGACGGCCCGCATGGTGCCGCTCGGGCCGACCGTGCGGTAGTAGGCGCCGCACTGGCCGAGCTCGGCGACGGCGCGCTCGACCCGGCGCCGCACCACGGGGGCGTCCTCGGGGTGGAGCAGGGCCAGGAAGGAGGCGGAGGTGCGGTCGAAGCGGCCCTTGTCCGCCGTTTCCAGGCCGACGATCGTGCAGGCCCGCTGGTCGCCCTCCAGGACGTCGCGGCGGATGTCCCAGTCGAAGGAGCCGATGCCGTTGGCCGCCATCGCCGGTTCCAGCCAGTCCGGCGTGGAGTCGCTCTGGGAGACCGGCAGGCCACCGGAGAGCATCGGCGCCAGCCGCCCGGCGGCCAGGCCGGGAGCGGTGCGCAGCGCGTGCCGCCGGGCCGTCTGGGCGGGGGGCCTGGTCCGCCCCGACCCGGTGGTGGACGGGCCGGGCGGGAGGGCGGGCCCCGGTGACTCGGGCTCTGTGGGCATGCTGCTCCTGCCGCTGCCGTGGCGGACCGCGCCGACCGTCCGGACGGGCCGCGTGGCGGTGTGGTGGGTGGTGCTCGGTGGGTCGGTGCCGACGGACGATGGTCAGTCGAGGTGGGGTTTCCCCGCCGCTTCTCGCACGTGGACACACATTCCCACCATCCTGGCCAATGTTCGGCCCAGCGGCAATGGCAACGGGCCGGAAATCTTGGCGTCGACCTTGGGTTCCGGGCATCGTTCGACAGCGAACGGTGTTCCGGTCGGGTCAGGCCGGGGCCGAGGCCAGCTCGAACCAGGTGACCTTGCCGTCGCCGCGGAGGTGGACGCCCCAGGAGTCGGCCAGTGCCTCGACCAGCAGCAGCCCGCGGCCCGAGGTGGCGTACTCGGCGTTCGGGTCGCGCCGGCGGCCGGGCAGCCGGGCGGTGCCGTCCTGGACCTCGATCCGCAGCCGCAGGTCGGCGGTGAGCACCGCGTCGAAGACGGCGCCCTGACCGGTGTGCTGCAGCGCGTTGGTGACCAGCTCGGAGGAGAGCAGCTCGGCCGTGTCGGCCAGCTCCGGCACGCCCCAGTGGGCGAGGGCGGCGCGCAGCCTCCGGCGGACCGCGGCGACGGCGACCAGGTCGGCCGCCTCGACGGCGAGGTGGAGCCGGCGGTGCAGCGCGCACCCCGGGGCCGGCACGCCCTGGCGGGCCGCGCCGGTGGCGCCCGCCGTGCCGGCGGTGCTCGTGGCGGCGGCCGTGCCGCCCTGTCCCATGGGCCGGAAAACGCCCCCCGAACCCGTCCGCTGCCGCGGGAATCGCGACTGTCCGTCCATCACCCCTGCCCCCGCCCTCGCTCCGGGGCCCCGGGCCGGATCCCCCGCCGGCCGGGTGGCCCCCCTCGTTCTGACCACCCATCCTCATGCCCACCTTTCGGCATTTGGAACAGTGCACGGGCGATCACCTGGGGTGAAAGGGGCACGGGGCCGTTGGCGTGATCCAACTGCCCTCGGCGGACAGGTTTGCGAAGCATACGAGCCGTTTTCGAGCCCTGCCGCCCGGCCGCGCCCGCGACACGCCCGGTCCGATCGCGGCTCCCGGCGAGCCGAACGGCGCCGGAGCCGCAACGCTGGACAGGGCGGCCGGGTCCGGGTTCAATGGCCGAGGATGTTTGAACGGCGTTCTAACTTCGCATCCGAACGCCCGGAGGCACCGAGAACCCGCCCCGGCCACCCCCACCCCCCATTCCTCACCCCCACCCCTCCCGGCGACCGCGAGCGAGGAACCGTGCGACTGACCCCCACCGAGCGGGACCGGCTGCTGATCTTCACAGCAGCCGAGCTGGCCCGCGCCCGCCGCGCCCGAGGCCTGCGCCTCAACATCCCCGAAGCCACCGCACTGATCGCGGACACCGTCTGCGAGGCCGCCCGCGACGGCCGGCGCCTCGCCGAGGCCGTCGAGGCCGGCCGCTCGGTGCTCGGCGCCGACGACGTGCTGCCCGGCGTGCCCGACGTGGTCACCGTGGTCCAGGTCGAGGCGGTCTTCGAGGACGGCACCCGCCTGGCCGTGGTAGACGACCCCTTCCGGGGCGCCGGCTCGCTCGGCGACGAGGCCCCCGGCGGCGCGCTGGCCGGCGACGGCGCGGGCTACGACCCGGTCGAGGAGACGGTCGTGCTGCCCGTCCACAACACCTCGGCGGTGCCGATCTCGGTCACCTCGCACTTCCACTTCTTCGAGGCCAACCCGCGGCTGGCCTTCGACCGCGCCGCCGCGTACGGCACCCACCTCGCGGTGCCGGCCGGCTCCTCGGTCCGCTTCGACCCGGGCGCCACCGTCGAGGTCGGCCTCGTCCCGATCGGCGGCGGGCGGGTCGCGATCGGCTTCGCGGGCCTGGTGGACGGCCCGCTGGACGCGCCCGGCGCCCGGGAGGCCGCGCTGGCCAAGGCCCGCGCCACCGGGTACCTCACCGGCTTCGACGACGCGGAGGTCGAGTCGTGAACGCCATCAGCCCGCACGACTACATCTCCGTGCACGGCCCCCGGGCCGGGGACCGGGTCCGGCTCGGCGACTCCGGCCTGA
Organism: Kitasatospora sp. NBC_00458; assembly: GCF_036013975.1. Classification (NCBI taxonomy): domain Bacteria; kingdom Bacillati; phylum Actinomycetota; class Actinomycetes; order Kitasatosporales; family Streptomycetaceae; genus Kitasatospora; species Kitasatospora sp. NBC_00458. The sequence continues at coordinate 2,374,415 of NZ_CP107904.1, forward strand.
TCGTCCGGGTCGAGTCCGACTCGCAGGCACCGGGCGACGAGTTCCTGGCCGGCTTCGGCAAGACCGCCCGCGACGGCCTCCACCTCAAGCCCGCCGCCGTCCGCGACACCTGCGACGTGGTGATCAGCAACGTCCTGGTGATCGACGCGGTGCTGGGCGTCCGGAAGACCTCGATCGGCCTGATCGGCGGCCGGATCGCCTCGATCGGCCGGGCCGGCAACCCGGACACCCTGGACGGCGTGGACGTGGTGGTCGGCACCGGCACGACGATCGTCTCCGGCGAGGGCCTGATCGCCACCGCCGGCGCCATCGACACCCACGTGCACCTGCTGTCGCCGCGGATCATGGAGGCCTCCCTGGCCTCCGGCGTGACCACGATCATCGGCCAGGAGTTCGGCCCGGTCTGGGGCGTCGGCGTCAACTCGCCCTGGGCCCTGCGGCACGCCTTCAACGCCTTCGACGCCTGGCCGGTCAACATCGGCTTCCTCGGCCGGGGCTCCTCCTCCGACCCGGCGCCGCTGGTCGAGGCCCTCGCCGAGGGCGGCGCCTCCGGCTTCAAGGTGCACGAGGACATGGGCGCGCACACCCGCGCGCTGGACACCGCGCTGCGCGTCGCCGAGGAGTACGACGTCCAGGTCGCCCTGCACACCGACGGCCTCAACGAGTGCCTCTCCGTCGAGGACACCCTCAGGGTGCTGGAGGGCCGCACCATCCACGCCTTCCACATCGAGGGCTGCGGCGGCGGGCACGTCCCCAACGTCCTCAAGATGGCCGGCGTCCCCAACGTCATCGGCTCCTCCACCAACCCGACCCTGCCCTTCGGCCGGGACGCGCTCGGCGAGCACTTCGGCATGATCGTCTCCGCCCACGACCTCAAGACCGACCTGCCCGGCGACGCCGCGATGGCCCGCGACCGCATCCGCGCCGGCACCATGGGCGCCGAGGACGTCCTGCACGACCTCGGGGTCATCGGCATCACCTCCTCCGACGCCCAGGGCATGGGCCGCGCCGGCGAGACCGTCCGCCGCACCTTCGCCATGGCCGGCAAGATGAAGGCCGAGCTCGGCCCCCTCGACGGCACCGGCTCCTACGGCACCACCGAGGGCGGCGACGACAACGAGCGCGTCCTGCGCTACATCGCCAAGCTCACCGTCAACCCGGCCATCGCCCATGGCCTGGCCCACGAGGTCGGCTCCATCGAGGTCGGCAAGCTCGCCGACATCGTGCTGTGGCGCCCCGACCACTTCGGCGCCAAGCCCCAGCTCGTCCTCAAGTCCGGCTTCCCCGCCTACGGCGTCGTCGGGGACCCCAACGCCTCCACCGACCGCTGCGAACCCCTCGTCCTGGGGCCGCAGTTCGGCGCCCACGGCGCCACCGCCGCCGACATCTCGGTCGCCTTCGTCTCCCAGGCCGCGGCCGACGGCGCCTACCTCGACCGGGCCGCGGACGGCCTGCCCACCCGGCGCCGGCGCGTCGGCGTCCGGGGCACCCGCGGCATCGGCCCCGCCGACATGGTCCGCAACGCCCGGACCGGCCGCGTCGACGTCACCGAGACCGGCCTGGTCTCGCTGGACGGCGCCCCGCTGCGCTCCGAGCCCGCCGACAGCGTGTCGCTCAGCCGCCTCTACTTCCTCTGACTTCCCCTGACTTCGCCTGACTTCCTCTGACGCCGACCGACCCGACCGACCCCGACCGCCCTCCTCCCAAGGACACGAAGATGACCAGCCCCACCCCCGCCTCCCTCGGCTACCGGATGCCCGCCGAGTGGCACCCGCACGAGCGCACCTGGATGGCCTTCCCCACCGACAACCCGACCTTCGACACCCCCGAGCACCTGCATGCGGCGCGCGAGGCCTGGGCGGCGGTCGCCAACACCGTCGTGCGGTACGAGCCGGTGACCCTGGTCGTCAACACCGGCGGGACGGCGGAGGCGCGCAAGTACGTCGCCGAGCAGGTCGAGATCGTCGAGCGCCCGCTGGACGACGCCTGGATGCGCGACATCGGCCCGTCCTTCCTCGTCGACGGCGAGGGCGGCCTGGCCGCCGCCGACTGGGTCTTCAACGGCTGGGGCGCCCAGTCCTGGGCCCGCTGGGAGAACGACCAGCACGTCGCCGAGCACGTCAGCGAGCTGACCGGGGTCCGGCGGTTCGCCTCGCGGCTGATCAACGAGGGCGGCGGCATCCACGTCGACGGCGAGGGCACCGTGCTGGTCACCGAGACCGTCCAGCTCGGCGAGGGCCGCAACGCCGACTGGACCAAGGAGGAGGTCGAGGCCGAGCTGCACGCCTTCCTCGGCACCACCAAGGCCGTCTGGCTGCCGCGCGGACTCACCCGCGACTACGACGAGTTCGGCACCCGCGGCCACATCGACATCGTCGCCTCCTTCGTCCGCCCGGGCGTCGTGGTCGCCCACGTCCAGCCCGACCCGGCGCACCCCGACCACGAGGTGTGCAAGGAACTGGTCGGGATCCTGCGCGCCTCCACGGACGCCCGCGGCCGGCAGCTGGAGGTCATCGAACTCCCCGCCCCCACCGTCCTGCTGGACGAGGACGGCGAGCCGGTCGACTACTCCTACATCAACCACTACGTCGCCAACGGCGTCGTCGTCCTCTGCGCCTTCGACGACCCGCGCGACGAGGAGGCCGCCGCGGTCCTCCGCGAGGCCTACCCCGGCCGCACGGTCGAGCTGGTCGACGCCCGCGAGATCTTCGCCAACGGCGGCGGGATCCACTGCATCACCCAGCAGCAGCCGAAGGCCTGACCTCCGCACCGCTGTGCCCGGCCGCCGGAAGCGGCGGCCGGGCACAGCGGCGGGTGGCCGCCTACCGGTGGTACCTCCCCAGGTCGTCGGTGGTGAGGCCGTGGGTGCTGTGCATCGCGATGGAGCTGTAGGAGGAGCGGAGGGCCCGCAGCTGGGCCAGCCGCTCCCGCTCGGCGAGGACGCCGTCGAGGTTCTCGGTGGGGCGACCGCTCCGGCGGTGCAGGAGGAACGCCAGTCCGGTCACGATCACCGCCAGCCCCGCGAACAGGGCGATCAGTGCGGCCATGGACACCCCCTCGGGTCGGGTTCGTGCTGCCGGTCGGGATGATTGGTACGTACCCGTAGGAACACCGTCCGAACCCGTTCCCGTCCCGCTCCGTGGCGCCCCGGACACGGCCGGTATCGTGAAGGGCCGCCGCGGGTCTCCCGTGCGCGCCGCACAGGCACCAGAGGAGCAGGACAGATGGCGGACCCCCGCCCGCGCCGACCGGCGCGCCCCCGCGAGGAGGTCTTCGCCACCGCGCGGGCCGCGATCGCCGAACACGGGCTGGCCGGGCTCACCATGGCAAGCCTCGGCAGACAGCTCCAGATGAGCGCCGGCCACCTGCTCTACTACTTCGGCAGCAAGGACCAGCTCCTGCTGGAGACCCTCCGCTGGAGCGAGGAGCAGCTCGGCGCCCGCCGCCACGACGTGCTCACCGACACCACCAGGGACACCTGGGAGCGGCTCGCCGGGTACGCCGGGCTCTACCTGCCCGAGGGGCCCGGCGACCCGCGCTGGATCCTCTGGGTCGAGGTGTGGGGCCGCTCCCCCGCCAGCGAGGAACTGCGGCAGGGCCAGCTGGAGATCGAGGCCCCCTGGCAGGCCGACCTGGTCGCCCTGATCGAGGAGGGCACCGCCGCCGGCCGCTTCGGCCCCGGCGACGCCGCCGAACGCGCCAGCCAGATCCGCGCCCTGCTCGACGGCCTCGCCGTCCCGCTCGCCCTCGGCCTCACCGGTGCCCGCCGCACCCGCGCCCTCCACCTCGCCCGGTCCGCCTGCGGCACCCTGCTGGCCGCGGCGCCCGCCTGAGCGGGCCCCGGGCGGCCCCCGCGACCGGGCCCGGGCGGCCCGGCTACTCCGTCCAGACCGCGGCGGCGGTGCGGTCGTCCGCGTAGCCCTTGGCGCGGACCTGGACCTGGCGCAGGAAGTCCACCGTGCCCGGCGGGTGCGGGTGCGCCCAGTGCGAGGCCAGGAAGTGCGCGACCGCCGGCTCGTCGGCGATCGGGCGGGCCAGGCCCGGGGCGCAGAGCAGCAGGATGTCACCCGGCGTCGCCGGGACCATCCGGAAGCGGAACGGGCGCGGACCCGGCGACTGCCCCTCGGGCACCGGCGGCTGACCGTCCGGGTGGTGCAGCAGCCGGGCCGCGTACGCGTCGATCCAGTGCCCCGAACGCAGCAGGTACAGCCCGCCCGGCCCCACCCCGAACGCCGCGCGGTACCCGGCCGCCGGGTCGAGCGGGAGCAGCATGCAGTGCAGCGAGACGGGCGACGGCTCGGCCTCCGCGTCCGGTCCGGCCCCGGGCACCGCGTCCGGTACGAGCGCGCGCAGCGGGGCCGCCGCCCCGGTGGAGAGCCGCTGGAGTCCGTAGCGGAGCCGGTCCCGGGCACCGTCGCGCAGGTCGGCGGCGAGGCCGGGGCGGCTGCGGCCGATCGCGCCGGCCAGCTGCCGGCAGGACTCGGCGGCCGCGGTGGCGACCTCCTCCGGGGTGGGCCCGCCGGCCGGGCCGGGCCGGTCGAAGCCGGCGAGCACGGCGAGCAGCAGGCCGTCTGCCCCCTCCCCGAACCGGGTCACCAGCAGGGCGTCGCGCCGGGGCTCGCCCCGGTAGCGGGCCGAGTCGCCGCGGACCGAGGCGGCGCGCAGGGTGGTGGCGGCGTACTGCGCGCCCTCCAGCACGGTGTCGGCGACGACGGAGCCCAGCGCGCCCGGGTCCGCCTCCGGCACGGCGGTCGGCTCGGGCCCGTACGTGGGCGGCCGCTCGCCGACGTGCGGGACGGCGGGCGCGGTGCCGCTTCGCCCGGCCCGGACGGCGGGACGGGGCGCGGGCGGCGCGGGGGCGGGTGCGGGCGGCGCGGGGACGGCCGGCGCGGGGGCCGGGGTGGGGTGCTCCACGACGACCGGCTCGGGGGCCGCTTCGGGCTCAGGCTCGGGCTCAGGTTCGGGTTCGGGTTCGGGCTCGGGTACGGGTTCGGGCTCAGGTACGGGTTCGGGCGCGCGTTCAGGGGTCGGCTCGGGGGCCGGGGCGGGCTGCTCGGGGGCCGTCGGCACCGCCTCGGACACCGGTTCCACCACCGGCGTCGGCCCCGGTCCTGCCTCGGCCCCGGGCTTGGGCCGGGGTTCCGGCACGCGGGCGGCGGCCGGGTCCGGGGTCCGCGGGTCGGTGCGCTCCGCCGCTGGTCCGGGCTCCGCCGCCGGTCGGAACTCCGCGCCCGCCTCCCGCTCCACCGCCGGTACCCGTTCCGGTGTCCCGGACCGCTGCGCCGAACCGTCCTCCGCCCAGGCGGGGGCCGGGAAGCGGCGGGTCTCGTGCGGCTCCGGACCCTGCGGGCTGATCACGCCGACCGCCGTGTCGAACCAGTCGTCGATGCTGTCCCGCTCCAGCACCTGGGTGTCGGCCGCCGGATCCGCCTCGACCGGCACGGCAGGCACGGCCCTCTCCGGCTCGGCCGCCACCTCCGCCCCCTCGACACCGGCCCCTTCGACACCGGCCGTCTCCGGACCGGCCGTCTCCGGACCGGCCGCCTCCGGAGCGGCCGGAGCCGGTGCCGGGTCCCCGCCCCTCTGGTGCCCGATCAGTCCGGCCGCCGTCTCGAACCAGTCGTCGACACTGCCCTCCCCCGGGGTCGCGTCCGGGGTGTCGGGAAGGGTGCCCGCCGGGCCCGCGTAGACCGCGTCCCACCAGCCGTCGTCCGGCCGGGGCTGCTGCGCGGGTGCACCCTGCTTGGTCATCTGGCGGCTCCTGGTCGTTCCGTGGTCGCGCCGCCCCCGGCGGGCCGGGCTCGACGTCATTGTCTCCAAGGGCAACGACGCTGTCCGGGTTTCGACGACAACCACACCCACATCGGCCGATAACGATCACCGGGTTCGCCGTCCGTTTCGCTTCCGTTCCTCCCGTGCTCGACCGAACCGCCCCGACCAGGGTGTTTCCGGGGGATTCCGGCCCGTCGGCCGCCGAAAGTGAGAGACCGGGAGGGGGCTCGCTTCACTCGTTCGGCTGATTAAATGTGCGCATGACCGCGTCGGCCCCCAGCACCTCCCGACCGGGGAGGGCCGTACTCACGGGCCGCCCGGTGGGCGTGCTGTGGATCCTGCTGCTGGCCGGACTGCTCACGGCCCTGCCGTGCGCGGGCCACGCCAGGGCGGTCACGACCGAGCGGCCGGACGCACCGGTGGCCGCCCCGGCCGGTCCGCTGGCCGGTCCGCCGACCGGCCTCCGCATCGCGTCGGCCACCGCCGCCGCGGCGGTCACCGGCCACCGGCACCACACCGCCACCGGCCCGGACGGCACGCCGCAGACCGTCGGCGAGCGCGTCCGCGCGGAGAGCCACCGGCACTGGACGTGGTGCTCGGTCGACGGCGATCCGCCGCACCGCGACAACGGCTGCTCCGGTCACCCGTACTGCGCCCAGGACGCCCAGCTCCCCAATCCGCCGCCGCACCCGCAACCCGCCGCGGCGCCCCTGCCGGCGTCCCCCGAGGCGCCGCCCCGGGTGGTGCCCGCAGGGCTGCTGGTCGGCCCGCACCCCGCGCCCGACCTGCACGAACTCCAAGTACACCGGTCCTGAGCGGAACCCGCCGCCGGCCCTCCCCCGCCTCCCGCCCGCGCTCCGGCGCGAGTCGGCGGACGGACGGGACCGGCGGATCCGCCCCATCCCGCCATCTCTTCAGACCGCCGCGCCCGATGCGCGGTGGGGACAAGGACACCACATGGGTTCCGCCTCCAAGCAGTCCAAGGCACCGTCGAACAAGCCGGGCGGCAAGCAGGCCAGCGCCGACCGCCGGGCCCGGATCGCCGAGCTGCGCGCCGCCGAGCAGCGCCGCGACCGCCGCAACAAGGTGCTCGCCGGGTCGATCGCCGGCGTGCTGGTGATCGCCGCGATAGCCACCGGCACGTGGATCGTGGTGGACGCCAACAAGGACAAGAAGGCCAAGGAGGTCGCCGCCAGCGCCCCGATCGACGGCGTGCAGACCTTCGGCGAGCTGACCCGCAACCACGTCAAGGAGAAGGTCACCTACGCGCAGACCCCGCCGGTCGGCGGCGACCACAACGCGATCTGGCTGGACTGCATGGGCACCGTCTACGACCAGCCGGTCGAGAACGAGCGCGCCGTCCACTCGCTGGAGCACGGCGCGGTCTGGGTGACCTACAACAGCAAGGCCACGCCGGAGGACGTCAAGGCCCTCTCGGACAAGGTGAAGGCCACCCCGTACTCGCTGATGAGCCCCTACCCGGACGAGCAGGGCACCATCACCCTGAACGCCTGGTCGACCCAGCTGGTCGTGGACAGCGCCTCCGACCCGCGGGTGGAGAAGTTCTTCACCAAGTACGTCCAGGGCAAGCAGACCCAGGAGCCCGGGGCCTCCTGCACCATGGGCGCGATGTGACCGCCCCCGGCACCACACCGGGCCTCACACCCGGCGGGGAGGACGCGGAGGAGGACGCCGCCCCGGCGGCCGCCCCGCGCAAGCGGCTCTGGTGGCCGGCTGCGCTGGCCGCCTCGCTCGCCCTCGCGCTCGGCGTGCCGGCCCTGGTGGCCGGCAGCACGTCGGCGTCCGGCTCCTCCTCGGTCTCCGCACCGGCGGACGACTCCCCGGAGGCCGGGTTCGCCCGCGACATGGCGACCCACCACCAGCAGGCGGTGGACCTGTCGTTCATCGTCCGCGACCGGACCTCGGACGAGCACACCCGCACGCTCGCCTTCGACATCATCAACACCCAGGCCAACCAGCGCGGCATGATGATGGGCTGGCTCGACCAGTGGGGGCTCCCGCAGCACTCGCCGGCCAAGCCGATGGCGTGGATGGGCATGAAGCACGGCTACGAGCCGCACGACGGCTCGCTGATGCCCGGCATGGCCACCAACACCCAGCTCACCAAGCTCCGTTCGCTGAACGGGCGGGACGCCGAGGTGCTCTTCCTGCAGCTGATGCTGGAGCACCACAAGGGCGGCGTGGAGATGGCCCAGGGCTACGTCGACGTGGCGAAGAACGAGACCGAGAAGCGGCTCGCCCAGTCGATGGTGGCGGGGCAGACGTCGGAGATCCAGCTGATGACCGACATGCTCGGGGAACGCGGCTCGGCCCCCGGCGTGCCCGCCTCCTGACCGACGGCACGGCCGGGGCGGCGGACGGGTGATCCCGTCCGCCGCCCCGGCCGTTTCCGTGCTCAGCGGCGCGCCGACGCCCGGTCCGCGGACGGGGCGGCGGCCGGAGTGGCGGACGGAGTGGTGGACGGAGTGGTGGCCACCGGCCGGTCCGGCGCCGGCCGGCCACCGAGCGGACGTTCCCGGACCGGCCGGGTGAGCACCACCGCGAGGCCGGCCACCGCGGCCAGGACGAGCAGCACCGACCGGCCGCCGAGCGCCGGTCCCGCCAGGTGGACGCCGAGCACCGGCAGCGCGGTGCCGAGCGCCGTACCGAGGCTGCGGGCCATGTTGACCATGCCGCCGCCGACCGCCGAGCACTCCGCCGGGATCGCCCGCATCACCAGCGCGTTGTTGGCGGGCAGCAGCACGCCCAGCCCCCAGCCGACGACCGCCAGGGGCACGGCGAGCAGCTTGGCGGGTGCACCGACCGCCGGGAGCAGCGCGCAGCACAGCAGGCCCGCCCCGGCGAGCCCGGCGCCGAACCGGCAGCGGGCCACGTCCGACCAGCCGCGCGGCAGCAGCGCGCCGCCGACCGTCGCGGCCACCGCGAACGCGGCCGGGAGCACGGTGATCACCAGGCCCGCCCGGGCGGTCGGCAGGCCGGACTCCGCGAGCAGTACCGGAGCCAGCACCAACGGGCAGAACAGCAGCAGGTACCCGATCAGCGAGACCCCGAGGCCGGGCCGGACGCCGGGGGTGTTGACCAGCCCGGGCGCGAGGATCGGCCGGGCGGCCCGCCGCTCCCGGCGGACCAGGCCGAGCGCGAGCAGGACGGCGGCGGCGGACAGCCCGGCCACCGCCCAGCCGGGCAGCGGCAGGCCGGAGGCGGCGGAGAGGGCGAGCAGCAGCGCGGTGGACGAGCCGGCGAGCAGCAGCAGACCGGGCAGGTCGAAGCGGCCGCCGTCGGCGTCGGGTCCGACCCCCCGGCGCGGGTGCGGGAGCCGGACGGCGGGCGCGGGCCCGGCCGCGGGCGCGGGACGGGCCGCGGGGAGGACGCCGGGGGCCGGGGCACCGGGGGCCGGGGCCTGAACGGGCGGGGCGCCGGTCCGGGTCCGGGGCAGCAGGAACCAGCCGGCCGCGATGCCGACCAGGCTGATCGGCACGTTGATCCAGAACACCCAGCGCCAGGAGGCGTGCTCGACCATGAGCCCGCCGAGGCCGGGTCCGAGCGCGAGTCCCAGTCCCTGGGCGGCGGCCTGGACGCCGAGCGCCCGCCGCATCGCGTGTCCTGGCACGCCGCGCGCGACCAGGGCGACGCTGTTGGCCTGCATCATCGCGCCGCCGACCGCCTGGACCGCCCGGCACGCGACCAGCGTCCCGAGTCCGCCGGCGAGTCCGGCGCCGAGTGAGGCGAGGCCGAAGACGGCGAACCCCCCGAGGTAGACGGTCTTGCGGCCGACCAGGTCGGAGAGGCGTCCGACCGGTGCGAGCAGTGCCACCAGGACGAGCAGGTAGGCGAGGGCGACCCACTCGACGGCGGCGAACCCGGCGTGGAAGTGGCGTTGGAGGTCGGGGTAGACGAGGGCGGTGACGCTGGCGGTCAGCTGACCGAGGAACGCGCCGAGGCAGACGGTGGCGACGGCGAGCCAGTGGGCGTACCGCCGGCGGGCTATGCCGCGCGGCCGGGGACGCTCGGTGAGCAGCCGGCCGGCGAGGGTGGACGCGGCGTTCATACGGCGAAATATATCGGATACAGATATGTTCTCTCTACGATCTGATCGGCATGCGATCTGACCACAGTTGACCAGGGACGATCGCTACCGACCGGCACCGACCGCCGCAGACCGCGTCCCGACCGTCCGGGACCGTCCGTACCAGGCGCTACGCTGTCCGCCATGCCGTCGTCACCACCCGTTCCCGAACCCGCCGCCGGACCGGCCGCCGCCGGCCACCAGGAGCCGGAGACCGCGGCGGTCGAACGCGCCCGGCGGCTCACCGACGTGGTCACCCGGCTCCGCCGCACCCTGCGCAGCAGCATCCGGACCGACTACCCCTGGGAGTCCCTGCCGATGGCGCAGGTCGAACTCCTCCAGACGCTTGCCGCCGCCCCGCTGCGCGTCGGCGAACTCGCCGCCCGCCAGCGGCTCGCCCCGAACACCGTCAGCGGCCTGGTCGGCAAGCTGCTGGAGGCCGGGTTCGTCGACCGCCAGGCCGACCCCGGCGACCGCCGCACCGCCCGGATCGCCCTCACCCCGGCCGGCCGGCGCCAGCTCGACGACTGGCAGCACGCCCACGAGCGCCGCATCGCCACCGCGCTCGACGCCCTCTCCCCCGACGACCGCGACGCCGTCATGCACGCCCTGCCCGCCCTGGAGAACCTCGCCCGGGCACTGGCCGAACCGGCCTCCTGAGCAGGACACCACCGGGAAACCCGGTCGCCGGCGCCCGCGCCGCCGACTACCGTCCGGACATGGATCCCGCACTGCTCCGACTCGAACCCTGGACCGACGCCGACCTCGGCCTGCTGCGCAGGATCAACACCCCGCGGATGCGCGCCCACGTCGGCGGCCCGGAGAGCGAGGAGCAGATGCTCGCCCGCCACCGCCGCTACCTGGACTTCGTCCCGTCCGGCACCGGCTGCATGTACCGCGTCGTCCTGGAGCCCGAGGGCGTGGACGTCGGCAGCGTCGGCTACGCCGAGCGCAGCTGGCAGGGCGCGACCGTCTACGAGATGGGCTGGAACGTCCTCCCGCCCCACCAGGGCCGGGGCATCGCCGCGGTCGCGGCCCGCGCCGCGGTGGACGCCGCCGCCCGCACGGCCCGCCACCCCTTCCTGCACGCCTTCCCGTCCGTCGGCCACCCCGCCTCCAACGCCGTCTGCCGCAGGGCAGGCTTCACCCTCGTCGGCGAGACCGACTTCGAGTTCCCGCCCGGCCGGTGGATGCGCAGCAACGACTGGCGGGTGGAGCTGGCCACGGCCGGCGGATGACGGTGCCGTCCCGCACGACCGGCGGCTCGATCCGGTCCGACCCGTGGACCCGGATCCACCCGAGGGCGCACCCTGCCCCGCCGTCGTGGCCCCCGCCTCCCGGCCCGGGCCGAGAGGCGGCCCGCCGAGCGGCGCGGCCGTCCTGACGGCCGGCGCCCCGCGCTCTCCCCGGCCGTCAGAACAGGGCGCCGCTCTCCAGGTCCAGCAGCCAGCGCTTGCGGTCCGTCCCCGCGGCGAAGCCGGTGAGGGCGCCGTTGGCCCCGAGGACCCGGTGGCAGGGGCGGACGATGAGCAGCGGGTTGGCACCGACCGCGCCGCCGACCGCGCGGACGGCCCGCGGGGACTCGCCGGCCAGAGCGGCGAGCTGGCCGTAGGTGACGGTCTCGCCGTACGGGATCCGGTCCAGGGCGGCCCAGATCCGGCGGCGGAACTCGGTGCCCACGGGGGCGAGCGGGAAGTCGAACCGGGTGCGCTCCCCGGCGAAGTACGCGGTCAGCTGGGCCACCGGCTCGGCCAGCGCGTCCGGGTCGTGCTCCCAGTCGTCGGCGGGCTCGGCGAGCGCGTACTTCTGGCCGGGGGCCGTGACGGTGGCCAGCGCGGCCGGACCGCCGTCCGCGGGCCGGACACCGCTGAGCATCAGCCGCCCGAACGGGCTCTCCATGAAGGTGAAGACGGTGGTGCCGGTACCGGTGGCGGTCATCTCGGTCGTGCTCCTCCCGGTGGCGGTCGCCTCGGTGCCGGTCGTCGCGGTGGCGATCGTCTCGGTGACGGTCTTCTCGGTGGTGCTCATCGTCAGGTGTTCTCCGTTCCAGTGCTGAGCTCGTCGGCCGGGCCCGCCCAGAGGCGGTGGAGTGCGTAGGAGCGCCAGGGGGCCCAGGCCTCGGCGGTCCGGGCGGCGGACTTCGGGTCGCCCGCGGCGCCGAGCCGGAGCAGTCCGTGCTTGACGCCGATGTCGGTCGGCAGGAAGACGTCGGGGTCGGCCAGGGCCCGCATCCGCAGGTAGCCGACGGTCCACGGGCCGATGCCGGGGAGCGCGAGCAGCCGCGCCGCCGTCTCCTCCCGGTCGACGCCGCCGTCGAGCCGGACGACGCCCTCGGCGAGGGCGGCGCAGAGGCCCGTGAGCGCCCGCCGCCGGGCGGCCGGCATCGCGAAGTCCTCGGGGTCGGCGACCGCGAGGGCGGCCGCGGTCGGGAAGAGCAGCCGCAGCCCGCCGCTGGGCTCCGGCAGCGCCCGGCCGTACTTCTCGGCGAGCCGGCCGGCCAGGGTCCGGGCCGCGGCGACGGTGACCTGCTGGCCGAGGACGGCCCGGACCGCCAGCTCGTGCCCGTCGACGTGACCGGGCGAGCGCAGCCCGGGGCGGGCCCGGACCAGCGGCCCCAGCAGCGGGTCGGCGCCGAGCTGGTCGTCGACCGCGAGCGGGTCGGCGTCCAGGTCGAACAGGATCCGCAGGCGCTGGACGGCGGTCGGCAGGTCCCGCAGGTCGGTGAGGAACAGCCGGCAGTCCAGCCAGCCGCGGGCACGCGGCTCCGCGGGGCCGAGGCCGTCCACCTCGGCGATGCCGTGGCCGTAGGGGAGCGCGAGGGTGCGGCGGTAGGTGCGGACGCCGGTCCGCGGGCCGGGCACGACCTCCTCGACACCGGGGACGGCGCGCAGGGCGAGGAATTCGATCAGGTGGTCGCTGTCGAGGGCGCCCCGGTAGGCGAGCCGCAGCGCGAGGCCGCCGGCCGGGGTGGCGGTCCGCCGGCCGGCGGTGACCTCGGCGCGCAGTCCGCTCGGGGTGCGGTCGTACACCTCGCGGACGGTGTCGTTGAACTGCCGCACCGAGGCGAAGCCGGACGCGAAGGCGATCTCGGTGACCGGCAGCTCGGTGGTCTGGAGCAGCAGCCGCGCGGTCTGGGCGCGGCGGGCCCGGGCCAGGGCGATCGGGCCGGCGCCGAGTTCGGCGGTGAGCTGGCGCTGGAGCTGGCGGGAGCTGTAGCCGAGGCGCTGGGCCAGGCCCGCGACGCCCTCGCGGTCCACGATGCCGTCGCCGATCAGCCGCATCGCCCGGCCGACCAGGTCGGCGCGGTGGTTCCACTCCGGCGAGCCGGGGACGGAGTCCGGGCGGCAGCGCCGGCAGGCCCGGAAGCCGGCGTTCTGGGCGGCGGCGGCACTCGGGTAGAAGGTGCAGTTGACGCGCTTGGGGGTCACGGCCGGGCAGCTCGGCCGGCAGTAGATGCCGGTCGAGGTGACAGCCGTGAAGAAGACGCCGTCGAAGCGGGCGTCCCGGCTGTCCACGGCCCGGTACCGGATGTCGTCGTCGATCACGCTGTCCAGTCTGCTGCACCGGACGGGTGTCGACTGGCGGAAATCGGACGCGACCGTCAGGACGCCGCAGGACCGACGGCGGAGCGGGCACGGGGACCGGTGGCAGGACGGGTGGCAGGACCGGTGGCGGGGTGACCGCGGGGCCGCCGCCGGGCGGGCGGAAAACCACGCGCCACCGGACGGCGGGGCGGCTACGCTGCGCACGATCCAGCCCCCGGCCCGCCCACGCCCCGAGGAGACCGCATGCCCGAGCAGCCCTACACCGGACCGGACGACCCGCGTATCACCGGCCTGCGGGTGGAGGAGTTCGCCTTCCCCGGTCCGCTCCGGGACGAGCTGGTCGCCGCGGTGCTCTCCGGTGCCAAGACCAGCACCACCGGGCTGCTCGCCGAGTACGAGCACGAGGGCGAGCCGCTGCCCCGGGCCGGCGCCCGGGGCGCGGTCGTCGACTCGGCCGGGCAGGTCGTCGCGGTGACCGAGACGACGGACGTCCGGGTCGTCCCGCTCGGCGAGGTCGGTCTGCAGCACGCCCTGGACGAGGGCGAGGGCTATACGACGGTCGCCGGGTGGCGGACCGCGCACGAGGGGTTCTGGCACGGTGCCGAGCTGCGCGCCGCCCTCGGCGACCCGGGCTTCACCGTGGACGACGCGACGCCGGTCGTGCTGGAGCGGTTCCGGCTGGTGGCCGACCTCCGCTGACGCCCGGACGGCGGTGGGGCAGGCGGGGTTGCCCGCCCGCCCCACCCCGCCCACCTCGCCCCGCCCCGCCGCAGGACCGGGCGTCAGCGCTTCACGGGACCTCCCACCGCGCGCATCGACTTCGTGACGGCCTTCCACTTCTTCAACCGGGCCGAGGCGAGCCGGGCGTCCGAACGGGAGGCGATCCACTCGCTCTCCCGCTGGAGCTTGCGGTAGCTCTCCAGCCGGCGCTCCGGCAGGCTGCCGGCCTCCAGCGCGGCGAGCACCGCGCAGCCGGGCTCGCCCTGGTGGTTGCAGTCGTGGAAGCGGCAGTCCTCGGCCAGCTCCTCGATGTCGGCGAAGGCCAGTGCCACGCCCTCGCCGCCGTAGAGGCCGACCTCGCGGAGGCCGGGCGTGTCGATCAGCACCCCGCCGCCGGGCAGCGGGACCAGCTCGCGCGTGGTGGTGGTGTGCCGGCCCTTCTGGTCGACGGCCCGGGCCTGCTGGACGGTCATCACGTCGGCCCCGGCGAGCACGTTGGTCAGGGTCGACTTGCCGACACCGGACTGTCCGATCACGGCGGTGGTGCCGGGCGTGCAGGCGCGCAGCACGTCCACCCCCTCGCCGGTCTCGGCGCTGACCACCAGCACGGTGACGCCGGGCGCCGCGGCCTCGACGTCGGCCCGGATGAAGTCGGCGTCGTCGACCAGGTCGGCCTTGGTGAGCACCACCAGCGGTTCGGCGCCGGACTCCCAGGCGAGGGCGAGGAAGCGCTCGATCCGGCCCAGGTCGGGCTCGGCGGCGAGCGAGGCGGCGATCACCACGGTGTCGACGTTGGCGGCCAGCACCTGGCCGTCGGACCGCTTGCCCGCCACCTTGCGGATGATCGCGGTGGAGCGCGGCAGCAGCGCCGCGACGGAGGCCATCGGCTGCGCCGCGAGGTCGACGGCGGCCCAGTCCCCGGTGCAGGGGCAGTTGATCATGTCGGCGTCGCCGACCTGCCGGGTGTCGGCCCGGACGGTGCGCAGCTCGCCGGTCCCGGGGTCGGTGAGGACGACGTCGCACTGGCCGCGGTCGACCCGGACGATCCGGGCGGGCGTCAGTCCGGCCTCGGCGAGCGGCGCGAACAGCTCGTCGAGCTCGGGCGTCCAGCCGTACCCGGCCGGCGGGGAGCCCGCGTCGGAGGGCGGCGGGGCCGGGAGGGAAGGGGTGGAGGAAGAAGAGGAAGAAGAGGAGGACGGAACGGAGGCAGCGTTGGACAACGCAGTGGGCCCTTCGGGAGGAAAGTGATCCCGCCGGGCTGCGGCTGTACGCGCGAGGGCTGTGTCAGCCGGCGGCCGGCAGGGAGAGGTGGATGCGGGCGCTGCCCAGGGCAGCCGTCGTGACAGTCGTGGCCACGGGACTCACCTCCTGCTTTCTCTCCTCGGACCGGCAACGGCACGGTCCGAACCGGACACCGGACACGCTAGCGGCCCCGCGCGGCGGTGCCAACCGATTTACCGGGCGCCTCCTCCCGGCGCCGGACGGTCCGGCCGGCGCCGCCGCGTGCGGTCACCCCGGCCGGACCGCAACCGCCGCGCACTGCGCACCGGTCACCCGGACGGCGGGCGCGCTCCCGGTCCGCCCGGCTACCGCCGCTGGTCCCACGGCGGGCGGGGCGGGTGGCCGGGGACGGGGTACGGCGGAGGCGGCGGGGCCACCGGGTACTCCGGGGGCGGGGCGACCGGCCGGTCGCTGTCCGGCGGGGGCGGGGCGGGGCGGTGGTGCGGGCCGCCGCCGCGCGCGGTGATCCGGCCCCGGACGTTCTCGGCGGCCATCACGTCGGCCCACCGCTCGGGGTACTCCGAGGGGACGTCGAGGTCCTCGCCCTCGTCCTCCCAGTGCTCCTCCTCGCCGCCCTCGGCGAGGCCCAGCTCGCGCGCCCGGCGGGCCCGCTCGACGGCGCGGCGGGCGGCCACCTCGCGGACCACGGCGGCGGCCGCCTCCTCGTGGGCGCGCTCGTTCTCGGCGCGGGCGTCGGCGGTCTCCAGGGTGGGCCAGCGGCGGTCTATGGCGGCGTTCATCGCGGCGCCGATGAGCACCGCGAGCGCCACCACGAAGATCCAGAGCAGCACCGCGACCGGCGCCGCGAGCGAGCCGTACACCGAGTGGCCCTCGATGGAGCTGACCAGGTAGAGGCGGAGCGCGACGCTGCAGAAGACCAGCACCACCAGGGCGACCAGGGCGCCAGGGATGTCCTCGCGCCAGGGCGTGGAGACCGGCACCGCGAGGTGGTAGAGGGTGGTCAGCGCGACGATCAGCAGCAGGATGGCGAACGGCCAGTAGGCGGCCTTGGCCAGTCCGGCGATGCCGGGGACGGCGTTCATCACCAGTCCGGGCCCGGCCATCAGCAGCGGCAGGACCAGTGAGCCGATCGCCAGCGCGCCGAGGTAGAGGCCGAGTGACATCAGGCGCGTCTTGACGATGCCCCGCTTGCCGTCGAGCCCGTACATCACGGTGATGGTGTCGATGAAGATGTAGAGCGCCCGGGAGCCGGACCAGAGCGACAGCAGGAAGCCGATCGAGATCAGGTCGGGCCTGGTCTCGCCGAAGACCTTGGCCAGCAGCGGCTGCACGACCTCCGTGATGGAGGAGTCGGACAGCACCGTCCCGGCGGCCTTGATGATGTCGGCCTTGAGGTTGTCGATGGTGCCGGCGCCGAGGAAGTCGTCGAGGTAGCCGAGGGTGCCGGCGAGGCAGAGCAGCAGCGGCGGGATGGAGAGGAGGGTGAAGAACGCCGCCTCCGCCGCGAGTCCGGTGACCCGGTACTCGACACAGGTGTTGGTGGTGTCCTTGACCAGGGCCCAGGCGGTGGTCCGCCAGGTGACCTGCCTGGCCGCCCGCCGGGAACCCTTGCCCCGACGACGGGAGGGCCGCTCGGGGTTCGGTCTGGTCGTTTCGCCTGCTGCTTGCACAGGGCTAACGGTATCGGGCCGTGACCGGTCCGCTGATCTGCCATGGCACGGAGCGTTCGTTCGAGCGGCCGTTCGAACCTCCCGACCCGCCCCGACGCCGCCCCCGGCACCCCGCCCTCGACCTCCGGCCCTCCCCCGCGGCCGTCCCCGGCGGCCGGCCGCCGGACACCCACCGGCCGTGCGGCGGCCGCCAGTCGGCGATCCGCCGGCCCCGTGCCGACCATCCGTCGGCGATCCGCCGCGGGGGCCGGATCCGGGGAGCGGCGGGAACGCTCGAACATCCCAGCATTCGAAACCTTCAGGTCCAGAATACGGACGTTAGTGGACCGCGAGTCGTGCTCCGTGCGAATCTCTTGCCATGCCGAGCGCCGGAACCACCCTAGTAGGTCGACTTCACGTCGATCTCCTTCGCGTGTCCAGCGCCATCTGTCCGGTGACCTGAGCCCTACCCCGCTGCCACCCACCGCACCCGGCGCCACCACTCCGCCGTCCCCGCCGACGCGGACCCGCAGGCGCCCGCCCGGTCACCGGTCACTGCTTCGCAGGCCTTGAGAACCCGCAGGTCACAGCAGCACCGAACCGCCGAGCACGCCCAGCGACCCACCCGGCGTCAGAGCCACCTGCCCCGAAGGACTTCACCATGGCCACCACTCCCGAGACCGCCGAGCCCACGGCCGCCGCCGCCCCCGCGCGCCGCCCCGCCGCGCCTCGCAAGGTGACCCGCCACCGCGGTGAGGGCCAGTGGGGCATGGGCCACTTCACCCCCCTGAACGCCAACGAGCAGTTCAAGAAGGACGACGACGGTCTCAACGTACGGACACGTATTGAGACGATCTACGCGCACCGGGGCTTCGACTCGATCGACCCGGCCGACCTCCGCGGCCGGATGCGCTGGTGGGGCCTCTACACCCAGCGCAAGGAGGGGATCGACGGCGGCAAGACCGCGATCCTCGACCCGCACGAGCTCGACGCCGAGTACTTCATGCTCCGCGTCCGCATCGACGGCGGCCGGCTGACCGTCGCCCAGCTCCGCGCCGTCGCCGAGGTCTCCCAGGAGTACGGCCGCAACACCGCCGACCTGACCGACCGGCAGAACGTCCAGTACCACTGGATCCGGATCGAGGACGTCCCCTCCATCTGGCAGAAGCTGGAGGCCGTCGGCCTCTCCACCACCGAGGCCTGCGGCGACACCCCGCGCGTCATCCTCGGCTCCCCGGTGGCCGGCATCGCCGAGGACGAGATCATCGACGGCACCCCCGCCATCGACGAGATCCAGCGCCGGTTCATCGGCAACAAGGACTTCTCCAACCTGCCACGCAAGTTCAAGTCCGCCGTCTCCGGCTCCCCGCTGCTGGACGTCGCACACGAGATCAACGACATCGCCTTCGTCGGCGTGGTCCACCCCGAGCACGGCCCCGGCTTCGACCTCTGGGTCGGCGGCGGGCTCTCCACCAACCCCAAGCTCGGCGTCCGGCTCGGCGCCTGGGTCCCGCTGGACGAGGTCGCCGACGTCTACGGCGGCGTCATCGGCATCTTCCGCGACTACGGCTACCGCCGGCTGCGCAACCGCGCCCGGCTGAAGTTCCTGGTCGCCGACTGGGGCGTGGAGAAGTTCCGCCGGGTGCTGGAGGAGGAGTACCTCAAGTACGAGCTCGTCGACGGTCCCGCACCGGCGGAGCCCAGCGGCCGCTGGCGCGACCACGTCGGCGTGCACCGGCAGAAGGACGGCCGCTACTACGTCGGCTTCGCGCCGCGCGTCGGCCGCGTCGACGGCAAGCTGCTCGGCCGGATCGCCGACCTCGCCGAGGCCCACGGCAGCGACCGGCTGCGCACCACCGCCGAGCAGAAGATGATCGTCCTCGACATCGCCGAGGACCGGGTCGAGTCGCTGGTGGCCGGCCTGGAGGCGCTGGACCTGCGGGTCACCCCCTCCCCGTTCCGCCGCGGCACCATGGCCTGCACCGGCATCGAGTACTGCAAGCTCGCCATCGTCGAGACCAAGGAGCGCGGCCGCACGCTCATCGACGAGCTGGAGAAGCGCCTCCCCGACTTCGAGGAGCCGCTCACCATCAACATCAACGGCTGCCCGAACGCCTGCGCCCGCATCCAGGTCGCCGACATCGGCCTCAAGGGCCAGCTGGTGACGGACGAGCAGGGCAACCAGGTCGAGGGCTACCAGGTGCACCTGGGCGGCGCGCTCGGGCTGGAGGCCGGGTTCGGCCGCAAGGTCCGCGGCCTCAAGGTCACCAAGGAGGGCCTGCCCGACTACGTCGAGCGCGTCCTGACCCGCTACCAGGCCGACCGCGCCGAGGGCGAGCGGTTCGCGCAGTGGGCGGCCCGCGCCGGCGAGGAGCAGCTCTCGTGAGCGAGCGTGCGGCACCCTTCTTCTGCCCCTACTGCGGCGACGAGGACCTGCGGCCCTCCGAGGCCGGGCACGGCGCCTGGGAGTGCCACGGCTGCCGCCGGGCCTTCCAGCTGAAGTTCCTCGGCCTGCTCTCCCCGGCCAACGGGGGCCAGGCCGACGCGACCCGGACCGGCGGGGGGAGCGCACCGCATGACCACCACGACCGCTGACGACCACGGGGCACTGGCCGAGAAGGCCGGCCGGGAGCTGGAGGAGGCCACCCCGCAGGAGATCCTGCGCTGGGCGGCCGACACCTTCGGCAAGCGGTTCTGCGTCACCTCCTCGATGGAGGACGCCGTCGTCGCCCACCTCGCCTCGTCGGTCCTCCCCGGCGTGGACGTGGTCTTCCTGGACACCGGCTACCACTTCCCGGAGACCATCGGCACCCGGGACGCGGTGGCGGCGGTGATGCCGGTCAACGTCATCACGCTCACCCCGAAGCTGACCGTGGCCGAGCAGGACGCCGAGTACGGGCCGCGCCTGCACGACCGCGACCCGGACCTGTGCTGCTCGCTGCGGAAGGTCGAGCCGCTCAACCGCGGCCTGGGCGGCTACGACGCCTGGGCCACCGGGCTGCGCCGCGACGAGTCGCCGAGCAGGGCCGGCACCCCGGTGGTCTCCTGGGACGCCAGACGCCGCAAGGTCAAGATCGCCCCGATCGCCCGCTGGACCCAGGACGACGTGGACGCCTACGTGAACGCCAACGGCGTGCTGCTCAACCCGCTGCTGTGGGAGGGCTACACCTCGATCGGCTGTTCGCCGCTCTCCTGCACCCGCAAGCCGGGCGAAGGCGAGGACGCCCGCTCCGGCCGCTGGTCCGGGACCGGCAAGACCGAGTGCGGCATCCACCTCTGAGCCGTCTAGGGGCTTCCCTGGGGGCTTCCGCAGGGCCGCCCCGCAGCACATGATCGATCGTCACACCCCATCCCGTCTGGAGAAGTCACCGTGAGCACAGTCCACACCCCGGCCGCCGACGGAGCCGCAGAGGCGGCCCGTGCGGCCGCCATCTGCGAGCGCGGCGCCACGGTGTGGCTGACCGGGCTGCCGAGCGCCGGCAAGACCACGCTCGCCTTCGCCCTGGCCGAGCGGCTGCGCGCCGAGGGCCACCGGGTCGAGGTCCTGGACGGCGACGAGATCCGCGAGTTCCTCTCCAAGGGCCTCGGCTTCACCCGCGAGGACCGGCACACCAACGTCACCCGGATCGGCTTCGTCGCCGAGAAGCTCGCCGCCAACGGCGTCAAGGTGCTCGCCCCGGTGATCGCCCCCTTCGCCGACTCCCGCGCCGCGGTCCGCGAGCGGCACGCCGCGAACGGCACCGCGTTCCTGGAGATCCACGTCGCCACCCCGGTCGAGCTCTGCGCCGAGCGCGACGTCAAGGGGCTGTACGCCAAGCAGGCCGCCGGGGAGATCTCGGGCCTGACAGGGGTAGACGACCCGTACGAGGCACCGGAACATCCGGAGCTGCGGCTGCAGACCCAGGGCCGCGCGGTGGCCGAGTCCGCCGCCGAGCTTCACGCCTTCCTGACCGAGAGGGGCCTCGCATGACCACCGCGACCGACAGCCCGCTCCGCACCGACGACTCCCCCTTCGCGCTGTCCCACCTGGACGCGCTGGAGGCCGAGTCGGTGCACATCTTCCGCGAGGTCGCGGGGGAGTTCGAGCGCCCGGTGATCCTCTTCTCGGGCGGCAAGGACTCCATCGTCATGCTGCACCTGGCGCTCAAGGCCTTCTGGCCGGCCGCCGTGCCGTTCTCGCTGCTGCACGTCGACACCGGGCACAACTTCCCCGAGGTCATCGCCTACCGCGACCGCGTGGTGGCCGAGCACAACCTGCGCCTGCACGTCGCCCACGTCCAGGACTTCATCGACGACGGCCGGCTGCGCGAGCGCCCCGACGGCACCCGCAACCCGCTGCAGACCGTCCCGCTGCTGGACGCCATCGAGACGGGCCGCTTCGACGCCGTCTTCGGCGGCGGCCGCCGCGACGAGGAGAAGGCCCGCGCCAAGGAGCGGGTCTTCTCGCTGCGCGACGAGTTCGGCGCCTGGGACCCGCGCCGCCAGCGCCCCGAGCTGTGGTCGCTCTACAACGGCCGGCACGCGGTCGGCGAGCACGTCCGCGTCTTCCCGCTCTCCAACTGGACCGAGCTGGACGTCTGGCAGTACATCGAGCGCGAGGGCATCGAGCTCCCGGAGATCTACTACGCCCACGAGCGCGACGTCTTCGCCCGCAACGGCATGTGGCTGACCGCCGGCGAGTGGGGCGGCCCCAAGGAGAACGAGCCGGTCCAGCGGCGGCTGATCCGCTACCGCACGGTCGGCGACATGTCCTGCACGGGCGCCGTCGACTCCGAGGCCACCGACATCCAGGCCGTCATCGCCGAGATCGCCGCCAGCCGCCTCACCGAGCGGGGCGCCACCCGCGCCGACGACAAGCTCTCCGAGGCCGCGATGGAAGACCGCAAGCGCGAGGGATACTTCTAATGAGCACCACCCAGACCGGCACGACCCAGACCGGCACCGCCACCTCCCTGCTGCGCTTCGCCACCGCCGGCTCCGTCGACGACGGCAAGTCCACCCTCGTCGGCCGGCTGCTGCACGACTCGAAGTCCGTGCTCGCCGACCAGCTGGAGGCCGTCGAGCACGCCTCCCGCAACCGCGGCCAGGAGGCGCCCGACCTCGCGCTGCTCACCGACGGCCTGCGCGCCGAGCGCGAGCAGGGCATCACCATCGACGTCGCCTACCGCTACTTCGCCACCCCCCGGCGGCGGTTCATCCTCGCCGACACCCCGGGCCACGTGCAGTACACCCGGAACATGGTGACCGGCGCCTCCACCGCGGAGCTCGCCGTCGTCCTGGTCGACGCCCGCAACGGCGTCGTCGAGCAGACCCGCCGGCACGCCGCCGTCGCCGCGCTGCTGCGCGTGCCGCACGTCGTGCTGGCCGTCAACAAGATGGACCTGGTCGACTACGCCGAGCCCGTCTTCGCGCGGATCGCCGAGGAGTTCACCGCCTACGCCGCCTCGCTCGGCGTCAAGGACGTGGTGGCCGTCCCGATCTCCGCCCTCGCCGGGGACAACGTCGTCGAACCCTCCGCCCACATGGACTGGTACGGCGGCCCGACCCTGCTGGAGCACCTGGAGACCGTCCCGGTCGGCAGCGACCCGAGCGTCGAGCCGGCCCGGTTCCCCGTCCAGTACGTGATCCGCCCGCAGACCGACGAGCACCCCGACTACCGCGGCTACGCCGGGCAGCTGGCCTCCGGCGTGCTGCGGGTCGGCGACCCGGTGACCGTGCTGCCCTCCGGCCACACCACCACCGTCGCCGGCATCGACGCGCTCGGCCGGGAGACCGACATCGCCTGGGCCCCCCAGTCGGTGACCGTCCGCCTCGCCGACGACATCGACGTCTCGCGCGGCGACCTGATCTCGGCCGGCCCGGCCCCCGTCCCCACCAAGGACATCGAGGCCACCGTCAGCCACCTCAGCGAACGCCCCCTGCGCGCCGGCGACAAGGTGCTGCTCAAGCACACCACCCGCACCGTCCGCGCGCTGGTGAAGGAGGTCTCCTACCGGATCGACATCACCGCGCCGATCCGCGACGGGAAGCTCGGCCAGGGCTCCGGCGCCGAGGGGCTGAACGTCAACGACATCGGCCACGTGGTGCTCCGCACCGCCGAGCCGCTGGCCCTCGACGGCTACTCCGACAACCGCCGGACCGGATCGTTCCTGCTGATCGACCCGGCCGACGGCACCACCCTCACCGCCGGCATGGCGGGCGAGGCGTTCGACACCGTACGCAGCACCGACGCACCCGCATCCCAAGAGGAGGACTGGGTCTGATGCCCAGCGAGGCGTTCTCGGGCATGGACAAGGAAGGCGGCCGCATCGGCAGCGGCGTCCTCGGCAGCGGCCAGGGCGGCCTGACGCGATGTGCGGGCCGACAGGGCTGACCCCAGCCCTGTCACCGGGCCGGCCGCTGTCCCGCCCCACAGCCGCGACAGCCGTGCCGACCCGGCTTGCCCGGCATCACCGATGCCGCACAAGCGCAACCCGACCGATGTCCGCCCCGAGGCCGTCCCCTGACGGTCCGTCCGCGCGAAGGACTTCCACCATGGCACCGAACCAGACTCTCCCGCACGGCCCGAATCCGCATACCCCGGCACGCCCCGCCGCCGGCCGGATCAGACGCTCCGCCGCGGCCGCCATAGCCGGCCTGACCGCCGTGGCACTGCTCTCCGCCTGCGGCTACGGTTCGAAGAGCGACGACGACAAGCCCAAGAACCCGGCCCCGGCCGCGGGTTCCGCCTCCGGCAGCGCCGCGAAGCTGTCCGCCGACACGGTGAAGATCGGCTACTTCGCCAACCTCACCCACGGCACCCCGCTGGTCGGCCTCCAGGAGGGCATCCTCCAGAAGGAGCTGGGCGCCACCCAGATCAAGACCCAGGTCTTCAACGCGGGCCCGGCCGAGATCGAGGCGCTGAACGCCGGCTCCATCGACATCGGCTGGATCGGCCCCTCCCCGGCGATCAACGGCTACACCAAGTCCGAGGGCAAGTCGCTGAAGATCATCGGCGGTTCGGCCTCCGGCGGCGTCAAGCTGGTGGTCAACCCCGACAAGATCGCCACCCTGGACGACCTCAAGGGCAAGAAGATCGCCACCCCGCAGCTGGGCAACACCCAGGACGTGGCGCTCCTCAACTACCTGGCCGGCAAGGGCTACAAGGTCGACGCGCAGTCCGGCGCCGGCGACGTCAGCGTGGTCCGCTCGGACAACAAGGTCACCCCGGACGCCTACAAGCAGGGCTCGATCGACGGCGCCTGGGTGCCCGAGCCGACCGCGTCCAAGCTGGTCACCCTCGGCGCGAAGGTCCTGCTCAACGAGAAGGACATCTGGCCGAACAAGCAGTTCGTCATCACCAACATCATCGTCTCGCAGAAGTTCCTGGCCGAGCACGCCGACGTGGTCGAGGCCGTCCTGCGCGGCTCCGTGACCACCAACGCCTTCATCAAGGCGAACCCGGACAAGGCCAAGGCCATCGCCAACGAGGCCATCAAGAAGGAAGCCGGCAACGCCCTGGAGCCGGCCATCCTCGACCCGGCCTGGGCCGACATCGAGTTCCTGGACGACCCGCTGGCCTCCACCCTGCAGACCGAGGCCGACAACGCGGTGACCGCCGGCCTGCTCAAGAAGCCCAACCTGGCCGGGATCTACGACCTCACTCCGCTCAACAAGGTGCTCAAGGAGAAGGGGCAGAGCCCCGTGGCGGACGCCGGACTCGGCACCAAGTAACACCGCCCCGCGGTACCCCCGTGGGCGCGCCCGCGGCGCGCCCACGGCGCCCAAGCCCCGCGGTCCGGAACCCCGCCCGCCCGGTCGATGCCCGCTCGATGCCCCGAGTACGGCCCCGGGCGGGGCCCGGACCCCGGCTCCCTCCGTCACCATCCCTCCCGTCCGCCGGCGGACGGGAGGGGCCCGAGACCACACCACGCAGGAGGTGTCCGGATGACTCCGGCACTGACCACCTCGGACGACGCCGTCGGCGTCGGCACCCGCGACGGCGCACCGGCCGTCCGGATCTCGCACGTGCACAAGTCCTTCGGCCGTCCCGGCGCGCAGACGCACGTCCTGGACGACATCACCCTCGACGTCGCGCCGGGCGAGTTCGTCACGCTGCTCGGCGCCTCGGGCTGCGGCAAGTCCACCCTGCTCAACCTGGTCGCCGGTCTCGACGCGCCCACCGCGGGCACCATCGAGGTTCCCGGGGGACGCCCCGCGCTGATGTTCCAGGAACACGCGCTCTTCCCCTGGCTCACGGCCGGCCGGAACATCGAACTCGCCCTCAAGCTCGCCGGCGTCCCCCGGGCCGAGCGCCGGGCCGAGGCCGAGCGGCTGCTCGAACTCGTCCGCCTCCAGGGCTCCCACGGCAAGCGCGTGCACGAGCTCTCCGGCGGCATGCGCCAGCGCGTCGCGCTCGCCCGCGCGCTCGCCCAGGGCGGCTCCCTGCTGCTCATGGACGAGCCGTTCGCCGCCCTCGACGCCATCACCCGCGACGTCCTGCACGACGAGATCACCCGGATCTGGGCCGAGCGCAAGCTCTCGATCCTCTTCGTCACCCACAACGTGCGGGAGGCCGTCCGGCTCGCCCAG